>NZ_LNXV01000012.1 GCF_001467025.1 Legionella brunensis | reverse complement strand
GCGTCTCAGCTTCATATTTATTTTGAAGACCGTATGAACCTGAGACTTAGATAATCAATGAGGTGACACAGTTAGATGAACACTCTCTAGCAAACAAGAAATGCATTGAGTGCAGAAATTATTTTATTAGAGCCAAGTAATTGTATGTCTTCAATAACGTTTTCAATTCCACGTTTTTCCTCTTTGGTTAAATTTGGATTATGAACCCAGCCTGATAAAACACGATGTGCATTTATCAAATAGCTGTGGTTAATTTCTCTTTGGCGCTCTTTTACAGCTTGTTTATCTCTCAGGTAGCTAACTATCCACCATCCCAGAATAGCTACAATGACATTTAAAAAATTTGGGTTTAAAAAAGAGCCCCAGTCAATGTCCATATTCTTTCCTCTTTAAGAAACATTCATTAATCAAAATTTACACACTTGAACCTAATAAAAAACTGGCATGTTCAAATTTTAAGGTAAGTTATTTTAAGTTTTTAGTTAGCCATAAAATTAAATCATCATCTAGAGAATATGCTTGACCCGGCACTGCTAGTTGGTAGTCATAAGTTACACCTAATCCATCTGGTATATAACCTCTTTTTACATAAAGTCGCTGAGCAGGTCCATATCCCCCATCAGATCCACCATACAAACCTACACCAATACCAACAATATTTCCTCTACTGATAGCTTTTTCTTCGGCGATCTGAAGTAACTTACTCCCTATCCCAAATTTTCGAAAATTTGGCAACACATTTAAATCCATAATTTCAGGAATATTTAGCTTAGCAAAAGGCTCATAATGTGACACCCATTTTAAAGTGATATATCCTGTAAGTTCACCTCCTAAGTAAGCCAACCAAATAATCCTTTCTGATTTTCGTTGCTCTTGATAATAGCTATTAAATAAAGAGGCGGGTTTTTGCCAGTTTATTTTGTGAAAAGCATCAACAATAACAGGTATGTCGGATAAATCTAAAGTTTTTATAGATATTTCTGTTATAGATTTATTCATTTAAATTCTTCTTTCAGATGTTCTGACCCATTGTAAATTTTCTACAATTTCTGATTGACTCATTCTTTTATTAAATAGCTGTTTTCGGCCGCGACAAGGATGATCAAAATTTAATAGACTGCAATAAATGAGATTCTTAGTACTTAAAGATCTGATATTACCACTTATAAGATCTTCTACTGTCAATTCCAACATTTTACAGATGATTATAAATTTATTTCACTGTGATGTTCAAAGTTCCTGAAGCCAGTTTATCTTGAAATACTATAATAGCGAACCTGTTATTAAATTCTTTAACTTCGTATGCAGGAAGTTTTGAATCGGGTGAGCTCACTTCCACCGTTCCTATTCTCACCGTTAGGGTGATTATCTCTTCTAATTAATCTTCTTGTCGGTTATCTGCATCATCATAGACAACATTTTTGTTTCTTTTCCCGACCGCTATGACGGTTACAATTAATTTATTATCATTCACTTGATACACCAAACGATAACCAGATTGACGTAATTTTATTTTATAGCAATTTTTTAAAGCGCCTCTCAAGCCCGCCGAAACCACATGTGGATTTTCCAAGCGGCGTTTTAACACTTTCTTAAATTCTTCTTGAAGATTTTTACCCAGCTTTTTCCATTCTTTTAAAGCTAAAGGATGAAAATGAAGCTCATAAATCATCAATATTTACCTTTATGGAGGTAAAAGGTGCGGACAAACGTTGCTCTACTATTTTATGTAGTTCATTCTCATCAACCAAATCCATTAGTTTTTCAAATGTTTCAACAGGAATTAAATATGCTGCCGCTGTATTGTGATTAAGAATAGCAACAGGTTTTCCATGAGCATCATTAATGAGCTTAGTGGGGTTCTTTTTTAATTCACTAATGCTCGCTACTTGTGTAGCAAATAAAGTTTGCATGATAAGACCTTATATAATTATTTATGGTCTTATTTTAGGTCTTTATTTTGGTCTTGTCTAGAGTTTTTATTTACCTGTAACACTGGCTAGACAAATAATTCTTCGATAGTTAATTGGATTTCATCCTGGCTTGGTTTTGCATAACGAAATATTTCTTTAATCGAAACATTTCCACTTAGTTCTTGAGCAAAGTGAACCCCATGCTTGTCAGTTACCTTCTTTAAAAAGGTATGTCGCATCTTATGTGGAGTAAAAGCAAATTTTTCATGGTTCGGTAAAAATGCAAACGCTTGTTTTAAAACTCGCTGGCATATTCTATAAACATCTAACGTTTGCAAACGTGTTCCATAGCGCGTAACAAATAACGGTTCATCCTCTTGAGTTTGTCTTTTTTCAAGATATTGATCCAAATACGCCCTACTCTCTTGTGGTAAAGGAATTTTTTGGCTAATTCGTTTTGATTTGTGGCGAAGAACATCACACAAACCTTTTCCTCTATACTGACCGACATTTAATGAAACCACTTCGGACTCACGAAGACCTGTTCCCAGTAATAGATAAAAGAGTGCTGTTTCCATCAATGGATTTTGATTCTTGCGGGTACAGCTTTTAATACGTTGTTCACATGCTGATTTTAGACGCATTAATTGGCGAGAAGTTAATCCATTCCAATCAGGTGCATCAGTTTGTAAATCTTTAACTTGCGCTAAAGGGTCACCTGCTAATAATGGACGCTGCTGATGAAGCCATCGCCCCACATGACGAATTGTTGCCATCGTTCTATTAATAGAAGTAGCTTTATAAGGTTTACCCGTTTTCTCAGAAATTGTTTTACACAAATGTTTTTGAAAATGCTTACTAACAGCCGGTGTCCAACTATCCACCAAATCATGCCCTACTTCCATTTGAAAGAAATTTATAAATTTACTCAAGTCTTTCATCTTGGCTTGTTCAGTTTTCTCAGGAGCACCCTTCACATGCACTGAGTAATAATAAGTCAACCATGCGGAAAGTGAATTGGTATCAAAATGAACATCCAAAGGGTGAAAAATCTTATCTATCACAAACTTTCGATTTTTTGAATTTTGCTCATCCAAGAAATTCATAGGGTCTCTTTTTTGTTTTTTCACCATTATATGCTGTTTGTGATAGATAAGGTACGTTATCTAGCTCAAATAATACTATGCTGTTATCAGAATTTTGGCGTATTAAAATTGATAAGCAGTGGGCAGTCATTTTCAGATGGGAAAATGGAAATGCTTACGATGTATGTATTCTTGATTATCATGGCTAAGGAGATAACTATGCTACCAACACACAGAGCCCCTACACTTCCAGGCGAAATGCTTTTAGAGGAATTTCTTAAACCGATGAACTTAACACAAAAAGCTTTCGCCACTCACCCAGGCTGGACTTACGCGAAACTCAATGAAATTGTACACGGTAGAAGAGGAATTACACCAGAAACAGCTTTGGATCTAGCAGGCGCATTGAACATGGAACCTGAGTTTTGGCTTAATCTACAAAGAGATTGGGATTTATGGCATGCTAAGCAGAAGCACAAAGCCATCGTAAAAATCCAAATTCTTAATCAGAATCATGAATTAAGAACATAATATTCTTACTTGCCTTCCTATTTCAAATGTTAATTGCGCATCCATTTAATTTCCCCAACTCCTTCTTGGTGATGTTTATCGGGCCCCGTCAAGTTAATTTTTACTGTCACAAGAAAGATGAAAACCCTAATTTTAGTCGCAAAGGAGCTCTGTAGTAGCTTCTTGCCAAATTTGTTTGGCGTTCTGAAACTGGGTTC
>NZ_LNXV01000011.1:149103-251912 GCF_001467025.1 Legionella brunensis | reverse complement strand
TTTTTATTCTTACTCATGGGCACCTCTTTTAAGTGTTGAAATTATAACAAGTTAAAAGAGATGACACAGTTATTTAAACACTACCGAAGATTTTGATTTTTTAATAAACCTCTACTCCTTCCCAATCAGAAAGAAATATGACGATGATGATCATCATTCCAATTATTGTTTAATTTTGCGTCCTAATTATAACTACTGTTAGGATTTACGATGTAGGCTAAATCTTCATCGTTATCTTCCTCTCTCCTAAACAGACCTCCTCTTGTCAGGAGTGTGGATTGCGAATATTGATTTGAACGTATCGTATTCTTTAATGCACCGACCCAGCGGTCTAATTCGAGAAATCTAGAAATATCGTCAGTGTGACTGGCTGGTCGTTGGGTAATCACAATTTCAAGATGTCTTAAAAACGTTTTGATTTGTTGTTTGGAGTACTTATTTAAAACATAGGTTTTGCTTGATTCTGGTAATGATGTCAATAATGAACTAATCACCTTATCGTCAAACAATTTCTCAGGTGATTGGAGCACTTCTGGCAACACACCTGCTTTTTTTGCAAGCGTTACATGAACCCGAAAATAAGTCGTTAAAACTGTTTTAATTGCACGTAATTCTTCTGGTGGCATACGTTTTATAAACTGGTAGCCATCATGAATCATTTTGTCTACAGGGAGATGCTCTATTAATGACGATGGATTTGGCGAGTACAATTCAGATTGCAATGGTATATTTTGTAATTTTAGATTGGCAGTAATCGTGAATAAACTCATGCAGATAACATTATCAATTAGCAGGTCGAGATAAGGATTATTAACACCTTGTAGAATGCTACTTCTTAAAACAGTACCTAGTAAATAAACACTGCCCACCATCAAAGGTAAGCTATTTATTTTGAGATTGCTTAATCGCGTTAAGGTTTGTTCATCGAGTGCGCCATTGACAATTTGATAACCCCTTCCTAGTTTCATAATGGCTTGAATAACGTAGTGATTGGGTAAGATAGCGCTAATGCCCTCATCAATAATATTTACGCTCATTGCTTGTTGAATTCGCTTGGCATTAAATACAATGGTATCTCTGCTATAAAACTTTGGAGGAGGGATGTTGTCTTGGGTTTCCTCATTTAATAATAGAGGTATTGCATTGCTAAGCGCTATTGAGCGTACGCCTCCACGTATGAGCTTATTAATCATAAAACCTGTCAATGCAAAGTTTGCCACAGCGACTAATACCATCTGTACAGTTGGATCCTCATCAGACTCTTGCTCCTTACTGAAGCTACTTTGTAAGCCATTATTTAAGGAATAAGCGATTGCAGCAGGTAAAAAATCCTCAATAGAAATAGCTATTAATGGCTTGACTATTTTTTCCGCTGTAGGGTTATGAAGCAGTGATGTTGAGGATTCAGCAGCAGCTTTAGAGAAAAAGACTACATTTGAACCTAAATTTGCGAGGTAATTTCGAATTTTAGTGAGCATGTCTTAATCTGCAACTTAAAAATAAAGAGGAGAATATTAGCACAATAGATAAAAATTAAACATAAGAACTAAGTATTCAATGTATCAATTAATCAGATCTCATCCATCGCCGTATTGTTTACAACTCTACTATCTTGGCCGAAAAACCTTGATTTTCTGTGCTTCGTTGCTCGAAAATTAAGGCTTTTCGACTCAGTTAGCAAATTGTAAACAGATCCTAGGTTTATTGCCGCACTAAACGAAAATTAGTTTCTACATTAAAGCCTGGAGTAGAGCGCCAAGGATTGATATCAATACCGCCACGGCGAGTATATCTTGCGTAGACAGAGAGTTTGTTGGGGCTGCATTTTTTTAAGATATCATTAAAAATTCGCTCAATGCAGTGTTCATGAAACTCATGATTCTCTCGCAAAGAAATAATGTATTTAAGCAGGCCATCATGGTTTATTTGCTGACCTTCATAATTAATAAAAATTGTTCCCCAATCAGGTTGATTGGTGATTGGACAGTTTGATCGCAAAAGATTGGAATGAAGCGTTTCTATGACATACTCTCCTGAAGTCGATAAAAATTCTTGAGTATAATAGTAGCAATACGTTTCTATGTCACGATGATCAATATTAATTCCTGTCGGTAGATTAATTACATGCAGTCTTGAGTCTTCTAGTGAGCCAAGTGCGACTGTAATCCTCTTATTCACCAGGTTGGATAAGTCATTTTCAATAATTGTGCGAATTTCTTGTTCGCTAGCAAAGCAGGTTGAGTTTAGCGAGTTCAAATAAAGTTTTAAGGATTTTGATTCAAAAATATAAGATGAGTCAGCAGGCACGATAATAGTTGCCAGGGCGACGATGGGTTTTCCTTTGGGATTAAGCCAAGATAACTCATAAGCATTCCAGATATCTTCGCCGTAAAAAGGAAGAGTCTGACTTAAACCAATATCTCTTCGTTTCTCTTTGCGACATATCCTGAATAACAAAGAATTATCATATCTGTTAGAGTAGTTAACTGTTCGACCGAGAGGGGATTTTTCCAAATTATCAAAGGCTTTCATCACAAATTTATCCTCTATTATTGTAAAATTTGAACTCAGAATATAAGATAATTTGTCAACAAATTAATCCCGTATTGAATACGGTATGCATTAGCGCTTATGTCATTTAAGAAAGCCAAAAATTTATTGCATGAAGAAATGCTACTTTTTCCTGATAAAGGAGGAATTAAATTACTCTTCCCCAGTGAGGTTAACTCTAGAAAAGGAAGCTGCAGTGGCTCTAAGCCTCAATTATCGGACATGCTTAAACTAAATATGAGTGTTTATTTTCTAGATCCTGAGAGTACGACTTACTTGATGAATCCTTACGGTGCAAAGTTGTGTGGATTTGATTCTGTAGATGCTTCTATAGGAAGAACTTTACTTGATGTGGTGCAACGTAATTCAGCACTGGAGTTAATGCATAACAGTCGTGCAGTTTGTAAAATTAATGCTATTAAGGCATTTGAAGAAAGATTGGTAAGTGTCAGTGGCGATAGCCAATCTATTTTTTCTATTAAGTTCCCTTGGTTTAACCAAGAGAGTCAATTAGTTGGTTCAGCAGGATTAAGTTTTAATTTACAAACGCATTCCTTACTTGCTTCGTTACAGGAAATACGAAACCTTGGACTATTTAACCCCGTAACTGCCATATTTGGTAATGAAAATTATAGAATTGATAATGCTTTCTTAGCACCCAGGGAACAAGAGTGTGCCTATTGGCTAATTAGGGGATATAGTGCTAAGCAAATAGCTCTTAAATTGAATCTTTCTTTTCGTACTATCGAAGATTATTTGCAAAATATGAAAGATAAAATGCACGTTTATTCACGACAAGAGTTAATCGAAAAATTGATTGATGATCAATAACCATTTAAAAACAATGGGTTATTTTAAGTTTAAAAATTTAGCTTCTAACCTATTGTTGTGTAACTCAGAGATTTTTTGACAATTTTGGCATTTTAAAATCCCCAAATATTTCCAAAAATAAACAACAATTTGAACAAAGGATTCGAAAATATATGTCAAAATTGTTTGTTTTTTGTGCAAATAGATTCTATTCTGTAAATTACCTGTTAAAAATAAATGCTTTTTAAGCAGATTGGGATTAAATAATCTAATTAAAAAAATCACTTGTCTTTATAGGGGGACAAGGATAGAAGGGCTCGGATGCCACAAAAAAATTAATATTGATTAAGGCAGAGGAGTCCATATGTTAGGGCTAGAGTTATTAGTCATTAAGGAAATTAACTCTATGGGAGTTTCTGTTTGTCTCAAGCCTTGTCTGGCTGAGGTAATCACCCCCACATTAGCTAGCGAGATAAGGAATTTTCAAAATTCCTTGCTGGAAAAATACTTTTCCTCTCCCTGGGAGGGGTATTTTTATGTCATTTGGTACTCTCATCGAGGTCATGGGAATCGTGGAAGGGGCTTGGATTTTAATTATATTTTAAATTCCATTTTAAATAACAGAGAAACTGCATTTGAATCATACATTAAAGATTTATTTGATCTGTTATTTTTCAATTATATAGGCTTAGGTCTTCCTGTGATTAATTGCTCAATTGTCGATAGGAGCATTACTGGTATATCACAAGAGTTTTTTCTCTTAAATCAAATCAACTTTATCAAAAGACCGCCGCAATATGCTCTGGAAGAAAAAATCCATGCAGTAGATTTACAGGAAGTGGCTAATCGTCATTTAGTTTTTCCAGAGTACATTTACCAAAATAACGCATTCTATAAGTTCTCATACTTTAACTTAAAAGAAATGAGGAGTTTGATAGGGAAGACCGATACCTTATCTTTAGATGAAGAGTCTGTTGAGAAAGTAAGATTGGTTTTTGATGATCTCAAAAATGAAACGATTAGTACGATTTATAATATTGCTTCCACCAATCTAAAATTGTTGCAGCGTATAGCAAAAATGCAGACAACTAATCCCCAAAAGTGTGTAGTGAGTTAATCCTCTAAATATTTGCCAATAAATGGGTAGCTTATTTGAAGAAATTATTTAGCCTTCCCTGGCTCGTACTAGACTTAGAGAGTTTGACTATAGGATATAGATGGTTCTTCAGATGAAAATCCGAATTTATTATCTAGGGCATAGGTTATGTCAACAAATTTTTGTAGCATTGCGACTGTGTTTAGCAATTCATCTCGACCTTCAATTTTGACTGTTGGACTAGCTAAATCTTGGAAATCTCTATTAGCAAATAGAGACACATTTGAGCGCTCCGTTTTTGCATTGATATTTGTAGCACCACCAAAGAATCTATCTTGGAATCCAAGAGAAACCATTGAATTAGTAAGAAGAGTGAGATCGACTTCATCTAATTTTTTCTTTTCATCGAGAGTAGTTTGTTGGGCTTGGTTAATTTGTTTTTTAGCCGCATCAAGAAACTCTTCGATTGACTCTAAAAATTCATCAGGATTTTTAATAATTTTTTTTGCTAATACATGGCCAAATTTATTGCGACTTTTTGCAACTTGCAGGTTTGCATCTTCGGCAAGCTTTAGTGCGCCATTTGTTTGCTCTAGTATCATATCGGCAAAAAAATCATTGAGATCGGCTATCTTGGTTCTAATTTCTTTTAATTCAGGGAAATTTGTTGACTGTTTTTCTAAAGAAGCCAGGAAGATTTTTGTAGCTTGATAGATTTGTCTAATTTTAGTAAGAGGGTTAGTCTTTAATGCATCAAAAGTTGGATCGAATGCTGCAAAAGTGCTTATATAATCGGTCAGGTTTGCCTTCACTATTTACTCCAATTGGTTCATATGAATCTATATACACTCCCTCGCTGGTATACTCCAGAATCGTTCTCTGGCTTTTCTAAAAGTCAGAAAGGGCGTTATTATATCATTTTGTTTTTAAAATATTCAAATTAATCTCAGAAAATCATCCACAACTGTATTAGCAAGCTAATACAGTTGTGGATGGGGAATTCTAAAGGATTGTGACTAGTATGTTAAAAATTGGCAGGGCTAGTGTGAGTATATAGGGATACTGAGAAACCCTTGATGGCATGCCATCAAGGGTTTTTTGATATTAGATTTAATCCTCATCTTCCCAACTCAATGTTCCACCAGCTTGATATTCAATGACGCGGGTTTCAAAGAAATTCTTCTCTTTTTTCAGATCCATCATTTCACTCATCCAGGGGAAAGGATTTTCGGCACCAGGGTATTGTTCTGGGAGGCCTATTTGATTTAAGCGACGGTTAGCAATGAAGTGTAAATATTCTTCAAACATTTCAGCATTCATACCCAAGATACCATGTGGCATGGTGTCTTTGGCATATTGATACTCTAAGGCAACCCCGTCTTTAATGAGCTGGATCATTTCTTCTTTGAATTCAGTGGTCCATAATTGGGGATTTTCGATTTTAATTTGGTTAATAACATCAATACCAAAATTCATATGCATCGATTCATCACGCAAAATATATTGGAATTGCTCAGATGTACCCACCATCTTATTGCGTCTTCCCATGGATAGAATCTGGGTAAATCCTACATAGAAAAAGATACCTTCAAAAACGACATAGAAAGCAATCAAATCTCTTAACAATCGTTGATCATCTTCCAAAGTACCGGTATGAAAATTAGGATCGCCTAAGCTTTGGGTAAAGGGTAGGGCCCAGGACGCTTTTTTTGCAACGGATGGAATTTCACGATACATATTAAATACAGCAGCCTCATCCAATCCCAAACTTTCAATGATGTATTGATAGGCATGGGTGTGCAATGCTTCTTCGAAAGCTTGGCGAAGCAAGTATTGACGGCATTCGGGGTTGGTAATATGACGGTAAACAGCCAGTACCAAGTTATTTGCTACTAATGAGTCAGCCGTGGAGAAGAAGCCTAAATTACGTAAGACAATCATACGCTCATCTTCAGTTAAACCATTTGGATCTTTCCATAAAGCCACATCAGCACTCATATTAATTTCATTGGGCATCCAATGATTAGCGCAGGCAGCCAAATATTTATCCCATGCCCATTTGTATTTAAAAGGGACAAGCTGGTTTAGGTCAGCCCGACAGTTAATGATTTGTTTATCATCAACATGAATTCGGCCGGCTCCCATTTCCAACAACTCTAGGCCTGTGGCACCCAAGTGTTTGGGTGCTACTGTAGATTCTATACTTTTTATTGACATTCAATCCTCCTCTTATTGGCACGCTTCACAGTCAGGATCTAAAATTGAGCAAACTTTAGGTTCCTCTATTTTAACTGCATTGAGCGCTCCATCAGTGATTGTTGATTTTTCAGCATTACTAGCACCCATACTGCGCAGGTAATACGTTGTTTTTAAGCCTAGTATCCATGCGTGCTTGTAAAGCTGATCAAGCTTTTTCCCGGATGGTTTAGCCATATAAATATTCAGGGATTGCGCTTGATCTATCCATTTTTGTCGACGGGAAGCGGCTTCAACTAACCAAATAGGATCGATTTCAAAGGCTGTTGCATAGCGCGCTTTTAACTCATTAGGAATACGATTAATGGGTTGTACGCTACCGTTAAAGTATTTTAGGTCATTAACCATTACCTCATCCCACAGATTTAGTGCCTTCAAATCTGCCACTAAATAAGGGTTA
Source organism: Legionella brunensis (assembly GCF_001467025.1). Taxonomy (GTDB): domain Bacteria; phylum Pseudomonadota; class Gammaproteobacteria; order Legionellales; family Legionellaceae; genus Tatlockia; species Tatlockia brunensis. The sequence goes on along the minus strand of NZ_LNXV01000011.1, from coordinate 244,800 downwards.
ATAACTGTAAATTCGCCTGACAAATTCGATTTCACATAGAGGTTTTGGTAAGTTGGCTCAATCGATTGCGCAACACCACAAATATTAGAAATAGTTGCAGTAGGGGCAATTGCCATGACATTTGAATTACGCATGCCTTGAGTTCTTACTTTAACACGTAAGTTTTCCCAATCTAAACGCTGTGAACGATCTTGCTCTAGGTATTTATTTCGAGCTTGCTGTAATAAATTAATGGAATCAATCGGTAGAATACCTTTGCTCCATAGTGAACCTTCGTAACTTGAATAATTGCCTCGTTCTTTAGCCAGTTCACAAGATGCTTCAATAGCATAATAACTAATTAGCTCCATCGAGGTGTCAGCAAATTCAACTGCTTCTTTAGATGCATAATTAATTTTTAATTCATAGAGTGCATCTTGAAAGCCCATTAAACCTAAACCAATTGGGCGATGCTGTAGATTTGAATGACGTGCTTGGGGTACTGAGTAGTAGTTAATATCAATCACGTTATCCAACATCCGTACGGCAGTAGTAATAGTACGTTTTAACTTTTGCTCATCTAACTTGCCATTTTTAATATGCGCAGGAAGATTGATACTACCTAAGTTACAAACAGCAATCTCTTCTTGCGAAGTATTCAGAGTAATTTCAGTACATAGGTTAGAACTATGAATGACTCCAGCATGTTGTTGTGGTGAGCGCAGGTTGCAAGGGTCTTTAAATGTTAGCCAAGGGTGTCCTGTCTCAAATAACATGGAAAGCATTTTGCGCCACAATTTAATAGCAGGTACCGTTTTGACATTTTTAATTTCGCCACGACGCGCTTTTTCCTCACATTTCGCATAGAGAACTTCAAACGCTTTACCATATTCGTCATGTAATTCAGGTACTTCATCGGGTGAAAACAAGGTCCACTCACCTTCTTCATGGACACGCTTCATGAATAAATCTGGAACCCACAATGCTGTGTTCATATCATGAGTACGACGTCTGTCATCCCCCGTGTTTTTACGTAACTCAAGAAATTCTTCCACATCACGATGCCAACACTCTAAGTAGGCACAAACAGCCCCCTTGCGTTTACCTCCCTGGTTCACTGCAACGGCTGTTGCATCAGCAACATTTAAGAAGGGGACAACACCTTGAGATTTACCGTTGGTTCCCTGGATGTGTGAACCCATTGCTCTTACTGGCGTCCAGTCATTACCAAGACCCCCTGCGAATTTAGATAACAATGCATTATCTTTAATTGCACTGTAAATACCGTCTAAATCATCGGGTACGGTGGTTAGATAGCAGCTTGATAATTGAGGTCTAACCGTGCCTGAATTAAAGAGTGTGGGGGTCGATGACATATAATCGAAAGAAGACAGCAGCAAATAAAACTCAATTGCTTTTTCATCTTTATATTGCTCACGAATAGCAAGCCCCATAGCAACGCGCATGAAAAATGCCTGGGGTAGTTCGTAGCGAACACCATTCTCGTGAATAAAATAGCGGTCATAAAGAGTCTGAAGACTTAGGTAGGTAAAGTTCATGTCTCGTTGAGGTAATAATGCTTTGCCTAGTTTGTCTAAATTGAACTCACTTAATTTATGATCTAATAATCCCTGATTGATGCCTTGAGCGATATAAGCTTTGAAATAAACAGGGTAAATTTTTGCCATCTCATCAAAAGTGGCTTCGGCTTGCATTTCTAATTTGCCAAGTGCTTCTGTTCGTAAGCTATCGAGTAATAATCGAGCACTCACATTGGTATAATTGGGTTCTTTCTCCACGAGTGCACGGGCAGACATAATCAGTGCTTTATGAACATCTTCTAGCTTAGCTTGATTATAGAGATTGCGTAGGGCATCTTTAATAACGGGTTCGGGTTTAACATTTTCCAGTTCACGACAGGCTTCATTAACAATCGTTGTCACACGAGCCATATCCAATGGTTTGACGTCACCATTTGGCATTGTGATTAATGGAACTTTGGCATCACGAGCTTGTTCTTTTAGTGCTACTTCGCGAGCTTTACGATGCTCTTCACGATAGAGTACGTAGGCTCTGGCAACTTCATATTGACTGCTTCGCATTAATGCAAGCTCAACTTGATCCTGAATGTCCTCAATGTGAACAGCCCCACCACTGGGCAAACGACGCTTAAATGCTTGAGTAATATGTTGTGTTATTTCATTAACTTGTTGATGAATGCGGTTAGAAGCTGCGGCATTACTACCTTCTACTGCAATAAAAGCCTTTGTGATGGCAACTTTAATTTTATTGTCATCATAGTGAACGACCTTGCCATTGCGTTTAATGGTTTTTAACAAACCAGGGGCATTGGCAGCCAATTCTAAGTGACTTGTTTGCGGTACATCTTTTACCGGCTCAAGAATTTCAGACATGTTTTCTCCACGGAAGGTGTTGTGTAGTGAGAACTTATTAGTTTTGATCCTTAAAACTAACGGAGCCCATACTTAAAATATAGAATAATTTGCGCTAGAGTACAACCCTGGAAACACAATATCTGGTTGTTTTATAAATAAACAGTAACTAGATATTGTGTTTTTCACGAAAAGCAAGAGAATAATATGGGTATAAGCTGTGGATAAAGTGTGAGAGTTTACTTAACAATAGAAATTCTCTATCGTCTTAACGATTCATCGACAATTTAACCATAGATGAAACTCTACATTAAGATCATTTAGAAGTATATTTAGAGACGTTGATACAACTGGTAACATTTATTGAAAAATTTCATGAGGCCAGTTCATATGATCAGACATCCAATAACGGTTGCTAAAAAGATCATAAACGCCTGCAACCACTTGTCCGTAACCTAACATCCCATTCCCTAATTGCAATACCTCATCAACTACTGCAGCTGTTGGTTGCCAGTAGACATACAGTAATACTCCTGCACCACCGTTACCCAGCAAATTTTTAAACCAGGTGGTAGTATACCTAAAAGTAGTGGTTGGCGAATCGGTAGAATCCATGGAGTTGGTAACAGCAATTACTTTAGGAACTAATCCACCCATCGTTTGCTTTAGAAAAGCAAGGTCAATAGGGGCAATTGGTCTTACCTCGGTGTATGCTTTATTGGCTAGACGCATGCGTAAGGAATCATAAAATAGCCAAGAATTTTGAGCAGCCATATCCAATCCTTTAGAAATGTTGTCTCTTATTTAAGCGTAATACAAAATTTGAGCAGTTGCTTGGTTTTGTTAAAGGAAGCTATATTCATACTACAAAACATTAAAATAACTCGACTTTTAAAAGTCCTTCGCTGTAATTTTAAGATAAATAGCTTAAAGGTGAGGTTGGTAATGCATTCTTTTTTCCGAACTATTTTACTTGTGGTAGTCTGGATTTCTTTACTGATTGTGCCTTATGCGCTCATTTCATATCTTTGTTATGCAGGATTATGCGGAGGGGCTGCTGCAGCGGAAATTAGGAGCCATCCCTTCTACGTTAATATATGGAGTTACTATATTTGGTTATATCCCTTAATTGTATTTGGGGCGCTGTATGCCTGTCGTCAACTTCCGAAGGACTCCATGGGTTCTCTAATCGTTTTATTGATTCCACTCCTTTGTTTGATGCCACTGGGATATTTTAACTATCAAATCAATAAAATAAGTACTAAATATAGCCAGCAGGAAGCGAATTACTATAGTTTTCATGCAGATGATTTTGCATGCTCGCCTGGAAAATTTATTCGCTATGAGTCGGGACATTTTTCTTTTTTTGAGGGTAAATCTGGGCCTTATGGTAGCTCATGGACTGTTTCTTATTTTGAAAAATATAAGGAGCTTGAGGCATTTGCTAAAACTAATAATATTGATATTTTGCAGTGTAAAAATCAAAAAGGAGTGTCACTGGACTTTAAGAACCAGTAGAAGTTTTTTAGATATGAAAAACCAACAACGCTTGAGAGGACGATGTATCTTTCTGGCAAAAAAATTGCATTTCAGAAGAAGGTATAGGCTTAACCTTAGGTAATAAGAAGATAATATGACTTCCCACCCTTCGTTATATCGAGTTGTCATTCCAGGATTACTGGGTAATGTTCTGGAGTGGTATGATTTTGCTCTATATGGATATTTTGCTGCAATCCTGACGCCTTTATTTTTTCCTAGTAAAGATGCTACTGTCGGTTTAATTGCGACCTTTGAGGTCTTTGCAATAGGCTTTCTTGTAAGACCTTTAGGTGCAATTGTTTTTGGTTATATAGGGGATCGTTTTGGGCGCAAGCAGGCATTGTCTGCATCTATCATCCTTATGGCTATTCCTACAACATTCATTGGTTTACTTCCTGATCATCAGCAAATTGGGATCCTTGCGCCGACCTTGCTTATTATTTGTCGCTTATTACAAGGATTGGCTGTAGGGGGGGAGTTTACAGGTTCGATGGTCTATTTATTGGAGCATGCTCCTGACTTTAGACGAGGACTTTACGGTGCATTAATAATGGCATCTGCATTTTGCGGCCTATTATTGGGAGCTATTGCTGCAACGATCGTTAAGTTGTTTACTATTGTCTGGCTTTGGCGAATTCCTTTTTTGTTGAGCATTATTCTAGGTGCCTTAGGATTGTATTTACGTCTGCGTATGCCCGAGTCACCTGTTTTTGAGGAACTAAAGAAGACACACCAAATCAACATAAATCCTTTTAAAGAATTAGTGAGTAGACATTCTTTACTGATATTAAAAGGTACTGCCCTTGTTGTTTTACCGGCAACTGCCTTCTATATAACATTCCTATACTTGCCAACCTATCTTAATTATTTTCTAACTGTTAATTTGCTTCATGCCATGATCATTAATACGTTAACTTTGTTTTTACTTATTCTAGCTTGCCCATTGATAGGATTCTTAGCCGATAAAATTGGAAAATGGCAGGTTCTGATAGTAGGGGCTTCTTCCTTTTTTTTATTATCGGTTCCTTTATACATTCTATTGGGAGAGGGGAGCTCAAGTGCTATTTTTATTAGTCAGACTATTTTCGCGGTGATGGTCGCTTTGAGTTACGCAGCGATTCCTGCTTCCTTGTTGGAGTTATTCCCCATTGCATTTCGTTATACGGGTTTATCGTTGTCTTACAATTTAGCAAATGCGTTATTTGGTGGAACTAGTGCAGCTGTGGCAACTTCCTTAATTCATGCAACAGGTATTTTATCTATGCCTGCTATTTATCTTACTTTAATTTCCCTCATTACTTTTGCAACTTTACTACTCTTGAAACATGATTTTGAGTCTGAACGATTATGAGTTAGCCTATCTTTCTGAGCAAGACATTGTTATTCAGTTTAAGGGGGATATCAGATGGCATTAGAAAACGAGGACAGACAAATATTTGTTAATCTACCGGTGAAGGATCTAAAACAAACGGTGAAATTTTTTACTGACTTAGGATTTAAATTTAATCCACAATTTACAGATGAAAATGCGACCTGCATGATCGTGGGCAAAAATAATTTTGTGATGCTTTTGGTAGAAAAATTTTTCAAAGGATTCATTCCTCATCATGAGATTAATGATGCGATGAAAACAAAAGAAGTGCTAGTCGCTTTAGCACTTGAAAGCCGTGTAGCAGTCGATGAAATAATGGAAAAAGCCATCGCTAATGGTGGTAAAGAATATCGACCTACTCAAGATCATGGGTGGATGTATGGGCGAGCATTCCAAGATATTAATGGCCATGTGTGGGAGCCTTTTTACATGAATATGGGTGTTATTCCTGAAGAAATGAAAAACAAGAATTAATGAACCTTAGTGTCTGGCTTTAACAATAATGGCATCACTTACGTTGGAAAAGCCATGCACTTCTAGTTGAAATGAATCCAGTTGCGCGCGCAATTGGCTAGAACTACCGCCATCTAGGTTAAGCGCATTTTGACAGTTGAGGGGAGAAGCTTTCATAAGTTGCGCTAACTCAGTGGTAGAAAGCGGGAGATTATCTGTGACCAGGATGATGATACGGCCATCATGGGTAATCCCTAGTGCTGAGCGCTCAGCTCTTCCTGGTTTCAGGGGTGGAATACGGCTATTTATAAGTAATCTTGGGCCACTTTGAATAGCAAAATCAATTTGGCTGTTATGTCGAAATTGACTGGCATTGGTTAGATAAGGTTTTTGATTCCTAATGTAAAAAATACCCCACCAACTAATATTTTTAAGGGGAGTTTTTTGTCGCTTATTATAAATTCTTAAACCCAAAGGTTTGTAGTTATTGTCAAAAAAACCACCATTTATAGTTAATAGAGCCTTAGTGTGTTGCGCGTATTCATCAACGGAAGCATTCTCGCGTGCTAAATCAGCAGCGGTAATTAATGAAAGTTGATTTTCTTTTAAGTTAATACGAAAAGCATGGATATGTGACCAAGGGGTTAAAAAACTACCATCCAGATCCTGGTACTCAATGCCTGGCGCTAATTTTCGCCACTCGCTAGTTGCCAATGCATAATTGCTAAAAAATACTGATATTAGTATGGCAATGAGCAATTGACTTACCCGAATAAGCCATTTTGCAGAAGTAATGGTTTGCCTGGACATATTAATCTTGTATCCTTGTGAACTACTTTTTATAGCGGCGGAACCACCATGCGAACATTACCGGAAAATAGCAATAGAGTAGCTGGTAAGTCAACCAGCAATTTATCTGAATTAATGCATGAAGTACTCGATAGGGCTAAGGCTCAAGGCGCGACTGATGCAATGGTTTCAGTGAATCACGATAGTGGATTTTCAGTTGATGTACGCATGGGAGAGGTAGAAACAGTTGCTTTTAATGAAGACAAGGGCATAAGCCTTGTAGTTTATATAGGCAATCGCAAAGGCGGCGCTAGTAGTACAGATACTTCTCCTGCGGCGCTGGATACTTTAGTGGCTGCGGCTTGCGATATTGCCAAAGTCAGTGCAGCCGATCCTTGTTTTGGACTTGCTGATCGGGAATTAATGACTACCAAGTATCCTGATCTGGATTTATATCATCCTTGGGCAATTACGCCGCCGGAAGCAATTAAAAAAGCGCTTGCATGTGAATCTCATGCTTTGGCATTAGATAAACGAATCAGTAATTCTGATGGGGTAAATTTTTCGACTCATGCTTTCTGCAATGGTTTTGCCAATACTTACGGTGGTGAGGGCATAATACAAAGCACTCGTCACGGTGTTAGCTGCTCTCTGATTGCAAAAGAAGGGGATAGCATGCAGCGGGACTATGATTATACCACCGCAAGATATGCTGAAGGATTATGTTCATTAGAAGAAATTGCAAAAAATGCTGTGGAGAGAGCGACCAGTCGTTTGGGAGCAAGGCAGATAAAAACACAAAAGGTCCCTGTGCTATTTTCTTCACGCATTTCAAGTGGTCTTTTTTCAAGTTTTATCAATGCCATTAGTGGTGGGAATTTATATCGTAAAAATTCATTTTTGCTGGACTCTATTGGTAAGGAAATTTTCCCAACTGGCTTTAAGGTATATGAACAGCCTTATTTATTAAGGGGGTTGGGCAGTTCTCCTTTTGATGGTGAAGGTGTCCCTACCAGAAATAATGTTTTTATTGATAATGGCGTATTGTGTCAATATGTACTAGGAAGCTATTCAGCCCGCCGCTTGGGTTTAAAAACCACTGCGGATAGCGGAGGAGTTCATAACCTTACGATTGATGCTAATGCCGGTGATTTACAAGACTTACTTAAGAAAATGAATAAAGGATTATTAGTTACAGAATTAATGGGGCAAGGAGTCAATGGTTTAACAGGTGATTATTCGCGGGGTGCCACTGGATTTTGGGTGGAGAATGGCCAAATTCAATATCCCGTAGAAGAAATAACCATTGCTGGCAATCTTAAGGATATGTTTAAGTCCATCGTTGCCGTAGGTAGTGACATTAATCCAAACTACTCCACTCGCTGTGGTTCAGTTTTAATTGCTGAAATGATGGTAGCCGGATGTTAGGCTATCATTGTTATTACAATTATCATCGATATATTTAAAAACAATACAGTGCATACTATGCGTTTCATTACGATTGTGATCTGACATATATCACTTCTAATAAGACGTGAGTTTTCTAAGCTTAACTGTGCAAGATTTCTTACCACGTAGTTTAAATCCTCTTGAGGAAATTTTTCTGATAGTCAGCCATACATATAATTTTTCTCTGTTGAGTTATTTGATGACACATTATACAATATTTGAACTGTGCAATATTATGTTTTTATTTAACGAGAAATAATTATGAAAAAATGGCAAATTAAACCCATGAAGGAAGGGCAATCTTTTGCGGGCTTTCTTAACAGCTATGATCCAGAGTTTGAACTGAACCCAGATGTTTTTACCGCTTTTTTTGAGGAACATGTATTTGAATTACAACAAATTACATCATTAAAGTTAGTAAAATTTAAAACAGGAAAATTTTATTTATCATTCTCCACTGAGAATGAACAACAATTAAATGATTTAATGGGTAATTTAAAAATTTTTAAAGAAGATCAAAATATGATGGGGGCAAATAGTATTGCTTGGCATACTGAAGAAAATGGTTGGATTGCTTCTATGCGTTGTTCTATTTATGATAATGGACTGGTTGCTACCAAAGAGCAATTGGGGGCTATATTAATCGAAATTAGTAAGATTCATCCATTTTCTTCTCAAATGGCTCAATCTCTAAATGATGTTTTAAAATTTGCTAAGAATTTAGAATTCATTTTAGCAGTACCATCATTAGAAGAACAATGCGTTAGGTATATTCAAAAGAATATAAACTTTTTTTCGGAAAAAATTTCTAATTTGCCACCAGATTTACGTGAGCAAATTGCTACTATGAAGCCTTAGTGGGTTAAGTGATCATTGTCCGGCCAGGGTTTTGAGGTACGCTCTGGCTTTCAGGGGTACATTGATAATGAAAAGCAGTTCGGCGTCAACGCCTTTGCCGAAATTCAATAGTCTCGATAAATCTCGTCTACCTTTATACGACCGACATTATTTATCAAGGCATTATAAATAATCTTTAGTTAGATAGAGAAATATAAATATGGATATCCCTATAAAGGGTTGTAAAAATAAACAAGATTTGTCATAAAAGTTCATTTAATATAGAATTAAGCCAATTTTTCAAAATATAAAACATAATTTCCTAACCTGCGTAATTATAGTGAGATTATGTTAAATCAATTGTCAGTTTAGAAATAGAAGATAGAAATATGGCTTTGGCATTTTTTATTAGCAGTATTGGTGATAGTGATTTAGCCAAAAAAACGGTTGAGTTTTTACAAAGTAACGGTTTTAGTGATAATTTATATGTGATTCCCTTAACTTTAATAGCTAAAGATCAGGTGAAAGATTTAACTTTTAACAACAAATTACATCTTATTAACCTTGATGCAATAACTGAAAAGCCTAACATCTACACCTATAATCGCTTAACCCAAGATGCACTTATCAAAGTCAATGAGTTTGTCATAGCCAAGAACATCACCAGCTGTTATTTTGGCGTTCCTTCTGCTGTTGATGAAGAAAGTGCTTATCAGCTAATTGAGGTTATTTCACCTTCTATTCCTTGTACTATCGCGTATGAATATATGTTTAAACCCAAAAAACATCCGTTTTGGGCAAAATATGTTAATACTCTAGCAACACTACCAAATTGTCGGTTTGCAACTCCTTTAAAAGCTGCAAGTGCTGATATCTTAGCTGTAAATTCTAATGCAATTGTTGATACAGTTGGCCATTTAAGCATTGATCGCGCGTTAGCAGCAAGCCCACCAACTGCTCATTATGCCACAAGACAAAAGCTGCTTTTAAATGAGACAGATGAATTGTTCTTTATTTCAGGTACTTCACAACCTATTGACGTTGATCTTGCATTTGTCGAAGCGCTATTAAATGAATTACAACATGACAAACATCCACATATGCAAGTTCGCTTTGGCATTCATCCAGGACAAAAAGATCTTATAAATTATTGTGAGAGATTATTCTCCTTATGCGACGGATTTATCGGAATTGAGAGTCAATTTAAAATTATTCTGCCAGAAGCTATAAAACATATTTTGCTTAAAGAAAAAGAAGAGCAATTTTCTAAATTAATTCAAAATAAGTATTATATTCTTGAAGCGGAGGTTACAGGCTCTGATGCTTGTGCGGTTGCTCTTAAAGTTGGTCAAGCCGTTGCAGGTGCATTAATAAATGGGGAAGCTGTGAAAGGGAAAAAGCCCTATTGTCACGATAAAGAGGTAAAGCCTTACTTACCGAATCATTTATTTGCTAATAATATGCAATTATTCTTTAATGAGAAAAATATTCCACCTGTTACAAAGCAAGATTTAGGCTTACTAGATGAGCCTGCTCCGCAATTAATGGCGAAATTATTATTATCGAGTTAGCACTAAAATTGAAAGCCAGATAAAGCCGAGGGTTCAACTCGCTAATGCAACAACACTAATCACTGTTCTTAATTCGATAAAATTTACATTCTATACCATGCCCAATTCCATCTTTATAGTAATGCATCCCACATTTTTCCATCACTCGGTGCGAGGCTTTATGTTCTATAGGAGCAAAAGCAATAATAAAATCGGTTTTAATATTTTTTTTACTCCAATTTAGAAGTCCTTTTAAAGCTTCTGAGGCATAATTCATGCCCCAAAATTTTCTTGCGATTAGATATCCAACTTCAATTTCACCGGTCTCTATAGGACCAAAACCACAGCGTCCAATAAATTCATTAGATTCCTTATTAAATATAACAAAACAAGGGAGTCCATATTCTTTATAAAAACCTATAAACTGTTTAATTCTATGCTTAGTTTGTTCCTTCGACTGTACTCCATCAGGAAAATACTTTCTAACTTCTGGATCTAAATTTAATTCAGCCACAAGATTGAGATCTTCTTCATTTATCAAGCGCAATATTGTGCGTTGAGTTTCGATTTCTAGCAGCATAGTATATTTCTCATCATTTAGTGATCGCATAAAAATAGCTCACTTGGTGATTGATATCCTAATGTTTTTCTAGGGCGTGTATTTAATTTATTCATAATATCAATGAGACGATCATCTGTCACTGACAAAAAACTACTACGCTTTTCAAATACTGTCTAACCAATCCCTTTGTATTTTCATTTATTCAATACGTATAACTTTGGCTTCGATTTCACGTACCTCTTCATTTGTAATTTCAGTTTGTTTTCTTTTGGTATTTGTAAAGAAAATAGATGATTCACTAACTTTAATGGTTTTTCTTACTTCACTGGCTCGGAATATTTCCTTAGCGTCTTCAGTATTTTTTGCTATTTTATGAAAGAGTTCTATAGTCCCATGTATATATTTCTTAGGAATGTAAACTAATTTTTCATAATAATGGATAGTTAAATCTTTATACTCTTCACCTAAAGCTTTTGCAAAACTAATGGCTAACTGATGATTGCGATGCTTCTCACCACCACAAATATACAATTTTAATGAATTTATTTTTTTAGCTATTTCAGGTGTAAAACCACATTTTTTCATTCGTGCCGCGACATCTTGTATTTTTAAGAAACAGTTTTCAGTTTCTGATTGGTTAGCAGCTACCTCATCCTCGCTATCCATTCCTTGGGAAAGAATATAAATAGCATCATTAGCATTAATATCTTCATCCCTAAACATGTAAGATAAATCATCTGAAATATTTGTAACATCTTCCTCTTCACCTGGATACATCACAATTTTAGGCATTTTATCTAATTTACCAGTTTCCTCTATATTCTTTCGCCATGTTGTTCCCATTAGAAAAAGATCATAACCTTCTTCATCAACTGAAAAGGGAATAAATAATGTATGCATGAGTCGCTCTCAACAAAATATATAAATATTGTTCTGATTGAAACTTATTATATTGAATAATTGTACAATCCAATGATGTGTCGACAATAGAATGCGCAATTTGATTGCGACAATTCGAGCGTCTTCCTCTTTTGGTATGGCATGAGTTACAATACAATGGTTTCACATATTATACATCGTGGTCGTTTTTGGATTATCTTGAATTATATAATGGCAGTAATGTATAGTCATTTGAAATTTAAAGGAGCTGGAGTGGTTACTAAAATTTAGGCAATGAAGTCATTTTATTCATGACTCCTCATATAGCCCCAAGGTATTAAAGCAAATCCAAAAATGTTGCTCGGTTATTGCATCAAACTAGAGTCTTTAAATTTCAACATCTTTCAATGCTTTCTAGTTGTATCAAGTTGTATTGATAAGCCTCATCTTCTTATGAAAGTGTTCTTGACCTGTTGAATTGCACGACGAATTTTTTGTTCTGGCCGAGCTCTATATGAGATCCCATTAAAAAAATAATCTTCATTTTCAGGGGATTGTTCAGAAAAAAAGTAGTTAAACACACAACATCGAGGCGTATCACATAGAACTGTATTAACAGCATGCCAAGAGCTTCGATTTGTTTCCATCACAAGTAGTCGATTAAAAAGATTGGGGATAACAATGCAGTTTTTGATTGATTTATCCCATAGCTCAAAATTGCCACCATTTTCGAGTTGCCAATTAGGAGTCACATAATAAAGGACATTCACTGTTCGATAATGTTTTCTGTGTATATCATGTGAAAGGTCTAAATGAGGATTAATATAGTATCCTTTGAGTAACGTGCTAATTCCACCAGCATATTCTGTCGGATCAGGAATTTGATTTTTAATTCCTGTTATTTCTTCAATCATAGCGACAACTCTAGGATCTTGAATTGCAAAATTAATATCTTGTAATAGACTGGGTACATCTCTTAAGTGGCTGTATTTTAATTTTAATTTTCCCCAAATACTTAATAAATGCATTTGATTTGGTTTAGGAAAGGCAGCGTATATTTTCTCAGCAATTTCAGTTGGAAGAAGGTTATCAAGTACAAAATGGCGGGCAACTTTTATAGGATGCTCAAGGAAGAATTGTTGTTTTAAGTGCTCCTTAGTTTCATTTAATTTGTTTATGATCAGATCTGTTAATTGACTTCTTATATTGGTTGACATTTTAATAATGTTGCCTCGTTTTTTACACGTTAGTATAGCAGAGGAATAATTTCTCTTTCTTAAAGTTTAGTCTTACATATAAAAAATTGTGTATGTTTTTGCTTGAGGTTCAATAAATTGAAAAATATATATTCTTAATTAACCAGATATTTAATCCTGATGCGAGCAACAACAGTAGAAACGTTAAAACGTCAATCTACTTTTTTGCCACTCGGTTTCGAACTGATTTTTGCCGGAGTAAGGTTGTTGGTGATACGAGAGACAGCTCTATCTACTCGTCTCTGAAGCATGATTTCAACCATTACTGTTTCATTGGGATGAAGAATTTTGTTAATGTCGGCGAGCGAGGAATGAAAATCAAGTAACTTGTAATAAGCAAGGGCTTGGTCACTCGCTTCAGGGCGTGCCCTAATACGAAATCCCAGATTACCCTGCATTTTTGGCGTATTAATTCCGGCTTCCATGATATCGTAGTTAAGATAATAAGTCAGTTTTCCTCGATTAAGTTGGTTTCGCTGGCGGTCTCCGAAGAAACCCGTAGGAAGCGCATGCTCGCTATAGTTGGGGCCAGCAGTTAGATAAAGATCATAATCGTCAAGATGGTTTCCCCGATCATCAATAAGTCGAAATATAATCATAGAGTAGCGATTAGTAATATATTCGCGCTTATAGATAAGTGTATTCACAAGTTCTGTATGTTCATTTTTCTGGGTTTCTTTAGTAATCCTATCTAGTTGCTTTGCCAATCTATTATAGGAGTCACGATTTCTTACTTGGAGGCATCGCAAGACCCATATAGCTGTTGGGTGAGTGGCTGCATTGGCCATAGTAACACTGCGGATGATTCCCATTTTTTTACCGGAATGCGCACACCCAGGTAGAACCCCAAATGCCATTGGCTGTGTCCGTGTCATTTGGGCGACAACAAGATTTTCACCGTTATTCCCCTCCTGATGTAACTTTAATAGGCTGTAATTCATATTTGCAGCAGTTACACGAACAACTCCATCAGATCCTGCTTCTCCTGTGTAGGAGTTAATAGCATCATAAAGTTGGCGATCAATTTTCTGGCCTGTAAGTACAAAAGAATAGATGCCATTAGCAGTGTAATCGTAATCAAGCCAACTTTCATTAAGTTCCCAGCTCATATCACTTCCGAGCTCAAGCCAATTAAGAACATGCTCTCCCGGTTCAATACCTTCAAAAAAATTTTTTATACGGCCTAGTCGGGATTTACCAAGTTGAGCAAGCGCTGAACCGTGGTTGGCGGGAGCCAGCATAATAAGATGACTCAATGGGCATTTTGCAAGATTATTCTTAAAGTATAAATCCATCCATTTACGAACAACGGGGCCACCGGCTGAGTGAGTGATACAAGCAAAACGCTCCCCATCTCGCAGCTTATCAGAAATTTCATCATGCACTGCATGGTTAAATGCACGTGCTATATCGTCGACTGTTACTGTATCGTCAAAGCTAATATAGTGTCCAAGATAGATATTACCAACTTGAATATCCAGCTTTCCGTCTTTGCTCTGACTTTCAAGCCATTGAGGAAGTTCTCCATAAGTATTGGTATGTGTGACACTCCAACCATGAACGAAGATAACAATCATAATTTTTCTTAATTTATTGACTCTACAAGTGGATATTGTTGAATAATTCGGTGATATTGGATTATTTTACAAGAATTTAGCTAAGTCAAATGTCAGAAAGAATACAATCCTAAGTATAAAGCAATAAAAATGTAATCTTTGATGAATCAATGCGCTCATTTCGTTTTTGATCTGCAGATTCAACAGGAGCTAAATGAAATAATTCTGGCTGCAAAGCCTTAATTTTCTGCGCTACATTTCACATACTTTAAATGTATGCATCCACTTGGATACAATAGCGTTTTGCGTTGCCACCAGTAACATGCACGATCTCATATAGGTAATTTTACCCATACTTAGATCGCCAAAACAGTTTTATAATTGTTCATTATTTGATCTAATTGCCTGATTTTATCAGGTAGTCTTCACCTGAAAGTGACCTTTATGACTATAGAAACTAAATTAGAAGCATCCGAACCTACTACAGCTACACCTAATTCTTATTCAATGACCGTGAAAGATTTTACTGATGGAGGTGAGGTTCTTGGTAAGGGTAGTTATGCCACGGTTATTGAGGTAATGTTTCGTAACAAGAAAGCCGCACTGAAAATCTCAGATGATCGCAAGAATGCTCATAAGACAGCGAAAGATGAAAAAGAGATTATGAGGCAGTTAACCGATTTGCATAAACCTTATGTGGTGCAATTACTAGGTTTTATGTTGTGTGAAAACCGGTATTTAATCGCTATGGAATATATGCCTAATGGCTCAATAGAAGATTTTATAGATTGTAACGAAGAGCCGTTGCCGTTGTCATTACGGCTTCAGTGGATAAAGAAAATTGCGGAAGGATTAATATTTTTACATGAGAATCATGTTGTCCATCGTGACCTTAAGGGTGCTAATATTCTTTTAGACAAAGACATGAACCCCAAAATAGGGGACTTCGGTTCGGCAGCCATAATGACTGATAAGCCTTTGCAAGGTATGGTAGGAACTCCTTTGTGGATGGCACCAGAAGTTATTTTACGCGAATCCTACAATGAGAAAGTAGATATTTATAGTTTGGCTATCACCTTGTTACAAATTGTCAGTTGGAGTCTTCCTGAGTCTGATAAAACTCTTCACCAATTCTTGGTCGGAGTGACTCAAGGCGAGAGGCTGGAGTTGCCTAAAAATTTACCGCACAAGTTGGGTAAGCTAATCACTAAGGCATGGGATCAGCGTCCCGATGATAGGCCTTCAGCAAAGGAAATTTTGGCTAAGCTGGAAGCCAATACGGATGATATTTTGAGTGATTCTAGACTAACTCCTTAGAATGATGAACCCTTAGGGAAATCTCGCTATCATCTGCCCATTCCAAGCTTAAATCACAAGAAGCAAGTTGTTCTTTTGTGGCTGGATAAAATATGCGATGAGGCATAAAAAAGTAGGTTAGGGGCATCGTCACCTCATACTCAGGCTTAGGAGGATTCAACAGGCAAACCGACCAGTTATTGTGGCTTAATTGCGCTGTGCTCTTATTAAGCAATGCATAGATCTTATAAAGCTGATTATGGTCGTAAAACTTTTTTCCACGCTCAATCTTACCAACGATTAGGATTACCAGCGCTAGAGAGACAGTGGTCAATGAGGTTCGACTGAGCAAAGACTCAAAAGCTTGTGGTTTAAGGCTATCCAAAGCCATAAAGACAATGATGCACGCCCAAGGAAGAAAAAGCATATTGTAATAGCGATGAAAAGACAAAATCTGTGGATTTGTATGCCCGATGTCAAAGACAATGGCTTGTAAAAAGTAAAGCATGATCAAATAGGCAATTATAAAGAGAGCAAAAATAATCATTAATTTATTCATTCGAGCCCTATTAATAGGGCTTTTTTTCAATAGCCAATACCATAGACCGACGATTAAACCATACATTACAAGATAAGGTGTTTTAATGAGGTAATCAAAACTTGCAAAAAAAACAGCTTTTAAGAAAAGCACCTGGACTGGATGATAGTAAGTGTTGAAAGGATTAAATGCAGCAGCAGCTGATTTAAGATTAACAGCTTGGGCAAAACTATAAAATCCTAGGGACGTTACGTGAATTTTCCATAGCAGCTTAATAGCTAACACAGCTGCTGTGGCAAGAAATCCATAAATGATAGCTTTGCGATTGCTCTTTTCTAAGGCTAAAAGCAGGACGATAGCAGCTATAGAGAATAGAAGGCCAATCTCCTTTATAAGAGAGAGAAAAATGATAGGGGCAAAAATGAGTTGTGGAGAATCGCCTTTCTTATAGATGAGCCAAGTTATAGCAAATAAATAAGCAGCTACGTAGGCATCTACTTCCATGCGAGCAAATACAGTACCGTAAGCTAAGGTGAACAATATAAAACACAAACTTAAATAACAGACTGAACGTGAAAGATATTTAGGATCAAAGAGTATCATGAAGGCTGAGATTAAAATGAGACCCTGAGCAAAATATCCTAGAGTTTGAGAATATCCACCGGCTAACGTATAAAGAAGGTAATGAAAACTTGCTGCCCCTGGAATATAACTTAAGTAAACAGGATGAATATAGTCACCATTCGTTGGTAATTGGTTAAAAAGAAACAAATATTTGCTGATAGTCCCCCAAAAAGAATAGTCATCAATACTTCGATATTTAAGTCCATAGACAATGGCTAAATTTACTATAGATAAGCCTAAAAAAAAGCAGATGGTAATTATATCTTGCTTAAGCAAAAGAGGTTTGTTGAGGGATGAGTAAATAAAAAAGAGAAAAAAAATGCTACCAGTTGCAAGCAGGATAAGGGCGATGAACTTAGGTAGAGCAAGTAGGAAACTACAAAACATGACTAGCCCTAAAAATGATATCGTGCTGAACAGTCCCTCGGAAAAATTGCTTCTCAATAACTTACTAAATGCAAATGCCCAACCGATGATTACACAGCAAAATAAAAGGCAAATCAGTAACAACATTCAGCCTCCCTAGGGAATATCTTGGATATTCAAATTGGCTATTTTATGAATGCGCTAGCATAGCAGGTTGGGTAGGCTATTAAAATAATAACTAGTAAGTTCATTGAGGAAAGTTTTGTTTATAGTGCTTAGGGGTTATTAACCATTTGGTTAAGCCAGTTAAAGATCAGTTCTTTTTTGCTGGGCTCAGCTTGATCCAGGCTTTGGATATTCAAACAAAAATATCGAGGCTTTTGTTTGGCACGGTTCAATTTATGTTGAATTTTTTTTAGCGAATGGCGACTTGCATCAATACCCAATGAGCGTTTTTTCCTATCGATAGATGAACTTTTTTCAAGCAAAGCAAGATGGTGAATCAATGAGATGGGAGAGTATTGCTCTCGGTTTCTGATACGATATCTTGTATTCTCATGCAGCAGATGGGGTTGTAGTGAAAAGAATTGCTCAAACATGGATTTTTTTAATGAGAAGGGGACATGGGTTAAATTAAAAAAGAATTTATGAAATCCTATCAATTTAGCACTGTTTTGTTGGACTCGGCGATGCATAGAAAGGAGCTTTAGTTTTCCCAAGTGAATGAAACGTTGAATCATTTGAAATACTTTTGTATCCGATTGAATTTTCCAATGACCACGGAGCACGGGCTTTTCATGAATGAAAAAATCCTGTACTTGAGTGGGTCGGAGCAGGATGACATCATCATTGAAATAGATAAAGGTCTCCGATAATTCAGGGATACGCCACAAAACGGACTCAATCGCAAGGCTATTAAATGAAGGGAGTGTGTGTTGTGGCTCTGGAAATATCAACTGATGATCAATGATTTGAATTTTATTAGGCTCTAGGGAGTCTTTTAATTTATTAACAATTGATGGGGTTTGCTGATCTGTTACGATGAATAGAGTTCTAATCCAAGGCGCAAAACGCAAGATGGAGCGAATACAATATTCAATTTCTCGACAAGGCATTAAACGTTCAGGGGAAACTTCGTCAGGTCTGGATTCCACACCAATTGATTTTAAATAGGTATCTAATCGAGCTTGATGAGCAGGGTCATGTCCATCTACCCAGGTGATAACTGCATCAATCGGATATGGATGGGAGTGCACGTTAAAGTTCCTCTGATAAACATAAGCCCAGGATACTCAAGATGAAGTATCCAGTCGCACTATTAAACATTAGGGAATCCGAAAAATTACCTATTAACATCAGGCCTAAAATACCTAATGCTGGGGCTCGCAAAGTAGGCAAAGACCAGCTGCGGAAAAAGAGCATAGTGATAAGCATAAAGAAAAGCCCTAAACCGATAAAGCCTTGCTCAGTCGTGATGAGCCAATAGTCACCATGAGGATGAACAACACTTGGATGCAGGTTTGGAAGAGGGTTATCCCGATAGAAATAAAAGGAGAAACTACCCACGCCATTACCAATCAAAGGGTGTTTCTTAGTCAGGGATTCAGCATATTGATGAAGTTGAAGGCGGAATCCCACATTAGTATCTTTTTCATTTTGTTTATATTTTTTGAGATCTTCTGTAACTGAGCGAACTCCCTCTTGTAATGCCGGACTTGTATAATAGGCAATGGGTAAAAACAAGGTGCAGCATAATAAGCCCAGGGCAAATTGTTTGCGATTACAATATTGAAGAGCTAAGAACAACAGTAATAAAGGCATTAGAACGTAAGCTGTTCTACTGGTATTAGCATATATGATTTGAAAAAGAAAAAGAGAAAGGAAGAAAGCCCAGAGGAGACGATGGCCATTTTTTTTCTCTAAGAACAACCAGGTACATAGGTAGGCGCCATAAACCATCATGAGCCCTGTGAAAATATGATTAAAAAACACAGTGCCAGAATCATGAAGAGCATTTGTGTAAAGCCCAAAATATTGGACAATAGAGATAAAACAAACAAGAAGAAGTCCTGACAAGAGCGCAAATAGCGCTGGATATTGAGCCTTAGTTAGATGAAATGCTGCAACTAATACAGGTAAGGCTAAGTATTTTAGATTTTTCCTCACGATAACGTATTGTTCATGACCTGGGGCCGAACTCCAAAAACAGCTAATTAGGATGAATACAAGAAATATGAGGAGGGCTTTACACCAAGGTTCAGACCATGCTGCTCGAAATGCATCAGGTGCTGACATATTCAAGCATAAGGGTACGAGCAAACCAGCGAAACAAATCGCCCTGAGGGACAAGCTCAACGGGAGGAAAAAAAACAAGGCAACTAACAAAACAGTTAGAGATTTATTTAAGGATAATATGTTCCGAAATCGATGATTAAGGATTTGAGTTGCCTGCATAATAATTGAACCTTAATGTCATAAAATCAAAGAACCAAACCAATGTCTGATTCTGAACGATTTTGTACCATTTTTCCACCATTATTAACCACATGGACAATGCATTGTAGGTTTTTTGCATTGATAGGGTTAGCATCCAAAAGAAAAGTAGCATGTTTTTTTAACAAAACTTTCAATTGTACTATGGCTATTAAATTTCCTTTACGCTAAGCTCTGGGGAGTTCAGTAACCAGGGAGGTTCTGAAAAATGAATACTCAACTTTTTAAATCCTCAGTTGCGGTTGTGATTTTATCGTTATGCTCTATATCACCGTCATTTGCAAAAATGTCGCAGGAAAAATTACTCGATACGTCCCATGCAGTCCATGTTAAGCCTGACTCTGAGTTTCGTGCCAAAGCATTGGAAGATGTCGGTATAATTGTTGTTGAAGATGGCTCGGCCTGTGGGGAGTCCAATCGTTCGGGTGAGGAAAATCCTATAATTTTGCAAGGCAGTTTTGATTTACCTGATTATGCTACTGACGCAACGGTATTTTTAAATGGTTGGGACACAAGATATTTAAGTAGTGATCATCATATTGGTCGAGTTGCTGCTATCATTAGAAGTCCACAGAGAGATGGTTCACGTTTGACTTGGGAAGCTGTAGGTCTTTTGCGCGATAAGAATTTTGATGATGGTTTTCGCTGGTGTTACCGTTTTACAGTAGTTGCTTGGAATCGCGATCGCATTGATGCACGAGTTTTAGGTTTTCAAGATAATACGACTTTTTCTTTTATAAACGATAATGAAAGCGTTGCATTAGTTTCTGCTGCTGGTTTTCTTAGAAATACTGCCCTAACTGATAATGTGAATGCTGTAGTTCTACCCAGAGGATTTGTTTATGGCTGGGAGGAGGGTTTTAGCCAAAGTGATCATCATCTTTTACAAATAGCTTATAATCTTGATCACAGTGAGATTTTTGTGCAAGCCGGGCGAACTTGGAGTGGACCGGCACCTAATATTACCAATCACCAAGCATCAGGCTTTGCGAGTTGGGAAACCCATGGAATTTTTAAAGACAATAGTGCGAAAAGAGATTTTCGCTTTGGTTCTGCTGTGAGTGTCATAGCTGGTCGCGGTGTGGCTACGAAGCAAGCTCCGTTTATTATCATTCCTAAAGAAGACTTTGGAAATTGCGGTGAGCTTGGTGGTGATGTGATAACTGAAGAACATGTCATTGAGAATGTTCCATATGATTATGCGATCCCTGTTTTAACGGGTTGGGAGTTGCGATATCCTTGTAAAGATCATCATGTTAAGCGACTTGGTGTGTGGTTGCATGATATGAGTTATGAAAAAGCGGAGGGAAGCGAAGTAGGTACTTTACGCTATAGTATCTCCAGTATTTTACGAGATAAAGATCGCATACCTCTCCATATACCGCGTCATAAAATTACCATACTTGGAATGAATATTACTCGGACAACACCCATACCAATTCCATAACACTACTGGTAATAACAGAACCCTCAAAAATCCCGCAGCATCGAGTGCGGGATTTAAGAATCTTGTTTTAGTAGGGAGCAGATGGTCAAAGTTATGAAGTTTTGGCTGGGTGAGTTAGTTCTTGTCACGGAAGATAATACGACCTTTTGTCAGATCATAAGGTGTCAGTTCCACTTTTACCTTGTCACCGGTTAATATCCGTATGTAGTTTTTACGCATACGCCCTGAAATATGAGCGGTTACAATATGGCCATTTTCAAGCTCTACGCGAAACATAGTGTTTGGTAGAGTATCAATTACGGTACCTAGCATCTCAATATGATCTTCTTTTGCCATGGGGCTCCCATTTGAATTTAGTAACAAATAAGGCGCAAATAGTGCACTAAAATAAAAGAAATGGCAATGATTCAGCCAAATTCTGCCTGCGCCCAGTATGACAACCGTTTAATGCCTCTTCCTATATAACTCTGCAAATCTACCCATGTTAACTTATATCCAGCTTAAAGACATTAGTCCATCGACCTTGATGAGTTGGGTATTCTAAAGTCTTTTGTAGCTGATGAAGAAAGTCGCGACGGCTAATGATTACCGCACCTAAGCTTTGCAAGTGAGCTGTTGGTAGTTGACAATCGACAAAATCAAACTGCCACTCTTGCAGAGTCTTACAAAGATAATACATGGCTAATTTTGAGCTGTCACGTGTTAGGTGGAACATTGATTCCCCAAAAAAAGCTCGTCCTAAGCTTATACCATATAAACCACCAACGAGTTCATTTTCTTGCCATATTTCATAAGAATGAGCATAACCCATGGTATGCAATAGGATATATGCGGTTTGCATCTCATCCGTGATCCAGGTTTTATTAATTCGACCCTCACTTGAAGCACAAGCATTGATGACTTCTGAAAAAGCAGTGTCTATTGTAAAACGGTGAGGTTTTTTGAGGGATTGCCTTAAGCTGCGGGATATTTTGAAGGAATTAGGTTTGAGAATTAAACGTGGATCAGGAGACCACCATAGGGGAGGGCATCCTGGCTCAAACCAGGGGAAGATGCCTCGGCTATAAGCTGACAATAAACGCTCTGGCGATAAATCGCCTCCAACAGCAAGTAATCCTTGTGTGTCACTTTTTTCTGGATCTGGAAAATCAAAGTTATCACTTGCCAGGAATGTTAAGGGAGGAATCGTTATTTCTCCAACATGTCTAAATATTTTTCTGCATCAAGGGCTGCCATGCAACCAAAGCCGGCAGAAGTAATAGCTTGTCTATAGACATAATCCGCTACATCACCGCAAGCATAGACACCAGGAATTGTCGTTGCTGTTACCATGCCATCCAAACCAGAACGAATGGTAATATAGCCATCTTTCATGGCAAGTTGATCCTTGAAAATAGCGGTATTAGGATCATGGCCAATGGCAATAAAAACCCCATCAAGTGCTAAATTCTGCTCACTATTATCAATAACATTTCGCACTCTGATGCCAGTAACTTTTATGTCATCACCGAGCACTTCTTCCAGGGTGCTGTGCCATAATAGCTTTATGTTGCCGGTACGTGCTTTTTCAAACAATTTATCCTGCAAAATTTTTTCGGAACGCAAAGTATCGCGACGATGAATGAGTGTTACAGATTTCGCTATATTCGATAAATAAAGTGCTTCCTCAACTGCGGTATTGCCTCCGCCAATTACGCAAACATCTTTATTACGGTAGAAAAAACCATCACAGGTAGCACATGCAGAAACCCCACGACCTTGGTAGGCTTTTTCAGATTCAAGCCCTAAGTAACGTGCCGAAGCCCCTGTGGCAATAATTAAAGCATCACAAGTATAGGTTTCACTGTCACCTTGCAACACAAAAGGACGTTGTTGTAAATCGGCTTTTACAATATGATCAAAGATAATTTTTGTTTCAAAGCGTTCTGCATGTTTTTGCATGCGCTCCATAAGCGCAGGTCCTTGCAAACCTTCGATGTCACCGGGCCAATTGTCGACCTCAGTAGTAGTTGTTAGTTGACCACCTGGTTGCATCCCTGTGATGAGTACAGGATTTAAGTTTGCACGGGCTGCATAAACTGCTGCAGTATAGCCAGCAGGACCTGAGCCAAGAATTATGAGGCGATGGTGATTGCTATCGCTTATCATCTTCTCTGCCTTCCTTATGAATTGTGTTAAGATGGCAAATATTATGACAAAATAACAAACAAAGAAATACCTATGGGAAAACAACAAACGAGTAAACAGGTGAATCAACGCAAGCAGGCTTTACCAACTTTTTTAATTAAAAGACTTAGTGAGGGCGGTTTTATTCTAGTAGCAACCTTTGCGTTATTTGTTTTACTTTCGCTAGGTACTTATGATTTAAGCGATCCGAATTGGTCTCAGATGAGTAAAAGTAATACGGAGATTACTAATGCTGGAGGGCAAGTCGGGGCTTATATAGCGGATGCCCTTTATTTTGTTTTTGGCTATTTCTCCTTTTTTATTCCAATTGTCTTTGCTTACATCTCCTGGATAATTGTTAAAGATTACCGTGCTTTGCAAACTATCGATAAGCCTGCCATGTTGTTACGTGGTAGCGGATTTATTTTCATGATGCTTGGTGGTTGTTCCTTATTGAGCCTGGATCCACAACTTGCTTTGGATGCTAAACACAGTGCCGGAGGAGTACTGGGTGGTTTTGTGGCAGATGGATTTAATTATGCGCTAAACATACAAGGTGCAACCTTGCTATTGTCTGCCATTTTTTTAGTTGGTGTCACCTTACTAACAGGACTTTCCTGGATACATGTAGTAGAACTCATTGGTTGTTATACAACGATTGCAACCAATAAGATTTTTCGTAGCGTATTGGTGAGCTCGCGATTGATAAGGGCGAGAATTAAGCAGTTTAAAGAGGGACAAAAAAATGAGCTTTCAGTTGAAAAGCCTGCACGCAAATTACTGACCAAGAAGGAAAAGCCTGAGTCTACATCCAGAGTGATGCCTTCTTTAGAACCGTTACCTTCAATAGAACCTCTACCTTCAATTCCAGCACCTGTATCGTCGACTCCTTTGGTGGCACCAGCTGTTGTTGCACCGGTTGTAAAAATTAAGGAATCTCCTCGTTCAGTGCCTAAACCACTAAGCCAAACTCCTCAGGTGAGTGGTAGTTTGCCTTCGCTTAATTTGTTGGATAAAGGACAACAAGGCAAGACAATGGGAGGTTACACTCACCAAGAGTTGGAAACCGTATCTCGTGAAGTAGAACAGCATCTATTGGATTTTGGCATTCAAGCTGATGTAGTTGCAGTCCATCCTGGACCTGTGATTACCCGGTTTGAGTTACAACTTGCAGCGGGCATTAAAGTCAGTAAGCTCTCGGCACTCGCTAAAGATTTAGCTCGTTCTTTATCAGTTATTAGTGTGCGAGTTGTTGAGGTTATTCCTGGAAAAACTGTTGTTGGTCTTGAGTTACCTAATCAACATCGTGACATGGTAAGGTTGTCAGAGGTTTTATCTGCTGAAGTATACCAGCAAGCTCACTCACCGATTGCATTGGCTCTAGGCGTTGATATTGCGGGTCATCCAATGGTAGTGGATTTAGCAAAGATGCCCCATCTATTGGTTGCAGGAACAACGGGCTCCGGTAAATCAGTGGGCATTAATGCCATGATTTTAAGTCTTTTGTTTAAGTCAACTCCTGAGCAGGTCCGTCTTATCATGGTTGATCCTAAAATGCTTGAGCTGTCAGTCTATGATGGGATTCCACATCTGTTAACCCCTGTTGTAACCGACATGAAAGAAGCAGCAAGTGCTTTGCGCTGGTGTGTAGGAGAAATGGAGCGACGCTATCGTCTTATGGCTGCTTTAGGGGTTCGCAATTTGGCAGGTTTTAATGCGAAATTGGCTGAAGCTGCAGCCAAAGGTGAGGAACTCACTGATCCTTTATGGAAACCTGGCAATTCAATGGATGAGGTTGCCCCAGTTTTACAAGCTTTACCATATATTGTGGTTATCATTGATGAATTAGCGGATATGATGATGGTTGTGGGCAAAAAAGTAGAGCAATTAATTGCCCGTATCGCACAAAAAGCTCGTGCTGCTGGAATCCATTTAATTTTAGCAACCCAAAGACCTTCTGTAGATGTTTTGACAGGTTTAATAAAATCTAATATTCCAACTCGTATGTCCTTCCAAGTGTCTTCAAAAATTGATTCTCGTACCATTCTTGATCAACAAGGTGCAGAACAACTACTTGGGCATGGTGACATGCTTTATTTGGCGCCAGGTAGTGGCGCACCATTACGAGTCCACGGTGCTTTTGTAGACGATAAGGAAGTTCATCGCGTTGCAGATGATTGGCGAGCTCGTGGTGTACCTGAATATATCGATGAAATTACACAAACAGGCGAAGCTTCAGAAGGCGGTTTTGGCGAGGAAAGTCAAGATACGGAGGAAGCTGATCCTTTGTATGATCAAGCCGTTGAGTTTGTAATCCAAACGCGGAAAGCGAGTATTTCAGCAGTACAGCGTCGTTTAAAAATTGGCTATAACCGTGCTGCTCGATTAGTAGAGGAAATGGAGCGCACTGGAATTGTTGGGCCTTTAGATGGAGGCTTTAGGGATGTGTTGGTCTCCACAATAACTGAGGATTAATTATGAAAAAAATAGCTTTATTAGTCTTATTGCTATTGGCTACCAGTGCATTTAGTGAAAATGCGGGAGATACTTTGCAAACCAAATTGAATGCAATTCGCAGTTTAAGTGCTAATTTCAGTCAAACTGTAAAAGCGAAGGAACGAGAACTCTCTAGCTCATCAGGTACTATGGCGCTTGAACGCCCTGGACGGTTTCGTTGGCAAACGAAAGATCCCATGGAACAATTAGTTATTGCTGATGGCGAGCGGTTATGGGTTTATGATGTAGATTTAGAACAAGTGACCGTTAAAAAACAAGAAAAAGGTGTAGGAGGAACAGCAGCCTTATTTTTAAGTGGCTATGATAATACCGTCACGCGTGATTTTGATGTGACAGCTACGACAAAAGGGAAGACGCAATTATATGATCTACATTCAAAATCAAATAAAGCGAATTTCCAGCGCGTTAAACTAATTTTTGAGGGTGATACTCTAAGTGGCATAGAAATGTATGATCAATTAGGTCAACATACCATTGTCAAATTGAAAAACGTAAAAACTAATCTCAAGCTTGCTACAACCCTATTTAAATTTAAACCGCCGAAAGGAACGGATGTCGTTCAACAATGAGTGAAGAAATATGCAATCTCAAATGCCACTTGCTGAGCTATTAAGACCTACGCATTGGCGCGAGGTAATTGGGCAAGATCATTTGCTAGGAGAGGGCAAACCATTAAGAGTTGCTTTTGATTCAGGTGTTCCTCATTCCATGATTTTATGGGGACCACCTGGCGTAGGTAAAACAACCTTAGCCAGATTAAGCGCGCAGGCTCTTGATTGTGAATGGTTAGCTCTTTCAGCTGTTTTGTCTGGCGTCAAAGACATTCGTGGGGCAATTGATGAGGCTTCGCGTAACCTGGAGCAAAAGCGGCGAACGTTATTGTTTATTGATGAAATCCATCGCTTTAATAAAGCGCAGCAAGATGCATTGTTGCCATTTACGGAATCAGGTCTTATAACCATTATTGGGGCAACCACAGAAAATCCATCGTTTGAGGTGATTTCAGCACTTCTTTCACGAGCGCAAGTGTATGTATTAAAAGCCTTAAGTGAAGCTGATCTTAAAGCCTTATTGTATCGAGCACAGAATAAAGTATTTCCTCAACTGCAATTTAAGGAAGAGGCTATCGATACTTTAGTTGCCTATGCTGATGGTGATGCTCGTCGTCTGCTTAATTTATTGGAGCAAATTAATACGGCAGCGCAAAACCAACAGGTAATTGAGATTACAACCGAACTGGTTGAGAATGCACTTAGCCCTGCCAATCGACGCTTTGATAAAGGTGGAGAAAATTTCTACGATCAGATCTCGGCGCTGCATAAATCAGTTCGCGGTTCACATCCTGATGCCGCACTTTATTGGTTGTGCCGGATGCTGGACGGTGGAGTAGATCCACTTTATTTGATACGCCGTATTATTAGGATGGCTTGGGAAGATATTGGTTTAGCCGATCCCCGCGCGATGCAATTGGTAAATGATGCTGCTTCTACCTATGAACGCTTGGGTTCACCTGAAGGCGAATTGGCTTTAGGTCAAGCTGTGATTTATATGGCGATAGCTCCTAAAAGTAATGCCGGTTATAAAGCTTATAATGAGGCAATGGCCTTTGTAAAAAAAGACAAGTCCCGTGAAGTTCCCTTTCACCTTCGTAATGCTCCAACTCGCTTAATGAGACAGTTAGGCTACGGACATGAATATCGTTATGCGCATAATGAACCTCATGCGTATGCTGCTGGAGAAACCTATCTGCCTGACGGGATGAAAGAACCTGGTTGGTATGAACCTGTTTCTAGAGGATTAGAAGTTAAGATTGCCGAGAAAATGGCTTTTTTAAGAAAACTGGATAAAGAAGTGACTAAGAAATAACCATAATGAATTTATGCTAAAGTATACAGTTGTTTTGAGGTGTGGTGATCTCTTTAAGATTCAATAAAATAATTTATGTTCAAGGGAATTGACAAATGCAACCTGCAATTACTGCTATTGGAGTCGCAACACCGCCTTACAAACGATCTCAGCAAGAAATTGCAGAACTTATTTGTGAAGGACTTAAACTCCGACCTGCCGAAAAAAGATTTCTAAAAGCGATATACAAAGCTTCGGGTATTCAACAAAGGCATAGCGTTCTTAGTGACTATTGTAAGTCTCAAGGCGAGTTTGATTTTTTCCCTAATCAACCCGATGAGCAATTGCCCACCACTGCCAAGCGGATGCAAATTTATAAACAGCATGCATTAATATTAGCTCTGCAAGCAATTGAAAATTGTTTAGAAGGATTAACAACATTTTCCAAGAAAGAAATCACTCATCTCATTACAGTAAGTTGTACTGGAATGTATGCGCCTGGTTTAGACATAGAAATTGTCCAGCGTTTGGAGTTGCTTCCTAGTACTAAACGCACCGCGATTAATTTTATGGGTTGCTATGGTGCTTTTAATGGCATGAGAATCGCAGATACCATTTGCCAAGCAGCCCCTGATTCTAATGTCCTCGTCGTTTGTATAGAGTTATGTACTATCCATTTCCAAAAGGCTCAGACCACAGAAAATATCATTTCTAATGCTATCTTTGCTGATGGGGCAGCAGCGGTGCTCATTCAGGGAAAACAAAACAATTCGATTTATTTAACGCTGGAGTCATTTCATTGTGATTTGGTACCACAGACCAATCAGGAAATGGCCTGGCATATAGCCGATTCTGGATTTGATATCGTACTTAGCTCTTATGTACCTGACGTGATAAAGTCTGGTATTGCTGCGTTTGCCAAGAATTTATTAAATAAAAAGAACTGGTCTTTTAATGATATTGATTATTATGCAATTCATCCTGGGGGCTTTAAAATTCTTCAGGCTTGCGAAAGTGCATTAAATATAACTCCTGAAGATAATCAATATTCTTATGAAGTTCTAAATCAATTCGGCAATATGTCTTCTGCGACTGTGCTCTTTGTTCTGAAACGTATTTGGAATAGTTTGAAGAAACAAGATCATAAAAAAAATATATTCAGTTGTGCTTTTGGGCCTGGCCTTACTTTAGAGTCGATGCTATTAAAAACACATTGTATGTTTTAAATGTAGTTATGGCACTACATCAAATCCTCTAGAACAAATTGAACATCTAGAGGATTTGAAATGGTAAGTAAGATGTTATTAGTGCAATGGTGCTGGTTGAGCAGGTTCTTGACTGATGCAAGCTGATTTCAGTGCGTTAAAGCTATTTTTAATCGCATAAGCGATACCATTCAAAATATTCAAAAAGCCACCTTGCTTATAACCATAAATTTGGAAATAAAGTTCTTGTTCTTTTTGATTAAGATGATGTTCTAAGAAATCAAGATTTTGCTTAGTATCTTCGGCTTGCTCGATAACTTGATCTTCAAATTTATCGTCAATAAAGTCACGCAAATCTTGTGCTGTGGTAAGTGGAGCTAGCGTGGTGATCATGCCATTGATTGTTTCATTTTTTAAAACATTTTCATTACGGACTGTTCCTAAAGACCATCGGCAGCATTTAGCTAAGTTTTCCAATGCTTCGGTATACTCACCATAAGCAAATTTTCTTTGTCCTAATTGGTAAGCACCATAAGCAAAACAACCACCAGCAACCAAAGTTAAAGGTAGAATATATGATAAGCCTAGTGCGATTGTTCCAAGAGAGAAACTCGTTGCTATTTTGACATCCATCGCTTGTAGAGCTTGTAATTTCTCTTTCACAGTACGAGTGCAATCGTCAATTAATTTTCTATGGGCTGGATCTTCGGCATTAAATGGAACTTTTTTATCATTGTATAGTGCTAAAGTTGTAGAGTGTTCAAATAAAGTATTGGAAGGCTTTACAAAAAAGGAATGAGTCATTGTTACTCCTAGTTATAAAAAGCCGTTACTTTAGTGGCTAATTTGCTCAGGCACAATATTTTTTGGTGTTAATGCAATAATTTTTACAAAGCTGCAACAAAATAAAGACAAAATTGTTAAATTTTGTGATGTTGTTGAGGGGCAAGAAGCTTACGATAGAGAAAAGTGAGAATGGGTGGAAGAATGGAAAGAATGATAATGCCATAAATCACCAAGGTAAAGTTATTCTTTACAATGGGTAGAGCGCCAACAAAGTATCCTAACCAAACAAGACTACCTATCCAAAGAGTCGCACTCGCGAAATTGTAAAGGAAAAATTGTGAACGGTTCATATAACCAATTCCCGCAATAAAGGGAGCAAATGTGCGAATAATGGGAATAAATCGGGCCAAAATAATTGTTTTACCACCATGTTTTTCATAAAAAGCATGTGTTTTATTCAAATATTTTTTATTAAGAAAGCGTGAGTTGTTACTCGAAAAAACTTGAGGGCCAACTAGTCTACCAATGAAGTAATTAAGTTGATTGCCTATGATGGAAGCAAGGACAAGTGAGCCAAATAATATCAAGATATCCAAGGATGCCTCATGTTGGGCGGCGATGCTGCCACTGGCAAATAATAAGGAATCTCCTGGAAGGAAGGGCAAGATAACCAAGCCAGTTTCACAAAAAATGATTGCGAATAAAACGAAATAAGTCCATGTTCCATAATGAGATACGAAAGAAAAAAGATAGGTGTCGATGTGTAAAATATAGTTGAGTAGATGCTGTAGTTGATCCATGGCTTCTCTTACTTCGTGCTGATTTTAAATCAAGACATACAAATTTTATAAAATTATGCAGGTAGAACTGAAAAAATTGCAACAAAATCCGCGTAATTCTCGTTTTCCAATGAAGAATCAATAATTTTCAAATATGATTATTTGTTAATCCTATGATTTTTATTTATATTTTTATTTTTCGGCAAATTTTGTTAAAGTCTTAGATAAAGAAGCTATCAGCGTATAGGCTACCTAGTGATAAAAGATCCCTTAAATGTAGAAGAATTTATCGATTTACCAGCACAAGATATTCTTGCTTGTTTGCCCTGTGGTCTTTTGGTGCTTAATGCTAAAGGCATAATTATTTGGCTAAATGCTGCTGCTGAAGCTTTGTTGGGATCTCATTTACGAGGAGCAGCATGGCGTGAAGTCATTCAACAAGCATTTGCCCCACGTGAAGATGATGGCCATGAGGTTTCTTTAGTAGATGGTCGCAGAGTACGGGTTGCTATTTCTTCTTTAGATAATTTACCAGGACAATTGGTAATTTTAACTGATTTGACTGCAACGCGTGATTATGAGCAAGCGAAAGCAAATCAGCATCGTCTCATGGCTATTGGTAGGATGACAGCACAATTAGCACATCAGATAAGAACGCCATTGTCGTCCGCAATCCTGTATGCTGAACATTTAGCGGCACAGCCTGCTATGGATAGTCGTTGTCTACAGTGGATTACACGATTACAAGAATGTCATGCCAGCATTGAGCAGCAGATCCAAGATTTATTACTATTTGCTCGTGGTGAAACTATTGAGCTTGCGCTAACGCGTATACAAAGTTGGGTCGAGCAATTAATTGAAAGGGCGCAACCCTTAATTCAGGCTCAATCTGCAAAATTAGAAATTAATAACGAATTACGGGACAAAGAAGTTTCATTGCATGCAGAATCATTAACAGGAGCACTGTTAAATTTGATTATCAATGCCTTGCAGGCAAAAGCAAGTTATATTACGGTAAATATTCAGAAAGTTGAGACAAATAACGTGCAAATACAGGTTACTGATAACGGTATTGGCATGTCAGAAGAGGTTAAATCACAGGCTTTTTCGCCTTTTTTCACAACGAAGGCTCAAGGGACAGGTTTAGGGCTTGCTGTCGTTAATGCGGTAATAAAAGCACATGGCGGAGAGGTGGTATTAGATTCTTTGTCGGGACAAGGGAGTTGTATAACAATTAATCTACCAGGTAGCCTGGAGAAAGGCATATAGTGGCATGCAATTGCTTTTTCAGGATAATGGTACTTTAAACAAAGGATATACCATGAGTGATGTTTTAATAGTTGAAGATGATCCAGTTTTACGTGAAGCACTGGCTGAAACAATGAATCTGGCAGGGCATTCTTTTTTGGCTGCTAAAGATGGCAAAGAAGCTTTAGCAATGCTTGAGCGCCATAATCCTGCTATTGTCCTTAGTGATATCCGTATGGACAAAATAGATGGCCAGCGATTGCTTGCAGAAATTCAACGCCGTAATCCCGGTGTGCCTGTCATCCTAATGACTGCTCATGGTTCAGTTGAAGATGCTGTTGCTGCTATGCGCAATGGTGCGGTAGATTATTTACAAAAACCCTTTAGTGCACATGCACTGACAGAAAAAATTAATCGCTATATCAAACCTCTCTCTACTGATGATAGTCAACCTGTTGCCCAGGATCCTAAAAGCCAAGCCTTATTATCAATGGCATTAAGAGTGGCACAGTCTGATGTTGGTGTAATGATTAGCGGTGAAAGTGGTACCGGAAAAGAAGTACTTGCTCATTTCATACATGATCATTCCCCTCGTAAACAACATCCATTTATTGCAATAAATTGTGCGGCAATTCCTGAGCAAATGTTGGAGGCAACACTATTCGGCTATGAAAAAGGTGCTTTTACCGGTGCTTATAAATCAACCCCAGGTAAATTTGAGCAAGCTCAAGGCGGAACATTGTTGCTTGATGAAGTGAGCGAAATGAGCTTAAGTCTGCAAGCAAAATTATTACGTGTGCTTCAAGAAAAAGAGGTTGAAAGAATAGGCGCAAATAAACTTATTCAACTTGATGTTAGAGTGCTAGCAACTAGTAATAGAAAACTACTTGATGAAGTGAAAGCGGGTCGTTTCCGTGAAGATTTATATTATCGTCTAAATGTTTTTCCTCTCCACTGGCTTCCTCTGCGAGAGAGAGTATGTGACATTATTCCTTTAGCAAATTATTTAATACGTCGTCACTGTCAGAATAATCAACCTGTGATTCCTGCTTTAAGTGATGAGGCGAAACAAGCGCTTTTAGAGTATAGCTGGCCTGGTAATGCACGAGAATTGGATAATGTAGTTCAAAGGGCGTTAGTTTTACAAACACATGGAATTATTGAAGTTCCTCATTTGCAGCTTCCCAAAAATGCGGATGAGTTAGTTGTAATAGACAGCCCAGATGTAAAAAAGGTTGAAGGTAAAAGTTTGCAAAACCATGAATTTGAATTAATTCAACAAACACTAAAAGAGCATAATGGAAATCGTCAGCAGGTAGCGGCTATTTTAGGGGTAAGCGAGCGTACTTTACGCTACAAGTTGGCAAAAATGCGTGAGGAAGGATACTCTGTATAATTTAACACGGACACTCTAGTGGGAAATTGACAAATTTTGAGTATTTGAGATATCAAAATAAGAGGCAAAAGTGAGGTTGCTTTTTAGTTTTAGGTGCCAAGGAGGCAATTATGAGCGAGATAAATACTGTGTCTTTATTAAATCAGCTACGTTTGATGGCTTCCAAAGCTGAGGGCAGTGTTGAATTTAGTCCAGCTGAAGCTCCCTTTGGCGCTGTCTTACAAGATGCACTGGGGACAGTGAATGATCTGCAGCAAAATGCAGACGCTTTAAAGGCACGCTTTGAAATGGGGGATCCAAAGGTTGGTATCGGTGAGGTAATGGTTGCAGCTCAGAAATCCAATCTAGCATTTGAAGCAACTTTACGTGTTAGAAACAAAATGGTACAAGCTTATCAAGATATTATGAATATGCCCGTTTAGAAAACTTCAAATATATTAGCATAACTTTGAAAGTAAATCTGTGGGCATTTGATGAATAGGATCGCTATAAACTGAGAGGTCGTTGAGGATTTCTTAGTAAGGACAGGAGTATATCACTATGGCATTGGCCGACAATGCTTCAACAGCTGCAGCGAAATTTGCGAATTTATCAATTCCAAGACAATTAGGTTTAATGCTCGGACTTGCAGCTAGTGTTGCTATCGGTGTGGCTGTAGTACTATGGTCGCGAGAACCAAGTTATATGCCTTTATACAATGAAATAAGCACTCGCGATGCCGCTGATATTGTGGACTCATTACAGCGCCATGGAATAGCTTTCAAAGTCGATCAAAATCAAGGAACAATATTAGTAGCAACTGATGAGGCACAAGATGCTCGCCTTAAATTAGCAGCAGAAGGTTTGCCGCGTGGTAACGGCAATGGCTATGAATTATTTGCTGATAAAAATGCATTTAACAGTAGCCAATTTATGGAAAATGCTCGCTACAAGCAAGCCTTAGAAACCGAATTAGCACGTACAATTAGCCAATTTCATGATATTAAATCGGCTCGTGTTCATTTAGCTATTCCAAGAGAGTCTGCTTTTGTAAGGGATAACCGTGAGCCAAGTGCTTCAGTTTTTATTGATATTTATCCTGGGGTAGAGATTAAAAAGCAAACCATTGCCTCAATTATTAATTTAGTAGCATCAAGCATTCCCAGCCTTTCTTCCAACCGAGTTACGGTTGTTGATCAGAACGGACAGCTATTAAGTGAGGGGGGTGGACAAACATTGTTTACGAACACCGAACGCTTCATGGACTATCGTCAAACACTCGAGCAACAATATGTCCAAAAAATTCAAGATATTCTAACACCACTACTGGGTTTCGGGCGCGTGAAAGCAAAAGTTTCCGCAGATGTTGATTTTACTGCTTTTGAGCAAACCCAGGAAATGTATAATCCGGAGTCCCAGTCGCTACGAAGCGAACAAAAAATGGAAGAAAAACGTAATGTTGGTTCTAGTCCAAGTGGGGTCCCGGGCTCATTGTCTAATACTCCTCCTGCAAATGCAGCCTTGCAGCAAAATAATAATAACAATAACAATCAAAACAATTCAAAATTAACAAATAACACCGATTCTGTAGAAGGAAGTGATTTTCGTTCGCAAACGACTAAAAATTTTGAGCTTGATAAAACGATTAGTCATACTCGAAATCAACCTGGTGCTATTAAGCGTCTTACAGTAGCTGTTTTGGTGGATGACCGCATGGTTTTTGATCCAAAGACCAAAAAAATGGAAGCGAAGCCCTTAACGCCAGCCGAAATTGAGCAGATTAAAACCTTGGTAGCTGATGCTATAGGTATTAATTCTAAACGCGGGGATAGCGTAAACGTTGTGAACAGTCATTTTGTTAAACCTGATCCTATTGAGCCAGTACCCGATCTTCATTTTTGGCAAAAAGATTCCTTTTGGTCAATAATGAGGCAATCTGGGGCTGCTCTTTTTATATTGGTCTTAATTTTCGGACTTTTCAGACCACTTTTTAGATCTTTAGTAGGTACACAAAAGGAAGAAACCACAGAAACCGAGCAAGCAGAGTTAACGTATCAGGCACAGAATTTGTTACCACATGCCAATGATTATGAGTCGCAACTGGCATTACTACGCCAGGTTGTGGATAAAGAGCCCAAAAGGGTAGCACAAGTAGTAAAAACCTGGGTTGAGCGGGGATAAACATGGATGGGATAGAGCGGGCTGCAATTCTGCTATTGGGCATGGGTGAAAAAAATGCTGCCGAAGTATTGAAACATCTTGAGCCAAGGCAAGTTCAAAAAGTGGGTATGGCTATTTCTACCATGAGTAGTGTTAGCAAAGCCAAGATGCAAGGTGTGCTTGGCGAGTTTCTAAATGCTATTGAAGATCAAACAAGCCTTACTGTAGATGCAGAAAATTATTTACGGACCGTGCTTATTAATGCATTGGGAGAAGAAAATGCGATCCCATTCATTGACAGGATTTTGGTTTCTGATAAAGACAGTGGCCTTAATCGCTTAAAGTGGTTAGATGCACGTTTGATTGCGGATGTGATTCGCAATGAGCACCCACAAATTATTGCAACAATTTTAATTCATTTGGACAGTGAGCAATCCGCAGAAGTGGTCAGTTATTTTTCATCAGAGAAACGGGCTGAAGTACTGTTGCGTATGTGTACTATTGATACCGTCAAA
This sequence comes from Legionella brunensis, assembly GCF_001467025.1. Classification (GTDB taxonomy): domain Bacteria; phylum Pseudomonadota; class Gammaproteobacteria; order Legionellales; family Legionellaceae; genus Tatlockia; species Tatlockia brunensis. Next base: position 208,826 of record NZ_LNXV01000011.1, on the reverse strand, counting down.
CCTGAGGCTATATCTGAACTTGGTCATGTGATTGAGAGACAATTAAGCGGTCAAAAGGTAGGTAAAGCAGCCTCAGCTGGGGGTATTAAAAGCGTTGCTGATGTCATCAACTTCCTCGAAGGATCTGTTGAAACTGATGTTTTGGATAGGATTCAAGAGTGGGATGAAGAGCTTTGCGACAAAATCAAAGATAAGATGTTTGTTTTTGAGAATTTGGTCGATATGGATAATCGCAGTGTACAAACTTTGTTACGTGATGTCTCAACAGAACAGTTAATGTTGGCGCTCAAGGGAACAACTGAACCAGTAAAAGAGAAAATTTTTGGTAACATGTCAAAGCGTGCAGCAGACTTATTAAGAGATGACTTGGAGATGCAGGGACCCGTCAAGGTAAGCGAAGTGGAAAAGGCACAACGAGATATTTTAGCGATCGCAAGAAGTCTTGCAGAAGAAGGCAAAATTGCCTTAGGTACTAAGGGCGGCGATGAAATGATTTAGTAAGGTCTACTTCCATTTCTACTATCTTGGCCAAACTGGCTTGATTTTCTTTGTTTCGATACTCACATACTACGTGTGAAATGGAACTAGACCTTGAGGGAGAGAGAGGATGTTAAGTGGATAATGATTTTCAGCCATCATATCAAGAAAAAGATAAGGACGCCTTTGATGTATGGGAATTCAAAGTGCCGGAACCTGAACCTATTGATGAAATTGATCCGCAGGAAGAATTAGCAAGGGAATGTGAAAGATTACGGGAGGAAGCCAAAAAGCTTGGTTATCAAGAAGGCATGCAAATGGCTGCTGAGGAATTAGAATCGAAGCGGCAAGAATTGGTTAATTGGTTTGATTTATTAAGAAAACCGGTCCTCCTGCTAGATAACAACTTAAGTCAAGAATTAATACAAACCATTCTATGGATATGTGAAATTTGTATTGGCATTGAACTTTCAATACATCCAGACAAACTATTGCTGTTATTGGAGGAAATAAAAAAAGAACTTCCTTCCCTCCAGGCTGACAAGCAACTGTTGATGAATCCTTCCGATATACAATGGTTGCTTAATGAACTTGATAAGCAGCAAGCTGCAGAGTTAAGTACGTTTCTGATTGCGGATGAACATTTGGAAAGGGGTGATTTTTATCTAAAAGGGGAGTACAGCGAATTAGATGGTCGCTTAAAAACACGTCTACAACAAATATTTAAAAAGCACTTTACAGAAATTAAAACCCCACACCCCACTAAAAAGAAAGATACCTAATGAAGCCCTATGAATCGCAATTAAGCAAAATTTTAAACGCTGTGCGAGCAAAGCCCACTTCGGGGTTACTGCATTGTGGTTGTGTTAGCCGAGCGGTGGGATTGACTCTGGAGGCTCGCGGATTTCATCAAGCTGTGGGTGCAAGATGCTGGGTAAAAATAAATAATAACGAACAAGTGGAGGCTGAAGTTGTAGGCTTTGATAATGAAAATGCCTACCTCATGTCCATTGGACATACACAAGGTATTGGCCCAGGAATGCTCATTATTCCCAGTGGTCGAGTGGCGCAGGTTGGTGTTGGGTATAATTTGCTAGGAAGAGTACTCAATGGCGCCGGCCTTCCTATAGACGATAAGGAGGCAATCGAAACCTTAGAGTCTTACCCCTTAGTCAGTCAGCCTTTTAACCCCCTGAAACGAGCAGCAATTGACACGCCTATGGACGTGGGAGTCCGAGCAATCAATGGATTGCTCACCGTTGGTCGTGGCCAACGATTAGGCCTATTTGCTGGTAGTGGAGTGGGTAAGTCAGTGTTGCTTAGCATGATGACACGTTTTACTGCGGCTGATTTGGTGGTAGTGGGTTTAATTGGCGAACGTGGGCGAGAAGTGAAGGAGTTTATTGAGAATAATTTAGGGGAAGAGGGGCTTAGTCGTTCTGTGGTTGTGGCAGCACCAGCTGATGAAAGTCCTTTGATGCGCTTGCATGGTGCTATGGTTGCGACAAGTATTGCTGAATACTTTCGTGATCAAGGCAAACACGTCTTATTATTAATGGATTCATTAACTCGCTTTGCCCAAGCTCAACGTGAGATAGCACTCTCAATAGGAGAACCCCCAGCTACCAAAGGTTATCCACCGTCTGTCTTTGCTAAATTACCGCAACTGGTCGAAAGGGCGGGCAATGGCAAGCCTGGTAATGGTTCAATTACTGCATTTTATACTGTATTAACAGAAGGAGATGATCAGCAAGACCCAATAGCTGATGCTGCGCGTGCTATTCTTGATGGACATATCGTTTTGGATAGGGAATTAGCCGAGGCAGGACAATTTCCAGCTATTAATTTGGAAGCGTCAATTAGCCGCGTCATGCCTACTGTTGCTCCTGATAGGCAGATGAAGCAAATGCTCCTTGTAAAAAAATACCTTTCTATTTATGAAAAGAACAAAGACCTTATTCTATTAGGCGCCTATGCGAAGGGGAACGATGAACAATTAGATAAAGCCATTAAGTATAGAGAGGACATTAATGGATATATTGTGCAGGATATGGATGAAAAAGTAGATTTTGATACGAGTTTGCAGCTGCTTGAAAGTTTGGCAGGATTATTGGAAGAAAACTAACTCATGAGCTCACGGAAAGACCGGTTATTGCGGTTACTTGCAATCAAAGAGCAGGCTACGAAATTAGCCTGTGAAAACTTAATTCGATCACGAGAACAATTTTTATCAGGTAAATCGCGGCACAATCAGTTACTCGATTATCGTCAAGACTATGTTCAGCAATTGAATAACTTAGGTGATGCTGGTTGTACAGTTGGCCGTATTCGTAACCGCATTGATTTTATTGCGCAATTGGATACCGCTCTTGGACAAATGAACCAACATCTGGCTCAACTTGCTAAGCAAAGATCACACTATGAGGCAGTTTATTTACAAACTAAATCTGAGGAAGATGCAGTAAAACGCTTATTAGAACGTTGGGAAGAACAGCAAAAAATGAAACAAGAACGCACGGAACAGAAAGAAAGTGATGAGTACGCACAAAAGCAGTGGTATAGTAAAAGCTCTACTATTAAATTTAACAAACGCGGTGAATAAATTCTTAAAACGATGTTGGATGTCTTTAGCTATCCTGGTTATTGTCGCTGCGGTTATTTCAAGCCTTTTTCGCGCGTTAACCCCCTGGGCAAAACAATATAAAACAGACGTAGAACATCATCTGTCAACCCTATTGGGCGAGCCGGTTGCCATTAGTACGATGGAAACGGGATGGTATTGGTTTGAGCCTGTAATTAAATTGAACCAGGTTGAAGTTTTAGATGGGAAAAAGGTGGTTCTTAAATTAAACAAACTGTTTGTTGGTATTAATGTATTTAGTTCTTTATGGCATTGGCAAATTCAGCCAGGCGTGCTTTTTATCGATGATCTGCATTTGAATTTACATCAAACAGAGGAAGGTTGGCAGATAGAAGGGATTACTAATCAGCAAAATATGAGCTTCGATGCTGAAACTTTAAAACCTGTTTTGGAGTGGATTCTAGACCAGCAAAAAATAATTTTAAAAAATTTATCAGCAGATGTTTATTTCAAAGATGGTACGCTTATTCCATTGAATGAGCTTAATCTTAGTATTGCTAATCATTCTGGACGTTATCATATAAAAGGCGGAGCTCACCTTGAACAAGCTACTCCAACTAGTTTTGAATTACTGGCAGATCTCAATTTAGATCCTGATGCTTTAAATAAAACCTCAGGTCATGCCTTTTTTTCTGCTCAAAAGTTGTTACCCGCTCAATGGCAAAAATTTATTCCTAATACTCGCTTTCAATTGCTAGGTGGAATGGGGGATATTCAATTATGGGCGGATATAAACAAAGGAGCATTTGCGAATGCTCAGGGGAGATTGCATTTTGATCATTTAGCTTGGAGGGATACGCACACGGAAAAGGATCAGCTTATTCAATCATTGAAAGCCAATTTGGCCTGGAGTCCTACTAATGGAGGTAATTGGCAGTTATCAGGAGACCACATCGGCCTAAGATTAAGTGGTACCTCATGGCCAGAAAATTCTTTTTTAATTCGCTACCAACAAAATACTCAGAATTATTTTATTTATATAAAAAATATTTTACTACAATCCCTATTTTCAGCATCTATTGTATGGCCAGACTCAATGAATTCTATTTTAGCAATGAAGCCCTTTGGTGAGCTTCATGACACACAGCTGCAAATGGATCAAAATGGGATTAATTATGCGCTTTCACGTTTTACCAAATTAGGATGGTTACCTAATAATAATCATCCTGGTGTTGAAAATCTTTCAGGGGTAATTCATTGGCAACCTACAGAGGGACGATTGGAGTTGGATGGTGAAAACACTGTCTTGGTGCCTCAAAATCAACCACCTGTTACTTTCTCAATGTTAAATGCTGCTTTCGACTGGAAAGAATTGGAGCAGGGGATGCGGGTAAGTATGGAGCGTTTTGTACTAAGCCATCCTAATCTCCTATTGAGCGCTCAGGGTGTAGCTGATGAGATATCTAAGGGTTTTACAGGACCATTACGGTTGAAAGCTGAGTTTTCATCCAATGACGCTCAACAGTGGTTGCCTTACCTACCATCTAAGCATTTGAAACCCAAGTTGGATGCTTGGTTGAAAAATAACATCAAACGTATTAGCAAGGCCACTGGTGAACTAACATTTAATGGTAATATGAGTGATTTTCCTTTTGATAGACAGCCTGGTGAGTTCTCTATTAAAGGCTATTTATCCGGTGTTGATTTAATTTTTGCTCGTAACTGGCCAATTACTCGAGATATTGAAGCTTATCTTAATGTGGAAAAACGAACTCTTGAAGCAGATATCGTTCATGCTAACTTACAAGGTATTGTAATCGGGCAAGGCAATCTACGTGTTAATGATCTGGGTTTGGATCGCGAGACTTTATTAATTCATACGAAGGCGAAAACTGATGCCAGTAAGGCATTAGCCTATGTACGTTCTTCTCCGCTGAAGAAAAAATTGTCGGCCTTGAATATAATCCAAATGAAAGGGCCGATAGAGTTAGATTTACAATTAGAAGCGCCACTTTATCCTGAAAATGATGAAATACTAGCCCTGGGAGATATTGTTTTTAATAACAATAATGTGAATGTTCATCATGCTTTGGATAATGTGGAGCTTAAAAACTTGAAAGGGACCCTACAGTTTGATCAACAAGGTGTCCTGGATAGCAATCTTCAAGCAAAACTCTTAGGTAATCCAGTTAGTTTGTTAATTAAATCTATTCACGGCCCATCACCCTCTACGGAGGTGAGATTAAAAGGCCAGACTAATATTTCTGTGCTACAGGGAAAATTTAAGCTGCCTTTATTTTCATTAATGGATGGTTCCTTGTGGTTAGAAAGTTTGCTCACGTTGACTGATGAGCCAAGTGATTTGGATCATTTGCGTATCCAGACTTCATTGCATGGTTTAAGTATAGATTTACCTTCACCGTTAGGGAAAACAAGTGAAAGTAACGCCCCCTTGGTAATCGACATAGATTTTAATCCGCAAAAAGTAGTGAGATTGCGATTTAATTACGATGAAAAGCTTCGGAGTGACTTGATTTTCTCAAGGCCTAAAGGTGTTTTTGAATTACAAAAAGGAAAGATCATTCTAGGTCAGAATGATGTTGAAGGGCACGAGCAGCAGCATGGCTTACAAATTTTAGGTTCTTTACCGGACTTTGATTTACAACAATGGCTTAGTATAAAGGAAAAACTTGCTCAAAATTCGGAACAACAAGATTTACCTGAGGTTTTAAATTTAGTTGATATTAAACTCCAGGTGGCCAAGATTTTTAATCAAAGTTATAAAAATTTGTCAATTAAAGCAATTAAATTGGAAAAAGGCGGGTGGTCCATTCACTTAAATCAAGAAAAAATTGCAGCCAATTTGCGCTATCAACCAACAAGTAATACGGTAACTGGGGTATTTGAGAAATTGCATTTAGAGCAAAAGAATGATGCGAATTTCACGAAGGAAAATCTCTCCAAATTAAAGCCAGCTGATATGCCTAATCTTGATTTAAGAATAGCTTCTTTTCAATTTGATCAACTAGATATTGGTGATGTTTCATTGAAAGCCACTACCCTAAAAAATCAGTGGCAACTTAATTCTTGTAAAATTAAATCGCCATTTTATGAATTGACTGCGAAGGGTTATTGGCAAGAAAGCAGCAAAGGGAATCAGACTAAATTACAAGCAAATTTGCATATTACAAATCTCGCGAAAAGTTTAGAGAATTGGAAAGTAAGTCCCGTTGTTGAGGCAAATAAGGGGGATGTGCAATTTCGTGGTGGCTGGAAAGGCCCTATTTATGATTTTTCATTGACCAAACTTAATGGACAAATGGGGATCAGTTTTAAAGATGGGCGCATTACCAATCTTAGCCCTGAAACAGAAGAAAAATTGGGTTTGGGTAAATTATTAAGCATTTTGAGTTTACAAACGATACCACGGCGCCTTAAATTGGACTTTAGTGATTTATCAGAAAGTGGCTACAGCTTTGATGAATTCGAAGGTAGTTTTTCAATTGCTAATGGTGTCATGACTACGCAAGATAGTTATATCGACGGCCCCGTTGCCTATGCTAGCATGAAAGGAAAACTTGATATCGCCAAGCAATACTATGATCTTGATTTAAAAGTAAATCCTCATATCACTGCGAGCTTACCTGTAGTAGCAACCATTGCTGGTGGTCCAATTGCGGGTATTGCAACTTGGGTGGCTAGTAAAATAATTAATCAAGGAATGCAAAAAATAAGTGGGTATACCTACAAAATTTCTGGCCCTTGGCGGCAACCGGTTGTGCAGCAAGTAAAAATTATTAAGAAGCGTAAAGTTTAAACAGGATCAAGAATGTGGGAGGCAATTTTTAAGTGTTATTGGCAGGTTTCTATTTTCAAAGAAAGCCCAGCCAATACTCCTTATTCAATACCATTAATGGTTATTGTTGTCTTCTTATTTTTTTTCTTAATCGTGTTGCAGTGGTTTATGGCAGATGTAAAACAGCAATTTGAGATGACAAGTTCTATTGCTGCCGGTATGGGCTTAATTACTGCGTATTTTATATTTACATTTGTATTATTAAAGGCAAATCGCAAGGCGAATCGCATGGTCCAAACGATAACCTCACTTATCGCATGTCATTTCGTTGTTCATCTTTTTGCTGTTCCTTTGTTACTTGTAGCTCCAGCGCTAGCAACTGTAAACATGAGCCATGGTTTTGCGTTATTATTAGGAATTATTTATTTAATTTTGACTTTAATCTTGACGGTTTGGCAATTTTTGGTAACGGCACATGTGTATAAACATGCCCTTGAGGTAGATAACCTTACTTCCATTTTAGCTAGTTTTGGTTTACTGGCATGCAATATTTTAACCGTTTCATTTTGGCGATGAGAAAGACTATGCATTTACATATTTTAGGAATTAGCGGAACGTTTATGAGTGCTTTGGCCATTTTAGCCAGAGAGGCAGGGTTTAAAGTAACAGGTTGTGATGCCAATTGTTATCCCCCTGTAAGCGACTTATTAAGGGCAAAAGATATTGAATGGACTGAAGGGTATGACGATAGTACGCTAGCACTAAAAGCTGATTGTGTCATTGTTGGTAATGCTATTAAAAGAGGTATGCCTGTACTTGAGGCAGTGCTTAATGCTGGAAAAAATTATACTTCTGGGCCTCAGTGGTTAGCAGAAAATATATTGCCTCGTTATCGCGTACTAGCAGTTGCAGGTACCCATGGGAAAACTACAACCACATCCATGTTAGCGTTTATTTTGCAGCAGGCTGGTTTGCAGCCAGGTTTTCTCATAGGTGGTGTTGCTCCTAATTTTAATACAAGTGCTTATCTAGGTCAGGGTCAATGGTTTGTCATTGAAGCAGATGAATATGACAGTGCATTTTTTGATAAACGGCCAAAATTAATGCATTATCGGCCTGAAGTAGCTATTCTAAATAATTTGGAATTTGATCACGCAGATATTTACGCCAACCTTGAAGCTATCCAGCAACAGTTTCATTACTATTTAAAAACTATTCCGGGTAAGGGGGTTGTGATTAAGCCACGTGATGATGCAGCTTTAAACAAGGTACTGATGCAAGGGGTTTTTTCTCCAGTTGAGGAGTTAGCTTTAAATGGTGATGCAACTTGGCGGGCAGAAATACGGGATGAGAGTGGGCGTTCTTTCTGTGTTTGGCACAAAGGCAAGGCAGTGGCAGAGGTAAATTGGCCCTTGATTGGACAGTTTAATATTGAAAATGGTTTAGCTGCAATTGCTGCAAGCTATCATGCTGGTGTTGAAATTGAAGTGGCTGCTCGCGCATTGGCTGAATTTAAACCGGTTAAGCGTCGCCTGGAGGTAAAATCAAATCGCTATGACATTACGGTGTATGATGATTTTGCTCATCACCCTACAGCCATTACCAAAACTATTAATGCCTTAAAGCAAAGTAATCGGCATAAACGTATATTGGCAGTTCTGGAGTTTGCTTCATATACCATGAAAACTGGCGTACATGCCAATGCAATGGCTCAAGCCTTGTCAACCGTTGATTGCGCTTACGTTCTAAATCCTGAGCACTTTAGTCTTTCTAATGTAGTAAAAGATTGGGTCTGCCCTTACCAAGTATTGCCCAATGCCAATGCAATAGTAAGTGCCGTAGTAGCAGAGGCTCGTCCAGGGGATGCAATTTTAGTAATGAGCAACCGCGGCTTTGATAATATCCACCAACATTTAGTCTCTTATATTGATTTAAAATTTAAGTAACTCTTTCAACACCACTTATCAAAAACTTGCTAAAAGGCGCAAATAGCAATCTATTTTGCCCTTTTTAGCGATTTTTTTAAAACCTGCTCATATAAATCTAGTGCTTTCCCAAGTCTTTTTGGAATTGCCATGAATGTTTAAGAATTTAACAAATAAAGATTTAATCATTCACATGTTGCAAATTCTTTGGCAGATTGTTATAAAAAAAGAAGGTTCCCAAGGATAATGGCTTTGGGTCAGCAGGCTCGCTGTGTTGAGTGCGGGCGAAGGCTTGCAAGGAGAAAACCATGCCAACGTTTGAGGATTTGCAGCAGGATGCTCGGAGTTTGTCAGAATCACTAACTCACGCTTTGGCAAAGCAATCTTCATTTGGCAGTCTCTTTTGTACTTGGTCTCTTTCAACACCGCATAAGCAATTATTCGATGATGCTTATTTGATCCAGCAAACAGCAAATTGCTTGGATTTTTACTCGGGGGCAACGCATTCAGGCCATGTAATAAATTCACACACGAAGCATTTAGTTTTGATCGGTATCTATGCTTATGTTTGGTTTAAATATGACAATACTTTGCAATGGTTTTTAAATAAACCATTGCTAGGATTGTTGCAACAGCATCTTGGTATTGAGTCTTTGAGCGAACTTGATCTTGAGATTTACAAAACAAGCCTCATGGAGTTAGAGAATTTTTGCTGTTGGGTTTATGAAAAAAGTACACAGTATCAACAAACAAAAAATTTGTTTGAAGCTTTTCCAACAAATATGCAGGGAAGCCTTCACGCACAAAGAGGTCAACTCGCCTCAGATTCTTGGGGCGGATTTTCAGATTTAATGACAAAAATAGGGATTAAAAGCCTATTTTAAGGAGAGCATATGGGCTATATACCGCCAGAGTATCAAGAGTTACAGAAAAAGACAGATACTTTAATTACTACATTTAATAATTTGTCCAGGCGTTATATTCCAGCTAAGTATGACGAATTACGCAAAAAGGTAGGAGGTTTAGAGGGGAAATATAATGAAAAAGCACCGAAAAAATCGGGCTTTTTTATTAGTACTAATAAAGAGTTACGACGTGATCAAACAGCGTGTATTAATCAGCTATTACCGAAACTACCTACCGAAGGAACGCCCACCATATTAAATCAATCACAAAATGTTTTATTAGGAGCTATATTTTATCGTTATAAACGTCTCGATAACTCCTATAGTCAACCCTACGCATTTTTTGGCTACAATGCAAAAAACAGTTGTACCCTGTTTCAAGTGCTTGAAGAAGAGTTCAAACTTGATAAATTAGATGATGAAACGCTAGCAACTTGTTGCGAAGCCTATAAGACCTATCTGGAGCAACCTGATCTTACTGTTGAAAATAAAACTGTAGGTGATCAATTTCCTTATATTCAAGAGGACCCAGATTTTTATATAAACCTTAAGGAAATTATTGTGACTGCTCGTCAGAAAGCCTTACCTATAACACGACAATTACATGTTATTTCTTTTGTAGAGTCAGTGGCACAATCTTTGCGCGAAACCGATAAAGCAATTGCAGATATCCTGCCAAAATTTTCAAAAATGGTCATTGGAAAGTTTACTAAGGAGTCTTTTTTGACCCGTGATAATTTGCTTGAGTTGATTAACTCTTTCCAACCAACCATGAGTGAAACATCAAAAGAAATACTCAAACTTAGTTTGCCTGAGCGTGTTTTGCCCCAAGGTGTACCAATTCCTAGCAGTGAAATGACAAGGTATATAGGTTTTCAAGATTATCTTTCTCAGGCGTTAACGATTAACAGTACCTATACTTTGTTGGGTGCTTATGTGATGGCATTGGGACGGTGTAATTCTCATACTCCAAAATTAAAAGATGTGCTTAATTCTGGTATTAACTCGATGGTTGAGAATTTACTCGATGATACGGCTAAAGAACTAAGTTTAACCGCATTTAAAAATTATGTGGAAATTCCAGGTAGACCACAACTTAATTGTAAAGCATGGAGTGATGATACTGGGGAAGAGCACATGAAGATGGATTTGGATATTCGGCATAATAAATTAAAACAAGTCTCAGAGGTTTTAGCTTTTTAAAAACAGGCTGAGAACATTTATAAGCGTTCTCAGCCTGTTTCTTACTTTACTTTGTGTCAAAGTACAAATGCTCCTCTTTCCAGGTAACTTGGATAGTGTCACCGGGTTTAAATTGACCAGTTAGCAAAGCTTGAGCTAGGGGATTCTCAAGTTTTTGTTGAATAGTGCGCTTTAATGGCCTTGCTCCATAGACTGGATCAAATCCTGCTGCCGCTAAATGAGCCAGTGCATCAGGGCTAACATGCAAGGAAATATTTTGCTGCTGCAATCGCTCTTGCAAAAAGCCAATTTGAATAGAGGCGATGGTTGCAATCTCTTCTTTTCCTAAAGAATGGAAGACAACGGTGTCATCGATTCGATTGATAAATTCAGGACGGAAATGTTGACTCACAATATCCATGACAGCAGTTTTAATTTGCTCATAAGTTAACTTACTCCCCATGTCGTGAATGAGAGAAGAGCCTAAGTTAGATGTCATTACAATAACTGTATTGCGAAAATCAACAGTTCTGCCTTGGCCATCCGTTAAGCGACCATCATCAAGCACCTGTAAGAGAATATTAAATACATCACTGTGCGCTTTTTCAACTTCATCGAGCAAAATAACGGAGTAAGGGCGACGACGAACTGCTTCGGTGAGATAACCTCCTTCCTCGTAGCCTACATAGCCAGGAGGCGCTCCAATGAGTCTTGCAACGGAATGCTTTTCCATGAACTCAGACATATCAATGCGTACCATTGCTTCTTCGGTATCAAAAAGAAATGCGGCTAGAGCTTTACATAGCTCTGTTTTGCCGACGCCAGTTGGACCAAGAAATAAAAATGAGCCAATTGGACGTTTCGGGTCGGACAATCCAGCGCGTGAACGGCGGATGGCATTAGCGACAGCATCAACTGCTTCGTTTTGACCAATTACACGTTTGTGGAGAGCTTCCTCCATATGTAATAGTTTTTCTTTTTCACCTTCCAACATTTTGGAGACAGGAATACCTGTCCACTTGGAGACAACTTCCGCAATTTCTTCTTCAGTAACCTTGTTACGCACTAATTTAGTTTCACTGGCTTCAGTTGCGGTCACCTGGGTTAACTGCTTCTCAAGCTCAGGGATACGGCCATACTGCAGTTCAGACATGCGTGCCAAGTCACCTGCTCGTCGAGCAGTTTCCAGCTCAATCTTGGCTTGTTCTAGCGACTCCCTAATCTGAGTGGCTCCTTGCAAAGTGGCTTTTTCTGCTTTCCAGACTTCCTCAAGATCCGAATAATTCTTTTCGAGTTCATCAATTAATTCTTCTAAATCCTCTAATCGTTTTTTAGAGGCTTCATCACTTTCTTTCTTAAGTGCTTCTCGCTCAATCTTTAATTGGATTAGACGTCTGTCCAACTTATCCAGGCTTTCTGGTTTAGAATCAATTTCCATCCGAATCTGGCTCGCTGCCTCATCGATTAAATCGATTGCTTTATCAGGCAATTGTCTATCAGTGATGTAACGATGAGACAAGGTAGCTGCTGCTACGATAGCTGGGTCAGTAATATCGACCCCGTGATGTACTTCATAACGCTCATTTAAGCCTCGCAGTATGGCGATTGTATCTTCAACACTGGGTTCATCGACCAATACTTTTTGAAAGCGACGTTCTAAAGCAGCATCTTTTTCGATGTATTGACGGTATTCATCTAAAGTTGTCGCTCCAATGCAATGTAATTCCCCACGAGCCAGGGAAGGTTTCAACATATTGCCGGCATCCATAGCCCCCTCGGCTTTACCAGCACCAACCATGGTGTGTAATTCATCGATGAAAAGAATAATTTGTCCTTCTTGTTTCGCTAGATCATTGAGAACTGCTTTTAAGCGTTCTTCAAATTCACCACGAAATTTAGCTCCGGCAATGAGAGCTCCCATATCTAAAGATAATAAACGTTTATTTTTTAAACCTTCTGGAACTTCACCATTCACAATCCGTTGTGCAAGCCCCTCAGCAATTGCTGTTTTACCAACTCCTGGTTCACCAATGAGTACAGGGTTATTTTTAGTACGGCGTTGTAGGACCTGGATAGTTCGGCGAATCTCATCGTCACGACCAATGACTGGGTCTAATTTTCCTTGTTCAGCGCGTTCAGTTAAATCAATCGTATATTTTTCCAATGCTTGGCGTTGTTCTTCGGCATTGGGGTCATTAACAGTTTCACCCCCACGAATATCATTAATTGCTTTTTCCAAAGCTTTCTCATCGGCGCCAGCCTGTTTTAATAATCGAGAAAGAGAGCCATCTTCATTAATAGCTGCAAGAATAAATAATTCGCTTGAGATATAACTGTCTTTGCGTTGTTGCGCTAATTTATCCGTTAAATTTAATAAGCGTCCAAGCCCATTGGAGATGTGAATCTCACCACCAGTGCCTGAAACTTTAGGTAATTTATCTAAAGCCTGATCAACTAAATTACGTAGCTGTGACAGATTTACGCCTGCTTTTGTCAATAATGGACGGCAACTGCCTCCTTGTTGATCAAGCAACGCTTTCATAAGATGTTCAGGTTCAATAAAACCATTATCCCGACCTAAAGCCAATGATTGTGCATCAGCCAGAGCCATTTGAAATTTTGAGGTAAGCTTATCCATCCGCATGACATGAACCTCTCTTAAAATGATTGTTTAAAATACTTCATACCTGCCGTAAAATGTGGGTTCATTTATAAAAATCAAGTGGTAAAAATACAAATGAATGATACTCCAGCAAACGAGACCCCTGATTCACAGGTACTGTTAAATCAGATAGTTATTGAATACATGCGCGAACAAAAGCGCCAACGACGTTGGCGTTGGGTCAAGCGTGCTCTTTTCTTTGTCCTCTTTGTTTTCATAATTTATCAGATATATACCTATAGTGAGGAAGATAAGAGTTTGCGAATTAAACCGCATGTTGGTCTGATTGATGTGATTGGAACAATATTTGATACGGATGCTGCTAATGCTGAGAATTTTGCAAAAGGGTTGGATTCAGCCTACAAAAGCAAGGGTTTAAAGGCGTTGATAATTCGTATTAATAGCCCTGGTGGAAGTCCAGTACAGGCAGATTATATGTTCAATACTTTGCAATATTACCGCCAGAAATACCCTGGAGTTAAAACCTATGCAGTCTGTGTAGATATGTGTGCCTCAGCTGCCTATTACGTGGCTGCAGGAGCGGATGAAATTTATGCTAATCCATCCAGTATCGTGGGCTCAATCGGGGTATTGTACAATGGCTTTGGTTTTGTCGATGCCCTGCAGAAATTGGGCATAAGTCGACGTCTGCAGACAGCGGGTAAAAATAAAGGATTCCTAGATCCTTTTTCTCCTGAAACCCCGCAACAAGCACAATTACTCCAAACCATGCTTGATAATATTCACCAACAATTCATAGCGAAGGTAAAAGAAGGACGAGGGAGTCGTCTTAAAATTGATGATGATACATTTTCGGGGCTTTTCTGGACTGGCGAACAAGCAAAAGAAAGAGGTCTCATCGATGACTTTGCAAGTAGCGGTCAGATAGTTCGCGATAAAATGCAGCTTGAGAAAGTCATTGACTATACCTTCAAGGAAAGTGTGCTTGAGCGTTTCTCTAAAAACCTTGGTACAGCGCTCGCTGATCAATTACCTACGGCTTTAGGTTTAAAACCCGGTCTGAGAGCTCAGTTGGAATCTAAAATATAGGCAACGAAAATAGAAAGGTTGGCACGAGTCCGAGTACTGGATATGCTCGGACTCTGGAATTTAACTAGCGTTTAACCACTGGCATTAATGTTTGTAATAGAGATTTAAACACTTTAGGTGTTCCTGCGGCTACATCCCCTTGCTTCATATAGTCTTCGCCACCTTGCAAACTACTGATCATGCCCCCGGCCTCTTTGATCAATAATGCACCGGCTGCGATATCCCAGGGGCGCAAGCCAAACTCCCAAAATCCATCTAATCGTCCACTTGCCACATAGGCTAAATCAAGTGCAGCAGAGCCGGTTCTACGCACCCCAGCGCATTTTCCTATTAACGCTTCAAAAGTGGGCAGATATCGTTGTGCTAATGTGAGGTTACGAAAAGGAAAGCCAGTACCAAGTAGTGCTTCAGATAATTGGGTTTTCTTCGATACACGAATACGACGGTCATTCAATTGAGCTCCTCGTCCGCGACTCGCTGAAAAGCATTCATGTCGTAGAGGGTCATAAACTACTGCATGTTCAATACGATTTTTTACCCGATGCGCGATAGATACTGAGAAAAAAGGAAACCCATGCAGATAATTAGTAGTGCCATCTAAGGGGTCAATAATCCAAACGGAGTCTGCATCATCATTATAAATACCGCTCTCTTCAGCAATAATACCATGATCGGGGTAAGCTTTATGGATAGCAGCAATAATTGCCTGTTCAGCCTTGATGTCTACTTCACTAAAGTATTCTTCACCATTTTTAGCGGTAACCTTTAGGCGGTCGATTTGCTCCATATGACGGAGAATAATGTCGCCAGCTAAGCGTGCGGCAGTGATGGCAATATTTAATAATGGTTGCATGGGTTTGCTCGTTTCCACAAAAGTCAGCGATTCTAGCACATTTTTTTTTGTACAGAGAGAAGTCATTGCTGTATAGTTGCAATTATTAAAAAGACAACTCTATGAATTGTTATTTCCTGCGTAATAGAGATATTGTGCAAGGCATTAGCTTTGGCTCAAAATGACCGATCTCTATAAAGGGAGTCCTTTACTGCTTGAGATGGCAATTTGATGTAATCCGGTACAATTGATCTTATTATGAATTTTTCAGCAATCCGCATAGTGTTAATTGCTACTTCTCATCCTGGCAATATTGGTTCTACAGCCAGGGCATTGAAAACGATGGGATTTCGCAAACTTTACTTGGTTTCCCCAAAATCATTTCCTCATCAAAAAGCCTACGAGATGGCCGCTGGTGCTGATGATGTACTGGATGAAGCAATTGTTACTGACTCCCTTGATGAAGCTCTAAAAGGATGTCAATTAGTTTTCGCAACGAGCGCCAGACCCCGTGGGATTGCCTTGCCGGGTCTAACCCCATCAGAGAGTGCTACATTAATTGCAGGGAAATCAGACCAAACCGAAATTGCTATTCTTTTTGGACGTGAACATGCTGGTCTAACAAATGAAGAGCTATTGCGTAGTCATTATCATATTAATATTCCAAGTAATCCTGAATATAGTTCGCTTAATCTTTCTCAAGCTGTGCAGATTGTCGCTTATGAATTACGCATGAAATTATTGTCCCCCATTGCTGAAGTGGAGTTGAGTCCCCACGATCGTCTGGCGACTGCGGATGAGGTTGAACAATTTTATGAGCATTTGAATGTTGTCATGTCGGCAATAAGGTTTCTAAAACCGACTCGACCTACAAGACGTTTACTACAACGAATTCGTCGCATATTTAATCGTGCAAAATTGGAGTATATGGAAGTCACTATCTTGCGCGGTATCTTAAGTCATGTCCAAAAGGCTTTGAATGGCAAATAAAATAGACTTCTTTCCAACCGTTAATGAATCAGGGAACTGCATCAATGATACGGTACACAAATCCCCATGTACTTGCGTGTACACCCCGGTTCTGTGCGCCAAATCTCCTCACTCTTCCCTCGCTTCAGTGAGTTTGAAAAGAAGTCTGATGCATAATTTGTTTGAAGTAGTGTATATAGTTATTTATGGACAGATGCAACAATACAATAGGAGTTAAAGGATGAGTAACTTGCCTATTTACTTGGATTATATGGCTACCACCCCCGTGGATCCCAGGGTAATTGAGAAAATGATTGCTTATTTAGGCCCGGAGGGGATTTTTGGTAATCCTGCGTCTAGAACTCATATTTATGGCAAAAGAGCTGCTGAGGCGGTTGAGTATGCCCGCCAACAAATAGCGGACGTTATCCACGCATCAGCTGCAGAGATAGTTTTTACTTCCGGTGCAACAGAAGCTAATAATCTGGCTATTCTTGGGGCTGCGCATTTTTATCAGCGTAAAGGGCGCCACGCCGTGACTATGAAAACAGAGCATAAAGCAGTCCTTGATACTTTTCATCAATTGGAAAAAGAAGGCTTTGAGATTACTTATTTAGAGCCACAACCCAATGGGTTGCTTAATTTGGATGATTTAACCCATGCGCTTAGAGAAGATACGTTGTTAGTCTCTATTATGCATGTCAATAATGAAATAGGCGTGATTCAGGATATTGCATCGATTGGTGAGTTTTTGCGTGGCAAAGGTATTATTTTTCATGTTGATGCAGCACAGAGTGCTGGTAAATTAGAAATAGATTTGAATCACTTAGCAGTGGATCTAATGTCTTTTTCTGCCCATAAAAACTATGGCCCTAAAGGAATTGGGGCTTTATATGTTCGGCAGAAACCAAGAGTACGGTTACAACCGCAATCGTTTGGTGGTGGTCATGAAGGTGGTTTGCGCTCTGGTACTTTGGCAACCCACCAAATTATGGGAATGGGTGAGGCGTTTTTCTTGTCTGAAGCTTCACGGGTTGAAGAGCAGGCGCGCATCCTACATTTGCGCCAACAATTGTGGGAGGGAGTGAAGCATCTTCCCGGTGTGCGTTTGAATGGTCATGAGCACCAGCGGGTTGCTGGGAATTTGAATTTGACATTTGCAGGAGTGGATGGTGATTCGCTTTTGTTAGCTTTACGCGAGTTAGCCATTTCAACAACCTCTGCTTGTGCTTCAGCAAGTCTGCAGCCTTCCTATGTTTTAAGAGCTTTAGGTTTGGATGATGAGCTAGCTTATAGCTCAGTACGCTTATCTTGTGGTCGTTTTACCACGGAAGAGCAGATAAAGAAGGCTATTAATATAATTTGTCGCCAGGTTGGCCGTTTGCATGAAATATCACCACTATGATGTATAATGAACTAGTAGAATTGTGTTTTTTTGAGCCCAAACACGTCGGAGTTGTTGATTTATCGGAACCATTCAGCGTGCATTATCGTGGTGGTGAAGCAGGGCGAGGCGATGTTTTTGATTTCTATCTACTCTGTAATGAGCAGGGACATATTCTTAAAGCTCGTTTTAAAGCTTATGGTAGCCCATATTTGGTCGCTGCAGCAGAGTTAATTTGCCAACGCCTGGAAGGTAGTAATATTAATGACCATCCTCAATGTGATTATTCTTGGTTGGTGGAGCAATTAGAAATACCTAGAACTCGATATCCAGTTGCATTACAAATTGAGGATGGTTATCGAGAAATTATAGTAATAATGAAAACTAAGCTACAGGGGGAAAAGAATGTCTGAAGTGATGCAACATGTAAGTAATGTAGTTGCTGGGGTTTCTTTAAGTGAAGCGGCTAAGCGCCATATCTTATCTTATCTTGATAAGCAGAACGAAGTTAAGGGTATTCGCTTATCTGTGAAAAAGACTGGTTGCTCGGGATTATCCTACGTTGTTGATTATGTAAAGACCCCTCATGAAAACGATATAGTGCAACCAATAACAGAAAACTACCAACTTTGTATTGATAAAGCCAGCTACCCCTATCTTAAAGGCATGAAGGTAGATTATGTGAGACAGGGGCTAAATTATAAATTTGTTTTTGATAATCCCAATCAAAAAGGACAATGTGGTTGTGGTGAAAGTTTTACTGTAGATGAGTTTTAATATTAATGATTAAACGCTATTGAAGGCTTTCAATAGCGCCTCCTTCTCGCGCTCAAATGCCATATGCCCTTTTTCTCTTTTTTGTCGGGTTTAAGTCATTTCACTCAAAATTCTCAGCATCGAAATACTCCTTAATGTAAAGAAATTGTAAAAAAATAGTACGAATGACTCTGAAATGCGTTGTTCGTGCAAAAATTGCTTGAAAAAATCCTCAATTTTCCTTAAGCTTCCCTTAAGAAATGAATATCAATAAGACAATGTTTACATACTTTGTGATATTTGATAGTATATCGAGCATGATAGTTGGTCAATGACTGACTAATTTAAAAATCAGTTTTATTTTGGATGTAGGAGAGGATAATGAGTGCAGTTATGCAACAAGTTGAACAATATAATGAAGCGTTAACCCAACAAGTTGTTGGTGCTGTTAAAGGTTATTTAAATACTGTTGGCGGTAAAGACAATAACCTCAACCTGTATCAATTGATTGTTGAAGAAGTTGAAGCGCCTTTATTTCGTACAGTAATGGAATTAACACGTTATAACCAATCAAAAGCTGCTAGAGTTCTTGGTGTTAGCCGTGGTACTTTACGTACTAAATTAAAGCGTTACTTTGATGATGAATTTATTGGTACGCGTGGATAATAAGCATACCAGTATTTAGGTATGCTTAAGAGCAAAATGCCCAGCTGTTTCGACCACCTGGTCTTTCACTGGGCATTTTGCTAATATTGATTCAAAGTCGGTCAGGCAATCGCTTTTTGCTTCGCGCAAAAGGAGGAAAGTCCGGGCTCCATAGGGTAAAGTGCCAGGTAACGCCTGGGAGGCGCGAGCCTACGGAAAGTGCCACAGAAAATATACCGCCTTTAATTGTAGTTATCGCTACAAATAATAGGTAAGGGTGAAATGGTGCGGTAAGAGCGCACCGCGCGATTGGTAACAGTCGTGGCAGGGCAAACCCCACTCGGAGCAAGACCAAATAGGAATCCAGCTAGCTGAAAAGCTTGCGCGTATGGCCCGTACGGGATTCGGGTAGGTCGCTTGAGGCATGTGGTGACGCATGTCCTAGATGAATGATTGTCCAAGACAGAACCCGGCTTATCGACCGACTTTTCTTATAATATTCAGCATAGTTCATCGAAGAGCTATTGTGAAAATCTATGCCTTTTCTCCTCCCACTTGATTATCGCGATAACTAGTCTTACTATCGCGCTTTCTAATGGCTGAGTCTTGACCATGATGCTATGTATTGATGTTGGTAATTCCCACATTTATGGTGGTGTGTTTGCCGGAGAAGAAATTCGTCTGCGATTTCGGCATACCTCACAGGTAAGTACTTCTGATGAGTTGGGTATTTTTCTTAAATCTGTATTACGTGAGAATCAGTGTTCGCCAGAGGCAATTAATGAAATTGCTATTTGTTCCGTAGTACCTCAATTAGATTATTCATTAAGGTCGGCTTGTGTTAAATACTTTTCCGTAGATCCTTTTTTATTGCAAGCAGGTGTAAAAACCGGCTTGAATATCAAATACCGTAACCCAGTTGAAGTAGGGGCAGATAGAATTGCCAACGCGATCGCTGCAACGCATGCTTATCCGGGTAAAAATATTATTGTGATCGATTTTGGAACGGCAACCACGTTTTGTGTAATCACCGCACAAAAAGCCTATTTAGGTGGGGCTATTCTGCCTGGGGTTCGTCTATCGGTTGATGCTCTTGCTACAAAAACAGCAAAATTGCCTGCTGTGGAAATTGTAAGAACGGAACAAGTCGTTGGGCGGTCGACTATTGAGAGTATTCAATCCGGGGTGTTTTATGGGGCATTGGGTGCTTGCCGCGAATTAATAACTCGCATTAAACAGGAGTCGTTTATAGGTCAAGAAGTTTTGGTCTTGGCAACAGGGGGATTTGCCTCTTTATTTGATAAGCAAGGTATTTATGACCATCTTGTTCCTGATCTAGTATTACAAGGTATCCGCTTGGCAGCGGCTTTAAATATTTAATTGATTATGCCTGCCGTCATTCGTTAACGCAATTTAGAATGACGGTGTGATTTAAATTGAAAGAAATAGTGACACTTTTTTGCAGTAACTCAGTTGTAATTCTGTTTTATTCGAAGCACTAAATTTTATTACGCAGAAGCAGAGCAGTCTTAGAGCTTATTAGTTAGTAAGCTCTGGATTGAATGCGCTTAATTTGTCCATTGTGAATTCAATATCGGTATTTTTATTTGCAAAAGACAACTTTGCCTTCTTTTTAGTAAAAAAAATGCATTCAGGGGTTGACGCTTGGGAAATAGTGTTTCTATAGTGTATAAAAGTGGGTTAAAATATAAAAAAGTGGAGAATTGTGGGAAAGCTTTTTTAAGCGAGCCACAAAGAGAAGATTATGTTTCGTGGAATCAATGCCATCACAATTGACGGAAAAGGCCGTCTTGCAGTGCCAACGCGCTATCGCGATGCGTTGGTCGGAGGCAATGATAAGGCGCCCTTGGTGGTGACAATTGATACTGAAGAAACCTGTTTGCTGCTTTATCCTGCGGCTCAATGGCAAATCATTGAAGATAAATTACAAAGTTTGCCTAGTTTTAATGCTGCAGCCCGTCGAATTCAGCGATTACTGATAGGGCATGCAACTGATGTGGAATTAGATAGTAATGGGCGCGTGCTGCTCCCTCCCTTATTGAGAGATTATGCCCACCTCGATAAGCGGGTAGTAATGATTGGGCAAGGTAATAAGTTTGAGGTTTGGGATGAAGCATTGTGGCAATCCAGACGTGAGAAGTGGCTAGCTGACGAAGCATCTGGTGAGGGTGGCGGATTGCCTGATGAAATGAAAACCTTTTCTTTGTAATGGAAATAATGATGACAACGCACCAATCTGTATTGTTGCATGAAGCACTAGACGGCTTAGCTATCAAGGCAGATGGGATCTATATTGATGGGACTTTTGGCCGAGGTGGTCATAGTCGCGCTATTTTGCAATGTTTATCAAATTCTGGAAAGTTGCTTGCTATTGATAAAGATCCAGAAGCAATTGCATATGCGCATCAAAATTTTGCCGATGACAAACGTTTTCATATTTATCATGGTTCATTCGCGAAACTCGCTGAATTTGCTAGAAAAGAAAATGTTTATGGACGAGTCGATGGAATTTTATTGGATTTAGGTGTTTCTTCACCGCAACTTGATAATCCGGCTCGTGGATTTAGCTTTATGCAGCAAGGTCCTTTAGATATGCGCATGGATCTGGAGCAAGATTTAAGTGCTGCACAATTTATTAATGAAGCAGAAGCCGATGAGATGGCTGCAATCTTCAGAGAATATGGGGAAGAGCGTTTTGCTGGCCGTATAGCTCGAGCAATTGTTTTAGCAAGAGCTGTATCACCAATCGAAACTACCGAAGCTTTAGCTGAAATTGTTAAACAAGCTAATCCTCGATGGGAAAAGCATAAACATCCAGCTACTCGAGTATTTCAGGCCATACGTATTCACATCAATCAAGAGTTGGGTGATCTGACGACAGCTTTGAATACAGCAATTGATGTTTTAGCAATTGGTGGACGCTTGGCAGTAATTAGTTTTCATTCTTTGGAAGATAGGATTGTTAAGCAATTTATGCGTGAACAAGAACAGGGAGATAGACTCCCGCCTGGAGTACCAGTGCGATACGAAGAGATAAAAACAAATTTTAAAAAAGTTGGTAAGGCGATAAAGGCAAGCAATGACGAAGTTAAACAAAACGTCAGAGCTCGTAGTGCAGTTTTAAGAATAGGGGAGAAAATAGCATGAACGCAGCAGCCAGAGCGATTCATCAAAGCAATCTTTTTAGTGGACATTTATCAGATATGCGTCTCTCAAAGCATCTTTGTTTCATCTTATCGCTATTACTTGCTGTTTTAGTTAGTGCATTGGCTGTTGTGTACGTCACTAATGAACATCGCATTAGCTTTAGTGAGTTGCAACGCCTGGAACAGCAATCTCAGCAATTGCAGTTACAATGGGGGCAATTGTTATTGGAGCAAGCCAGTTTGGCAACACCAGGTAGGGTAGAGGAACTTGCAGTCGAAAAACTGCAAATGAAATTGCCTGCCGATAAAGATACTTTTGTGTTGCAAACACGATGAGTGCTCGAGGAGATAAGGCACGATTAATCGTTGTGTCCTGTTTTTTTGTCATCTTGCTAGGAGCTCTTTTGTGGCGAATGCTTGAGTTGACAGTTTTACATCGTCAATTCTTGCAAGGCCAGGGTGATGCCCGCAGTATTCGGACTGTTGATATTCCTGCCCATCGAGGAATGATAATAGATAGGCAGGGAACCCCGCTTGCTGTCAGTACACCAGTACAGTCAGTTTGGTTAAATCCTCAAGTTTTTTCTCCTGATGCTAAGCAACTAGCGGAATTATCAAAGTTAGTGGGAATTCCTGCTAAAACTTTGCTGGCTCGAGTTAAGCGGGCAAGGGGTCGAGAGTTTCTCTATTTAAGTCGTCAATTACCTCCTATGTTAGCTAAAAAGATTGAGCAGCTTAAGATTCCAGGTGTTAATTTCCAACAAGAGTTTAAACGTTATTATCCCGCAGGAGACAATGCTGCTCAGCTTATAGGTTTTACTAATATAGATGATATTGGTATTGAGGGTTTGGAGCTTGCTTATCAAGATTGGTTGATGGGAGTAAATGGCAAAAAACGTGTATTAAAAGATCGCATGGGGCAAATCATTGAAGAGCTTGGAGTGCTAAAAGAACCACGTCCAGGACATGAACTTGTTTTAAGTATTGATAGCCGCATACAATATCTTGCCTATCATGAATTACAAAACACATTGCAAAAATTTGCTGCTAAATCAGGTTCGGTTGTAGTAATTGACACGACAAACGGTGAGATCCTCGCTGCAGCAAATGCACCATCATTTAATCCAAATGCTCGTGCACATTATACTCGCGATAGCTATCGCAATAAAGCGATTACAGATACTTTTGAACCTGGCTCGGTAATTAAGCCTTTTAGTATTGCCAGCGCGCTTGGCAGTGGCCTTTTTAAACCAGATACCATTATTGATACAAGACCTAGCTGGATGATAGTGCATGGTCATACTATTCGTGACGTGCGTAATTATGGCGTCTTGGATGTTACGGGAGTTCTGCAGCACTCAAGCAATGTGGGTGTGACTAAAATGATTTTGCAAAGTCCTCCTGAGCAATTAATTGGCTTGTTTCGTCGAAGCGGATTTGGTCAGCGAACAGAAAGTGGT
This sequence comes from Legionella brunensis, assembly GCF_001467025.1. Taxonomy (GTDB): domain Bacteria; phylum Pseudomonadota; class Gammaproteobacteria; order Legionellales; family Legionellaceae; genus Tatlockia; species Tatlockia brunensis. The sequence continues at coordinate 185,035 of NZ_LNXV01000011.1, read as the reverse complement.
TATCCTGGCGAAAGTGAGGGTAATATTGTTGATGTCAAAGATGCCAACCCTTTCGTATTAGCCACTTTGAGCTTTGGCTATGGTCTATCAGTGACAGCTTTGCAGTTAGCTAAAGCTTATCTTATTTTTGCTAATAAAGGTCGAGCCTTACCGGTCACTTTATTGCATAATCAGGCAACGACTTTAGGTGAGCAAGTATTGGATGAAAAAACAGCTGGTGAAGTTTTGGCAATGATGGAGGCTGTGCTTGGAAATGAAGGTACAGGAAAATTGGCACGAGTGCCGGGATATCGAGTTGCCGGCAAAACAGGTACGGCGCGTATTGCTGGAAAAAATGGCTATGAAGCAAATCGCCATATCGCAAATTTTGTGGGTATAGCCCCTGTATCAAATCCACGATTGGTTGTGGTTGTAGTTATTCATGAACCAACGAAAAACAGTTATTATGGGGCAGCGGTAGCGGCTCCTCTTTTTGCACAGGTTATGTCTGGAGCGTTACGAATCTTAGAGGTTCCTCCTGATAAAACGACGATGTGAGGTTATCAATGAAGCTAGCTGAATTAATGCGCCCCTGGATTGATGTGGTTCTACCCGATTGTGAAATCTTGGGGTTGCATAACGATAGTCGACAAATAAAGCACAACTTCATTTTTTTTGCTTATCCTGGTGCTCAAACTGATGGTCGTCTGTTTATTCCCCAAGCGGTAACAGCGGGTGCTTCAGTTATTATTTATGAACCAACTAATTGGCCAAATAATTGCCAGCTACCACAGAACATAATTTGTGTTCCTTTTCCTGGGGTTGCAAAAAAGTTGGGAGAAATCGCCAATCGCTTTTATAGATACCCAACCAAAAAATTGGCTGTAACTGGCGTTACAGGTACCAATGGAAAAACAACAATTGCTTATCAATTGGCGCAAGCCCATAGTTTAATGGGAGTGGAATCGGCCTATATTGGTACGCTAGGGCAAGGTAGAGTACCTGAATTAGAACTTCTAGGAAACACAACACCAGATGCACTTTGCTTGCAACATTTGCTAGCAGAATACCAACAAAGTTCAGTCAAACAGCTTTGTATGGAGGTATCTTCTCACGCTCTTTGTCAACAACGAGTGGATGGTATTGATTTCCAACAAGCAATTTTCACTAATTTGAGTCATGAGCATTTGGATTACCATCTTACTATGGAGGCCTATGCAAAGGCTAAAACTTTATTGTTTGCGAGGCCAACTTTAAAGTGGGCTATTATTAATCAAGATGATAAATACCACCAATTAATGAAAGCTGCAATTACAGAAGCATCTTGCCAAACTCTTAGTTATGGTATTAAAGAAGGTGCTGATGTAAGAGCTTTTGATTGGAGTGTAGGTTTAACGGGGACAAGTTTTGCCGTGACTTCTCCATGGGGAGAAGAACAATTAAAAATAAATGCCTTAGGATTTTTCAATATTTATAATGCTTTGGCAGTATTCTCGAGTCTTTTAGTTAGTGGCTACCCTATTGCTAAAGTTGTTTCAGTAATGGCTAAATTACAAGCAGCCCCTGGACGTATGGAGGTGGTTGCCCATGAGCCTTATATGATTGTTGATTATGCCCATACTCCCGATGCTTTAGAGAATGTGCTAGCTACTTTAAGCAAGGTAAAAAAGGGTCGTATTTTAGTTGTCTTTGGCTGTGGAGGCGATAGAGATAAAACTAAACGGCCATTGATGGGAAAAATTGCCAGTCAATATGGAGATATCGCGATCATTACCAGTGATAATCCACGTAATGAAGATCCCATGACTATCATCGAAGAAGTGGAGGCAGGGATAACAACCTCAGCAAATGTTCTTAAAATTGCTGACAGAGAGCAGGCCATTGCAAAAGCACTCAGTTTAGCTACTAAAGATGACATTATTTTGGTTGCTGGCAAAGGTCATGAGGACTATCAACAAATTGGAAATGTTCGGCATCCTTTTTCTGATCAGGCGGTTATAAAACGATTAACGAGTAAACTACCTGTCTGAGCCTCTAACTAAAGTCTGGATTTCGCAGGACTCTCACCTTCTTAAATCTATTTAGAATAGGCACTTCATGGCAATGTAGCGACACGATGTATTTTTGAACACTAGGGATCTAAAGAAATCGTCAATAATTCAGAGTCGTCATCGGGTTTGTTTGATACACTCGGTGAGTGTAGCGTTAGTTTACCTAAAGATGAAGTGGCTGAATTCTTATTTATTTTATCGAGCGTATTTTGAAGATGTTCTATTCTTTGTATGGATTTAACAATTTCCTCCATTCCGTCAAGCAATTTGGGGAATTCTTTATGAAGTTGAGGATTAATTTTTAGCTCATAAATAATGTTTTCTGAATTTGTTTTGATAGTATGATAGCTTGCATTGTTGTTAATTACTCCTGGGATATAGTTTGAAATTTTTTCAAATAGTTTCCCATTTTTTCCTTTAAGACTCTCGAAAAATAGCTTTTTCTCATTTAAATTTGACTGAAGCTTTGCAGACTCGTTTTTCTTGCTATTCAATATTTTACTGACTTCGCTGGTGTTATAGAATATTTTAAAATACTCTTGCAGTTTATTATTTATTGCATGCAGATCTGCTTTTTGGCTTGGATGTACTTGAGTTGGATCAAGAAGCTTTAACATGATAAGGTTTGCCTCAATAAAATAATCTTTCAAACCCTCTATATCTTTTGTTGAGAAATTTTTCGTTTGATCAATCAATTGATGCAACTTTTTTAATAAATTCAGCTGTACCTTATCAAATTTGTTGATAACTTCTCTGGGGTCAATCCCTGGAGCAGAGCTTTCTATGGCATTTATAATTAATCTCTGCAGAGAATCACATAGTAGATTTTCTTCTTTAAGAATATTAACTTCTCGCATTAAAGAAGGTGCTTGGTATTGTTTGCAGCGATCAATTAGAGGTCCAAGTCGGTCAGATAAGTTATTAAATATGCTTTTAAATTTATCAATGTTAGCCTTGTAAATAGATAAATATTGTTCAACTTTTTGTAATCTGCTTTTTTGATCAAGTGTTTCATCACCTAAAATGAGCAAAAGATCAGACTTTAATGTCTCTAGTGAAAAGAAGGGTTCTTGAAGCAAGAAATCTTCATATAGGAAGTTGAAAAAGAAGGACTTTGCATACTGGGTATAGTTTTTTGGGGGGACTGTTTCTGTGGTGCGTGTTGAGTCATAAGTTGTTGTAAAACCAATGATAGCTTCTTTCATTGCTTCAATACTAGAGAGTCCCACAGTAATGGCTTTAATTTCATCAGGAATATCGGCCATTAAACTATTAAGTGAATGGGCGATAGTTGGTATTCTTGATTCCTTAAAGCATATTATGTGTTGTCCAGTTCGAGACGTTAATCGTAGGGGATCCGCCCATAATGAATAATGAAATACATTAGGTTGCTTCAACTTTTTATTATGACTTACCATGTTATTTTCGTGATTTGAGTGAAGTCCTGGACTATTAAAAGTTCTTACATGAATTAATTGTTCGTCATCTTTTTCAGCACTGGCTCTTTGCCCAATATAATTTGCCATATAGCCGCCCAATGAATGTCCAGTTAAGACAATATTACGATTTGGCCACTGTTTTCTGACAGCGAGATAGACGTTATAGGCTTCTTCTTGATATTGTTTTCCTGTAGCTCCTGTTAAACCAATTTTCACATCCTCTAAAACATCTTGATAAACGTAGGAACCTCTATAGGCAATTATAATGGGCTCATTATTATTTTCTGGCTCTAGTGGTACAAAAACACCGTACCCTAAACCAGGATATTCATTTAATCCGGTGTCATGTATTGTTCCAATCCCTTTAAAACTTTTGGCAGCGTATACTCTGTATTGACTATTCAAGATGCTTTTCTCAAGTTCTTTTTCCTGAGGATGAGGATTGTTAGATTGGTTTTTCTGATCAGTAATCTTCTTAGCGGGACTAAGTTCCGCATAATCAGCATAGACATACTCGCATACGTTGAGGAGAAGCTCGATCGTGCAGTTACTAGGCATATTGTCATCAAAAAACGAACGCATTGTTTAAATATAGATCATTTTTTGGGGGTCAATGATTTTTTTATAAATTGTTTATTCTAGAGGCCAAGTATGTGTAATAAATTGTTATCGACATTTAATGTTTTTGCATAAAAATTAAAATCATGACGGTTTTGATGGGCTTTCCGCAAATTTAAGAAAGCTATTTCAAGATTAGTTGCACTCTTTAAAAGGATGGTTTCATGGGCAGGGTTATAAAGTGACAATACATATTCTTCCCAGGTTTGTTCACAGTTGAAGAGGGGAGCGTTATTAGCCATTGGTAAAATTGTTTCTGCATGGGGTAGTTTGTAGGCTGAATGCAGCTTTCGACTTATCATCCTCACGGCCTCATATTTAGCTTCGATGCTATGGCCGGCAATGTGAGGCGTGCATAGACTGGCATAACTAACAGTTTCTCGACTCACCGATGGTTCACTACTAAAGACGTCTGTACAATAGAGGAGAGGCAGATTTAAGCGGAATAAGTCGCTTTCATTAACAATTCCACCTCGAGAGGCATTAATAATAGCGCAATAAGGTTTTAACTGCTTTAGTACCTTGTTATTCATTAAATTGAGACTAGGGTATGGGGGAATTGTATGCAAATTGGCATGTATAGAGATTAGATCACATGTCATAACAGCCTCTATCGGACAACTGATAAAGCGGCTATCTCGTTCGGCTTTAGGAGGATCATAGCATAGTACTTGCATGCCAACTGCTTTAAGTCGTTTGACAACTTTTTCACCTACTTCGCCAATACCAATGACTGCAGCTTTAGTGCCTTGAAACCCTTTATGCCGCTTTAAAAAGGCAAGGCTTGCAATTACATAGTCGGCCACTGCAGTTGCATTGCTACCTTTCGCATCAATCAGTTTAATACCACGAGTTTCAAGATAATGCTCATCAATATGATCAGTCCCACTACTGGCTGTAGCAACATAGATTAACGAAGAATTTTTTAATAGGGTTTCAGTAACTCTCAGGGTAGATCGACAAAGCAAAATCTGTTGATCTTTTAGTAGAGCAGGGAGCTCTTTAACATTGTGGTATAAGGTTAATTCAAATGGATTTGGGAAAGCGGTAAGTAATCCAGGTAATGTAGCGTCAGCAAGTATTTTCATAAATTAAACAAAGCACGTATGGCTGCAAGAGACCATTGAATAGGGGGATTAATAAGCCAGGCCAAAACGCCTGTAAGCATCAGGATCAGTAGAATAATAAATCCTAATGGTTCCATTTTCTGATATTGATACGCCTGTTTTCGGGGTAAGAGGCTTGCCACAATACGACTACCATCCAAGGGAGGAATAGGAATTAGATTAAGGTAGGCTAGTAGTAAGTTAATAATTATTCCTGCCCTGGCAGCAAGTACTAAAAACAAGGCAATATTGGATGATTGAAAATTTAAACTGGCTCCCAGTTTAAGTAAGCCTGCCCATAATAAGGCCATTACTAGATTTGACAAAGGGCCTGCAGCGGTGGCCAAAGCCATGTCTCGCCGTGGGTTACGAAGTTGCGATGCGTTAATAGGGACGGGTTTTGCCCAGCCAAATACAAAGTTAAATTGAGTTAAGACCAAAACAGCAATAGGCACAATTATAGTACCCACAAGATCGATGTGACGAATAGGATTAAAGCTTAAACGTCCCAACATTTTTGCTGTGGTATCACCGAGACGATAAGCAACCCAAGCGTGGGCTGCTTCATGAAAGGTTATGGCAAATAGGACAGGAAGTAACCAGATAGCAATTTGTTGGGCTGTGGTTAGTTCGAGCATGCCGATTCACTAAATAATAAAATTAGCCATTCTAGCGGATAGTAAGGTTTCTACTCAAGGGTAGATGGGCAAAATGTTATGTCCGATAGCCAAATTACTTGGTAAAGCTTAAAACAGAAAATCCTGAGCATTACCTGATTACCTGAGAGAAGATTTCGATAAATCTGATAAAAATTCTTTTACTTCCGGATCAGCCTCTGAGATATTATCTGGCGTAAGCGGGATTTTCGTTTTATCGGATGACTCTACGGATTCAGAAGAATTCGTAAGCTTTTGCTTCTCTAATACAGAACGAGAAGTTTCTATAAAAGACCATTTAGCTGGTTTATCTTTAGGTATTTCTTTCATATTATACCCCTTTACTTTAATCGGTTAATTTTATCACACAGTGGATAAAGTTAATAACCGATGCATCTATTAAAATTTTTCTTAGTATATTTAGCGAATTAGATCATTGCCTAGTATGTCTTCTCTATTTTAAGATCTAAATTCTCATAACTAATCGCAAAACCTTTTTGAGTTAATGGTCCAAAATATTCGTCAGTAGAGCGGGTAGGTTTATCAAAATATAGCTCGCCATTAGGATCTGCTTTAGTATTAATGTTCTCTTTTTTAATCCATTTTTGCATCATCTCATCATTATAAATAGTGATCGTTTTGCTCTGCATATCAATTGAAGCAAACATAGTTAGTTCTCTGGTTGGGCTATTATTGTCATACATAGCCACACTAATTTTGCCTTTACTTATTAATTCATCTTGATTTAATGACTTTATAAATTCTCCAGGCACAGCTTGATGGGAACCTAAAAGACCCTCTGTATGCTCATATCTCCCTGTTTTTTCTCCCCGACCATATGCCCACTCGATAGAAGAGGAAACCTCAGTTGAGATCGCTGTAATAACCACCTCTCCATAGCGACTGGCAGCCTCTCTAAGCTCATCTGGTTTTAGTTTGGTTTGATCATGCAGGAAATGTGGATAACCGCCAAGTTTAAGTCCTTGTTGTTCAAGTATCTGCATTATTCTTTCTTTGACTAGTAAGGCTTCTTCATAGGTATATTGAGAGTATTTTTTGGGATCAAGTTCTGGATTTTGCAGAAATGGTTTCAATCGGTCAGCATTATGATGGATTAGCTCATTCCATTGAATCGCTTTTGGGGTACGTTGTTTCAAGGTATCCTCTATATTTCTTAAACAGGTACCTTTACCAGAGGCAACTCCACCTGTGGTAAAGATTGCTATTCCTTCATCTTTTTTAACAGGTTCGAGAGGGGTCATTGTTTGATCAATACAGAGATTATCAATTACGCCGTGTACTTCTGGTGCTATTATCTTTCTGGCCTCACGAGTATAAATAATTGCCATGGCACTTTGCGTACAAACTGCTTTCAACAAATCCGTATCGCTAGACCAGGGTTTCTTGCCCGAAAGATCAGAATAAAAAGATTTTAATATCTCGTGATCTTTAGAGGTAAAAAAATCAGATTTGGGTTCTTTATTTTGGCTTAATTCATTAAAAAAATTAGAAATCTCAATTTGAGATACCTTGTATAATTCAAGACATTTTTGCTGAATTTCCTTATCGTTAAGGTTTTTTTGTACCAAAGTAAATGCTCTGCCAAATGTGTCTGCCTCATCGTCAACGGAGCGATCAAGTTTTATAGTGGCCTGTAATTGGGCAAGGATTTCATGTTCAATAAGCCTTTCTGGACGGATGCACACGAGATTTCTAACAAACTCCTTGGGAAAAGCGGCAATGCATTCTTTTAAAATAGCTAAATCTAATTCACTATTACAGGAAAATGAAGAAGATAATATAGTGAAATCTACTGCCTTAACTTTTTCTTTTAAATTAATTTTTTGTTTTAACTCATGTGTTTCCACAAAGAATTTGGGCTCAAATGGCATGATTGATGGCTTTTTGTGGTCAGTATGTATTGTAGTAGGTCATTAATTTTCTATTGTCAAATGAGTCCTTGAAGGTGGGTATATTAAAACAAAGAATCATGGCTCTGCTTTGTAATTTGATCTAATTGTAGAATTTTACGTGCTCTTCCTATATCATCGAAAATTTGCATTTGGGCTGGAATCTTGTATAAATTACAGCATTCTTTAATGTTGGCTTTTTTTTCATTACTACTCTTTCTTCCTGGCATCATGAAATTGCCAGTCATCGATCGAGATGAAGCTCATTTTGCGCAAGCAAGCCGACAAATGCTTCAAACTGGTCAGTATTTTCAAATTCGTTTTCAAGAAAAAACACGTTTTCAAAAACCACCGGGCATTAATTGGTTGCAAGCTGCGAGTGTTAATTTATTCAGTAATTCTGAGACCTCTCAAATTTGGCCATACCGCGTTCCCTCTATTTTAGGGGGCTTGTTTTCAGTTTTATTGCTTTATTTTTTTACTCGGAATTTTGTTGGTCGACGTGCAGCCTTATTGGCTTCAGCATTATTTGCAACCTCATTGTTGCTCATTATTGAAACACACATGGCTGTGATAGACGCCTCTTTATTGTTCTCTGTTTTACTAATGCAGGGTGCTTTATGGTATTGCTATGAAAGGGGGACTACGAACCAAAAGGTGCATTGGGGATGGGCATTATGCTTTTGGTTTGCAATGGCTTATGGAATGGTATTAAAAGGAGTGACTCCCTTAGTAGGTGCTTTAACAATTATTGCGCTTTGTACTCTAGAGCGGCGAATGGATTGGCTTCGTGGTTTACGGGTTTATCGTGGGTTATTACTTTTTATAGTACTGACATTAGCCTGGCTATTTATGGTTAATGAGGCAGAGAACAGTAATTATCTCATGAAGATGTTGCATAAGGATTTATTGCCGAAATTACAAGGTGGACATGAGTCTCATGGCAAACCGCCATTATTTCATCTTTTGATTTTACCATTAACTTTTTGGCCTGCGTCTTTATTTTTATGGCTTGGAGGCGTTTACGCCTATTGTCATCGGCATGAGAAAATCGTTAAATTTTTATTGGCCTGGCTTTTACCAACGTGGCTGTTTTTTGAGATTATGCCCACGAAGCTACCCCAGTATATTTTGCCGACCTTTCCGGTAATTGCTTTGCTTTGTGCTTTAGCTATTGTAAATAATAAACCAGCCAAGACTCCTGGGAAATGGGTGCATTTTTTGCAAATAATGTGGGGAATTTTATCAATTGGTTTGGCTTGTGGCCTAGTTGTTCTTCCTTACTTAGTATCTCAACAAATCCCTGCTATTAGCTTTATACTTTTGGGTGGGATAGCGATGATGACGGTTGTCTGCGTCTATTTTTCATGGCATGGAGCTTATCAGCGGGCAAGCATTGCTGTTCTTGTTACCGCTCTATTCGCCTATCCTTTAATTTTTTCAAAACTATTGCCGCAAATGGAGCCGTTGTGGCTGACATATAACGTGACGAAGTTAATCGAAAAAAATGAAATATCAGACAAAAAACCCCTGTTGGTAGTAGGATTTGAAGAGCCAAGTTTAGTGTTTAATTTTAATACTAAATTGGTGAAGTTTCTTGACAGCACTAGTGCTGAAGAAGCAGTAAAAAACGATGCTACACGTTTAGCCCTAATTAACCCTACTATTTTAGACTCATGGAAAAGAGATGGACTTCAATTATCTATTAAAGCTCAGACTACAGGATATAATTACACTAAGGGGCGTTGGCTTGAGCTTGTTCTTGTAACGCAACAAAAGGAGAAACACTAATGTCGCCATTTGATCGCTTACTGGCAATTATGACCAAGCCTGGTGTAATGATAGGTTATGTTGGTTTGATAGTTTTGTCTTTTTTATATTTTGACAAACCAATCGCTGAATATTTTTATAATTTTGATGTGAGAAAGCACCTGGCTTTAATAGGTTGGATTACCAAATTAGGATTAGGTGTTCTCTATATGTCCCTGTTTTTTATTTTGGCAGTTTTCTTTCGTTATATTCGTACTAATCGTGAATGGGAAGCACGCGCATGGTTCCTCTTTATGTGTGTTGTTATACCTAATGCTATCTGTGTATTTTTAAAAGTATTATTTGGACGTGCGCGCCCCAATTTATGGATACATAATGATCTGTACGGTTTTTATGGTTTACAGTTCCATGCACCATTTTGGTCTTTTCCGTCAGGTCATACAACTACCATCATGAGTGTAGTATTTGGATTAAGTATTGTATTCCCACGCTACTGCTATGCATTGCTCTTAACTGGGATTACTGTAGCAATGTCTCGAGTGTTGTTAACCCATCATTATTTGAGTGATGTATTAGTTGCAGGATACTTATCCCTACTGGAAATAGGTATTTTGCTTTGTTTTTTACGTCGCAAATCTTGGCTGGCACCTGCCTGGGTACATGCAGTATAATACAAAAATTTTGATTTACTTTGGATGAAGTAATGTTCGCAAACAAGCAACAGCAAGATGTATCTATAATTATACCTGTTTACAATGAAGTCGATAACGTTGAAGGACTCTATAAAGAAATTGTAGCGGCTCTTCCCAATGAACGCTTTATTTATGAAGTCATTTTCGTCGATGATGGTAGTACTGATGGAACTACGGAGCGGCTAAAATTACTGTCGCAAAGCTATAGTAATTTGCGTGTTGTGTATCACAAAAAAAACTTTGGCCAGAGTGCAGGTTTGGTTAGCGGTGCCAGAGCAGCGCAGTACTCCATGCTCATCACTTTGGATGGAGATGGTCAAAATGATCCCAATGATATTCCTCGTCTTTTTGAGCAATGTAGAGACCCTCAAACAGTGGTATTAGGAATTCGTAAAAAAAGGGATGATAATACCTTGCGACGACTTTCTTCGCGTATTGGCAACGGTATTCGCCAACGATTACTTAATGACGATTGTCCTGATACAGGCTGCAGTTTAAAATTATTTCCTCGCGATGCTTTTTTAGCTTTGCCGCATTTTAATCATTTACATCGTTTTTTACCTGCTTTATTTAAAAGAGCAGGATTTACGTTGGTAAACTTTCCGGTTAATCATCGTCCTCGTTGGCATGGCGTTTCTAAATATGGTGTGATGAATCGATTATTTGTAGGTATCCATGATTTAATTGGTGTGCGTTGGCTACTAAAACGTCCTTGTGCACCGGAGGTTTCTAAATATGAACACTGAGTATCTTTGGCTTGCTCTTGGCTTGGTTGGGCAAGGAATTTTCTCTGCTCGTTTCATAGTACAGTGGTTAGTCAGTGAAAAAGAGAAAAAAAGTATCATTCCAGTGGCTTTTTGGTACTTAAGCCTACTTGGCGGATTAACGCTTTTAATCTATTCAATTTATAAGCAAGATCCTGTATTTATCTTGGGACAATCTACCGGAGTTTTTATTTACGCCCGTAATCTATATCTAATCCAACGCGAGAGAGCCTCTCGTGTTGGAAAATTAAATCGTACTAGTGAGGGGGGCTTATCTTAAGCCTCTTATCTCCGATGTTGTATACAAAAATCCAGTTGGAGTGAGTTCAACGCTGGGCCGGTAAGCAAAGGCTTGGCCACCCACTGCTGCTTTGGTTTCAACATTCAGAAGAAGATTCAATTCGGTTACATAATAAGTGTTAGTAAACAACTCAACCCAAAAAGGGAGCTGTGTACCTTTCCATAAAATTAAAGATCTGCCTTTCGGCAAGAGTAGTTCAGAAGGCCGTATCATCCAGATATTTTTTGTGGGAAGAGCGATGGCAAGATTACCTAAAAGCCAATAAGAATCGGAAACAATATAATCTACTTGAGCTGAATTCGCTTTGGCCAATTCTATGATCTGGTTTAATGGGAACTGTTTTTGTTTTGTGTGTTTGGAGTAGCTATTGTAGATGAGTATAGCAAAAAAAATAAACTGGGTTATCGCGCAAAGACTCACTAGTGAAATCACTCTGCTTTTTAATTTGACTCCATATTTTAATTGACTTAAATAGAAAACGGGGCACAAAAATAAAATAGGAACAAGCCAACGGCCTCTAAAATTATGAAAGTCTGCAATTAAAATAATAACTGCTAACGTGGGTAGGCTAAAAGCATGATAACGAAAGAGTAACTTATTTGTCTTTTTATGCTGAGAGTTTCGATTTTTCGCTCTTGGGAAAAGAAGAATCAAAACCACGAGGACAGGTGCTACAAATAGAAGAGTTACTGTCGCTAAACGAAGAGGCCCTTCCAAAAAAAAGGAGGTAGCGGTGTTTAGTTTATGCAGGCTTGAAAGTCCTAGATTTTGATTTATTAAAAGCCAGCTAAAAAAAGGACTAGTAATAATGGCCATTATTACTAAGCTCAGAATTATATAAGGACTAAGAAATTGCCTACGAAACTCTGGGATTGTCAGTGAACTAAGAAATAGGATTGAAAGAAATAGTAAGTAGTTAAATTTTGAGAGTAAACCTATCCCTAGAATTCCGCCAAAGCAACAATACCAAAGCAATTTTGACCAATGTTCAGCCACTATTAGCCAATACCAAGTCAGACAAGCTGCGAATAATACAAGTATGGAGTGGGTATTATCTTTTATGAGATCCAGACCAATAGGTGGAATAAGAGCCCAAGATATTACTGCACACCAAGCTAACACATTATTTTCACAATGAATGCGGCAAATTAAGTAATAAAAGTAGAGGCAGCCAAATATAAGAAGGCTTTTTAAGAGTGCCAAACTAAATAAATTAATACCAAAAAGTTCAAAAAAGAAATATTGCAGCCAGGTATAAAGAGGCGGTTGAGCTGGATAACCAGGCAGTAATTTTTGAGCAACGATGACCTGCTCTGCTTCATCCAATAAGAGAACCTGATCACGTAAGAAAATCCTAATTAAAAAAATAATCACAGCGACAACTAATAAACTGACTGCTGGATGCTCAGACCAATATCCCTCTTTTTTTATTTGAATATCCATATTGGCTACAATACACGGATAGATAGGGGTGGTATTATCCTAGAAAAAGTAGGGATAATCTACTGTATTAGCGTTTCGTCTTCTAGTTTTATGTCGGCAATTTTTCATCAATTTGAGAAATTTTAAAGTTTGTTGTTGGATTTTTTTGTAGTCTATTTTAAGCTGTAGTGATAAGGGATCATAAGCAGGGAGCACATGATGGATTTTGATATGCACTTAAAGGAACTAATTGGACAATATGCCGATTTTGAGCAAGAAAATTTTATCTATAAAGATAAAAAAAACATCACACTGGAGGACAAGCAAAAAATCGAAGCAAGCTTAATTGCATTAATTTGCCAATACCTTTCGCAAGATGGATTAACGCCTGAGGCGATAAATCCTCACACTAAAAAATTACAGTTGCTATTTCATCCCGATAAATACCCTGTAAGTACTCCTGAAAGCAAATGGTTGCAATACACACTGAGCTCAGGAATAACTGAGCAAGGTACTTGTTTCCACCTAGTTAAACTATGTGAAAAAAAATTAACAACACCAGAAGATCCAGATTTTCATTTTCAAAATATTTTGACCATGGAAGCTTTAATAGCACGTGTGAAAAGAGATATAGAACTGGCAACAACTCATACTCAACGAGCATTATTGGAAAGTGTTCTGGTAATGCTAACTTCAGCTGAAGGTTACAATAATCAAATCAATGACAATATATCTATTGTTTGGGCACAAAGAATTACTCAATTGATGCCTTATTTAACGACAGGTTATTGTGTTAGCTTCTTTCTGGAAGAATTAGCGTTGCTTTATGCTGTAACGTTTACTTTATCCCGTGGCGGTCAATGGCTTGAACAATCTTCCTCAACACGTTGTCAAACTGTGGGGCACATGATGCGGGTATTTGGTACTACGATTTTTAATGCAGTGACTGCACTTATTGCTCGTCTTACGGAACTAAATATTTTTATGGTGCAAGGAGCTATTAATTTAAGCATTGATGCTGGAGATGGCATTTACAGATTACTGACAGTCTCTCAACCAAGTACCAAGACAACTACTGAGAATAAAGCTCTGATACTAGCTCCTCAAGATTTATTTGGTGGCATTCGCTTCAAAACATTTGAATTAAAAGTGATTGCAATGAGTCTTGAGTTAAAGTCAAAACAATTGGATAGTCAATGGCTGTCTGGATGGCGTCTAGGAAGTCAAAAAAATGCCGCTATTAAAGAAGCGTTACGTGCACTACGTCGATTGGATAAACGTGACCTTGATGTGACTACTAAACTTGAAGAGGCTGAAAAAATTATAAAAAGTCTTGTTGATAATAAGTTGATTAATGTCAAGGGGAGTGGCACTCATAAAGCAATTGAGGTTGCGCAAACAACATTACGGCTGATTCATAATCCTAATTCATCTGAGGAGCAAAAACAGCTTACTATTTGCAGCTCATAGTAGAATGCTACCGTGTTTTTTAGGATAATACAGGGTATTTAATTTCTTGAGACAACAATGATCATTTCTGTTTATGGTGCAGGCTATGTAGGATTAGTCTCTGCGGTTTGTTTGGCGAAACTTGGACATCAAGTCATTTGTGCAGATATTAACAAGCAAAAAATTGCTATGTTGCTAGAGGGAGAGTGTCCAATTTATGAAGAACAGCTCCCGGAATTGCTGCAAGAGCAACTAAAATCAACACGACTTAAATTTACTAATGATCTCACTGAAGCTATTAAAATGGCTGATGTCCATATTATTGCTACAGGAACTCCAAGCCAAGCCGATGGTAGTGCCGATTTATCGCAAGTATTTGAAGTTGCAACACGGGTGGCTCAAGAAGCAAGTAAAGATGGAGTTTTAGTAACCAAATCCACTGTTCCTGTTGGAACAGGTGATGCCATTCAAGCTGAAGTGGATAAGGAGTTATCTCGATGGGGCAAAAAAATTAGCATGGACGTGGTTTCTAACCCTGAATTTTTGAGGGAGGGAACTGCTGTTTATGATTTCTTAAATGCTGACAGAATCATTATTGGTGGCGAAGAAAAAGCTTTACCTATTCTGAAGAGCATCTACCAATCTTTGGTAGAAAAAGGTATCCCTTTATTATGTATGGGACGACGTTCCGCGGAGCTTACTAAATATTCAGCCAATGCCATGCTTGCCTGTAAAATAAGTTTTATCAATCAAATTAGTCAAATTGCAGAAGAGCTGAATGCTAATATTGATGATATTCGTCAGGGTATTGGGCTTGATCATCGAATAGGGCCTCATTTTTTACAGGCCGGTATTGGCTATGGAGGCTCTTGTTTCCCAAAAGATGTTCGTGCCTTGGTGCAAACTGCAAAAACAATAGATATTGATACCACGCTTTTGCAAGCGATTGATAGTGTCAATGAGACACAAAAAAGTTGGGTGTTTAGACAATTGTCAAAGCATTTTAATCATCATCTTAGTGGATTGACGATTGGTATTTGGGGATTGGCATTCAAGCCAGGAACTGATGATTTGCGTGAAGCAAGTAGTCTTGTGGCAATTAAAGCATTATTAGAGTCTAATGTTCACCTTAAAGTGTTCGATCCCGTAGCAATGTCAGCAGCACGAAAGTTGTTAAATGATGATTCGGCTATTACCTGGTGTCCTTCGGCTGCGGCTGTACTCGACGAAGGATTGGATGCATTAGTTATTGTGACTGAATGGCAAGAATTTAAAAGTTTTGGCTTAGAAGCATTAAAAAGCAAATTAGACAATGCCCCTCTAATTGATGGTCGCAATTGCTTTGATTTATCAAAGATAGTAGCTGCACGATTAGCATATTATTATTCTGTGGGGCGTCCATTGGTTGGATGTGCATCGAGTAGGAGTAGATAAAGGATGCAAGTAAAAAAAGCTGTTTTCCCAGTAGCAGGTATAGGGTCGCGCTTCTTACCAGCTACGAAAGCTAATCCAAAGGAAATGTTACCTATTGTTGATAAGCCTTTAATCCAATATGCCGTTGAGGAAGCTGTTCGCGCTGGAATTAATCATATGATTTTTATTACAAGTTCAAGCAAACGAGCTATTGAAGATCATTTTGATAATCATTTCGAACTAGAGAAACGTCTTGAAGAGCAAGGAAAAGAAAAACTGCTCGAGCTTGTAAAGGGTGTTTCACCGCCAGGTATCCAATTTACTTATGTTAGGCAAAATCAGCCATTAGGGCTTGGTCATGCAGTTTTATGTGCAGAGCATGTTATTGGCGAAGATCCGTTTGCGGTTTTATTAGCAGATGATTTGATTGATGATTCAAGACTCCCATGCTTATCGGCTATGACTGAGCATTTTAAAAGAGATCATTTGTCTGTTTTAGCAGTTCAACCTGTGCCTTGGCATGATGTTCCCCAATATGGTGTGGTGCGAGTAGTAGATGCCGCGGAAAATTATTCAACTATACTTGCAATGATAGAGAAGCCCAAAAGAGAGCTGGCTCCTTCTAATCTTGCAGCAGTAGGTCGCTATATTTTTACGCCCGCAATTTTTTCCTGCCTCAAGCAGACGGTGCCTGATTATCGCGGTGAAATTCAGCTAACGGATGGTATTCGAGGATTATTAACGGAGCAAAAAGTTCAAGCTTATCAGTTTCATGGAAAGCGCTATGACTGTGGTTCAAAATTGGGTTATTTGCAAGCAACTGTTGAGTTGGGTTTGATTCATCCTGAGATTGGGCAGGAATTTAATGAATATCTACGAACTTTAAGTGATGATAGATAGTCGAAATAGAGGCTGGGGTAAACGCATCTAAATTAGATGCGTCTGGTCTTTAAACGGAAAAAGTAATAAAAACTAACTTGAATTTAAGTCAACATCTCTGGCAAGATGCTGACTGGTTGATATTCCAGAGAGGAACTATGAAAATTCTGGTTGCAGTGAAGCGAGCGATTGACCCTTACGTTAAAATCCGGGTTAAGTCAGATAATACTGGGGTGGAAACACAAAATATTAAAATGTCTATGAATCCTTTTGATGAAATTGCTATAGAAGAAGCAATTCGTTTAAAGGAAAAAAATATCGCCAATGAAGTCATTGCTGTCACTATTGGTCCCGACGCTAGCCAAGAAACATTACGGCATGCGCTTGCTCTCGGTGCTGATAGGGCTATATTGGTGCGGACAGATAAACACTTCTGTAGTCTAAATATTGCCAAGATATTGCAAAAAGTTGCTGGCGATGAACAACCTAATTTGATTTTAATGGGTAAGCAATCCATTGATGGTGATAATAATCAAACTCCTCAAATGCTTGCAGCATTGCTTAACTGGCCTCAGGGAACGTTTGCATCCAAACTGACAATTCAAGGCCAGGTACTCGAAGTAACGCGAGAGATTGATGGGGGGTTAGAAACTTTAGCAATGGAATTACCCGCAATAGTAAGTACGGATTTGCGTTTGAACGAACCACGTTATGCTAGCTTGCCTAATATTATGAAAGCGAAACGCAAGCCTCTGGATATTATTGAGTGCGATGATCTCAATCTTACTTTGAAAGAGCATGTCGAAATACTGGCAACAACAGCACCTGAGTCTCGAAGTGGTGGTATCAAGGTAGCATCGGTAGAGGAATTACTGAATAAACTGCAAAATGAAGCCAAAGTGCTTTATAGGGAGAAAAAATGAGCACTTTGGTCATCGTTGAACATGATAATCAATCAATGCATTCTTCGACACGGAATACTATTGCTGCTGCAATGCAGTTAAAGCAAAACCTTGTCTTGTTAGTAGCCGGCCATCAATGTAAAGCTGTGGCGGAACAAGCTGCTGCTATAGAGGGGGTTCACGCTGTATGGTTGGTTGATAATATTTGCTATGAACATCAACTTGCAGAAAATTTAGCTGAATTAATTACCTCTATGGCATCATCGTTTTCTGCTATTTTGGCACCTTCCTCAACGTTTGGTAAAAATTTGTTACCACGGGTTGCAGCGAAGTTAGATGTGACTCAAATTTCAGATGTAAGTCGCATTATTGAGCAAGACATTTTTGAACATCCTATTTATGCGGGGAATGCGATTGAAACTGTTAAGGTTCTAGATCCAATAAAAGTTCTTACTATTCGTACTACTGCGTTTGACGGCGTTAATGGCACTCAACCTCCTTGTTGTATAGAACTTATTGATAAACCTTCTAGCGAAACAAAGACAAAATTTGTTAAGCATGAATTAAGCCGTTCTGAACGTCCTGACTTAGGAAGTGCAAAGATTGTTGTTTCTGGTGGAAGAGGATTACAGAGCGCTGAAAAATTTAAGTTGATAGAAGAGTTAGCAGACGCTCTCGGTGCTGCAGTAGGTGCTTCTAGGGCTGCTGTAGATGCAGGCTTTGTTCCCAATGATTATCAAGTAGGGCAGACAGGAAAGGTTGTTGCCCCAACCTTGTATATTGCTGTGGGTATCTCAGGCGCAGTGCAGCATTTAGCAGGTATGAAAGACTCCAAAGTCATCGTTGCTATTAATAAAGATGAGGATGCCCCAATTTTTCAAATAGCAAATTATGGTTTGGTTGGTGATTTATTTGAATTAGTACCCGAGCTTATTAAGCAATTGAAGTAATAGTTAATTAGTGAATTTCTTTGAAACTCTACTGCAGAGGAGAGTTGCGTCTATGATACAGGGCTCGAGTCTTCAATGCTACGTGCCTCCTCGTACCTCTCTGTAGCGGGTTTTGAATTTCAGGTAATCCTTTACTTAGAACAACGATGTTAAGCTATTTTAGAAGGAAGAAGCTATGTTTGTAGGTGTCCCAAAGGAAATTAAGTCTCAAGAAAATCGTGTTGGTCTTGTTCCAGGAAGCGTACGGGAAATTGTAAGAGTGGGAAGCAATGTTCTCGTCGAAAAGGGCGCTGGCTTAGGGATTGGTATTAGTGATGAACAATATCGTGCTGCTGGGGCTGAGATTGTTGCTACGGCAGATGAGGTTTTTGAGCGAGCCGAATTAATTGTTAAAGTCAAAGAGCCCCAACCAATAGAATGCAAACGTCTAAGAGAAGGGCAAACTATATTTACCTATTTGCATTTGGCTCCCGATCCGCAGCAAACTCGTTTACTTAAAGAGTCTGGAGCAACAGCAATTGCTTATGAAACGGTAACTCAAAATGATGGAGGCTTACCGCTCTTAACGCCAATGTCCCAGGTTGCTGGGCGAATGTCTATCCAGGCCGGAGCGCATTGCTTGGAAATGGCTCAGGGGGGTAGCGGGGTTTTATTGGGTGGTGTCCCTGGGGTTGCTCCAGCCAATGTTGTTGTCATTGGAGGGGGGGTTGTAGGTAGTAATGCTGTACGCATGGCCATGGGTATGGAAGCGCGCGTAATTGTTATTGACAAATCGCTGTCCCGTTTGCGGGAGTTGGATTTTCAATTTGGCTCTAAACTGAATACTATCTATGCAACCGTTGAATCCTTAGAGCGTTATGTAGCTGAAGCTGATTTAGTCATTGGTGCTGTGTTGGTGCCTGGAGCAGCAGCTCCTAAGCTAGTGACAAGAGCGATGCTAAAGTCAATGAGGCCTGGTTCCGTTGTAGTCGATGTGGCAATTGATCAAGGTGGTTGTTTTGAAACAAGCCGTCCTACAACACACCAAGAACCAACGTATGTTGTTGAGCACGTAGTTCATTATTGTGTAGCCAACATGCCAGGTGCTGTGCCTCGTACTTCTACTTTTGCTTTAAATAATGCCACTTTACCTTTTGTAATGAGTCTAGTGACCAAAGGAGTTAAATTGGCTTTGCTAAGCGATGGTCATTTGTTGAATGGTCTGAATGTCCACAAAGGTATGATTACTTTTGAAGCTGTAGCCCTTGATCTTGGTTATGAGTATGTGGATGCTGCGGAAGCATTAGCCAGTTAAAAAATATAGATAAATTTAGAGGGATACCGCATATTTGCGCTATCCTCATCTCAACACTACACAATCCACCTAGTGCCTGCTTAATATGGAACTGTCCCATACTATTCCAATATGGGACGTCATTCTTTAAAATAAATTGTCTTGTGTATCAGCGTCTGTAGAGGTTTCTGTATCATCTGAAGTAGGTTCTGTGCCAGGAACATCCTGCTCACGAAAATATTCTGTAATGGTATTGGGCTGATTCATTTTAGCCAGTAAACCTGTTGCCGGATCAATTTGAACAGCAACAATGTTTTCAGGCTGATGTAGTTGCTTTTCTGGCATATTGATCAAAGCAATTTTCATAAAATCAATCCACATGGGTAAAGCCAAGCCAGCCGCATATTCATGCAGTGATTGCGGATTATCATAGCCAACCCAAGTTGTTACTACTAAATCGGGATTAAAGCCAGCAAACCATGCATCCACTTGATCATTTGTGGTTCCTGTTTTGCCTGCCAGATCGGGGCGATTTAATACTCTTGCAGCATGGGCAGTACCATGTTGAATAACCCCCTTTAACGCTGAGGTCATTAAGAAAGCTATGTCAGCAGAAATCACTCGCGGTGCGAGAGTAGAGGGGTCGACTTTATCTAACTCACATTGATCACAAGCAATAGAAGGTTTTGCTTGCAGAAGGATTTCACCGTCATTATCTGTAATGTGATCAATTAAATAGGGCTCGATTCTAAAACCACCATTTGCGAAAACAGCATAAGCAGCAGTTAGCTCCATTGGACTTACCGATAAGCTACCTAAAGCCAATGATAAAGCTTTTGGCAATTTTTCCTTACGGAAACCAAAGCGAGAAATAAAATCAATCGCATAGTCAAAGCCAATATCATCTAAAACGCGGATAGAAACTAGATTGCGTGAGTGGACTAGCGCGTCTTTAAGACGAGTAGGACCATTAAAAGTAAGATTGACATTGTGAGGGCGCCATAGATTTGCCTGACTTGGATCATCAACAACTATAGGAGCATCGTTGACAAGAGTGGCGAGTGTATAACCCTTATTTAAGGCAGCGGCATAAATAAAGGGTTTGAAGCTTGAGCCTGGCTGTCTTTCTGATTGAGTAGCGCGGTTAAACTTACTCTTTTGGAAGTTAAATCCACCTACTAATGCTTCCAAGGCGCCATTATTGGGGTTTAAGGCAACTAATGCAGCTTCGATTTGAGGAATTTGCGACAATTGCCACTTATTATCTTGATTATGGACATAGACAATATCACCCACTGCGACGACTTGCTGGGCTTTAGTAGGTGCTTTACCCATCCAACCGTGTTTAAGAGCAGGTCTCGCCCAGGAGAGTCCTTCCCAGGGAATAGTAAAATTACGTCCATGACGATTTGCGGCTATTGCTTCTTTATCACCAACAGCCAAAATGACGGCAGGTTCAAGGCCATTAATAACAGGATATTGGGCTAATAACTTGTGTAGAGAGTCAGGTGATTGACTATCGACGCCGCTTATTTTGGCTATAGGACCTCTATAACCATGACGGCGGTCATAAGAGAGAAGGCTGTCTGTAACAACCTTGTTTGCAGTAATTTGCAAAGGACCCTTAATAGTTGTGTAGACTTTATATCCTTTAGTGTAAGCTTTCGGTCCAAAATGATCATAAAGGGATTGACGAATCATTTCGGCAACATAGGGGGCGCTGACTTCGATATTAGTGCCGTGATATTTGGCAGTAATAGGTTGGCTCACAGCCTCTTGGTATTGTTTATCAGTAATATATTTTTCTTCAAGCAAACGCTCCAGAACATGATCACGTCGCTTTTTAGCGGCAAGAGGATTGGCGATTGGATTTTGAGTTGATGGAGCTTGTGGCAAACCAGCTATCATTGCTAATTCTGCCAGATTTAATTCCTTCAAAGATTTGCCATAATAAACTTCAGCAGCAGCGCCGACACCATAAGCACGATTACCCAAGTAGATTTTATTGAGATAAAGCTCAAGAATTTTTTCTTTGCTTAATTCGCGGTCAATTTTGATGGCCAATAAAATTTCATTAAATTTACGTAAAAAAGTTTTTTTGCGACTTAAAAAGAAGTTACGGGCTACCTGCATGGTGATAGTACTACCACCCTGAGATTTTGTTCCTGTTTGTATCATGCGAACAGTTGCTCTTCCTAGGCCAAAAATGTCTACGCCAGGATGTTCAAAAAAGCGCTGATCTTCAGTGGCCAAAATAGCGTGAATTAAGGTGGGTGGGATGTCTTCATAACTAAGTGGAATACGTCGCTTTTCCCCATATTCTTGGATAAGTAAACCATCTTGAGTGTAGATCCGTAAAGGAACTTGCAGACGCACAGTTTTCAGGGAGTCTACATTAGGGAGCTGACTTTCAAGATAAAGATAAAGAAAACTTATGCCAACAACAAGTAGGAAAAAAAGACTAAATAAAGCCCATAAGCCCTTACGCCAGAAATATGCCGATTTTCTCATCTGATATTGTAATATGTAGTAGATCTATAATCAGCGGATTATAGCGCTATTTAATAGTATTTTGCGAATTCTTCCGTCGTTTTTACACCGATCTTCTGCATTTTATTGTAAAGATTATTTAAGATTTTTTAAAAACCTATTAGAAGGGTCTTTACAATTCGCTAACTTGAGTTGAAAAGCCTTAATTTTCAGCCAAGATAGTAGAATTGTAGATAGACCCTAATTCCCTCTCAAGAAGAGGGAGAGAAACTATTCAGAATAAGGATTAAAAAGAGGATTTGATGAAGTGGTTTTTTCCTCAGGATCTAGCTCTTCGACCTGTTCAGTAGTATTGATTGTCCCTGGTAATAAAGCAGCACTAAGTCCATTTATGCCCATGCCCCAAAAAGGATGGTAATATTTTTTAGAGGTAAAATTAAGGGAGGGCTTTGAGGTTTTTAATAGAGCAATTTCTTTTCTGAGACGCTCAACTTCATCGTGTGCATCTTGATATTGTTTTTCCAGTTTTCCTTTTTCTTCCTTAAGAGTTGACGTGTCCAGTTTTAAGCTTTCAATCTCCTCTGACATTCGTTGTTTGTCATTTTCTAATTTCAGATTTGCCTCTGTTAAGCTTTCGTTATTCTCTTTCAACGTACTAATTTCTTTTTTAAGCTCGCCGTTTTCTCTGGATAGAAGAGGCATCCCCACCTCCAACTGATGTTCTTTAATCAAGCAATCAATAAAATTAGCAACAGTTTTTTCGGAATACTCAAGAAGTCCTAAAGGGGCAATAAATCCATCTTGAATAATTTGCCCAGAATTACAAAGAGTCCAGCCTTTAGCCATGCCACGGATAAATCCAGGAATATCTTCTGATTTTTTTCTGTAATTGATGGTGACGGTTGAGCTTTGTGAAGTATTTAATAATTTGTTTACATTAAGTATCAGTGCTTGCAAATGTTGCTGCATAATGAGGGTATCTTCTTGGCTCAAGGGAGCATTTTGTTCGAGAAGCGGTTTTAATCTATTAATTTCAAAATGAAAATAATTAAGTAAACTCACTCTGGTAACATAGATTGTTGTACCCTCATTAATAATAGTTTGTAAGGATTCCATAAAGTCTAGATGTGATTTTTTAAGCAGCTCTTCCCTTGAGTATGTTTTATTAGTTTTGGATTGAGATTCAGAATAGCTAATAATAACTTCACACAGAGAAAGAATTACATTTTGTAATCGCGACATATTAACTCCTTTTAACAATATAGTGACGAGATGATAAGCGGTAATAACTAATCCACTATATTTAAATAAAACGATGAGTGCAAGTGTTGGACAATCGGTAAATTGCAAAAGTTAATACGCCAAATTTTGAACCATCTAATAAAGAAATTTATTGATTTTAAATAAAAATATTTTATTTTTGGATTGGCATCGGTTATATTTGCATCCCTTCTAAGTTTCTTAAAAAAATGGAATAGAGACTTAGTAGACAAGTCCAAAGGAAATAAATAAGGAATTAAAGTGCTCAAACGGTTTAAGTCACAAAATCGTTCCATGATAGGAATGGATATCACTTCGCTCTCAATTCATGCTTTACAAATTACAAAAATTGCTGCTACTTATCATATTGATAATTTTCTTTCTGAATCCTTAGATCCTCATGTAATTGTCGATAACCAAATAAGAGATCAGGAAGCTCTGTTCAATAGTATAAAAAAACTTTTATTTAGGGCAAATTGGTCATGTAAATCAATTGTTCTGGCAGTGCCTGATGCGGCAATTATTACAAAAGTAATTCAAATTAAGAATAATCTGCCCAAAGATGAAATGGATGAGATTATTTTTCTTGAAGCAAGTAAACATTTTTCTTGCCCTCTTCACGAAATTAATATGGATTTCGCCATACGAGGACCTTCATCGATTCATGGCAATATGCTTGATGTTTTGATTACTGCTTGCAGAGCGGAGCATGTTAACACTCGTGTTGAAGCAATTACACGAGCTGGACTCACTGCCCAGGTGGTGGAAAGTGAATCAAGTGCATTGGAGCGAGTGATTCCCTTATTAACAACAAGATTGTCAAAGGAAGAAAAGAAAGGTATTGCTATCATTCATATTAATGAGCTTTTTACCCATTTAAAGATGGCACAGGATGGAAAAATAATATTTGCTCATGAAGAGGCAAGCGGTTGTAATCAATGGGGTGAGGTTTTGATGCCACAACATGATAACTCCAAAGAAGGCAATTATTGCAAAATGGAGCGCTCGATTACCCTAGGTGAGCAAAAATCACAAGTGATCAGGATGGAGCAACTAATCCGCCAAATTAAAAGGATGTTACAATTCTTTTACTCAGCTAACTCGTCGAAAGTAATTCATCATCTATTTTTAGCAGGTGATACGGCACGTTTGCCGAATTTTTGTCAGCGACTGCAAGAAAAAGTAGGTATTCCCACCAGTTTGGCGAATCCGTTTAAAGAAATGTGCTTTTCAAATAACGCTTTTTCACAAAACTTCATAGAGAAAGCTCCTTCTCTACTTATAGCATGTGGCTTGGCTTTAAGAGAATGAGGTTAAGTTATGTCAGAAATTAATTTACTTCCTTGGCGTATCCGTCAAAAAATTGAGGCAAAAAATAAGTTTATAATATGGGTGGTTGGTAATTTTGCTTTCACTATAACATTCATCTACATAATGCATATGCGTATGAATTATCTTTATGATAATCAATTGCTGCGCAACGCTTATCTGCAAGATGAAATAAAGAAATGCAATATAAAAATTAAGGAAATCACCCGGCTTGAAAAATTGAGTGCATCAATTAGAGTTCATCTTGAAAAAATATATTTTTTGCAAAAAAGTACTGTTTCAATTATCCATTTTTTCGACAACATTCCAAAAATAATTCCTGGCGAATCTTATTTGAATGGTATTGAAAAAAAGGACAATAAAATTATCTTATCTGGGTGCGTAAAACAGCATCATGATGTAATGAAAATTATGCGGAAAATCAATAAAAATAAATGGCTTCTAAACTCCAAGATAACAGAGATAAAAAAAGATAGAAATAAAAGTGAAAAATATAATAAATTTAAATTAAATATTGATGTGAAACTTTATGGTCAATAATGCGCTAATAAAAATAAATAATAGTGGAGTAACAATAAGACAAATTACGAGATGGTTAAGGTCAAGAAAATATCCCTTGGTTGTTCTTATAGCTGTTTTAGTACTTTTTGTAGATTATTTACTAGTTATTAAGCCTAATGAAGAGCAGTATGAAAATCTGTTTTTAAAAGAAACTGAATTAAGAACGGCATTTGAGAAAAAATATCTAGCCTCATCTAATTTAAGAAATCACCGTGCTCAAATCAAACGGTTAAATAATGAGTTGAGTTTAATGCTTAAATTGCTGCCTAGGCATAATGAAATTTCTCCCTTAGCTGAAGAAATTTTTAAGACAGCAAAAAATTGTGGCCTTACTATTAATTTTTTTGCTCCACATGTTGAGAGCCAACATAGTTTCTATGTCGAGTTACCTATTGAAATGGCTGTTACGGGAGAATATAGCCAATTGGCATTATTTTTAAGCAAAATAGCAAGCTTTCCTTATCTTATAACCTTTGATTATTTTAAGATAACCAAATTATCGGTTAAAAATGAAAGTTATTTGTCTAATGTTTTGCTCATGAAAATTACCATTAAAATTTATCGTTCAAGAGAAAAATGATTCAAAGAAATTGGTTGGTCGTTTTGGGTTTTTCGATGTTGATTTCATGCGGTAATTCGACAAATGATGATTTAAAAGTCTATATAAAAACAATAAAAGATCGAGCTATTCCTTACCAAGAAGAAATATCCTTGATTAAACCAGTCATGAATTTTGATTATCCTCAAGGTAATCAACGGAGGGATCCTTTTAAACTAATAAGCCGTGAAAACAGGAAAATTAGGAAAAGTTCTTCTAACCATTTATTAACAGAATTCTCGATGAATTCTTTAAAATTTGTAGGATTAATTCGCAATTTTTCTATGACGTGGGCTTTAATTAAGGTGCCTAATGGGAAAATTATTCATGTGAAGAAAGGAGATTATGTCGGGCAAAATAATATGAGGCTATTAAAAATAAATGAAAATGATCTTCTATTCGAAGAGCAAAATTTTGTGAATGGTAAATGGCGAAAAAAAGGAGTCA
Source organism: Legionella brunensis (assembly GCF_001467025.1). Classification (GTDB taxonomy): domain Bacteria; phylum Pseudomonadota; class Gammaproteobacteria; order Legionellales; family Legionellaceae; genus Tatlockia; species Tatlockia brunensis. The sequence continues at coordinate 158,776 of NZ_LNXV01000011.1, read as the reverse complement.
AGGTTTTTTTAAGCCAGGGGAAAGGAGTCAAATTTGCGTAAAACATTCCTAAGTTTATGCATCTTCTTTTGTGTTGATGGCTTATATGCTCAAAATATTTCATCACAGACCACTTTAAAAAAGGTTACAGTACAAACAGAAAAGGATAGAATTGCTAAAAGTGAATTTGAGAACAAGCGAATTTCCTTAAATTTTCAAGATATTGAGGTAAAAGCTGTTTTGCAATTATTGGCCGAATTTACTGGCATCAATGTGGTTATCAGTGATACAGTAACGGGTAATATTACACTAAGCTTGAATGAGGTACCTTGGAATCAAGCTTTGAGTATCATTTTAACAACCCGATCTTTAGAGAAACGACGAATGGGCAATATCATGTTTATCGCACCTGCCGAAGAGATGACTAAACGTGAGAAAAAAATACGACGAACTCAATTTGAAATAAACAATACAGCCCCTTTGCATTCAGCATTTTTTCAAATCAATTATGCTAAAGCGGCCGACATTGCTAATCTTCTGCAAGAAAAAGAGGAAACTTTTTTATCCAAACGAGGCAGGTTGGCTGTTGACATTAGAACCAATACCTTGTGGATACAAGATAATCCCGAGCGTCTTACAGCTATTAGAAAGCTTATCAAACAATTTGATGTTCCTGTTAAGCAAGTATTGATAGAGGCTCGAATAGTCAATGTTACTAAAGACTTTACGCTGGATTTAGGATTACATTTTGATGTCTCAAAACCTATTTATCCCGACATCTTAAAAAGTAAGCAAATGGCAAATAAGGTTAACTCAACGGGTACTATACCATTGGGGGAACGATTGAATATAGATTTGGGAAGTGCGTCAATGGCTACTTCACCAGTGGTTGGCGTAGCACTTGCCAGGTTGAGTGATGGTATTTTGTTGGATTTAGAGTTGTCTGCCCTTGAAAGTGAAGGGCTTGGAGAAGTTATATCTAGTCCGAGGCTTATAGCAACTAATCAACAACCAGCATTGATTGAGTCAGGAGAGGAGATTCCTTATCAAGAGGCAACTTCGAGTGGCGCAACAGCTGTTGCTTTTAAAAAGGCAGTCTTGAGTTTGAAAGTAACGCCGCAAATTACTCCTGATAATAAAATTTTGATGGATTTAAAAATTAATCAAGATATTCCTTCACCCAAAGTTTTTAATGGCGTGCCGACTATTTTAACCAAAGAAATTCAAACAAACGTCGTGGTTAATAATGGGCGTACAATTGTTCTGGGTGGAATTTATAAACAAGATAAAAATAATGAAGTTAACCGTGTTCCATTCTTAGGTGAATTACCGGTTGTAGGAGCATTATTTAGAAATCAATCGATATCAACTAGAAATGAGGAGTTGCTCATTTTCATTACTCCTAGGATAATATCAAACAATTTATCGCCAAAAACTTTTGGCAGTCGACGGAAAGAATTGGTAAGAGGTGTAGAGTTAGAGCAGGTGAGTAAGTAATTAAATCCATAAAGGGTATGCTAATATCCAGCGATAGGAGAGCTGTTGCTTAGGTAAAACTCATTAAGGTTTTCCTTGAGTGTACTATGTTTAATCTAAATATAAGATATTTCTTATATTTCAGCTGAAGGGGTATGTAATTAAAAATGAGCATAGTTAAAGTACGAAATATATTTTTAATAGGGCCGATGGGAGCAGGTAAAAGCACAATAGGCCGTACTTTGGCAAAGGAGCTCAAGCTTGAGTTCTATGATTCTGACGAGGTGATTGAAGAGCGTGCGGGAGCCGATATCTCTTGGATATTTGATATTGAAGGTGAGGAAGGGTTTCGTCGTCGTGAACAGAAGGTGATTGATGAGTTAACACAAAAAACGAATATCGTACTCGCCACGGGTGGTGGTGTGGTTATGACACCTGAAAATCGCAATGCTTTAGCTGGAAGAGGAACCGTTATTTATTTAAAAACATCTTTACAGCAACAATATGAGCGTACAAAGCGTGATACTAAGCGCCCGCTACTGCAAACTGAAGATTTAGAAAGTCGTTTAGAAATGCTTCGCGATGAGAGAGAACCATTTTACGATGAGCTTGCTGATATCAGCTTTGAAACGGACAAGTTAACTGTAAAAGCTGTAGCTAATAACATTATCAAATATATCTATGGCGAAGTTTGAGATCTACAAAGAATTGGTAATTCATTTACCAAATCAAGAGTACCCTATCACTATAGGATATAATGCTTTACAGGATCCAATAATTCTTAATCGCTATTTGGCAGGCGAGCAGGTTCTAATCGTTACTAATGACAAAATAGCATCGCTCTACCTTAGCTATCTTGAAAGAGCATTTGCAAATAGGCAATGTGACGTTGTCATTCTTGATGATGGGGAAGAGTTCAAAAATCAGGAAAGTCTATTTGCTATTTATGATAAATTAATTGCTACACACCACTCTAGAGACACGACACTTATTGCTTTAGGGGGCGGTGTTATAGGCGATATTACCGGCTTCGCAGCCGCAACGTATCAGCGTGGCGTGCAATTCGTGCAAATTCCAACCACCTTGTTGGCTCAAGTTGATGCTTCTGTTGGTGGCAAGACGGCTATCAATCACCCTCAAGCAAAAAATATGATTGGAAGTTTTTATCAACCTGCAGCGGTAATTATTGACTTGAACACTTTAAAAACGTTGCCAATGCGTGAGTTTAGAGCTGGATTAGCTGAGGTTATCAAATACGCATTATTAACAGGTGGAGAGTTTTTTAAGCTGGTTTTTCATATGCTAAAGGAAGGAATGGAATCAACCCTTTCAGAGGATTTGGCTGCTGTTATTAGTCATTGCTGCCAGATAAAAGCCAGTTATGTGGAGCAAGATCAATATGAAAAATCAGGTCAACGGGCTTTTTTGAATCTTGGCCATACTTTCGCTCATGCACTTGAGGCATGTACGCACTATAGTCGTTGGTTGCATGGTGAAGCAGTAGCAATCGGACTTTATTGTGCAGCATTATTATCGCAACAGTATGCTCATCTGAATGCAGAAACAGTCAATTTAATTGATGAAATGTTATTAATGGCAAAATTACCGCGACGAATTCCTAAGGACATCAATCTTGATGAATTGCAGTCAGCAATGTTGCAGGATAAAAAGATAAAAAATAAAAATTTGCGCTTCATATTAATGAAAGCGGTAGGGGATTGTTACATTGAAGACAATGTACCAGAGAACCTGTTGCGCTTAATACTGGAAGCTGCAGTTGAAGGAGATTAATAATGCAAAATGTGACGCAGGAATTAGAGAATAAGGAAATCAATAAGTCCTCTGATAAAAATATTTTTAAACCAGGGGCTTGGCTTACAAAAATTGATTTTATTAATCATTTAATTTTATTTAACAATGCGCTGATAGCCGTGCTTGCAGAAGCAGGAGGAGGCAAAACAACTTTTATCGAATTACTGCAAGCAGGTCTTGACTCGCAAATTAAATCACAGGTAATAAAAGCTGTTCCTCCATTTACACAAGCAAGTTTATTGGTGCAATTAGCAACTATGTTTCATTTGCGGACTGATTCTGAACTTACTATTGCTAATATCATTCAACAAATTAATGAGAGAAAGGCTCATGTATTACTCATTATTGATGATGCACAGCATGTTCCCGATGCTTTTCTGCAAGAGACTTTGCTTGTACTAAAGCAACAAGGTGAGCAATGCTTTTTTCACATTTGTTTAATTTCTGATTTTTCTTTAGCAGCAAGTTTAAACAAGTTAGAAGCTGACTCTTTGGGAAGCATGATTCATCGCTTTGAGCCTGGTGCTTTAACTGAAACTGAAACAAAAACATATCTGCTAAATAGCTTACCCACATTGAAACGTATTGATCAAACTATGTCGGATAAACGACTGGAACAATTTTATCAGCTGACTGGAGGCAATATTGCCCGTATCAATAAGGAAATGACTAATTACTTCTGTCCAGAGTCGTTAAAATCTGCAGCAATACAGAAATCCTCTTTTTCAAAATACATTGGTTTAACTGCAACTGTTGCAGTAGCTTTTTTAGCTTCGGTTTATATTTGGCAAAATCAGGATATGTTTGGACAAATAAAGCCTCCAGTTAATCAAGAAAAGCCCCAAGTGGTCATTGTAGAGCAGAAGTTGCCTTCTTTCGTGCCCAAGGTACCTGCAATGCAAAATAACGAACCCGCTTTAGTTAGCCAAATACCAAGTTTTAATGGCGAAAAAATGGATAGTTATATTCCTGCATTTACGATGGCTGCGATAAAACAAGCACTTCAACCGCCACCATTAAAAAGGGTTGTTGACGTGGTTTTAGATGAGGATGAGAACAATAATGACCCGTCGTTGGTGGTTATGGATAAAGTAGTTGTTATACCCAAGACTCTAGTGAATCAGGATATAAAACAAGTTGCTGTATTAGAAAGAAGTGTGGTTTCTTCCAGGGATGTTCCTAAACCGATGTCTCAACCAGCTTTTAATGCGGAAGTTAGCACGATAGCTCTAGAGACAACTCCTACTATAATGCAACAAGGCCAATTTACGGTTCAAATATTAGCTAGCCAGAATCTTGCAGATATTAAACGTTTTATAAATCTGCATCACTTGGACAGTAACACTAAAATTCGCCTGGCAAAGCGGCAAGGAGTTAATTGGTATGTGCTAACTTTGGGAGAATATGGCCGTTTTGAGCAAGCGCAGCATGCAGCTAATAATTTGCCTGTTGCTCTTACCCAATTTAAACCATGGATTCGTTCTACTTCTGGGCTTGCTGCATTAGGTTAAGATCTTAGTTATAAGCCATGAAGACTCGTCAAGAGAGTTGCTATTGCAGACATGATTTCGTGCGGCTGAGCAGTTGAATGCCTCGCTGTTTAGCCCATGTGCGATAACCAATAATTGCCATCAGTGTATATACAACCATTAACAAACTATGAAATGGTATTTCCTTCTGAATGTACATGAATGCATAAATAGCGTCTGTAATAAACCATAGAATCCATGTGGCAATTATTTTATAGCACATCAACCATTGAGCACCAAGGCTTAATGAGGTTGTTAAAGCATCTAATAGGGCAATATCAGAATGAGTAAAAGTAACTAGCAGATTTACGATAAGCACAAAGAGGCCTGCAATAAGTCCTAGAAGTACGAACCATTGTTTTATAGATAGTTTGCCAATGATTATAACTTCTTTTTGAGTTGACGTACGCCAAAGATACCACCCATAGCAGGTGCTTAAAAAATAAAATGATTCAAGCAACATGTCAGCATAAATCCCTTTTTGCCAATATAACCAGCTATTTGCTAGGGTGGCGAATAGGCTACTAAGCCATGCTTTATTGTTGAGTTGAATAAAATAATAAGTAGCTAATAAGGACGTTACAGTCCCTAAGATATCTAAAAACATCACATTATCCCTACGACGGCATTACCCGACAGGTTCGATGGGTATTTCTCAGCCCTTATAAATATGGACTCTGAATGAAAATTCAGTTTTAGGAGACAATTTGAGTTGTCGACAATCAAATTATCCAGCAATAAGGGCACCCCTGTTTCTCAGTTTCTTTAATTCTGGCATTTTGAATTTAAGATAAGCAAATTTTATAGTAAACTGATTTCCATGGAAATTAAAAATTTCTACTAATATAAGAATTAGCGTAGCCAAGGAGAGAGAATCATGTATAAAAGGGTCTTATTCGCGACAGATTTTGATGAGGTGGGAATAAAAGCAGCTCATAAAGCAAAAAAAATTGCTGATGAAAACGGTGCTGACCTACTATTAGTCCATGTCGTGGAGCCAATTCCAGCATATGCTTACCCTGGCTTTGCCGGATTTGCTGAAGTAGAAGTTTCAATTCGTGAACAAGCAGAAAAAGAGCTGTCAGCTTTAGCTAGAAAGCTTGGTGTTGACAGTGCACATTGCATGATTGAGTTTGGTTCTACCAAGAATGAAATTTTGCGTGTGGCTCAAGAAAAGAAAATTGATCTAATTGTGACGGGAAGTCATGGTAAGCATGGACTTGCTTTATTATTAGGCTCAACCGCTAATGCTATTTTGCATGGTGCCGAGTGTGATGTTTTGATTGTTCGTCCAAAGGTTGACTAATTTGTAATCCTATATTGCTATTACTCAATAGTTAGTAGCAAACAGGATTTGTAGATAACCCAGAGAAGACTATAGCCTTGAGACTTATCGAGGCTATAGTTAAGTTGACTCAAAAACTCAAGCAAGCTCTAGAGCTTCTTCTTTAAGCGATTTTACAATGGATGGTCTTTTCTTCAGGGTTGCAAAATACCGCGGTAGATGATCCCATTGTTTAATATCTATTTTAAAATTCATTGCCCACAGAAGTATGACGAACATATACGCATCTGGTAAAGTAAAATGTTCACCCATGAGGTATTGATGTTTTAGTTGCTTATCAATATAAGCTAATTTGGTTTTGATAAGTCCTATATAGATCTTGTCTTTTATCTCTTGAGGAATATTGGGATTAAACAAACTGCCAAAATTCTTATGTAATTCTGTGGTTATAAAATTTAAACACTCGAGAATACGATAACGCTTAAAATCACCGATAGGTGGTAATAACTCTCTTGCTTGGAATTTATCAGCAAGATATTGTTGAATAACAGCATTTTCAGTGAGATATTGGCCATTCTCTAACTGAAGAGTAGGGACAGCACCTTTAGGATTAATTCTTAGAAAGTCTTGTTCGTTTTCAGTTCTTTGAGTTTTTAAATTGACTGATTCATAATCACAATTAATGCCAATTTCATTGATAACAATACGCACGGCCAATGAGCATGCTCCCTTTGTATAAAATAGTTTCATGGTAATCCCTTATGACGTTAGTTGGCTCATCATTTTTACCTCATTTGGGGTTGCTAATACAAGAGTTAGTAATGAGAATGTTTAGGGAGATTTTCACTCGCAAGAGTTTAAGGTTTAGTGAGTTTGGTGTTAAGATTTCTATTGTTAGCTAAAGAGACTTGCCTTAAGTCGAGTCGGCTAATAAGTATCATCATAGTTGTATCATTTATTTTTCCGCTTTTTCTTAAAACGCGTAATTCCTGACGGGCACCTTCTAAACCTGCTAACCTAAGCTCCTGTTCAATTTCTAAAGACAATTTATTTGAACTGCTGCTTTCTGTCTCCACCTCAATATTGGAGGCTAAAAATTGATTTAGAGCCGCCAAAATGGTGTTTCCTACTTGTTTGCAAATATCAGCTTCATGTTCATCCAACGTCTCACAAAGCTTTTTCATGCGTTTTTCAATTGCTTTAATTCCTGCTCCAACAGCTGCAATAATGGCATCTTTTTCTTCGTCGTAGGGAGGTGCGACAATTAAGTTTTTTAATCCTGGCAAGATTAAAGGCAGAGCTATCATACTCACTAGTAAAGAACAAAGAACGACACCCACAGCAATGGTTATTAATAGATCATGTCCTGGGAAAGGCATGCCATCTGGCATCAGTGTTGGGAGAGATAAAATTGCAGCCAAAGCTATTGCTCCGCGAACCCCCCCTAGGGAAATCGCTGTAATTACTTTTAGATGAGGACGTCGCCAGGTTTTATGACGGTAGCGTGCAAGAAGTACTTCAAGGGGGAGTGTTAAATAGATCCATAGAAAGCGCAAAGCGAAGAGTGAGAAAGTTATAATCACAACAATGCCGGCACAATGAGGTAAATTACTGCCAGTATGCGCTAATAAATCCAGAGAGTTGGCAGTGTAAATTCCTAAAAGGATAAATATGGCACCATTTAAAGTGGCTTCAATCATACCTCTAATAAAATGGCCTTCAATTCTCATTGTGGCGAGCGTTCTGTCTAAAAATCCTGCCTGATCAATAGTAAATCCGGCAGCGACAGCAGCTAAAATTCCTGATCCCCCCAATTTTTCGGCAATGAGATAAGCAGTAAAAGGTAAAAGAATTAATAAAAGATTTTCTGTAGTAGTTTCTTGGGTACTTTTAATACTGAGTCGTCCTAAAAGAATAATGAATACATAAGTAAGGCATACTCCTATCGCAAGTCCTTCTAAGCCGATTAAAAAAAGACTGTACACAGCCTCGGTTAATGAAAAGACGCCAGTAAGCATTGCTGCAACAGCAAATTTAAATGAGACAAGGCCAGAGGCATCGTTTAAGAGCGCCTCTCCTTGCAAAATGTAAATAATCCGTTCAGGCATTTGCGACTTGGTTGCTAAGGAGCGTAAGGCTACGGCATCGGTGGGTGAGAGAGCTGCTGCTAGGGCAAATGAAGCGGGTAAAGGTATTAAAGGAATTAACCAATGAATTAAATAGCCCATTCCAATGACTGTAAAAAATACCAAACCAATTGATAGCATAATAATAGGCCTGGTATTGGATAAAAATTCGCGTTTAGGAAAACGCCAACTATCAATAAACAATAAGGGAGGAATAAATAAAAGCATAAAAAGTTCAGGATTAAATCCTACGTGTGAGCCAGGAAAAAGAAGCCCAATTAATATCCCAATGACGATTTGAATTAAAGGTGCAGGTAAGGAGGGGATTAATCGCCTAATCATATCTGAAATAACAAGTAAAAATAAAAACATCAGACAAATTAAGACATTATCCATAATTTGTAGTACCCCAATACTTACGTAATGTATTAAGTTACAAAATTAATAGCTCTGACGACATATAGCAACTTTTATTTTATAAGCTGGGTTGTTTTAGGGTTCAGTATCGCTTCTAGAATTTATGACTATTTAGACTTTAAATTAGGTTATCTTATACTTCTATATCTACTATTAAAGTTTATCTATGAAATTTTTTTGTAAAAAATGTGGTGCTCGCGCAACGCCAAAGATAGAAATTGTGAGTCAGTTAAGTAGTTCTTCTGTTAAAGTTTATTTTTGCAGCGAATGCCATGAAAGGTTATTACAATTAGGTGGTTATGCCAATTTTTTAAGTACCTTTGGAGAATGGCCATTTGCGTTGTGTGATTTCTTAATGGTTATTTATTTTGAGGTAAAACAATTAATCCAGCGAAATAAAGCTAAGTGAGCACTGATGTCTGGCCAGTTAACTAAAATTTCTTATATCCAGAAATGAGTGAATGTGATCATCTTTTGTTGAGTCCCTACCAAAAAGAGTAGTTGTAATGTCATCAAAATCTAAATATTTTCTGCAACTTCCCAAATTAATATTGTATTGACGTAATTTCTCTAATGCAATCTGTCCTTTTTGTAGCATTTTTTTTGCCCAATTTTCATTGAGCTTAAAAGAAAGCTCTGCCAAGTTACGAATAATATCAGCAAGAACAATATCTCCCGACCATTGTTCAATTTGATTTCTGGGTCTTCCAGCTAACGCCTCATGTGATGCAGGAAATAACCAGCTATTTGAGCGATGGGTATACTCTTTTTCATGAACAGAATAGGTTATGTTCTTAGTATTATCGATAACTGCGCTAAAAAATGGCATATTCACTTGATATTTTTCAGGAAGGTATTTTAGCATATGCTCCCATAGGTTAAGATTGCCTGTATTAGACAAATAATTATGAACTTCTAAATTGATTGGTGTTTTTTTATGGCTATTCCTGTCTTTAGTTAAATATCGCAACCGGTCAGTTGGACCGCCTACCACAGAATCAATACAATGAAGATAGCAGGCTTGTACTTTGATATCGCCTAACTCAACT
>NZ_LNXV01000011.1:100714-148988 GCF_001467025.1 Legionella brunensis | reverse complement strand
CCCGCCGCGACTCCAACCTACTGCACAGATGATTAATGTTTCATCGGCTTGTGTAGCTTCTTTAGATTGTTTCTCTATAAATTTTTTTATTTTTTCAAAATTGGCATTAATGCCATTATCACCAATGTGTCCGTCTATTAAAGCACTAATTGATTTTAATAAGGATCCATTATCCTGGGTAAGATCTGTTCCTGGGCCATCAAGAACAAGTGTGTGCTCTTCTTGGCAATGTTCAGCCAATTGATTAATAAAATTATCCGGATCAAACATCAACCAACTTGCTGTTTCGTTAAGACTGAAAAAACTGAAATATCCGCCTTTATTTGGTTTTTTCTTTGTGATTGAAACTGTGCCATTAGCAAGGATAAAAGCTCTTCTAATTTTTCCCATTACAGGTTTTCTTTATATTTTTGTGGGGAAGGGGATTGTAATCAATAAAGATTAAGGATTTACAATGTACTTTATATGCTCAGCTTCGACAAAAAAGGAGCAATATGACGTATATCAGCGAGTTAAAACGCATATTAGGCGAACATTTAGATTGGCACAAGGCTCGAATTGAGAATTGGTTGGTTTTTTGCTTGCACGCAACATTAATTTTAAAGAAATTTTATGTAAAATAGGCAGTTTCTAAAATTTTTGTATAAGGATATTACATGCCAAGTTTTTCTGTTTTTAGCATTTACGAAAAAGAAATGCGTTCTTTTATTAATAAAGTTGCTGAGTCTACCCCTTTGTCCAAAGATGAACTCACTACGTGGGTATACAGTGAGGGGATATTGCAATTTCGGAATGGTCAAAGTTCTGATTATTATTCCTATGTAAATGAAAATGTAAAAAAATTTGGTCATAGGCCATTAATCTCGAAACAACATTCAATAGGACAAATATTTAGTGGCTTCATGGCTCTTCAAGATGCTTTCATGAAATATTTTGCGACTGATAAACCTGATCTAAAAGATAAATTAGAGCAATTTTTTGCGGTATATCTTTTCGGTGCAATACAAAATCATATACCTTTTATTACTGTGCAGAGTACCATATCATCTGAGCTGAGCGCTTACCAAGATGAACATGGTGCCCTGGAGCCAGTAGATGCTCTGAAGCTTAGTATTGAGATATTCGAAAAGAGACGTTTAAATGCTCCTCAATTAGAAGAGGAATTTAAAAATCAATTAATTTTAATGAATGAGTTTTTGCAGTCCTTAGAGCAACAGTTGAAAAACTCCAAAGTAAAAACAATAACCTCTGGTCAAGCGTTTTTTACAGTAGATAAAGAGAAGACCTTGATATCAAATGAAGAGCAGGTCTTTACTTTAGAAGAACCAACAAACCAATATCAGTAATTAAACCCTGGACGGTGAGGTGATATGCCTATTTTAGCTGATCCAAATATGCGAAATTTTGTCAAAAAGCCTGAAAGAAGTTAACTAGATGAATGTTGTTAGCAGGGTATAAATTTTGATTATCCCGAGATAACGCTCGGGATAATATGCTGTATGTTTAAATTTGGACGCTTTCTGTTAAATTTGTTGGTGAAGTGCTAATTACTTCACTTTCTTTCACAAATATGGACGATGTTAATGGGACTTTGAGTGGTGAGATGGGAGTGTTTTTAGGAATCAATCCCTTTTTTATTAGAGCCTCCCAAAATTTAGGTGTAATAGGGGTACTGGCATAGTCCAATGAAGTCTTAAGTTCTTCTGGTGTTCTTGCGCCAACAACGACTTTTTCAACTTGTGGGTGCATGTGTACAAATTGCATTGCTGCATGAGCTAGCGGTACATTGTGTGCTTCGCATATAGCTTCTATCTTTTCTAGCCTATCAAGCAGATCGCGATCTGCTTCTTGATAGCGAAAAAATTTATTTCCTGTTTGACCGCTTAAAAGCCCACCTCCATAGGGAGCGGCAATATAAAGTTGGATATTTTTTTCTTTACAAAGCGGAAATAGTCTGTCGAGTGCTGAAAAATTGAGTAGGTTGTAGCAGCCCGCCAGCATAATACGGTTAATTTTAAAGCGCCCATCTTCAATCAGTTTTATACAAATTTCAGTATCGTTTGAGCCTATTCCAGCAACTTCAATTTTTTGTTGTTCTTTCAGATTTTCAAAAGCAAGATAGCCATCCTGAACAAAGGCATCATAATGGGCTGTATGCTTTTCTCCATGAGTGGTTTTATCAATATCGTGTAAATACAAAGCATGTACACTGGGTAACCCCATTCTTAGCTGACTTTGATTAAAAGATTTTTCGATACCTGTTTTGCTATAATCAAAGACTTGAGTAAAACCACTGGTATTTGTAAAACCATTGCTGCTTTCCGATTTTTGATTAGGATCAATAAAACGCCCCGCTTTGGTGGAAATCTTGATGCGGGTGCGGACATTGTCGTCTAAAGACAACAAAGCTACTCCCAAAACATTTTCTTGCGCACCATTACCATAATGGGGGGCACAGTCAATTTCTTCTATACCATTTTCTACTGCAAATTTAACTGTTTCTATCATTTTGAAGATAGGCACTTTAATACTTCCCCAGTGTGCAAATCCTAAAACGAGCTTGTGTTTAGGCATGATAAGTCCCTGTAATTTAAGAAAATAGATGAATACTATATTTTAAAAACGCCTACAAATTACTGCTTTTTTTGTATTTTCACAATTATTTTTTTTCTTAAATGGAAAAAGGTAAAACTCTGTATATGTAGGAAAAATAGAATTATTTTAAATGAATTTTGTTATAAATATCTTGCTACATTTTCTGCAAAAATATCTCCAATTAGATGCAAAAGCTCATATTTATGCCTACATTTAATTTGATGAATACTAATCTATTCAATGTATAAAAATTTATATGTAAATCTGATTTTGAAAAGTTATAAATAGGGGTTAGGGATAATCAAGAATGCAAAATCATGTTTTTTACAGATTGGGCAAAATAATTTATCCATTACGATGGTATCTCATTGTGTGGTGGTTATTTTTTGTTGTTGCGTGTATCCCGTTTCTGCCTAATGTTATTAGTCCATTTAAGACGACAGGTTTTATTGACGAAAGCTCTGAAAGTGCTAAAGCAGAGGAATATTTGAATAAAAAACTGGAATATAACAACGTTAATAAATTTCTAATTATTTATAAAAGCCCTAATCTTCTAGCAAGCAATCCTCTATTTATCAAAAAGATAAAGAAATCATTACTGGAATTAAAGGATTTTCCAATCAAGCATGAAATATTTTTTCCGAACAATAATAAAAAGCAAATCTCAAAAGATAAACACACAGCTTATGTCGTTGTAATGGTAAAAGGTAGCAAACCTCTTGATGCACGACTATTGTCACAGTTTGAAGCAGCCATAAAAAAGCCATCTAATATGGCTGTTTCGCTAGGAGGCCAAGCTATTTTTGTAAAGGATGTCAATAAGCAAACACAAACTGATCTTTATCGGGCTGATTTTATTGCAACCCCTGTAGCAATAATCACTTTAATTTTTATTTTCGGCTCCCTTGTTGCAGCATTGTTGCCTATTGTTTTAGGTGGAGGATGTGCATTAATAATTCTTACTATTCTCTATTTTTTAGGACATGTGTGTACACTTTCAATCTTCACTTTAAATATTGCTTTACTATTAGGACTTTGTCTTAGTTTGGATTATTCCCTGTTCGTAATAAGTCGTTTTCGTGAGGAGTTGCATAATGGGGTCACTATAAGAGAGGCAATAGCAATAACTGAAGAAACAGCAGGGAAAGCTATCTTTTTTAGTGGCTTAGCTGTTTTTGTAAGCCTTAGTGCCCTATTTTTGTTTCCTGTTAATATCTTGTTTTCCGTTGCAGTAGGTGGCCTTGTAGCTGTTGGAATAGCAGCCGGTACAGCAATCATTTTACTACCTGCGATTTTGGCAGTGCTTAACACACGAATAAACTTATTGTCGGTGCGATTTGGCAGAAAAAATAAAATCAAGCACTTTAAATTTTGGCATTGGCTGGCGGAAAAAGTGACCAAACGTCCTCTGGTATTCTTCTTTCCAATCCTTATTTTCTTGCTGTTGCTTGGTTACCCACTGTTGTCGGCAAAGTTTGGTGTTTCCGATTATAAGATTCTCCCTAAAAATTCAGAAAGTAGAGATTTTTTTAATACTTATTCTGAAAAATTTAATGTACAAACATTAACCCCTATTCTTGTCTTAATTCAAACACCCCATAGCTACATTTTATCAAAGAATAATATTTCCCATATGTATAATTTAGCGCAACAGCTTAAAGCAAATTCCGACATTGACCAAATTAACAGTGTTGTTACTACAGATTCCAAGCTAACTAAAAAACAGTATTATGATTTATATAATTTGCATAGAAAATTACTGGATAACAATCTAAAGCAATTACTGGCGACTACGACTAGCTACTCATTTACAGTAATGAGCGTTGTTAGTAAATATAATATTAACTCACCTCAAACCAAAGAATTGATTACAAATCTACGCGATACGAAAATGGCCTCTGGGATGAAAATGCAATTAACTGGAACTCCCGTGATTAATGTAGAGGTTCTTGAAAGTATTTCTCGCATCCTTCCTTTCGCCATTCTTTGGGTTATTGTTTTTACCTATCTCATCTTGTTAATTTTATTACGTTCATTATTGTTGCCGGTTAAAGCCATTATAATGAATTTATTAAGCCTTAGTGCTTGCTATGGGGCTTTGGTTTTAGTTTTTCAGGATGGCTATTTGGCGCAATATCTTAATTTTGAACCACAAGGAATGCTTGATATTAGTTTACTGGTTATCATTTTTTGCGCCTTATTCGGATTTTCTATGGACTATGAGGTATTTTTATTAACTAGAATAAAGGAAGCACATGAGGAAAGTGGTAATAACAATAACAGTATTGTTTTTGGCATTGAAAGAAGTAGTCGCATTATCACAAGTGCGGCTGTCATCGTCATCTTTATTTGCGGCTCTTTTTTAGTAGCTGATGTCTTAATGGTGAAGGCATTTGGTCTTGGCATAGCAGTTGCTATTTTTGTGGATGCTTTCTTGATTCGAACTTTATTAGTGCCCTCCACAATGGCGCTTCTTAAAACATGGAACTGGTATTTACCCAAATGGTTAGATAGATTTTTGCCTGTATTGTGATGAATCAAACAAGTATAGAAAGGGATAAAAAAATTGAGATGGAAAACTCAAAGACTTTGCATGAGTTATTTGAGATGCAGGCCAGGCAGAGACCTCAGGATATTGCAGTCATCTTTGCAGAGCAAGCTATAACTTATGAGCAATTGAATCAAAAGGCTAATCAACTCGCTTATTATTTGCAAGAAATAGGTATAAAGCCGGATACAACAGTGGCTTTGTGTATGGAGCGCTCTATTGAACTATTGATAGCTATGCTTGGTGTTTTGAAAGCGGGTGGGGCATATGTGCCATTAGATTCATCACATCCAGAAGAGCGATTACTACTGATTCTGCACGAAGGTTCTACTCAATTCTTAATCACAACGAATTCTTTGGAGAAGAAATTTATTCGCTACCAAGGAAAAATAGTCCTGAACAAAGAGGCGAAAATAAAAGAACAAAAAACAGATAATCCTGCCTCAGCGGTAACTTCACGTCACTTGGCTTATGTTATTTATACTTCCGGTTCTACTGGCGCCCCTAAAGGAGTATTAGTTGAGCATCGAGGTGTAGTGGATTACTCGCTTTGGTTTGCTAAATATTGTGATTGCCAACCGCAGGAGCGTATCGATTTTTCTTCTAATCATGCTTTCGATTTTGCGTTAACGACGTCGATTATCCCTTTAATGCTTGGTTTAACCGTCGTTATTTGTACGGATAAGAATAAAAAAGATCCACGGCAGTACCTTAAATATTTGGTCACTCATCAAGTTAATTTTATTAAACTAACGCCTAGCTATTTTAAAGTTTTGTTATATGAAGTAAAAAATAAGCGTGTCGACTTGCCTGATTTAGAAAAAATTATGCTGGCTGGAGAAACTTTGTCGACGGCTGATTGTGAGTCTTGGTTAACCCTGTATCCCCAACATGTTTTATTTAATGAATATGGCCCTACTGAAACAAGTGTGGCGGTTTGCCTCTACAAAATTAATGAAAAAAACATCTATAATTTGGGGGCGAATGTTCCCATTGGGGAAGTGGCTCCACATGTGAAGTCTTATATCCTTGATAAACATCTTCGCCCGGTTGTTGAGGGTGATATTGGTGAGTTGTATCTTGGCGGGAGTTGCCTGGCAAGGGGGTATTTAAATAATGAAAAATTAACTGAGCAATATTTCATTAAGGATCCCTTCGACAATGATGTTGCTGCGAAGCTATATAAAACTGGTGATCTATGCCGTCGACTTCAAGGAGAAATCGAATGTATAGGAAGAATCGACCATCAAATAAAAATACGGGGATTTCGAGTTGAGCCTGCTGAAGTCGAGAGTTGTTTGCTTAAGCACTCTGCCTTAAAAGCAGCGGCGGTATTAGCTTTTGAAGGACTCCAAAAGAATAAAAAATTAGTAGCCTATTACGTCCTTAAAGATTTAAACAACGATGTAGATGGCAGTGATCTGCGTCAATATTTGCAGCGTCATTTGCCGGAATATATGATTCCTGTCACTTTTATTAAAATGGATGTTTTCCCCTTAAATGCTAATGAGAAGTTAGATCGGTCTGCATTACCAGCACCTCAGTTTACCGTAGGTCAGTATTATCTGGAACCCAAATCAACATTAGAAAAAATGCTTGCAGAAATTTGGTCTGAGGAACTGGAGATAAAGCCAATAGGGCTTAAAGATAATTTTTTCGAGTTGGGAGGACACTCACTATCGGCAGCGAGAGTGGTTTCAAAAATAAACCATCAACTAGGCAAAGAAATTTCCTTGCATGATTTTTATCATGCTCCGACCATTACTAATCTAGCTCCCTTAATAAAAAAGGCCAAAACGATCAGGAAGCGACATCGTGCACTAAGCCAGGCTTTCAAAAAAGAGGATGCATTGCTTCCCTTAAGTGATTTTCAGCTTCTCTTATGGTTGGCAGATACGTTCGAGCCAAAAGCGAAAAAATTAAATATATTTACAAGAAAACGCTTCGAAGGACGCCTTGATGGTGCTCGTCTAACCACGGCATTAGAGTCTGTTTGCCACAAGCATGAAATATTATGTTTTCAAATATCCAAATTTTATCCTGCGCAACGGTTACAAAAAAATTTAGCCTTTAAGGTGATGGAGACCAATCTTGAATCTTTTTCTGAAGAAGAATCTGAGTTGATGCTAGAAAAGTCCAGTCACCAATTAATTACCTCTTATCCCTGGCCTAAAGGCTCACCGCAGATAATATTGCGATTGTTTCACCTTAAGGATGATTTCACTGAATTGCAAATCTGTTTCCCCCACATTATTTTTGATGATGTTTCGCCTGAAATCTTGCTATCCGATTTATCTGAATTTTATGTTTCTGGCAAAAAAATAAAAAAATCAAAGAGAGATATAGCTTATAGAACCTACCTATTTGATGAGCAATCTTATATTCAGAAACATTTAGATCGCGATATGGTGTTTTGGGATGAGTATTTAAAAGACACCTCTTTATTTGTTTTTCCTCCAGAACAAGTCATTAAAAATATGCAAGCCCAACAACTGACCTATTCAACCTATATGCAAATACCTGAAGACGCTTTGAGTAATTTTCAACTATTTTGTGCGCATAATCATATTAGCATTCTGGATGGTTTGTGTGCCGTCATGGTGTTGGCTTTGCTCAATTGTTGTCATGATTCTCAACAAATTTCCCACTCTATTTGTGTGAATAGAGTAAAATCTACGCGAAATAGTCAATGTTATGACAATGTGGTGGGGTGTTTTCTCAGAATTGAGCCTGTTAAATTGATACTGAAACAAAATTCCACATTAACGTCATTAGCCCAAGAGGTTCATGAGTCTGTGATTAATACAAACCCTTATCAAGGGTGTCCAAATTTGGTAAAACTTGCAAGTATAGGTACATTTCAACGGATGCAAAGTAGAGTTAAAGGGTTTTTGATTAAGTTTTTTGTTTGGCTATACACCAAGATATTTCGTTCTGTGAAATTAAACTGTAGAGTCTTTAGTCTAGGTGGGAGGCTAAGTTCTGCAAAAGGAAATAATTTTCTTATCAACCTGAATGTGCAGAATAGTTTCCTGGCGAATTTTAAAAAAAGAGAAAAAGCTGGTTTTTTTGGATTAAAAACCCAAGATATAAGAAGTTCTCACGATGATTTATTGAAAATAGATAATTTATTTGATGCTTGTTTTTTTCGCATGATTGACTCAGATGCCCCTTTTTTAGTTATATCTGCAAATTTACAACCGGCTTTTCGAGAGTTAATAGCTAAAGAAGTGATTAAATTAATTAATGTAAACCTGCCTCAACATTAATTACAATGAATTAAATATTTTGCAGTAGCTCAGTTTCTGATAAAGTCATCTAGAATTTTTTTGAATAAGGATCAAGGATGATAAGAAAAATCTTTGCAGTTGTTTCTTTCTATGGTTTTGTTTGTTCAGTTTTTGCTGCATGTCCAAATGCCTTGCCAACCAATGATGTCAGCTTCTGTGCTTCGTTTAAGTCAGTAGCTACCTGCTATTGCACATCCTCAGGATTACCATCGGGTATGTGCCAGGATATGAATGCACTTTATTCACGTATGGTAAGCGTGTTTGGTTCGCTAAAAAAGGCATGTGAATATCAGCAATATACCAGCCCTCAAGACTGTATGGATAATTGGAATTGCTATCTTTATGGGGGGGTAGACTCTCGTAATAGACTTTGTAGCTCCAATAAGAAAGCATGTCAGTAATTTGGTTTTTGACATTTACGTCTTGGCTTTCTGCTTCAGATAGTCAAGACATTAAAGAGTGTTTTATTGTGATTATTAAAAAATTTGTATTATTCACTTTACTGCTGTTATCGTTTTGTTCTCTAAGATGTCAGGCGGCTTTGCAAACGAACTCGAAATTGTCACACCCTCCCTATATTGGTGTATTTGGTGGTTACGGTTCAACCACTTGGGAAGGATTAGTGCCTTTGAAGGAAAATCAGAATGCAGCACTGAGTATGTCCACCCCGATTAAAGTTACTGAAGGGGGAGGTGTATGGGGAGTTTTTGTTGGCTATGAGTTTATTCCACAGTTAGCATTTGAATTAAGTTACATGCGCTATCCCGATGCGAATGTATCATTTGATCCGATGAGTCTGTTTAGCTTCATGAATGACAATTTGACAACCTTTAAAACAAAGACAGAAACGGTGGATTTGAAAGGCAAAATTATGCTGCCTATTTCCAATACAAGGCTTAGAATCTATTCCAGTGTGGGAGCTGCAGGTGTACATCGAAACGATATGCTTGTTAATGATTGGCGCTTAAGCCCGACTTTTGGGGCTGGTCTAAATTATCATGTTACTGAGCATTTCATGGCTGAGCTTGGCGGTAGTTATACGGCAGGTTATGGGGAAGCTCAGTTAAATCCTACAGATGCTTATTTTCCTTTTCTTTACTCAGTAGGTTTACGTCTTGCTTATGGCTTCTAATATCCTTAATAAATGCGGAATAACCATTTTTTAACCAAAATCGTTTTACATAAGCTTCTAATGCTATAGTTATTAAAATGGATTGTTAATTGCCAAATTAGCATTGGTTTAAGGTAATTTTGGGGCTTTTTTAAGAATAACTTGAGGTGCCATGAAAAAGAAAAGTAGTGTAACAAATGTAGTTCTAGTGCTATTGGCTACATTGCCTCTACTTTTCAGTTGTAGTGACAAAAAAAAGCAATCTGCTGAAGAAACGCCTGAGGTTGGGGTTGTTACTTTAAAAGTCGAACCTTTTACTTTCACTGTGGAGTTACCTGGGCGAACACGTCCCTACCGTGTAGCGGAGGTTAGACCGCAGGTTAGTGGTATTATTTTAAAGCGCCAATTTGTTGAAGGTAGTGATGTTAAAGAAGGACAGTCCTTATACCAGATTGACCCCGCACCCTATCAAGCAGCTTATGACAGTGCCAAGGGGGACCTTGCTAAAGCACAAGCCAATGCGGAAATTAATCACTTAACAGTGAAACGCTATAAACCTTTACTCAGTACCAATTATGTAAGTCATCAAGATTATGATACCGCTGTTGCCAATGCTAAACAGGCTGATGCAACAGTGATTGCTGCTGAAGCTGCTTTGGAGAAAGCGCGTATTAATCTCATTTATACAAAGGTTATTTCGCCTATTAGTGGACGTATCGGTAAGTCTAGTGTAACGGAAGGAGCGTTAGTTACCGAAAATCAAACAACGGCTTTAACCTCAGTGCATCAGCTTGATCCCATATATGTTGATGTTACTCAATCAAGCAAGGATTTTTTACGTTTAAGACGTGAGTATGCTAGTGGTTTTTTGAAGAAGAACAGTAGCAATATTGTGGTTGAGCTAATATTAGAAGACGGCTCTCTCTATAGTAAAACTGGGATCTTGGAATTTTCTGATGTTACTGTTGATGAAACCACCGGTTCCATTACGGTACGTGCTATTTTCCCTAATCCTCACCATGAGCTTTTACCAGGCATGTTTGTGCGTGCACGTTTAAAAGAGGGAATAAAAGAACATGCAATTTTAGCTCCTCAACAAGGAGTTACGCGCAATGCACGTGGAGAGGCAACAGCATTAATTGTGGATGCAAATGGGGTTGTTGTCTTACGCAAAATAGAAGCGATCAGGGCAGTGGGTGATAAATGGCTTGTTACTCGTGGTTTAAATGCTGGTGATAAGATAATTGTGTCTGGGCATATGAAAGTCAAATCAGGAATGAAAGTAAAGTCTACAGAAGTAACTATTGAGCAAAATAAGATTACTATCGATGAAAAAATGCCTGCAGATAAACAACAAAAAGGTAATTAGAAATGTCTAACTTCTTCATAGACAGGCCTATTTTTGCTTGGGTTCTTGCAATTCTTGTCATGCTGGCTGGTTCTATAGCTATTTTTAATTTACCAATAGCCCAATATCCCAATGTAGCCCCTCCTGCAATTGAAATTTCAGCTACTTATCCTGGAGCTGATGCAAAAACCGTAGAAAATACAGTAACGCAAATTATCGAACAAAATATGAGCGGCATAGACAGGCTTATGTATATGGCCTCTCAGAGCGATTCTTCAGGCACGGTCACCATTACACTTACTTTTGATGCAGAGGCTGACCCTGATATTGCCCAGGTTCAGGTACAGAATAAATTACAACTTGCAATGCCTCGACTTCCCCTGGAAGTACAGCAACAAGGTATTAATGTTAAGAAATCAAGCAGTAGTTACCTGCTGGTATTAGGGGCAATTTCTGATGATGGCAGTATGAATCAATATGATCTCGCTGACTATGTAGCCTCTGATATTCAAGATCCAATTAGTCGTCTTAATGGTGTTGGCGATGTCGAGTTATTCGGTTCTCAATACGCGATGCGTATATGGTTAGATCCGCATAAATTGAATAATTTCCAGCTAACACCGAGTGATGTAATTCTTGCGATTCGAGCACAAAACAATCAAATTGCTGCTGGGCAACTAGGAGGTACTCCTGCGGTTCCAGGACAGCAGCTTAATGCTTCTATTATTGCGCAAACTCGCCTAAAAACAACGGAAGAATTTGGGAAAATTTCACTGAAGGTAAACCAGGACGGTTCTATAGTTCGTTTACGGGATGTAGCTCACATAGAGTTAGGGGGAGAAAACTACGATATACTTTCGCATTATAATGGTGCGCCAGCAGCAGGTTTAGGGATAAAGCTTGCAGTAGGGGCAAATGCGCTTGATACTGCTGCAGCTATTAAAAATGAAATCGCTGAAATGTCACCCTTTTTTCCACGCGGTTTTAAAGTTGTTTATCCTTACGATACCACTCCTTTTGTGAAGCTTTCTATTCGAGAGGTGGTTAAAACCCTCATCGAGGCGATTATTCTTGTTTTCCTTGTAATGTATCTTTTCTTGCAAAATTTTCGTGCCACGTTAATTCCCACTATTGCTGTACCTGTTGTTCTGCTGGGTACCTTTGCTATCTTGTCAGTTTTTGGTTTTAGCATTAATACGTTAACTATGTTCGGTATGGTTTTGGCGATAGGTTTACTAGTTGATGATGCTATTGTCGTGATAGAAAACGTCGAGCGGGTCATGGTGGAAGAAAATTTAGAGCCTAAGGAGGCGACACGTCGCTCCATGGGACAAATTCAAGGGGCTTTGGTAGGGATTGCCATGGTATTGTCTGCTGTTTTTGTTCCTATGGCATTTTTTGATGGTTCTACAGGAGCAATTTATCGTCAATTCTCAGTGACTATTGTGTCAGCTATGGCGCTTTCTGTTTTGGTAGCATTAGTTTTAACGCCAGCCCTTTGTGCAACAATCTTGAAGACAACAACAGCCAGTGAGATCAGTCATAGGAAAGGATTTTTTGGCTGGTTTAATCGCAATTTTGAACGTGCGACACATCTTTATCATGATGCTGTTAATAAAATCCTTGTCCAAACGGGGCGTTATTTGCTGATTTATTTATTGGTTATTTTGGGCGTGGGTTATTTATTTCTTAGCTTGCCCTCTTCTTTTTTACCGGATGAGGATCAAGGCATGTTGTTAACGATGATGCAATTGCCTGCGGGGGCTACCCAACAGCGTACGCAAAAAGTGGCTGACCAAATTACAGATTACTACCTTACTGAGGAAAAAAATAATGTAATTTCAGTATTTACTGTTGTTGGTTTTGGTTTTAACGGGAGAGGGCAAAATGCAGGCATTGCTTTTGTGACATTAAAGGATTGGGAAAAACGAAAAGGTGCAAAAAATAACGTTTCTGCAATTATTTCCAGAGCTACAAAGGCTTTTGGTCAAATCAAAGATGGGTTGGTGTTTCCCTTTAATTTGCCGGCAATCATTGAGCTTGGTACAGCGACCGGGTTTGATTTTGAGTTAATTGATAGGGGAGGTTTGGGGCATGAAAAATTGACGAAAGCTCGTAATCAACTTCTGGAGATGATAGGAAAACATCCAGATGCCTTAGTTCGCGTTCGCCCTAACGGTTTAGAAGACACTCCGGAATTCAGGCTTGAGATTGATCAGGTAAAAGCAGAGGCCATGGGAGTAGCAATAACTGATATTAATCAGGCTATCTCCACTAACTTGGGAAGCACTTATGTCAATGACTTTATTGATAGAGGACGGGTCAAAAAAGTTTATGTGCAAGCCGATGCCAAATTTAGAATGTTACCCGATGATATCAAAACTTGGTATATAAGAGGAAAAGATGGGCAAATGGTACCATTTTCTGCATTTACCAAAACTTATTGGGAATATGGTTCTCCTCGCTTGGAGCGCTATAATGGTTTACCTTCTATGGAAATTTTAGGAGAAGCGGGTCCGGGTAAAAGTACGGGAGAGGCTATGCAGTTAATGGAAAAATTAGCGTCAAAGCTACCATCGGGAATAGGCTTTGATTGGACTGCAATGTCTTATCAAGAACGCTTATCGGGCTCACAAGCACCTCTGTTATATACCATTTCTTTGATTGTTGTCTTTTTATGTTTGGCGGCCTTATATGAAAGCTGGTCAATTCCATTCTCGGTGATGCTAGTTGTACCATTAGGTGTCATTGGAGCGTTGTTAGCTACTTACTTACGTGGGCTAAACAATGATGTGTATTTCCAAGTGGGTCTTTTGACTACCATTGGCTTATCTGCAAAAAATGCCATCTTGATAGTTGAATTCGCCAAGGACTTGATTGAAAAAGAAAATAAAGGATTGATTGAGGCGACCCTTGAAGCGGCACGCATGCGTTTGCGTCCGATTTTAATGACTTCTATGGCCTTTATTTTCGGTGTTTTACCGTTAGTGCTTAGCACAGGCGCTGGTTCAGGATCGCAAAATGCGGTAGGTACTGGGGTAGCAGGCGGAATGCTGACGGCTACTATCCTGGCGATTTTTTTTGTACCTGTATTTTTTGTAGTAGTGCGTCGACACTTCGGTAAAAAACTACACGGCATTAACTAGGTAATTGCGAATGACTATTTATTGGTCACTTTGGTTATCATTTATCCTGTTGGGCGGGAATAATACGCCGTTTTTGCTAAGAGGAACTTAACAGCTGTAAATTCTTACTTGGTTTTCATTAAGCTGCTGATGAGCAAACAGCTTTGCAATGAAAGCAAAGCGTTAAATTGCTGGATTTTGTTAATGTTCTACCTAGATTAATTTCGCAATCTGCTTGTAAACTCGGTATAATCTTTTTCTTTTTATTATTTATAAGCATGAAGCTGCTGCGTGGATTAGATAACATCTCCTGTTTTTCGCAGGGCACGGTTGCAACGATTGGTAATTTTGATGGCGTGCATCGTGGGCATCAGGCTTTATTAACCAAATTGCTGACGCATGCAAATCGTCTGCAATTGCCTTCGGTTGTTTTATTGTTTGAGCCCCAGCCAGGTGAGTTTTTCCATAAACAGCAATCTCCAGCTAGACTATCAAGTCTGCGTGAAAAATTAGAAGTATTCAAACATTATAATATTGATTATGTGTGCTGCCTGAAATTTAATAAAGAACTTGCTTTAATGGCAGCTGAAGATTTTGCAAGGCATTATTTCTTTTCATTATTGCAGATAAAATATCTATTGGTCGGAGAGGATTTTCGCTTTGGCCAACAGCGAAAAGGTGACGTTCATTTAATTCGAGAAATGGGGAAAGAGCAAGACTGTTGTGTTGAGACTTTTCCTGATGTTGCTTTAGAAAGTGAACGTATCAGCTCGACTAAGATTAGAGAAGCTTTAGCGAAGGGAGATCTTAATCGAGCTTCTATACTGTTAGGAAGGACCTTTACGCTTTGTGGTCGGGTTATTCGAGGGGATGGGCGTGGAAGGCAGTGGGGAATACCCACGGCTAATTTAAGCATGCACAGGCTTTCGTTACCCTTAAAAGGTGTGTTCTGTGTGCAGATAGAAAGAAATGGACTATGGTTTACAGGAGTTGCTAATCTGGGAAGTAGACCTACTGTTGATGGCACCAAAAATGTTCTTGAAATCCACTTGTTTGATTTCGATGAAAATCTATATGGAGAGATGCTGCAAGTATTCTTCTTGCACAAGTTGCGAGATGAGATTAAATTTTCTTCAATAGATGCTTTGATAAAGCAAATTCATGATGATGTTAATGCGGCTAAAGCTTATTTTTGTGCGATACCAGGAGTCTAGGGGGCTGGTTTGGCCAAAATAGTGAAATATACTTCTTCGCAACTTAACGTTTTTTAGTAGAGTAGATGAAATGGCAGAATATAAAGATACCTTAAATTTACCAGATACAACGTTTCCAATGAAAGCTAACCTCGCACAGCGCGAGCCTCAAATGTTAGCTGACTGGGAGTCCAAAGGTATTTATGAAAAAATTAGGGAAGCCCGTCAAAACTGCGAGCGGTTTATTCTTCACGATGGTCCTCCTTATGCAAACGGACATTTGCACTGCGGTCATGCTCTTAACAAGATTTTGAAAGACATTATTAATAAATCTAAATGTCTGAGTGGCTTTGATACTCCTTTTGTTCCAGGTTGGGATTGCCACGGTTTACCGATTGAACTCAATGTAGAAAAGAAAATAGGCAAAGCTGGCATGAAAGTAAGTGCTAGTGAATTCCGCTTAAAATGTCGGGAATATGCGGCAAGTCAGATTGATATCCAACGCGAGGAATTTAAACGCTTGGGTGTTTTTGGTGACTGGGAGCATCCTTATGTCACGATGGATTATTCTTATGAAGCCAATATTATTCGTGCTCTTGGTAAAGTCATTGAGAATGGTCACTTGCAGCAGGGATTTAAGCCGGTTCATTGGTGTGTTGATTGCGGTTCTGCCTTAGCTGAAGCTGAGGTTGACTACGAAGATAAAACATCGCCTTCAATTGACGTTGCTTTTTTTGCAGTGCAACCCAAAGATTTGATCTCGGTAATATCAGAGAGTCTACCTGTTAAACCAGTGATTGTGCCTATCTGGACAACAACGCCTTGGACCCTACCAGCCAATGAAGCGGTGTGCTTACACCCTGAGCTTGACTATTTATTATTAGAAGTCAATCAACAGTATTTTTTAGTAGTTGCTGATCTTGTTGAGTCAGTAATGACTCGTTATGGGTATAAAGATTATAAAACTGTCGGTAATGCCAAAGGTAAACAGTTTGAAAGAATTGCTCTACAACATCCGTTCAATGATAGACAAGTTCCCATCATTTTAGGCGAACATGTAACAACAGATGCGGGTACTGGCTGTGTACATACTGCGCCTGCTCATGGTCCAGAAGATTATCAAGTTGGCTTAGCCTATAATTTGCCTTTAATTAATCCTGTTTTAACGAATGGCTGTTATCATGCGGAAGTTCCTTTATTTGCAGGTCTTTCTGTACTCAAAGCCAATGATAGAATCATAGAAACTCTTAATGAGCGTACTGTGCTTCTTCATCATGAATCTATTCGCCACAGTTACCCTCATTGCTGGCGTCATAAAACTCCAATGATTTTTCTTGCTACCCCACAATGGTTTATTGCTATGGATAAGAATGGCCTACGTCATTCGATAGCTGCGGTAATTAATAAGGTCAACTGGATACCTGAATGGGGTAAGGCACGTATTGCAAATATGGTAGAGACTCGTCCTGACTGGTGTATTTCTCGCCAACGAGCCTGGGGAACACCCATGACTTTATTTGTTCACAAAAATAGTCGTGAACTACACCCAAATACGGTTGAATTAATTGAGAAAATAGCGACTAGAATGGAAAAGCAAGGTATTGATGCCTGGTTTGATCTTGATATCAACGAATTTTTAGGAGCAGATGCCAAGAACTATGAGAAGATAACCGATACACTTGATGTTTGGTTTGATTCAGGAGTCTCCCATTACTGTGTCTTAAAGCAAAATGCAGAGTTAGGTTTGCCTGCAGACGTGTATTTTGAGGGTTCCGACCAACACCGAGGATGGTTCAACTCTTCCTTAACCACGGCGGTAGCTATTTATGGACATGCTCCTTATAAGAGTGTCTTAACCCACGGCTATACTGTGGATGCAGAAGGTAGAAAATTGTCCAAATCTAAAGGAAATTATGTTGCTTTAGATAAGTTGATCAACCAGCATGGAGCGGATATTTTGCGTTTATGGGTTTCTTCAACAGATTATCGTCATGAGGTTAGTATCTCAGAAGAAATTATTAAACGTAATGCGGATGCTTACCGCAGAATTCGCAACACATCGCGTTTTTTGCTAGCTAATTTGTTTGATTTTATACCTGAAACAGATTGTATTCCTGCGAATCAACTCGTCGAGCTAGATCGTTGGGCAATCAAGCGTTCACAGCAATTACAAGAGGAAATTATAGAGGCTTATAAAAATTATCATTTCCACGTAATTTATCAGAAAATTCATAATTTCTGTGCTGTGGATATGGGTAGTTTTTACCTGGATGTCATTAAGGATCGTCAATATACCACGGCTAAAAACAGTATAGCCAGACGCTCCTGTCAAACAGCAATGTTTCATATCATCCATGCACTGACGCGATGGCTAGCTCCAATTTTGTCATTTACTGCAGAAGAAATCTGGCAGGTTATTCCAGGGCAGAACAGTGAGTCTGTTTTTATAGAGCGATGGTATGAGCAATGGCCCGCAATAGACGATGTGGATATGGCATATTGGGAGCGATTGCAGGCTATTCGTGATGAAGTTAACAAAGCATTGGAGAATCAACGTAAGGAAGGATTAATTGGCTCAGCTTTGGCAGCGCAAGTAACGATTTATGCAGACGATAAGACTTTTCCTTTGCTTGATAAATTGGGTGATGAACTAAGATTTGTTTTAATTACTTCTGCTACTGAGGTTCAACCTATGGCTGCTTGCACGGATAAAAGCATTGCTAATGATGAGTTAGGGGTAGCTATCATTGTGCATCCAAGCAATTATGAAAAGTGTGATCGTTGCTGGCATAGACGAGAAGATGTAGGTGCTGATGCAAATCATCCGGAGTTGTGCCAACGTTGTGTCGATAATATTAGTGGTCGGGATGAAGTGAGACATTTCGCATGAAAAAATGGCCTTGGTTTTTGTTAAGCATTGCAGTTATTTTGGTTGATCAATGGTCTAAATATTGGGCTGCTACAACTTTTGTGCCTTATCAGCCCGAAGCATTACTGCCTATGGTTAATTTCACCTTGGCTTATAACACGGGAGCAGCATTTAGCTTTCTTAGTGGCACAGGGGGGTGGCATCGCTGGTTTTTTGCCAGCTTTAGTATCTTAATGAGTATTTTCTTAATAATCTGGTTAATTCGCTTACCCCCTAAAGCTAAACTTCAATCACTTGCCGTGAGTCTTATACTTGGCGGAGCTGTAGGAAATTTATATGACAGAGCAGCTTTGGGGCATGTAATTGATTTTATTGATGTCTATTATAAGAATCATCATTGGCCCGTCTTCAATCTGGCTGATAGTGCCATTTGTATCGGGGCTTTTTTCTTACTTATTGATTTATGCAAAAACCCCAGTCGATAGAGCATGTAACTGCTTGCTCTCGGGATTTATAATGCTAACTGCCGCAACAGCCGGCAGACTCAGATAGTGCTCAGCTTCATCCCACTCAATTTCTGCTGGAAATAATCGTAGCATAGGCAAACATTTATTCAATGATGCGCAAAAGGTAAGATTTGCAGGATAGGGTCTTGCTTGATGATAACCTAAAGCCATAACTTGCATAGCTTCTGAAATGGTAGCTATACCTGGCAGATAATTCATCGAATAAATTGCTGCTGTTTGTGCAATTGCTGGTAAAAAGCCTGGGCTAGAGGCGAAATGAACCCCCGCTTGATAACTATCCTCCAGTTGTTGAGTATTCGTAATATTGCCTGCTCCAATACGCAAAGAAGGAAAATCTTGCAAAACTGTTTTTAAAATTTCTTGCTCACTACTGTTAATTTCAACAACTGCAAAGCCAACACTAGCTATTTGCTTAAGTCTGTCAAATAAAAAAGCATCAACATCTAAAGTTACAATAATTGATTGATTATCAAACAATTTATCAGTCATCATGGTTTTTTCGCTAGAGCCGCAACATTCTGTCCATGTTAGAAGAGTTGCGGCTACGAAGCAAGTATTAGTAAGGTTTTGGCGTGAGATTTCTTTTAAAAGGGGATGGAGCAGTATTTACTTCTTCGATCAACTCAGGAGTTTGGAGCGCTCTCCTGTTTGGTCCGGCCATTGCTAATCCTAAGCGATTCATGTTTTGCAACAAATTTTGCATGGTTTGCAACGGTATAGGCCTACCGTACTTAATACTAGAAAGAATAGTTTCTATGGTGGATGGAACTGGTGTTTTACCATCAGGCCCCATGAAAAAATTTCTTAGCCGCTGCACTGAGTCAGGGGTAGGGTTATTTCTCATCAATAACAATGTATGTTTATAACCCTGCACATAAGCCGCAGTATTATTATTTGTTGTCGTTTTTGACCCCTTACTCAAAGTTGGTTTAAGTGTTGGGATGGATACAGAAGGTGTGGTATTTGTATCAACATTTGACGTTTGTTTGTCTAATTGTTGTATTAAGATTTCCATATTGGCCTTGGAAGACTGAAGTTTTGTAAGTTGATTGGTAAGAAGTAACATTTCTTTTTGCATGATTTCGCTACGTTGAGTAAGGTCTTCTTTTCTTTGGCTGAAATCGTGTTCTTCTAATTGTTTATTATGGTGAACGAGCCTTTTTAAACTGGTAATTTCTGGACGAGCTTGATCGAAGTTTCTTTTAGCTTCGTCTTTGACTTTTTGAGGTAGCTCGTCAAAGTTTTCAGGGGCTTCGCCATTCAGTAAATAATACTCACCTTGATGAAACACAAGGGATTTTTTGGAAGAGATTACAAAAGCAGCTTTATCAATGGAAGTGACTGGTTGGCCCTGCTTGTCCCAGAGTTTTTTCTCTCCTTTCATCACACCAATCATATCATTGAGGCCTGCAAATTGAACATGTAGGCCATTGTGTTCATGAAGCAACTGTTTAGCTCGTTGCTCCCTACTTTCGCTACTTTCAACATTTTCGCTATTGTCGCTATTACCTGCAAGTAAATCGCCAATACTGTTAGCTTGTTTTTTCAGGGTTTTTTCGAGATCCTTAGCCCTTGCTTCCATGAGCTCTATTGTAGAAGTTGGTGATTTTAGTTGTGCTTGCATAAGGGAGAGGGTAATCAACATCGTGCTGATTTGCTCATGAGGGCTTGTTTGTTCAGCTTCAGCGCTTGAAGTAGTTTGACCTTTAAGCTGATTAATTTTAGCTTCGAGAGCTTCTATTGCTTTGATCCGCTCTTCATGGCTCATATAAAACGAATTTACTAGCAGCCCAAAATGATCAAGTGTCGTAATATGTTGATCCAGATGATGGTAGCGACTTGCAATCTCTAGTGCCAGTTCATCAAGCTTATCGAATTCCTCTTCGAGCTCCTCTGATTCTTTGACTTTGTCTTTTAAAATTTTCTCCAGAGCAGCAATAGATTCCGAATAGGCAGCTACAGCTGCATAGGCTTCGCTTTTTGAGGTAGACCCGCTTGTAGTCTCAGTTGTATGATGCAATTTTTTATCAATGTCTTTTTGTATTTCAGCGTTCTTTATTTTGGCTTCGGCTTCTTTTTCATAAAGTAAACCTAAGAGGAGAGCCGCTAGTGCTCGTTGTCTTCTGGTTTCTGCATCTAATTGTTGTTGATGAATTTCATTTTCGATAGAGGCAATTTCGGCCAATCGCTCGCCAATCATGGCCTGAACATCACGTCCAGCCGGTGACTTTAGGAAAGTGATGACATCTTTTGCTGTCTTCAAACCATAACGGCTAAGGTATATTGTCGCCAGGTAAGAAGGGTTTACTTCGGGATCATTAGGGTGATAGATATGTTTTTCTTTTCTATCCTGTTTTAACTCTCTTGCCTCCAGAGTTGCAAACCATTTCTCCAATTGCGATGCAGTTAAACTGACAGAGTTCCCTGCTTTGGATCTCAGTTGGATTGATTCATCTTCTTTGGAAGGAGAGGGAGAAATTTGTTTTTGCCCCATGGACTTTTTGGGGCTCATCTCGAGTGCGTTTTCCATAGACTTTTTGGGGCTCCCCTCAAGGGTGCTTTGCACACGTAATGCTTCAGTGATTTTGGTTGTGTTAGCCATGGCAAACCCTCAGATAAAATCAATATATTGTATACTCAAGAAACTTCAAAATGCCATTTTTAACTGGAGCCTTTTCTATCCAAGAGGTTTTGTAGAAACTTCTTAGGTAAAAAGATCAAAGCGGCTAAAACTTAGCATTTTGAAGTACCTTGGCTATAAGTATACACTATTCATATGGCTAGACAATAGTCAAAATGGTTTTAAAAAGAGCTAAAATGTGCATTAATGACGCAACTTTTTTACCAACACTCTTCAGCTTGTGCTATCGGAGTGCCCTTGGGGCCTGGTGAGATGCTTTTAACCCCTAAATGATCAAGCGTTAAGGTTTGACATTCCAGGTCATTCACTTGAGAGTTTCTGGGGATTGCTTGCAGACTATAAGTATCCACGGTCTGTGATGCTATTTTTAAAAGATACCATTTCTCCTGCGATAAATTATTATCTTTTATGTCTGTAGTTTTTTCAAAACCAAGCGTAGCTGTTTCGTAAGTATGTTGCTCAGCATAGAAGTGTTCCAAACGATTTGCTAAATCAAGTAATGCTAATTGCCCATCATATCTTCTTGTGTGAAGGATATAATGACGATAACTCGGGTAGGCAAAGCAGATTAAGATTCCCATGATAATAATTACAGTCATTAGTTCAATCAGTGAAAATCCTTTACTTAGCATGATGTTTAGTCTTTTAGTTTAGGGTCTTGTATACCATATTACTCTCTTCGCCGAAAAGCCTTGATTTTGAGTATCGTAGTGCAGTATACATGTGTGAGCAACGAAGCACAGAAACTCAAGACTTTTCAACTCAAGCTAGCGAATTGTATACAGACCCTAGTCGATTATGTTGTTCTACGCATGAATGGTTGGGGTTTCCTGTAGTGCTGTTATTGGCGAGTGATCGTCGGATCTTGGATGAAATAAAGTCGTATGCTGTGGATTATTTTCAGACGATTCCAGATTGGGCAAAGTATTACTAAGAAGCTTTTTAAGTACACATCCTGTTGAAGAATGCGGTAACCGTTCTATTCTCATCGGATCCAGAAGACAATACTCCACGTCTGTATTTGTTTTATGTAAACTCTTTTCTTCTTCGCTAAATGCCCAATGATAAAGGGTGCGGCGCCAAATTTGTATCTCGGCAACGAGTTGCTGCTTAATATTTCCTGCAAAATTATCAAGTTTATTACTGCCTAAAGTAATCGCGTAAGCTGTGAGTTGGAGTAAACGCCCTAAAGAGTTGTCCCAAATTATCCCAGCTACTGTTAACGAGTAGCCAACGCCTAAGGCAAATATGCGGCTTATAGGATCCAGAAGGGTTAAAGTAAAACGAATCAGAAAAAATAAAACATCAATCGTTGGTAATATAATCAGATTTTTAAGAAGTAAAAAGGGCGGCCAGATAAGAAG
Organism: Legionella brunensis; assembly: GCF_001467025.1. Taxonomy (GTDB): domain Bacteria; phylum Pseudomonadota; class Gammaproteobacteria; order Legionellales; family Legionellaceae; genus Tatlockia; species Tatlockia brunensis. Next base: position 126,377 of record NZ_LNXV01000011.1, on the reverse strand, counting down.
CATTGCAATATTGACTGAAATATTGAGCCATTGATTTTGTGCGTAATGCTGAATTGGGCTGCTAAAGCCATAGAGTGGCGATAAACGAAAGCCTGGCAAATAACCCCAACTATTAGGACGAGTGGCGAATTCAATTAAAATGTTTCCTAATATTTGCCAATTTCCAAGAATGGCCAACGTTTTACTCATAAATTTTGTTATTCCTCTAAAAGGAACATGAATAAATAAAGAACTAAGCTCAAGTAATGGAATAGTAGTTATTGCCAGAAAGAAATCACAGAGTGCTGCAGTCAGTTGCTTGCTTGTGTTAATAAATAAAGTTCGGCTTTTTTTTAAACCAGAGATAAATCCCTTATGATAACCATAATAATAAGCTTCAACGAAGGGACCGCCAATCAGTTTGGCGATGTTTAATGCCCCGCGAAGTAGCCATTTAATTGAGCCGAGAAGCCAATCATCACCAGGGTGCATAACCGTATCATAGATAGCCGCACCTCCTTTTGCTCCTAATGCCGCATAATTTATATAGGGAAAATATCCCATTTCTTCTTCAAGGGTGGGGATGGTTTTACACAATCCGTAGCCCAAACTTATTGCTAACGCGACAACGATTGCTACTTCTGCAGGCTCTTCTTTTAGCAAGCTGATTGCTTTAATAAAAAATTGATCGAGATCACCACCAACGACGACACCTTGCCAGTAAGTCATTGCTGCTGAAACTGCTTCAGAAGTAGTGCCATGGCTCATCCATTTAGCCAATGCTTGGGTTGGTTTTATCCCATAGGTTAGACCATTAAGATGCAACTTCATCAGGATAGAGGTGAGAGTTTCTGGTGCAATTACAGCTCCGGCACCATAAGCATAAGCCGCCATTGCTAAACTACCAAGAATTGGATTTTTTTCGCTGGTATCTACAAAAAAACCACCAATATGTCGTAAAACCCCCAAAAATCGATGCAAGGGGTTTTCATATGGCGGAGGACTTGGAGGATGCATTTCCCGTACGATGGTGTAACTATTTTCTTTGAGTTGAATTTTTACAAAATCTTCCAACGTCAATCCATCTGTTAATAAACCATGAGCATATAAGGCGTCTTGCAGATAACTTGAACGGCGATGAGTAGTTCTTTCTTTAGAGGATTCTTCTTCAAGAGGCTTCAGTTCTTCGTGTTGTGTATGAATATGCTTAAAGAATTCTTTGTATAAATCCTGAGTAAATTGATTGATGCGCTGAAATAGATGACTAAAAAAAATAGGTAAGCGTGAAAAAAAAGCTTTGAGTTGTAAGCTGGCTCGTTCGGGCAAATAAAGATGATGTTTCCCCAGCTGGCTTAGGATATATAGATCTTCGCCTTGAGGCAAAGGGTAAAATAGGCCCTTTTCCTCAAAGTAATTAATCGTAGCCAGGTCATCGTCTAATCGTATTATTACTTGTCGGGAAGGCAATTCAACCCAGTCTCCATTTGGACGAGTTGTTAACCAGTTCTTAGCTTCCTCAACTGAATTGGCTTTAATATGTGTAGGAGTTTTGTGTTTGCTGATACCTGCCATTAATTGTTCTAAGGTTGAATATCCAACTTGAGTAAGACCGTGTAGTTGGTAGTAGGGTTTAATCCTAGTAATCGATAAACCATCTGCTCGTGTATCCGTTTCAGTATCCTGAGTGGCTTTTTTAGGGGTTGCCAAGTGATTTATCCAATCACGCCCATCAAGCCAGAGTTTTTGTAAAAATAACTCCAAACGCTTAAAGCGATTTGCCGGGATGTTGCTTAATGAAGCGGGGGGAACCAGGTTATATTGTCGGCAAATGACGCGGATAGTGTCATTTAGCGCCTCTTCATCTTGACCTATGTGTAATTCACTATCCCATACAAACGTGTTTCCCTCTCTCATGTGATTAAAATCAAGTTGATCAAGCCTGCATACTGGATGAACACGATTAAATTGATAATGCTGGGCTGTCTGTCGTGCCTCGTAAAGTAGGCCATCTAAAACTCCTTCAGAAACAATGGGATTTGTAGCAATCAGTAAATTATTACCGCGACATTCTTCAAGAGTCGCAATTACTTTGGTACGTAATGCTTCCTGACCTGCCCAATTATCGCTTGCCAAGTCTCGTTCTGAGGGGAGTAGTTGACTTAATTTCTTAATGCAGTCTAAAGCAAGTTGATATTTAGCTTCTTGGACTTGTGTGCGTGGTTGTTGATAATGATTGGAACGAATACAGTAACGATTGATTTGAGCTATGGTATTTGCTACTAAAGAAGAAGGGCGAGCACCGGGCAGAGATTGTAATTTTTGGGGATCATGGGTAAGTAATAATATTTGGACAGTTTTCTTGTTATGGTTTGCAAAAATACGCAGATAATCGTTTCCTGGAAGCCTATAGTCCATGTTGTAGTAGCCATACAATACTGTGCCTGCTTGACTACTGATTGCAGAGCCTGTAATGGTGGGTATGGCTTCGTGGGTGGGTTTAACCTGTAAGGGAATAGGGATTTGCTGTCGCTCACCGCTTATTTTTTTTTCGACCATGGTTTAAACTATAATTGCCCACTCTTTCAACAACACTACAAGGTTTTATAGGATTATTGCAAGTGGATATCAGCAAAGTTTAGATGACAGAATTCTTAAAATGCAGATTTTAAATTAAAATTTGGAATCTAGTGATTGATGAAGAAACCAATTCCTTACTGGCAATCCAGTAGATGGACTGGTAAAATGATTCAAAAATAAACAGGACTAATAATTAATGACAAGTTACTGCGGCTATATTGCTTTGGTAGGCAGACCCAATGTCGGTAAATCAACGTTACTAAATCGTATTTTACATCAAAAGTTAAGTATTACGTCACGTAAACCTCAAACGACAAGACATAGTATTTTAGGGATACAAACGATTGATGAGTATCAATATGTCTACGTAGATACTCCTGGTATCCATCAAGGCTCAAAAAAAGTAATGAACCGTATGATGAATAAAACGGCTAAAACTGTATTACGCGATGTTGATGTGATTGCTTTTATCGTTGAGGGCACGCACTGGACAGATGAGGATGAGTATGTTCTTCATCTAATTAAGCAGGCTAATGTACCTTGTATTCTACTCATCAATAAAGTGGATAAAATTGTTGATAAAGCTCAATTGCTACCATTTATAGACAACTTAACTCAACTTCATGATTTTGCTAAAATTATTCCTCTTTCAGCCAAAACAGGTACTCAGGTAGAGCAGTTTGAACAAGAGTTGAAAGCTTACTTGCCAGAGGGACCCCATTTGTTTGCTGAAGATCAATTTACCGATCGCCCCATCCGTTTTCTTTGTGCAGAATTGCTACGTGAAAAAATTTTCCGCTTATGTGGGCAAGAGTTGCCTTATGCAACAACGGTAGAAATTGAATCGTTTAGAGATGAAGGTAATTTGGTACGTATTCATGCACTAATCTTGGTTGAGAAAGACAACCATAAACGGATTATTATCGGTGATAAAGGTCAAAAGTTAAAAGAGATGGCAACCAGTGCACGTATAGATATGGAAAATTTATTAGGTAAAAAAGTTTTTCTACAATGTTGGTGTAAAGTAAAAACTGGTTGGGCGGATGATGAACGAATGTTAAAGCAACTAGGTTATGACAGCTGAAACCCTTGAGGCTTGGGTTTTACATAAACGCCCGTCAGGCGATACCAGTGTGCGGGCAACTTTCTTTACTCGAGAAAAAGGAATAGTTAATTGTCTGTGCAAAGGAGGAAGGACTCCTAAAAAGCAAGCGATTTTGCAAGCGTTTACTCCTTTATGGCTTTCAGTAGAGGCACGAAAAGAATGGTACTATGTGCGTCAGTTTGAGAATACTTCTGCTGCACTCGACATAAAAGGCAATGCTCTTTTTGCCGGCCTATATCTTAATGAACTGCTATATTACACTCTAAGTCCCCACGATGCTCATCCTGATCTCTATGAGGTGTATGTTCAGACTCTTCAAGGATTAATCATTGTAACGGATAATTTAGCTATAGAGGTCTTATTGAGACGCTTTGAATGGGCTTTATTACTAGCTTGCGGTCAAGGTATCTCATTGACTGAAGAAGCTCATTCAGCGAATTTAATTGATGGTGATAAATCTTATCGGTTCATTGTTAATGAAGGGTTTTTACCCGCCAAGGCTGGATTGGCAGGTAAAGACATTTTGGCGCTTTCGCAGGGGCATTTAGATGACATAAATGTGCTTAAAACTGCTAAGTTGATTATGCGTCAAGCCATTGATCATCTTTTGGGAGGAAAAACCTTAAAATCGCGTGCATTATACGCACAAAAAAAGTCATAGATCACCCATACTTTTATGGGGTTGGTTTCACGCGATAAAGCTGCCATTGTGAATATTCTTTAGGAAGTGGCACTGCAAGCAACCAAGGACTTGTTTGAGGATTAAATTCTGTGTGATGTTCAAGAGGGCACAGAAGCACTAAATCTACCTTCCTTCTCAGTATCATTTGTTCGACAATTGATTCTGTGCTTTTAAAAAAAAGAATACTATCCTTTAATCCTTCGGGATTGTGGTGATCATTCGTAGCTACAATTGCATAGCGGGTAGAATAAAGCAGCAAGGGTCCATAATTACTGTGTGCAAAAATAATTTTATCTTGATTAAATTGTGGTTGATTTAAAAAATCATCGCGTAATATTAAATACAATTGCTGTTGACATAATTGCTGGGAATCCACGAAATAATCTTTGGCCAGCATTAAAATTAAAAAAGGTAGGCACACCATTAGTATCAGAAATGGCAATCTAAAAAGCTGGCGTGTATTTTCAATTTCACGGATGAAAAAAGACATCAATAGGATATTAAGGGGTGTGGCGAATTCGACCCAACGATACATATAAGCTGTCAGCAAAGTCGTAATAATTGCTGCCCATAGGAAGAGTAATTTACTAATGCAAAGGCTATTAGATAAATAAAGGTAGTAACAATAACCAGCACCAATTATAAAATAACAAATTATTGCTAAACCAAGAGAACTATCAATATTGAATGGTGAATAGAATTCTGAAAGGGTAGGAAAGAAATGCCGAAGCAAGTAAGGCTCGGCCTGATTATAAGGTCCCCGATAAAAGCCGGGGAATAACCAGTTCATGATTAAAAAAATAATTACTATCGCAACGAAGCTATAAGCAAGTTTGATTAGATTGCTTTTTAATTGCAAAAATTTGCTATAAATTGTGAAACTTAGGGTTAATAGTAGAAGAAACGTTAGATGAGTTATAGAGATTATGTCATGAGCTACGGTAAAAAAGTGGCGATGTTCAAGGTAAATTATAATAGCAAAACCGAGACATAAATTGATTAAAAATAGACTGACAATCTGCCAGCGCATGGTTTGCTTTATTAATGCTAGCCAAAAAAGAAAGCTTAAACCGATTAGTAATAGCACAATGAAGCTAATACTAGTCCATGCTCCTAAGCTGGCAACCAGTGCTGTAGCAACAGCAATGGCCGTTTTATCACTCCTAATTAATCTTAATAAAAATCCCCAATAAACAATACTTAAAGTAATTAATAAAAAATCATAATCAACCCTCAAAGGAATAAAGAAAGTGTTTAGGAAAGGGTTAAGTAAAAAAGCAGATAATACAAAGAGTTGTTGATAAACGGTGGGCTTTAATGGTTTGATTGCCCACAACATTGCCCATGCTGCAATCGTATTAAAAATTATAGGTAACCAAAAACCCCAGTGATAAAGTGCTGTTGAGAGTGACATGAAGTAACTGAGTAATAAAGCTCCTCCAGCTAGCAAAGCTGTAACCAAATTTGTCCAACTATGCGTCTTTGCTCCCCATGGTGCATTAAGCCGGGAGTTAAAATGGTAATACCAATCTTTATTGTTTAGCAGATCAGAGGCAATTACGAGGTGCATATAAGCATCCTGTTCGTATACATAATAGCGACCATGGGCTAAGTCTTTGATATTTGAAAAATTATTGCCAAATAGAATAAGCAGCGTAAGGAAGATAAACAGACAATTGCGAATAGTGAAATATTTTTGCAAAGAAAAGGGCATAAGACTGGTTTTTTAAATAGATTAGGCAATATTTTTCAGGAAAATCTTTAAATTTACTAGGGTCTGCTTACAATTCTACTATCTTGGCCGAAAAGCTAGCGAATTGTAAGCAGACCCTAGAGTGTAATTACTTTTATGAAGTGAAAATTGGCATGCAAATCGCTTGTTGTTAATTAATCCGCTTCAACTCCAAGTAAAAATGATTATTGCTAATTCAACTATATCAAGAAGTTCCAAAATGTATCTTAGGTATAGATACAAACTAGGTTTCGGGTGATAATTCGACACTTACTTTGGTTTAGATGGTGAAGCTATGACGAATGAAATTTTGCTAGGTGTTAACATTGATCATATTGCAACTGTGCGTCAAGCACGTGGTACTCTTTATCCTGATCCAGTGCAAGCTGCGATGGAGGCTGAGGAAGCAGGTGCTGATGGAATCACTTTACACATGCGTGAAGATTTGCGCCATATTCAAGCAAGAGATGTAAGACTTATCAAAGCGGTTTTGCAAACACGCATGAATTTAGAGCTGGCAGTTACCAATGCCATGCTTGATTTCGCCGAAGAAATTAAACCTGAACATGCTTGTCTGGTTCCAGAAAAGCGAGAGGAATTAACTACAGAAGGTGGTTTAGATGTTGTTGGGCACTATCAAAATGTTGCTGATGCAGTAAAACGTTTGCAGGTGATAGGCAGTGAAGTTTCTTTATTTATTGATCCTGATATGAAGCAAATTGAAGCAGCAGCTGCTGTTGGTGCTCCGGTAATTGAAATTCATACAGGTTGCTATGCAGATGCAACGAATCCAAAAGAGCTAGCCTATGAGTTGCAGCGCATCACTGAAGCGGCAAAATATGCCGCCAGCCTTAACTTGATTGTTAATGCAGGCCATGGTTTAAATTACCATAATGTCAAACCTATTGCGGCTATTAAAGAATTACACGAATTAAACATTGGTCATGCGATTATCGCCCGTGCTTTATTTTGTGGTTTGAAAGAGGCGGTAAAACACATGCGTCAACTCATGTTGGAAGCAAGAAGCCATGTCAAATACTGACGCTATCGTTATACGATTAACAGGTGATTCTGGTGATGGGGTGCAGCTTGTTGGCGAGCAGCTAACAATTACTGCTGCTCTAACAGGCAGGGATGTAAGAACTCTTCCGGATTTCCCTGCAGAAATTAGAGCTCCTGCGGGAACGGTTGCCGGTGTCTCTGGTTTTCAATTAGCGATGTCAGAACAAGCTATTTTTACTGCAGGTGAGTCGCTTGATGTATTAGTAGCGTTAAACCCTGCAGCTTTAAAAAATTCACTGCAATACTTAAGTGCTGGTGGTTTATTAATTATCAACGAAGATAGTTTTCAAGAGAAAGACTGGCAAAAGGCCGGGATGACCAAAGACTTTCTGGATAATGCTGCTGAGCATTATCAGTTAGTCTCTCTGCCATTGATAACTCAAACATTGCAAGCAGTGGTCTCCTTAGAGATAAGTCATGCGCAAGCAAAGAAAGCTAAAAATTTTTATGTTCTGGGCTTAGTACTTTGGTTATTTGATTTACCCACAGAGAGTTGTGTGGAGTTTATTAAGAAGAAATTTAAAACCAATCCTCAAATTGCCAAGGCCAATGAATTAACTTTGCTTGCAGGCTTTAATTATGCCATGACGTTAGAGTTGTCTCGACGACAGTTTATGTTAGGACAAGTCAGTCGGGAGAATGGGGAATATAGACAAATCACGGGTGTTGAGGCTGTTGCATTAGCCATTGCAACGCTTGCCACAGGAACAGAAACTCCATTGTTGGTGTCTGGTTATCCAATTACTCCTGCGTCAGCTATTTTGCATGAATGCGCAAGGCTGGGGGATTACGGTGTACAACTGCTGCAAGCAGAAGATGAAATTGCAGCAATTTGTGCTTGCATTGGTGCTGCTTATGGAGGATGTTTAGCTCTGACTTGTACCTCTGGTCCCGGTTTTGATTTAAAAAGTGAAAGTTTAGGACTTGCAGTAATGGCAGAGTTGCCTTTGGTTTTGGTGGATGTGCAACGTGCTGGTGCCTCAACTGGATTGCCGACTAAAACTGGTCAAAGTGATTTACGACAAGCCCTTTATGGTCGCCATGGGGAGGCACCATTGCCAGTTCTTGCGGCTAAATCGCCTTCTGATTGTTTTAATACCATCATGGAAGCATTTGCTTTGGCTATTAAGTACATGACACCTGTGATTGTTTTACTAGACGCATATCTGGCTAATGCAGCAGAACCATGGAAAATCCCTGATGTTGAGTCTTTGGAAATCCCTGTCATGAATTTCAATCGTTTTCCCAAACCTTATCAACGTGACGAAATTCTTTCGCGTAGTTGGAATGTGCCTGGTACCCCTGGATTTATTCACCAATTAGGTGGCTTGGAGAAGCAGGGAGAAGAGGGAAGGGTCAGCTATGATGCTGAGAATCACCAAAAAATGATAAAGCTTCGAGCTGATAAGATTGCTGGTATAGCGCGTGAATATCCCGCTTTAGCTATTGAAGGTAATGATAATGCCACGACTTTATTGATTGGTTGGGGTAGTACTTACGGCAGTTTAAAGTCTGCTGTTAATCAGTGTCGAGCGGAAGGATTGGCTGTGGCATTTCTTCATTTACGGCATCTAAATCCATTACCGGAAAATTTAGGCAAGTTACTTAGCAAATATGATAAAATTTTGGTGGCTGAGTTAAATTCAGGTCAGTTATGTCAAATGTTGCGAGCGAATTATCTAGTGGATGCTAGATCAATTAATCAATGCAACGGTCAACCCTTTACAGTAAGTCATTTGGTTAAAGCCATTAAATTGGAAATTGATCATGAACAATACGTATAAACGCGAGGATTTTACTAATTCCACCGAAGTACGATGGTGTCCAGGATGTGGCGATTATGCGATCTTGGCTGCTTTGCAACGCGTGCTTCCAGAGTTAGGCTTACCTCCTGAGAAGCATGTATTTGTTTCAGGAATTGGTTGCGCAGGAAGATTACCTTATTACATGAATACCTATGGTTTCCACACAATTCATGGAAGAGCTACTGCTGTGGCTACCGGCCTTAAAGCTATGCGTGATGATTTAACTGTCTGGGTTATAACAGGTGATGGAGATGCGTTAAGCATTGGTGGTAACCATTTAATTCATTGTTTAAGACGAAATGTTAACGTTAATATTTTGCTATTTAATAATCAGGTTTATGGATTAACGAAGGGACAATTTTCGCCAACTTCACAAAAAGGGCAAGTTACAAAAACATCTCCACAGGGCGTTAATAATGAGCCTGTTAATCCACTGACGATTGCATTGGCATCAGGGGCAAGCTTTGTTGCCCGAGCTGTGGATAAAGATCCTAATCACCTGGCTTCAGTAATTAAGCAAGCCTATGAACATCGAGGTTGTTCATTTGTTGAAATTTACCAGGATTGCAATATTTTTAATAATGGTGCTTTTGATGCGTTTGCTGTAAAAAACAATCGCGCTGAGCAAACTATTGTTTTGACAGAGGGTCAACCTTTAGCGTTTGGAGCCGAACAACAATGGGCTCTAGACTTAGAGGACGAGGTACTACAACGTAAGGCACATGGTGAAGCGGCTTATCGCCATGACTCCAGTAGTTTTATTGCTGCTATGCGGTTAGCACGTTTAACTTTCCCAGAATTCCCAGTTCCTTTAGGGGTGTATTATCAAAAAGAGCGTGAAATCTTCACTTTAAATAAGCCGCTTAAAAAATCAAGTACGGATTTAGCAACCTTGTTCCGTGCTAAAGCTTGCTGGCAGCAGGAAGGCAAAAGCCAATAAATGATTACTGTAAATGAGGAAAAATTCCGTTAATTATTTCATGCTCTTAGGTGGAGTGACCCAAGGGACATTTTCTTTCTCTTTGCTCTTTGGTTTATAAAAAAAAGACCATTCTCTTAGCAAAGTAGGTTCATTTTTTTTCTTACGGTGTTCATCCCAGCGTTGTGTATGACCTTGTCCTATGTTCCCCTTGTTCTCAAGTACCAGCTCTCCTTGGTATTTAGAGATATACTTAAAACAGCCTGAGCGTTTATTCTCTGATTTCTGAAGTTCTTCTGTGACAGAAACAACACTATCCATCCATGGATCTAAAATAATTGCGTTTGGTCCCCAGGTAGACATATCTTGTAAATCACTTTTTGGATCTCTGTCCAACACAAGAAATGTATGATCACTACCACTTAGAGAAACGATTTCCATAGGAATAGAGCGGGAGAGAGGCATCAGTTTTTTTAAGCCTTCTTTGGGATATTCAAGAAGCAGGGAAAAGGCAACAGCCGCTTTTTCACCACAATTACCAATTCCAAATTTAATGGCATTTTTAGCCCTTGCTTCAGTACGATGATTAGGCTCTATTGGCGTACCGTCTTTATGTTGGATTTTGAGGGCACGTTTAGGTAGTGTGCTGATATATTTGTGCCACTCTTCAAGAGTAGGGGTTTCAGATGGATTGTTAGGTATTTTTGCTGTTACTTTTAATGATTTAAATTGCGTATCAACGTTGTCAGCCTTTAAGTTCATTTTCCACTGACGAATTCTTTCACGAATCCCCTCTTCATCTGAACGAGCACGCATAGCAGTTATCCAAAATACTCTATGAAAGGGTTGATCAGTTAAAGAAATATTATTTGAACTATAGGGTAAAAAAAGAGAAACCTCTGCCCGAATATGTTCTGCTATCTTAAGTAAGTCTTTATGCTTCATTGCCAGGAAATCCAAGAAAAAAATTACTTAATATTGATTAAATATAGTACATATTGAGTATTCTTGTTTTTTTGCCCGAATCGCTGGTAACGTGTATAAATGAGGTGGTTTTATTAGGCTAATGTCATTTATTATTGAGGAATTTTTGCATTTTCTACTTTTTGCATCTGATTTTTAGACTAGGCTTTAGATTGCTTAAAGCTCTACTATTTTTTGATAGATTTTTTATGCAATTGTTCTTGAGTAGGCAACTTAATCTCTGTAACTAGTCCAATAAGTGATAACAAAAAAATAAAGCCATAAGAAATATCGAGTTGCCATTTTTTCAACCCATGTTTAGCAGATGCTGGAAAAGCGTGATGGCCATTATGCCAACCTTCTCCATAAGCTAAAATTGCAAAAAGCCAATTATTCCGGCTATGATCTTGCGTTATAAAATTTTTCTTACCCCATATGTGGCAGATAGAATTGATTGACCATGTAACGTGTTGTTGAATGCAAACCCTTACCAGACCGCAAACGATAATTCCTTCTATGAAGTGATACCAACTCATAAACATCAATCCATTAATAATTCCAGGAATAATTAATCCACTTAAGGCTATTGGTATATAGTATTTATTGATAATTTTTAAATCTCGATCGGCGAGCAAATCGGCGATGTAATAGTGCCAGTCCTCGATAGTGTGTTTACTCATCCATCCCATGTGTGCATGATAAAAACTTCGCAGGGATATTTTATTCATTGCAACAGGTGAGTGTGGGTCTGAGGCTGTTTCTGTGAATTTATGGTGTCTTCGATGGGCGGCTATCCAGAAATAGGGAGGTCCTTCATAGGCCATGCAACCTAAACAAGTTAAAACTATTTTAACCCATCGTTTTGTTTTGAAAGAATGATGAGTCAATAAACGATGAAAACCCACAGTAATCCCTAAAACTGTACAACTATAGCATCCTATTAATAATAGTAATGTGGCTAGATTTATCGAAAAAAGCATCCCAGAGAAAATAGCATATAAAGTTGCTATTAATGGAATCCAGACAATAGCGATGCTGTACAATTTTTCAGGTGCAGTTAGGTCTCTATAGAGATGCAATTGAGGTTCGCTCATGATAAACCAGCCATGCTAAAGTGTGAAAATAATGTAATCTTGTGAGTATAGAACATAAATTATCAGGTTGGTTGATATTTGGTCGTTTACGAGGGTAATGCAGCTAGATTTTAGGTTTTTTATTGCCTATTTTGTAGAAATATGATACAAATTGGGTTTTGGTCTAGGCATCTTCATGATGCTTATTATTTCATCCATTATTGTAATTGTTTAATCAAGTTCATTATTATGAATCTTTATAATTAATTTTCTATGCTCTCTTCCCGAAAAATTATCTTGGATTCTGATACAAACCAGGGTAAAAAATACAATCCGGCTGTGCCATCTGGTATGAGGGTTTTTATTTTTCAACCCGATGAAAATTTTTATATGTCTCCTTTTGATAAACGGTTAAAACTGCTGGAAGAGCAAATTATTTTTGCTAAAAAATCGTTGCTTGAAATTAAAGAAGATAACCATCTTGGCTCTAATGTGGCTATAAAGTCTTCCTTGTTCTGGATTAAAAATAAACTTGGTACGAGTAAAAGAAAGTTTGATACTGAGAATTCCCCCGAACAACAACCAGCACCTCCATCGGCAATATTTGTTGCCCCGGAATATTTATTTAAAGATTTTTCCAAGCTCAGCTATGAACGATATTATACACAGGCTCAAAAAAATGCTTTTAAAAGTCTCCTGGCAGAACTTTCCAGGGATACGGACATGCTAATTGTTCCAGGAACAATTTGTTGGCATAAGAATGCCAAGCTTGATCAAAGTACCTATTATCGAAATACGGCTTACTTTTTTTATCATGGCGATATACAAAAATATAAGAAAAGATATCCTCATACGAACTATGATTTTGATTACGTTGATGAAGGATTTTTAAATTTAATGGATCTGCGTCGCATGTCTTTTAAAACAGGGGATAACGATAGTCTAGTTAAGGATTATTTTGGTCTCAGAGTCGGCATTGAGATTTGTTACGACAGTGTTCAAAAATCATTATCTAATTATGTCAAAAAAAATAATACTTCTTTGCATATACAACTTGTTATTGCTGATGGTGCGAAGAAGTCTGTTTTCGTAAATCGTGACGGAGTCTTTTTTATTAAAATTGAAAAAAATAAACATGAAACTCAATTGGGTACAATAAAAGTAAAGGTTAAGGAAGAGACAGAGTTAGAGCCGGCGATTCTGCTTAGCTGCACAGAAGAGCTTTCTTGTTTTCAGCTTAAGACTTAAGTTAACCGCTCCCGAAAAATAGGGGTAAAAAAATCCCGGCAAACTCACCGGGATTCAAGTTGAGGAGATGATTTTAGTCGCGGCCTGAAAAAGCACCTAATAAGTTGAGTAGGCTAACGAACAAATTATAAATAGATACGAATAAAGAAACCGTCGCTGAAATATAGTTGGTTTCTCCACCATGAATAATTTCACTGGTTTGGAATAAGATTAAGCCAGAAGAAATTAGTACAAACGCAGCTGATATCACTAATTGTAATGCCGGGATTTGGAAGAAGATTCCGGCAATCATTGCTAGAAGAGCAACCATGACTCCTACAAAAAGGAAGCCGCCTAAATAGCTAAAATCTTTACGGGTAGTCAGGGCGTATCCTGATAGAGCAAAGAAGATCATACCTGTGCCGCCAAGTGCAGTTCCAATGAGCTGATGACCATTTGAAAAGTTGGCAACATAGAGGTTTAAAACTGGCCCTAAGGTATAGCCTAGGAAACCTGTAAAGGCAAAAACACTGATTAATCCCAAAGCACTATTTCTTAATGCGTGAGTCAGAAACATTAAGCCATAGACTCCAACAATCATTAATAATGGATTCATTGGTTTGGCATTCCATGCAAATGATGCATAGGCAGTCAGGGCGCTGAATAAAAAGGTCATGCCGAGTAAAAGATAGGTATTGCGTAAAACTTTATTAGTTGCAAGTACCGTTTCACTACGTTGACTTAACAAGGTAACGTCATTTCTGTTCATGCATAGCTCCAGATTATTTATACTGCTAGTTTAGCATATATATAGGTTAGTTGCTTCCTTTTCAAGTCTATAATTATGTAAAATAACTGGCAAGATTCCTTGAGGTTTCATTGAGTTTTTACGCTATTTTTAGTTTTATAGAGTCTTAAGCATTGAAACCTTGCAAATTAATCGCTGATAATTGACCAACTTTCTTAATTTTGGATTAAACATGCCAAAAGTTGCCGCTGTACAAATGATTTCATCGGCTTCCATTGCGGATAATTTGAACCAAGTTCAGCATTTTTTTATGAAAGCCAAAGAAGAGCAGGTTGAACTATTGGTACTACCTGAAAATTTTGCTTTTATGGGTAAGCAGGAAGCCGATAAGTTGCGTAAAGCCGAGAAATACGGTGTAGGGGAAATTCAGGATCATGTCAGTCGTTGGGCTAAAGAGTATGGTTTATGGGTTATTGCTGGTACCTTACCTTTAAGGGGGCTTCAAGAGCGTGCCAGATCAAGTTGTTTGGTGTTTGATGATAAAGGATTATGTGCCGCACGTTATGATAAAATTCATCTGTTTGATGTTCGTGTCTCTGAGCAGGAAGCTCATCAAGAATCATCTACAATTGAAAGAGGGGATGAGATTGTTGTTGTGGATACCCCTGTTGGTCGTGTAGGTTTATCGGTATGCTACGATTTGCGTTTTCCTGAATTGTATCGACAATTAGTATTAAGAGGGGCAGAGCTATTTAGTATACCATCGGCATTTACTGCAGTGACCGGGGCGGCTCATTGGGAAGTATTATTAAGAGCGCGCGCCATTGAGAACTTATGTTATGTCATCGCTCCTAATCAGGGCGGGATGCATGAAAATGGACGACACACATATGGTCATAGCATGATAGTTGAACCTTGGGGGAAAGTGGTTGAACGACAAGAGGCTAATATTGGAATGATCGCCGCAGAGGTCTATTTACAACGGCTACAGCAGTTGCGTAGGCAATTTCCAAGTAATGATCACCATGTTCTTTCTTATTAATTTGACGAGTTTAGATAAGGTAAAATTATGACCCAGGCATTAGCACTTGCCAAAGATTTATTATTAAAGCCAGCATCATTGGATGAGGGTGCTTTAGAGAAGTTAATTCGCTCAATGCTGAGCCATCATGTTGATGATGCTGATCTTTATTTTCAAAGTAGCAGTTATGAATCTTGGTATTTAGAAGACTCTGAAGTAAAAAGTGGTAGTTATTCTATTGATCGTGGTGTGGGGATTCGAGCAGTTAGCGGTGATAAAACCGGATATGCTTATTGCGACGATATCTTACTGCCAGCTATGCAACGAGCTGCTGATGCTGCACGCTCGATTGCATTCACCGGTGTTAAACAGACACAGTCGATACAGATACCCAGCGCACCAATAACTCGTTATGCACCACTAAATCCTATTGAGGGTATGAGCAAACTAGAGAAAATAGCGCTCCTGGAGGCGATTGACAAAGAGGCTAGGCGAATTGATCCTCGTGTCATTCAAGTTAATGCCTCTTTAAGCGGTTGTTATGAGGTCGTGATGGTTGCTGGCATGCATGGCCAAATGATTGCAGATATAAGGCCTTTGGTGAGCATTAATGTTAGTGTCATCGTTGAAGATAAAAATGGACGTAGGGAGTCTGCTCGTTCTGGTGGCGGCGGTCGTGTTGCCTATTCTTATTTTCTTGAGGAAGAAAGAGCCTTAGGATACGCGCGAGAAGCTGTGCGTGAAGCTTTGATCAATCTTGACGCAGAAGAGGCACCTGCAGGAACAATGCCTGTAGTTCTAGGACCTGGGTGGCCTGGTGTTTTGCTGCATGAGGCGGTAGGACATGGTTTGGAAGGGGATTTTAATCGCAAAGGACTTTCCGCTTTCTCTGGTCGGTTAGGGCAGCAAGTGGCCGCGAAGGGGGTGACTGTAGTTGATGATGGCACCCTAAAGGATAGACGCGGCTCATTGACAATTGATGATGAAGGAACTCCGGCGCAATGTACTACATTGATTGACGATGGTGTTTTGGTCAATTATATGCAGGACAAACTGAATGCGAAATTAATGGGAATGAAGCCTACTGGTAATTGTCGTCGAGAATCTTATGCTCATTTACCAATGCCAAGAATGACAAACACTTATATGTTGGCAGGTAAATATCACCCAGATGAAATTATTCGCTCAGTTAAGAAAGGATTGTATGCTGTGAATTTTGGCGGTGGTCAGGTTGATATTACTTCCGGGCAATTCGTCTTTTCAGCTAGCGAAGCCTATCTTATTGAAGATGGAAAAGTGACTAAGCCTGTTAAAGGGGCCACACTAATTGGCAATGGACCAGAGGTCATGAAGAAAGTAAGCATGATAGGTAATGACTTGTCCTTAGATAGCGGCATAGGTGTGTGTGGAAAAGATGGACAATCTGTACCCGTTGGTGTTGGTCAACCCACTTTAAAAATTGACGCCCTAACTATAGGCGGCACTCGTTAAGCAGGTTTTTAATAAAAATATTGAGCCAGAATCAGCCTTTTAATGATATGACCCCGGTCTTTGCTGCGGGGTTATATTTCGTCAAGCTACTCAGCGCCCGATGTTTTTTTTTGAGAACTACAGCGTCCATAGAGATCATCGATCCGAACAATGTCATCCTCACCTAAATACGAGCCAGATTGAATTTCGATCAACTCCAAAGGTAAAATTCCTGGATTTTCAAGGGAATGGATTGTACCCACTGGAATATAAGTTGATTCGTTTTCAGTTAATAAGAATGTTTCATCACCTCGGGTAACCTTCGCTGAGCCAGAAATTAAAACCCAATGCTCTGCCCTATGATGGTGGAGTTGGGTTGAAATTTTTTCTCCGGGTTTGATAGTGATATGTTTGACTTGATAGCGTTTACCGCGTTCAAGAGAGTCAAATTTACCCCAAGGTCGGTATACCTCTCGATGAACAATTGCTTCGCTGCGTTCATCCTCGGTTAACTTTTCAACAATTTGTTTCACTTTATAGGCAGAAATTTTATCTGCAATTAATAGAGCGTCTTTGGTATTGACTACAACCACATCTTTTAACCCCACAGCTACTACCAATTTATCTTCTGTGTGAACATAAGTATTAGTGGTATCAACATTGACAACCTCACCCACGTGCACGTTTCCTTGCAGATCTTTTTCTGAAATAGACCAGAGAGAAGACCAACAACCGATGTCACTCCAATCAACTTCCATAGGAACGACAACAGCATTCGTTGTTTTTTCCATTACGGCATAATCGAGTGATTCAGAAGGGCAATTTAAAAAACTTTTCTTATCAATGTAGAGGAAGTCGCGGTTTTTTATCGAGCCATTAATGGCACTGACACAACTCGTATAAATATCTTCTCGATGTTGTTCTAATTCATGAAGATAATCACGAGCAGTAAACATAAAAATTCCACTATTCCAATAATAATCTCCAATTTCTAAAAATTCCCGAGCGGTTTCCAAATCAGGTTTCTCAGTAAAGCCTGCTACCTCTATGACCTCCTTATTATTTTTTCCTTGAGGTGCGTTGATATATCCATAGCCAGTTTCAGGCTTATCAGGGGGAATGCCAAAAGTTACTAATTTACCTTTTTCGGCATAAGGTAAACCTTTCTTCAGGGCTTGTTGAAACTGATTGATGTCCATAATGATATGATCAGCGGGAAGTACAAGGAGTATGGGGTTATCATTTGCTTGCAAAGCTAGTAGTGCGGCTAATGCAATTGACGGTGCTGTACCTCGTCCCTCTGGTTCAAGAATGATGGTACTATCAGAGAGATTTATTTCTCTTAACTGCTCTGCGGCAAGAAAACGGTGCTCTTCGTTACAAAGCACCATCGGCAGCTGATGATTTAAACCATTTAAGCGAGTTATGGTTGCTTGTAACATGGTTTGAGAGCCGTGAAGTTTTAGGAATTGTTTAGGGTATAATTTACGAGATAACGGCCATAAACGGCTACCACAACCACCTGCTAGGATTATAGGTAGTATCATTTTCAAACCTCCGCACTGAATACCTGTTTAGAACGTTGCTCGAAAATTACTCTTTTGGTTAGGGTAGTAAGATACCTTTTAAATCATCAGTGATTTTAATTTCCAAGAATAAAACGAACGTGCAACATCAGTAATTATTATAGGCTATACTCAACAGAGCAAAAAATGACAAAAAAATGATCTAGATGAAAAAAAAACTAACCATCCTTATCTCTGCAGACACCTATCCTCCTGATATCAATGGAGCTGCACGGTTTGGAGGGCGCTTAGCTGCGGGCTTATTGCAATTAGGTCATAGAGTTCATGTCATTGCACCTTGTAGTAATCCAGGAAAAAGCTTTACCTCCAACGAAAATGGGATAATAGAGCATCGTTTAAGATCCCATGCAATACCAACCCATCTTTCATTTCGAATGTGTTTTCCTTGGCAAATCAAAAAAGAAATCCAAGAAATTTTCGATAAAGTGCAACCTGATGTAGTTCATACACAATGTCATTTTATGATTGGTAGATATGCAATTGATGAGGCTATCCGTCGGCAAATACTTACTGTGGCCACTAACCATGTAATGCCAGATAATGTCACTCCTTATGTGCCTTTGCCTAAGATATTTCTTAAATTACTCGTTAAGTATTTATGGTACGACGCATACAAAGTACTTAAGAAAGTGGCGATTATTACTACTCCCACGGATTTAGCGACTGAAAGTTTAAGTAAAAAGCTAAAATTGCCAGGAATAATCACGATTTCAAATGGGATTGATCCAAGCACTTATGAACTAAAAATTAATGAAAAAATTGACAAGCCAACATATCCAATAGTCCTTTTTGTTGGGAGATTAGCTGAAGAGAAACATATTGATGAACTGATTAAGGCTGTCGCTAAGACTAAACCTAGCTTGAATGTACACGCGGAAATAGTCGGTGAAGGTGAAATTCTTGAGAATTTGAAAGATTTGGTTACTTCTTTAAATATTTCTGAACGTATCCATTTTTTGGGAGCAATTTCCGACGAGGAGTTAAGAAGGACTTATCTTAAAGCGACAATGTTTTGTATGCCAGGAACAGCTGAGTTACAATCATTGGCCTCACTTGAAGCTATGTCCGCGTCATTACCGGTGATTTTGGCCAATGCGTTGGCTTTACCCCACTTAGTTGAAGAAGGAAAAAATGGCTATCTTTTCCAGCCAGGAAATAACAACGAGCTTGCAGAAAAAATAAATAAAATAATGGAGTTATCCGAGTCTGAACGATTAAAAATGGGTTGGGAAGGGCATGAAATGGCTAAAAAACATAATATCCAAAGAACATTGTCAGCTTTCGAATCACTTTACATGATAGGCCTTAAAAAGAATAATGAGGATTGAAGAAATCGCTTATTTTTCTAGCCAACTATTAACCATTTTGATGTCATCTATAGATAAGGTTCCTAGATTTTTTTTAAATTTTAATGTTTCTATAATGTAATTAAATTTATCTTTATTGAGTTCAATCTGGGAGTAAATTAACTTATCTTGCTGATTAATGACGTCCATTAAACCCACAGCCCCTAATGCATAGCGTTCTTTCAGTCTGATCAGCGATTTTTGGTTTGATGTAACAGCTTGTTGATCACTCTTTATTTTGTGGATATTCGTTAAAATTCTTAGGTAACCTTGTTTGACGGAATAAGTTGTTTTTCGGCAGGAGGCATCCAGTTGCTGTTGTGCAATACGGAAAAGATACTGTGCTTTTCTGGTATTTGCAGATACCAACCCCCCAGAGTAAATGGGGACATTAATATTCACTGCAGCGGCCAGATTATTTTGTCTGCTTGAGCCTGCTGCGACAAGCAAACCACCGTTTTTAACATGGAATGGGAGAACATCATAGTAAAGTTCTACATTTGCATTGGGAAGATGTCCTGCAAAGGCCTGCTTGACTTGTTCCCTTGCGGCTTTAACGCGCAATTGATTAGTTTTAATACTCCAATTTTGTTGGATGGCTGCATCGACCCAATTCTGTAAACTGGAGGGTTTGGGACTATTTCTGGGAAAATTAACTTTTAAACGAGCTAACTTAGTATATTCAGTGGCACTCATCTCTGCTAAATGCAATTTTTTCTCTGCTAGTTCTGCTTGCGCAGTAATATAGTTTGACTCAGCAAGGCTAGAGGCAGAGATTGCTATATCCACGTCATTCCGATTTGCTTTACCAAGGCGATATTTCTCTTTTACTTGTGAGAGTTGCTTCGCCATAGTCATTTTATTGGATTTATAATAATTAAGATTATTTTCATAATACAACGTATCAAAATAGGCTTCTGCCACTCGTACTATAAGTTCTTGAAATTTTGCATTTAAATTGGCGCCGGCGATTTGATAAGATAACTTTGAAGCAGATAAGCGCTTGAAGTTTGCCCAATTAAAAATGGGTTGAGTGAGCGATAGGCGATTATCATAGGTTTGTATTACGTTATTCCTAGGAAGAAGGCCAGTTGAGACGATGGCTCCCGAACTGGACTGGCTATCTCCTAGGACTTGTGATGTAAATCCAACATGAGGTAATAAAAGAGATTGATCAATACCGATATTTGCTTTAGATACTAACGTCTTTAATACTTCATTTTGATAAATGGGTTCGTTAACAAGTGCTTGTTGGAATACTTCCATTAAATCAGCAGACCAACTTCCCCTAACGAAAATAAAAAATATTATAAATAAAATATTCTTTATTACTAATTTGGATAATTTGCTCAATAGAATGTCCGTCTTATGAAACTAACAATATGGATGAAGTGTCTTGTCATAGATTTAGTTCAATAGGCTAAATCTCTTCAACCTTCCCTATCAAACGCGAATGATGACTATAGCATATTCACTCAACTCTTCCATCCTTGAAATATTAATCCAAGGTCTGGCGGTAAAAATGATGGCTTACCATAATAACTACAAAAGTAAAAAGCAATAAAGGCCATAAATTAGGCCATATAGTGACTATATTTGCATCTTTTAACATGATGTCGCTAGTTATGCGAAGAAAATAAGTAGAAGGGAATAAATGGCCTATTAATTGTGCCCATTGTGGCATTGCAGCAAAGGGAAACATAAATCCTGAAAGAAGAAGGGCGGGTAGGGCATAAGTATTGGCAATATTAGCTGCTTGAAACTGCGATTTGGAGATACTTGATGTCAAGATTCCAATTCCTAAGTTTGCCATAAAGAATGGAAATGCCACTATCGTTAATAGCAAAAAACTACCATAAAAAGGCACGTGGAATAGCCATCGCGAAATAAGCAAAATTAAGAAAAATAAAATATATCCTAAGACAATATTGGGAATGATTTTACCAAAAATAACCTCTAGGGGATGGATGGGAGTAATTAGTAACATTTCCATGGTTCCTGTTTCATATTCCGTGGTAAGGGAAATAGCAGTGAGCATAGTGAGCGATATAGTAATAACTGAAACCAGTAATCCAGGAAGCGTGTGATACTGTGCTTTAGCGGCAGGATTGTATTTGGCATGCCTATCAATGATAAAAGCAGGACCTTTTGATGCAAGGTATTGAATCGGTCCTATCGCATCATGGCGAAGGGCATCATCAACAATCCTCTGGGTTGCGTGAAATGCATTCCCTACTACCATAGGATCGGTGGCCTCACCTTCTAGCAAAAGATGGGGTTTCTTGTTACTGATGAGATCTCTGGAAAAATTTTCAGGGATGTATAGGATGAATTTTATTTTGCCAATGTCCATTAATTTTTCTGCTTCGTTTTCATCGCTAGTAATAGTTTTAATATCAAAGTATCCTGAGTTTTTAAATGACTGAATAATGCTGTTGGTGAATTGAGAAGAGTCTTTTGAGACAACAATGGTCGGAAGATTCTTAGCGTCGGTATTTATAATATATCCAAATAAAATGACCTGAACCAAAGGAATTAGAATCAAAAAGAAATAGGTATTAGCATCGCGCATCATTGCGATGAATTCTTTCTTTTGAATGGCGAAAAGTCGCAATGTGGCATGGCTTATGTTAGACATTTAATCCCTTAGTCAAATGTTCAAAATCGATAACAGATTGAATTAATCTGTGACCTTCCTATGACTTTTAGTCAACCATATAAAAGCATCATCCAAGACAGGCTCAATTTTTTTCCAGGTAAAATCAGGATTACTTCTAAAGGATTTAATGGCATGTTCAAGAGCAACAGGATCTTTACCACTAACATGCAATGAATCGAAATGTATAATCACTTGATCGACACCTGGTATACTTTCGAGCTGTTTTTCTAATACCACAACATTGTCTCCACGAACTTGCCAAGTGGACAAATTGACTCTGTCTATGATTTCACTAATTTTACCATCCATAATCATTTCACCATCACACATGTAAGCAATACGATGGCAACGTTCAACCTCATCCATATTATGAGAGCTAAGCAATATTGTAATTCCTTCAGAGGATAAATGACGCATCAGGCGCAAAAATTTTTGTCTTGAGTCAGGATCAACATTCGCTGTGGGCTCGTCAAGTAGCAATAGAAGAGGCTTATGAATTATGGCTGCAGCAAGGGCGAGTCGCTGCTTCCATCCACCAGAAAGTGTTCCTGCTATTTTGTTTTTGTGGGAGTCTAGTTCTAATTGATGCATCACCGTGTCAATACGCTCAGCACGATTAGCTACCCCATATAACTCCGCTGCAAGTCGAATATTTTGATAGACTGTCAATTGCTTATATAGGCTAAAAAATTGGGGGATATAGCCCATACGTTTTTTTATGCTGGCAGTTTCTGTACGAATGTTGTAGCCAAGGCAGGTTCCATAGCCTTCATCGGGTGTCAACAAACCGCATAGCATTCTTAAAACGGTAGTTTTCCCTGAACCATTGGGGCCTAGAAATCCAAAAATTTCTCCCTCTCTCACTTTGAGAGTGACATTTTTAACCGTAGGAACGCCAGAGAAACTTTTACACAAATTGTTAGCATCAATGACTAAATTTGCTTCCATACTTAAGTTCCTAATTATCAAGTGTAATGCTAACGGGTTGACCAGGATGGATTTTGGATAATACTGTGTTTAAATCAGGTTTTGCTTCCACACGAAAGACCAATTTTTGCCGTTCTTCAATACTGTATATGACAGGTGGAGTATATTCGACTCTATCGGCAATATAACTGATTTTAGCTTTAATAGGTGTTTTGCTGGCATCATAACTGACTTCAATTGGTTGGTTAAGTCTTACTTGGCCTAACAAATTTTGTGGTACAAAAAAAATGATTTTAACTTGCTTAGGATCCAGTAACGATAATACGGGGGCTCCAGCCTCTATATTTTCACCCTCAGTGTAGAAAGTATTATAAACAATGGCATTGACAGGCGAAACAACTGTTTTTTGGCTTATCTCCCAAAGTATCTTTTTTTCATCAGCTTGTACTGAAATCAGTCTTGCTTCTGCGGCTTTTTTATCCTCAAGCGCTTGTTCATAGGCAGATCTTCCATGTTCAAACTCTTCCTTTGAAATGATCTCTTTTTTTAATAAAGCTGTATTTCTGAGATTATTTGTTTTTTGTAATTCAAAATAGACTTTTGCTTTTTGCAGTTGATTGGTTACTTCTTGAATTTTTGCTTTTGCAATAGTTAAATTTTGATTTGTTGGTTGTAATTCCAAAGTAAATAATACTTGCCCTGCCTGTACTTCCATGCCTGGTGTTACGTTAAGTGATTTAAGTGTTCCTGCAAATAAAGGCGAGAGATAGGTGTATCGCCCTTCGGCATACCCAGGAAATGTAATTGCCGTTTGTTGATTACAGCCGGTTAATCCTGTTGCTAATAATCCAAAGAAAATTACAGGTAGGCAAAAAAGTAAACTTTTAAGTGTTATTAAACTATGTTCAGGTCTCGTCATAATTTTAGGGTTCTCCATAGTGGATAAACTCGCTTTCTGAGACACGTTTTAATTCTATGATAAATATAGCTTATCAAAATAGGGTTGCCTTTATCTTATTACTCATGAATGCAAAATTCATGACAAGGGAAGGAGCAAGACCTAGTTTCTTCGGGAAAAATGAAATTAATGCACTATACTAATTCAGTAATAGGCAATGAATGGAGAGCCTTTTCAACATAATTTGTTGAATTTTCAAAAGGTTGGATTTTTTTGATTGATGTTGAGGGCGGTTTACCTTGAATAATCAGAGTCTAAGAGAAGCCAAGTCATTCGTTGATTATCAAAATTTGTGTGAAATTCTTGATTTTCGCAATATAAATCTCCCGGATGTAGTTGCTTACCGGTTTCTAGAGGATGGTATTCATGCAGAAACGCTTACCTCAAGGGAGCTCTACTGCGAAGTGAACAAACTAGCCAATCTCATTGGCGAGTATGCTAAACCAAAAGACCGGGTTATCTTGGCGGCCAAGCCTGGTTTGGAATACATTGTCGGATTTTTTGCTTGCTTGCGAGCAGGGGCAATTGCGGTTCCTGTTTTTCCCCCGGCTAATACTCAAATGGCTTTTCGTTTATTGCATATCATTCAAGATGCAAAGCCGAGCTTGGTATTATGTGATAAAAGTACGACAGCCTCTTTAAAGAAAGGAATAATTGCGAATCGATTTCTACCTGCAAAATTTAAAAAGATGGTGGGTTTGAATGAAACCTATGCCAATTTATTTGATATGCTTAGAAAAGCACAAATTCCTCTTGTTTCAACAGAACAGCGTAAAAAATACCCTATACAATTGATACAGGCTAATCAAATTACCCCCCAAGATATTGCTTTTCTGCAATACACATCAGGTTCAACGGGGAACCCCAAAGGGGTTATATTAACTCATGGCAACTTGCTTGACAATTTAAAAACCATGAAAAAAGCGGTGAATCATAAGGAAGACAGTCATGTTTTTTCATGGCTTCCTCCTTACCATGATATGGGATTGATTGGCTGTATCATTGAACCGCTCTATGCCAACATTACGGCTACCCACATGTCTCCCATTGATTTTATTGGAAATCCCTCTCTATGGGTCATTAATATTTCTAAATATAGATGTACTACAGTAGCAGGCCCGAATTTCGCTTT
Organism: Legionella brunensis; assembly: GCF_001467025.1. Taxonomy (GTDB): domain Bacteria; phylum Pseudomonadota; class Gammaproteobacteria; order Legionellales; family Legionellaceae; genus Tatlockia; species Tatlockia brunensis. The sequence goes on along the minus strand of NZ_LNXV01000011.1, from coordinate 101,406 downwards.
TGACCTTTGTGCTCGCAAGACAGAGGATTCAATTGTCGATGAACTTGATTTGAGCTGTCTTGACGTGGCTGTCAATGGAGCAGAACCTGTTTCTATGAAAACCATGAATCTTTTTTATGATAAATTTAAATCAGCTGGCTTAAGAAAGAGTGTACTGCATCCTTGTTATGGGTTGGCGGAGTCAACGTTGATGGTATCCTCCAAATTGTTTTTATCAGAAGCCAAAGTTATTCACGCTAATCCAGATAGCTTTAGCCAAAATAGAGTCGAATTAATAGACGATGTCGCTTCAAGTATGCAGTTAATTAGTTCAGGTGTACCACAAATGACTGTCAAAATAGTACACCCTGAAACACATATGCTGTGTCAGGACAATGAAGTTGGAGAAATATGGGTTCGCGGTGAGTCAATTGGGCAGGGTTATTACAATAATGAAGCCGAAACCAAGAAAACGTTTAAAAACCAAATTAAGGGAAGTGAAGATAAACACTATTACCTTAAAACAGGGGATTTAGGTTTTATTCATGAGGGGGAACTTTTTGTTTGTGGTCGGATAAAAGACCTTATCATCATTAACGGTCAAAATTATTATCCTCACGATTTTGAATTTGCAGCGATGTCAGCGAGCCCTCACATTCAAAAAGGGTGTGTAATAGCATTTTCTGAAAAAATAGAAGCAACAGAACAATTGA
>NZ_LNXV01000011.1:0-100704 GCF_001467025.1 Legionella brunensis | reverse complement strand
TTTGTGGTCGGATAAAAGACCTTATCATCATTAACGGTCAAAATTATTATCCTCACGATTTTGAATTTGCAGCGATGTCAGCGAGCCCCCACATTCAAAAAGGGTGTGTAATAGCATTTTCTGAAAAAACAGAAGCAACAGAACAATTGGTTTTAGTTGCTGACGTAAAGGCTAATACACCCCCTGAGGCTTATTCTGAGATTGTGGTCATGATGCAAAAAGCAATCTCATCCTCTTTTAATCTCTCTGCAAATGCGATTTATTTGACACCACCCAAAACGATACCTAAAACCACCAGTGGTAAATTGCAGCGTAAAAGATGTGCTGAATTAGTTGAAAATAATCAAATTAAATACCTTTATTGTTATCGCTCTTCGGCAGTGGATGCGAGTGCTGAGGGTATAGAAGAAAATTGGCTAATCGACGTTCTTAATGAACACCCTGACAATAGGAAAATGCTGCTCATTGATAAAGTTAAAAAATTAATCGCAGAAGTATTGAAGATACCTGATATAGCAACTATTGATGAGAAGACTAGCTTATTTGAGTTAGGGGTTGACTCATTAAATGCAACTCAGTTGGCGGATAAATTACAGAATAAATTACTAATCAATATCTCTATGGGGGAATTATATTCGAGTCATAGAATTGACAAATTAGCCGATTATTTATTAAAGAAAATTGAATTGGTATCGATTGAGGAAAAAACTACTAAGAAGTACGATGATTTTCAAGAGAAAAACAAAGAGTTCGAATGTTCATTCCTGCAAGAGGCTATCCTAAATCATTACTCCATTAATCCTGAGCTATCGCAGTATAATTTATTTTCATCGGTATTATTTGGAAGTGATGTTAAACGTGAGGAAGTTTTAAATAAAGTCATAAGTTTTATTGATAATAATGACACATTAAGAATAAAGTTTCTCAGAGAAAATAGTAATTTTAAATTTATTTATACAATTCCATCAAATTATGATTCTTATATTCATTGGATCAAAGTAAATACAACTGATTCGAGAAACGAATTAATAAGAAATGAGGTGTTAAAAAAAATTGATTTAATGAATGATTTATTGTTCAAGATAGTAATTTTTGAATATAACACAGGTGAGCATGAGGTGCTTTATATAGCAAATCATATTATTTCTGATATTCACTCAATGATGATGGCTCAACTAGAATTAAAACAACCTGATAAGGAGGCAAAAGAAAATTATAGTCACGCGATATTTAATAAGGAACAAAAAATAGATTATAGTGAAAAATTCATAAAAGAAATAAAAGAGCTATGGACAAAAAAACTGGAGGGTTTGGATTATCTTAAGCTTCATCAAAAAAATATCAAGCATAATGAAATATTTTCTAGCAAAAAAATACCATTATGTACTAAAGAGGCAATGATGACTCTTACAAGTGATTATCATACAACGGGATTTATTATATGTATGGCACTGATGAGCTTAGTATTGAATGCATTATCTGCAAATGAAAAAATCCAACTATTAGTTCCTTTGAACAAGCGGAAAAACCATCTGGCAAACAGTGCTCAAGGGTTGTTTGTGAACAATTTACTGATGTGTCCTCAAATAGACTGGAATTTAAATTTTAAGGAGTTATGTCAATCTCTTCAGCAAGAATTTATCGATGCTCAAGCAAGCTATTTTCCTATTGAAAAAGTGATCACGGAAATGGGCATAACCCGTAACCATTTTAATCTACCAATCGTTATTGGTTACATGGGGGATTATTCATCTTCCCACCTGCAGTTACAAAATATCGGCTCAACAAATATGGGGCTTGATTTGATGATTTATTACACCATAGATAAGGAATCACAGTGGAACATGTACATTAATTATGTTGACAAAGCATTCAATCCGGAAATTATTTCTCAAATTGGCTCCTGTTTCAGTAAGATGCTAAATAAGGTATTAGCGATCCCCCAAGTAATTAGCTGTGATTTATACCCAGTTTTTTCTTCTAATAAATTATTACATGATTACTACAAATTATTGCAAGAAAAATCAATTGAGATTAAAACTAATATTGAAAGTGATATTATTGGTGACTCTCTGAGACTAATAATTAATGCGGATGATAATTTTTTAAAAATTAGAAGGATCAGTGATGAAAATTCTCTGCTTGCATCAGGAATATTAGGAGAAAAAAAATTAAATGTTTCCATCATTAATATTAACGATATTGTTGGGGATAATTGGGATGCAAAGGACAGAGTTTTGTCACGACTAAAATTGGCCATTGAGCGTTTTGTTGAGCGCGATAATTCTTCTTTTATGATCGGGCTAATTGGAAGTAACGAACTAATAAATTCTCATATAATCAGTAAATTGAAAGAAAAAGTTATCAACTCTAACAAGGATAAGGCAATATTTTTCCAAACAACGGCGTTTGGTGAGGAATATGAGCTTGATTTAATTAGTTTAATTAAAAATATGATGCTCGAAATTTTAATTGAAGTTGAGGTATGATACCTAACGTAGTTGTCAATAATAGCTTTTTAAAGTCGAGATAGAAAGTCTATCGTGATGACGTCAATTTTGCTGATTAGCATTCCTTTTTGATGCCATATCTAGATTCTGATAAACTTAAATTACAGTTATTGCAAGGGTTCTGTATTAGCTGCTTGGGCTTGATTAAACTAAAGCTTAGCCATTATGGAGGCTAATTGTTATGGACGATTTTAGTATTCAAGAAGGATTCCCAACGTTCATTACGCTTAAGAAAAATGCAAAGCCCCATAATTGGAGGCACTTGCTTGTCAATAACCTCTCTCAAATCAGACAACTATTATTGAAAAATGGCGCTTTCCTTTTTCGAGATTTCCCATTATCTACTGTCGAACATTTCACTGACTTTATTAGCACAATAAATTTAGGCAATTTTGTAAACTATATTGGTGGTGATAGCCCGCGAGATAAAGTAACTCACAAAATTTATACTTCTACTGAAGCGCCGCCTAATATTTATATTCCTTTGCATCAGGAACTGTCATATTTGCAAACTTACCCCCAACATATTTATTTTTTCTGTGAAGTTGCACCAAAATTCCAAGGGGAAACAGTGATTGCTGATGCGCGAAAAATTTTTCAGGCATTAAACCCGGATGTGGTAACACGTTTTCAAAATAAAAGCGTGACCTATATTTCCCATTACTATCGAAAAAGTAAACTGATGGAGTGGATCAATTATTTGGCTCGCTCACATAAATCTTGGATTGATGTTTTCGAAACCGATCAAAAACAAATAGTAGAAGCATTCTGCCAGTCTAACGAAATTAAATGGAAATGGCTTAACGGGGACTGGATTGAGATAAAGCATACAAGGCCTGCGCTACTGCAACATCCCATTACGAAAGAAACAGTTTGGTTTAACCAGGCTCATCTTTATGACTTTAATGTCAAGCTTTTAGGACTATGGAGGTTTCTTGCGGTAAAATTAGTCTATTTTCGTCGCCTAACTCGCTTGCATGAAGTAACTTTTGCTGATGGAAGTACAATACCACACCAAGATCTTTATCACATACTTGATGTATTGGAAGAACATACGGTGCCCCATCCTTGGGCAAAAGGTGATGTAATGATTTTAGATAATGTACTTACGATGCATGGTAGGTCTACATTTAAAGGCAAGCGTAGGATTCTGACTGCATTAACAACTTAACTTCTTTTTATTCCTGCATGTAGTTATGAAACTAGACTTCCTACTTCAATGTTAAAATGCTCTAATTTTTCTGAAAGTGTTAATGAACTTTCTTTTCGTCCATATTTAGAGAAAAATTGACACCAAGCGTTCTCCAGTAGTTCTTGTTTTTCAGAGGTAATTTTGGAGCGTGCATTAAAGAAATGTTCTTGTAACTGCTGATTTTCTTTACGAAGCTTTGCCCTTGACAGAATTGCCTCGAGATCTGCAGCTTGTTTTCTTTGTTCAAATTTTTCTACCCGTTCGCGAAATGGATTTTGGATAGGAGCTTCATTTGCTGGTGACTCAAGTTCGTCACTTAAAATTAAGTCCTCGTTATTATAAATTTCATAAACCACACCAAGAGCCCCATTGCGACCTATTCGCCCTGATTTTTGAATAACAACTCTACCGAGACCGGGTTTGGCAATAATACCTACATCAATATCTTCAAAATCAGTTCCGCGACTCCCTGCGGCTGTTGTTAACGTAATCATCTGTTTTTCACCTGCACGAGCAATGATTGTTTCCTCGTCTGGGCGAATTGCTGCAGCCTCTGGAGCGTGAGTGTCATCAAGGATTTGTAGATGGCTGGATAAAGAGTCGCCTGAAAAATTATGCTCAAGCAAATAATTATAAAAATATTCGCATTCTGTGATGGTATTAAAAAACACGATAGTTGATTGCTGATTGTCATGGGCGTTGCGTAAGGCCTCAACAATTTTTGCAAAATGCTCTTCCTCTCCTTCCACGTAAATAGGTGGGAACCGATAAGAGCGATTGAAACAGTCAGTTGGCGTTCCGGCAGGATCAGTCTTGTCAATAATTTTTGGCCAAGATGCGCCTTCAGCAAGTTCTCTTTGCGCTCTAGGCATTTTTACAACTAATTCAGAGTGGGCTAGAGCTTCAATTTGCTGTTGTACGTGGGGTTCACCCAATGTGGCCGTAAATGCACAGCGTGAAATGAAGTTTTCTTCAAGGTAGGTAGCAATATCGCCTTCGGCAAGTACTTGGGCTATTCCAGGAACTTTAATAGCAGTGTGGCCATTTTCTTTTTCCCAAGCTGCTACACATTGATGTACGCCGTCACTCCATTGCGATATTTTATCAACTCGTCCAGTGGTATCTTTATGCACAAGATAAACGATTTCTTCTAAACCTTCTTTTTCTACCACATAATCTTGTTTTTCCTGGTATTGCATTGCTGTAACGGCTGCTTTTATCCAGAAATCGAGGTTTTCATCGGTGGCTAAATTTTCTTGTTGATAATAAGTTGAATCTTTTACAGCATCTCTAACAATTTGACGATGCTTGGTAGGATCTGGGGTTTGGGCATTGACGAGTTGGGTACGAACAGCCTTGTTTAATAAAATTAAAAATTGAATACATTCCTTACTCGCTTCTTGGCTATTCTGTGAGATTTGCATTGTGGAGTTGGCGTGTATATCAATCACCACGTTATCCACTTCATCGATAATAGCAACTTTATTTACAGGGTTGTCATTTTTATTGTTATTACGTAATTTTGCTAATCTTTCTTCCAAGACTGCACTGGCAATGTCTATATAGTGGATGTTGCTTGTGGCAATATCATCATTAGAATTGTTTTTATTAGTGACTTTAAGTTGTAATAGTGAGGCCAAAGTTTGTAATTTATCAGAAGCTTTTTCTGCTAAAACTTCATTATGTGTGAGTACATAGACCGGGTTACCATCCAGCGCCTTTAATAAAGTTATCAATTGGATAATTAAAGTTTTCCCTTCGCTTGTATCTACCTGGAATAAAGTGTCTTTTTTAAGCGAAATTAAAACGGAGACTAATTGCTCTAATCGTAGCCATTCACCCGCAGCATTTTTTTCTGAGCGTGATAAACGATAGTGTGTTTCGCGTAATAAAGCTAAGCGCTCTTCCAGAGGAAGATCTCGTGCATTTTTTAGAGCACTGTCTAACTCATCTGAGTTCATTGAATGGTATTTTCCAATTAAATTATTTAACTCAGATATTTGCTTTGAAAGCTCGATTTTCATCGATTCGCTTAATGACAATTTTTCGAGCAGTTCCCTGACATCACTATCCGTATGCTGTTTACTAGCGATATATTTTTCTTTGGCTCTAATTGGATAGGCTTCATTGGCTAAGCCATCTGGAATGTAGGCAGAGGATTGAGATTTGTTTTTTCGTGGTAGGCTTAAAGCAAAATTCTTAAGGGTTTCCCAGTGTGCACTGACGGATTGTTTTAAATGATGAAATTCAGTCTGATGAGTTGTATCTTGCCATAAACTTTCACAGGAGTTGATAGAGCTTTGGGTTATTTTTTCCCATTCGTTTAAAGCAGTCTCAACGGCACTTGGATCAACATTGAGGGCAACAAAGCGTAAATATAAGGCTCGATAGTAGAGCACATCATCTTTACCAGGTAGGGTAGAGGAATACACTGTATTTTTAAATTCTTCTGCACCGATGATAAAAGGGTTAACCAACTGGGGAAATTTAGCGTTAAATTTTTTTCGCAGACTCGCATTCGCGACGTAAGAGCTATCGAAACACATGGAGCGATGTACAAAGCTATAACCAGCTCGCAATTGTGCCTTGGAAATAGCAATGTCTAATGGCATGGAATCAAAAAATTGGGCTTGCAAGCGCTGCATGCTTTTGTTTTTCTGTGTCAAGCTAATGCAGTCTAAATAGCCTTTTAGTTGAGCAATGGGCTCCTGGTAATCGGCAATATAGTTGCCTTCAGGTTTTTCCTTGGGTAAGGGTATTCCCTGGGCTTTAAAAAAATCAACGAAACAAAATAAGCCTTTGCACAATTCTTCAAAATCATAATAGCTAAGTTCGTGAGCTTTTTGCGCAGTGAGATGGCCAAACCATTTTAATTCTTCGCTAGTTAATTTTGTCAGACGCGAAAAATATTCCATGTAAAGAGGGTGATCGAAGGCTTTACCTGAATTTATACGCGTTAGATGGTGATAAAGGAAAAAGTATAGTAAAGAATTGTCATCTTCAGAAAACCAGTTAGAGTAAGTAGTTGTTTTGGAGTAGCGAAATGTAATAGGTTCAAAGATTAAAAGAGTATCAAGTATTTTTAAAATTTGACCAGAATGCGCTGATTCACTAGCAATTAAGATTAATGCTTTGAAGACCTGTTCTTTTTTGTGCGTTTCAAAAGCAGGGAATATGTCATTATCCAGTCTGCCAAGAAGTTCTAGTTGGGCTTGAGACGGCGTGATTTTTAGTTTTTCTAAGGCTTGTAAAAATTCCTCTTTTGTCGCGCGGCCTTTTGTTTCATAAACTCCATCAACAGCAAAATTAGTTCTTGGTGCATTAAATAATGAGGAAGCGGGATCTATCATTAAATGAGCATCTGGGAGGTTTTCTAGCTGCCATAAACGGTAGTCGGGACTGTATTTAAGCGTCCAGGTTTCATTGTTGCGATCGAGAAAAAAACCTAAGGGCAAAATGTCTAAATCGTGGGTTGTTGCATGTCCACGAATGGAGTTTTCACCAAGAAGTAATATCTTTTTAGCTTCTTCGGTAACATACATCTTAAACTTAGGATTGTATTTTGATTCTCGGCTTCCAGCTTCTGATAGAAATTGTTGTTCGCCTTGGTGGTTATTAAAATCTTTTATAGCGTCTTCTAAGGCACTTAACCACAATGCTGTATTGATATGCTTCTCGCGCAAAATATTCCAGAGTTTATATCGGTCGTGAACCATTGAGGAGTCAGTCCACTGTGTACTGTCAGTTTGATGAGCTAGTCTTGTCTTCTTATCGATTGTTTTATTTTGCTGAACACCAAGTGTTTGTTGTTTAATTTGAAATTGGTCAATTTGTTGGTGTAAAGACAAATGGGTTTTCCAAATATTTAAGTGTTTGGGAAAAGTATGTTTTGCTGTTTTAGATTCTTTGGGTAATGGTAGAGGTTCCTGAATTGATATCCCCCTTTTGAGAAGTTGGTTGGGGGTAAATTTTTCTCGTAGAGAGTCGGGATGTGGTTTAGTGTTTTCACCGTCTCCCTGAATGCCTTCTTGCAGGAGTTGTGCGATTCGCATTGCTTCTTGAGCATCAGTGAGTGGTGCACTATTAAAATTAGAAGTTAAGTCAATACTCTTTTTAAGCCAGAGTAGAATTCGATGCCCCAAGCTGTAAGAAATAACTTCTTCACGGGGATGTTTTTGCGCGTAACTTAAATAGTGATAAGCTTTGAAATTGCTTTGGGCAGACAGTAGTAGGTTGCGATCAATTCTTCCTGATTTAATATATTTTTGCATCTGTTGATTAGATCGAGTCACCAAATATTCTGCCAATGACTGGCCGTCGTCAAAAGTGTATTTCCATATGTTGGCTGGTTCAAAAAAGCCATCATTGGCAAAACTTAGCCAATATTTTAATTTTGAGCAATGGATATCATCTTCTGTTAATGAGGATTTGACTTGATATTCAATATATTTTTGTAAGCCACTTTGTATGAGCCAAGGAACGAAATTTCCCAGAAAGACAGCAGTCAGACTACAGCCAAGAATAATGCTCATAGGTATGAAAAAACCTAGACTCAGCAATGCCGTGAAACTAAAACCAACGACAGCAAAACTAAAAAATAAGCCTGTAGTAAAGCCTAATGCAAGAGATAAAAGGGTTTTACGCATAGGAAGACAGAAGAAGTAAAAAAAGACAAATATTATACAGTTTTGATTTAAAAGAAACAATGTCCTATAAGGCATCTAATTACCGTGATATTGAATCAGGGTTCGAATTGTGATGAGTTTTGGACTCCGCGGTCTTTGACGCGGAGATTCGTCCTCATTATCGAATTCTGCAAAAATCGCGGGATCTTGTGACTTCCAATGTGATGGGTAATGAATTGAATCTAATGTTGGGGGTTTAAGATTCAGTTTCTTCGGTTTTCTTGTCCTGCATTTTAGAGATGACCTCATCAAGCGGTGTAAATGATAACGCTAAAGACAATAATGAGGCCCCTGCGCCAGTTGCCAGCGCTTCAGGGAAGGTTGCATGGCTAAAATAATCAGCAATAACCGTTCCTCCAAAGGCAACAAAGGCTACCCCAAAACGAGAGGTTTGCAATTTGACCAAACTTCCAAATGAAAAGAGTAGGCCAATGAGCCCCGCACCCAACCCTGTTATAAGGGCAATTTTCCAATGATCCACTGTAAGAGCGCCTAAATTACCCTTTGTCATTGAAATAAGGCAGGCTGTTGTAGATTGAGATATATGACGAATAACAATTGCAGATCGGACTTTGATGTTTGATAGAATATTCATAATGTCATCCGTGTTATAGATTTTATGGTCCTCATTCTCAAAATCTTGGATTTATAGATATATATTAGATGCTATCTTGTAAACTTCAAAAATTTAATACTGTTGTTTCTCCAAAAACTTTCCATTAATTGGGTAATAAATCTTTATTAATTAGGATTTTTCCAACGTTTGACGACATCAACATCAATATCAAATAAATCGAGCACACGCCCCACACTATGGGTAACGATATCATCAATTGTTTGAGGTTGGTTGTAAAAAGCAGGGACAGGAGGAGCAACGATAGCGCCAAGTTCCGTTACTTTTTTCATATTTTCAAGATGTCCCAAATGTAATGGTGTTTCACGAACTAGCAAAACTAACTTACGACGTTCTTTTAAAACGACATCAGCAGCCCGGGTCAGTAAATTAGAGGTTGTGCCGCAAGCAATACTGGCTAAGGTTCGCATGGAGCAAGGGGCGATTATCATTCCTGCTGTTTTGAATGAGCCACTTGAAATTGAAGCTGCAATATCATTTATATGATAGGAAATATTAGCTAATGCGGATAATTCATTGGCTGATAAATTGGTTTCGAAGGCGCGCGTCTGTTGAGCTGCTTTGGAAACTATAAGGTGGGTTTCATAATCTGTTTTGGCTAATAACTGTAAAAGGCGAATGCCATAGACGATTCCGGATGCTCCTGAAATACCTACAATAATACGTTTCTTTTTCATTCGTTAGATACTCAGATTGATATTGGATACATTAGAGACTGATTTTTGCGATCTCAAAAGCCTATTATATCTTAGAATGTAAGGATAATTATACCAAGTTAGGACAGTCCCTAACTAATTAGGTAAGGATATCCCTGGGGTGAAAACAGAATAACCCCTTAATACAGAAAGATTGAACTATGATAGATTGAAATCAGTGCATAAAGAGCTAAAGGGAAAATTTTTATCAGAGTCTTAATTTTCATTTCATAATCCTTACCCTAGAATTACTGTCGTTATAATATTCAAAAACTATGCCTATTTTTAGGTCTGTTGGTATTTCTACTAGCTGCAAAGCTAGCGAAATGTCAACAGACCTAGGTTTAAGTTAGAGAACAATATTAGGTAGGAAATTGATTAAATGAGTTTTTGCAGAAATCTTTCAAATCTGGGTTTATAAAAGTTCTCTTTGTCCCAGGAGATAATGACTGTTTCTGCTCGACCAATAATTTGCTGACGAGAAACCAGACCAAAGTATCTTGAGTCGGCACTATTGTCGCGATTATCCCCCAGCATAAAAAATTGGCCTTGTGGGATTTTAATCGGACCAAATGAGCGTAAGGCTGGTTGTGAGGGCAGCGCCATTACGGCATGTGATAGGTTGGTTAATTGTTCAGTTGCAAAAATGGCTAAATTGCGTTCCTCTTTCGAGAGATTGGCGGTGTTTGACGCAATAGGAGTATAGGCAGCAGGGTGTCCATTCACAATTAAAACATTATGCTTCATTTCGATGGTATCACCCGGGGTGCCCATGACTCGTTTAATCAATCGCTGCCCATCACCAGGCTTATTAAAAACGACGATATCTCCCTGCTTTGGATCTGACCATTCAGTAAGATGAATAGTTGTATAAGGAATTTTCAGGTCGTACGCTAATTTATTCACAAAAAGTAAATCACCCACATAGATGGTGGGTTCCATAGAGCCAGAGGGGATGCGATTCCAGTCCGCAATAGCAGAACGTGCAGCGAATAAAGCAAAAATTAATAATGCAAAAGAACCCCACTCTCGCAAAAGTGATTTGAATTTTAAAGAAAGGTTTAATTTCAAGGCATCCTTCTTGCTATTTATTTGCATTTGAGACCTGGATATTGACGAAAAAATTGGAGCCTAGAATATCACGGGTAAAAAGGAAGAAACAGAACGTTATGCATTTAGAGTACTTCGGTAACTAAGAAATCTATTTGAATACTATCATTACTAATAAGCAGAAAAAGGTGGGACATGATCATGAAATCGACATCACTTAATCAGATCTTGTTAAAAAATGAGAAGCAACTGGGTAATAAAGTTTATTTAAGACAACCACGAGAAGGTCAGTGGCATGAGTTAACTTGGAGCATGGTGATACGCCAAGCAAGACAAGTCGCACGTTTGCTGCAGGATATTGGGCTTAGCAAAGGTGATCATGTGGCAATTTTTTCAAAAAATTGCGCTGAATGGTTTATTACAGATTTTGGGATTAGCCTCGCTGGTATGGTGAATGTTCCGTTATTCGCTAATCAACATCAAGACAGTATAAAGTTCGTTTTGAATCATGCTGAAATTAAATTGGTATTCATCGGTAAACTGGATGATCATCAACGAGTTCGCAGTTATATTCCAGCGGAATTGCCCTCTGTTAGTTTTGATTACCATCATGATCTTAATACCACTCATCGGTGGGCCGATATTCTTAATAAAGAACCCATGCAGGAAGTAACAGATTCTTCACCAGATGATTTATACACAATAATCTATTCATCAGGTACCTCAGGGCAACCTAAAGGTGCAGTTTATACTCATGGGACAATTGCTAATTACCTTGAGTTATTTCCTGAAGATATTGGACGTATAAAAGTACTTGAACATTATCATCTTATGTCTTATCTACCCTTGGCCCATGTTTATGAACGCTCTGCGATAGAATTAGGTAGTGTCACTATTCCTTGTGATGTTTCTTTTGTAGAAAGTCTTGATAAATTTGCTGACAACTTAAGAGAAGCGCAACCTACTTTTTTTACAGCAGTACCGCGAATTTGGGGAGTATTTCAACAAAAAATTGAACAAAAACTACCTCCCAAAAAGCTTAATTTTCTTCTTAAATTGCCCTTAATATCGAGTTTGATTAAAAATAAGATTAAACATCATTTGGGTTTAAATCGATGTACCAATTGTTTCTCTGGTGCATCTCATTTACCTGTTTCTATTCTTGATTTTTTTGATAAGCTCGATATAAAAATTCAAGAAGGCTATGGCCAAACAGAAAATTTAGCCTATGCGACATTTTCTATGCTTGGGAATCGTCGTCCGGGTTATGTGGGAACCCCGAGGCTTAAGGTTGAGTTGAAATTGGGGGGAGAGAGTGAGTTGATGATTAAATCACCTTGCTTGATGAAGGAGTATTATAAAGATAAAGAAGCTACTGATGCTGCATTGACTAAAGATGGCTGGTTATACACCGGTGATATTGCTGAGTTAGATGAAACTAATAACGTTAAAATAATAGGCCGTCTTTCTGAAAACTTTAAAAATCAGAAGGGTGAGTTTATTGTGCCTGCACCGATTGAGAAGCGATTTGCTACAAATTCGGCTATTGAGCAATTATGTATGGTAGGACGCGAACTACCCAATAATGTTTTGATTATTACCTTAAGCGAATTAGGTCGTAATCGAAATAAAGAAAATATCAAACAAGATTTACAAGAAAATTTGCGTAAAATTAATAGCGAATTGGCAAATTATGAAAAAATTAGTCATGTTATTGTCTTAAATGATTCCTGGACCCCTGAAAATGGTTTGTTGACCCCCACTCTTAAAGTGAAAAGACGAACTGTGGAAGAAAACTATCGTGACATTATCAAAAGGGCGATTACACAACATAACACTATTGTTTGGGCCTAGGCTCTAATTAGGCTATTCTGCAAAACAGGCAGCCTAATTATTTTGATTTTCTATGTTGATTGAGTATTCTGAACTGGAGCCCGTATAAATGCTGCTAAATGCTGCGCATTTTACGGGATATAAAGGCATTTTTATGCCATTTATGTCGAATTCACGTTATTTGGTTTTGTACTGCTCAGAATATTTATTAGCCAAGTCTTTGGCTTGTTGTAATTGATCAGGAGTTAATGTTTTTTCAAGCTCATCCCGTGATTTACTGGAATCAGTAAATCCATTAGTGACAGCTACACTAAACCATGCATAAGCCTCAATTGGATTGGCTGTTACTCCTATACCATCACGATAAAAAACACCCATTTTATTTTGTGCTCTACCATAGCCTTGCTCGGCTGATTTACGTATCCAACTAACTGCTTGTTCTAAATTTTTGGTGACTCCATCACCATAAAGGTACATATCACCTATGTTAAACTGGGCATTGGCATTGCCTTGATCGGCACTTTTTTGATACCAATAAGCAGCCTTTTGTAAATCTGCTGTACCTGATTTACCAGTGTCATAAAAATAGCCTACTTCAAGCTGGGATTTGGCATGTCCTTTATCGGCTGCTTTTTGGAAATATTCGAAGGCTTTAGATTCATCTTTTGACACGCCTTCACCATATTTATGCAAAAGACCAAGGTTATATAAGGCACCAGGATTATCCATGCTCGCAGCTTTTTGATACCATTTGATGGCTTCATTTAAATCTTTCGGCACGCCTGTACCTGTATCATACATAAATCCGATAGATAAGGCGGCTTCAGAATTGCCTTGCTCTGCTGCCTTTTTATACCATGACATCGCGGTTTCATAATTTTGAGGTACTCCTGTTGCATGATCGTACATGTAACCTAGAGCATATTGTGCATCGGAGTTATTTTGAGCAGCTGCTTTTTCATACCATTGCAATGCTTTGCTATATCCGTCTGGCGTCTCTTGATACCAATAAAATCCAGCTAGTAATACCTGGGCATCGACATTTCCCTGATTGGCTGAAGCCAATAATAGCTGCTCGGTTTTATCAGGATTATAAGTGACTCCTTCTCCGTTATAATACATTTTACCAAGTAGATATTGTGCTTTTGCATCCCCTTTGGCAGCTTCTTCAGAGAGTAGAAGAAATGCTTTCTCGTAACGTTTTTCGTTATAAGCTGCCTCGCCTTCCTGGGTGGTGGCATATACTGAGTTTAGTAATAGGGTACCCATTGAAATGGATAAGATGTATTTTTTTATGTCCATGATATAAACCTTATACTAAATTGTTCTCGTTTATAGTATATATGCAAGCCAGATTTTTGCGCGACTTTTAGTTAATTATTCCCTATTTTTCATCATCATAACAGTGTTTACTGTAAATTTTTTAAAAAGTTTTTTCCCTGCATAGAGCCTGTTTTTCAGTCTATTGCCTGTTTTTTATCCTATATTTAAATCAACAAGTAAGTTGATAAAGAACAGGGAATAGACGTGCCTAATTTAACCGCTGACAATATGCGTGATTACTATGATTTTGAGGTTGCTAAGGAGGGCGAGGCGATTACTGTTCTAGTAGGAAGCAAAAAATCAACCGATACAGATCCTACTCATCCTGCTTCTATTGTATTTAAACAAGGGTTGGGTGCTCGTAAGGATCTTGATGCCTCATTAAAGCTGCAAGGAAAAGCGCCGGGATTTTTGCCAGTTATTGTTGCAGGAGAGGACTTCTTTATCCGCGAAGCTTACCCGAATAAACTAGCAACGAAATGGTCAGATGTTAAGGGACAGTCGAAATCCTTACTAAGTCAGGCTATGAATTTATCTTTCGCGATGCTTGATGCAGGAGTAATTGATCGCGATCGTAGTGTTGTGAAAGGAATGGGTGATAATATCGTTGCTAGGAATGTGGTAATTAGCGATAAACTCTATTTTTTTGATTTTGAACCAGAACATATTATTGATTGGAGCAAAGAGTTAACGGTTGCTGATGTCGGCGCGATAGAACTTTGGAAAACAACTCATGAAAATCTTATTAAGGCTATGGCTATCAACTTAGGTTTAAGTGGCCAGGTTGAAACTTTATTAATCGGCTTTAGGGAAACTGCTGGGAAGGTTATGGCAAATAAAAGTGAGCAAGCGGCAAAAATTTGGCATGGTCTTGTGAATCCTAAGGTAGATGTTGTCTCGGAATATCAACCGCCAGAGTTTTTAGCGACTCCTGTTGTTGCTTCTAAACGTGCATCGCTGCCTCCAGTGAGCATAACACCTAGTCCTAGCCTGACTGAGCCTACAGTCGAGGCTATTTTTGCACTAATGAAGGATTTTTATGCCGCAGCAAATAGCCGGTCTGCATTTTTTCAGCCTTCCACGGAAGCCATAATTGATAAAATGGCAAGAGTAACTCATCGAGTCAATAACAGACACGGTACAGCTTATGACACATTAGAAATGATGATTAATAAAGATTCCGATCCGATGTTTAGAAGGGTAGCTGCTAATTTACTGGAAGGCACCAAGGTATATTTAGACAAGGCTTACAGTAAGCAATTGCATGATAAAGATGAATTGTGGGAAAGGCCAAAAGGGCCTTGGGGTTCCTAGGAACTAGTAAAAAGTTATTGATCAAAATTCATATTTTATTTAAAATGCCCAAATTGTAAAAAAATGAGTCATTAGTGCTATGTGATTCATCCATCAGACGGGGTTGCTGTGCCATTTTTTACTCAAATCGATACTCGTAAATTCGCAGAAAAAATCAAAGAAAAAGCAACGTATATTATAGATTCTCAGCTTTTTGAAATTCCAGAAACACCCCTCCTTGCAAGCTATGAAGACCCTTATGCTGAAGTTCGCTTAATATCAGAGGACACAATAAATGGACTTAAGAAAGTATTAGATGACATTCGCAAGTTAATTACACGAGATGAAGCTGATGTATCAGCAATTAGTATTGCGCTAGAAGAAGAGAATGAATTACCAGAGCTGCAAAAAAAGTATAAATCCATTTTGTTAACTATGGGTAATCAACCTATTGAAACAATATTCCGAAAATGTGCTCAATTTCAGAGCATTATTATGATCGGTTTGTTACAACCGGTCATTTTAAATGAGGTAGTATTAAGATTAAATGATGATTTTCTTCCTTTCCTGGAAGATATTCTGTCAATCATTGAAATCATGAAAGGATTGGGTCCAAATGACCCCATACTCTTTTTACCGCAATTTTGCCAAGCAATGGTATTGAAGCAAGCGGCAATCGTTGATCAAAAGAAAAAAACATTACTACATGAAGGGGAAGTGCTAACTGAAAATCAGGTCGTTTGCCCATTCACTAGGAAAAAAATAGCAATTGATGCTTCATCAAAATCAGAAAAGCGCGCTAAAGATTTGGTTGCTATCTATATTGCGCTTAGCAAATTAGCTGACCTAGATGAGATAGATGATAACAATTCAATGAGCAATTTTTTAGCGTCGCAGCCTAAAAATTATTTGCAAGAAGCCAATAGAACATTAATCCAATATTTAGTTTCGCCACAGCAATTCGATTTTACATTTAAAGAGTCTCAATTCTTAGCAGATATAGGGACAGTGGAAGCTGCCAAGCAGGTGAAGAGTCTTTATGAGCGTTATACTCATTTATGGCATGAAGAGAAATCTTTTGATGAAAATGCTTTAGACATACTCATTGATTACAACAAGCAAAATTGGTTTTCTCCAACTTTAGGTTTATTTTTTACTGGTCATTGGAATCGCAATCACCATCAAATAGTGTCTGCTTCTATAAAGAGTCTGCAGAAAGAAGAGGCTAATATTAGTTTTGTATTAGAGCAACTTGAGATGGAGATGAAAAAGAATCCGAATTTTAATGCGCAGGGTTCACTGATGCGTCGTCTTGAGTTTATCCGCTATCAAGGCCAATTCAAAGAAGTGGTACCAGAGGAATTACAAAATCCCAAGTCATATTTAAATTTGGATATATAGATCATTTAATGAGCGTTATGATTTAGATTGTCGTATTCCAAATGGTGTCTTAATCACCATTCTATTTCTTTATTTGCTAACTTTATTAATAATGACTGTGTTTCATGAATGCGTTCTTCTGCTGCAGTACTATCCAGGGTAAACCTCAAGCGAGTAGGCCCATCCATTTGATAGCGTTTAGCATGTAGTTGAATGAGATTAATCAATATTGCGGGATCAATTTGGGGTTGATCAGTAAATTCAAGTTTGCCATTTTGCTGGGCTACGTTAATTTTATTAATGCCCAATTTAGTTGCCAACAATTTAAGTTCCGTGACTAACAAAAGATTTTTAGCAGGCTGTGGTAATAAGCCAAAGCGGTCAATCATTTCAATTTGCAGATCACGCAATTGTTGTTTATCTTTGGCATTCGCAATCCGTTTATACATAATTAATCGTGTGTGGATATCAGCAATATAATCCTCAGGAATAATTGCGCTTAATCGTAAGTCAATATCAGGCCCTTGCTGCATAGGAGTTGCTAATTCAGGGGTTTTCCCGGCTTTTAAGTCGCTTACTGCTTTATCAAGCATTTCCATAAATAGGCTAAAACCGATTGCTTGCATGTTGCCGCTTTGC
Organism: Legionella brunensis; assembly: GCF_001467025.1. Classification (GTDB taxonomy): domain Bacteria; phylum Pseudomonadota; class Gammaproteobacteria; order Legionellales; family Legionellaceae; genus Tatlockia; species Tatlockia brunensis. Next base: position 83,470 of record NZ_LNXV01000011.1, on the reverse strand, counting down.
TCTTCCCCTAATAATTCACCCGCCCCGCGGATTTCTAAATCGTGCGTGGCGAGTGTAAAACCTGCGCCTAAGTCTTCTAGAGAAACAATGGCCTCAAGACGTTTGACGGCATCAGGGGTTAATAATTTTTCATTAGGAGTTAACAGATAAGCGTATGCTTGGTGATGCGAACGCCCCACGCGGCCACGTAATTGGTGGAGTTGCGCTAAACCAAATTTGTCAGCTCTATCAATAATAATGGTATTGGCTGTCGGAATGTCGATGCCGGTTTCAATAATCGTTGTGCAGACCAGCACATTAAAGCGGTGATGATAAAAATCAGACATAATCCGCTCTAACTCACGTTCATGCATTTGTCCATGTGCGCCACGTACTTTAGCTTCTGGTACCAGAGCTTGTAAATCCTGGCTAACTTGTTCAAGGGTTTGCACATTGTTGTGAAGAAAATAAACCTGGCCACCCCTTAAAATTTCCCGCAGCATTGCTTCACGGAGAATATAGTCATTTTTTTCTTGCCAAAATGTTTTAATGGCTAATCTTTTTGCAGGAGGAGTTGCGATAAGAGAGATATCGCGGATGCCTGCCATAGCCATGTTTAGAGTCCTGGGAATAGGGGTGGCTGTCATTGATAAGATATCAACATGGGTACGTAATGATTTGATATGTTCTTTTTGTTTGACACCAAAGCGATGCTCCTCATCAATGATGAGTAATCCTAGATTTTTAAAGGTAATGTCTTTGGAAAAAAGTTTGTGTGTTCCAATTACAATATCAATCTGCCCACTTTTTAAAGACTCAATAACTTTTTCGGATTCTTTGCCACTACGAAATCGTGAGAGTAGTTCAATATTCACGGGAAACTCGGCAAAACGGTCGCGGAAAGTTTCGAAATGTTGAGCAGCAAGTAAGGTAGTAGGGACTAAGATACAAACTTGTTTGCTATTTTGAACGGCAATAAAAGCAGCACGCATGGCAACTTCAGTTTTCCCAAAACCGACGTCTCCGCAAATCAGTCTATCCATTGGACGGGGCGATTCCATATCTTTAATGATTTGTTCAATTGCCTTCAATTGATCCGTTGTTTCAGCAAAAGGAAAGCCGCTGGCAAAGCGTTGGTAATCGCTAGGATGAAATTGGTAAATATAGCCTGGTTTGGCTTCACGCTTGGCATAAACTTCTAATAAGTGGATAGCGACATCATGGATTTTTTCAGCTGCTTTTTTCTTTTCTTTTTGCCACTGATCAGTCCCCAATTTATGGAGGGGCGCGTGTTCACTATCCATGCCTGTGTAACGACTGATCAAATGAAGTGATGTCACTGGGACATAAATTTTATCATCGCCGGCATAAGCTAATACAAGAAACTCATTGAGAGTGCCATTACTGTCTAAAGTTTTAAGTCCTTTATAACGACCTACCCCGAATTGTAGGTGAACAACGGGGGTGTCTATCCGCAATTCTGCTAAATCGCGAATAATCAAATCAGGATCGACTGTTTTTTGCGTGCTACGACGTTGAGGTATAGCTTGCTCACCAAATAATTGCGCTTCCACAATAATACTGATTTGCTGATCAATTAATTCAGTACCATAAATGAGAGGGCCCGTAGTAATGTTGACCGAAGAGGTGTCATTGAGAAAGGCTTGCCAAGAGGGCTGGATTTTAGGTGTTATGGTGGCCTGTTTCAGTAAATCCAGAAGCACTTCCCGTCTTCCAGCGCTTTCAACAACCATTAAAAAGCGTTTGTTCTTATTATCTAAATAGGTACTCAATTTTGTAAGCGGGTTTTCTGCTTGACGCTCAATTGGTAAGGAAGGAGCTTTATCAACATTAAAATTAAGTACCGCCCCTTTCTTTTCAACAGGTTGATGGTAACAGCGAAGCTGCTGGTATTTATTGGCGTAAGTGAGTAGTTCCGTAGGTGTTAGAAAGCAGTGATTCGGCTTAAGAATGGGGCGGGTAATGTCATAACTTCGCTGCTCATAACGTGTTGTAACTTCTTGCCAAAATTGCTCAGCCTGCTCAGAGACTTTTTCAATGAGACATACATTGGCATCTGCGGGTAAGTAATCAAAAAAGGTAGCTGTCTGTTCAAAAAATAAAGGCAAATAGTATTCAATTCCTGAAGGGTACTGGTTCTCGCTGACTGCCTCGTAAACAGGGCATTGACTAGGGTTGCCGGCAAATTGTTCTCTAAACGCACGACGAAATAAAGTGATACTTTGTTCATTCAATGGAAATTCGCGGGCTGGTAAAAGCTGAATCTCGGCAATTTTTGTGATTGTGCGTTGTGACTCAGTATCAAATTGACGCAAACTATCGATAACATCATCAAATAACTCAATGCGAAAAGGGATAGTGCTCCCCATGGGATAAATATCGATAATTGCCCCGCGAATGGCAAACTCTCCATGTTCTAATACCTTGTTTACACAGTAATAGCCTGCTTCCTGCAACTGATGTCTGAAATGTTCTAGGTTCAGTGTTTGGCCTTCTTTGAGCATTAAAGCATGATGGTTTAAAAATTGTGATGGACACAAACGATGCATTAATGTATTAACTGAACTAATGACAATGGCGTTTGCCGCTTGTTGTAGGCGGCTTAAGCTTGCCAATCGTTCGGAAATAATATCTTGGTGAGGGGAGAATTGGTCGTAAGGCAGTGTTTCCCAATCTGGGAAAAACAATAATTCTGGTGAAGTTTCTTCATCACTTAAAAAAAAACGCAATTCCGCCAGAAGCTGTCCGGCACTTAAATTATCAGGGGTAATTAACAGTTTAATTCCTGATTTTTGCTGACAAAACTCAGCGATTGCTAGTGGAAGACTGCTGCCATACAACTGGCCCCATGTCTGTTTTTTATCAATTTTAGGAAGATTGAGGATAAGTTTGGCCATGGAGTGAACGTGTGTCTATAAACTGCAAGGGGCGTTAGTATACTATAAAATAGCCATGGCTTCTATTCTTGGGGTTTCGCCCTAACCTCTAGATAATTAAAACATTTTTGTAAGTTTGCGACGATTCTGGCAGGGGCGGCTCTTACCCGCCCGAACGAGATGGATTATTCAGGAACACAAGAAGGATTGCAATTATTAGGATTAATGCTATTTACATCACAGGCATTCTTAGCTAAAGCATTTGCTTGTTCTTGGGTTGGTGCAAAAAACGACCAATTCTGTCCCTTCAGGTTGCTAACTACGCAATGCCAACGGCCAGCTGCTACACCATTATCATAGCAATCAGGATTACAGTTGTTAGGATTAATACTGTTAACATCGCAGGCATTTTTCGCCATTGATTGGGCACCTTCTTGAGTGGGGGCTGTAAAAGTCCAGTGTTCGCCGCGCTTGTTGGCCACGTTACAAACCCAGTTGGCGTTTGCCACAAATGTAACCAAAGATAATGCTGTAACAAATTCAGCGATAGTTCTAACTTTCATAATATTTCCTTATGGCTATGAATTTTAAACTGTCGCATACGAATAACAATATTACAAGACTGCTACGATTGGCTTGATAAATACTACCAATAATTCCAATATTTTTTTGTCAATCAAATCTGCTGCTTAAGATTTTACAAAAAAGTAGTTCCTATTCTAGTCTCAACGAACTGTGTGGGGTATTTATTTGGATCAAATGTGCAAAATATAACCATTTGGTTATACTTTAAGAATCTTTGCTATGCGGGCAAGATGTATGAAGTTAAAATTTAGTTGTAACCAGAATGGTGTAGAAATTTCATTTTTGTTGACGGATGCTCCGTTATCAGTAAATCGCAATGATTATAATGGTTCTATAGAGGATAAGGATGACCTTTCCATTCAAACATGGAGCGATGAGAAGGGGGTTAAGATTTTATCTGTGCAAGCGGCCTTTTATAATGCTGAGCCACAAAGCATTGCAAAATTGCTTCTAGAGGCATATGAAAAAAAAGAAATGCCCAATGAATTTGAAGCTCTTATTCATGAAGATGAAATTGGATTATTATTGAACAATCAAAAACTCTTAGAACTTGAAGAAAAAATATACAAAAAATACCCGCTTCTTCTAAAAAAAGTACAAGAACTGGAAAAGACCATAGCTAAAATTACAGAGAAGGATTTTACTCTCGACTATTCTATCCCTGAAGCAAGGATTCTTATAGAGAGAAGAGATAATCTCAAAGGGGAAATTATAGCATTTCAAAAGGATATTACAGCTATCGCGAATGGAATTTCTGAGCATCCTCAATTGATTACTGACATTATATCGGCCTCAAATCAACAAATCGGTAACCTTAACCAATACACGGAAGAGAATCTAGACGCTAATATTAGTAAAAAAAATGCATGGATGGAGCAATCCATTATCCAAGAAATAGAAAGCTTAAGAGGGACTCTACTAAGTGCTGAAGAAGTAGGATCACGAAATAAAAAAGATACTTTGGCAAAATTTAGGTTCCTAAAAGACTTACCAGAAGTAGTGACTGACTCCCAGAAGAAGTGGTTGCTTAATTTGGACAAGGAGGTGGTAGAAATAAAAACAAAGCAATTAAAAGACTTATATAGTCTAGGTTTGTTAACTAAGACAACGCAAGAGCAAATATTGGACTACAAGCCTATTACAGATAAATCCTGTGATGCACGATTAAATACCACCTATACTTTTTTTACTCAGGATGCCAAAAGCAAAGCTTCACGTGAATTTTGGACTTTATGTTGCAATGCAGTAGAAGAAAATATAGGCACCCAAATAAAACAAAATGAACCACTAGAAAAAGTATTAAAGTATGCCGCCTTAATAAGAGGTAAGATAGCAGGGATACGACATGAATCAGAGGAAACTCGTTTTGGCACCCCAAGAACAGAAGTTATTAATCAGGATGGATATTCAAATGATAACAGTATATTGGAGAGTGTTATTGCTAACGCGGCTTTTGTATCACTGTCAGATGCACTGATCTTGCAAAAGAAACTTGATGGCAATCCTAAAGAGTTGTGTTTAAAATCACCTGTTATCCTGGGGAATGGTGAGAAAATTTATCTTCCTGAAGAAAAATTAACATTAATTTATGATTCTAACAATCTTCTGGCTGCTGTAAAGACAGAATTCCAACCCCCAGCAAGTGCGGTTACTCCTAGAGCTGAAGCTCTTAGGTCATGGCAGAATTATTACCTTCATAATAAAAACTTATCCCCTGAGGAATTGTTAGAGGGAGTAGGAAAGCTCGCATTTATGTTATCTCGATATTACAGCTTTGAGAGAGGAACAGGGGGTACGACTCAATGGATCGTTAGAGGAATTGTACAACAAGCATTTGGCATTGATCTTAAAGACATTACTTTAGGTGCTCCTCAGGATGAACCTAAAAATGGTGCCCCCTATGATGTCTATTCTCATGTTTGTGATGATGCAGATTTTTATGCCAAACAATTTTGTAAAAAAGTAGGAGAGGTACAGTATAGCGCTAATTATGTGGAAAATCTACAGACTGAGTATAAAGTATCCAATATTTGACGAAAAAAGTAAATTTTAGCCTCTTTGCTGTTCGATCATGTAGCCTCTAGCACTGTTTTCAATAGTGTTTAACCAATAATATTCCTAAAGCTCGCGTGAGTGAAAACCTTGTGCTAAATATAAGTCTCCTTTATATGAATATTATTCTAAGCTTAACTTTGTAGGTGTTTTGAAATCCCTGGAGTATTTAATTATGAGTTTAACTTTATTAAAGCTGGAAGACATTAAGCAATGCATCACGATGAAAGAAGCCATAGAAACAATGGAAACTGCTTTTATACAGTTAGCTAAACATGAAGTTGTCATGCCGCTTAGAACGCCTATTCCCATAGAAAAGGAAAACGCGTTGACCTTGACGATGCCTGCCTATATACCAGCACAAGAAGCTTTGGGGCTAAAAGTTGTTTCTATTTTTCCTAATAATGCCAAGAAAGATCTCCCTAATATTTTTGGAACCATTCTGCTTTTAGACGCTAAAACAGGACAAATAGAAGCCATTATGGAAGGAACTTATCTGACAGCCCTTAGAACTGGAGCCGTCTCAGGTTTAGCAACGAAATATCTTGCAAGAGAGGATGCACAGCATTTAGCAATTATTGGTTCGGGTGTCCAGGCTGTGACACAACTTGAAGCTGTTGCTGCGGTACGAGATATTCGCCGCGTATCGATTTGGTCACGAAATAAGAAAAATGCCGATTCATTTGCTGAGGCTATACGCGATCACTTTGATGTAAAAACTTACAGAGATGTGAAAGCTGCAGTAAAAGAGGCAGATATTATTTGTACTGCAACAGGCAGTACAGAACCACTTATTCACTTAAGCGATATTAATCCTTCAATTCATATTAACGCCATAGGCTCTCATACCAAAGAAATGCGAGAGATTGCTAATGATGTTTTAAAAAAAGCTTTGGTTATCGTCGATGAGAAAAGAGCTGTACTTAAAGAAGCAGGCGAAATTATTCATGCCATTGAGAATAAAGCATTGACGAAAACCAGACTTAAAGAATTAGGGGATATGATTCAAAAAAACACAGATTATTACAAAAAACGGATGACCGTTTTTAAATCTGTAGGCCTTGCAATTCAAGATATTGGTATTGCGCAAACGGTTTATCATAATGCAAGAGAAAAACGGCTCGGTTCAAAATTTGAACTCTAAAAGGTTGATAGGTAATTACTTTGAATAATGCCCTCTACTAGGTTAAGCCAAGGTAACTCACAATATAACTGGTAGCAAAACCTGCTATCAGACCAAATAAATGCCCCTCCCAAGACACTCCTTTTTTCCCAGGGAAGATTCCTAAAAAAATCCCGGCAAAATAATAGAGGCTTATAATTCCTAAGATAATTGCGGTAACGGTACCTTGTTGTAAGATATCACTGACCAACAATCCCCAATATCCTGTAATCAAAGCACTGGCTCCGATATGAATTCCTGGTTTGGCAAAACACCAGATTAAAAAACCACTAAGGATAGTAATAAACACAGTCACATATAAAAAGTATGTCAATCCATTGATCAAAATAAAATTACTTAATACCAGTAGTGGGATTGAGTTAAAAAAAAGATGATTGAAATTTGCATGCAGCAGTGGAGAAAATAGGATACCGCTCAATCCATAAAGTCGTCTTGGAATAATACCTAAATAAAGCAATCTATTGTTAAAAAAAAGATTAAGGAAATATACTAGCCACGGTATGCACAAAATAATAATAAGGATATTCGTGTTTGCCCGAGTTTGTTGAATGATGACGGACAAACTGTTATTAATTTCCTCAAGCATATAAATTCCTTTTAATAGGCATCACTGATTTAAATTCGATGTAGGTTGTGTGGTTTTCTGAACTATTTTGTTAGTTGCAGGTACTGCAGTAATTACTCGTAAAGGTACAAAAAGAAGTGGATCGACCAGTGTTTGATTCATGACCATTGACCAATGCAAATGAGGACCAGTTGCTCGGCCGGTCATTCCAACTGTACCTACTGATGCACCTTGTTGCAAATGATCGCCAACTTTGACATCGATGCGTTTTAAATGTGCATAAAGAGAAAACACGCCCATGCCATGATCCACTATTACAGTATTGCCCGTGAAAAAATATTCTTTTGTGCTGACTACATTTCCTTTCGCAATGACATGAACTGGGGTATCTTGAGGTGCGCCAATATCTAAACCAGAGTGAGGGGGCCAGGGTAGATTATTATAGAATCGCTTTAAGCCAAAAAGACTTGTAATAGGGCCGTGTGCAGGTGCTTTAAAACCTTCGATAAAGGGATTATTAGGCGTAAATTGCGAATATATAGCTGTCATTTCTTTGTTTTCTTGATCGATGCGTATTTTGTCTTCAGCGTAGGGGTTAGCAAGACGCTCGTCTTTAATGGTTAAATATTGCGTTGCATAATATTTATCGGTGACATGAAACGGAATAGACATGCGATAAGGCTTTGTCATAACAAGGTTTTGAATGGACTGTTGTTTATCCAAGGGTATCCCAACAAGAAGTAACCATTGATTAGGTTTTGAACTGGGGATAACTGCGATTTTTTTGTTCTCGAAATAAACCTCAGGCTTTTGTTTGATATCAATTGGAATAATAGTAACACCACCATTGACTGAATGATTTTCAGGCAGTGTATTGGCAAATAAGCTATGTGCTACTAAAAAGAGCAGTGCAGCAGTTAGTAAAGATTGATACCCAAGTCTTTTAGATATGAAATAATCCTTCATCATTTATTCCTTTTCAATTACTTCGCAACTTAAGGTTCCTTGTGCCAGGCGTACATTTACGATATCACTTTTTTTTACTTGTGAAGTACTAAAGATAATTTTTTTATTAAGTGTTGCTATCGCATATCCTCTTTCCAGTGTAGCTAAGGGGCTGACGGCATGCAATGTAGCCAGCTTCGCTGTAAAACGCTGTTTTAATCCATTTAATTTAGTTTTGATATGTTGGGTTAAATGTTGTTCAAGAGAAAGAATTTGACTTCGTGATTGCTGCAGCAAAGCATTCGGGTTTTGGGCATGTAATTTGGTGAGTAATAAGTTGAGGTGATTATTTCTTTTGCTGACCAAACCATACATGGATTGGTAAAGCTGCCGCTCTAAAAAATCAACTGATTGCCAATGCTTGGCAATCAATTGTTGCGGCGACAAAATTTTAGCCATCCGATGGGATAGTAAAAGTTGTTTGTGCTGTGTAAAGCGGCTAATTAAGGAAATTATGCGCCGTTCGAATGTTTGTAATGCAGCAGCTAATTCAACTTGATTTGGTGTGACTGCTTCGGCAGCAGCAGTCGGTGTAGCGGCTCTTAAATCGGCAACAAAATCTGCGATAGTAAAATCAGTTTCGTGGCCAATTCCGGTCACAATTGGTATTTTGCTTTCGCTTATCGCCATAGCCAATTGTTCATTATTAAAAGCCCATAAATCCTCAATGCTACCGCCTCCTCTGGCTAGAATTATGACCTCGGCTTGATTATCCCTATTCGCTTTGTGAAGCGCTTTAATCAGTTGCTGTGGTGCCTCTTTGCCTTGTACTTCACTTGCATACACTTTTACCGAAGCCAAGGGATAACGTCTGGCCAAAGTAATCAGGATATCTTGTAGTGCAGCACCATTTGCTGAAGTAATCACGCCGATGAGGGATGAAAAACGAGGGATTCTTTTCTTTTTTTCTGCTGCAAATAATCCTTGAGCTTGGAGTTTGGCTTTCAATTCTTCAAATTGCCGATAAAGTTCCCCTAAGCCTGCTTCGCTTAATGAATGTACAATCAGTTGATAATCGCCTCTAGCTTCATAAAGGCTTAATTTCCCTTTTGCTAGGACTTGTTGTCCATCTTTGAAATTTTTACTTTCTGCGGAATGATGGTTACGAAAATAAACACATCGCAACTGAGCTGTCGCATCTTTTAAAGTAAAGTAGAAATGGCCTGAATAAGGTTTACTTAAATTAGATAACTCGCCCATGACCACTATCTCACCAACTTCATTTTCTAGCCAGAAACGGATTTGGCGATTAAGTTGGCTTACAGTGAGTGCTGATGAATCCTGTTGCATAATGCTAAGTGGTGATGACGAAGAGAGCTATAGTAGCAATTTAAACTGCTGGAAAAAATAGTTACTGTAAAAGATAAGCTTTCATTAGTTTTTATAAACGAGGTAGTACTCTTGTTAATCACGATTTCCCGCGGCATCCATTTATGGTGGGCTGAAGTGATGGACCCTGCTGTCTTTCGGGGAGTAAATTATGAACTGGTGTTATAAACTTCTTCAGAATGGACAACCCCGTCTCGCAAAACTAACTTTTTTCCTGAGAGAGCCGGGATACGTTCCCCTGGCAATACTAGGCCAACCAGGTTTAAAGGATCTACTGCTGCAATACTAACGCTTATTTCATCAGGCAATTTCTTTTTTATGGCACGAAGAGAGTCGACTGCATAAGGTAAGGCAAATTGTTCCCCCAGAAAACCATCGACGAAGCGGCCACCTCTTATTTCTCCTCGGTCTTCCAAGCGACGAAAAGCGATTAATAACTCTCGCCAAGTTGGAATAATTTTTTCTCTTGCTAGCAATTCACGAAAACAAACTCCATATCGTTGAAGCAAAACCCAACAGGTTGCTTCAATCTGTTTTTCTTTGGTGACTTCTCTTTTTGTCGTATTTAATAAAGACCATCTTCCAGAGGCGTGTCTAAAAATACTGCGGCTTCGTCTTCCAGAGCGACGATGAGGGTCGATTAAAGTACGTAAATTGTCAAAGCCATCGGCAGTGATTAATCCTGCAGAAACTAACTCCCACAACGCTGTTTCAACCTCTGCTTTTAGATGATTTACCCCATACACAATATCGATAAAAAAAGAAGCGCCATTTTCTTTTAGGTAAGAATAGATATTTTGTGCAACATGACTTAAGGAGGGTATCTCATCCTCTAAATGGGAGGCTCTCATCATCCAGTCGGAATCTTCACGAATGAAAAAAGTAATAGGGGCAACACTCGTTGGAATGATGCGTTTATACTTTAAAGAGTCTGCCGCTTCTTGAGCAAGGGCTGGGTGGGGGGATAGGCGTCCCCAGCCAATTACTCCTGTTAAACATAAGCGATCTAGCATGTCGGGACTATAATCTTTCACGCGTTTGGCAAAAATTTGTTTTTCCCAGGCATTAGCCGGAATTTCATAACTTTGTAATTGCCGTATAGTTTCTAACAAACCATGCTCGCCCCTCAATTGCGTATTGGGCATTAGATGTTGCCAATTAACTAACCAGCGCATGAATTGAGCGGCTGTAACAGGTTCTATTTCTTGTCGCAATTTGCCAACAGTTAAACGATGAATCCTGGCTAAAAGTCGTCTATCACACCATTCAAGCTGATTAGAAGGGGTTGTTCTAAATTTTCCTCGTAAAATTGCGCCTGTGGATTCGAGATGGAGTATTGCTTGTTCTATTTCTGTTGGATTCAAGGAGAATGCATTAGCTAATTCGTGAGAATTAACAGGACCTAGTTGTTGTAACCATCCTTGAACCATAAGGATGATGGCTTTCTCGCGTTTTAATTCTTTCTCCTTAATATCGACTAATGGAGTGAGAAAAGTTGCTTCAGGAAAAATTTTGGTAAAGGTTTTCTTTTTTTCTGTTGCGAGCCAAAATTGTTTATTTTCAACGGATGCTTTTCCTGCTCGGCCATTCGCTATCAATTGCTCAAAAAAGGTTTGCCATGCCGGGAATATTTTTTGTTCATCACTAAAATGAATGTCTGCGGGGAGGGCTATCAAACTTTGTAAAATATCGTGTAACTCATCGGCATTTCGTATATCGGGCCAAGCTTGTTTCTGGACTTCGAATATTGCAGTTTGATCGAGTTCTCCAACCTCACGTAACACTGACTCTGGCAAAATGCGGCGCATCTCGACAGCGCGAGCTCTTCTTTCTTCTAATGGTGCATCATCGAGAAAAGCGTAAGGATTGGCATTTAAAATTTCATGAGAAAAAACAGAAGGAACTGGTGCGTCTACAGCGAGGCATTGAATCGCTCCTGTAACAATGCCTTGGAGAAGATTTGTAAAACCTTCAATATCAAGTGCCTCTGTAAGAGCATCCTTCATCGTTTCAATGATTAAAGGATGTTCTGGAAGCTCTATATCTTGACCCGCCAAATTATCCTGGCAGGCAGCTGCATCGGGAAATACTGCGGCTAAGAGATCATCTGAAAGCATGCGAAGTATATTAGGAGGGACTTTTCTGCCATTACGAAACCGTACCAAAGCTAATGCTCTTGTCGCGGTCCACCGCCAACGTGTTGTAAAAAGCGGTGATTGTAAAACTGCTTGGGTTATTACATCACGAATGGTATTAGGATGTAAAAAATGGAAAACATCCGCCAAGGGGAAACTATGCTGTTCGGCAAGTGAGATATTGATCCCATCATCTGTTGCTGCCGCTTGTAATTCAAAATTAAAAGAACGGCAAAACCGTTTTCTTAAAGCCAATCCCCAGGCTTTGTTAATACGTGCACCAAATGGAGAGTGAATAATAAGTTGCATGCCTCCTGACTCATCGAAAAAGCGTTCGGCAATAACAGTTTCTTGAGTGGGTACTGCACCTAAAACGATGCGTCCTTCCAAAATATATTCGATCAATTGCTCTGCACCAGCATCATTGACCCCACAGTGTTCTTTTAACCAGTCTATTGCCATTGTTGTATCAGGCTGTTTTTGAATTTCTTTGGTAGGAGACAGGGTTGGTGGCAGCATCGCGTTTATTTTTTTTCGCAAATCAGAGACCTGTAAAGAGAGCTCATCGGTTCTTGATGGTGCTTCACCGCGCCAAAATGGAACACTAGGTGGGGCTCCATGAGCATCTTCAACTAATACTTTGCCTTTTGAACTTTCAATTCGCCTGATTTTCCAGGACGTATTACCGAGGAGAATGATATCGCCGCGATTACTTTCAACGGCAAAATCCTCATCTAATGTCCCGACCATCACATTGTTAGGTTCTGCGATTACTGTGAATAAACCATTTTCAGGAATAGCACCACCACTCGTAATAGCGGTTAGTCGACTACCGCGTCGCGCTTTAACAATACCATTAACACGATCACGAAAAAGATAAGCACCATAGCGTCCACGAGAACCTGCAATGCCTTCAGAAAGCATCTCTAAAATTGTGTCGAACTCTTCACGTCGGAGGTTTTTATAAGGAAAACTTTTCTTAATAAGCTCAAATAGCGCCTCTTCATGCCAATCATCAGTAGCACAAGTTGCAACAATTTGCTGTGCCAAAATATCTAAGGGAACTTCTGGGATGACAAGTTTGTCTAAATCTTTTGTGTGTATGGCATGAACTAAGGCGGCACACTCCAACAATTCGTTGCGAGTTGTGGCAAAAATCTTTCCTTTTGAAATTGCTCCATGCCAATGACCCGCTCGTCCAATACGCTGCAATGCAACAGAAATTGAACGCGGAGAACCAAGCTGACATACCAGGTCAACGGTCCCGATGTCAATTCCTAATTCTAGAGAAGCTGTTGCCACAAGAGCTCTGAGTTCACCATTTTTTAATTTTGTTTCAGCGGCCAGACGAAGCTTACGCGATAAACTTCCATGATGGGCAGCTACTAAGTCTTTTCCTAGTCGCTCTGCCAAATGATGAGCAACTCGTTCAGCTAATCTTCTCGTGTTGACGAATACTAGAGTTGAGCGATTTTGCCGAGCCAATGCCGCAAGCCGTTCATAAATTTCATCCCACAGTTCATTGGAGGCGACAGGTGCTAATTCGCTAGATGGAACTTCGATATTAAGTTCTAAATGACGAATATGTCCAATATTAATAATCACAGGTTGGGGACGATTACTTCCTGCCAGAAAATTGGCAACTATTTCAATCGGTTTTTGTGTTGCCGATAGACCAATACGAACAGGTGGTTGTAAAGTGATAGCCTCTAATCGTTCAAGGGATAATGATAAATGAGTACCCCGTTTATTATTTGCAAGTGCATGAATTTCATCTACGATAACTGTGCCAACATCTTTAAGAATAGCGCGACTTTTCTCAGCAGTAAGTAGTAAATAAAGTGATTCAGGTGTGGTTACTAAAATATGCGGTGGTTTTTTTAACATGGCTTGTCTTTCACGAGAAAGTGTATCGCCTGTTCGTACCGCAATCTGTATTTCTTCCATCTCATAACCTTGCTCTTTACCTAGTTTCATAATTTCAGTTAAAGGGCCGATAAGATTTTTTTGAATATCATTGGTTAATGCTTTTAATGGAGAAACATATAAAACTTGAGTCTGGTTAGTTAATTTTTTGGCAATAGATTGCCGCACTAAATGATCAATGCATACGAGAAAGGCAGCAAACGTTTTGCCTGAACCTGTTGGTGCAGAAATTAAAGTAGTGTTGCCTGCCAAGATTTTTGGCCAACCTTGTTCTTGGGGTTCAGTTGCAGAAAAAAATTGCTTAACAAACCAGTCACGAACAAGAGGATGTGCCCATGCTAAGCTATCAGGATAAGTAGAAGTCATAATGTAGAGTATATGCGAAATTGATGAAAAGAGACTAAGATTTCATTCCAGATAATCTTAAAAGCTATTCATTTGCACAAGAGCAGATGACCAAGAACCAAATTTGATTCCGTCTACCCCACGACCTACATCATAAACTAAGAATTCCAAATGGATTAAACGAGGACAAGAAAAGATCAAATCGATTTAGGATAGACTGGAGTAAGAGCCGGTCTTATTTTTACTGACTCATTTCATAATCGGTCTGATTTAAAACCAGTGATGTTATCACTCATCTAAGGTGGGGTTGCGACAAGATATAGCCCAGATAACCTCTGCTTTGTGGTGGATTCCGCATTTTATCTTCCTGATAAATTGCTCAACTCCCATTTCTTCAAATAACCATACATTCAAAAACTATCTATAATTTATAGAATTAACTATCTGGAAATTTAAAGGGATTTTGATATGGTTAAAGGAGCTAATAAACCAATTGTTATTATAACAGGTTCAGCTGGAAAGATAGGACGAGCTCTAACTCGTGCCTTAAAAAACACTTACAAGGTTATTGGATTCGATAAAGAGAAAGATACTTGCGAAATTCCCTGTGATATCACTTCAGAGAATTCTGTCGTCTTGGCACTTAAATTATTTAAAGAAAAATATGGTAGTAAAATTGCAGCGGTAATCCATCTTGCAGCTTATTTTGATTTTACAGGTGATGAATCTCCACTATATAAATCTGTCAATGTAGATGGGACAAAAAACCTACTGATGGGATTGCAAGATTTTGAAGTAGATCGATTTATCTATTCAAGCACTATTCTAGTGCATAAGCCATGTTCTGTCGGAGAAACCATTAATGAGGACCATTTACTTGGACCCAAATGGGTATACCCAAAATCCAAAGCTAAGGCTGAAGAAATAATTGCTAGTCATCATGGAAAAATTCCTTATCTTATCTTGCGCCTCGCAGGACTATATGATGATGTTACCTGTGTACCAACACTTGCTAATCAAATAGCACGAACCTATGAACGTGATATGAAAAGTCATTTATACGCTGGTAATGTCAAGGCAGGCCAGCCGTTTATTCATCATGAGGATTTAATAAGGATTTTTAAAAAAGCACTTTTGTATCGTAACAAGTTGGCCGAAGAAGAAATTATCCTTGCAGGAGAACCGAAAACCATCAGCTATGAAAAATTACAACGCCATATAACTCAATTAATTCATAGCGAAAGCTTGGCTTTATATGCTGTTCCCCCTCCCATTGCCAAAGCTGGGGCTTGGCTGGAGAATCAAGCAGAACCGCTGATACCCGATGATTTTGATCAGGGAGAAAAAAACTTTGTTCGTCCTTTCATGATTGATCTTGCTTCTGATCATTATGCATTAGATGTTTCTAAAGCAAGGAAAATACTTCGTTGGGAGCCTAAACATACAATCGAAGAAACCCTACCTAAAATGGTTGAAGCGCTTAAGGTTGATCCTGAAAGTTGGTACGAAGAAAATGGGTTAACCAAGCCTGACTGGATGGTTGCAGTTGAGGAAAATAATCCCGAGCAGATTCGCTTGCGTTACGAATCTAATTTTCGTAAACAACATCAACAAAATCTATGGGCTCATTTTTTAAATATTGCCTTTGGTTTTTGGCTTATAACTTCTCCAGTAACTTTAGGTTACGTATCTTATTCTCTTATGTGGAGTGATATCCTCAGTGGTACTGTCTTAATTTTCCTGGCATTGCTAAGCTTATCATGGCGTTTAGCAATGGCTCGCTGGGGGTGTGCGATAATAGGTTTGTGGGTATTATTTTCTCCACTTATTTTTTGGGCTCCAACCGCGGCCGCTTATTTAAATGATACTCTTATTGGCTCACTTGTTATTGGTTTTTCCGTACTTGTCCGACCTGACATAGGAGTGGCACCTAATGCTTTAGAGGGGCCAACCATTCCATTGGGATGGGATTATTCACCCTCTAGCTGGGTTCAACGATTACCTATTATCATCTTGGCATTCGTAGGTTTTTATATTTCGCGCTATATGGCAGCCTACCAACTAGGCCATATCGAGCATGTATGGGACCCTTTTTTTATTGGTCATTTGCCAGACGCAAAAAATGGTACGGAAGAAATTATTACGTCTTCCGTATCTAAAGCTTTTCCGGTTCCAGATGCAGGGCTTGGTGCCGCAGTTTACATTTTGGAGATACTAACGGGTATCATTGGAGGTTCAAATCGTTGGCGAACAATGCCCTGGTTGGTGTTGTTGTTTGGTATTATGATTGTACCTCTTGGGGTTGTCTCTATTACCTTTATAATAATTCAGCCAATTCTTTTAAATACCTGGTGTACTTTATGTCTGATAGCCGCTATTGCCATGTTAATTCAAGTGCCATACTCCTTTGATGAATTAATTGCCACAAGTGTCTTTCTTTGGCGAAGATGGAAAGCTGGCAGACCATTATTACGGATTTTATTTGTTGGGGACAGTGATGAAATAACTAAAGTCACAAAAGAAGAAGCATATCCCTTTGAACAGCCACCGCGAATAGTCATAAGAGACATGTTAAGTGGCGGTATAACCCTTCCTTGGAACTTAATACTTTGTTTACTCATTGGGTTATGGCTAATGTTCACTCGCATCACTTTAGGCACTGAAGGCTCTATGGCGAATGCTGATCATCTGATTGGTTCACTAGTAATAACAATTACTATAACTGCATTAGCTGAAACAGTTCGTGTACTACGCGTGCTAAATTTGTTTTGTGCTGTGGCTTTATTAATCACCCCTTTTATTTATACAGCAACAATTCTGGCAACCATCGCCAGCATAGTTTGTGGGGGATTACTATTTATCCTATCACTTCCTCGCGGAATCATTCGTTCATCTTATGGAGCATGGGATAATATCATTCTTTAATTGCAGAAAAATCTACAAATACTCAATTTCCACTAAATGAAAATTTTATGGATCACTTAAGTTTTATTTTTTTTCGGGTTCTTATTGCTTGTTTTTTTATTAGATCTATCATGATGACTAACTTTTTCACAAACACCCTCTGTATCTTTTGTATCGGGCGAAATATCACAAATATGTTTAATATCTGTGATCTCAGGATGATCCTTTTGTTTATCATTTTTATTCATAAGAGAGCTCCTTCGCTGTATTTATTTAACGTATAGTAAAGTGATGGCCATTTAGCCAGGATTATATTAAGGACTTGCAATTGTCGCTTATCTATAACGGGTTGACCCATAAATTTTCCTTATTAGAGGAGGTATCATTTTTTAAATCATGATTTGCGCAAAATATCATCAGTATGATATTTATTTAAACATTTGTAAAATTACCCATAGAATTGGGCTTTAGAAAAGAGTAAGGCAGTGTCCCATCAGCTATCAAAAGCGTCTAGAGCAATTTATAGAATGAATGAAAAAAGAGCTTGGAAGGCTTAGCATGACCTGAGTAGGGTTGAATAGAAGCATCGTCGATATTTTTCTTCGTTGCTGTAATTTAACCCTATTTTCAGAATTATTTCTTTAATGTCTTCGATTAAAACATAGTAGTAACAGAAACGCGTTGCTCATCGACTGGATTTAACATTTCCGTAGCAATATATCGCATATTCTCTTTAATGCATGCCATAAATAATGCTTTTGATATCTTTGCTGACTCCATGGGATTATTTGCAACAAAGTTGTCATATATTTGATCTAAAAAAACCTCATTGAAGGTAAACGAGAAATTTTGTCGAACCCCCCTGATAAGTCCTAGCCAATATAAACCTAAAGTTGTCGTACAAGATCCACTCAATGCCGAATCAATCAAATCTTGGACGCTTTTTTCTGATTGGTTGTGGATATTCTTGGCCCACAAATTTTTTAATCCTCGTCTTTCATTTTCACTTAAATTTTCTGATAAGATTTGAATTAATAACTGGTAACCATATGCACTTAAAAGGTCGGTTAAACTATCAGGTAGACTAGTGGTTCGCAAACCACCTTTATGACAACTCAATACCAACATTGTTTCAACGGTATTTAATATATAATCCAACTTATGTTTATTTATTGCTAATAAAGCATTTATAGAAGGTTGAGCATCTAAATAGTCTTTATAGTAAGATGGATACCGTTTTTTTAACTGAATGAGGAAGCGTTCTTGATCGTACTTACTCATTGTCGTTAGCTGGATATCATCGTAACGCAGATTTGTTCGTAAAAAACCATTATATTTATTTGACAAAAAAACCGTTTCTAATGAAAAGGCTTGAGGATGACTATGGTGTAAATTTTCTAGTGAAATAAATATATCATCTTTTAGATAAAGTTCTTCCCAGCTTTCATAATTAGTAGAACAATAGTTAGCATCGAAATATACCCCGGGCATCATAAGAGGTAGGGGGTTTTTATTATCAACTAATTTTGCGATTGAATAAACAGAATGAAATTTTTCATTACAAGGTGTACTGATAAGTATATTTTTATGTTTAATCCAATTTCTAACCAAAATTACTGTTTTGTTTAGTTTGACATAGTTTATATAGGTTTCCGCTTCTGTTCCCTGATTATTGGCGCATGTGTCGAATTTTCTTTTCATATAAATCTCTTAACTGCAAAAATGATTGTATTTAATATTGACAATAAGTGAGGGGCGCAATTATATAGATTAAATATTAAGCATTTATTAACGAGGGAAGCTTTTCGACAAAATTCAATAGGATGATTCATCAGAGTTTAAAAATTGAGCAAGGAACTAAAGCTCATTACATTGGCGTCAACACGGACAAAGCGAGAACAAGTCCCTGATGATTTATGCAAGTCAAAAAAACTATTAAGTGAGTATCCGATGTGGGGTGGACTTGTTAATTTGATGGCCCAGTCGCCTGCTTAGATTTTAATTTAATAAGTAACAGAATAAGTTGTATTTAATTCAGGGCTAAGTTTTTCTTTTATTAGAGCCAAACAGGATAAAATATCCCTAGTCAATATTCGTTGATTAATACTAGGAGTAATCATTTTGATTATTAATCCTGCTAATAAATCTTCTTTTGAATTTAAGAGCTCTATTACCGACTTATAATAAGCAGTATAGCGTTTCATAAAATCGTCAAGTGTCTTATCTAATGTATAGTCATAGTAATCTTCATAAAGTAATTCATAAAAAGTCATCCCAAGTGCATAGGTATCTGAAAATTTCCCATAAATACATGGGGTGAGCATTTTATGAGACTCAATAATTTCTGGGGGATATGTGATCCCTTTAATTTACTTACAAATGTGCCATTCAATAATTTAGCACTGCATCCATAATCATGAAGTATCGCTTGGCCGTCAAATAGGATATTTTCTGGCCATATATCCAAATGTAAATAATCATTGTCATGCAAAAATTGTACTTGCTGTGTTAGTTCGATAAGAACTTGAATTTTTTTCTGAAATGAAAGGCTAGAAAAGATATTTTTTAATTGATCTCCTTCAATATATTTCATTAGTTAATATCACGCTTCCCTTTTTGTGCTTTAAGTACAAGAGTATGACTCGCTTTATTCTTACCTTTGTATACGTTGTTGTAGCTTCGAATCCTAAGACTTCCATTCCGGCATACGCAACTCCGAGTGTAGTATGTATAAGTACAATTAATTGTAGATAAACAATTGTGTTTAATAGATGATTGATATTTACGGATGAAATATGAATAGAGGTAGCGTGATGAGATTTGATACCTTTGTGCTTGGTGGCGGTATCATTGGTGTATCGGTGGCAACACATCTGCAAATGCGTGGACGTTCGGTAGCTCTCATTGATTTAAAACTACCGGGAAGCGAGACTTCATTTGGCAATGCTGGATTAATTCAACGTGAAGGTGTCTATCCTTATGCATTCCCACGAGAGATTGGTTCTCTTATCAAATATGCATTCAATCGCTCGCCTGAAGTCAGGTATCACCCGAAATCAATTCTGAGACTTGTGCCTTTTTTGTGGAAATACTGGTCTAATTCACATCCGTTACGTCATGCTGAGATCGCTCGCTCCTATGCAACCCTGATCGAACATAGTGTAAGTGAACATCATCTAATGGCCCAGGCAGCAGGGGTTAGTCATTTACTACGGCAAGGCGGGTGGCTCAAAGTTTTTAGAACAGCAAAAAAGCAAGATATTGAAATGCAGTTTGCTGAGAAGTGTCAGGTTGAGTATGGCATTAAATTTGAGTCCTTGGATACTATCTCATTGCGTCAGATCGAGCCAGATCTTGATACCTCACTTTTAGGTGCCCTGCGATACACTGAAGCAGAATCTGTTAGTGATCCCGGAGCATTGGTCAGGGCTTATGCGAAACATTTTGAAGGTCTTGGTGGTCGTTTTTTCTTTGGTAATGCAAATACGTTATCCAATGGATGGACACTTAAAACAGAGGAGGGGAAGATTAGGGCTAATTCTGCAGTGATTACTTTAGGACCGTGGGCAGACGTTTTGACATCTCGCCTTGGTTATCGTTTTCCACTTGCTGTCAAGCGCGGTTACCATATGCATTATGATATGAGGCCAGATGCCAGGCTTACTCATCCAGTACTCGATATTGAGAATGGTTACGTCATGGCACCTATGTCACGTGGAATTCGTCTCACTACAGGCGCTGAATTTGCCCGGCGTGATTCGCGAAAGACTCCGGTACAACTTAACTCAGTTGAGCCTATTGCGCGCACGCTTTTTCCTATCACAAAACGTTTGGAGGAGCTCCCCTGGATGGGATGCCGACCTTGCACACCTGATATGTTGCCAGTGATAGGGCAGGCTTCTCGTCATCGTGATCTTTGGTTTGCATTTGGCCATGCGCACCATGGCCTTACTCTAGGCCCCGTTACTGGACGACTGCTTGCTGAAATGATGACTGGAGATGAGCTAATTACCAATCCTGATCCCTTTAGTGCGAATCGTTTTAAATCTACTTAGAGCAAACTTATTTCATCCTTTGATACACGCAAGGGGTTTTAAAAAAGCAACGCGGCGGGCTAATCCAGCAAATTCCGTGGCCTCAACTACTTTATGAACGTCTTTGTAAGCTCCAGGAGCTTCCTCTGCAATGCCGCGCATTGAGCAACTGCGAATGTAAATGCCTTCATTTCTTAATTGATCGACAAGGGCTCTTCCTTGCCAAAGTTTTAGAGCTTGTCTACGACTCATTTGACGTCCTGCACCATGACAGGCTGAGGCGAAGGCATGATTCGTATCGGCAGAGTTTCCAGCCAGGATAAACGATCCTGTACCCATGCTTCCCCCAATACAAACAGGTTGACCTACTTGCTTATAGCGTATAGGTAACTCAGGGTGTTGTGGTCCAAAAGCGCGTGTAGCACCTTTACGATGAACATAAATTTCTTTTTCTTTGCCACTCACTAAATGCTTTTCCTGCTTACAAGTATTGTGAGACACATCAAACAAGGTTTCGAGATGAGCTTTAGGAATTACTTTGGCAACCGCCTCACGGGTTAAATGAACAATAATTTGGCGGTTAGCAAGGGCGCAATTGATACCAGCACACATGGCTCCAAGGTATCGCTGACCCTCATCTGAAAGGATAGGAGCACAAGCAAGTTCGCGATCGGGTAAATGAAGACCCAACTTATTGGCTGCTTTGGCCAATGAGACTAGATAGTCTGAACCGATTTGATGCCCTAATCCTCTTGAACCACAATGAATCGCAATGACAATTTGATTTTCCTGAAGGCCAAATGCTTCGGCTGCATTTTGATCATAAATTTTTTTAACGAGTTGAATTTCCAGGTAATGATTACCTGATCCTAAGGTTCCCATTTCTTGCAGTTGACGTTTTTTAGCATGTTCGGAAACATACTGGGGAAAAGAACCTGGCATACAGCCATTTTCTTCAACATATTGTAAATCGGCTTTTTCTCCGTATCCTTGATTAACAGCCCATTGGGCGCCACTACACATGAGAGAGTCCAACTGGGGGAAGCTCAAACGCAGTTTCCCTGTTGAGCCAACACCCGAAGGAACATGAAAAAATAGTTGTTCAGCTAAATCTTCTAGGTGTGATAAAACATCATCTAAAAAAAGATTTGTGCGTAAGCAACGAATGCCACAGGAAATATCAAAACCTACTCCTCCTGCTGAGATAATTCCACCTTGATGAGCATCAAATGCGGCTACACCACCAATAGGAAACCCATAACCCCAATGCGCATCAGGCATTGTCATTGCCTGACCTACAAGTCCAGGCAAACTAGCCACATTGACAATTTGCTCACGGACTTTTTCATCCATAGCAGCAATCAACTCTTGAGTACCGTACATGATGACCGCATTGGGCCTTTCTATGGGGGCCCATCGATAATCATCAAGTTGTTTTATTCGGCCCATGTCCATAAACTAATTCTCCTTTGATGTATACCCTTAAACATCAACAACGCATTTTGCTTCCCATCTATCAGCAACTTGCTGAACACAGAGCATGGTTAATGTTGCACCTTTTACATCAATTCCTCGCTCAATATCCTGCCTCCAAACTTCGCCTTGAGCCTTGCCGTGCCAGAGGTCAGCTTTTTTTCTAATTTTAAAATGAGACAATATTAGATTATTTGCTTGTGCACTTGCGAGAAGCAAATTTAGCCATGTCACCAATGCCAATTCAATATCGTTTTCTGTAAATTCGAAAGAAATGGATTTGTTGGCAGAAACTTGCGATAAATCGCCCATTAAAGCGAACATCGCTTTTGCTGCTTGCTCAAAACTTTCCTCTACTGTGGCACCTTGTCCAATAATGCCAATATCCGCATCATGATCGAAATAATTTTGGTCATCTATCATTTCCAGTATTCCATTATCTTTTCTCTGTATTACGAAGATATCTTTAACTTTTAAAAAATTCAGCCTCTAATCTTAGTTTATAAAAAAATGAGGGTATGCGTATCGTAATTTGCTAATAGAGTAGGGCTTGACTGTGAATGTTGTCGGACTTCCATCCATACAACATTACACTGCGGCTTATAAAATCGGAGATAGTTTAAAGTTACTCACTTAGGGAAGAGCAAAATGCCAATTCATTGCTTTGGATAACTCTTCCAACATAATCTCCCCACGAATGCTATTGCCCTTTGAGTTCACGCGAGGGCTAAGAACAGCAATACCAGCCTTGCCGGGAACTACTGCGATAGTATAACCAGAAACGCCACTTTTGGCAGGCATACCGGTTTTAACCATGTGAGTTCCTGTTTCATCGTATAAACCACAAGTTGCCATAATAGCCAAGGTGATTTTGCAAGTTTCCAATGA
This sequence comes from Legionella brunensis, assembly GCF_001467025.1. Taxonomy (GTDB): domain Bacteria; phylum Pseudomonadota; class Gammaproteobacteria; order Legionellales; family Legionellaceae; genus Tatlockia; species Tatlockia brunensis. Next base: position 60,170 of record NZ_LNXV01000011.1, on the reverse strand, counting down.
AATAATTTGTTCGCCATTTGCAGGATCTTTTCCTGCGTTGGCAAGTATAGTGGGCAAATAAAGCATTTGTTCAAGCATTGCTTCATAAGAGCAGAGAGTAAAATACAAATCTAACGTTTCGTTAACGTTTGCGCCTAAGTTGTTTCTGCTTTTAAGTAAATAAGCAAGAGAACGGTTGCGATTCCCTGTTCTTTTCTCAGAAGCAAAAACCAATGGATTAATGCTAAGTTTCTGGTTAAAAAGTTTTTGTACCCAATGTTCTAGCCAGGCAAATTGCTGTTCACTTACCCCAGGAATATGAGAGCATAAAGTAATGGCTCCCGCATTTAACATCGGATTAGAGGGTTTGGGGCCAAACTGTTCAAGGCGAGTAATAGACGCAAAATCATCCCCTGATGGCTCAACTTTAACCCACTCAAAAAGCTGTTCTGCACCGAACTCTTCAAGTAGGCCAATGAGCGTAATCATTTTACCCGTACTTTGTAGGGTTACTGGTGCAAGAGGTTGGTTGCTATAGGATAGCGTTTCTCCACCCAAAGTATGAACAGCCATGGCAGTAATATCCTTATTAACGTTCGCTAGTTCAGGGATATAGTTGGCTGTATCGCCTTCCTGGCTAAGCTCTGCTTTGCTCACCAGTTGTTTCAAGAGATCAACAGTTATTTTATTCTGTGTCATAGACTCTCTAGTAGAAAAAATGGGGTTGCATTATGCTAAATTTAGCACACTAATACAAATAAAAGGGCAAATTTAGATGGAAGTTCAGGGGGCTTACACGAATGGGATTTGTGGACTAATTGAATAGAGGCCCTTTACCGTATGCATTTCCAAGCAAAGGAGCCCCACGGTAGGTGAATATTATTGTGACAAAAATTCTTGTAATTTTGCTCCTATATTTGGAGCTCGCATTAAACTTTCGCCAATAAGGAAACAATGGATGTCATTGTCTAACATCAATTCGATATCTTCACGCGAATTAATGCCACTTTCAGTAATCATGATCTTATCTTCAGGGAGATAGTGAACTAATTCAATACTTGTGCTGATGTCGGTGGTGAAAGTATGTAAGCTACGATTATTTACCCCCATTAAAGGAGTAGGGAGCTTAAGTGCGCGTTGTAATTCTTCAAGTGTATGACTCTCTACTAAAACGGCCATATTAAGTTCTTGAGCTAATTGGCAATAGTCATTGAGTTGAGAGTCATCAAGCATAGCCACAATAAGCAAAATGCAGTCAGCACCTAAAAAACGGCTTTCATAAATTTGGTAGGGATCAATAATGAAATCTTTGCGAAGAATGGGCAAACGCGTGTATTGTTTTGCCAGAGCTATATAAGCGGGATCACCCTGAAAAAAATTAACATCGGTAAGAACCGACAAACAACTTGCTCCATTTTGCTCATAGATTGTGGCAATTTCAGCCACATTAAAATCAGCACGAATTAATCCTTTACTAGGAGATGCCTTTTTAATTTCGGCAATAATACCAGGACTTGTTTTTTGAAGACTTGTGATGAAATCTCGGATGGTAGAACCCTGATGTTCCATTAAAATTTCCAAGGGAATCCGTTGTTTCGCTTCGGCAACCTCTAATTTTTTATGCTCTGCTATTTTATTGAGAATACTCGTCATTATTTTTTGCTCATATGGGTTAATTCTTTTAGTTGCTGAAATTTGCGTCCAGCTTCGCCGCTATCGATTGCTTTTTTTCCTTTTTCAATTGCCTCACCAAAACTCATGCTGGGATCGGCACAATAAAGTGCGGTAGCTGTATTTAATAAAACGATGTCACGGGCAGGGCCTTGTTGGCCACTAAATACTTCTTCAGCTAAGGCTAAACTCTGAGCTGGCGATTCAACAACTATTTCATCCAGGGAGAGATGGTAGCAATCATACTCTTTTGGATTGATAGTCCAATGTTTTAATTCCCCATGTTGATATTCTATGACGTCAGTAATGGCTGAAACGCTGACCTCATCCATACCGTCACGAGAGTTGATAACTAAAGCATGTTGGCTTCCTAAATTTGCTAAAACTCTAGCCAAAGGCTCAAGCCAATGTTTTGTATACACCCCAACCACCTGCTTTTTGACATGTGCAGGATTTATGAGTGGACCAAGAAGATTGAATAAAGTACGAATACCGAGTTGTTGGCGGGCCTTACGCGCATGCTGCATTGCTTGGTGAAAATGAGGTGCAAATAAAAAACTAACCCCACACTGCTGCATACAGTTCTGGAATTGCTCATCACTAAGCTGCAGTTCAAAACCTGCTTGCAATAATAAATCAGCGCTGCCGCTGCGGCTTGAAACGGAGCGGTTGCCGTGTTTTGCAACTCGAACACCGGCTGCTGCAACTACAAAACTGCTAATAGTTGAGACATTGAAAGTATTTTTTCCATCGCCGCCAGTTCCAACAATATCAATAAGGTCCTCCCCTAGATCAATTGAATGGGCGAGTTCCATCATTACCATTGCAGCAGTGGTTAACTCTTCTGTGGTTTCTCCTTTCATTCGCATCAAGGCCAGGAAAGTTGCTATTTGTACATCAGTTAATTCACCGCTCATGCATGCATGCATGAAGCTCTGCACTTGTGATGATGTTAAATTCTCGTGCGCTATTAATTGCTCAAAAAGTTTATTTGTATTCATGCTCTAAAAAATGGGTTAGTAATTGTAAACCGTATTCGCTTAAAATGGCTTCCGGATGAAATTGTAGACCATAAACCGGGTATTGACGATGAGAAATCGCCATGATGGTATTTTCAGCCCAGGCATCAACGGAAAAGCAAACAGGAAGAGTCTTTGGATCTACGCAGAGGGAATGGTAGCGAGTTGCTTGAAAAGGACTTGGCAAGTTACGAAAAAGACCATGTTTATGGTGTACGATAGCGGAGGTTTTACCATGCATAATAGTTTGCGCTTGAACAATCGAAGCACCAAAGTAGTGAGCTAAACATTGGTGTCCAAGACAAATCCCTAAAATTGGTATTTGTTGATGAAATTGTCCAATTGCTGCAAGTGAAATACCAGCCTCTTGAGGACCATTAGGGCCGGGCGAGATAACAAGATATTGGGGGGCTAATTGCTGAATATCATTAGTATCAATACAATCATTAGCATACACCATAACTTCTTGTCCTAAACATTGGAAATATTGCACCAGGTTATAGGTAAAGGAGTCGTAATTATCAATGATAAGTAACATTAAAATCCTGATTAAATAGATTCAGCTGAATTTAGGACATGCTCTAGAACAATTTTGCGAACTACAAAGAAAACTCTTCACCTAAATAAACAGCTCGAACTTGTTGATTACCTAAAATTGCTTCAGGAGCCCCTTCGCAAAGAATTTTTCCCTGGCTCACAATATAGGCACGTTCGCAGATATCTAAAGTTTCTCGTACATTGTGATCCGTAATTAATACGCCAATACCTTTATCACACAAGTGGAGAATAATTTTTTTGATATCGAGAACTGAAATAGGGTCTACACCTGCAAAAGGTTCGTCTAATAAAATAAAATTAGGCTCAATTGCCAGAGCTCGAGCGATTTCTACTCGACGGCGTTCCCCTCCAGAAAGACTCATACCTAAACTTTTTTGAATATGAGAAATATGAAATTCCTGCATTAATTCTTGTAGTTTGTCTTGGCGTGAGGCGTCATCTAAATCTTTGCGTAATTGCAATATAGATAAAATATTGTCTGCTACGGACATTTTACGAAATACGGAAGCTTCTTGAGGTAAATAACCAATGCCTAAACGTGCTCGTTGATGCATAGGGGCTTTGGTAATATCCTTATCATTAAGGATAATCTGACCTTCATCGCAAGATTGAAGACCAACAATCATGTAAAAGCAAGTGGTTTTACCCGCGCCATTGGGACCCAATAAACCCACACATTCGCCTCTACGAATGTTAATGCTGACATCATTAACAACAGTACGTGTCTTAAATGATTTTTTTAGATGTCGTGCTGATAATTCACTCATGCTTTTTTCTCAGGATGAATGATGATTGTAGTTCGATTCTTAGTATCACCCTTGGAGATAACGTGTTGTTTTTCCGTATCATAACTAATTTTAGGGCCAGAGAAGGAGTTGTCTCCCTGAGTAACCCGCGCATTGCCAATTAATTCAACCAAATGACGTTCAGGATAATAACGGATCATATCAGCATAAGCATGAAGTAGTGGTTTATCCAGAGCAGTTTGGGTCCAGTAATGGGCTTGAGCAGTTTCATTTCCTAGTGCGATGGCAAGAATTAATTTATTTTGTTGATTTCCCTCAGTAATTGCTTTGGCCGCTCGTAAATGAGTGGTTCCCTGATCAAACTCCACATTGCCGATATACTCGCCACGATGCGTATGTTGGCTTAGATCTGCGGAATCAGCAGTTAGTTCTGCAACCTTTTCCCGATCGTCAGGCATGGCCAAACTGGTTTTAGTAGTAATGACTAATACCAATAGAGTAATTAGTTTAACTATTTTATCCTTGCTTAGGTTCATAAATTGCATGCGCTCTGCTTAGTAGTTGTACCCGCTTATCTGCCAGATAAGCTTTCATTCCTTGTGAATGCACTATGCTTCCAGGCTGTTGAAAACTCACAGCAAGGTTTGTGGTTGCTAACTTTTCTTTCGAAAAATAGGTGAGCTCTTCTGTTTTCATTGTGCTTTCTTGTGAGTGCTCGCCTTTATTTTGATGGACGATGACATTTTGAATAAAAGTAATTTGTTCACCACCATGGATAGCTTTCGCTTTATCGGAATTAATCTGCCAGGCAGGTTGACCAGGCTGAGTAATAACAATATAAGGTTTTTTTAACAAATTAATATTATTTGCCGGAATATGCTGCATTTCTGGTGTTCGCAGATAATTTATTAATTTTCCTTGTTCATCAAAGCGACGGACAGTTAAATTTGTCACGATGCTATCTACCGATTGAGAAAGAGTTTCATCATCCAGTTTCTTAACCATGGTTGAGCTAGCGAAGTACCATCCTGAGCAGGCAAGTGCTATGAGAGCACAAAATAGCCATGCTGCTTGTTTAGCGGCATTCATGAGGATAAATACCTTGAAAGCGCAATTTCTTGTTTATTTTGCGCACTTAAAATTAGTTCACATACTTCACGAACAGCACCACGACCTCCGGTTTGTCCTGTTTGCCAAGCTGCAAATTCCTTGACTTGACGTACAGCATTCGCTACCGCTACCCCTAAACCGACTTGTTGGATAATAGGTAAATCAGGCAAGTCATCACCAATATAAGCAAACTCATCACTGTTGAACCTTAGACGTGTTTTAAGTTGAGCAAAAGCATTCTGTTTGTCAACTTGTCCTGTAAAATAATGTTGGATACCCAGTTGTTTCATTCGATGATCAATAACTGCATTGACTGAGGTTGTGATCACTGCCACTTGAATACCTGCTGCCATGAGCAATTTCAAACCCATGCCATCTTGCACATGAAAAGCTTTTAATTCATTCCCGTGATTATCAAGATAAAGAAGACCATCGGTTAATACGCCGTCTACATCGCAAATCAAACATTTGATTTTTTTTGCTTTTTCAATTAATTCGTTCATTTTTACCCTTTACGAGATTCTAAATAATACTTAATCTAAAAAACACCAGCTCGCAGTAAGTCATGCAAGTGTATAACCGCTATCGGCCTATTTGCATCATCGACAACCACAAGGGAGGTAATACTATATTTCTGTATTATTGCCAAAGCTTCAGCTGCTAAAAGTCCTTTCTTAATTGTTTTACAATTTCTAGTCATTACGGTAGCCAAGGGTGTTGTATTAATATCAAAATTGTGTGTTAACGTTCTTCTTACGTCACCATCGGTATATACACCAGCGAGCTGTCCATGAGAGTCAACAACGCAAGTCATTCCTAATTTTTTAGCCGTTACTTCAATTAATGCTTCACTAATAGTGGCTTGCTCATGGACCACAGGTAGTCCTTCGCCCTCATGGCAAAGTTCGTCAATACGTAATAATAGACGTCTGCCTAAAGCTCCCCCTGGATGCGCCAGGGCAAAATCTTCGGCACTAAATCCTCTGGCCTGCAGTAGAGCCACTGCTAAAGCATCGCCCATCACTAAAGAAACAGTAGTGCTCGTAGTTGGGGCGAGGCCTAAAGGGCAGGCCTCTTGACGAATGCTTATATCAAGATTGATATTGGCTGCTTTTGCAATGGTCGACTCACTATTTCCTGTTAAAGTAATGAGTGGGACTTCAAGTCGTTTTAGAAGAGGGAGTAGGATGATGATTTCATTGGTAAAACCTGAGTTAGAAATTGCAAGAACAAGGTCTTGTCGTGTAATCATCCCTAAGTCACCATGGCTGGCTTCACCAGGATGCATAAAAAAAGCAGGAGTACCTGTACTTGAGAGAGTTGCGGCAATTTTATTGCCAATATGTCCTGACTTACCCATGCCAGTGACAACAACACGTCCTTTGCAAGCGAGCAATAACTCGCAAGCGGCTTCAAAGCGCTCGTCAATACGTTGGGTCAACTCAAGTACTGCTTGCGCCTCGGTTTCAATGACTGCAAGGCCTAATTTGCAAAAATTCATATGCTCTAGTGTCATTTAAACAAGGTGTGAATTGTATCATAGTAATTTTATTCTTTGTAGTTTTCATTCATTCATGATCTTTGGACCACATTTTGCAAAATGATTACTGAAATAAATGAGAAGAGTAGGTGTCAATCTTTTTTAATTCGCAAAATGACTCTTATCGAGTATATAATCGTCATTTAATTTTCTGCCGGAATAAAAATAAAATGCAGGATAATTTAGTGCAAATCACTAATCTTACCTTTGCCAGAGGCGAACGCCGCATTTTTGATAGCGTGGATATGGTCATGCCGCGCGGAAAAATTACAGCAATAATGGGGCCGAGTGGGAGCGGTAAGACAACGCTTTTACGCTTAATTGGTGCTCAGCTGTATCCGCAAGCAGGGAAAATCTTTATTGATGGCGCTAATATTCATCAGTTATCCCGTAAGGAATTGTACCTGGCACGGCGTAAGATGGGATTATTATTCCAAAGTAGTGCTCTTTTTACTCATTTGTCTGTGTTTGAGAATGTCGCATTTCCTTTGCGGGAGCATACTAATCTAAACGAGGCCATGTTAAGGGATATTGTTTTAATGAAACTCGAGGCGGTCGGCCTTCGAGGAGCAGCGCAGCTAATGCCGGATGAGCTTTCAGGTGGGATGGCAAGACGTGTAGCATTAGCCCGAACTATTGCCCTTGATCCTGAGTTAATGATGTATGACGAACCTTTCACGGGACAAGATCCGATTTCTATGGGGGTTCTTGTACGTTTAATCCAGCGATTAAATCAACTGTTGCAAACGACGACTATCATTGTTTCTCATGATGTAGAAGAAACTTGTTCAATTGCTGATTACATTTACTTGATTGCTGGAGGAAAAGTCATCGGACATGGCACGCCTTTTGAATTAAAAAAATCAGATCAACCTCAAGTTAAACAATTTATGCATGGTGAAGCTGATGGCGTAGTGCCTTTTCATTACCCAGCTCGCCCATACACTGAGGAGTTGTTAGATGCTTGATACGTTTGCGCGCTTGGGGCAGCGAGGGATAATTAATTTGCAAGCAATGGGGCACTCTGGGGTCTTTTTGCTACGCATGTTTTTAAGAAACCCCGATTTATCAAGACTTTGGCCTGCATTGAAAAGACAGCTTTACTTTGTTGGGGTTTTGTCTTGTTTGATTATTGTGGTTTCTGCTTTGTTTGTTGGTATGGTGATTGGTTTACAAGGTTATAATACCCTACAAAAATTTGGTGCTAGCAGCCAATTGGGGCAACTTTTAGCACTCAGTATAGGAAGAGAGCTTGGTCCGGTAATTAGTGCGCTATTATTTGCCGGTCGAGCAGGTTCTGCCTTAACCGCTGAAATTGGTTTGATGAAAGCAACAGAACAATTGGCAAGTATGGATATGATGGGGGTGGATCCATTAGGACGGGTTATTTATCCCCGTTTTATTGCAGGATTAATTTCTTTACCGTTGTTAGCATTAATTTTTACTGCTGTTGCTATTTATGGTGGTTACTTTGTAGGTGTGGATTGGTTAGGTGTGGATGCCGGCAGTTTTTGGTCTAATATGCAGGCAGCTGTTGATTTCCGGTTGGATATTTTAAGCGGCATCATCAAAAGCATAGTGTTTGCTTTTGTAGTGGTGTGGATAGCCGTATTTCAAGGGTTTAATTGTATTGCTACGGCGGAAGGTATTAGTCAAGCAACAACACGGACTGTAGTCTATTCTTCGCTGGCAGTGCTTGGACTTGACTTTATTTTGACCGCGATGATGATTGGAGGTTGGTAAATGAATAATAGGCAACGTTTTACAGATATAAGCGTAGGCATTTTTATGTTGCTAGGCTTGTTTGCCTTACTTATTCTGGTGATGAAAGTAAGCGGTTTTACAACATTGGTTTCAAATAAAGGTTATCATGTTTCTGCTGAATTTACTGATATCGGTGGGCTAAAGGTAAGAGCGCCAGTGACTGTTGCAGGCGTAAAAATTGGTGAGGTTACCCATATTGAATTGCAGCCAGGAGAATTAAATGCCAAGGTAACCATGTTATTACGCAACGATAAGCCTATTCCTTTTGAAGATACTTCTGCCAGAATTCTAACAGAAGGATTGATAGGTTCTAATTACATCAGTATTGTCCCGGGTTTTGATGACGAAGAGGGACAGGATCACCCTTATCTACGTGAAGGTGATGTCATTGCTAAAACACAGGAGGCTGTCATTCTTGAAAATTTAATCGGTCAGCTTTTATTTAATATTAATAAGAAATAAGGTGAATTATGAGAGCAATTAAATCACTAGTTTTTATGGTCATGTTGTCGCTCAGTCAATTTTTATGGGCCCAGACGTCCCCATTGCCAATGCTTGAAGGTACTGCGAATCAAATTATTGCTACATTAAAAGAAAATAAATCAACTTTAAAGCAAAATCCCCATGTGATTCACCAAGCAGTAAAGCGTTATTTACTACCTAACGTTGATGTAAGTGGTATGTCACGGTCTGTGCTAGGTCGACAAGCTTGGACTAAGGCTTCTCCTAGTGAAAGACAACAATTCTCTCAAGCATTTACTCAGTTGGTGATTCGCACTTATGCAACTCCGTTGGCTGAGTACACTGATGAAAAAATTAAATTTTTGCCTATTAGAGGCTCTTTGGAAGGGCGTTTTGTGCGTGTAAATAGCGTGATTATACGTTCAAATGGACAAAATATTCCTTTAAGTTATAGCCTGGTTTCTAAGAATGGTACTTGGAAAATTTATGATTTAAGTGTCGAAGGGGTGAGTTTACTACAAAGCTTCCGTTCGCAATTTGCTGATGCCTTAAGAAAATCAAGCATGCAAGAAATTATTAAGCAGTTGCGCGAGCAACCCGTTAGAAAGGCGGCATAAGTGAAAGTACAATCATTTAAACCATCACGAGAAATGACTTTTGCTACAGTACAATCAGATTGTGAGCGTCTGGTTAAGTATTTCCGTGAAGTTACAAGTAATCTTGTAAAGCTTGATTTAAGTGAGGTGACTCATTGTGACAGTGCAGGACTTGCTCTGTTAATTGAAGCAAAAAGATTGAGTGCTGTAAGAAATAAGACCTGCGAAGTCGAGGGTATGTCCAAGGCGGTTCATGCCTTGGCTGAGTTTTGCGGAGTCGATGCGATATTAAGACCTGCTGACGATGTTGCTTCGTAGAAGAAAAGTCAGTAGGTCGCAGTAAAAAGTTAAAAATAAACCCCGAGTGAGAATAAGTTGTATGATTAATAATGAATTATTAGAGCGTCGTCTTGCTGAAACAGGAGAGGTCGATTTTGTTCAAGTTGAAGGAGATGGTTATCATTATCAGCTAACTGTTGTCTCTGATGCATTTCTGGGCAAAACAAAGGTAGCAAGGCAGCAATGGGTTTATGCAAAGCTTAAAGATTACATTACAACCGGTAGTCTTCATGCAATAAGTATGAAGACCTTAACAAAGCAAGAGTGGGAGAATAATCATGGATAAGCTAATTATCAATGGTGGTAAGGCTTTGCATGGGGAAGTCATCATTTCGGGAGCTAAGAATGCAGCATTACCGATTATGGCTGCCACACTTCTTGCTACGGATAATGTCACTATTGCTAATGTTCCTCATCTAAAAGATGTGACGACAATGATGGAGCTTTTGGGACAGTTAGGAACCCAATTGACTGTTGATGAAAAAATGAATGTGCAAGTGGATGCTTCACATGTCAATGAATATACTGCCCCTTATGAGTTAGTCAAAACGATGCGTGCCTCAATTTTAGTATTAGGCCCTTTGTTGGCTCGCTTTGGTCAGGCTGATGTTTCTCTTCCTGGCGGCTGCGCAATTGGTACAAGACCTGTAGATCTGCACTTGAAAGCATTAAAAACCATGGGTGCTGATATTACTGTAAAAAATGGTTACATTAAGGCTCGTTGTAAAAAAGGTCGTTTACAAGGGAAAACATTAGTTTTTGACTCAGTCACTGTCACGGGGACAGAAAACGTCTTAATGGCTGCAGTGCTTGCAGAAGGGAATACTCTTATCAAAAATGCCGCGCGCGAACCTGAAGTTGTTGATTTAGCCAATTTCCTAAATCAAATGGGGGCTAAAATTACTGGCGCTGGTAGCGGTACTATTAAAGTTGAAGGTGTGCAATCCTTATCGGGTGGTAGCTATGCGGTTATGCCGGATCGAATTGAGGCTGGTACTTATCTTACCGCAGGGGCGATAACTCGAGGAAAAGTGACTGTACGACGTGTTAAACCTGATAATCTACTTTCAATGCTGTGTAAATTTGAAGAGGCAGGTGCTGAATTAGCAATTGGTGAAGATTGGGTGACTTTGAATATGCAGGGTCTTCGCCCGCAAGCAGTGAATATTTCAACAGCTCCTTATCCTGCATTCCCTACGGATATGCAAGCACAATTTATGGCACTGAACACTATTGCTGATGGTTCTTCATCAGTCATTGAAAATATTTTTGAGAATCGCTTCATGCATGTCCAAGAGTTACAACGCATGGGGGCTCAAATTCATTTGAATGGCAATACGGCAATGATAAGTGGAGTAGAGAGGTTAACGGGGGCCCCAGTGATGGCAACTGATTTACGTGCCTCTGCAAGCTTAATTTTAGCTGGATTAGCTGCCGAAGGAGAGACAGCCGTGGAACGTGTTTATCATGTTGACCGTGGCTATGAACGTATTGAAGAAAAATTATCTATGTTGGGAGCTGACATCAAGAGAGCTTCGGCACGGTGATTTCTCGCGACGAGCTAGCCTCTTATCTGCACGAATTTTTAGGGTGCTCGAATTTTAATGATTATGCTCCTAATGGCGTGCAGATTGAGGGAGCAAAGGATATTACCCGTCTTTGTACGGCGGTAACGGCGTCTGCAGAAACGATAGAACAGGCAATTGCTTTAAAAGCTGATGCTTTGCTGGTTCATCATGGTTATTTCTGGCGTGGTGAGGAACCAGTCATTACTGGCATGAAGCGGCAGCGTATCGCCAAATTGATTGCCAATGATATCTCTCTCTTTGCTTACCACCTCCCATTAGATTGTCATCCAGAAATTGGCAATAATGCGTGTTTGGCAAAGCTTATTAATACTAATTCATTCAAAATGAATATGGCAGGAAAAACGCCAAATCTATTATGGTCAGGGGTTTTTGAAAAAGCTAAAACAGCTACTGAGCTTTTGCAGCAATTAGAGGCTAAATTACATAGAAAACCTTTGCATATTGAAGGAACAACCAAACCTATCAAATGTATAGCCTGGTGTAGCGGGGCTGCGCAAGATTTTATTGAAGAGGCGTATTTTTTAGGCGCGGATGCTTATATAAGTGGCGAAATTTCTGAACGCACTTATTATCAAGCAAAGGAGCTAGGCATTCACTACTTTGCTTGTGGGCATCATGCTACAGAACGCTATGGCATTCAAGAATTAGGAAAGCATCTAGTCTCTCGTTTTAAACTCGAACATTATTTCCTTGATAGTGCGAATCCTGTTTAGCAATTCATCGAGTAACTCTGTGATTCTGACAAGTTATTGGGTTGGTAACTCTTAATTGCTTCTGGACAAATATGCTTATACGTTTCTACAAGGGTGCTTAGTTTTTGATCTTTAAATAATAGTTCTAATTCATGATCACTAAAGTTAAGCGATTCTTCTTCATTATAATCTTTACCAGAAACGTGAATCTCTAACAAAATTTTACGTGCCACATTACAAATTTCAGCGTTTGCTGAATTATTACTTGATTGATGAATATAGCTTATCAGCTCTAACTTAAAAGCTCGATTTTGCTTTATCAGGGTAGAGCTTATTTCCCTGCAATCACGAAAGTCTAAATTGCTATAGTGGGTATGCGAATACCCTATTTGGATGTGTAAATGATAGCCATCTAATTTATCAATGACAGCTTCAAGTGCAGCATGATATGCTGTTACTCCGGGTTCGAAATGACCGCTTGCAAGCGTTAAGAATGCAACATCCTCTTTTTTTTCTTCGCTGCTTTGGTTTTTTTCTGTGCTTTTTCCTTTCAAAAAAACGCCCGCAGCAAGAACAGGCGGAGTCGGCATACCATCAGTAATACCCATAGCTTTTCTAATTAAGCCCCCGTGGGTTAATTTACGAAAATTGTTCATTTGTGGTGCAAACCACGTTTCACCACCAGGAGTGATTACATATAAATAACTAACACCATCTTTTAACGCCTTAGGATCACGAACTAATGTGACATGCTGATAATCTCTATCCTCTATTTTGATTGTTTGCGGGTCATTAAACTCGTCTAATAACGGATATTTTTTATAGGACTCTAAATATTGTTCATGAGGTGTAGATTGGCTATTGGTTTGAGTGCTATTTATTGTAGTATGAGAAAACTCTTGCTCTTCTTTAGTAAATTTAGGGGTATTAGTTATATCTACTTCTAATCGTGCAGTATGAGCGGGGTTACCAATAGTAAGGGAAACACCTTGATCTTTAATGTTTATGCTATAAGCAATATTCATCTTTTGACAAATAAATTGCAATCGTCGGAGCAAGGAGCTGTCAGGATCATAGACTTTAATTTGGTTGTTTATCTCATGAATAAGGTCAGGAACAGAGTGAACAGTCAGGTCGGTCAAAATCTTTTCTACAATCTCGACATGAGGTTTCGTACGATTTTTACCCACACGATGGAACATAGAAGGTGTCCATTGAAGTAAATCTCGAACACAGTAATTACTTAATACACGCTTAGCGTTTTCAAATGGCGAGTGAAAGGGTGACCAAAATTTTTGGTATTTACTTTCAAGCGAATGTTGATTCGAAAGAGGTAATTCAGTTTTTTTGAGCATGGAATTGTTACCCAAAATATGTTATTTGATTATTTTTTCATATTTACCTTAAGGAATGATTAAAAAATATACAAAAAGCATTGTTTTTTATAAATTCCAGAAAGCAGTTGATGGGAATCTATTCGTTTAAGCCGGTGTGATAACCAAAAAGGAGTAATGAATGCACTCAATGAGTGAGTGGTGGATGTGGGCTATTTTTTTTCTCTTTATAGGGTTAATGCTGGCCATTGATATACTCCTCCTAGGTGGTAAGAAGGTACACCGCGTTTCAACAAAAGAAGCATTGACTTGGGTGATTATCTGGGTAGCTCTCGCCTTATTATTTAATCTCTTATTGTGGTTTTATCTGTTACAAACATCAGATGCGGCAACGGCGCATCAAAAAGCTCTGGAATTTTTAACAGGATATCTAATCGAGGAATCACTATCGATAGATAACATGTTTATTTTTATAATGATTTTTAAATACTTCGCTGTCCCATTAGAGTATCAGCGACGTGTTTTATTGTTTGGTGTGTTAGGTGCTATTTTTATGCGCTTGTTCTTAATTTTATTAGGTATTTTATTAGTTACTAAATTTCATTGGATTTTATATGTTTTTGGCGGTTTTCTCTTAATCAGTGGTGTTAAATTATTTTTATTTGCTGAAAAAGAACCTGTATTGGAGAGAAATCCAATTTTATTCTGGATGCGGAAATACCTGCGGGTGACAGAAACTTTTCATGAAGAGAAATTTTTTGTAAGAATAGCCAATCAATTTTATATTACCCCTTTATTTATGGTTTTGGTTCTCATTGAGACCAGCGATTTAATTTTTGCACTGGACAGTATTCCGGCTATTTTCGCTATAACAGAAGATCCATTTATAATTTTCACATCAAATATTTTTGCCATATTAGGGTTGCGGGCTATGTATTTTCTGCTTGCGAATATGGCAGATCGTTTTCGCCTATTAAAGTATGGAATTGCTTTTATTTTGATTTTTATTGGCTTTAAAATGCTGCTTTCTTATTGGGTTACGCTGCCAATTTTTCTTTCCTTAGGAATAATTGTTGTTACTTTAATACTCAGTATATTATTTAGCGCGCTTAAATCAGGAACACAGAATTAATTATGTTTAATAACCACCATTTCACTTTTGCATATGGAACTCCACAGAGTTTAGGAAAAATAAAAGCCTCTCCAGACGACTTTAAGGTCAATGAAATACTTGGTTTTAATTTAACGGGGGAGGGGGAGCATTTATACTTGCAAGTAGAGAAAAAGGGTTTAAATACAGAAGAGTTAGCTAAGCAACTAGCGCGCTCTCTTGGAAAATCAGAAAAAGTAATTTCTTATGCTGGTTTAAAAGACAAAGAGGCAGTAACAACGCAATGGTTTTCTATACATTGCCCTGGTGAAGAAATTGATTCACCCCATTTGTTGAAGGGAGACGGTTGGCGAGTAATACAATATCAACGCCATGCAAAAAAATTAAGAACAGGTGCTCTTGCTGCCAATGAGTTTCTGTTAATAATTCGCGAGCTTGATGATTGTAATGATGTCGAAGAGCGGCTGCAAAAAATTTATCATGGTGGTGTGCCGAATTATTTTGGTGCGCAACGTTTTGGTTATGAAAATCAAAATTTAGTAAAGGCTGAGCAGTTACTTTTAGGTGGTGTTAAAGTAAAAAATCATTTTTTACGAGGTATTTATTATTCAGCAGCCCGATCATTTTTGTTTAATCAGATTTTAAGTGAGCGGATTCAAACTGCCACTTGGAATAAGGCAATTACTGGGGATGTAATGCAATTGTCTGGAACCAATAGTATTTTCTCAATTGATGAACCTGATGAAGATATTAAAAAACGAATAGAGTTGTTTGATATTTCGCCTGCTGCCCCACTTTGGGGGAGGGGTGAAGAACGGGTCAAAATGCAAGCACTCCTTCATCAACAAAAAGCGCTGGCTGGGTATGAGTCCTGGTGTAGTGCACTGGAGAAACACGGCTTAGAGCGTAGCTATCGTTCTCTAAGACTAGCGGTTGAATGTATGATGTGGGACTGGCAGGACAATAACTTGTATCTCTCGTTTAAATTAACTGCTGGGAGTTATGCGACATCCGTTGTGCGGGAGTTAATCCTAAGCAGTTAGCAAATAGATTTTGCATGCTGCGCTCAATGATTAGAAAAATTAAAATGAAAACAATATTACTACTCTTGGCCTCGAATGTTTTTATGACTTTCGCTTGGTATGGTCATCTAAAAAATTTGAATAATAAGCCCTTGTATATTGCTATCTTGGTTAGTTGGAGCATAGCCTTTTTTGAATATCTGCTTCAGGTTCCTGCAAATCGTATCGGCTATAAAGAATTCGATTTGGGGCAATTAAAGGTTATTCAAGAGATAATCACAATGTGCGTATTTGCCTTTTTTGCTTATTACTATATGCATAAACCAGTTGGATTAAATTTTCTTTATGCAGGTTTATGCATGATGGGAGCTGCTTATTTTATATTTAAAAACTAAATTTGGTTATTCCCATTCTTTAGGCAGAAACGGGTGATTTAAGGAGCTGCCTCCATACTGCTAACTTCAATGAGCATCGGGGTATGGTGATGAGCTGTGTGGGCAATAAACATTTGTCCTTTAACAATTATCTGCTTATTCAATAAATTTCTATGCTTTTCATACTGCTTAGGAGTGAGAACTAGCTGAAAGTGTTGTGATTTTTCATCTAAACGATGTGATTTTCCGCTAGTAAGGTCTTGTCCCTCACCACAGTAGGGGTGTTGAGTTGTTAAAATCCAATAGGACTCTGGTTTATCTCCTTTAGCGATGCTCGTGTAATCAGGAGGACCAGGAAATTGTTGTACGCCAAGCTGTCCCGTTAGCTTAATATCATTTCCCTCAATTAAACAATTATCGAGAGAGTTAGATTGAGCCAAAGAAGAGACGCTTGAGCATAACAATAATAAGTACGCTAAAATCTTCATTCTTTTTCCTATAAAAAATTAATCAATCTAAAATAAGGATATTGCTGAACTTACTGTATCTTTCACTTCTTTTAAACCCTCTTGTTTTGCATCAGAGGATGGGAGTACTTCATCAACTTGTTCAACTAATGGTGTATATACAGTTGGGATGACATCACCATGCTCTTGTGATTCTATTTGAGCCCGTGCAGCAAATAATTTTTGTAATTCTTCCATGTAGATAAGTTGATTATCCTTGCTCCAAGGAATAATGGCCGTTTGTTGCTCATTGACAGTAACTTTAAGTGCGTCTTCACCAATATCAAAAGTCACAGGGCAGAGTTGATAATCTTGAGGTAACTCTTTGGCTAGATTTTCCATATCAACAATTTTTAATTCTGCGCCATCAACAATACGATGACCACTAATCAAAGAAATGCCATTTAATTTTTCTAGATGGTTGCGGCCAGAATAAAGCCGAGATAATAAAGTAAAGCTGTTATACATTATTTTCCAACTGAGATCGACTGACAATCCTACACCTAAGCCTAGACCTTGTCCTGCAATATTACCTGCAGCCCCCAATATCCAGGCTAGCGTGACCCCGCAAAATGTATCCAAGATACGGCCAGCATAAGTGGGGGCAAGTAACATCACCCCAACACTTGCACTGGGTCCCATGATCAACATTAAACCACTGCCTATAGCTGCAGTCAGGGCATGTCTGGTTCGGAGTAATTTAGTAGACTTACCAACCATTTCTCCTAATATAAAACCTGTTGTATAGCCAGCAAACTCCAAGGGCTTACCCATCAGTGGCATCATTACACTGGTAACTGGATAGTTGGTTTTATATTTACCCTTTAATGCATCGCATTCATGGGTAACAAAATTTGAAAAATCAGCCCATTGCTTTTCAGTAAATCGTGATTTTAAGCTGGCATTAATTGCTTCAAAACGTCCTTTTTCTGAAAGAAAACGCTTGGTAGCCAATAAGCAGCAAGCTTTGGTCTCTTCATCAATATAATTTGTCGAGGTTGCCCCCATTGCTTCATTCATAAGCTGTTCTAAAATTGCAGAAGAGCCTGAACGTACGGTATAGGTTGAATCAATTTGTGATTTGACATATAAGCATGTAGTTATCAGTACACGTAAAGCAGTGATTTGATTTTCAATTGCTTCCGCTGTAATTGGGGAAGAGGATGATTCATATTTAACTATTGCCTGCGTATCTTCAGTGGTTGTTTTCTCTGCAGAAAGCATTTTCTGAAATAGTTTTTGTACTTCCTCAGGAGTAAGCGGATTCTCTATATGTAAATCTTTTTGAAATGCAGCAAGCCATTTTTCAATAAAACTAATTTGCTTATTGCGAGCCTTAATATCCTTGGCCCCAAAAAAAAGGCTAATTGCATAAGGTTGCTGGCTTTCATCAAGCGTTACACCAGTTCGTTTTTGATAATCTAAACGCAGATTGCTTAGATTGATAATAAATCCATCAGATAGCACGAAGAGCATAATGCACCTCAGTCCATTGTTAAAATATCGTCCTAGTTTTTTATATTACGTATTCTCTGGTTAATTGCAATCTTAATTGGTTAAATTTTACTAAGATTTGATACAAAGCAGTTTAATTTAGCTTACACATGATCAATTTACATTCATTTTGTAATGATAAATTCCTTGATCAGCATTTTAGGTAGCAAATAAATAAAATTTTGGTAAATCGTTGGTTGGTACAAAAATTTACTTAGTCGACTCAATATCGAACATGCTCGTCAGTATCTAATTAACCTATTGAAAAACTGATGATATAGTGATGGTTATATTAATTAAGAAGTTGATTTTTTGGGCAATCGCGATGACGTCAATCAAGCATTTTTTTAAACTACTTAGATTATCACATTGGACTAAAGCAGCCTTTGTTTTACTTGGTGTTTTCTACTCAGGTTCACGTGAATATCTTCCAGATGCCCTATTGGCGGCACTTTCTTTTTGCTTAATTGCCAGTGCTGTTTACATTTACAATGATTTTCAAGATAGAGAAGAAGATCGACTACACCCGCAAAAATGTTATCGTCCATTAGCTTCAGGAGAGGTTTCTCTGGACTTTGCTGTAAGCATGTTAGCTTTACTTTTAATTGGAGGCTTGTTGTTAGCCTGGTCTATCTCCAGTAATTTGGCTGCTCTTCTTGGAATCTACTTATTAATAAATTTGACTTATAACCATTTGCTTAAGAATGTACCCATATTGGATGTGCTTTGTATTGCGAGTGGTTTTTTATTGCGTGTTTTAGCGGGCACGATTGGTATAGGATTGCCTATTTCCTGGTGGTTGGCTTTTACGGCTACATTGATTAGTCTGTTTATCGCTTTGTGCAAGCGACGATTAGAGAAACAATTAGGATTAAGAATTTCCACGAGGGCTGTGCTGAAAAAATACCCATCACGATTGCTTGATGTGTTAATTGTACTGACGGCAATTGCTAGTTTTGTGACTTATCTGTTTTATACTGTTTATGCGCGCGACGAGTCATTTTATTTCTTATTAACATTACCCTTTGCAGCAATAGGAATATGGCGTTTTGCATGGTTAACAACAAGAAATACAGAGAATGATGACCCAGTATCTCTTTTCTTTAATGATAATTTATCGCGCTTTAACTTAATCTGTTTTTTAATCCTAACCTTTATTGCATTAATTAAATGAGCAATAAGAAATTAATTTTAGTGTTTTTTTTAGGTTTATGTTTTTGCTACCTCCTCTTATTACAAGTCACTGCAATTTGGCCGTTTACCATTGATGATATGTATATTCCTCTGCGCTATGCGAAACATTGGATTTTAGGGCAGGGATTATTATGGAATGTTGGTGAAGAGCCTGTTGAAGGATATTCTAATTTTAGCTTCGTAGTCCTTGCTGCCCTGGCAATGAAGTTGAATCTTGATCCCGTTAGTACACTAAAAGGTATCGGAGTCGGGGGATTGGTTTTGAGTTCGATTAGCCTTTATTACCTTTCGCGTTATTGGTTTTTAAGCTGGGTCTCATTTATCCCTTGCATTTGGTTACTTCTGTATCGCGGTGAGATCTTGTGGAGTGTAAGTGGATTAGAAACCAGTACTTATCAAGCTCTTTTATGCTTTGCTTTATTTTTTTTGTTTCGTGCTATGGGGTATCGCTTATTCCCCAACGATAGAGAAGGGGGGAGTTGGTTTTATTGGATCTTAGCAGGGTTTTTATTCGCATTAGCTGGGCTCACGAGACCTGAAGCACCTCTCTTCGTGTTAGTTTTTTATAGTTTGGCAATCATTGATAAGCCAAAAGCAGGGGTAAGAAAGTACTACATTGGGCTACTACTAAGTTGTTTTACCTTCGCTTTGATTTTTTTACCTTATTTTTTCTGGCGATGGCTTTATTATGGGCATTTATTCCCTAATCCTGTTTATTGCAAAGGGTTTAATGATTTTTCCCTAACCTTAGATTTGGCATATTTGCACCTGGCTTGGCCTTTTATGCTATTTGCACTTTGGGCAACACTTAAAGCAAAAGACAAACGTCATTTTTTTCTATGGTCTCCTTCATTAGTTTATCTGGGATTACTCATTGGTGCTGATCCTGTTGTCGCATTTGCAAATCGTCTATTTTTACCTGCTTTTATTTTATTGTTGCCTTTAACCCTTCAAGGCATTATGGACTTAATTCGTTATTTCTTACCGAAAAAAAGTGCTTTATTTGACACTTATCTGGTAGTAAGTGTTTTATTATTTGCCATTTTCTTTATACCCAAGATGACTTTAACAAGTTATCGATCTTTTGCCATCAATCCCCAAGAGGGTCTGCGACTGAGAGAACAAGTAGTGGACTGGCTAAATAAATATGCTAAAGCAAGCAGCCAAGTCGTTTTGGCAGACAGTGGCATGATCCCATATTTAAGCTCATTGAATTTTATAGATTCGTATTGCTTAAATAATAAGAAGATGACTTCCATATCAACACAAAATAAATATTTGTGGTTATGTAGAGAGGTGATTAAAACTAAGCCGGAAATTATTATTTTAACCTCGTTGGTGACGGAAGGTCGTATCATTTATTCGCCTACTGATGTATGTCTAAAAAAAGAATTAAAAACAAGCAAATCGTATACAATTAGCACTGCTTATAGTGTGCGTAATCAAAAATCGTCATATCGTTATGAAATTTATACCCTATCAAATTGAGCTGTAGTAAGATACAACCTCACAATTCAGTTGAAATTTTGTGCTGCACTCACTTAAAGGACTTGTTTTAATATGCAGAGTATGGGTATGTTTTTTCAGAAGTTATACAAAAAGTGGCCTGTAATTGCCTTTGACGCGTTAGCAATTCCTGCAGCCTGGTATTTTGCTTATTGGTTACGTTATAACTTGCAGCCTTTTCCAAGAGATCTGACAAGTTCTTATTCTCTATTGTCATTACTGACTTTAGCTCTGATACAAATTGGTTGTTACTATTACTTTAAAGTTTATCGTGGACTCTGGCGTTTTTCTTCCTTAAACGATGTGGCAAAAATCATTAAGGCGACTGCTTGTGCTACTGTCCTATCCATGTTGGTATTGTACTTTACCCCTCTGCTGCAACATATTCCTCGTTCGGTATTACCCTTGTATGATATGACTTTAATCCTCTTGTTATGTGGAGGGCGGTTAATATTACGTTCTTACTGGGATTGGCAAGAAAAGGGATACTCCATTGAATGTAAGCGGGTTTTAATTATTGGAGCGGGGCGCGCTGGTGAGAGTTTGGTACGTGATTTAAAGCGCACACAATCTTATTTCCCTGTTGGTTTTGTAGACGATAACGTGGGAAAACGAGGTTTGGAGGTGCATGGCGTTAGGGTGTTAGGTACTACCCGCGATTTGGTCGACTTAGTAGCTGAATGTAAAATTGATCTAATATTTATTGCCATCCCTTCAGCTCGCTCCGCTGCTATGCGTCGTATAGTGACTCATTGTGAAAATTGCAAGGTACCATTCAGAACATTGCCTAGCATTCCTGCTTTAGCTGCCGGCCGAGTAGAGGTCAATGCTCTGAGGGATGTCAATATTGAAGATTTGTTGGGACGGGATCAAGTTCAATTAGAATGGGAAAAAATAGCATCTGGTATTAAAGATAAACGGATTCTTGTAACGGGGGGAGGCGGCTCTATTGGTTCAGAGTTATGCCGTCAAATTATGTTACTCCAGCCCAGTAAATTATTAGTTGTGGATAATTCAGAGTTTAATTTGTATAAAATTGAACTTGAGTTAACAAAAAGATTTCCTGATGTCCCTCTTGAGTTGGGATTAATTTCTGTTACAGATATCACTGCAGTTGATTTTCTTTTTCATCAATTTAAGCCTCAAATTGTGTTTCATGCGGCAGCGTATAAGCATGTTCCTATGTTGGAAGAGCAAGTTCGGGTAGCAGTGCAAAATAATGTGATTGGTACCCAAGTTATTGCTGAAGCTAGCGTGGCAGTAGGCGTTGAAAAATTCATTTTAATTTCTACCGATAAAGCAGTTAATCCCACAAATGTAATGGGCACAACAAAACGAGTTGCGGAAATTTATTGCCAAAACTTAAATGAGAGAGTGGATACTCAATTTATCACGGTGCGTTTTGGTAATGTCCTTGGCTCGGCTGGTAGTGTAGTACCTTTATTCCAAAAGCAACTGCAAGCAGGTGGCCCTATTACAGTGACTCATCCGGATATTCAACGGTATTTTATGACGATTCCAGAGGCTTGTCAGTTAATTTTACAAGCAATGGCTAATGGGCATGGTGGAGAAATCTTTGTTCTGGATATGGGGGAGCCTATTAAAATTAGTTATCTTGCTGAACAAATGATTCGTTTGGCTGGGAAAGAGCCTGGGAAAGACATTGCTATCGAATACACGGGTTTAAGACCAGGTGAAAAATTATTTGAAGAACTGTTTCATCCTTCCGAGCAGTTAGCTCAAACTGAACATGAAAAATTGTTTAAAGCCAAGTTTCGTCATCTTGAATGGACGGAATTAACGCAGACAATTAGGCTGCTTAATATGGCTTGTACCATGCATAATAATGCAGAGCTTTACATTTTATTAAAGAGTTTAGTGCCTGAGTTTAATTCGCAATTGGAAAAGGATGCTATTACTAATTTACTGGAGTAACCTTTATAGTGGTTTGAACGCATGACTTTCCCATATGTTATTCTTGATTTAACCCACACTCTGTCTAGCTCAATTCCCAGTTGGGAGGGAACTTGTGGCTTTCAGCACCAAAATATTCAGGACTATGAAAGTGACGCAGCAGTGTCTTTTCGTGTACAGCGTCTTACTATGGATGCTGGTATTGGTACTCACCTTGATGCTCCTGCGCATTGCATCAAAGGGGGGAAAACGATAGCAGAGCTTCATTTAAATGAACTGATTGCGCCTTGTGTAGTTATCGATGTTTCTAAAGCAATAACAACTGATTATAAAGTAGACACAAAAGATATTTTGGATTTTGAAGCAACTAATGGAAAGATAAATCGCGGCTCTTTTGTAATCGTGAGAACCGGCTGGGAACAATACTGGGGACAACCTGAAAAATATCACAATAATCATATGTTCCCTTGCCTTGGACTTGATGCTGCTGAGTTACTCTTGCAACGTGAGGTAGTGGGATTGGGGATTGATACGCTCTCTCCAGATAGACCTAATGTGGGATACCTCGTCCATCAGGCTTTTTTAGGGGCTGGAAAATACATTGTAGAAAATGTCGCGAATGCTGTTCTGCTCCCTCCAATAGGAAGCTATATCTTAATTTTGCCTCTAAAAATAGCTGAAGCTACTGAAGCACCAGTACGATTAATTGCCTTAGTAAAGAGAAAATAGTCACACTGGAGTGACTCGACATAATTTGTCTAATCTAGACTGAAATCGCCCTTTCTTATCCTATTTTTTATTTGAATCATAAGGGTTTGTTAATAATCATGAGGCATAATTACAAGATAACTAACAATTTTGGCTGTTGAAATGAAAACTAAACGTCTAGCTTCTCCCCAAACGGTTAATGCTTGCACTTTAATAAGTGTTGCAGTCATTGAAGCTATTTTAAGTGCGCGGAATGAGAAGGAGATGGATAGTAAAATAAAAGAAGCGCATAAAAGTTCCCAGATGCTTTATATAGAACAACTCTCCCATAATAAGGAGCGAGGTGCAGGCTTATTAGAAGAAGAGGCTTATCAGCAATATTTTTCTGAATTTTTTAAAAATCCCACAACAGCAGTGATCGCACCCAATGAGATAAATATTAAAGAGTTATTAGATAACCGTGATAATTTAATCCGAAATGGCATTTTCGATCTTTTTTTTACATATAATTATGATACGACAGAAGCCATTCAGAAGAAGCTTGAAGCTAAGGCTAATGGAAAACCTGCCCCGATTATTGATTGGGCCACCGTTACTGAAAATGAATTAAAACAACTGTTAGGAAACGATGAAGAAAAACTATCGCTAGAAGAGGAAATTGTGGCCATATGTGGCCAACTGCAAGACCCTCAAGGAGTTTCTATAAGAATGGAGGGGCATACGATTCCTCTCATCAAACGGGGAAATGTTTACTACAGTTATGATTCACTGACCGGTATTTTATCGTCTACAGAAGATCTTCAAGAAATGACGACTCATGTCCTGGAGAAAATCAATACCAATCGAGCAAAGGGGGCTGTTCTCTATTATTTTTCGCCACAAAAGATCATAGATTTTAAAGATAACGAAGCCGCCGAAGAAACCAAGACTGAGGAAAAAAAGATAACGGCTGAGCAAATCCATGACTTAATAGAAAATCGCAAGCTTTTTGATGGAACAATCTACGGGCTTAAAGGTTGGCAACTAGTTAATGGTGAACTATTTGAATTAATTTATACCCAAATCCCAGAGAAAAAACATTCTACAATTGATTGGTCATCAATTACAGAAGTGGAATTGTGCCAATTAATAAATATTGAGAAAGAGGAAGCTACTCGTGCCGCCAAGGGGACTACCGAAGTTGTTGAAGAAACAACCAAGACTGAGGAAAAAAAGATAACGGCTGAGCAAATCCATGACTTAATAGAAAATCGCAAACTGTTTGATGGACAAGGTCTTGAAGGTTGGCAGCAACTCTATGCCGAACTATTTGTATCAATTTATACGCAGATTCCAGAAGAGAGGCATTCTGTAATTGATTGGTCATCAATTACAGAAGTGGAATTGTGCCAATTAATGAATATTGAGAAAGAGGAAGCTACTCGCACCGCCAAGGGGACTACTGAAGTTGTTGAAGAAACAACCAAGACTGCGGGAAAAAAGATAACGGCCGAGGAAATCCATAATTTAATAGAAGATCGCAAGCTGTATATGTATAACGGACGTGCCCTTAATGATTGGCAACAACACCATGCTAAACTATTTAGATCAATTTATATGCAAATTCCAGAGCAGCAGCACTCCAAAATAGATTGGTCAATAATTACAGAAAAGGAATTGTGCCAATTACTGAACATTGAGCCAAAAATCATTGAGGTCGCAAAGATAACGGCTGAGGAAATTCATACCTTAATAGAAGATCGCAAGTGGTATAATAGACATCGTTTTGATGATTGGCAACAAAAGCACGCTCGATTATTTAACTTAATTTATATGCAATTTCCAGAGGAGAGGCGTCGCCCCACAATGAATTGGGCATCAATTACAGAAAAGGAATTGTGTCAATTGTTAAACATTCAGGTAGTTGAAGCCCAAAATTCCAACAGAGATAAGCTACTAACTATTATCGATACACTAAAAGATAATATAATAAATCAAAAAAATGAGCGTAAAACATCACGAAATAGTCAGTGGAAAGCCGATTTATTATCTGGAATTCAACAAAGCTTGCAGCAAGTTGAAGGTGGGTTTACTTCAGTAAATGAGCAAGAATACATACAACAGATTCGTGATGTTTGCTCTATGAAACGTAATAGTTTGCATTTTTGGTCAGAGCCTCATAGCGCTTCTGAGTTTGAAAAGTTGTTACAAGACAATGGATTCGAAGCGAGTGCTAAAGTAAGCTCCCAAATGAAATGATGATTTAGGGAGAAGTTAATCGGTTAAAGATAAAAAGGCCCCATGTACATGGGGCTTTTTATATAGGGTTTTCTTTAATTAAAGGAAGAAGAGGGGGCATCGTTTTCTGATGGGACGTCCTTATTTATAGTAGGCGAATCGTCAACGTCTTCTCTGATTATAGTTGAACTTTCGCCATATTCTTCTGTGGATTCTGCATTATTGCTGGTATCTTCTCTGATTACAATTGAACCCTCTCCTTGTAATTCCACGCTTTCTTCGGGAGATGACGAGGTGGTTGACTCTTTCTTTTGCGAGGATGAGTCAGAGTTCCCTGTCTCTTTAGCTTTCCCGCCTACAGGCTCTTTTTTCAACTTGCCCATTTTATCGTAAGATTGTTGAGTGTTCTCGTATAAAGACACCATTGAGGTTGCTAACTCAGGATTGGATTCAAGTAATACGTTTATCTTCTCTGATGAGAGCCCTGATAAAAGAAGGTGGCTTCTTTGAAGTATGGGGTCAGTCTCCATATCTTCTTTGGTTACTCTGTTAGGGAGAGGACTTATATTCATCCAAGCTAAGAATCTTTCAAATAACGAAGCCTTTTCCGTATTAAATGCAGCTAACTCTTCTATAACAAAACGAAAACTAGCCTTTCGAAGCGCTGATATGCTAGTGTTAAGCCCTTCGGACGTTTTCTCTTTAGTCAAAAGATACTGGTTTAAAAAATCTATGGTTTGTTGCCAATCAGCAGTAGTCAAATTTTTATGTTTAAATTTGCCTACCAATGAACGAATAACAACTGTGTGAAGGTCCGATTCGTAGTCTTTTTCTGCTTGTTTAATGACTTTGAGTAAAAGTTTTTCCGCTTCTGAATTACTGCTTTTTAGAAGAGCTTTAGTTTCTTTGAGTAATTTATCGAGAGATAATATATGGTTGTCTTCGACAGAGCCCAGCGCGATTAGCTGCTGAAGTTCTGTCAGTTTAATGGTTAATTCTTCGTTGGAAACAGAAGAGGATGTTTTTGTTTTCAGAAGCTCTGCCAGTGCTGTTTCAACTTCTTTCAATTGCTTTAGTTTATCGTTAGATTGTTGAAAATTATCATATAAAGATACCATTGAAGTTGCTAACTCAGGATTGGATTCAAGTAATACGTTTATCTTCTCTGATGAGAGCCCTGATAAAAGAAGGTGGCTTCTTTGAAGCATGGGGTCAGTCTCCATATCTTCTTTGGTTACTACTCTGTTAGGCAGAGGGCTTATATCCATCCAAGCTAAGAATCTTTCAAATAACGAAGCCTTTTTCGTATTAAATGCAGCTAACTCATCGCTAACAAAACGAAAACTAGCCTTTTGAAGCGTTGAGAAACTAGTAGTAAGTCTCTCGGATTTTTTATCTTGGATCAAAAGATATTTGTTCAAAAAGTCTATGGTTTGTTGCCAATCATCGGTAGTCAAATTGTTATTGTTAAATTTGTCTATTAGTGAACGAATAGCAACTGTGTCAAGGTAAGGTTCATAGTCGTTTTCAACCTTTATAATTGCTTTAAGTAAGAGTCGTTCCGCAAAATTTGAACCTTTTGCATTGCTATTTTTTAAAAGAGCTTTACTCTCTTTGACTAACCTATCAAGAGACAAGATGTTGTTATCCTCTACAGAGCCGAGTTGGATTAAACGGTGAAATTCTGCCAGTTTAACAGCGAACTCTTTGTAAGAAACAGAGGAGAGCGTTTTTGTTTTTAGAAGCTCTATGAGGGTTGTTTCAACGTCGTGATCTATCCATGTTAGGCTCTTATCATAAGGAACTAGAAGAGTCTCTATAGCATTTACATCAATGTCCTCTGACTCTGCCATTAATTGCTTAATGGCGTGGGTCATGACGAACGGATTTTTACCTGCAACTTTTTCAAGCTCTAATTGAAATTTCTCTGGTTCAAGATTTAATTTCTTAGCATCAAGCATACTATGAAAAACTTCTAGACTGATGCGATGTTCAATTAAACTTCTTGTCAGCGCATCGCTTAAAGTCACCAGATTTTTATGCGCAATACTAGGATTTGGACAGCCTTTAAGCAAATCCACTGTAAGAAGAGTACTAGGTGATTTGCCACCAGATAGAAAAGATTTCAACGCCATGCCAACTTGGTAAGTCATAAACGGGACTAAATCTATAGTTTTTCTTTGCGCTATAGATTTGACTCCTGTACCAGACTTGTTCAAGAGGGTGAGGAATTCAGGCGGTGCATAAAGAGGGCTTGTCCTAAGGCCAGTCAGTTTGATTTTTTGTTGTTTTTCGAAAGCCTTTCTGTCACTGACAAGAACTTGACCGTTATCAAGGAGAAAGTTCGTCAATTTGATATCAGGGTGATAGATGTTAAGTTTTATTAGTTCCGAACAAAATTCGCTAATCTGAGAAAAATAATCTTGTGTTTTCTCAACGAGGACATCGGATTGCTCTCTTGGTATAGTTTTAGCAATCTGTTTTAAGTTACCTTGTTTAGCATATTGGCTAATGGCTACTGGACGATAGCTATTGATTTCTCCAGGAAACTGCTTCATGAAAGTGGCATAATCTTGGACAAAAAATCGCGCTACTTTATTAGATTTTAACCACTCTTCATTGACTAAATTATCACGGTCTTCAAGTCTGATAACTAATTCTATATTCGAATTTTTTTGATCTTGATCTTTCTTTGCATTATTTGTTGAAATTGTAAATAGGACGTTGTCGTTATTGACACGTTTTTCTTGTAATGGCGCTGCCTGATATTCAGAAAATTCCTGTTCTAGTTTATTTTGTAAAATTTCAATTTTTGCATATGACAAAGCAAGTATATTTAAATGCTCCGCCACTAATTCTTTAATCTCTGGTGCTTGCTCAATTAGATCAAATAGCTGAATGTGGACTTTTGCTAACTCTTCATGAAGATTTGAGGCATCATTACTTTGAGTCTCTTGTAAGAGGTGCTTTAGGATTGAATAACGATTACTTAAAAGAGTATAAAGTTTGTCAAGGTTTGTCTCGTTTTCCTCATAAGTTAATTGGGGAGCAGTGATACCTAATTGCTTATAGGCTGCTGCAAACTCAATACTCCTAAGGAAAATTGAGCCATCTCGATGTACACCATAATGCTGTAGTACTTCCTCTAAGCTTTGTTCTGGTTCATGGCTTAGTGTATTAGACGTGTTGGATGACTTATTTGACTTAAAACTCTCTTGGTGGCGCCAGGCATAAATACCATCTGTATATGCGCCAACACGTGGGGCTAGGGGCTTTTCAAAAAACTCGGATTCACAATTGTCAACAATAGCCTTAGAGTACATATCAATTTGCTGCAAAATAACTAATTGTTGGTAGCTTTCTTTGGTGGCATTAAATCTATCAATCAAATTGACTAGTTTTAAATATTCGGGTCGTTTGAGAACACCTTCGGCAACTTGAGGTTTAGACAGCATGGTATAATTCAATAATAAATATACAAGTTGTACATTGTAGCATTGTGTTTAAAATTGTACAATAAGGTGGCGGAATGTACTTTGTAGAAAAAATATAACTAAACATCAAAATTTTTGTAAATTCAACATCATTCAATGTTAAGCTATGAAAGCAAAATTAGTATCTTTCTAAAAAGTATGGGTCTTCGATGAATCAAAAAACTTATTTGGAAACCTCTCGTTACCCTTTATTTCGATTATTAAGCTACATGAAGGATGATCGCGCAACTTATCTAACCGCGATCTTATATTCTGTATTAAATAAGTTATTTGATATTTTTCCTGAGGTTTTGATTGGTGCGGCAGTCGACGTTGTCGTTAATCGTAATCACTCCTGGCTAGCTAAGCTGTCAGGTAATCCAAATATGTTGTTCCAACTGATTTTGCTTGGTGTTTTGACCTTCATTGCCTGGAGTTTGGAGTCTGTTTTTCAATATTTGTACAGTGTCAAATGGCGAAATTTGGCGCAAACGGTTGAACATCGCTTGCGTATGCAGACTTATCAACACATTCAATCGGCTCGTATGGAAGATGTGGATAAAACAGCCATAGGGCAATTAATTGCTACTATTAATGATGATATCAACCAGCTAGAGCGATTTCTGGAAGATGGAATTAATCAAATTATCCAAATTGTCTCTTCAACGATTTTAATTGGTATTATTTTTCTTTTCTGCTCCCCACTGATCACTTTATTTTCCATTTTACCTGTACCATTTATTTTATTGGGAGCTTTTTATTTCCAGCATAAATTAGAGCCTAAGTTTTTAAAGGTTCGTGAGAAGGCGGCCAATATTTCAGTTGCTCTAGCCAATAATTTAATGGGGCTTTTGACAATAAAAAGCTACACTGCTGAGAGTTTTGAAGCTGAACGTATCGAGCAGTTAAGCCTTGATTACCAAGAAGCAAATCGCGAAACGATTGTTATTAGTTCAATGGTAACCCCAGTAATTCGTATCATGATTTTGACAGGCTTTTTATTTACTTTATTAATTGGGGGTTATCAAGCAATTCATGGGGAAATGAATGTTGGGATATTTAGCTTGCTCGTTTTTTTATCGCAACGTCTCTTATGGCCTTTTTCTTATCTTGCTGATGTTACAGTTAATTTCCAAAGAGCCATGGCGTCAACAACAAGAGCCTTAAACTTACTGACTTGGAAAAAAGAAGAAAATAAAGAAGATATAGAGGAGATATATGTTGATAAAGAGAGTAAAAGGGATCAAGGTTTGGTAATCACTGATTTATCATTTGCTTATGCTGGTACCAAACAATCAGTATTTGAACGTTTTAGCGTTACAATCGGTAAAAACCACACGGTTGCTTTTGTTGGGGAGTCTGGTTCAGGAAAAAGTTCGCTTATAAAGTTGTTATGTCGTTTTTATCAACCCCAAAAAGGAGGCATTTTTTGGGATGGGCATAACATAGAATATTTTGAATTATCGCAATGGCGGCAACAAATTGCTTTAGTTAGCCAAGATGTATTTCTTTTTGAGGGAACTATTGCCGAGAACATTGCTTACGCCAAAGTTGGTGCTTCTTTCGAAGAAATCCAGCATGCGGCTAAAATTGCCGGTGCTGGTAAATTTATCAAACTTTTGCCTCAAACTTATAACTCTCCCGTGGGGCAGCGAGGAGGTTATTTATCAGGTGGTCAAAAGCAGCGAATAGCAATCGCTCGTGCTGTCCTCAAAGATGCGCCTATTCTTATCCTTGATGAAGCAACATCAGCTGTAGATAATGATACAGAATTAGCCATTCAGCAGGCCTTGGCTACCATTTCTCACAATAAGACAACCATTATCATTGCGCATCGTCTGTCTACAGTGACAGGTGCAGATATGATCTATGTCCTTGATAAAGGGCGCATTATTGAGCAAGGAAATCATCAACAATTAATTGCAAACCCAACTTATTATCAATACTTATGGAACATTCAAACAGGAGGTCTTTAAACAAACTTAGTTAGGTTGGTTTAAAGAGTCCTTTTGCCGTTATCTTTTCGAAGCTGAGCCAGTTTCAATTTTCTTAACAGGCTAATGTATAACCACCCAATATCAAATTCATTTTTATGACATGAGAATTTTGCAGCTGCCGGATCATGGTGATGGTTGTTATGTAACTCCTCACCTGAAATAAGAATTCCCCATCTTATTAAATTATGAGAATTATCATCAGTATGAAAATTGCGGTAGCCACAGTAATGACCTAAACCATTTATTAATGCAGTTTGCGCAACGATTTGAAAGATCATTTGTAAATTCCACAAGACGACGCCCCATAGACCGAAAAATGCAATCTCAAGCAATAAAAAACAAAATGGACCAATTCTAGTTTTATAAAGATACATTTCCAAAAAATCATTGTCATTAACATAACCATATTGGCTGACGACATCAGAGTTTTTTGCCTGGTTATAAATCTCTGCTCCCTTTAAAAACATATTAGATAAACCATGATTTAATGGGCTGTGTGGATCAGATGCTCTATCGGGAGCTTGGTGATGTGCACGATGAATTGCTACCCACTCCGAACGAATGATTCCTGAAGTGAGCCATAGCCAAAATCGAAAAAAATGCCTTAAGATGGGGTGAAACTCTACTGCTTTATGTGTTTGGCTGCGATGCAGATAAATTGAAATAGCTATCATGGTTAAATGGCAACTAATGAGAAGGAAAGCTATTTTTCCAATCCAGCCAAACGACGAGATTCCTTCAAGAAAAATAAGAGGAGCCCAGAATAAGCAGTAAATCCAATAAATAGTAACTAGAGAGAGGGATAGAATAGCTTGGCGGCTATGAAGGAATTTTTTTGGCTCCAAAGACATAGTTTTTCCTTAAATATAGGCAAACATCGGATGGAAGAAGAATGAGTCAGGAAAGACTCCCTGAATAATTCAAATATAAATAAAACTATAGTATAAAAAATAAATCAAATTTAAGTTATGGAATTTATTATTTTTTTAAATGAGCATTCTGCAAAACAGTTGAGGAGCATGTTTTTGGAGATGGAAATATAGCTTATCATTCGTGTTTTTTATATAGGGCCTTGTGAAGATCAAGATTTTTTTGAGAAACTGAAGTAAAAGGAGTTATTGGGTTTTACAGGGGGTTATTATGAAAATAATAGTAATTGGTGCATCTGGAACGATAGGCCGTGCAATAGTTGCGGAATTACAGCAGCGACATGAAATTATTACCGCAGGCTTTAGTTCTGGGGATATTAATGTTGATATTACAGATAACACTTCAATTGAGATCATGTTTAAAAAAATTCAACATGTCGATGCGGTGGTATTGGCAACAGGGAAGGTCCATTTTGGCGAGTTCATGCAAATGCATGAGCAGGAATTCAATATCGGATTACAGGATAAATTAATGGGTCAAGTAAACACCGTACTCATCGGTAGACATTACCTAAATGAGGGGGGCTCATTTACTCTGACGAGTGGTATTCTGAGTAATGATCCAATTCGTTTCGGCTCTTCTGCATCAATGGTTAATGGCGCTTTAAATTCTTTCGTCATCGCAGCAGCTATAGAAATGCCTAAAAAACAGCGTATCAATTGCGTGAGCCCCACAGTAATTACAGAGTCGATGGAAGACTACGCTCCTTATTTCAGAGGCTATGAATCTGTTAGTGCGGCGCGAGTGGCTTTGGCCTACAGTAAAAGTGTTGAGGGATTACAAACAGGAAAAATATATAACGTCCAATAACCCTATGATTGGAATTGTCCATTAATTATTTAAGTCTTCGAATTATCAAAGGGAGCCAAGCTCCCTTGCTATACAACAAAACTGTTGCAAGAAACACTATATTTTCTTGCTTTTTTTATCTGGAAAGACGTCTTTAAATTGCAAATGTTTGCTGGCTTCCATTGCTCGTTGTCGATTCTTTGAAAATCCCCCAATTTTATAAACCACGATAGGTCCTACAAAACTCATTAATCCCATGACAAAAGCAATTTTGTAAGTTGGATCTGGATTTAGAATAAGAAAAACTAAACAAGCCAGCATCAAAATAATGGCAACTATTCCGGTATAAGGTGAGCCAGGTGTTTTATAGCTTAAATCATCGACTGTATAACCTGCCTGATATAAGCGCTTACGGAAATTAATTTGTGCCCAGCAAAGAGAAATCCATGCGGTGGCTCCTGTAAAGCCTGAAACAAGAAGCAACGCTATATACAGCATGGATTGTCCAAAAAAGTAGCCTGCTGCCAATAATATCCAAATGGCGAGCAAAGTGACAATTCCGGCATTCTGAGGAACTGCGTTGCGATTAAGTTTGCTTAATTTGTGGGGCGCCATACCATTACGGGCTAAGGCATTCAATGAGCGTACAATACCATATACGCCCGAATTTGAGCATGATAGGGTTGCTGTTAGAGTGACGAAACTAGTAGCAGCTCCTGCCCATTTTAAGCCATAAAAGTTAAGAGCATCTGCAAAGACTGAATTAACTAACCCTGCTTTTTGCCAAGGATAGATCAAGACCAGACAAAAAACTGGAATAATGTAAATAAAAAGAATTCTAAATGTTACTGTGCGAATCGCTCGAGGAATCATCTTGCCTGGATTAATGGATTCTCCTGCAGCAAGGCCAATAATTTCAGATCCTTGGTAGTTAACTAATAACAGAACCATAGCAGTTAATAAAACCATACCACCATTGGGGAATAGGCCTCCTTGATCAAAAATAAATCTACCACCGATAATCCCTGCGGGTTGAGGCCCATGAATGATGCCAAAGAAAATTAAAATAGAAAGGGCAACAAAGCCCATAAGAGCAGCAATTTTGATGATTGCCAGCCAGAACTCAATCTCACCAAAAGTACCCACTTTAGCGATATTGATATAAGTAATTAATAACCCAAAACCTACGGCCCAAATATAGCCATTTACACCAGTAAAGTGCTGCATGATAATGCCACCAGCAATGCATTCGGCAGGTATATAGGCAACCCAACTGATCCAATATGACCAGCCTACACCGCATGCAATTGTGGGGGAGATAAAATCGGCAGTGTATGTAATAAACGAGCCAGAAATAGGAATGGCGACTGCCAGCTCACCCATACAAAGCATGGTAAGATATATAATTAAGCCACCTAGCATGTAGGCAATAAAAACAGAAGGCCCCACCTGGTTGACAACTGCCCCAGTTCCCAGGAAGTAGCCGGAGCCAATGATTCCGCCCAAGGCAATTAATTGAACGTGACGATCTTTCAGTCCGCGTCGGTAACCGCCATCATTGATTGGTGCGGCATTATCTTGTTTCTGGTTACTCACTGATTGTTTAGTCTCTCAAAAAGTGCAGCATTAATAGGACGAAAAATTGTATAATAATTTTATATTTTGTCTATAAATTTCTACAGGCAATTACAGCAAAAAGAGATTTTTATAAGAAAAAAGCAGAGAACGCAAGATTTATTTTTTACATGAGTTATTAAACTTTGTTGATTGTAAAATTATATAATAATTAAGTCGATTATTTGTGGAAAAATCAACCGATAATTTTAATCAATTTATATTTTCTAGTTCATTATTTTTCAGCAACTTAACTAGATTGGATGCACCAATGAAAGTTTTAGTAAGTGAGCGTATTATCATCAGGGAATGGCAGGATTCCGATTATAAGCCTTTTGTAGCAATGAATGCCGATGAGCAAGTTATGGAGTACTTTCCCGCAACTCTGACTGAAAAAGAAACGGTTGCCATGATAGAGCGCATTAATATTCATATTCAGCAGCAAGGATTTGGACTTTGGGTCGCAGAGTTGAAAGAAACAGGGGAATTTATGGGGTTTGTAGGTTTAAGCATCCCATCTTTTTATGCTCATTTTACGCCCTGTGTAGAAATTGGTTGGCGTTTAGCTTTGCCATTTTGGGGTAAAGGATTAGCTACTGAAGGGGCAAAAGTAGTATTGAATTATGGTTTTAATGAATTGAATTTAAAAGAAATTGTTTCATTTACTACTTTGAGTAATGTACGTTCTCAAAGAGTTATGCAGAAAATAGGCATGACGCATGATGAGAAAGATGATTTTTGCCATCCTAATTTACCTCTGTATCACATTCTTTCACGACATGTACTTTATCGCTGTCAAAAGAGAGTTTAATAGTAAAGGCCAGACTATTTTAATTTCTCTTTTGGGCTTCCATAATGATCGAGGTGACAAAATCATTTTTAAAACTAACATGTTGATGTAGCCCGATTGCCACGATTGAGGGGGCTAAATCCAGCAAGGTGCGGATTGCTTGATGTTTATCCTCAGCAGAAGCATTTGGGCTTTCTAATAAATCGATATTGGCAATAAATGCAGCTACGGTCCCTTTTCTTACTGGAGTACCTTTGAGCACTGCATAATCTACACCATCTGCAAGGATATCTTGCGGTATAATAGCCTTCTTGGTCATGGTACTACTCCGCTAGTTAAGTAAACTATTATTGTACAGACAAACGGATTTTTTCTCAATACTAGGATCTGTTGGCAATAGGCCCTAAATATCGAGATAGAGTATTCATGAACAAAAATAGTCCAGTTAATAAAACATGGAGATAATAAAAATTATCAAAATGCTAATTTCAAGGAGCGTAATTCCTCTTTTCCTGTCTCCAATAACTGAGGCAAGCTTTTTAAGCTTTGAATCTCCTGTCGAGCATCTGAAAACTTTTGCGCTGCAGGGTGCATTAGCGAAACACTAGCTGAATACAGCGCGCTGTTCGTGGGGTGCTAAAAAGGTAGCATAGTTTGCTTGTAAGATTGATGGATATTTTGTGAAATACAAAGGTCGAATAAAATTTTAGGACTTTTGGACATGATATTGACTCAAAGATTAATTATTGCACATAGAGGGATTCTATTATTCAATTGTTAAGGAACGAGATCGTAGCACACGTATCCTGATTTACCCGCATGCCAATTAAGGCATTAACTGGGTAGGCCTTTATCTTCTATTAATGTTCTCAAGTTACTGATTTTATATATTTTTTTATTATCAACCCATAGGCTAGCATTTGCCAGGGAGGTTATTGAGTTCGTGCTAATATCTATAGTGAGGATATCTAAGAGTATAGTAACAGAGTGGTTTTCATAGGTAA
The DNA here is from genome assembly GCF_001467025.1 of Legionella brunensis. GTDB lineage: Bacteria > Pseudomonadota > Gammaproteobacteria > Legionellales > Legionellaceae > Tatlockia > Tatlockia brunensis. Next base: position 24,128 of record NZ_LNXV01000011.1, on the reverse strand, counting down.
CTTGACCTCGGTATTTCCACTCCAGCTTGGGATCAAGGTTTAAAATTTTAAACTGAGGTTGTAGCATATTTTGGTGAAGGCCTTCATGAATTAAGTAAAATTTAAACAATTGAAACATTGCTTCAATACCCAGTGAACCTGGTTGTACTGGATCCAAATAAAAGTGGGATTTAAAGTACCATGCAGAAGGGTCTATTTTTTTTATAGCACGCAGTTGTGATTTTATATTGGGCGTTGGGTTAGACCAGTATCCAGTAATTTCATCAAGCATTAGTAATTCTTTTTTGGGAAGTGACAAATTACCATCGAAATATTTAGTAGGAAATGTTTTAAGATCAACTTTAAAATCAGAATGCCTTTGCATTAACAATAACTCTTCATCATTTGGAGGTATTCCTGTTTGCGTCAGAAATGCTTCCGGCTTAAAAAAACCAAATGAAGTAGACATTTCTAAAACAATTTCGTTTTTTAGATAGCAGGTAACATAAAAATTAAGTATAAATGTTTCTCCATAATGGGATAAGTTAGTGAGTTTTACTTGAGTAAAAATTGTTCCACAATCGGGTGGAATTGTTTTTAATACAGTGCTTACCCCATCTAAATTACGGAAACACAGCACATGATTGGAGTGTAAGGGGCAACCCACAAATGATGACAGCCAACCACAGGGTTGCAATGCTATTTCCAACAAGACACAAAAAGGCATGGTTGGGTCAGGAGAGCCCTGAAAATACCAACAATCTGACGACGGTACCACATAGCCAATAGTTGCATTTACTCCAGGTTTCATTCCATTAGGAATAGCATTAATTTCACTGACAAAATGCATAAAGTTATACGGCGGTCCAGGCATGCGTGCTACTTGATGCCCAGTATCAAAAGGACTATAGAATTCTCCCAATGCGTGAGAAGGTTGCCCCCATGCAAAGGCGAGCATGGCTGGATAATCATAAGAAAAGCCTTCATATTGTGTTGCAAATTCAGAATGGGTTTCGGCCAATAATGAAGGTTGGTAGGAAAGTGGATAATCTCTTACTAATTGCAAACCAATTCCGCGTCCATGAAATGCTTTAATCCCGTCAACAGTGACTAATACGTCGGCTATTAATTGAGGAATTGGTCCCGCAATTTGTTCTTCAATAAATAATTCATAAAGTAGTTTTTTTGATGAGGGTGTTGCCTGCCCACGACAGCGAAGATTAAATGGCATTCCTGAAATAGGTTCAAAACGCCAGCTATCGTAATCTAAGGTATATCCTAATGCAGCAATATAAAAAGACATCAGTTGGAGACATCCTTCAAACATCAGCGTACCGGGCATACAAGGGTCATTCTTAAAATGGCCTTTGAAAAACCAGGATGTTTTCGTAAGATCGAGGCTTGCTCGACAATAACCGCGCAACCAAGGTCCACCTTGCGGATTAAATTCTTCAACTTGATCAAATAATTGTAATGACTCATCAGAGATACTTGGTGGGTAATTTTGTGTGGCCGCTTTTTTGAAATGCATGCCAAAGCAGCGATAAAGCTCACCTTTAAAAAAATAGCTAATTTCTTCATTTGAAAATGCTTTTTTTAAACAATCAACTTTTGCCGGATCTTGTTGTGTTTGTTGTCGGTATTCTGCATGTTCAGGATCCCATATTATGCCTTTTGTTTGCTCCAATTCGTTGTAAGTAAAAAAACCTGCTTGACCCTTGCGAACGGTAAGTCTTATTTTATTTTTAATAGTGCAGTCATAATGAAAGAAAAAAAGTCTTAAATCGCCATCTTGCGCATGAGAATCAACTTCAATTTTATACTGCAATGTATCACCAGTCTCAGGTAATCCTTCGTAATAAGTAAGTTCGCAGCCTAATAGACGATAAACACGCGTTCCTTGATTCAGTAGATCAATTCCCAGCCAAGAAATGAGCATTAAATCAGCTTGACCAGCCTCAATCATGATTCCTGCTGGCATGTGATTTCGAAACAAATACCAAGCATCAGCACTAATATCAGTTTCAGTTTCAATCGAACCTAGGCCCATAGACGCCGGCTCACCGGTAAGTTTTATTACACGGTCAGCTAAAAGTAAAGGAGGTTCGGGCATCCTTACTTGTAATGGATAGTGATCTTGAGCAGCAAATAGGTTGCCAAATAAACTCGAAACATGACCACTTGCATGAGTGATTAAATCAGCACGAGAGAATAAAGGTTTGTTCTTTGCGTCGGTAAGTTTGTATGAATCTCTCTCTTTTAGAGAAGTCGTGATTTGCTTGATGCTATTCACATAGGTATCCAGAGCATGCAGTCGTTTCATGTAAAAATAATTCAGATATTCAACAAGTTGTGGAGAAGTTTCCTCTGGCATGGTTTGATAATTGGTGTGCGTTTTCGGCGTAAGATTTAGTTCAAATATTGGCCAATGTAATGGATATGAATTATTTTCAATGGAAGAGTTAACCTCTTTTCTAATGGGGTGAGCTGCAATGATATTAGGATAGTTGATTTTTATATTATGACTGAGTAAGAGAGCAGTAACATTTGCGAATTGACTTGATGAACTGACATGGCTGTTATCAAAAGAAATAGTACTGTGAGGTTTATCCTGCAAAATCTTTTGAATTAATGACGTACATAGATTTCTAGGTCCATGTTCGATAAAGATTCTGACCCCATCTTCCCAAGCTTTCTGAATGAGTTTTGGGAAATGAACCATTTGTGTGGCTTGATTTAATAAGGCATCAGCCGCGCTTTCATCATCAGGATAATAAAACGCACCTCTAGCATTGGAATAATGCCGTTGTTTTATATTACCGGTTGTTTTTCGATGATGAACAGAACGCCAAAGGGAGGAAATTTTTTTGACCAATTCGCAATGGATAACCATATTGTATTTCATAGAGGTGACTGATTCGGGAGGGAAATGCTGAATTAATTGGGTAATTTGAGGAGATGAACCCGCAACAACGCAGTCATTGTCACCATTAATGATCGTCAAATAGCAGTGAGTATATTCGTGCAGAAGTTTCTTAAGCTCTTCGACTGAAGCCAATACTCGGTAAACATACCAAGAGGGATTGGGATTTTGGAGTACAGAATAAGCGCCAGCTAAATGACGCGTATAAATTTCCGACTGCTCAATTTCCTGCAACATTTGATGCATATCGGTCCATGCTCCACTGGCAAAGAGAGCATTAGTTTCTCCAGAACAATATCCAATCATTGCCTCTGGTTTAATTTTCAAGATGTGTTCCAATAATAAATAATGAAATTGAGATAGGTAACTATAAGCGATAAGTTCATCTAAAAAGGACAAGTTAAATTGCGGTATTTTTTGATATAAATAGCTCAAGATGTTCCCTTGAAAAGGTACTTGTTGGTTAAATGTATCCATCAAATGGGGATAGGTCAGAATAATGTCTCGTCCCATATTGGGGTAAGTTGTATGTGCTGCAGTAAATACACTTGCTATTTGCCCTTTTAGAGGGGTTAATTGAAAAAAGATACCCTGAGTAGGTAACTCTAACTTTAGGGGCTGACTTTTAAGTAAATCAAGTACATTTTTTAGACACAATTGCAATTGTTGGGAGTTTTCTGCAACTACAGCAAGTGTTGCTGTGTCTGGAAAAACTGTTTTATTCACCAAGAGATTAAGATCATTAGCATGATAGAGATAGATTTTAGGAAGTTGCTGAATTTGATAAGGGACTTGGATTGCTGTGGCATAATTTTCTAAATGAATTTGAGCATGTTGACCTGAAGGGGTTTTACAATGAACGTGCATGGCACGTCGACCTTGTGTTTGAGGCCATGGCATGGGGAAATGGGTCGAAGTTTCTGGCAGTGCCCCGTAATAGCAGCAAAGTGAAGCTGTAGCTATTTGCAGTAATCCATTAGCACAATAGCTATTGCCGATTATTTTATTTATAAGCTCTTCATTAAACGAATGAGCATCGGAATGTTTGTCATCAGTAATGATTGCATAAATTTTATGGTTGGCGCGTTGAGCATCTGATAGTCTTTCAAGAATTAAAACGACAGCGACATCAGATCCGTGAGAAGTCGTTTTTGAGTCAACGCTTTGTAATGCTTCAAGATGGACAGGATCGGCTCCCATATTTACAGCACCTACGATCGCAGTCGAAATCTCATCATTTTGTAATTCATTAATGGCCTGCTTAAACGCATAAATTCCTGACATTTCTTCGCCTGAGTAACTGTAGCCGGGGCATTGACAATCGTATTGTTGATTGATTCTATTGGCTACAATATTCGGCATTGAACCAATAACATGTGCTAAAGTGAGTGCGGGAATAATTTGATCTTTCAGATTTGAAATAATTTCTTGATTAAGATTGTTTTGCTGGTCGTTAAGAATCTTATCAAGTCTCCAGCGTAAACTATATTTACAGATGTCCGCATCACATTGCATTCCAATATAAACTGCAGAAGTTTGGGGTAGGTCATTGGGATTAACAGAAAAATCATTTAAGGCATCGTTTACTGATTTTAATATCATTAATTGTTGTCCCTCACTATTCTTTAAATCATGAGGAGGAAAATGTGCTTGTGAGTAACTTAATTCCACTTCTGATAATAAGGGGTTCTTTTTTTGAGCTGGCGCTTGTTGAATAAATGCATGAAAATATTTTTCCTTATCAACATGTTCACTCGTTATAATACTTATACCTGTAATCGCAACAGGCTCATTGATAGTTTTTCTAATATAAAATTGCTCATTTAAATTTTGATCTTCATAGGCCTCGATGACTGCATGAGCATTGCATCCACCAAAACCAAATCCATTAATGGCTGCGCGTCGTGGCCGATGAGAATTGGGCCAACTCATGGCATTTTCGATTAAATAAAAAGGGCTTTTAGTCAAATAATCAGATGGGCTTCCACAGATCATTGCTGGGGGTAAACAATTGTGTTTGAATGCTCCGATAACTTTGAATAAGGCCCCTAATGTAGATGCTGTGATTGTATGACCAATATTTCCTTTTAAAGTACTTAAATGAATTTCCTCTTTCGTTGTAAATACTTCACTCATACTACTTAATTCAATTTTATCACCCACCTGAGTACCTGTAGCATGGCATTCAATATAGTCAATCTGTTCTGGAGATAAGCCTGATAGGTAATAAGTTCGTTTCATTGCCCTTATTTGTCCATTGATATCAGGCATTAGAAACCCTTTGCTTTTCCCATCATTAGACAAACCAATGCCGCGAATAATGGCATAAATCATGTCCTTATCTCGTAATGCGTCTTCAAGCCTTTTTAAGACAATAAAGCCGGCACCTTGTCCTGGTACCAATCCGTCAGCTTCTTTATGGAAGGGTTTACTTTGTCCTGTAGGACTTAACGCTTGTAATGCAGAAAAACCCATATGAATGAATAAATCATCAGAAGCATTGACTGCGCCAGCCAGCATTACATCTGCTGTATGATTTTGGAGACGATCACAGGCTAATTTTATAGCGTATAATCCGCTAGCACAGGCTGCATCGATAGCAAAGGCATCCCCCTTAATATTTAATTGTTTTGCTGCAAATTGCGCGGGTAAGCCAGACATAAAGCGGTTCATAGGATTTATTTTAGTTTTTAGCAAATTAGCAAAAAACTCGCTTTGTTTCGCTAAGAGGATTTGTTCCGTAAATTGATTAAACGAGCGGGTAGGAAAAGATAAATTACCCAAAATTAAACCGCATTTAGTTAAAGCTAGGCGTTCTTTCTCAATCTTGGCATCTAAAATAGCTGCTTGGGCTGTATAAACTACCCAATGAAAAAGTTTATCTAAGCTTGGATCACAGTTTAAAGCAAGATACTCTGGTGACTGATGTATTAAATCATCCATGATATAACCGCCACGAATTGAGACAACTCTATCCGTGTTGGTTGTTGATAACATATTTACAGGTTCTATATCCCAGTCTTTGATTGATGCATTAGTTAGGCAATCGTTTTGTTCAATCACATTCTTCCATAGTTCATCGAGGGAGTTGGCTTTGGGAAATAAACAGGAAACTCCTATGATAGCAATTGGATTGTTTTGCATAAGTCATCCTATGTCTTTAAATCCCTCAACGATAAATTGACGTCTGGCCCTAAAATTATTTCTGTATCGTTTGCATCATCTGTCAATAATTCATCAACAAAAAGGCGGGTTCCTGATTGTGTAGAGACAATATCAATCCCATTCAGTTTAAAATTATTTTTTAATTCTTCAGTGACCATCCCGCTATCCCAGGGACTCCAGTTAATAGATTTCACTTTAAGATTAGGTTGATATTTATGATGTAATGTCTGGGCAATTCGATTCAAAACTTCATTGGCCATGGCATAATCTGATTGTCCTCTATTCCCATAACGTGCTGCAATGGAGGAAAAAAGAACGATAAAATGTAACGATGAAATCGGAATAGCGTTTAATAAATTTCTTAAGCCCATGACTTTGGTGTTAAAGACTTTATTAAAATCATCCAAACTTTTCTCAATGATTAATTTGTCAGCGATAACCCCTGCGGCATGAATTAATCCAGTGATAGGTCCATAACTCTGTATAATTTGATGAGTCACTCTTTGCACTGCTTCATCATCACAAATATCGATAGGATGATAAGAAACCTGGCAGTTATTTTGTTTTAATAATTCAATGGTGCTTGTGATTTCTCTTGATGCTAAAATTAAAGAGAGTTGTTGGCGAATAACTCTTGGTTCAATTCCTTCACCTTGTTGTTGTGCTTTATTAATTAGCCATTGTTGAATGGCGCTACTCTCTTTTAATGCACGTAATTCAGGGGGCTCTTCTTTGATGACTGTGCGACCTAAAAGGATAAACGTTGGCTTAACATGATTTGATACTTCGATAATGCATTTTGCTGTGATTCCTCGTGCACCTCCCGTTACAAGAATTACTGATTTGTCATCAAAGCGCAGTGTATTTGTTGAATCTGAAAGTGCTTTTTTTCGAGAGACAGGTTTAATTCGTTGCGATCCATTGATGCCAATCTCGATATCATCACTTCCTTTTAATAATTCCCGGTATAACTGTTCAGCAATTTGTGCGTCTGTTTGATTGGTAGTATTGATATCGAGCATCCGAGTAGTACAAGAGGGTGCTTCTATGCGCAAGGTTTTAGCCAATCCACTAAGACCGCCACTCCATGCTAAGATAATTTCATTGTTATTATGACCAAAATTTCCACCTGTATTTTGAACTAATACGATGCTGCCTTTTGTATTGCTTAAATAAGGCAAAGCTTCTTTAGCATAGGTGAATGCTTCAACATTACACTCAATTGCAGCCTCTTCATTTGAAAAGTTCTGTAAACCAGCAAGATAAATTAAAACATCACATTGTTTAATTGGTGAGTCAACCAAACTGGCTTTAATGTTCTTTTCTTGCATCAATGTCAGCAAAGCTTGAGCTAGGCCTAGAGGCTTGCCTACAATGGCAACATCACCTTCAAGCAGCTTAGGTAAAGGTTTATTGGCAGGGATAGCATTTTCTAATTCTAATACAGAACGCCACGTATTATTTTTTACAGGAAGTGGATTTAATTCCACAGGTTTTAATAAAGCTAGAATTTCTGCAATTGAATTTAACCCAGCCAATTTATCTGGAGTAACGGTAGGTAAATCGGGTCTTAATTTACGTAACTTTGCCAATATTTCGACTCGCTTAATAGAGTCAACGCCAAGGTCCGCTTCCAATGACATATCGGCCTTGATGATGTCTGGACTAAATCCAGTTTTTTCTCCAATGATTTGTTTGAATATATTTTCTAACTCATCAGATTGTATAGCATTAATTTGAGTGGTTTCTGTAACCGAATTGTTTATTTGAGCAAAGGAAGGAGTTTCATCAATCTTAGGATGATTGGGTTGATTCATCGTTTGAAATAGAGCAACAATTTCTTGTAATGTATTAAGCCTAGCCAACTGTGTGGGATCAACTACAGGTAAATTAGGTAGTTCTTTTCGCATAGCAGCGAAAATTTCAACTCGTTTAATCGAGTCAATACCCAGATCTGCTTCTAGTGACATGGGTAGTTTAATTATTTCTTGATTAAAGCCAGTTTTTTCTGCAATGAGCTTAACTAGAGTTGTTGCAATATCCGTTAGTTGTTCGGGAGAGTGAGCATTTGTATTTTCAACTATTAAGGGTTTTGTTTCAGAAATTGGCAGATCAGGTTCTTTAGAGAGGTTGGTCTTAATAGGCTCGATAGAGGGTTTAATGGAGTCTACATTGCTTTTAGTAGCAGATGTATTCAAAGCAAGAGCGGGTGATGGGAGTGGTAAATTTTGCTCATAATCATCATCCAAGTTATCTTCTACATAGGGTTTAGGGGATTGCATCTTTTGATCGTTCTTAGGCATCAGTAAATGGAGCAATTCACTTTGTTCATTTTTGATTTTTTTCTCAAAATCCAAATAAAGATTCTCTAATTTTCTTTCAGATTCTTTGACCCATGCCATGAGCTGAGAATCATCATCAGATTTTTTTATTTCAAGTGGTGTAATATCAAATTTTCCAGGAGGATAAGGCCTATTAAAGTTGGAGCCTGTAATCATTACTGTATTTTGGCTATAGGTTTGTGTTATGAGTTTTTCAGGATCCGCATAGCCATCCCATAATCCTTCATAATTTATTTTAATTCCTGCATTGATAGAAAGTGCTGCTAACGTATGGAAGAGATTTAATAGCTCATGGCCTTCAGAACTACCTAATGATACGGCGCAAATATCGTTATTTGTGAGTGTATCCGTGACAAAGTTTTGTAGTACTTTTTTAGGCGATATTTCAATAAAGACTCTAACACCATTTTTATAGAGTTCATTAAGTTGTTTAATAAAGTTAACTGGTTGAGCCATATGATTGGCCATGTAATCCAATTGTATTTCTCTGTCATGAGGGAACTCAGTAGCATCTAGATTAGTCAATACGACGTTGCTAAGTGGTAATAACTTTAATTGCGTACAATAATTTCTAAAGTTTTTTGCCGCGACAGCCATTTTCTGTGTATGCATTGGATGTTTTGTTTTCAAAAGGACATGAACAATTTTTGCCGCAGTCAATAATTGGATTAATTTTTCAATTTCTTTATCATCCCCACTGACCACACATTGTTGCGAACTATTTTTATTGGCTATTGAAATATTAAGATTCCATTTGCTTATTTCTTCTTCAATTTGTTCTAAAGGATGAATAATAGCCAACATAGCACCCGATGGTGCATGTTGCTCGATATTACAACCTCTGTCCCAACTCATCTTCACCAGAGTTGGTAAATCCATCAAACCCGATGCAGCTAATGCAATCAACTCCCCAAAACTGTGTCCTATCATAAAATCACTTTTAATCCCAAGAGCTTGAAGAAGTCGAAATTGGGAAAATCCATGAGCCGCTAAGGTACTTTGAGTCCATGATGATTGATTTAATCGTTGTTCATATTCCATTTTTTGCTGAGGACTAAAAGCGGGGGATGGAAAGACAACATCATGTAGCCTAAACTGATTATCCAATTTTAATCCAGCAACTTCATCCCAAGCAGAGCGGGCTGGATTAAAATACATGGCCAATTGATCCCCCATATATAATCGTTGACTGTTTTGACCAGCAAAAATAAAGGCTGTTTTACCATTGGTTTTTTTATCGGAATAAAGAACGTTGAGTGCTTCTAACTCAGAAATAGATTGTTTCATGAGGCACTCGTGAACTTTAGCCAGATGCTTTGCAAGGTTTGTAGTGATTGGGATAACCATGGACAATCTACATTCTTCTTCTGGTTTAAATTCTAATTGGCTCTTTTTGGCCAAATGGGAAAGAGGTCGATGTGCATGACGTTGTAAGTCATCTATTTTTTCTAAAATAGCGTGGGGATTCTCACCGCTAATTAATAGAAGCTCGAATGGACGAATATTTAATTTTTCACCTTTACCATATTCTTCGACAGTAATATGAAAATTGGTCCCGCCAAAGCCAAAAGAACTGACACTGGCTCTTCTTGGATTCTGTTTTTGATCTTTAATCCATGGTCTACTACGTGTATTTAGATAAAATGGACTCTGTTCTATATTTAATGAGCTATTGGGTTGGGTGACGTTTATTGTTGGTGGATAGATTTTATGATTTAAGGCCATAATAATTTTAAAAAGCCCAAATGCTCCTGCAGCGGCTTTAGTATGGCCGATTTGTGATTTTATAGAACCCAAAGCACACCAGGGTTTCTTTTGTTCCTGTTGACTAAAGACTTGGTTTAAGGCTTTAAATTCTTCACTGTCGCCTGCTTTTGTTCCTGTTCCATGAGCCTCTACTAATTCAACCGTTTCAGGTGAATATCCTGCTTCTTGGTAAGCCCGATTCAGAGCGGTTTCTTGGCCTTTTGCTAAAGGAGCATAAATACTTTTTGCTTTTCCATCGGAAGATTTACCGACTCCTTTAATCACTGCATAGATACGATCACCATTTGACACAGCATCCTCTAACCTTTTTAGTGCAAAGAGACATATCCCTTCGCCCAATAAAGTTCCGTCAGAGTTTTCGTCAAAGGGTCTACAAATGCCGCTAAAAGACAACGCTGTTGTTTTAGCAAAACACATGTACATAAAAATGTCATTGAATGTATCTGCACCACCTGTGATGACAAGATCAGCTTGATGCAATAATAATTCATTAATCCCCATGGAAATAGCTGAAAAGGAACTGGCACATGCAGCATCAGTGACACAATTTGTTCCCCCAAAATTAAAGCGATTCGCTATTCTGCCCGCAACGACGTTGCCTAATAATCCCGGGAAGGTTTGTTCTCGCCAAGGTTGGTATTGAGCAGCTATAGCTTGACAAACTTGCGCTGTTTTTTCTTCAGAAAGTCCCAATTTTAATAATGCTTTATGCCAAATTGGGCGTTGAATACGTGAACCCATGCTGACTAATAATTCTTGTGCTGAGGTAACTCCAAGAATGATACTGGCTCGGCTTAAATCAATATTTGAATAGGAACCATGGCAGGCATCGTTCAACACATGTTTGGCTGCGATTAATGCTAATAATTGTGTGGTATCTGTTAATTCCAGACTTGTAGGGGGTATACCAAATTCAAGCGCGTCAAAAGGAGTGTCATCTAGGAAGGAGCCTTTTTTACAATAAACCTTATCCTCTTTGCTCGGATCAGGATCGTAATAATCGGAAATAAGCCAACGATTTTCTGGAATATCGATAATACAATCTTTTCCGTCAATGATATTACGCCACAATTGATTGATGTCAGTGCTTTCAGGTCCTATGGCGGATACCCCGATAACTGCAATCTCCACATTTCCCAATTTATTTACCTTAAGGATAATAAAGCATATAAAGAAAATAATAGTATAATTTCAATACAATGTGATAAAAATATTTAATGCCAATGGCCTCATCTATACTTAGAAAATGTACCTCTAAAGAATGTGTTGATATGCCAGAAATTAATGCCGATTTTTGCCTATATCTAAGACAGTTTGCTTATGATTTTAAAAATAATTTTCTAAGCATTGATGGCAAAAAAATGCATTTTATTGATGAAGGATGCGGTGAGCCTATTATTATGCTCCATGGTAATCCAAGTTGGTCTTTTTATTACCGATACTTGGTTCATGCTTTGAAAAATCAATATCACGTTATTGTTCCTGACCATATTGGCTGTGGATTGTCTGAGAAACCAAGCAGGAATGAATACTCTTATACAGTACAACAACGGGTTCATGATTTGAACGTTCTTTTAGAGCAACTAAGAATGAAAAACAACCTAACTTTAGTGTTACATGATTGGGGTGGTTTTATTGGAATGGCCTATGCGGTGCAGCATCCCGAAAGTATTGCACGAATCATCGTTTTAAATACTTCTGTATTTCATCTACCCAAACAGAAAAGATTCCCTTGGTTGTTACGCTTAGCGAGAAGTACGATTGGAAAATATTTAGTGGTGCAGCATAATTTCTTCGCTCGTGGTACGGCCTGGATTGGTTGTCAGGCAGTCCGTATGCCTAAGCTCTTACGTGAAGCCTACTGTTGTCCTTATGACTCACCATCTCACCGTATCGCTCTCTGGGAGTTTGTACATGATATCCCTGTAAAACCCAATGATTATTCCTATTCCTTTCTGAGCTCTGTTCAAAAGCAACTGCCCTTATTGGAAAAGGTTCCCATGCTTATCTGCTGGGGCATGAAAGATTTTGTGTTTGATAAACATATCCTTGAACAATGGCAACGGTGTTTTCCAAACGCCCTAATTCATCGATTTCCACGTCATGGTCACTATGTGCTTGAAGATGCGAAAGAAGAAGTTATTCCTTTGGTGAAACAATTTTTAATCGATCATCCTTTGAGAAAGAAAAATGAGTGAACCAAGCCCAATTGTTAACATTTCTGGATTTCTTTCTATTTTGGCCCAACGTAAGCCTGATAAAGTTGCGCTCTATGTACAGACTAAAACGGGGCAGTATTTAAGTTATACTTATCAGGAGCTGAATCAGGCTAGTCACTGGATTGCCAAAGGGTTACTTATTCATGGTTTGAAACCTAAAGACCGTGTGGTGTTAATGGTCAAACCTGGTTTAATGTTTTTTTCTTTGGTATTTGGCTTGTTTAAGGCAGGTATTGTCCCTGTAATTATTGATCCCGGTTTGGAAAAAGCAAAATTAAAGCATGCATTAGATCAAGTAGAACCTATTGGCTTTATTGGCATTCCGCTAGCGCAAATCGCTAGGATTTTATTAAAATGGGGCAAAAAATCTATTCAACAAATTATTACAGTTGGGCCTCGCTTGTTTTGGGGAGGGACCACCTTAGAGCAAATTTGTCAGCAAGGCAAGGAAACTCAGTCTCCGTTAGATTTACCTGTAACCCATGGCAACGATATTGCTGCCATCCTGTTTACTAGTGGAAGCACAGGCATCCCAAAGGGTGCAGTCTACAAACACAGTAATTTTTTGGCTCAAGTAGAATTGATAAAGAAAAGTTTTCAAATTCAACCAGGTGAAGTAGATGTGCCTACTTTTCCTCTATTTGCATTATTTGATCCAGCATTGGAAATGACCAGTGTGATTCCTAATATGGACTTTTCCAAACCAGCCAAGGCTAACCCCGATACAATTATTCAACTAGTTCATGAGTTTAACGCAACTAATTTATTTGCGTCACCCGCTCTTTTAGATCGCTTAAGTCGTTATGCTGCAACTAAAAAATTAAAAATGCCTACTTTGAAACGGACCATTAGTGCCGGTGCAGCGTTGCATCCTAAAATTGTCCAACAATTTAAAGATACACTAAATCCTAACTCTGAATTATTTACAGCTTATGGTGCAACTGAATCTTTACCAGTGAGTCTTATGGGAGGAAATGACATTTTGCAGGATACACAAATTAAAACTCATCAGGGCTTTGGGATTTGTGTCGGTAAAACTGTTCCTCCATCTGATGTAAAAATAATTCAAATTGATGATAGGCCGTTACGTGAGTGGAATAAACAATTCGTTTTACCACCCGGTGAAATTGGTGAAATTGTTGTGCGTGGTCCCCAAGTAACGGAATCCTATTTTCAGATGGAAAGAGAAACATTATTGGCTAAAATTCCTATTGATAATCATCGTGATTTTTATCATCGAATGGGGGATGTGGGGTATTTTGATGAGTCTGGGCGTCTTTGGTATTGCGGTCGAAAATCACAACGGGTAATTACCAAGGATCAAACCTATTTTACCGAAGTATGTGAAGGAATTTTCAATCAACATCCTATGGTATTTCGGTCAGCTTTGGTTGGAGTTCATGTCCAAGGATCAATTGTGCCTGTTATTTGTATTGAATTAGAGTCAAATACAAAAGCAAGATTTACATCCATCCAACTTGAGTTGCGGCAATTAGCGCAAAAATTTCCTCAGACACAACGAATAAGTTATTTTTTGCACCATAAAAAATTACCTGTGGACATTCGCCATAATGCAAAAATCATTCGTGAACAGGTTGCAAAATGGGCTGCCAAGGAGATTAATAAATGAAAGTATTAGTAACCGGGGGCACAGGATTTTTAGGTAAGGTTATTGTGCAACAATTACTTGACCGAGGGGATAAGGTACGTGTGTATTGTCGAGGTAATTATCCTGATTTAATGACAGAAGGTGTGGAAATGGTCTACGGAGATATGAAGGATTCCCAACGATTATTCAAAGCCACACAAGGTATCGATGCAGTGATTCATACTGCCTCTAAGGTAGGAGTTTGGGGTGCTTATGAAGATTATTATCAGTGCAATGTAATAGGTACAGAGTCATTAATTTCAGCTTGTAAAAAACAAAGAGTTTCTTTTCTGGTTTACACCAGTTCTCCCTCTACAGTATTTGATGGTCACGAGGTACGTGGTGCTGACGAAGGGTTACCTTATCCCACAAAATTTCTAAATGCTTATGGAGCCACCAAAGCAAAAGCGGAGCAACTGGTTATGAACGCTAATAGTGATGCATTAAAAACAGTTGCTTTACGACCGCATTTAATTTGGGGTCCCCATGATAATCAACTCATCCCACGCTTGATTGAGCGTGCTCGACGTGGAGTGTTGAAGTTAATCAATAATCATAATGCCTTAGTGGATACGGTTTATGTGGATAATGCTGCGCAAGCACACCTCCTAGCCCTCGAGCATCTCAAGGAAACAAGTACTTGTGCTGGCAAAGTCTATTTTATTTCCCAAGATGAACCGGTCGAAATTAATGCGTTCATCAATCGTATTTTAATGGCTGCAGATTTACCGGCAGTACAAAAAACAATATCGCCGAAATTAGCGTATGGAGCCGGAGCTATTCTGGAGTTTTTTTATAAACTGCTTGGTATTCGAGCTGAACCGATGCTCACCCGATTTGTTGCCAAACAATTGACTGTGACCTGTTGGTATGACATCAGCGCTGCGAAAAGGGATATAGGTTATCGTCCAGAAATCAGTATTGAGGAAGGGTTAAGGCGAGTATCGTCTTGGCTTAGACAGAATGAGCGAAATAAGTGAGATTTATTTTATGCGCTACCAAAGAGTATTTATAAACAAAATTGCTTATGAGCTTCCGAAGGAAAAAGTAGCGACATCCTTCCTTGAGGAACAATTGACAGACGTTTATCAGGAGCTTGGTATTCCATTGGGACAAGTTGAAGCACTGACTAAAATCCATCAACGTCGGTATTGGCCAGTAGATCATCAGCTCAGTGATCATGCAGCTTTAGCCGCAAAAAAAGCAATAAAGGAAAGTGGAATCAATTCAAAGAAGATCCAAGTTCTTATTTATGCGGGAGTGGGGCGAGCTCAGTTAGAGCCAGCAACAGCTTGTGCAGTGGCGCATCAGTTAGCGATTGCCTCTGATGCTTCTGTCTATGATGTTTCTAACGCCTGTTTGGGAGTGCTCAATGGTATCATTCAAATAGCGAATGCCATTGAATTAGGACAAATTCATGCTGGGTTAGTAGTTTCTGCTGAGAGCTGTCGTGAAATCATTGACACCATGGTAGCTGAAATGAAAATACAGCGAAACATAGAACATTTTGCCCTTTCTCTTGCTACTCTGACAGGTGGTTCAGGTGCTGTGGCTGTTCTATTGTCTGACAATGCATTAGACAGTAGTCACCAATTATTGGGTGCTGTGGCTCGACAAAAAAGCCAATGGCATCAATTATGTCGATGGGGATCAAAAACAGGAATTCTAGGAAATGCGTGTAATATCATGCACACCGATTCAGTCAGCGTATTAAAATACGGTGTTGAATTGGGTGTAGAAACCTACAAGGATTTTTTGCAAGAACTATTATGGCAAGACAGTTTTCCTGATAAATATATTTGCCATCAAGTCGGTGAAGCAAATCAATTGGCAATTCGCCGTGCATTAAATATTCCTAAAGAACGAGATTTTACGACCTACGAGACACTTGCGAACACCGGTACCGTAGCTTTGCCTATGACAGCTGCTATAGCTGATCAAGTAGGATTTTTGAAAACAGGGGATAAAGTCGCATTTCTAGGAATTGGAAGTGGTTTAAATTGCATGATGTTGGGAATCAAATGGTGATTAGAAATGGATGAGTCTAGAAAAAGTGTTGTTGTTATTGGTGGGGGTATCGCAGGACTTGCAACAGCGCATCTTTTAAGGCAAGCCGGGTTGGCTGTGACTGTTATTGAAGCATCTGATGATGTTGGAGGGCAGGCTAGAAGCGGGTATACCAACAATAATGAGCCCACCGAACATTCTGTGAGAGGGTATCACACCGATTATCATTGCCTGAGTAAATTATTAGCAGATTTAAGAGATGCTGGATTAGTTAATTCGGAATTAAATTTGGCGCCTATCGATCTGATGGGGCAATTTAATGGTTTTTCTATTTTTTTAGATAGAAAAAATAGTAGAGCACGTAATGTTTGGAGTTGTTTTAAGTCCCTACTGTCACAAAAGATACGTTTTTTTGAACTATTACGATTGGTTAAATTATTTTGTTTGCAATTAGTCTGTGAACAGCGATTAATTTCCCGTTACGATTACCTTCCTGCAGAGGCTGTTTTTAAAACTAAAACCAGTAGTGAAATATGGACTCAAATGTTTTTTAACTCGGCCTGTGCATCTACAGCGATACAAACTGATTCTTCTGCAGTAACAGGCATCGCTGCTAACCAGTTAGCGCTTGAAATGATGCGAGCAATTAAACTCATTAAAATGTTCAATGGTCCCACTAGCGTCAGTATGCTACATCCTTGGAAAAATTATTTAGAAGCACGTGGAGTACGGTTTCAACTGGGAGTGAGTGTCAATGAACTAACGATATCCGATGGTATTATTTCTGGATGTATTCTATCAGACGGCACAGGCGAGCAGTTTGATCACTATGTGCTTGCAGCGAATTATCACGCAGTTGAAAAAATTTTAGATACGAGTCATTTGTTAGAACAGAGTGGCATAGATACCGCATGCCTCAATCGAAGTTTTGAGTGGGCTTCTGGGGCTCAATTTTATCTTAAATCTTTGCCAACCCATAATGCAAACTTTCGTCCAGGTGTGTTCACAGCATTTTTATCTTCACCATGTAATTTAATTGCAATAATTCAGGGTGAAGGTTTCTGGACTAATTTTGGTAAAGTTTCCCCTCAGGCTCATATCATTTCAACAAGTTTCACCAATTTTTTTGTTCCTGGTCTCTATAATAAGCCACTGGTCAATTGTAGCCGTGAAGAAATCAAGGAGGAATTACTAGCGCAATTAGGTATCTTGGATAAAGAGATAGTATTAGATTGGCATTTAGATACCTCGCTGCAGTACTTAAATCAGGAAGAGGTATCTCTCCGGCAACCTATTTTTTGCGTTGAGCAAAATGGATTGTGGTTTTGTAATGACAGTCCTAATTTATCCCCAGGGCGTGGTTATTATCATAGCGCTCCAAAAGCGAAAACGCCTTGGGCTAATTTGCATTTAGCAGGGGTGTATTGTAAAACAGCTTATAAATTACCTTCCATGGAAAAAGCGGCTGAATCTGGCTATCATGCTGCAAACTCAGTGCTTCAATCTCTTAATGCAAATCAACGTATAAAAATTCCTTATACCTACAATACCCTACATTATTCACTATTCAGACGAATGGATGCAAAGATTTATGAGTGGTATTTGAAATTATTTGCAAAGAATTAATGAGAAGAGAATGTTACTAGGTGAAAAAAATGAAAATAGCGATTATAGGTGCTGGATGGATTGGCATTGGTTGTCTGAAAGTATTAAGTCAACAAGGGCATGAAATAGATGTGTTTGAAAAAAACAATGACCTTGGCGGAGTATGGCACCCTGATAATAATTATGCGGGGTTAAGGATTCATGCGCCTGCATGCACGATTGCCTATTCTGATTTTCCTTTACCAAGTCATATTAATCCACTTGAAAGGATTACCTCAGCACAAGTTTTTTCTTATTTGAAAGATTTTTGTATGCATTTTAATCTCTACAATAGGATGAGTTTTAGCCGTAGGATAATTTCAATAAATTATGATTCAAATACCAGAAAATCAAAGCTAATCATTGCAGATGAGAATAACAAGACATTTATTAAAGATGGTTATGATTATGTTATTTATACTCATGGTATAACAGAAAGAGTAATTCCCCGTTTCAAAGGAAGAAACGAATTTTTGGGCCAAATATATCATTCATTTGACGTAAGTGAAAAGCTCCTCCAAGAGTTGGTATTAGCAAATAAACAAATATCCGTGCTTGGAGGAAGCAAAACAGCAACTGATTTTATTTTGAAATTTAATGAGTATGGCTACAATGTTAATTGGCTTTGTCGAACTCCATATTGGTTTTTAAGATATGATTTATTAATAAAGTGGAGCAAAAAACATCATTACTATCTGACAAAATTTATGTGGACTCTCGGAGGATTATATTATCGCTATATGCCGAAAACTTTTTTTTGGTTATGGATAAAATTTCATATTCTTCATACTTATGGAAAATCACCTTTCAATCATAAAAAATTTCATCTAGGAATTATTGATGATCATCAAATGGCGATTCTAAAACAATATTACCAACTTCATGCTATAGAAGGAGATATTGTGGCTCTGGAAGAAAATGCAATTTTACTTAAAAATGGCAAAAAGGTCCCTACTGATGTTTTAATTTGTTGCACTGGTTCAGCAGCAACTGGGTCTTTATTGGAGGTTTATGTTGATGATAAAAAAGTTAACTTGGAAAAAATAAAATTTATGTATAGGGATAGAGTGATACCTGAGGTTCCTAATTTAATATTTACCGCCTTCGCTACTTTTTCACCTCATAGTATCAAGGGAATTACAGAAGGAAATTGGATCTCGAAGTATTTAGAAATGCGATCAGATACAGAGGATCTCATAAAACATGCCAACTGCCATGAGTTTAATTTTTTTTCCTTAAATCCTCTTTTTGACTCCAGTCGCTCTAATTGGATTCAATTATTAACTTTCTATGATCCCTTTCTGCAGTCAAAGGAGATATCCAAGAGGCAACTAATAAAATATTTTTGCGATGTATTTTTTAACCCTTTTTCGATTAAACCTCTTGAGTTCGAATTGCCAAAAATCAAAAAACAAAATAGTTCTTTATTTAAAAAATTTACGAATTGGATTAGTAGAAATAAAGGATGAAACTATGGCCAATTTTCATTTTCATACAGAGAGCCTCAAGCAGCTAATACAAGAGGAGCCAAGTGTATGGTTTGTCGTTGAAGATCCAATATCACATCAACGTGGTGTGATCTCAGGTGAGGTCAATTTTAATGAAATAATTCAGCAATGGTCATTAATTGGGGTTATTCCTCTATTTCATCCAGCTTATCTAGGTGATGTATGTTTTTTAAAAGCTCATAGAGCACAATATCCTTATATTGTCGGTGAGATGGCTAATGGGATTGCCACAGCAAAAATGGTGATTGCTGCTGCATCTGCAGGATTAGTTAGCTTTTTTGGTGCTGCTGGCTTAATCCCTTCAATTGTTGAAGACAATATCGTTACAATTCGTGATGCTCTTAAAGATATTTCGTGCAGTTGGGGCTCTAATTTAATCCATAGCCCTAATGAACCCATGATTGAAGAAGCTGTTGTCAATGTGTATTTAACTCAAAAGGTACGAAGAGTTTCTGCTTCTGCTTATATGGAATTAAGCCCTCATATTGTTCATTATTCATTTAAAGGCATAAGCTTACTTCCTGATGGTCAGATAAAAAGGCCAAATCATGTCATCGCTAAAATTTCTCGAGAAGAGGTTGCAAAACAGTTTATGATGCCACCGTCAGCAGAAATTTTATCTCATTTAGTCCAACAGCAAAAACTAACGCAAAGTGAAGCACAATTAGCAAGTCAATTACCTGTTGCTGAGGACATTACTGTTGAAGCAGATTCAGGAGGGCATACGGACAATCGCCCAAGTACCGTTCTTTTTCCATTGATAAATAAATTGGTTAATCAAATGAATCAGCATTATTCCTACAAGAATCCAATCCGTGTAGGACTTGCAGGAGGAATAGGCACACCAGAAGCAGTATATGCTGCATTTTCAATGGGAGCTGCTTATGTTCTTACTGGTACTATTAATGAAACAGCTGTTGAATCTGGTTTATCTGAAGAAGGAAAAAAAATGATGTCGTCTGCATCAATGACTGACGTGATCATGGCTGCCGCCGCTGATATGTTTGAACAGGGAGTAAAGTTACAAGTTTTGAAACGCGGAACCTTATTTGGAAGTAAGGCAAATAAATTGTATTCAATTTATAAAACCTATAATTCTTTGGAAGAGATTCCAAGGAACTTAGCCTATGAAATTGAACAGCAAATATTTCGCTTAAATTTCGCAGAAGTATGGCAACAAACTAAGGAGTATTTCAATCATCGTGATCCAAGCCAAATTAAAAAAGCAGAAGAAGATAAAAAATATAAAATGGGGTTAGTATTTCGCTGGTATTTAGGTCAATCAAGTCGATGGGCGATACAAGGTGAGCCAACTAGGAAAAATGATTATCAGATTTGGTGTGGCCCTTGTATTGGTTCTTTTAATCAATGGATTAAAGGAAGTTATTTGGAGGATTTGTCACAACGAAGAGTAGTGGATATCGCTTATCATTTGATGTATGGTGCAGCTCAGCTGTCAAGAGTGCAGCAATTGCGCCAGATGGGCGTTGAAACAGGTCTTTGGGAAGTAGGCCCAATATTACGGAACTTTGGCTCTGACGTAAAAATTTAGAGAATCGAAATCCATGTCCGGTATGAGATAAGCTAGGGTCGAAATAATGACATGTTATGATTCTGAAAGCATTTTTTCCTAGTCTTTATAACTTTAAGTATAAAGATAAGTGGTGGATTATTGATATAGGCGGTAATCATTTGTGGATGAGGGAGTTTCTGATTTTTTGAATCAGGCCATGGAAGAAGTAGGAGTTGTTGTCATGCTCAGAATGATTATCGATCAACACCAATTTACGCTCAGTGATTTACCTAAGATAGGGTATAAATCATCAGTGTCAAAAATACTTTCCGGGGATGTTAAGGAACGAGGGGGGAAGGGATTAGAATGTCTGCATATGAGCAAACTATCATAGGTCTTTATGGAGATGAGGGAAAACAATGGCTAGCAAGTCTACCTAATTTGATAAAAAAAGTTTCATTGGCTTGGGAGCTAGATTCTTTAAAAGTTATGAAGAACTTATCTTACAATTATGTTCTAAGCGGGTTTCAGCATAAAAAACCCATTATTCTTAAGTTAATATTTGATAAATCGGCACTGCAGGATGAGGTTAGGGCTCTTAAGGCGTTTGCTGGATACGGAGTGATTGCTGTCTTAGCGCAGATGGATAATGCTTTATTGCTTGAACAGGCAGTGACTGGTCTATCTATAAAAAATGATTGGCCAAAGAATGAAGAAGAAGCAATTGAAATTGTGTGTGATTGTGCCAGGCGATTACATCAGGCTCCAATACCTAAGCGAGGAGAGTTCCCTCATCTTCGAGATTGGTTCTCAATTCTACATAAAGATTGGTCTATCCCTAAAGTTTACCTTGAGAAGGCCAGAGAGCTTTCCAATATACTTTTACAACCTGTGAATGAAGATAAATTATTACATGGCGATTTGCATCATGAAAATATTCTGCGGCATGGGGACGAATGGTTGGTTATTGATCCCAAAGGTGTTATGGGAGATGAAGCTTATGAACTTGCTGCTTTCTTACAAAATCCGATGCCTGAATTGTTGAAAATTGAAGCACTTCCAGTATTTTTGAGTCGACGTATCTCCCTTAGTGCAACTCTACTTAATTTGGATAAAAAACGAATTTACCAGTGGTGCTTTGCGCAAGCTATTCTTTCCTGGGTATGGAATTTGGAAGATGGACTTGACCCTCATTATTTTGCGCGGTTAGCTGATATTTTCTTCTCCTTGTTGGATAAAAATTAATTGCTTAGTTATTGACTGTTGAATTGGCTATCGCTATTTTTCTTGCATGCAAACAACCGTTTGCTTTGTACGGAATAAACATGGATGGGATGTCAGATGAAGATTTCACAAATTAAAAAGTGTCTTGATAATTATGATATTAATAAAGGACCAGTTCGTTTCATCAGAGATGAACCTCATATTGGTGAGTTGCGACAATATTACAACACAGAAATTATTAAAGAAGGGGAAAAGGATAGAGAGCTTACTCCTAAAGAATATGTCAAAGTAGTAAGAATTTGTCTTGGCAAAAATACCTGGAATGATTCGGAAAGCAGTAAAGCTCTGGAAGAGTTTTTAAAGCTGTTAGGTGGGAAAAACGCTCTACAGCGACTAAAAGAGAATAAACAACTAACTGCTGCTCATATTTTACTTTTAGAAAAATATAAAGATAAAGCTGAGAATTTGTCTCAGCTTATCGTGTCCTTAAAAGGAAGTACTTTGGACATCCCTTTTGCAGATTTAGTTCAACAAATTGATTTATCAACTGTTAATGAAGTATTAAAAGACATCGAATCCCTCAAGGAAGCGGAAGTACTCTCTGCTAAAACACTACTATTGACAGCTAAGAGCGAAGCTCCTTGTACAATGACCAGCACGATAATTTTATTGCACCGATATGACCTTGTTGGTCAAGGTATTGATTTGGACTGTTTGCCTCATACTCTTAGCATTAGCTCTATTTATAAGATTGTAACCTTATTGGTTCAGATTGATCCTAATCTGATAAGAGCTAATTTAGTCGCAATTTCCAAGCTAGGAAAAAACACTGCTGGATTTTTAGAGATTCTTGAAGAGCTAAGTCAAACAAAAGAGGCTATAACACAGTCCTATCTCGATAAATGCCTTCATCTTGAAGTTATCGGCGCTAAACAGTGGATAAAAGATACACTGAGTACTTTCCGTGAAGCTGGATGGCCTGTATTACCGAGGTTAGATGCAATATTAGCAAATGCTACAAAAGAATATAGCGTAAAAATAAGTCTTGCTCTCGAAAAATTAAAGGGATTGAAACTGCAACCAGCTCAGGTACAGCATGTCTTGGATATTCTCTTTAATAGCCCAGAGCATTCGTCAACTTTAATTGAAGGTGTCAGCATTCTTCAGAATGATTTATGCAGTGATGAAAACTTAGCGATAATAAGGACAAATCTGCAATATGCTGATAAATTAGCGAATGCGATAAAATCTTTAAAAAGTGTCTCATTAGATGATAAAGAAAATAAAACACTCGTCAGTCAAGTTCCAGAATTCTCAGATGCAATAGCTTCAGTATTTAAGCAGTTAGCGAAAGTAAAGCAGTTTTCACACAATACTAGAGAACTTGCTCTTAAACACCTCAAAAATGCGGAAGTCGTTGCCGGTATTTTAAGATATTTGCGTGTCAATCTCTCTGATGAAATGATAAATGGTAGTTTAATTGATCTTTGTGAAGAATTATTTAAGAAAAATTTAATGACATTGGAGTTTCAGGATTTATTAGCTGATCTTGGGAAAGCTGAAATTCTTAGCCCCCCTAATCTTACTCTGCTAATTGAACATGCCAGCTTTATTCATACTTTGGCCAGTGCTTGTTTCTGCCTTAGCTACGGCGGTAAGTTTAATCAGGAAAATTTTGATTGCCTTTTTGAAAACCCCAGACGAGCTTTAGGAATTGCTGAAATGTTGGGAGGGAAAACAAGGCCATCGAATCAAGCGGTAAATCAGCTCGTTTCGGATAAAGGGGCACAAGATTTCGTTATGATTAGAAAAGCGGCTCGAGTTATGGCTCAAGGACTAAGAGGATTAACTCTATTTTCACCGGTGGAGATTAACCAGCGACAAGTTGAGAGATTTTGCCAATTAAGCAAAAGAGATCCTAGTGAATTCGACCCCGCGTTTCTGCATGAACAACAGCAAGAAGTTTTAATAAAAATTGCAACGATGTGTGGCAATGGACATCTAGAAGAAGCAACAGAGTATTGTACAGCTTCAGATGGATTAACAGGTTTGAAATCTCAAAACCTATAGTAGATGAATAACCTCTCGATTGTGGTTTTCATTGGTAGTGTTTAAATAACTGTGTCATCTCTTTTAACTTGTTATAATTTCAACACTTAAAAGAGGTGCCCATGAGTAAGAATAAAAAG
>NZ_LNXV01000010.1 GCF_001467025.1 Legionella brunensis | reverse complement strand
ACTTTGATTGTGGCGGGATGTGGTCTGTTTTTTCTTGTTGCCATGATGATTGTGCTATTAGCCGATGGCCGTCCTAAAAAGACTCAAGCTCTAAAAAAATCAGTTGATTTAACAGGAATTGTTGATGAATCGTTTACCGATGCGGTTGCAGATAATGCGCTTACAGCGCAACAAACAGAACTGGAATCATTAAAAAAACAAATTGGTGAATTGATCATTAACATTAAATCAATGGGTGAGGCACATCAAAAAGAATTGCAGGCGCAAAAAGAAGAATTAACATCTCAAGTACAAGAGCTGGTTTTGGCTCACCAAGAAAAGCAAATCAGTACAGAGCCGCAAAATAACCCTCAAGAATTAAACCAAGTACAAAACCCACAATTGTGGCATAACCCTAATACCTATGCCATGAACAACGTAATGAATGGTGGTGCGGTGTTATCTGATGCAGGTCCTCGCATTCATACGGTATCGTTTCGTCCTAAACGACGCATCATCAAAACTCACCCTAATTTTTATCTAAATCCTGCTCATTACGTACCGTCCAATACATCAGTACGGGCAGTTATTTTGGGCGGGGCAGATGCGGATGCCTCCGTGAATGGCCAATCCAAAAACAATGGTGTGATGCTGTTTAAGTTTCTGGAAGACGGAACATTGCCTAACGGGCAGAGCTCACGCTTAAGAGGCTGTCGCGTCAGTGCCAATTCGTATGGGGATATTTCCAGTGAGCGTGCTTACGGAACGCTATATCGCCTATCGTGCGCTCATCCTGGTGAGCCGATTATTGATAAGGAAGTAACAGGCTGGGTGTTTTTCAACGGCAAGGTGGGCATAAAAGGAAAACCCTTGATGCGGGACAACAAAGTAATGACTTGGGCGGGTGTCAGTGGTTCATTATCAGGTATAGCAAGTGCCGCACAATACGCGCAAAGCGTGCAAGTCATTGGCCCATATGGCGCAACCTCTGTTGTACCAAGCAGTCAAATCGCACCTTTTGCAGCCTATGGCGGTGCTTCCAAAGCGGCTGACACGTTATCTCAATACTACGTCAAACGGGCAGAACAATACCATCCGGTGATTCAGGTAGGCTCTGGCAATGTGGTCACCATTGTTTTTAAAGATGGTTTTTACTTAGAGCCAGATGAAGACAAAAGTCAACATGCGATGAACCAAGTTAAAGCACAGCAAGAATCTCATGAACTGATAGCAAGTCAAGAGGACAACCAAAATTCTGAGATGAATTTTACCGTTCCTCCCGAGGTCTTGGGGAAAATTGACCAGGTAAATACCTTAAGTCGTAATGAAACAGGAGGTTTACGATGAAACGCCCAATGTTTTCCTTAATGCCTTTGCTGGCAATCTTTTTAACGGGTTGTGGCACGATGAATTCCAATTTCAGCTGTAATGCCACGGCAGGGGATAGTTGTTTAACCATAGAGCAGGTTGATGCCATGACTCGCTTTGCTGATGATGTAAAACCAACGCTCCCAAGACGCGCTAAGGTGCGCGCTGAAAATAATATTCAAAAAGTTGGAGGAACAATTATCAAGCAAAACAATGGTCAGTCTGTATGGGTTGTCAAAAAAGTGGATGGGCAATCATGGGCTTAACTTTGGCGGCATTTCGTGATAAAGCACGCGATTTATTACATCAAGCTGCGACATTACTTGGGGAAACATCAGGCATTAAACCCGCTTCGCTTCATGCACATGATAAAGCGCATGAATCGTGTGCGCTTGACTTGCCCTCGATTAAAGCCCTTTTGCCTTACGAAACGGTGAATGAGAGAGGCTTCTTTGTTAATCGCAACTCGATGGGTTTTGGTTTAGAACTTTTGCCCATGTCCGGTGCGGATGAGTCCTTAATGAGCAGTTTGTCGCAATTGTTTAAAAATAAATTAACTGTAGGGACTGATTGCACGGTGCTATTGTATAAACATCCTTGGCTTGGCGCCTCACTTTCACAAAATTATGAACCTATTTTAAAGCAAGGAGGTATTTATGCGGAGCTTGCACGTGAGAGCCTTAAATATCACTTAAATGCCATCAAAAAAGGGTATAAAAATGGCCGTAATGTTCCCGCAGGATTGAGTGATTATTGTTGTTATCTTTTTGTTTCAAGACCTATTCAACAGGATGTCAAAGAGCAGCTTCATCTGTTACAAGCTGACTTTGAATCTGAATTAAAGGTTGCAGGATTTGGGTATAAGCGGCTTGAGGAAGATGATTTTAAGGTGCTGATGCGCGCTCTTTTTTCCCCTGATTTTAACGAGTTATCCTGGCCAGTCATTAACGAATCCCAAGGGCTTATTTCGGAGAGTATACCTAATCGTTCCAGTAAAATTGAAATTGGGGATGAATGCATTCAATCCTCACTGGTGGATTTGAAAGGAGCAATCCAGCAAACACGACTGGTTAATTGTGAGCTCTCTGATTATCCGGTCAAACCCTTTGCTTTATGGCAAACACCGGATTTATTTGCGAATCTCTTGGATACGGAGCAGGGGATTCAATGTCCATTTTTAATTTCATTTACCATTCGAGGAGTCAATCAGGAAAAGGTGAAGGCGAAAGCTAAGGCTCGCGCTAAATCATTGAGTGCCAACAACAATGCGGTGCAAGGTTTTATTAATCCTTCCATTCGTGAAGAAGCGGCTGAGTGGCAATTTGTTCATGAGCATGCAACCAAAGGTGAATTGCATCTATTGCCAACGTTTTACAATGTCATTCTTTATACAACTAGCGACCGCGAACGTGAGCATGTCGCTAAAGCGATTGCAAGTTTCAGGCAAATGGGTTTTACCTTAAGCATCAGTCGTTGCAAACAATGGTTAAGGTTCTTAAGCAGCTTGCCTTTTATGCTGACCGAGGGGCTTTTTTCGAGTATTGCGTTTTTGGGCATGACCAAAAAACTAACCCATACCAACGTTGCTAATTTGCTGCCTGTCATTGCTGATTTTAAAGGGGCAAGACAGGGATTAATCGTTCCTACTTATCGCCATCAACTGTTTTATTTAAATACCTTTGATGACAGAGTATTGCCGATTACCAACTTTAATCGGCTAACCGTAGCAAGCCCTGGTGCTGGAAAGTCATTCTTTGAGCAAGCCCAAATTTTAGATGGTTTATCGCGAGGTCAGCAGATTTTCGTTATTGATTTGGGCGGCTCCTACAAGCATTTATGTGAGATGGTGGGTGGCAGCTATATTAATGCAGCAACGTTAGCACTTAATCCCTTCACGCTGTTTGATTTCGATGGTGTCACTGAGATTAAAGGGGAGAAGGTTAATGATTACATTCAAATCAGGGACTTGTTGGCTATTATGGCAAGCCCGTCTGAAGCCTTGAGCGAAGTGCAAAAATCCTGGCTTTTAGATGCTGTGACTGAATGCTGGAAAGCGCATGGAAGGACAGCAAAAATGGATGATGTATTAGCAAGTCTCAATGGAATGCTGGAGAAGAAAGAGAATCAGGGGGATCAACGACTTAAGGATTTGACGATTTTGCTCGGCAAATATGGAAGTCGTGGTCTTTACGGCCACCTCTTTAACAGCGATACCCCACTTCTCAATGGTTCCAATTTGGTGGTTCTGGAAATGGGTGAGCTGGAATCCAACCCTGAGCTTTTGACCATTGTCATGTTTGTCATGATAGTGATTATCCAGGGGCAATTTTATCATTCAGACAGAAAACGCGAAAAACGCTGCGTGATTGATGAAGCCTGGCGGTTTTTAGCGCTTGGCTCAAATCCTGTGTGTGCCAGTTTTATCGAGCAGGGTTTTCGTACTGCAAGAAAGCATATGGGCGGGTTTGCGGTCATTACACAAAATCTTGTAGATACGATGAACACCATTCAGGGGAGGGCGATTGCTGCAAGCTCTGATACTAAAATCATTATGCGTCAGGGCGGGTTCAAACAATACGTTGATGAGCATCCAAAGCATTTTAATCCATTAGAAGTAAAAGTTATTGAATCTTTTGGTGAGGCGAAAACTCAAGGGTTTTCCAATTTGATGATCCAATTTGGAAATGTCACCACTTTTCATCGTTATTTTTGCGATCCGTTTTCACGTGTTCTGTTTTCCACCTCAGGGGAGGAGGTGAGTCTCATTGAATCGTTAACCAAGCAAGGGGTTAGCTTGTCTGATGCAGTACAGCGCGTTGCACACCAATCTTATGGGGCAGAATGATGCGATTAACTTCCCTGGTTTTAGGTTGTGCATTAGCGGTTTTTGGTGTGGTTTGCATTTTTTATGGTGTACCACCTCAAAAGTCGATTGTTGTTTTTGATAAAGAGGTGGTTCAAGGTCAATTTATTCGTCAATTGGCAGAAATAAAAGCGACCGAATCTCAAGTGGAACAGTCTACCAGAAGATTTAATGAGGTACTGAATAAGGTGCTGGTTGATATAGCACAGCAAAAGAAGGTCGTCATTTTAAGGTCGTCTGATGTTTTTGCTGGCGGTGCTGATATTACCGATGAGGTGAGAATGAGGTTAAGTAAGGCCATGAGGAACAAATCGTGAACATTATTTGTTGTTTCATTCTGCTTATGAGTTTAATAGGTCAGGTTTATGCCAAATCTTTTGGTGTCGTAGGCGAAGTGTTTCCTATTGCGGAAAAGAGTTTTTTAACGCTTATTGAAGAACGATTAGCTGCTTTGAAAGCAAGTGGTGAACTTGAGGCAATGAATCAGCGCTGGATTCAAACGGCAGTTGAGCACGCGAACAGGCCAACAGCATTGGATCTTCCGCGTACTAACCGTTCAACGTGTCATGATTACGCGCCAGAAATGACCTTAAGCCAGGACATAACCAATGAAAGTGGGCGCATTTTGTACTCAAAAGGAACTCATGTAAATGCGTTGCAACACATGCCTTCCTACACACCGTGTTGGTTATTCTTTAATGCCGATGATGAAGCACAGTTGAATTGGGCGGTACTTCAAAAAACTCAGTGCGCGAATCCTAAATTGATTCTGACAGGCGGTACGATTAATACAGCTGAGAAAAAATTGAATGCGGTGATTTATTTCGATCAGGCAGGGAAAATCACAACAAAGCTTCATATTACCCATGTACCGGCAAAAGTGACACGTCACCAAAATCATCTGGTCATTCATGAACAAGCAATCAAGGAGAATGGTGATGTGCTTTAGGATATTGCTTGTAACAATCCTTTTTCTTGGTTTTGCGCCCCTTAATGCCAAGCAATGTACCGGACATTTTGTGAACCCAGTGACTGATGTGTGCTGGCGTTGCTTATTTCCATTATCTATTGGCAATGCAAAGGTGGTGAACTCGTCTCTTCCAGATACGGAAAATGCATCCAGTCCTATAGGCGTTTGCCCTACAAGTACTGGCGTGCGAATCGGTTTGAATATTGGATTTTGGGAGCCGATGGCGCTCACCGATGTCACGGATACACCGTATTGTCTGGTAAATCTTGGTGGTAATAAATTGAATTTGGGGCTGAAGCAGGGCAGGGGTGGTCGTCATGTGGTGGGCAATGGGCAGCAACGCGCATTTTTCCATGTGCACTGGTACAAATATCCATTGATTAACTGGTTGAATCTCATTACCTCCGTGGGTTGCTTGCAAAAAGGTGATTTTGATATTGCTTATCTGACCGAACTTGATCCGACCTGGCAGGATTCAGAGATGAGCTTTGTGTTAAGTCCTGAGTCAGTGTTATTTGGAAATCCTGTGGCAGCAAGCGCGTGTGCTGCGGATGCACTCTCATCTACTATGACAAATAAACCACTGGATAGCCTTTTTTGGTGTGCGGGCAGCCAGGGAACGCATTATCCGATGACAGGACACCTTAATGCCTCTATTTCACCGGTACAAACTGCAATGCTACTTACTGAGCGCATGAATTACAAAATGCATCGTGAGTTTTTAGTGTCTGACTCAAGCCCAAAATCTGGAGCAATTTGCAAAGAGCATTACTACACCGTAACCCCTAAATCACGTTATCGCTATGAGATGGTGAATCAAGTGCCTGATGGTAAGCATTGCTACCCATCGGGCCACAGCACCCTGGCCTGGGAAGCTGGAAAAATCAAGCCACATACGCCTGACCAATATGGGTTTTTGGTGTGGCGAAAACGTCACTGTACATTCCTTTAGTCGGGAGAATTCTATGTTAAGAAAAGGAATTTTGTTATTGATTGGATTTTTGATAATGACTTCATCTTTTGCAGTACAAGTATCTGTGTTTGTTAGCTTTTCTATGCCAGATACGCTTTTGCAAGAGACATTAAAAGAAAGCGCCCAACTAAATATTCCAGCGTATATAAATGGTCTATACCATGACTCGATGAGTGAGACAGCACTCAAAGTGATGGCATTAAGCAAGCGTATTCCTGATTTAAGTTTAAATATTGATCCAACGAAGTTTGAGCGTTTTGGCATCCATCAAGTCCCCGCTTTGGTTGTGGATGATGGTAAAGCCTTTGATGTGATTTATGGTCACTTGACGATTCAAGAAGGATTCACCCGTATGGCAGGCCGTGGGGAAGTTGATTTTGCACCTCAAGATGTCAGGAGCCTTAGATGAGACAATTTGGTTTCATTTTATTTGGCTTCCTGTTTGCCGCGCTCGTTTCTGCACAAAATCAGAATGATGCACTTCACGCGCGTGATGAAGCCTTAAGAGCATTAAAGGGATTTAATCCAGCAACGGTATTAAAAGGCTATACAGAAAATCCTCAAGAATCGACACTTCAACCCCAAGAGGGAAACAATGCTTTGTCCGCTCAAGGTTTGGATGCTTTAAAAAATAATGAGACAGCAAAAGAAGTATTCAGGCAGGCAGGACGTCGTCCCAAGGTTCGACCAAATCCAAATCGTTTTGAGATGCAATACGCAGAAAGACTGCTTGAAAATCCAGACAGTATTCTAGAGGGTGCTTGCTATAAACAAACTGGCATTTGTAAAAATCAATCTGTCATTAAATCATGCGATGAGTCGGTTCACTATACGAAAAAAGCGTGCAAAGACACATTAAATGTATTGGTTAAACCCATCAGACAAAGTTTTACTAGAGTACTCACACCCAATCGATTTCAATC
>NZ_LNXV01000009.1 GCF_001467025.1 Legionella brunensis | reverse complement strand
GATTATATGAAATACATTTAAAATCAGCGAGTTATTTCTTAGCTTTGCTTCCTATCTATCTTTTCAGAAATTTTTGTCCCGTACAAAGGATAAATACCCACAATTGAGAAGGTCTTAATAATTCATTAAGTTTGTTCATTTATAATGCACATAACAAATTGAAAGGACCTTCCTTTAAAATTGAATACCTTAATTAATGATCTTGTCCATTTTGATGCTTATTTAAGAGGTGGAGACCCGAAGGAATTAAAAGCTCATCTCCAGTATTACAATCAGCATTTGAATCAGCTGCGAACTAATTATCATGAGACCATTATTAATTCTGACCCAGAGCTCACTAACAAAGTTAAAATAATCCTCCAAGACCTCTGTATTCCTTCCGAGTCCTGGACAGAATATTTAAATCTAACTACTTATAATTTATTGCTAAGATTAAATCGTGAGCAACATCCTCAAATTTCCTATTTACTTGAAATAATTGATAAAAAAACTGCGCCTAGCAAATTAAAACTGCTAATAGGTGGTAGCTCCGTAGTAGTTTTATTGCTTTCTTTATTGACTTTGCCCTATTTTGCCCCGCTTGTAGAATCTATAGACGGATTGCTAACTTCAGTGATTGGCTTGCCTATTTTGGGTCTTGGTTATACGGTTCTACGTACTTTTTTTTATTTTTACCAAAATCATGTAGATGCAAAAAAAACGTTAATCGAACGCATGCGCGATAATGCTTTTCTTATAGCAAATACGCTTTTGAATATAGCTGCCTATAGTTTTTGGATTCAAGCAGCTGCTCCTATGACACCGCTAGTAGCTGGTTTATTTGTCATTGCCTCTGCTGTAGACGTAGTTAAAGAAATAGTCAGTTTAGTGCACGACCATATTAGATTTCGCCATCACTCAATCATTGATGCGTCCTCTCCTTTACTCGCACAGCAAGCTTATATTCGTCAGCTCTATGGTTTTAGTAGACATAAAAATGCCTTATTCATCAATCTGGGCACCTCAATTATATTACTCGGTATTATGGCCGCATGGTGTTTTGTTCCTGGCGGACTCGTTGTTACACTTTGCTCTCTTGCTGCCATTATGTTGGTATCTGGACTTAAACATTGGCTAGTAAAATTTAATGAAGAAAAAACAAGAAGCCAGTTACAAACTGCATTAAGAGAGAAAGAAATAGAATACCAACGCAGTCACGAACCGCAATTAGAAGTCTCTCAAGCGCTATCTCAATTAGTTACTCAAACTGACATAGACAACCAAGCTTCGAAAAATAATCCAACTCAACCAATATCAACCCATTCCCTCGCTATTTTCTTGCCCGTTACCGAACGCAAAAATTTTAACTCTCCTCCGCCCCCTGCTTCAACAGAAATGCCAAATTTGAGCCTTCCTTAATAGCCCTATACCATTTCTTTTATGTTGTCATTTTGAATATCGGCAATTGAATTACATTCCAGGAGCATAACATCAGTTACGGCTCTAACTGCGTGAATGACCTGAGGTTTGATTGAAATAATGCAGGGAGCTTCTATAACCTGCGAAATTTTCTCATGACTACCGACTTTACGATAAGATAATTCCATGGTACCCGCTAATAGAACAAATCGTTTTGGATTTATTGAACTGGCAATGCCTAAATGGTAGTTATTTCCAGAAATTGTGTCTTTTTTTCGCGTTATAAAGATAAAATCACTCTGACCTTTAGTAATAGAAAACTCTTTCGTAATACCCCGTTCGTCTTCTCCTACCGCTTTAAACCCCGTTATTACCACCAAGTCTTTTTCACTCACTACTTCCTCTCCATGAATTTAAACGACTCATGATAAATTAGTTGCACTAATCAGCATACTCTTATTGTTGCAGCAATCGCATCCAGTTTTTCTGCTTGCAACTTATGTGCTAATAACTTGCTGGGTTTAAACAATCTTGGCGAATGGTTTCCATTGATGCCTCCAGAAATTGCTGCTCGCGGTGGAGCTATACTTTCAACAGGGCTTTCCTTCTGAGCAAAAGTAGTTTTTAACTCTCTGACCATTTTTGCAACAGCCTTTTGTAGCTCAGGGAAGTTCGCTTGTAAAGCTTCTCTAAGTGCCGTGTATTCACGACCTTTTACTTCTTCCAAACGTGCTATCACAAGCTGGGGAACCTTTTCACACCCTAAAGCGACATTACTATGAATATCATACCATTCAAGACATAACGTATGCCGTTTTAGTAAGTTTGCTTTCTTTAGTTTAATTTCTTCTTCACTCAAAGTCCCTTCTTGCGCTCCTGCTTGGTAAGCGGCGTCGATTTCATCACAACGTTGTATCTCTTGGATATAAAAATTTCTAACAGCTAAGGCTGTACCTTCATTTTTGAAAATAGTAAACATGCGTATATTTGTTTGAAACTCTGGAATTTCAAACACCCCACCGTAATAATTTTCCCGCAGTAATTTATAGAGGTCATTTTTGAGCGTGACGTATTTCGTTGCGAATGCTAATCCAAGAAATAACGTGGGGATTAAAACGACTGAGAACGCCAACTCAGGAATAAGAAGCGGAGCAAGTAGTGCAGCCACTAAAGTAACAAAACCAGCTACAACTAACATAGGCATTACGGTTCTTATAATTTTTAAGTAAACATTTTTTTCATATAGAGCAATATCTCGATATTCTTCATAAAGCGGATAAAAAGGTCGAAACAAACTTGCCAAAATTGCTTTTGTTTCTGTAATTTGGTCTGCAGCTCGTCCGTAATTATAAATATCGAGGATCGCTAAAAAGGAGCTCTCATTTTGCGTTGAAAACCCTGTAGCCTGAATAAATGCATGCGCATCAGCTAATTTATTTAAAAATTCTTTGGTTCTCTCAACAGTTTTATCGAGCCCAAAAAGTGAGGAGAGAGAGCCTAATAATTCCTGTTTCTCCGGTGTCTCAGGTAGCGACTCTCTGTTATTGATTAGTAATAACTTAGCATGTAATTTTTGGGTTAATTGCTTTTGATACTCAGCAAACCACGTATCGCTCTCTAAATCTTTTTTCTGATGAAATGCAATAAGAATACGCTGAGCAAATAACTTTGCTTGTTTCAAATTAAACGAATGGAGCTCAACATATTCAAAATGACTCTTTGTCGCTTGCTGCAAATGATGGAATATAAAGATAGCGAGTTCATTTTCTTCAACATTGAGAAGATCAGCATTCTCGTTTTGAAGCGCATCAAAATATTGTTTCTGAAACTCAGCTAGCGTTAAAGGATCAGTCTTTAACAAAGGAAAAAACTCTGCTAGCTTCTGTGTCTCGTCAGCAAGCTCAACTAGCCGTATTTTAATTTCCTTATCCCGTTCCTTCTTTTTTTCCTCAGCGATACGCACTTTTAAGGTACTTAGCTCATCACGATTAGCAAATTGCTCCTGCCAATCTTTAATTATCATGTCTTTTTTTTGATATAGCTCCTCTAGTTCTTGTCTATGATCTTCGAGGTGTTGCATTCGGTACCAATCATCCTTAACCCCAAATTCTTCGCTTATTTGAGCAATTTGCTGATCGCAATTAATCAAAGCATATAAAGCCTGCGAAAATGGCGCTTTTGCCAATAAGAATTGGTCTTCGGGGTTTAAGAATTCATAATCAGGACAAATCTCAGGGAGAAGAGTACGAATTATTTCAGCAATGACTGTTTTGTATTCTTCACTCGTTTCTATTTGCGCAATAAGCTGAACTTTATCGGACTTAAATTTTTCCTTTTGTTTCTCTAACTCGCCCTCAACCCCGATAAAAATCAGTTGCCACCAGGAAACAGAGCTTCTGAAAGCTACAATTGCTTCTTGCGTTTCCTTAATCGCACCAACAAACTTAAATCCAGCATTAGAATCTTCAAATTGCTTCCTTACAGCTTCAGAAAGCAATGGATAGCCGGGAATAAACAGGTTGGCAGTATCTAGAAAATTCATAAGCTATTAACTCAACGCGATGAATGAAATGGTGTGCATATTGCCAGAAAAAGCTTAAGCCTTTATTAAATTGCACAAATTTTAATTACATAAGAAAGTTATGTGTAGTTATTGTTTCAAGAGATTAAAGTGAGCCTGTATATCCTATTACTAACAGCATCAATCACCTAGTGCTGTAAATCAAACCATCAACATGGTATTCTCCCTCATTATTTATCTTAGAAATAAAGGCTTGCTCTGAGATGGATTAAATACCAAGAAAAACGATGTCTCCAATTATCGTGATTTTCTAAAGGACTAATATGTATGCCTTTCGCCGCTTTGGCCTTCACGTAGCTAAGTTTATCAATTCATTAGTACTTATTGTCCGTTTTTTGGGCCATTTGTTTCATAGCTTAAAAGATGTTTTATTTGGTGAATTATCGATATCCTGGTTTAACATGGTGGAAATTCTCTACTATGCAGGTGCAAAACTTGTTATTCCCATTATTGTTATTAGCTGCTTACTTGGTATGTCATTTGCTCAAACCACTTTTTATCTTCTTAATCCCTTTCATTTAAGCCAAAAGGCCTTACCTATCGCACAAAATGTCTTAACACATGAAGTGCTTCCTTTATTGCTTGGTTTTATTATGTGCATACAGGCGGCCTTACATCTAATTAACACAAGAATTAAACGACTTGGTCAAAGCCCAGAAGCTATTATCCTGGAACATGTATGGCCCATTATTACGGGATTAAACATCACTGTTTTACTTTTATACATATACGCAGTAACGATCATTTTTGTCAGTTTTTATATTTCATTCCACTATATGCTCAATGTCACCAATCATGAATTTCTCAGTCATGTCGCAAGTTCGGTGACTATATATGATCTTATCTACTCTGCTTTTAAGACTTTAATTTTATGTACCATTGTGAGTTTAGCCGCTGGCTATTATTATTATGAAGCAGCAGTTAGAGATATATCCTTAAGAAAAGCCGTTTCTCGGATTTTGAGTCGCGGTTCATTCTGGTTAGTAATAGCCAGTATGTATATTACTTTTACTACCTAGGGAAAGGCATGCGTCACGAACGATTTTATACTTTAGTCGGTGTTTTTGTTATTGGAGCAATCTGTTTGATGCTTCTTGGCGCAGCCTTTTTTTATGAAGAATACAAACGTGCCCAAGTGCAAACTTTTGTAATGTTTTTTAAGGGTTCACTTAAAGGGCTTGGGCCGGCAGCACCCGTTACTTATCGAGGCGTTAAAATCGGTGAAGTCAAAAATATTGAAATCACCGAAAATAAAGCAAAAACTCAGGTGCGAATTCCAGTTTATGTTCAATTTTTCGTAGAAAAGAGGTTCGGTTTTACCCAGGATCCTATCCATCTTTTAATTAATAATGGCTATGTCGCTAATATTACTAAACCTAATTTAATATCAGGAGTTGCTGAAGTAGAACTGGTGCAATCTACTTCCCAACGCCCATTCAAACAAACTTATTACCGTGGCTACCCTATCTTTCCTACCAGAAATACCGTTGAAAAATATACATCGATAGACGAGGCGTTAAACGCCGCCAAGAAAACATTGGAAGACATTAGTGAATTAGTACGCTCAAAAGACGTGCGTGATACTATTGTATCTGCTCGAATAATGGCAGAGAGTCTTGATAAATTAGCCATCAGCTTAAATCAAAATGTACCAACGGTGGCAGCTTACCTCAATCAAACTTTGAAACAGATTGGTAATGCTGCTTATTCCACGCAAAATTTAACGGATTATTTATCTCGATATCCTGAGTCCATTCTGCGAGGTAAACGGTGAGAATCATTCAATTCAGTTTAATAGGGTTAATTAGCCTTTTACTTATCGCTTGTGGGCGCAGCAAAGATGCTCAAATGTATCTATTAAACCCCTTGCCTCCTCAAAAAAGCGCTGGCCATCCTTATTCTTATTTACGAATAGGCATTGATGAGGTTAATACGCCTGCTCATATTGAAAAACCTCAATTAATGATTCACTGCACCCCCAATCGTTTAGAACTTGAAGAGTACCACCAATGGGCTGAAGCCTTGGACAAAAACATAGCTCGCGTAATAGAGACTAATCTTTCAACACTATTGCCTGGAGCAATCGTAGAGAATGCACCTTGGGACTCGAAATTCAAGCCTAATTATCACTTACAGGTAGGCATCTCTCAGTTTGAAATTGATTTTAATGGTAATAGCATAATACGTGCGGAGTATCTCATTTATCATGACGAAGAACTTATCAAAAAAGGCGACTCTTACTATCGGATAAAAGTATTACCCACAGACGTAGAAAAACTTGTCATTAGTATGAATAATAATTTAACTCACCTCACTCAAGATATAGCCAAAGCATTTATCAGGGTGTATCCAAGAAACAAGTGAGACTATTACATTTCCTGTCCCGGGGCTATGTGTGAGGCTGCTTCTATTAATTCTCGACCTAATAATTTCGCTTGCGCCTCTGGATCTGATTTTAATTTAATGAGATTTTCTAATTCTTACTTAAATATTAAGAAACGTTAAAATAGATTAGCCCCGTAATTATTTTCAGCTCAATAACATACCAATTATTTCTACTGCAAATGCAAACCAATAGAAGGCTTCGTCACTGGTACTTCTTGAACATCATTCATTAAATTTTTTAATAAGCCTTCGGTAGTGGTTTCTAATCTAAAAATCCGGGTAATCACCCCCCTACTGCTCTTAAATTTTGTCCAGTTTTCTTGAATGAAATCGCTACCTTCTTTGGGTGATTTAGTTTTAAGCTCACCTAATAATTTATCCAGATTTCTTGCCTTCGTTGCCGTTTCTTGTTTATGAAATAAACTTTTATCGGAAAGTTGGTATAATTTATCCACGTATTCATATAGCACTTTATAAGAATTTAAATTCGCTATCTCAGATTGATATTTTTTTGAATATTCCCAACCATTTATAATTTCTGTGCGTAATTGCTCCCTTGAAAAAAAGTCAAAGCGATTGGGATTCCATTGCATTGTGGGCATAAATCCATTCCTGATTAATTCCCTATTTAAAACAAGCATCACTAAGGTACGACAATTTCCATCTATAAAAGGATGTAAACGTTCAATTTTTTGAATTAACTCAATAATAACCTCTAATTTTTCCTCATTATCTGACAATTTCTTCAGTTTAGATTCATACTGGTGAATGTACTGATTAATTTTTTTCTCAATAGTTTGATGTGTCATGTTTGGTGACACAAACTTACACTTCCTATTTTTAATTTTATCTTCCAGAAAAGACAAGGCATCTTCCAATCCTTGTTGCTTATTGGCGCTTTCTTTGTAGGATAATAAGGCCTTTTCAAGTATATCTTTGTTACTGTCGTCCCAAATCTCGAATTTATTTTCATTGTTATTGGCGATCATTTCCTCTAAAAATTCACGCAAACCTTCATTTGAGACATTCCCCTCATTCTCATCGGAAGTATTCATTTTTAACCAAAAACCACTAACGCTGTCTGATCGAAAGCGGTCAAAACGATCAAAGTCTGTTAAATTGGTTTTACTAACCCCCTCCAAAGCAGCCTTGTAAAGTCTAAGAATTAGGTTGGGCGTGAGTTTTTCAGAAAGGGTTTCATTCATTAACTGATGAGCTTTCATCATTGCAGCCATATAACCAGGCTCTTCTACATCAAATAATAGCGAACCCTTTTGTGTTCCCTCCTTCGTACTTTGGCGATAATAATCAATATAAAAGCGCCATATTTCATCAGTGAAAATTTTGGCGAAATGATAGGGTAGTCGTGCTTTCGGCATAATTATACCTTCACACCAAGGTAACTAAATTTATTATAGCCCACAATGATTTTTATAGTTTCACCCTGTTTGGTAGAAACTATAAATGCAATTCATCTTCAAAGCCAAAAAATCGTAAATCCTTTAGTCGCTGTGGAAATAGAATACCATCGAGATGATCGCATTCGTGTTGCAGAATTCTTGCATGAAATCCTTCAACAATACGGTTTATTTGTTTGCCTTCCGGATCAAAACCGCTGTATTCAATTTTATTGAAACGAGAAACTAACCCTCTTAAACCAGGAACACTAAGACAACCTTCCCAACCGTCATTCATCTCATTGGATAAAATTTTTATAACAGGATTAATTAATATCGTGAAGGGTACAGGTTTTTCATTCGGGTAACGACGACTTTTCTCAAAGCCAAACATGATAACTTGCTTGTTACAACCTATTTGAGGAGCAGCAATACCCACACCACCTTTTTCCTCCATCGTTGCAAGCATATCCTCAAGTAGCTCATTAAGCCCCGGATATGCTCTCCCAAGCTTCGCGAAATTATCCAAAGGTTCCGAAGGCATTACCAATTGTCGATTGCCCATTTTTAAAACTGGCCTACTTGGCATAACCTATTCCTTTAATGAAAAGCTAAATTTTATTCTAGTATAGGCAATTTGAAATCCCATTTTTTGTATATTCAAATCAGAAATTGAACCAGGTTCAGTAGTTACTGATGCGATCTTTGCGCCAGATTGAATTGCGTACTCAAGACGTTTATATAGGAGCGCTTTCTGTAATCCGCGACCACGATAGTGAGGTAGCGTGCTGGTAATTCCAAGATCACATAAGCCATCGTGAATAGCAATTGTACCGCCCGCAGCTAACTCATTATTAACATAGGCGCCAAACGGTGTTACACCCTTTGTTTTTGCGTAAAGATAAAATTGCTCTGATGCTTTTGGGTATTCAAATCCTAAAGCAACGCAATGCGCCCAATCTCGCAATTGATTATGACTTACTTGCCGTACAACACAGGCGCTATCTTCTAATTTTCCCTTAAAGGACTCTAAATCAAGCATCGAGATATTGTTCATCTCAGAAACCAAATACCCTCGATTGCTTAATCGACTAGCAATAGCATTCCCCACTAAAGGACATAGCTCTATGTCAACTTGTTGATAATGCTTTGAGCGGTAAAATTCTTCAATCGCCTCAATTTCTGAGGTGAATGCCATGCCATTCGTCTCAAATCCCCAACCAACCACCTGAGAAAAAAAGGAATCCCCGCCAGAAAAAAAAGCAGCGCCGCTACCTATTGTCAATACAGCACCCAACGGATGTTGATTAGTAAATTGAAGATGACTTTGCCTTATACAATTTTCAATGTTGAACGCTAAGTCCTTGGTAATTAACATTTTTTAATACCTATGGGCTGGGGGTTTTCTTAAAAAGCCTCAAATACTGACCGTAACCCTCCTTTTCCAGATCTTTTTTGGGAATAAATCTTAGGGCCGCAGAATTCATACAATAACGTAACCCAGTAGGATATGGGCCATCTTTAAAGACATGCCCCAAATGAGAGTCAGCTATTCTTGAGCGTACTTCAGTCCTTACAATAAAAAAGAATTTTCTATCTTCTTTTAGTACGATAAATTGATTATCAATAGGTTTACTAAAGCTTGGCCAACCGGTGCCCGAATCATATTTATCTGTGGAGCTGAACAACGGTTCTCCAGAGACAATATCGACATAAATTCCCTCTTCTTTATTATTCCAATAGGGATTATCAAAAGGTTTCTCTGTTGCAGACTTTTGAGTGACTTGATACTGTAAAGGAGTCAACTCACCTAAACGCTTGGTTTTATCAAAATTGGCCGCCATTGTGCTATTGCCAAGGAATAGAATCATTATACAGAGTAAACAATTAAAAATTTTCATCTCCTACCTCTCAGCTCACCATCCCTGGAAGTTAAAAAGAATCTCTAAAGAAATTGTAGTTCGTAAATAGCGCAAATATAGAATTACTTCCCTTACTCCTTTGAACTGAGGTTCAATTAAAACGAACAGGCTGCAAACTGCTTTATCCGAATCAGAGCTGTCAGAGTCACCAGCAAGGTAAAGAGAAAAGCTAACCCATTAAAATAATGCGGATACCATACCATCACAATAAAAAATCCAAAAGCCTCAGCTCGCTCCATTAATCCGGGGCTATAGTGGAAACTTTTATTCGATTCGTTAGGGGTAAAAATTCCTACAACCAAAAAACTAGTGATGCAAATTAGCATACTTCCTAGCATTAGAATTACTGCTAGCGCACGAACATGCGGCGCAACTAAATATAATCCCAAAATAACACTGAACTCGACTAATCTATCCATAACAATATCAATAGCCGTACCAAGCGGACTTGTATTCTTTTGAAACCGAGCTAAGGTACCATCCAATGTATCACAATATCCGGAAGCCAATAATAAAATAATTGCAACCATAGTATGATTTAAAAGTATTGCGGGAATAAAGAGCAAACCTAAGATTCCTGCAAATAAAGTGACTTGTAATGGTTTGATACGGTGCCCAATACATTTAACCAACGGCTCAACTAAAAGAGTTTGATAAAATGGACGAATTGATTGCTCAAGCATGTTTTATCCTTTTAAAAATAAGACAGTAGTCTTACCAACATCTTAACTTTTGATGAAAATAATTTAGGCATATAGAATTCACTGGCAATTCGTTTGTTGAGCTCGCTTAGTGTAGGATATGCCACCATGACATCTGTGAACGAACGCAAGCTTTTGCCTTCCCTTATAAGTTGCACCCAAGGCAAAAGAAGCTCGCCTGCTAAATGCCCTACAATGCTAACCCCTAGAGGCTTTCCTTTTTTATTAATTATTAATTTAATAAATCCTGCTGTTTCCCTTTCCGTTTGCGCTCTATCATTATCTTGGTATTCAATTTTTAAAATGGTGTAATCAAGAGAACAGGCATGGCATTCAGCTTCCGTTTTCCCGACATGTGCTAGTTCAGGCGCTGTATAGGTTACCCAAGGGGTTATGGCATGATTCGCTTTGCTAGGTAATTTAAATAAAATATTGCGCAAAACTACACTCGCATGATAATTGGCCACATGAGTAAATTGTAAATGTCCTGTTACATCACCCATTGCAAATATTCTTTTGTTAGCAGTGCGTAATCGCTTATCGATACAAATTCCTTTTTTATTGTAAGTCACACCTGCTTTTTCACAAGCCAAGTCTTTGATATTAGGCATTCTTCCTGTCGCCACTAAGAGATGAGAACCACTAAATTGTAAGAGTTGCTCATTCTGTTTGGCACTAAGTTCAATCTCATTATCAGCATCTTTATCAAGTTGGGTAATTTGTATTTCTTCAAGAATGGTCACTCCAGTTTTTTGCATGGATTCGCGTACTGTCTGCACACACTCTGGGTCATCTTGACTTAAAATATGAGCCCCTTCAAATAGGGTAACTTTAGCTCCCAACATAGAAAAAGCCTGTGCCAGCTCGCAGCCAATTGGCCCACCACCAATGATTAGCAAATGCCTTGGTAATGTTTCTAAATTAAAAATAGTTTCATTGGTATAATAGTTAACTTCTTCGATGCCTTTAATAGGAGGAATAGCTGGAGATGAGCCAGTAGCAATGACAATTTTTTTAGCTTGAATAAGGCAATCACCAGCTATTAAAGTCGATTTATCAACAAATTTTCCCATAGCTTGAATAACCCGCACACCAAGCTTTTGGAATCGTTCAATCGAATCATGCACAGCAATAGTATTAATAACCCCATGTACATGTCCCATTACTGCTTTAAAATCGAGTTTGCTTTCCTGAATTACCGTACCTAATTTTTCCGAATGATGAGCTTGCCAATAGCATTTCGCCGCTGCAAGCAAGGACTTAGAGGGAATACAACCATAATTGAGACAATCCCCTCCCATTGGTCCTTCTTGAATTAAAACAACGTTAGCACCCAACTGCGAAGCACCTGCAGCCAAGCTTAATCCTCCAGCCCCTGCTCCCAGAATAGCCAAATCACATTTAACTTTTTCTTTCATGGTTATCCTTGCTAGACCAACGATAAATGACAGGGATTAATGTCAATAAAGCTAAGCCAATTAAAGGCAGTATAATTTCTGGCGTAAAAATAATTGCTAAATCAGGTTTCTCATTTTTATCAAATACATGGCCTAAGCCATTCCCAACCATAACATAAATTAATGAACCAGGAATGATGCCAATAAAGGTAGCCAAAATAAAAGTTTTCGTTTTAACATTTAAAAGACCTGGGACAATATTAACTATCCAGAAGGGAAAAAGAGGCACTAATCTCAAAATTAGAAGATAGGAAAAAGAATTTTTCCGAAAGCCTTCACGCATTTTAGCCACCCAGATTTCATTTCGTCGGCTCAACCAGTCATGAAGTGCCGTGCGCACTGCAAAAAATAGCAAGGTAGCACCTATAGTAGCGCTAAATACAACATAAATAGTTCCCCAAACAATACCAAACAGAAAACCTCCTGTCAGTGTTAAAAAAACTGCACCAGGAATAGAAATAGCAACAGCTAGACTATAAATTGCCATAAAACTCAACATCATTAACAAATAATGTTCTTTAGTCCATGCCAATAGTAAGGTTCTATGTTGTTGTAAAGCATCAAAAGTTAAATAACTATCTAGACGAAAATAAAAAAATAATACTAAGAGAATTACTAAGATCAACAAAGGGATGAAACGCCCTAAAGATATTTTTTTCATTGATGAATTCCTTTACAACAAGAAATAAAAATATATTTTTTAACAATTTAAGTGCTTTTTGTAATTTTTATTTATCACTCACGGAAATACTGAGTTTTACCCTATCTAAAAATTTATGTAAAATCGAACTTAATTAAATAAAAAGAATCACCTGAATCATGGAATCCCCACACTTTCTAAAAACTTGTAAATTAATTGTTTACTTATTTTGTATCAGCATTGTAGCTAACGGATGCATGGATCTCGCAGCTCAAGCCCCTAATGAAAATAAAAAAGGAGTAGTCTATAAGAAGGGGCAAGTGTACACCATGCGTGGTTTGGGAGGTATTTTTAGTAGAGGGATGAATCGCTTGGAAAACACGCTTGATAATGAGTACAACATAAGAACAGCAAGCACCATCTGGTACAAAGCAAATAAATTAAGTGACTATATTATCGAACACCGCAAATCTAAAGAATTCCAAGGACCAATTATCTTAATTGGTCACTCATTGGGAGCTAATGAGCAGATAAAAGTGGCACAAAATCTTTATAAAGCGCATATACCCGTTGATCTTATAATTACAGTAGATGCCGTTGCCCCTATCAGAGTGCCTCCGAATGTAAAATATGTTCTCAACCTCTATAAACCTGCTTATGTCCCTATGTTTAGTGGCCTTAAGATAAAAGCTATTGATCCTGAGTTTACTTATGTTAACAATTTTGATGTTTCGCAACTTAAAAATATTTATGTCAATCATTTTACCATTGACAAGAATAAAGAAATCCAGAAAATAATGCTCGAAAACGTACTTGCCGTAATCAATCATACCAATAAAAACCACGGCAAATTAAACGAGCAAAAAACAAAGAGAGCTTAGAGAGGAATGACTCAGCCAATAGCCTACTTCGTGAGGCTGACCATTACAAAAGCGAAGATCAGAACCACCTGTAATAAGCAAATAGATGTTTTAACATGAAACCACAACCTAATCATTCACCTAAAATTTGTATCATTGGCGCAGGCCCATGTGGTCTTACTGCCGCGAAGAATTTACTCCAACAGGGGTTAACTAATTTCACTGTCTTTGAAAAACATCACAGATTAGGTGGTAA
Organism: Legionella brunensis; assembly: GCF_001467025.1. Classification (GTDB taxonomy): domain Bacteria; phylum Pseudomonadota; class Gammaproteobacteria; order Legionellales; family Legionellaceae; genus Tatlockia; species Tatlockia brunensis. The sequence continues at coordinate 76,749 of NZ_LNXV01000009.1, read as the reverse complement.
TTGGGTTTTTGATGAGCAAAATAATCACTCCAGTGTTTATGAAACCACGCATATTATTAGCTCTAAAGGGCTTTCAGAGTTTGAAGACTTTCCCATGCCTGCAGATTACCCAGACTACCCTTCTCACCGGCAAATCTTAAGTTACTTTGAAGCCTATGCGCGGCATTTTGGTATTTGTGGGTTCATTAGATTTAATACCACAGTAGAACAAGTCAACCCAATAGCCAATAACCAATGGCAGGTTATCTATCGCGACGAAACCGGGGAATATGAAGCAATCTATGATTATGTACTCGTAGCCAATGGTCATCACTGGGATCCTATCATTCCTGATTATCCAGGTGAATTTAGTGGGGAATTTCTGCATGCTCATCAATATAAAAAAGCAGAACCCTTTAAAAATAAAAGAATTTTGGTCGTTGGCGGTGGCAACTCTGCCTGCGACATTGCTGTAGAAACTGCTCGCGTATCACCAAAAACTTGCATAAGCATGCGCAGAGGGCAGCATATTTTTCCCAAATTTCTTTTTGGTAAACCAACAGACGTTCTCTTTTCAAAAATTAGATGGATGCCTCTTTGGTTAAAGCAATTCTTAGCAAAACATGTAATGCGTTTACTCCAAGGACGCTATCCTAAATATCGCTTACAAAAACCCAGCTGCAAGCCTTTAGAAATACATCCGACTATTAACTCAGAGCTCCTTTATTTTATAAGGCACGGGAAAGTTTTACCCCGTCGTGGTATTGAATATTTTGAAGGTAACACGGTCCATTTTGTCGACGGCAGTAGCGATGATTTTGATGTTGTCATTTATGCAACTGGCTATCAAACTAGTTTCCCGTTTTTTGATAAAAACTTAATTGAATACAGCACAGCCACAGACATTCCGCTCTATCGCAAAATGATGCATCCGGAATTTGATAATTTATATTTTATCGGATTAGTACAACCCCAAGGCTGTATCTGGCCTCTCGCAGACTATCAGGCAAAAATTGCTGCTAAAATAATTGCAGGCACTCTAAAACGTCCAACTAATTTGGCCCATAAAATCGAAAAAGAACTAAAGCGCTCACGCTCTCACTATAAAGGCACTATCAGGCACGCTTTGGAGGTCGATTACCAATCCTTTCGGCGGCAGTTATTGAAGGAACTGAAGCAAGGCAATTAAATTAGTTAGCATCGCCAAATTACAAAATTTGATATTATTTCCAATGACTTTCAATGAAGCTTGATGGAAACCAATATGGATACCTCGAGGTATTTAAAAACCAGCCTAATTAATCTTTTCTTTCTTTTTGCCTTACTAAACTCAGCAGCCTTCGCTAAGCCCCCCATTGCTACTCAATTACAGAATATACTTGCCAAAGCGCTCGCCAACTCCTTAACACCTGGAGCCGTATTACTGGTTTCTAGTCCTCAAATTGGCACCATTACTGTTACTGTAGGTTTAGCTGACAAAAAAAATCATCAACTCATGCAGGGCACTAATAATTTCCGTATTGCCAGTATGAGCAAAACTTTTCTCGCAACCACCATCTTAAAATTAGTAGAAGAAAACAAGCTAACCCTTGACGCAAAAATAGCTCATTTATTGCCTGACAGTATCGATATTAATCGCCTACCTAACGGTAAGAAAGTTACTGTTAGACAATTATTGCAGATGCGAAGTGGAATTCCTGACTACGTGGACTACGATGCCTACAGTAAGCTCGTTGGTCAGATGGTTGGTAAAAAATGGACTCCTCAACTGTGTATTGAAATTGTTTATAATGAAAAACCCCATTTTGCCCCCGATAGCTCTTATGAATACAGCAATACCAATTATTTATTGCTGCAGCTCATTGTTGAAAAATTAACCGGACATTCTTATGCAGCATCAATTAGACAAAAAATCCTTGACCCGCTTCATCTAAAAAATACGTTTATCGAGATAGCAGAATCCAACGTAACGAATCAATTACGAACTCATGGCTATCAATTAGAGGATCAACATCTCACTGATGTCACAACACTGAATGATGGTCTAGGCATGGGCGATAGCGGCATGATAAGCACAGTAAATGATCTAAATCAATTTATTCAAGCTCTCTTAAAAGAAAAGATTATTTTATCGCCAACCTCGCTTAAAGAAATGTTGCATATGAAAGATGATTATGGTTTAGGGATTTATGGCGAAGAAATTAGTGGTGAATGGGCACAAACTCATAATGGTATGAGCTCAGGGTTTCAAGGACAATATTATTATTTTCCTAAAGAGCAGTTAACCATCATCCTTTTAACCAACTATTTTGATACAGATCTTATAGAAAAGGTCATACCCAAGGTATTTAAATCTCTCACAAAGGGCAATCAAAGAACCACATAACTAAGTAGCTTTAGAGATGATGTCCTGATTGCAAAACTCAAGGACATCATTTCTATTTTGATAGAGTTGCTGTGTCATCCATTTCTTCCCGGTAGGCATTATCAACCACATCCTGTAGATGCTCACGCATCTCCACCACCAAATCATAACGACTACTTTGAGAATCTTTTTTCAACTCAAGCCAGGTATCCAAAGCATCCAGTAATTTTTCATCAGCTTCTTTATTGTGCGGAGATACTTTGGCATGTTCTGCAAATGCTTTATCCAGCTGACGAGTTGTATCCGTTTTAAACCAGGATGCAGCAGCACTTCCTTCAGTCCAATGCTTAAGGAAATATCCAGTCTCATGCAGAGTTTGTCGGTTAAGTGCTAATAAGTCTTCCTTGGCAACATTATGTTGATTAATTAGATGATGATAAATGTTATTACGCAGAGCCTCTACCTGATAATAACGCGAAGTAGAACTGTTTTCCTTGGCAATTAACCATTTATCTGCTTGAACGAATAGTTTCTTCAATGCTTCAACATCATCAGTTTGCGTTTGTTTGATTGTTTCTACCAAATCTTTAGTTAATCGCGTTGAGAAACGAGAGGCCTTCCTATCTTGATTTTTCCACCAATCAATCAACGTCTGACCTTCTTCTAATATCATTCCTTTTCGAAGATTAGCGGTAGGATGTAATTTATCCACATAACGATAAGCATCCTGCTTGTTTAATCCAAAAAAACTTTGCAATTGACTAACTTGAGGAAAAGGAGCGGGAGGTACATTGACTTTCGCAGTATAGGTGGCACGAGCCTCGTCTGTTTTACGCTTGACAGCTTCATCTGAAACCAACTCTATTTTTTCATCATATTTCGTCACTGAATTTTTTCGATTAAGAAGTTCAGCTACTTTCATATGCATATGCTCTTGCCCTTCAGGAGCATTTGGGCGAACCTGGTGATGACTTTCACGCGGAATAATAATATGCTCCTGATTAGTGGTTCTTGGCAATTTAGGAAGAATTTGTGAAAAAAATCCACGATGAACTACGGTAGAGATATTGTCTCGCATCGCCTCGGGCTTATAATGGTCTGTGAACCAGCCTAAACAAGTTCCATTAAGTGTATGTTTTTTTTCAACCTCTGGATCAATGTCAAATTGTTCAAAGGTTGCAAACAAATCTCGTCGAATATATGTTACTTGTTCGGTTTTACCTTCTTGATTAACATAATAAAGATTAGAGCTGTAACCTTCAGCTACAAAAATATAACTATTTTTATACTTACTAAGCTCTCCATCTTCAGGCATTTTTTTCTTGACGTGGATATCAAACTCAGTCATTGCCCCCGTGTAAGCTCCTAATATAACGGAAACATTTCTTATATTTGTCAGATCACTGCAATCAGCAATGCTTCCCGCATTTGTTCCGGGACCTTGATAGCAGTTGCCGGGTACTGGTTGATCAGCAACAATATCCACCGGAATATGAGGGGCTATTTTATTTAATACTCGTGCAACCTCAAAACAAGTCACTGCCCCACGGCTATAACCACATAAGGTGATACTCTCAATTGGCTTTCCTTTAAGATCTACAAGACCAGAGGAACGATCTAATCTTATACCAATACCCTCTAAAATTTTATCATCATCCGGTGAGATCTCTAATTGATCCTTATTGTCCCCTGTCCCTTTTTTAAATAATGCATTAACAAATCGGTTAGCAAATGCCTTTAAATCTGGAAAAATTTGGCTATTACAAACTTCAGGCTGTTCACAACCTCTAACAAAAATTGTTTTAACATGCTCAGGATTGACATAATCATATTGTCCTGGAAAATCATTTCCCGGATTACCAGTACCACAAAAATACGCTACTAAATGCATGATCAACCTCAAATCTAAGCCATTTTCTTGTAGTATATAAAATGATTATTAAGACAAAATTATGCAATATCATTCACAGCAGTTCATCGATACAATCGTTGATCTTTACTAGCAGCATTATTAGGAACAATATATGGCCATGACCTATGAATTATCCTTTGAAAATAATCCTTGTCCTAACGATATTCAGATTCTTGGTAATGCGATTATGCATAATGCCACTCAGAAAAAAGGCTTTAAGCCTCTCGATTTTTTCGCATTTTTTATTCGCGATGAAGATAAGAAAATCATGGGCGGTTGTAATGGCAGCACTTTATACGGTTGCCTTTACATTGATCAACTTTGGGTTAATGATTCTCTACGACATCAAGGTTTTGGTACACAGCTTATGCTTGCAGCCGAGCAATACGGCAAAGAAAAAGGATGTACTTTTGCTACTGTTAATACCATGGATTGGGAAGCGCTTGATTTTTATAAAAAATTAGGATTCAGCGTTGAATTCGCAAGACGTGGCTTCCTTAAAAACTCTACTTTTTATTTTTTGCGTAAAGAATTTAGAAAGGCCGAAACTCTGGCTCGTAGCCAAGAAAAAATAATCATTCGCCCCTTTCTTTCCTCAGACATAACCAATATTGTTGATCAATTTTCAAAACATCACTGGCCAAAATTAAACTCCACTTTTGAAACTTATTGGTGCGAACAAAGCAACCAGGAACGTCAAATGTGGCTTGCCTTTTATGAAGAACAGTTTGCAGGCTATGTTACCTTGAAATGGAGCTCTTTATATCCTTCATTCAAAGAGCAAAATATTCCAGAAATTATGGATCTTAATGTACTCCCCCCCTATCGCTACCAAGGTATAGCTACGGCATTGCTCGATATTGCAGAAAAGAAAGCATCGCAACACAGCCCTGTTGTAGGCCTTGGCGTTGGTCTTTATAGGGATTACGGCAGTGCACAGAGGCTCTATATTAAGCGCGGCTACCTTCCTGATGGATTAGGGATAACTTATAACTATAAATCCATTGAACCAGGGAAAAAAGTTACTTTAGATGATGATCTAATACTTTGGTTTACCAAAAAATTAACCTAATATGCGAAAATCAGATTACCCCGGAGTCTCTATGGTAACGGATAGTATCACTCTACAAAAAACCCCTGCACATAAACCAGCATTATGTCTAGAAAACTTACCACTGGCCGCTTATAGAAACTTAAGCATGGCCGTTTTCATAAAAAATTTGCATAGCCAATACCTATGGGCTAATGATTTTTTTATCCATAAATCCGCGGGATATCAGTCAGTCAATGAAATTTATAACAAACAAGATCATTACTTTTCTTGGCATAATTATGCAGACAAACTGAAATTTAATGATCAACTACTCTTTGAAACTTCTGAAGAGCTCACTTTACGTGAGCGCATTTTACGCCATGAAGGCAGTTACGTTGATATTGTAAGTAAAAAATGTCCTGTAGTTGATAAAGAGCAAAATATCATTGGCTTAATTGGTTTTAGTATTGAACTACCTAAATCCCCCGCTATTGAAACTTTGAGTCAGCGGGAATATCAAGCGGTATTATTAATGACTGAAGGTTACACCGATAAACAAATCGCAAAAAAGTGGTCTATTTCTTCAAGAACAGTTGAGTCTCATATCATTAATGCAAAACGAAAATTGAAAGTCGCCACCCGCTCCCAATTGATCGCTAAATTCTGTCTCAATCAGTTATGAATATAACATCGGAGTCAGCAGCAAGAGCAAGAGGTCGAAAAAGTGGTCGTCCCAGCAGGACTGTATATAGAGATTAGCCTCACAGGTGCTTTGCGCTTAAAATTTTTGGAAAAAACGTCTTTCCTGCTCATGTTGAGCAAGTTGACGGCGCCTATAATTAAAGTACCCCCCCCTTCCTAGGGTTTACTATGAAAGAGATAGATGAGCTTATCAACGCTATTATTGAAAGCCTTCATCCCCTCAATAAGGACGACTCTTTTTTACATCAACTAATTGATGATAGTACTGGTATGACGATTCATTCAGTTAGATCGTCAATGCATGCAACAGTTAAGAAAATCGATATTTTTACTATACCTGATTTTAATAAATACCCTCCTCAACCGCTCGGTAGTGTTGTGCAAATTACGGGAACGGATGGTTTAGTTGCTCTATTTAAGCTTGAACCTGAAAAATTAAAAAAATTAAAGCCATTATTAGAGCAAGCAAAGGTTTATCCAGAATCCGCTTTTTTACGCCCTAGAGTACCTGCATTAATTGTTTCACAGTTCGATAATTTGCAAATATATGATGAAAAAACCCATAAAGATTATGAAATTATTAGAGAATCCATTGCCAAAATTGTTTCTGCATTTATGCAGAAACAATCAAACACTGACGTTATAGTGGTCGATATTGGAACAGGATTAGGAGACTGTTTGGAGTTAACTGCAAAAATGCTGCTATCAATTCCCAAAAATGTTATTGCTATAGGCATTGATCCCAATGATAAAAGTATTGAGACAGCAAAATTAAAATTTCCCAATTACATATTTAGTCTGGCGGAGGCTCACTTTTTAGAAAAAATAGTTAAAGAAGTAGAACAACAAAATTCCAATAAGAATTTTTTGGTTGCGGCTACTGCTAGCGGATCAATCACTCGCTTAGTGCTCAACAATACGTTGGAAGCATTGGAAGTTTTTCAGCAAGCTTATCGTGTGGTGGATATTATGGTTTTGGGAGGGGAAAATGAAGTACTCATTACCCGAAAAAATGCTAAAAAAATAGGATGGCATGCTCACTATCAACCCAGCCAATTAGAAGAAGGAAATTTAGTCTACGTACTAACAGAGGAAAAGCTTCATGTTCCCAAAGTAAAGGATGGTCACCTAAATTTATCTTTACATGCGAACCCTCTTTTAATTTTAAGTCATTGCGGTGATCTGACCAAAATAACCAGCATCGATCTCGGCTTAGCCTATCTGAAGAAAGACGAGGTAGTTCAACTACTAAAACTAATGCCTCAACTTAAAAAAATACAAATCTCAGGGCTAGAAAAATGGAAAACCACAATAGAAAAAACCATCAACTCTCATAATCTTGGAATAACTATTTTTGAGAACTCTGCTGCCTATATTGATACTGAGTTAGAGCGTGAAAAATGGGAATTGAAAAAATTCTCTTCTAAATTTTATAAACAGCATTCTGGGATTCTGACTTTTTTTAATAAGAGTATTGTTAGTTTAGAAAAAGAAGCTATTGCGGAGAAATATAAACCCGGTAATCAAGAGTTATCCCAAAGTTATATTGAACGTTTGGAAATTTTGGCTCATCAAGAGGATGACATAGCAATGTATGTATTAGCAAAAAAGCTGGCAGAGGTGACAACTTCTGAAAATTTTCCAAACTTGCAGAAGAGTTTCAAATATTGGTCTACCTTGTATGAAAAAGGATACCCCGTTTTGTTTGAGCTTGAGAAAGTTCATCAACTCGTAGAAAAGGCGAGTCCACTACAGGATCTTTATGCCAAACTTAATGAGGCATTTTCTAAATTTAAGCCAAACGGGTAATAGATTACTATGAATTCAGATTGACACACAATTTACCCTGCTTCAAGAATCCACGCTAACCAGGAGAAAATAATGACAAAAAAATGGCAGGTAAAGTAGCCATTGTCACAGGGGCATCTAAAGGATTGGTGTGGGATTGCTTTAAAATTGGCAGAGGAAGGAGCCTCTGTAGTTATAAATTATAGTTCCAGCAAAGGAGCTGATCGGATCGTTAGTGAAATCACTAAAAAAGAAGGCAAGGCAATTGCATGCTGATTTCAGTTCTTGTGCATCGACCTTTACTCCACTCAACTCAGCAGTCTACAGCGGCACAAAGGCAGCCGTTGATGCTATAAAGCTAAGGAATTTGCACCGAGAAAGATACGTGTCGTCGCTATCAATCCAGGTATGATTGAAACTGAAGGAACTATCGCTGCCGGCTTAAATAGATATGCGAGCTGGAATAGCTGTTACACCCATGGCAAGAATAGGTTCTGTTAATGAAGTAGCCAATGTTGTAGCATTCTTAGCTTCAGGAGAAGCTAGCTATATTACTGGAGAGAGCATATACATTGCTGGGGGTCTTCATTAATTCGAGAGCTGCAAAGCAGCTTCGAATTAACTTATACCTTTAGATTCATTAGAGCGTTGCTCTTAGATCAGATTTCTCCTTTTTCGAGGTTGTTTGTTCTTTGTTGCTTGCTCGACTTACAACTTCAGGAGAATCATCAAAAAACCCTGAAGGACTTTTTGCGGGATTTGGTGTCGCAGCCTTTCTAAAACAATAAAATATGGTTTTAGAAACGTCTTCTTTCATACGTATTTGTTCTGTAATAGGCTGAAATCCAAATCTTTTTGCCAAGTAGTCAATTATATTTTTAGAAAAATAATTAGCGGTACCATATTCTTGTTTAAACTTTTCCATGTCGATCGCTGCAGTATACTCTTGCTTAACTTTTCTCAAATCGAGAATAGTAGGCCGGTCATTTTTATTGTCTATAGAACACTGAGTATTATGATTAGGCTGAGTATTTTTAATAAACTTATCGAGGCTATACCTTAAATTTAATAAAAGATGCGACAACTCAAGAACATCATCGTTGTAACAATTATCGTGTTCAGATAAAAATAAGACCCCGTCCTTCTCTAATAACTCGGCTATTTGTCTGAAACAATTTTGTTGCGCGACAAAAGAGGGAAAGTGATGCAGGGAATGATTTAACATAATCACTTTAAATTTTTTATTACCTAAAGCACCAAGTAAGTCACTGCCATCATAAACATATTGCTTGCTGAGTTTTTGCATGTACTCGTTTTTAACAACCTTATCGCTGCTCGTTTGCCCACCCCAGTCAATATCGGTTTTTATATCAATTGCACATGCTTCCATACTTAATTCCTTGCTTACCAAATAAGTCATTGCGCAATCACCAGCTCCTATATCTAGGAGAGCTTTTTCCTTTAGATCCTTTCCAGAGGATTCACCTTTAATGATGCTAGCAATATTGGATGCTTTCGTTTGTTGATATTCTTTATCAGTCATTGGAAAACCCACCAAATCACCCTTTGGTAAAGAGATGTACCAACTGGCGATAACATCTGCCACTACATTGTCATCAGTATCTCTGGGTAGATCTTGCAATTTATTAATCAAGCTTGCTACCGCTTCCTTAGATACATCAATAAAAGCATAATTCAATACTTGTACAGCTTCTCGATGCAGATTTTTACTCATGAGGGTATGCATAATGTGATTTTTTTTCATTTAAAATGTTCCAACTTAAATCTTGAAGTTCAAATAATACATTAATTGATCAATTTTAGATATGGGTAAATTTACCCATATCATCTCAAATGAGTCAAAATATGCCTTGCTTTGAATTCAATAATTACTTTATAAATAACAACATCAATTTCGCATGGTCAGGATATTTATTTATAGGGAGTGCATGTGCAGGACGATCAACGTAAGTTATTAATTCTTTCAAGCCTGGGCGGTGTTTTAGAGTTTTATGATTTTATTATCTTTGCCTTATTTGCCAGCTATATTGCTAATGCGTTTTTTCCAGCTGCAAATCAACTTGCAGGACTAATGATTACTTTTGCAACCTTTGCTATTGGCTATTTGGTAAGACCTTTAGGGGGGATTGTTTTTGGCCATTTTGGAGATCGTATTGGTCGTAAAGCTACCTTTACCATCTCAATACTAATGATGGCATTTGCCACCCTTGGTATAGGAATTGTGCCCTCTTATTCTGCAATTGGCATGGCCGCCCCTTTTTTAATTATTAGTTTACGAGTCATTCAAGGCCTCTCTATCGGAGGAGAAATCCCGGGCGCAATTACTTATGTGAGCGAATCCCTTCCCCGTTATAAAGGCCTAGCCTGTGGTATTATTTTTTGCGCACTGACTTGTGGAATTGTCTTAGGCTCAGTCGTCGATGCATCAATGGTCAGTTTCTTTTCCGAAGCTCAAATGCATTCTTTTGGCTGGAGAATACCTTTTATCCTAGGAGGTATTTTTGGATTTTTAAGTTATTTATTACGCAAAAATTTGCATGAGTCCTCTCAATTTTTAGCCATTGAAAATACAATTGAGAAATTCCCCATTGTTAGCGTCCTCAAACAACAGCTCCTTTATGTCTTTGCAGGGGCATTCATGGCAGCTCTTTGTGCAGTAATTGTGACTTCGCTTTTTTTATTTATTCCTGCCTATTTCACTGGAATCTTACATTTACCTGCCAATGCTTACATTTGGGAACGTACCTTAGCGATAAGTTTAGGCTCTAGCCTAAGTATTTTTTTTGGTTATATGACTGATATTGTTAGCCCCAAAAAATTAACACTAATACTCATTCTGGCCACGATTTCATTAGCCTACCCCATATTTGCTATTTATGTTTATTACCCCAAATTTTACTTTGTCGCATTGCTTGCAAGTTCATTGTTACTAGGTCTTTCTGCCGGCACTATTCCTAGACTATTGAGTGAGTTATTTCCCACCAGAATTCGCTACACAGGAATTGCGGTAAGTTATAACTTAGGTTTTGCTATCTTTGGAGGATTGACACCATTTATATCACTTACGCTTATCTATTATACAGGGTGGGTAACAGCACCGGTCCTTTATTTGATAGGGGTTTCTTTACTAGCACTTTTATCATTATTTGTTATTAAATGCCCGGAAACTTGGCTCTCACAGCATCAATGTCCAGCTCGAGAAAATTGATAATTTTAATCGCTGTAGGGGTTGTAGGGATGGAAAATTTAACATCAATGTTGCTTTCCCCTCCTGCACTATTAATTTCTGAAGTCCTTACCACAGTCATCTCCTCTGTAATTTCAAGTGCTATTTTTTCTGCATCTGTCTTGTCTGAAGTTAGGAAAAATACCATGGCTTGTAATGTCGCTTTTGCGGATAGCGCCTCAACAATTCTTAGGTATAAATATAAACCCTGTAAATAGCCATCGGCATGATGTCCAATGTGTCCATGAGAAAAAATACTTGGGCTAATAAGATCAATCATAAAACGCATAGTCACTTTGCGAATCGTTTTTCCTGCCTGCGTAGTTGTAGTGATAGCTTCGGTGAAGAGACGCTGATAGATATAAAAAGTCTTGTCTTGCTCCGGATCATAATAAACAGATTTCCAAAATTCACTGTCTTCAAAATCGGCATCTTTAATTAACTCATTATCGTATAGAAGCTCAACAAGGTATTTTAAATTTTCAAATTTAACTGGCTTGCAGTATTGAATTGTCACCACTTTATCTTTGGCGGTAGCCACATTTTTACCGTTAATTTTAAAAGCCAGCAATGCTGTTTTATTCAATAAATTATCTTCAGGTATCTTTACTTCAAAGAAGTCATTCTCTTGCGTCTCAGAGAACTCCAACGGAACAAATTGCACTGGCTTACTAATAGTCGCATCGCGAATACTTATTTTTTCCACTTGGAGATAAATACCTTTAGTACTGTCTTTTAAACCAAAATTAGACTTTGTCCTGGGTATCTCATCGATTGAATTTTTTGGGTTGTTTGGATCGGGAACTTGTTTCCAGATATCAAAGGGTGCATTAACAAATTCAATGCCGATGGCTCTATTATTTGTGATTTCACCATGAGGAACATTGGCAGCAATATCAACCATTTGAAAAATGTTACCCTTTTTGTCCTTGACATTAGCAATGCAAAAATGTGCTGGGACCTTAAATGCAGCATCTGTTCCCATTTCCATTCCTGCTGTTTCATGAAGAAGAATTTGTGTTGGCCTGCCCACTCCTCTTGCGGATAAATTTTGTAACGTTGCATTTTTCCAATTTTTGAAATTCAAATCAGGCTCGCTAATGGAATATTCTTCGGTAAAAGCAACCAGCGTATTCTCATTATTTGGCTTATAAGAACTATATTTTCGCTGTGTCACACCATTGGTTGCATGACTCCATACAAGCACACATTCATTCTCAACAGAAATAACATACTCATTATCTGTTTTAAGCAAACGATCATTATCAATTGGGAAATTGGTAATATTGGGCAAATTCCTATGAAGCTCTATATATTTCCTGGCAAGTGTGCCGTGTACTTCGAATACCTCAGGATTTTTCGTCATTTCATAATTTTTTTTATTGAAGAAGAAAACAACATAGTGGATATCAAGTGGCGAGGTGTTTTCGTAATAATCCACTCTAAAATAACCGGATGTTGAGATTAAATTAATTACTTCGTCTGTTTTAAAATGCTTTCCTGACGCAAAAAAATCAGCCTCAGCACTATCAAAAGCATCGCTGACTTCCTTACCATAATTATCCATTTGCCGAACAGCCGGTGGTGTTGCTCCTCCTCCCATAGCGAATCTTCCTTATTTGCTAATTAAGCGAGCGGTCCATTACACGGGTGGAAGCATCCTTCCCGTGAGAGGATTGTAGGCTACTTTCACTGGAACAACCTGGTCAGTTGGCAAGATTTCTACCCATTGATCAAAAACCTGAAAATTTTTATCAGGGTTATTGGGATCAGGATCTTCCGGATTGTAACGAAAACTTCCCTGCAAAGGATAAAAGCCATATTCATAGACTTTATCAATGGGTGTTGCAGAAACTTTATCATCGTCATGAATCTCTGCCCCTTTCGGGTAGTGATCTGTTTTATTAGACTCCGTGTGCTTTTGCGAAACTTGGGTACACAAAAATCGAATCGCATCATTAATTGTTACCTGAGCGTGTGAACCTACCTCATCGGCCGGGTCGATTGCCAACAACTTGGCTTTAATTTCATCAAGTTCACTTTGAGGGGCAGCGTAAGCCGCATCTAATCCATCTGCGCCCTCAACATTCACATTTTTCAACCAATTCATAGCGGCCAACTCTTTGCCTGGGCGGATAGGGATAACAGCTTTTACCCAAGGAGCATTAAGGAAAGCATTGCGTAAATTATCGCCATCCAATTGCAAAAGCCATCCAAGTGAACTTCCCATAGGTGCAGGTTGGGATTTATCCGTTATTAAATAATTATCTTCTCGGGGCACATTGTCTGACCAGTTAACCGAATCAGCTGTAAGGCTTTGAAAATCCCCAACACCCAAATATTGGCTGTTTTTTTTGCGTGGTTTCCACCATTCAGGAGCAACAAAATAGAGCATCTTGTTGACATCAAAAATCGAATTAATTAACTCCGATAATACATGCAAAGTTCGAGGCTCGGTTTTTACCTGGTAATGGATATCCGTCATTAATGATTTAATCAGTCTGCGATAAACAATAATTCGCTCTTCTTCTCTTAAATCTTCATATTTACGTTTACCGATATTGCTTGCTAATTCTATGCGCTCCTTAGCAGCTGCTAAAAAAGCCTGTCTAATTTTCTCTGCATTCGCAAGCTCAATTTCTGTAGCCGCTGCTTTCTTAGCGTCATTACTAGCCTTAATTTCGGCTAATTTTGCAGCCGTTGGCGTATAATTCAGTGTACCACCAACAACAAAGTCAATACGCTCATCCCACTCTATTCCGTCGCCGCCAGTAATAACACCAATCTCAATTTGGGAGAAATCAGCAGTAAATTTGCCATTAAAGGCATAAATCTGATTTTCAGAATCTTCACCAGTGTGGGAAACATACCTGATATTGATATAGCCGTTTGGGTAGTTTGATTTTTGCAACTCAAATCCATCCGGTGGCGGGGGTACTTGAAAGGTTGTTAGCAAGACAAAACCCAATACTGGATCATTGTATTTCCTATTATCACCAAAATTCCATACCGCTTGAGTAGTGAAATTAACTGAAGTATCAGCAGGAGGTATCGTTTCAGTTATCACCGGCTTAGGAATTAAATCAGCTGGTTTAGCAATATGAACTAAATTGGCCAATCCCAAATCTTCGCCAGGCTCATCAACAAAGGTTTCCCAACATAAAAAGCTGCCAATATCTTGTACTTGCACACCAACCTGGCGCATTTTTCTTCGCAACTCATAATTAATAAGCTCAGGAGTTGTGTTGGAAAGAACGTAGCGTTTACTCGAGGTATTCGTTTCTTCAGTAATCGTTTTAAAAGTTGATTTAAAATTCTCGCGAATTTCAGAAGAGAGTTTTTGCGTTTGTTCACGCATTTTTTTATGCGTCGTTTCTCTTGCTGTTTGCTGGGTTCTATCCATGTTTAAGCTGCCTGTTGCCGAAACACTTCCTGTTCCCCATGACTGATTCACTGTCGTTGAAAACCCTAGTTTTAAATCATTTTTATTGTCCTCTTTGACTGCCTCACTGATTTCATCTTGTTCAGTTGTACTTTTCTCAGATTTAGTAATTGATTCATAAGCAGTTTCATAAATTTTTTCAGTGATTGTTCTGCGTGTGCTAATTTCAATTAACTCCACCGTTGATCCTGGGGCCAACCAAACATGCCCTGTAGGTGTTCCAAGAAAAGTATCGAATTCAAAAAAATACTGGCGGAATAAATGCACGATACCTAATGGCGATAGCGATACATTGTCAATATCTTTTTTAGGGTCAAAAGTTAGGTAGGGATCTTTGTAATCATCAGAAAAATTTTTAACAGTTTTCCAAAACTCATCTTTGCTATTGTAATACAAGTCAGAATAGAAAATTTTATTCAGTGCCGATACGGCTTGATTATTCACTAATTCAAGAATAGTTCTAGCAATCACTGACTCATATCTTAATTTTGCAATAAACTGCTGATAAAGATCTTCTTTCAATTTATTAATGCGTTGATAATAGTCTTCATTCGGCTCTTCAGGATTAGGCCTTAAGTGGCTTAGTCCCTCACATTTCTCCCTAAACTCACCTCGATAAAGAGCAGGGAACACATTACCAGCAAGAATATCTTTTAAGTCATTATCCGCAATAAAATGTCGCCACTCATCTTCAGTTTTAGCAGGCTTTTTTTGTAACCTTCGGCGAATTTCTTGCAATAATAAGGAACTTTGGCCAAGTAACTTTCCGGAAGGTAAGAATTCACCTAAGTCAAATTGGACATTCCCAAGCTCACATCCTCTTAAATTAACTTCTGCTACGGATGTTTCACTGATGAAATGCTTTGTTAATTGATCAACTAAGAAAATATTTTGTAAGTGATTTGTTTTTTCTATTCGTCGCAATATCCTTTTTGACTTCCAACCTATAAGAGGTTGATAGACACCAAACATTTCACTTGTATAGGGAAGAATATTCTTAAATTGATCATAATTAGTTATCTTTTTCATGCTGATAATCCTCCATGATTAATAGCATTGATAAGTGATCAATTTCTTATTTTTTATGAAGCAAATTTTTAGTCAGAATTCGAGAAAATTATTACCATCTCATATAAAATTAGCTCATTTTTTTTTGTTTACCAAATGATAAATACTTTTATTATTAATCGTCTTTTTTAAAAAGTTTATAGATGATATGAATTGAGGCTTATACAAGTACCGGCACTTGCTTGAACATGTCCTCGCAAGAATTAAGCATTTTCAATGCAATAGCGACAAAATACGATAAATTGAAAAGAAATTATGGCCTCTATGGTCTTTGGCGTGTGGATTGATTGGTTACCTCCGTGAATTGCAAAAAGTTCCTATTTTTTCACATAAAAATCAAATAGATTGCATGAAATATAAAAATATGTCATGTTGATCCACATAACGTCTTGATGGATAAAATAATGATAGAGAGACTTCCTGATGAGCTCATAAATCAATTGCAGCCTTTGTTAGATATGCCCTCTTTAAAATCTTTATCACAGGTTAACAAACGATTTTTCAAATTGTCCCATGCAGAGAAACTTGCCCGAATGATAAAAGCTTTCGAGGAAGCATTCCAACAGTTAAAAAATGATATTAATATCATTAATTTAACTTTAAATGGCCAGTTAGAATATCTAGGAAACTTCCGTTATCACTTTGTACTTGTTAATTTAAATGGTATTAGTACAAGCGATGATGAAATTGTAAAAAAAGTAGTTCAACTAACTCATAACGCTGCTGTCTTACGCTTAGAAATAATACGAACCAATCTCTATGTAGAAACATTTATTGCTGTAGATGATTTAATCAGAAAGACTTGGGGGAAATTTCTGGCAGGCTTTTCAACATTTATCCCATCAAATTTGATTCTCCCTGAAGAATTAGCACTGAAGATAGATGCATTACCTAAAAAACCTGTTGCGCCGGTAGTCATATATTTAGGAGCCTCACCTAGCAGTTCACGAAATGAACTTAAGGGTTTATATATGTTTCTCGATGCATCTACGCCAAGCTTAGTATTAAGTAAATTAAATGGAGATGGCACAACAATGCCTCAGAGATTTGGTTCTCCTCCTATGGCAACCAGGGAAGCTCATATTAAAGCACTTGAAAATCCAATTCCTTCTTTCCTAAAATTGGCAAAATCTGAATTAAAAACTATCGACCAATTATTAGCGGTTTTAAATACAATTAAAGAAAGTAAACAATATCAAAAACATATCCAGTTTGAATGGGAGATTGGTGATATAGGAGAGGATCCGCTTGCCGATCTTTTTGAAGATTACTATAGAGGTATATATCCACAGGAACATCCCCTTGAGGTTGGAAGTATCATTAAATTTATCAACCATACGCTTGAGAATCATCCGAATTTAGAATTGGTTTATGCCCCAGAAGAAATTGAAAAAAATAGCATATTATCTTGTAGCATTATATAAACACTTTAGGCTGATAATGGCATTGCTACTTCAACGCTCATCTTTAACTCTAAACAGTTACCTTAACGAGTTTGCAATGCCAAGTACCGGCACTTGTTTGAAAATGTCTTCTCAAGAATTAAACATTTTCAAACAATAGCGACAAAATACGATAAATTGAAAAGAATTATGGCCTCTGTGATCTTATTGGCGTGCAGGATGATAAAAAAAAGACTTGATAAAAATTCGTTATCCTGGCTAAGCTTGTACACCATTGCCTGAAGGACAGACAATGAAAAAATACATTTACGTTTTGGCATTAATTATTTTGAGTGCTGGGTTATTTTATTGGTGCCTACCCCTTCTAGGTATCAATATTTCAGCTGGCGAACTATTAGGTCGCTCTCTCCCTTTCTTAAAAACAAAAGCCAGCGAAAGTTTGCATTCTTCGAATAATTTCGAATTAAAACCCTATGTTCAAGGTCTGGATAATCCCCGATTTATGTATATTACTGAATCAGGTGATTTAATAGTCACGGAACCCTTTAAAGGCAATGTCTTATTGATACCTTATGGAAAACCACAACAAAGAAAACTTCTTTTATCAAACTTGAACAAACCTCACAGCATGGATGTCTTCGATGGCTATTTATACATTGCAGAAGAAAATGCTATTGGTCGCATTAAATTTAATGCTCAAGAGAGGCACACTATTGGGGGATATGAGCAAGTCATAAAAAATATTCCCGATAAAGCAGGCCATTGGACGAGAACCATTAAATTTGGTCCTGATGGTTATGGTTATATTTCTATTGGCTCATCCTGCAATGTTTGTATCGAAAAAAATCCTCTTAGAGCAACCATTAGCCGCTTTAAACCTGGAGACAATCAATTAACAATTTATAGTACAGGTTTGCGTAATTCAGTGGGGTTTGACTGGTCTCCCATAGATGGTCAACTTTATGCAACGGAGAATGGTCGCGATTTTCTAGGAGATCACTTTCCTCCTGACGAACTCAACAAGATTAAAGAGAATCAATTTTATGGATGGCCTTATGCCAATGGCAATCAAGTTCCCGATCCTAAATTTGGCGCCGGCCAAGAGACAATAATAAAACAATCACAATCCCCTGTTTTCGAGTTTGGTGCACACGTTGCTGCATTAGGCATTACATTTATTAAAAATCCAAGCTCACCTCTTTATGGAAAAGCACTAGTCGCCCTTCATGGCTCATGGAACAGTTCTGTAAAAGTCGGCTACAAGGTAGTGAGTTTAAATTTTGAGAATAGTGAGATAACGCAGCATGACTTCATTATTGGTTTTATAAGGAATGGGAGAGTGACTGGAAGACCGGTTCATCTTGTTGAGGGAAATACAGGCGAATTATATTTATCTGATGATTACAGTGGCACCATATATTTACTTCAACCCCCAAAAAATCAAGCTAAGATATAGCTGTCTTTACTAAATTTTCGCTTCGATATTTTTACACAGCCTGCTTAATAAAATATTAATCTTAATGTGCTAAATATTAACACATCATTCAATATTATTATGGCCAAATGGGTAGGCTAAATGCCAAATTTATATACCAAAAAGCGTGTTAGTTTTGGTGATAAAAACGACTCAGATATACCAAGACATCAATATCACCGTACCTTACGCAGCGCGATTGAATTGTCAGTAACAAGCTATTCTTACCAGGAGTTGAACGGTACGGCTTACCAATGGGACAATGTAGCACCAGAAGTAGCCCTTGTTATCCTTCAGGATACGCAAAATACTGGAGTTTTTATCACTAAAGAAGTGATAGAGAGCCTTGGCTCCACAGATACCTATAATGTAATAGTCTTAAACAAAATTTTAGAAACTCTTTATACTAATCCTGACTATTCTTTATTTACACAAAAGCTTGCTCTACATGTCGCTGGTAAACAATCAGCCCAACTCACTGTTGAAGCCTTAAAATTGGCGGGGATTACCAGTCTTGATAAATTTGATGGAATTTACACTAATTTCTTTCTCGAGCAGAAAAAATTAATCAAAAATTTTCCAAACTTTACCAAGGTAAAAGAGAGTGATGACTACCATCAACTGATTGATTTTTTAGCCAGCAATCCTTTATATGACAAGTTTTTAAAATCTTTTACTGAAAGATTAGCTCACGAGTTCAACCAAAACAGAAATGAAGCCAATAAAGTCACACCTCCTGCAGAAATTAATAAAAAATCATTAGATACTTTTTTCAGTTCCATCAGCTATGAACTAGTTCTCAAATCTCTTGAGGAAGAGGTTTTGGAAAAAAACAAATTCTATGTGCAAATCATTAACAACAAACTTCACTACAGTGTAATAACACCTAATGGACAAACAATAACTGACTCAATTACCCCTGCACAGTTAAATTTAGACTTCGACCAAAATACCTCTGAGGAAGAAATAAAGAATGCCTTACCAGCTATTCTAAAAATAACCTCTCAAAGGAATCACACAACTGACTTGGCTCTAGATAGCACACTTTCTCTAAAGACAAAGGTAATGGATTATCTATTTGGTGAAGTTCATCATGA
The DNA here is from genome assembly GCF_001467025.1 of Legionella brunensis. Classification (GTDB taxonomy): domain Bacteria; phylum Pseudomonadota; class Gammaproteobacteria; order Legionellales; family Legionellaceae; genus Tatlockia; species Tatlockia brunensis. The sequence continues at coordinate 57,239 of NZ_LNXV01000009.1, read as the reverse complement.
TTTATTCCTATCTCACCTGCCCTCATTTAATTTAGTAAAAGATGAAGGTTACAAATTTAGCATTTACCATTGGCTACAACTGGGTAATTTACAAAGATTGCAAGATCATATTGTTACAGGAGCCTGTAATCGCTACTATCAGGAGCTCGAAACATTTGTCAATCAAGCTAAAAAACCTTTCCCAGATAACATCGAATTTCAAAAAGAAGTGAACTCTGTCTCTACTTTAATGACAGAGATAGTTAAATTAGTCGCATCTCTAGATGCCAACCCTAGTACCAAAGATACTGAATTAGATCAAAAAATAAGTGCTTTGATTGAGCATTTAAAGTGGTTAAAAGATTATTACGCTCAGACACCACTGGTCAAACCTGGTGAAACTCTACCAAGTACTTACGGTAATTTTTATGAGTTTGTTAGAAAAATAATATTTAATTCAACCAGCGATAAAGTCATTAATTACGTTGCTGACTCGAATGATTCATCTAAATATTGGAAGCTAAATCTTGTCGAGCTCATCAACAATCTTGTCAATGATCAAAAAACTGCCGTTGCACGAGACATAAATGACAAAAATATTCGCCAAATATTAGTTGATGAAAATAATAAAACAATTGTCCCTGCAAAACTGCTTAGAGAGCAACTTAAAGAAAATATTTCTACTCAACTGAAAAACAATACTCACCATTACTATACTTTGCGTAGTTATGAAAATGATAACTTAAATCTCCACCAGGCTCCCGTTTCTTTTCGCGGAGGGTATTTTGCCGATGCATTGGATTCCACCAAATCACTCGCCCAAAAATTAACGAGACGTGGCGAATTTTCTGCTGATAGTCATTTGCTGATAGGACAAGAAAATAACATCAAAAAACATGAAGTTCGTTCTGGGACTGCTACGGTTTTTGCATCTTCAGGAGTTGATGGAACCCGCTCGGCTACCGACAAATTTGACATTGCCATGCACTTTGGTGGCAATAAAGGCGTCAAAATTATGTATATTTTACGCGGGAAAAATGCGTTTCACTCCCAATATTATTTGGCTCCCTTAGATAAAAATAATTTTAACGAGATAGCCTACACCCATATTAATCCCAGCGATTATGTTATGACCATCCTTTATGACAAAAACAATACGATCTTGGACGTGATCCCGGGGAACTTAACCGATGAAATTCATGGAGTAAGTGATTTTGCTAAAGAAATACTATTAACCGGAATTGAATTTTATAATGTAAAACACAATCCAAACTATGCAAATACAGTTAAATTACCTAATCCAACAAAGCAAAATAAAACCCCTGCTCAACATTTATATGAACAAAAATCACTGCTTAAAATTCTCCAATCTCATACGACTGAACCCACGCCAACAGAGTCTCCAAAACAATTAGGCAGTGTACGGATTAGGCGCGGCTTGACCACCGATGGCTATAAAAAATTGTCCATGGAAACAATTGCCCCTGAAACGAAAACAACTCCGATAATGGAAGATACTATGACTCTTCCCAGTAGCCCGTTTAAGCACATTCATACCAGATTAGCTGAAGTCAAAGTTGAAGCTCAAAAACATTACAATATGAGGCATGTTTTGACCCTTAAGAATTTTGGAGGATGGAGTGATCGTGAAAGAAAATTACAAGAAGATCATAATCGCATTTTACAACCGGGTTTCATGTCAGGTGATATAAACTCTCAATTAATGCATGCCAGAGTAGCCAAAGTTGAATGGTTAACTGATATCTTGGTTCCTAAAATGCAAACTGCTCTTTTACTTCATATTGCCGCAAGACTAATCACGGATTATCGTGTCGATATCGAAGAAATTAATGAGTTAGCACAAAAACTCTCTATCTCCTTTTACGACAAATATTTTGTAGATCTTGCAGAGATTGAACATAGAATTTCACAAACGTTAGATGTATTAGATACATCGGGGGTATATAGTCAGTGTGTGAAAAAAGCAAATCATCGAATGGTAGAAATATACCCAACACTGAAAGAAGACAGTTGGGATTATCAAACCAAACTGGCCTCCTGCTTGGAAATTGAAAAAAACAAAGTAAGAAAACAGACGACCAATCGGGCAATGTCAGATTTTCTTAATAAATATTTTGAGAACTATGCTCTGGAACATAAGCTTGAGAAAAAAACGGTTTATTTACCTAAAGACAATCGTGATTTCGTCTTTCTAGGGGCAGCAGCCAGCGGTAAAAGTACTATTTCAAGCCAATATATTAGCTCGCAAGATAAAAAGGATTATGTTTCCCTGGCTACAGATGATTACCGTGGAATATGTAGACCTTATACGCAAGATTTTGAAAGTCAGGAGATTGAGCAGGTTTTTATTCGAACACAAGACAGTGCATTTCTTATCAGTGAACTTGTTGAAGATAGGATGAGATCCAAAAAACTTGAAAGGCCCAATATCATTGTTGACGGAGTGACTTACAAACCCTCTCACAGAGAGCTCATAGGAAGTAATAATAATTCCATTATAGTTTGTGCCTGTCTTGACGATATGCCTCAGGTTGTTAAACGCTCTTACGATCGAGCAGTGGAGGAAAATACGGGGTCCGCCGATAAAGGCCGACACATCAATACAACGAGTTTGATAGACATGCATAAAACTGCCAGTATCAACCTCATTAAGTATTGTGCCCCCAATTCTACAATCACCCTCTATGATACGAATATCACACGCGGCACTATTCCTCCTTTAATAGCAACAGTCGATACGCATGGGGAGAAAACACTAACCATTAGTAAAGACAAAGGTGCCCTAGTAAGACTTGCCTCTTTTTTTAATAAAGCACGAGTAAATGTCAGTGCTAAGAGTGATGACAGTTTATTTTTTACAAAATTGAAGAAGGCTGAATTTCAGATTGACTCATTGTTTGCTGTCATGGACTTTGATTATAAAATCGTTCTTCATGATGAAAATAGCCAACCTTGTTTAACAGTGGCAAAGGGGACAGATGGCAAGATTGTCATGAATATTGTGAATCCAGTTCAACTTGAGAAAAAAATACAAGACTCTACAGGACTGGAAAAGCAACTCTTGAACATGATTTTGTTATATGCTCGCTGTGGCACCCTTAAGGAAGTTCATAAACAATGCCTATTGCATGATAACAATATTGATACTTTAGTGGCTGAAATTCTTACATCCACACCCCAGTTGCAGAATAAATTTAGTGCAGAAACCACATTAAAATAATTTCTCTAAATTGGTATCCTGGTGGTTGCCTGTTCTTAAGCATCACCTCATTACTAGGAGTAAGGCTATGAAGAAAATTAAAGAAAAAATTGCTGTGTATAGGAAAAACTATGAGGACTTTATCAATGAGATCAATCATTTGTTTGAACAAACAAAAGACCCTGTTGAAAAAACCAATCGCCGCGAAGTCTTTGATACATTATTGTTACTAGCAACCTATGCATCAAGAGAAGCTCTCGAAAAGGAGTTTCATGATCTTTTACCGCTTGAAGAGAACAATCCGACTTTGCTATCTATATGTCAAAAACTACAGGAAATTAATGGACTATGCACCTGCACGTTTAGCGACGAGCATGAGATTTATCAACATCTTCTCGCTGGCAGTAATTTTCTGAACTTTGAGAAGAAAGAAGTATTGCGAAATATGCTTAGCGCAGAAATAACCGAGTTAATTTTGGAGAAAACCAACACTCCAACAATGAATGCACCATTAAGAAATTAGAAACTGGTAGAAAACCACCTTAAATCCTTGGATAACTAATCGCAAAAGAATTGATCTACCCCCTTCTCTTCAATACAATCAACAATCTAAAAATTTGTTAAGGACCAATATGTTAAGGAAAGGACTTCTAGTTGGCATTACTTCTTTTTTGCTAACTCCCCCCTGTTTTTCTGGTTTTTACGCGGGCGCAAGCGTGGGCCCAGAAGGTGCGCATTTTAGCCAAAAAGCTTTTGTCGTTCGCACAGGAACCTCAGGCTCAGATGATCGACAAGGGATATTCAGTGTTGTCGATAAAAATCACTTTTCTGGAGTTGGTGTTTTTGGGTCTATTTTCGGAGGTTATGGCTGGACTCATAATCAATATTATTTGGCAGGTGAAATAAATGGAAACCTAAGCTCTGTTAAATATCAGCTGACTAATGACGAATATATCCATCAGAATTTTTCGAAAACTTATTTCACTATTAAACACAGTGCGGGCGTCAGCCTATTACCTGGCTATTTCCTTTCAAACGACACTCTTTTTTATGGTCGCATTGGATATGCTAATGGGCGGTTAAAAATTTCTGAATCTGATCCAACCATACGCAGCATGACAAAAAATCGTAGCGGCATTCGTTATGGTTTAGGGATTAGACATGCTTTTACACCCAAATGGACTCTCATGATGGACTATAGCCAAATTAATTATAAAAGCGTGACTAGCAGCGTATTCGAACCTTTTGGCATGGTTTTGAAAGATACCAGAATTAAACCTAATACGGCACAAGTAGGATTTGGCCTAATTTACAATTTCGATCAACCTCAAGAAGTCTATGTGAAATAACCCTTCCTACCGATATCAAACAGCCCGTTATTCATACGAAGCCCCGCGGCATCGACCCGCGGGGTCCACAAATCGTACGCCTCCATGAATCACCCATTCACGCCTATACTTTATATACAGCTTGACACGGAGAGTTTCGAAATGAAAATTTTAGTCGGTGGTACCGTTATTAGTTTGAATGACTTACTTACCCTAAACCACGTTAACATGGATAATGTTCCTGGTAATATTATTACCCTACAACAAAATTTACAGATCAATATCTCAAGTCTTGTGCGAGACTTACATCATATGTTACCCCCAGAACCGCCGCGACCAGAGGAGCCTTCACGCACAACTCGCGAGTGGGTCGAGTTTGAGGGAGGGCTTTCCTCTTCATGGGTTGATGATAACCGCCCTGAAGAAGATAAATATCGAGAAGTAGATAAACCCAACGAGCAGTATCAACGTGAATTGCGTGAATACCAACAAAAACTTCGTGATTATCAACAAGACTATGAAACGTATTCAAAAAAATTAGGAGCAGTGCACAACAGTGATATCTATAAGAATAAAATGACAGAGCTTCGTAATCTGCAAAATGTCCAAGGAATTCTTCACAATTCTGTCCCTATACCCGAATGGCAGGATGTTAAAGAAAAACTAACTCAAGCCATTAATACTTCAGGCACTAAAAGAGAGGAAGGAGAGAGACTACTTGAGAAATTAAATAATATTGAAAACAGCAACCTCTCACCAGAGCGAAAAGTCGAAAGGGCTATCGATGCTATGTTAGAAGAATACCGTAGCATTCTTCGCAGTGGCTTAACGGGAGTCTTCACCAAACAAACTGGTAGCTCTCTTGCACAAAATTTGCAGGATTTCTCCACAGAAAACCTTGGCATTACATTACCCACTTCTTTGAGTAAAGGCCAGCCATTGTCAATTGAGTCATTACATCGAGCAGGATGTGTTAGCGATGACTTATATAAAGGCATCACAGGAAAAACACCAGGTGACAAATATGAGGTTGGAAAAGGACCAGAAGTCGAGAGCTATTACACTAATAATATGTTGTAAGTACTGTAATCAATCATGGAACTTCTTTACAAACTTATTCAAAGAAGTTCCATTGTACTTGCCGATATTACTCAACAATCGCTATATGATTGGTTAATTTTAATTAATCCCAATCAAACTATGAACATCATTGTAAATACAGTGACTAAAGCCATCGAACCATAGATTTCTGGACGAACTGAAGCACCAAAAGGGTCAACCAATTGCGTTAAGCCTTGTATGCCATAAATAGCAACGGCTTCTCTCTAAAAATTTTTGGATGCAAAAATAGCTTGTTTACTTTTATCCACTACATCCCATTTGGCAATGTAGGCCGCAAAAATTTGATAGATAATGTAAACGACAAAGAACCAACCGAAATAATTTTGTAAAGGCACACCAAAATATTGCCCACCATCCTTTAATGCGTCCTTATTACCCTTTGAAAAAATTGCCAAAGTCACTCTTATTCTTGCTTAAAATAATGCTAGCAACAAAAAATATAACAGCACAAGACAATAGAATAGTTTTAGCAATTTCAGACGATGATTTGTGGGGGCACGTTCCCCGTGGGAATTTCTTCAAATTGATACTCATTTGAATGTTTATTCAATTGTATCGGTTCTTTTTGCAAGTTTGCACCAAAATTGAACGCATAAACTCGCAAAGAAAAAATAAGAGAACTTAATATTCCAAGCCCTACAGAGAGCTTTATCATGAGGGGAGAATCCTGGTAATTTTCGTGCAAACTGAGCTCGGCAAAAGTTAGCATAAGTAGATAACCCATGCTTTTTCGCCCCTTATCTAATCCTGAGAAAAAATTCCATGTCACTTCAAACCAGGCACGGAATGAAGAAGGCTTTGTTGTACTAACGGCAGTATGAGTCTGAATTAACTTTTCTACCAACTGGCTCGCTGCAAGCTGTCCCTCGTCTGTAAAGAGTAATTGGCCATTAGCCTCTTTCTTTAGCAGGCAGTGCTGTTTAATGATCGCTTTAAGCGTCATACCTAATAGAATTAAGACACCAGTTACTACACTACCGATTATCAAATAAGCTGGCAGCGTAGTGAGGAATACCGTTGCACCAAAAATCATTTTGTTGATGAAAGCATAAATCTTTAATCCTTCTTTCATACTCTTAAGAACCTTATTTAAAGTAGAGACAGCTTTTGCATCTAATGCATTACTAATTTCAATAATCTCTTTAAAGATGCGTTCATATTGTTCATTACTATCACCCACAATTTGACCTGCTGTTAAGGCATTTAAAGCTTCTATATCTTTTTGTTTTAAGCGCAACTTAATAATTAAACTGTCAACTGTAAATTTTCGTTGATATTCATACTCTTCATAAATACGAGTAGCAATAGATATTATCGCAAAGGCGATACAGCAAGTAGCCATGGGAATAAACGCAGGAGAAGTAAATGAAATAAACGTCAATATCCCCACATAGAAAGCTAGTCCCTCCATCAACCCAGTATAAGCGGCGGATAAATATGCAAATTTTTGCTCAGTTTGAGATTGATATTGTATTTTTTCGTAATATCCTTGGAGATTAATTCGGTCTTGTTGAAGTTTACTGCGCATTGAGGAATCAAATTTAAGTTCAGAGATTTCTTCATAAAGTGTCTTAAGTCCCTCTTTCATCTCTCTTCGTCGATTGTCCATACGTTGAAACCACACACGGTTTAACACAGATGCAGCTCCAAAAGTCAGACCAAGTGGCATCACCATCGAATCAAGGCTTACCTCTTTAAAGAAAGTGGCTATTTTTAATGTATTACCAACCCCCCTACTCGTTTTCTTCAACTCTCTAACGGCATTACGGCAATAAGGCCAAAACGACGCAGCAGCTTGTTTGAATGCACCAGTCGCCTTATTGTCACTTGTATTAGCAATCATTGAAAAGCTAGCAAAAGCGATGGACTCTACGAGCGCAATTGCCAAACCTGAGGGAGTCTGTAGCCAATCATGAATTAATTTTCCAGAAGATTGATTGACAAAGAGAACATCAAAAAAATATCTGATGCTACCATAAGCAACTACTTCTGCATCTAATAGTCCATATAATGCATAAATATAACCTAATTCATGTATTTTTTTAGCGACTTTAACATGTTGGGGAATCACGGGAGGATTTAATGAATTATTTGTAGCAGCTTCAGTTTTCTTGGTTGGCATTGCTGACTGATTGGTACCTACCGGATTTTTTTGAGAACCGCGACCCTTTCTTTTCTTCATCTCAAATTTCCAAGCGCAACTCGGGCGCTATTTTAACGTTCCAGTCTTATAGAAATATTAAGTCAATGTAATTTTTATTAAGAATATTCTGCAAAACGAAGATGCGTCTGAATCAAATCAAGTTGTCTATATTAAAAATAGGGATACTATAATGGTTATCTTATGCAGCGAAGCAATTGTCGGATAGGAACTTCCGGGTGGAGCTATACTGGGTGGATTGGTCAATTTTATCCGGAAAAAATAAAAGCTCACTGCATATTACCTTACTACGCTGCAACCTTTGATACCGTAGAGCTTAATAATAGTTTTTATCAAATACCGAAAGAAAAAAATATAAAAACCTGGTTAGAACTGACTCCTGCAAATTTTATTTTCTCCTGTAAAGCAAATCGCTATATCACCCATACAAAAAAATTACATGATGTGACAGAAAGTGTGAAACGGCTATTAACATCTTTCAGTCATTTTGAGGAAAAATTAGGACCTATTTTATTTCAATTTCCTCCGTATTGGCCTTTAGATATTGGATGTTTAAGAAGTTTTATTGAGAATTTACCCCAAAAATACCTTTATACATTTGAATTCCGCCACAAAAGTTGGTTTTGTGAAGAACTTTACGAGTTATTAAATACCCATCAGATGACACTTTGTTTTCATGATTATAAAACTTATCAATCCCCTAAAGTGGTAACCGGTCAATTCATCTACATTCGCATGCATGGTCCAAATAAGGAAGGCTATCAAGGATCCTACGAAGACTATAAATTAGCAGAATACGCTCAGAAAATTATTAATTGGCAAGAAAATGGAAAAGCTGTCTATTTTTATTTCGATAATGATGAAAAATGTCGTGCACCTCACGACGCACAACGTCTTAAAAAAATACTAGTTGGCTTCTCTCAATAACTTTCCCTTAAGACTCCACATAGATAGAGAAAGTAAGCAAGCTACTATTTATAACGCTCTGAATTTTTACTCATTTTTGATACTATCTTTAGTAATAGAACATTACCTAAACCTCTGGACTAACAATCATTATTATCACAAAATTGTTATATGCTGATTAGGGACTTCATCATGAAAAAAAATATAGTCTATGGCGCAATACTTCATTTAATCTGGACTCAAGGGCAGGCTTTCCAAGCTCCAGCGATTTCTACACTCGAGGTCTCATCAGATACTCAAATTCCCCAGCATTTACCATCTCAACCTCAAAATCGAACAAATCCCATTAATTGTGACTATAAAATTTCTGCGGAAACCACAGTTAGTCAAACACTTGTTTTAAGTTGGGCCGAACAAGCCGCACTTCAATCTTTCAATTTTCATTCAGCCTCTATCGATGCTCAATTACAGCAATTACAAGCCTGTTATACTGAAAACGGTTGGGCTCAATTTAAATCAGCATTGCTTAAATCAAGGAATATTGAAGTCATTAAAACTCAGAATCTGGCAGTGAGCAGCCAAGCAGATGGACCAGCACAACTCATTGAGACCCTGGATGATCAATGGAAGATTACTCTACCCTTAAAAGTGGTTTATCAAAACAATCAAGAAAGAGTTGTTCATTTTCTTAGTATTTATTTAACTGTCGGTCGGAAAATAACAGGCGATCTGGCCATTATGCAAATGATTGCCACACCGCGTACTCCCCCTTTATCTCTAAAATTTAAAGCGATAGAGGAGATGGCTCAAAATATTTATTCCGTTCTGGCACAAAAAACTATAGATGCAGGTGATGCGGCACATAAAATTGTCCAACCGTTTTGGGTATCATTATTATCCACAAGGCTATCTTCCCGCAGTGTAGACATAGGCCCCACTAAGCAACAAGCAGCTTTAACTCAAAAAATGCAACCACCTAATGCAACTAGCTTTAAACACACACAATTAGCGCAAGCTTTTACTTTAAATTGGTTAGACAAGATTGCCAATCAGCATCCGGATTTTGCAATGCTGAATATCCCTGTAGAAAAATTTAATGCATGGTATACAGAACAAGAATTAGCAAAAATTCAGACTACCATACAAAAATCAAACAACATTGCGGTCAATAAGCTCCAGGCCCTCATGAGCGATGCGAATGATAGGCAAGATAATGATAATCGAGGGAAAATTACTTTACCTGTAAGCGTTTCTTATCAAAATGCCCAAAACCAAGTGACTCAACTGCTTAATATTAATTTCACAGTAGATTGGAAAATCAGCAATGATTTAGAAAAGATGGCTACACCACGTATTGCTTCACTCTCACCGACAACCGCCTCATCGTCATTTACAGAAGTTGCTTCTAATGACGTCAATCAACAATTAGCTACACAAACAAAACAACCTGAACAAGCACCCCTAGAACCTCCAAGTGCTCAAGTTAATCCATACCTGACCTCTGAGCAACAAAAACAAACAGAAATTATCAATTGTAACTACAGAATTCCTGCGGAAACTAAAATTATTGATCAAACGCTTGTTTTAAATTGGACAAAACAGGCTGCTCTTCAATCCTTTAGCTTCAACTGTGAATCCATTGATAACCAGCTGCAACAGTTACAGTCTTGTTATACAGACAGTGGTTGGCTTGAATTTAAAGCTGCCTTGGATAGATCTGGTAACATCGAGGCAATTAAAACTCAAAAACTAACAATGAGCAGCCAGTTAGAGGGACAACCCAAACTGCTCGAGGCCACAGACAACCAATGGCAAATCAACTTACCCTTAAAGGTCGTTTACCAAAATAGCAAAGAAAAAATCACCCAATTAGTCAACATTCACTTAACGGTAGGTAGAAAGGTAACTGGCGATCTCGGTATTATGCAAATCATCGCCACTCTTGGTACAACCCCTACTCCATCCCCAAACTAGCCAAACAGCATGTGAGAAATTTCGTTTTTTTATGATTCATGGCCATGATTTTATGTCTACAAAGGCTTAAAACAGGAAAAGCGAATGGTAACAGCATCTTGTTGTTCAGAACGTATAAAATATTTTATTTATTAATTAATAACTTGAATAAAAAAGGATGTTTTTTATTCATCATGCTACAAAATTTTACTTTGTTCAGTTTTCCTTAAGCTAAAAGGACTAAACTAAAAGCAAGATAATCTTATAGGAAAACATCATGACCACCACATTAAAAGAGTTGCAAGAACTTGAGAAGACTATGGCTTCAAAAAGAAGCGAGGCTGTAATGCTGAAAAACACAGGACAGTTTGCTGAAGCTATTCAAGTATTACAAGAAGCACAGATGGCTTATCATAATAAAGTTGGTCAGCTCCCAGGGGTAAGTCATAAAGATTATACGACCATGAAAGCATTAAAAGATGATAAATTACGGCCAGCATTCGAGCAACTACAAGAGCTAGAAACCCGCTTTAAAGAAGAGCAGCAGCAAAAAGCAAAACAGGAAGAAGTCCAGCGTAAAAAACTAGAAGAGAAACAACGTCAGGAAGAGGAGAAAAAACGTCATGCAGAAGAGCAAGAAAAACAACGTAAAATTGAAGAAGAACAAAAAAAAGCTGTAGAAGAGAAGAAAGAAACTGTAGAAGAGAAGAAAGAAACTGCAGAAGAGAAGAAAGAAACTGCAGAAGAGAAGAAAGAGACTGTAGGAGAGAAGAAAGAGACTGTAGGAGAGAAGAAGAAAGAGGCTAAAAAGGAAACCGCCGAGGAGGAAAAAAAGCAACGTCAAGCAGAAGAAAAGGGCAAGAAAATAGCTATCGCCGCGGACAAAATGTTGGATGCTGTAGCTTCATTTTCAGCAACTGTCGATGAACTCGCAACTCAAGCTCAGCAAGATAAAGGTTCCAGCAGAAAACGCGATATACATAAAGCTGCTGAAGAGTTATTAGGGGCACTTAAAGGGTTAGCTAACGATTATCTAAGCAATGATCCTCTGAATAATGATAACCAGATTAAGTTTAAAAATGAATTCAGTAAATTAGTTGATAATGCACAAAAGAGTGCCCTTGCTCAGGAACCCACTGTATGGGCTGCATTCAAGAGCTGTTTAAAATCGATTGCTAATGCATTTATTAGTCTTGGCACTAGTAACAAAGAGCGTTTCTACAATACGGAACCCAAAGTCATAACAGAACTTAAAGAAATGCGCGATCAATTAGCAAAAGGAGACTTGACTGAGGAAGCAGCACCTGAAGCACCAAAGTATAGCGGTATACAATAGTTTCACTAATGCCATCCTAACTGTTTATTAGGATGGCATCTTTCTTCATCTTGGAAAAATTCTCCCCCTATCCTATAACTATGCTATGTTTATAGTGTTCGATTGATTTTCTCTACTATCGAATAACTGGCCAACAAGGAGAGTATGGTGCAAAAATTCGATGCGATCATCGTAGGAACAGGACAAGCAGGACCGTCACTCACCGTTCGCCTCGCTCAAGCAGGACTTAAAGTCGCTATCATTGAAAGAAATAAATTCGGTGGCAGCTGCGTTAATACGGGTTGTATTCCTACCAAAACTTTAGTTGCCAGCGCAGAGATTGCTCACCATGCTCAACATGCTGAAGATTTTGGTATTGAAATTAATGGATCTATTAAAGTTGACATGAAGAAAGTCAAAGCGCGTAAAGATGCCATTGTCAATAAAGCAAGCCATGGGGTAGAACAATGGCTGAAAAATACTGCTAATATCACTGTCTATGAAGGCCATGCTCACTTCATCGATAATCAGACTCTCTCCGTCAATGGTAACCATTTATCTGGCGATAAAATTTTCATTAATGTGGGAGCCCGCGCTTTTGTTCCGCCAATGGATGGCCTTGAAAAAATTGACTTTTTGACTAACGCTTCCATTCTACAATTGGATATTGTGCCTCAGCATTTAATCGTAATTGGTGGCAGTTATATTGGACTTGAATTTGCTCAAGTATTCCGTCGTTTTGGTGCGCAAGTGACAATTATCGAAAAAGCACCTCGTCTTATTGCGCGTGAAGATGAAGATGTTTGCGACACTGTGCTAGAAATTATGCAAGACTCTGGTATCACTGTGCATCTCAATACAAATTGCTTATCCTTTTCGCCCGCAGCCGAGGGCATTACAGTTCATCTAGGTTGTGAACAAGGTAAAAAAACCATTACCGGCTCTCATGTGTTAATAGCCATTGGTCGTAAAGCTAATACCGCTGATTTGGGGTTGAACAATACTGATATTCAGATAGACGAGCGAGGCATGATTGTTGTTGATGATAACCTGGCAACCACTGCTGCTAACGTATGGGCTCTGGGAGAATGTAATGGGCGCGGTGCCTTTACACATACCGCTTACAATGATTATCAAATCGTAGCAGATAATTTGCTCAATGGAGTGCTGCGTAAAGTAACTGACCGTATTACGGCTTATGCACTTTATATTGATCCCCCTCTGGGACGATGCGGAATGACTGAAGCTGAAATTCGTAAAGCTGGTTTTAAAGCACTCGTTGCCAAACGTCCCATGACCCAAGTCAAGCGCGCAATAATCAAAGGTGAACCGAGAGGCTTTATCAAGATTTTTGTCAACGCAGAGACTCAAAAAATACTTGGTGCAGCAATACTTGGCGTCAATGCAGACGAGATCATTCACTCCATTCTGGATGTCATGTATGCTGATAAACCCTATACCCTCATTAGAGATGCAGTCCACATACATCCCACGGTTTCCGAATTAATTCCTACTACGTTGGAAAACCTGGAGCCATTATAATAACCAGTGTATGATAAAAAATTGCCTTTTTACAAAGGATGTAAGTAATAGCAATGATCACTTTTCATAATGTCTCTAAATCCTTTGATAAAGAGGAGTCTTATTCTGTTAGAAACATTAACTTATCGATTACAGATGGTGAAACATTGGTATTAGTAGGCTCATCCGGGGGAGGCAAGTCAACTCTGCTGAAATTAATTAATCATACGCTAAAACCCACCCTAGGTTTAATAGAAATTGATGGCAAATTAATACAAGAATATCCCAAAGTTCAGTTGCGCCGCTCTATGGGATTTGTATTTCAACATATTGGTTTATTTCCTCACATAACTGTGGCTAAGAACATAGCCATTATCATGAGGTTGATGAAAATCCCTAAGGAACAACGCATCAAACGAGTTAATGAACTGTTAAAATTAGTTAATCTCGAGCCAGAAAAATATTGTAATCGCTATCCTGATGAATTATCAGGAGGAGAACAACAACGCGTCGGCGTAGCCCGTGCCCTGGCAACCAACCCTAATTATATTTTAATGGATGAACCCTTTGCTGCCTTAGATGCCATTACTCGTGAAATATTACAAAATGAAATTATTGAATTAAAACAAAAGCTTAAAAAAACAATTATCTTTGTAACACATGATATTAATGAAGCCTTCCGCTTAGCGGACAGAATTGCCATTATGCATAGAGGCTGCATTGAACAAATTGGTACCAAGGAAGAGGTTTTAGCCCATCCTGCAACAGAGTTTGTTAAACAATTACTTCACAACAAGACAATTAACTGACCATGGATTACTGGGATTTCATCAAATCGTCTCTACCTGAATTGCAAACTAAGTTAATCGAGCATATTGCTATCTCTTTCTCGGCTATGTTTCTCGCACTCATTTTGGGGGTTAGTTTAGGCATTATTATCACGCGAGTACCAAAATTAAAAAGTTTTGTCCTTGGCATGACTAACATTTTTCAAACAATACCCAGCATTGCTTTACTTGGTTTTTTAATCCCCTTTGTGGGCATAGGGTTAACTCCAACCTTAATCGCACTTATTATCTATGCGCTATTACCCATAACAAGCAATACCTACACAGGAGTGAAAGAGGTTTCTCCAACTTATCTCCATGTGGCGAATAGTTTGGGGTTTACTCGTTGGCAGCGTCTATACATTATTGAACTTCCTTTAGCACTACCTATCATTATGACAGGTGTTAGAATTTCAATGGCATTAACCATAAGCATTACTACCATTGCGGCTTTTATAGGGGCTGGAGGCTTAGGAGATTTTATTACTCAGGGGTTATCACTCAATGATCCCAATCTCATTTTATTAGGCGCTATCCCTACTGCCTTACTCGCTTTAACTACTGATTACATAATTACCACCCTAACTCATTTATTCTCTCGCCGACAACGTACAACGCTGCGATTTAAGAAAACTAAAGTTATTCTAATGAGCCTTATGGTCGCTACTTTGCTAGCAATAATAACTAATTACTTATTATCTTCCCTCCATAATGCCAAAAACTCCATCGTAATAGGTACCAAAAACTTTACTGAACAATATGTCTTAGGTTACTTAATGGCAGAGCTTCTCGAGACAAAAACGGATTTGCAGATTGTCCGAAAATTTAATCTTGGAACAACAACTATTTTGCAGAATGCATTGCTTATTGGTCAGGTTGATCTTTACCCTGAATACACTGGCACTGCATATCTTCTTGTACTCAAACAAAATCAAATTAAAAATCCACAGCAGACCTATGAGTTTGTCCAGCAAGCCTACCTGAAAAAGTATGACTTAGTATGGTTGGCACCTTTTGGATTCGATAACTCAGAATCCTTAGCTGTTACAGAGCAATTTGCACAACAATATCAATTAGTTAATTTGAGCGATCTTAACCAAGTTGCCAGCCAACTTACCCTTGCCACACCTGCAGAATTCCTCAAACGCCCCGATGGTTTGCCAGGCCTTACTCGAACTTATGGCTTTCAATTTAAAAAAATAGTTCAAATGCAACCGGATCTAGTTTATCAAGCTATTCAAAACAAGAACGTACAAGTCATTGAAGCCTTTACAACTGATGGCAGAATTGCCGAATTTCAACTACGCGTCTTAAAAGACGATAAGCACTTTTATCCACCCTATTATGCTGCTCCTATTATCCGTAATTCAACCTTAAAAAAATATCCACAGATTGCTCAAGCATTACAGCCCTTGTTAGGAATAATCGACAATAAAACCATGCAACATCTTAATTATCAGGTCGATGTTAAAAAAATAAGTCCCCAAAAAGTTGCGCATGATTTTTTAGTAGAACGAAAACTGATTTAAAAATCTCGCTCAGTTAGAAACTTTTGTCCTTCGGAAGATTCCATGTCAATAAACTAGACAATTGACATGAAAAATAATATGTTTCCTGATTGCTTATAACTTTTTATAAGGCAACCTAATCATGTGCCAGATCTCCCTGAATTTTTTAAAATGCCTCACTTTGTTTATCTTGCTTGCATCCAGCACTTTTGCCAAATCTGGGATGGTCATATTCCAAAGTGACTTTGGTCAAAAAGATGCTGCTGTCAGTGAGGTAAAAGGGGTTATCTATTCCGTTGATAAGTCACTTATTGTTTCAGATTTAACGCATGAGATTCCTGCCTATAATATTTGGGAAGCAGCTTACCGCCTTTATCAAGCAGCACCCTATTGGCCCAAAGAATCAGTATTTGTCAGTGTTGTGGACCCAGGGGTAGGGACTAAAAGACGTTCCGTTGTAGCTCTCACCAATAATGGGCAATATTTCGTCACCCCTGATAATGGCACCCTAACTTTAATCGATGATGTCTTTGGAATAAAGGAAATCAGGATAATTGATGAAAGCAAACATCGCTTAAGCGGTTCAAATCATTCCTATACCTTTTTTGGCAGAGATTTGTATGGCTACACTGCTGCCAAGTTGGCGTCTGGAAAAATCTCATTTGCAGAAGTCGGCCCTATATTAAAGCAACCGATTATAAAATTAGCTTATCAAAAACCCTTGATAGAAAATAATATATTGCGCGGAACAATCGTGATTCTTGACTCTCAATATGGGAATATTTGGACAAATATTAATGAAAATTTAGTCAAAAGTTTTGGAATTAAGGATAATGAGCGTTATCAAATTAAGATTTATCATAATCAAGTGCAAAAATACTCTAATATTATCTCTTTTCACCATACTTTTGGCGATGCCTCAAAGGGCTCTGATTTACTTTATTTAAATAGTCTTCTCAATTTAGCAATTGCCACTAACCAAGGGAATTTTGCAAAACTACATCACCTGAATGCAGGACCTGAGTGGGTAATTTCTATTGAAAAACTGAAAACTTAATACCTTGACATCGCCGAAAAAAACTGTCCTTAATTATTGTAAAACTCACCCTACTTTGTTAATGACAACTTAATGCAATTAAGTCCCACTTCGTCAACGGATAAGATTCAGTTAATATTTTTATATTATTGGGACTTAAAAATATAATGAGTAATTACTAAATTATTTAATCCTAGGGTAAGATAGTGAATAATATAAACTTCGACATAGTAAATAGCCTACTGAATGAAGCGGGGGAAGTCCTTAATGAAAGCCAATTAATTATGGAGAATATACTCACTATCTCCTTGGACGACGAGGATACATTCGTAGTTGAAGAGATAGCCAGGAGTTTGCAATTGACTCTTGAGTATCGCTTAAGTTGTGAAGACGCGCTTGTTTCTCTGCTTAACCTGGATCATCATTTACTTTATATCTTGGGCATCCAGCCGCAACACTCAGCTAAGATAAATCTTGAGCGTTTATCGTATGCCCTGGGCGATAATGATTTAAAACAAATCCTACATGCATTGAGTCAATTAGTAGATGCCTTATTACGGCTTACTCGACGTCAACAAAAAGCACAGGAAACTTATCTACTAAAAAAAAATCCCTCTAAAAATCGGAAATTCAATCTGATCATTAAAGAGCTGCAAACCCTCATTTTAAAGCAAAAATATTTCCTAAGCTTAATAGGAAAACTCGAAAGCAATTTAATGCAACTTGTGAAGTTTGAAGCTATTGGCCCAATCCATGATCATATCGCAGCCATTAGAGGCCCAATTTCTCAGTTTCATCAAGCTATTCTTCACGGCCTTGCCAATGCCCAGTTGCTTTATCAAAAAATTAATAAAAATCAGACTCTAAATTACAATTTTGGCTCTCTTTTTAAAAAAGCAGAAGAAGTACTCAATCTAATGCCATCTCTTTACCAACCATCCCCCCATTACTCATTGGGCCATTTTGCGGATAAATCCTCCGAAGAATTAGAGCAACGGGCTGCAGCAAAGCGTTTGCGACCTTTTTTTAACGCAAAATAGCTGAAAGGCAGCTTTATTTCCCTTGTTGCTGATGAATGGTGCTATGCTCCTCATACAAATGCAGAAGTCAATAATTTTATTGACTCAGAAATGACTAACCCCTGCAGTAATTTGCAAAAACAGGATTTAAGTTCTAATTTTACCTCCATAAGGATATTAATTAGCGAGATCAAGATGAACTCCATTAATCAGATAAAAGCAGAGCAATTTGCCGAAAATTTATTGTCTACAATGAATCATGCTGCCTTGGCTTTAATGATTTCCATTGGTCACAGAAGTAAACTCTTTGACACAATGAGCCAGATGTCTTTTGCAAGTAGTGAAGAAATTGCTCAAAAGGCGGGATTGAATGAGCGTTATGTGAGGGAGTGGCTTAAAGCGTTGGTTGTTGGTCGAATACTCGAATACAACGAATCGCAAAAAACTTACTTCTTGCCTCCTGAGCATGCTGCATTCCTAACACGCATGGCATCACCCAATAATATTGCAGTCATTGCACAATTTATCCCTGTCCTTGCGAATGTTGAAGAACTAATCCTTGACTCCTTTGTGAATGGTGGTGGCGTTCCTTATGAAGCTTATTCGCGTTTTCATGAGGTTATGGCAGAAGAAAGCAATCAAACTATTTATCTCGCCTTACTCGACAAAATTCTCCCATTAGTCAAAGGCCTTAGGGCCCAACTCGAACAAGGTATTAAAGTATTGGATATTGGCTGTGGCTATGGCCGCGCATTAACTCTAATGGCCAAGACCTTCCCCAAAAGTCAGTTTTTTGGTTTTGATTTGTGTGAGGAAACAATTATCAATGCTAATTTAATGGCCAAAGAGAACAATTTAACTAATATTCAATTTACTCAAAAAGATCTATCTACTTGGGATGAGGTCGAAGTATATGACTTAATCACCAGTTTTGATGTGATTCATGATCAAGCGCAACCTGAAAAAGTTTTGCAAGCCGTTTATCGAGCTCTAAAGCCTCAGGGAGTTTTTTTAATGCAAGATATTAAAACTTCCAGCGATGTTGAAAAAAATATGGATCACCCTATTGCACCCTTTATTTACACTATTTCATGTCTCCATTGTATGACTGTTTCACTATCCCAGAATGGAGCAGGTTTAGGGGCTGCATGGGGAGAGGAGCTCGCCGAAAAAATGCTCAGAAAAGCCGGATTTACTCGAATTGAAAAGAACTATTTAGAGCATGACATTATGAATACCTATTATGTCGTGCATAAATAGCTTCTTTTCAACCCCCGCGGTAGTAATTTTAATAAAATCATTGCAACATGGCAGGATTAAATGGCTGTCCATTCACAAGTAATTGTTGGTTTTCCAACGTAAAATTAAGCACATAATCACTGCCTTCTACTTTTAAAAATCCTTTATTGACGAGATTTTGTAAAATTGTTTCCGTTTGTTTTTGTGCCTCAGCATTAGTATCAGTGACTATTGGGGCAGGAGTTGTCACAGATACGCCAGTTGGATTCGCCACGTCTCCTGGTGTTACAGGCTCTGGTGCGGGGGATGGCGACTTTTTATCGAGATCACTTTTAATTGACGCAATCATTAGGTTTCTCACTACTGTCATTGGTACTTTAAATTGACCTTCACCACTCATTTTTTTCATGATTTGATCAGGATCATTGGCCTCGTTTTTGGGTAGAGATATCTTTAAGCGGCCCATAATTTTCCCATCTGGCAAATTTAAAGTCATTTCAGAAAGTTCTAAGACAGGTCCCTTAGTAAGAAGTTTAGGCAATTCGGCTATTAATGAAAGCATCGCCAAATCAGGATTAGTACCCTCTTGCATCATATTGAACTCTTGCTGATTTAATTTGGCCATCACAGCTGGATCAAGATTTTTGATACTTAACTTTAAAACTCCTGGTCCATAAGTTTGATTATCAGCAAATAATCTTTGTAAGGATAATGTGCAGTCAAAGTTCAGTGCCCCTTCAATAACATCAGAAGCAACTCTAAAATCAAATCCCACAAGATCAAATACCTTTTGCCCCCCAATACTCATTGCAGCGGAAGAAATTTTAAAGTGTGACCGCCCTACCCATAACCAATCCTGATGCCGTTTTAACTTAAGATGATAAATTACTTTGCCAACTTCAAAATCTGTGCCACTAGCAGAACCATCGAACCCATATAGCTTTAAATTGCCATCGATATCACTCAGATTTGAAGAAACGCTAAGCAATGCACCTAGCCCAAGCCAATTTAACTGGAATTCTCCCTCCTCAGGTCCACCATTACCGCTCATAGAAAAAGATGGCAAAGTATAGTTTACAACTGTTTGATTAAAATAATTTACCAACGCCCCGTAATGGGTTTCTGGTCGAGTTGTAACTTGACCCAGTCCAAAACGTATACCATTCTTCGTAAAAATGACAGGACCATGTTTAACAGTGATAGGAATATCCACATCTAAATCAACTGGTGGCTCCATTTTAGTGGCACCATTTTTATCGGTAGTCTTCTGGGCGGGTATGTGGATTTTGAACATCAGTACCGCGTGCGAAGAAAACCAACCACGTTTATATTTATCAAAATGGACATCCATCAAAGAATTTTTAGGAATTGAATTTATATTTTTATCGAGCGTATTCTTTACAATAATCCCGATGACATAATAAGCTGCAAGAATGATTATCGCTAAAGAAATGAAGAAAGCAGACCATTTTTTCATGAGTTAAATTCCATATCCTCTTTGTAATATATTTAGCCTGAAATTTTTATTTTGCAAATTAGGCGCTTATTTTTCACATCAAAAATGCTCATACTTTAAACAACTTAGACAATCCATTCAGTTCTTAGTAGCTTTTTTCAAACAGGCAATTTACATTAAAAATGTTAATCATTTTTAAGGGAATAATATGATTTCAATGACCACCTATTGGCAACTTTTTAAAGACTGTATTGATAATCTTCCGGCATCACCTGAGAGTACAGAATACACCAAACAACTTACTACCGCGAACACACTGATTGATATTGGCTTAGGAATAGAGAAATTAGGAATCACCGAAATCAAGGAAGTGGTGAACAAATTGCATGAAAAAGCCAAATTATTTGGACATCATGTATTATTTAATGCTAACGGGAAAGATTATACTTTTTATTTACCAAAAATAAACAATATAGAAAGCCTAATTTTTGCAATCATTTACTATCAACACTTAAAAAATTATAACAATGTCAGTTATCAAGGCTCGATTACATGGTTTAGGCAAATAGTCATTAATGGTGTCAATGAAAAGAAAGTAACCACAAAATTTCAAGCTATGGCCTTACTCACGGAAATTAAAAATTACTGCAAAAGCCAGAAGATAACCCTTGATGAATCCCAATTGTTGAGGAAAAGCAATGAAACAGCAAAGGATTATATAATCAGGGTAACGGAGCTTTTCCACATTACTTCCGATGATGCCATTGATTCTAATCAAACCAGTGAGTCAATAATCGCTGATGAAACTGTGAATCTGGAAAGCTCACTCCTTGAATTAAAAAAGAAAAAAAATGCATTAGATACCAAAATTGACTCTTTTTCAAAAAAACTCATAGAACTTCATCAGGCAACTCAGCGTTATCTAAGTTTCAACAATGAATGGCGCAATACCTCTCGTATTATGCAGCTCTATTACTGGGTACTTTCATGGTTTCATCAGATCCCATTAATTCAGAACTTAAAAGAAGCCAATGAGCAATGTGTGAAGGCAGAACAAGCCTTGAATGAAGAAATTGCTCTTTACGAATCAGTAGAAACGTATCACATCGAATTGAAAAGACAACAGCAAGAAACCATTATGGAACATGAACACATCCAAGAAAAACTAAGTCAGATTAAGCTTGAACAATCCATACTGCAGTATAAGCAGCAATTACAACAGCAACAAGAAGAACTCAAAGGAGAGAATACTTCTGCAGTCGTGCAAACATGTTCTGAAGACGAAACGACATCTTTAGAAGTAAATGAGAATGTGGATACTTCCGTTTCAGTATCTGAATTTAGCTACTATAATTTTTTTAAAGAAAATCTTCCAAGTCGTCAAACGATGCAAGCTGCTGCTGTCGCTGCCCTTGCTATTGTAACGCAACAACTGGTAACCCCTTAAAATAGCAAGTATTGGGAAAGTGTGTACTTCCCAATACTTAATGCTCTAATCAGAGTACTTGCTTGGAGGAAAAACCTACTACTGAGGAATACTGTTTTAGTACTACCCAAGCGAAATTCTGCGCATGTATTTGTGGGAATTACGTGCAACTTTACTTGCTACTATGACGAGAAAGGGTATAAGTTTTATCCTTACCCTCATCATAAATTTCAGTCTTACCGTTCCTGAGTTCCTCCCCTTGCATAAGCGTTTTAACAAGCCGGTGCACTGAGAAGGTTTGAATTGAATAGGATTGAAAACGGAAAAAATGCCTTTCTTTTTTTAGAAAATGCTCTTTTTCATTTAAAATATAAAGCGCTAACTCCTTCTTTTGTCCCGGACTTAAATGTCTACTTTGTTGTTCTACAAGATCAAGATAAGCGTTTTTTCGAGCCTTAAGATCAAGATTTTTTGGTAATTGTTCCTGAAACCATTGATCAATCTGTGCCACGTTTTTGCTTATCAATGTAATTTCAGGCTTTTTTTGGAGTTCTTCAGAAACATGGGGTAACGCTAAAGGATTTTGTGTTGCTGCAATCTGAGCTACCTCAACAAGCATCATGCCATTATCTTTTACTGCAAGGGACACAAATTCCGGATCATTTTGAAGCTCAGGAGCAGCATAAGTAAGCGCGGAACTATCTTTGGCTACCATATTAAGCATAGCCTCTCGATCTGCTGTGAGTCCAGAATCATCATAGGCAAGCGCATGGACATTTTTTCCTGCCGCAGCAAGCATAAATTCTCGATCTTTTTTAAGCTCAGGGGCTGCGTACTGAAGAGCATGAACATTTATTTGTACTGCAGCAAGCATAAACCTAGGGTCTTTTTTAAACCTGTCTGCCGCATATTTAAGCGCATGAATATTGTTTTTTAACGCTGCAAAGACTATATCGGGATCATTAATAAAATTACCAGCATCTTGTAACGCGAGACCATTACAAGAAACCGCTTCGAGTATAAAAGTAGGATCATCACTGAGCTCATCACTAGCGACCCAAAGATAATTACTATTCTTTTCTATCATAAAAAGCATAAACTTACGGTCTTTTTTAAGCACCTCATCTGCGAAGGACGCCACATTAAGATTTATTTGTACCGCAGCGAGCATAAACTCACAGTCTTTTCTGAGCTCGCGATCTAGATGTGCAGCAACCTGGAAATTTACTTTTATCGCAGCAAGCATAAACTCGGGGTCTTTCAAGAGCTCGCTCGCTGCAGAGTTTTTAACCTTTGCGAGCATGAAGACCACAGACTCAAACGCTTGGGGATTTGCTTTTACCGCCGCAAGTATAAATTCTCGCTTTTCTGTGAGCTCAGGGTCAGCGAACGAAAGCGCTCTGGCATTGATATGGACCACAGCAAGCATAAATTCTTGATCTTTTTTGAGCTCGTCCGCTACATGCTCAAGCAACGTAATATCCTGTGTTACTGCAGCAAGCATAAAATCAGGATCTTTCAAGAGCTCGCTTGCTGCAGAGTTTCTAACCTTTGCGAGTACTAAGATCACAGATTCAAACGCTTGGGGATTTGTTTTTACCGCCGCAAGTATAAATTCTCGCTTTTCTGTAAGCTCAGGGTCAGCGAACGAAAGCGCTCTGGCATTGATGTGGATCACAGCAAGCATAAACTTTTGATCTTTCTTGAGACTAGGGGCGGCAAGTACAAGCGCTCTGAAATGTTCTTTGACCGCAGCGAGCATAAAGTGATGGTCTTTTTTGAGCTCGTCCGCTGCATGAATAAGCAACATAATATCCTGTGCTACTGCAGCAAGCATAAAATCAGGATCTTTCAAGAGCTCGCTTGCTGCAGAGTTTTTAACCTTTGCGAGCACTAAGACCACAGATTTAACCGCTTGGGGATTTGCTTTTACCGCCGCAAGTATAAATTCTCGCTTTTCTGTGAGCTCAGGATCAGCGAACGAGAGCGCTCTGGCATTGATATGGACCGCAGCAAGCATAAATTCTTGATCTTTTTTTAGTTTAGGGGTGGCAAATGTAAGCGCTCTTAAATCTTCTTTGACCGCCATAAGCATAAATTTTGGATCGCCTTTGAGCTCGTCCGCTGCCTCATTAAGAACCTTGACATCCTTGGCTAGTGCAGCAAAAATTGTCTCTATAGAGGACTCTTTATCTATCATTTTACCACCTAGATGATTCAAATATAATCAAAATGGCAACTATATCAGCTTCATATTAACTCTGCAAATTAACAACTCTCTGCACACTTCTAGAGTTAAAAGGTTATAGGTGGATTCATAGATATTGCAATTAGCAATGTTTTCTTCCTGCACATATAAGAATGTTTGTTTACAGCGCTCTTGTAGAGGCGTCCTCTACTTTAAATTTTATGATTTTAGCTAGTCTGATTATGGTATTATCTTATCTTCTTAAAGAAATCTTAATTACAGACAATGAAAGTAAAATTTTTCCTTTACAGTTTTCTAATTAGCATCCAAGCTATTGCTACACCTCGTTTTGTCCCTGCCCCCCCCCTACCCTCGACTGATTATGCGATTAATGGACCTGCTTTGTGCGCAACAGCCAAAGAAACCTTGGCATATTTAAACAAAGGTAGTAGCTATGATCCTCTTGTGATTCATGACGGCAAAGTATTTAAAGTTCCTCTTGCTCGAATTAAAGCAACCTTGACATTTGTTTGCCAACATCAACATGAAATGCATGATCCTGCCTTTGTAAAACAACACTTTGATTTCATCCGTTGGTATCCTGACATTGAACAGGCAAAACCACTTAGGTCAAATAAACCGCTTATTGCCAATTTGCCTAAAGATAAAATTTTAATGACGAAATATTACGTCCATCGTGCCAAAGTCCTCACGAAGCCAACCGCAGCTTACCCCTTTGCACTTTATGCTCTTCCCAAAGACGAAGAATCTTTGATACTCGAAGAAGCGAATGCCAAACCTAAACTTACTCGCTTCCAATATGGGAAGCAGGCTATCTTAAAAGGAGCCTTGACCAACAAAGATGTTCCTGTTTTAGCTTATTTAAATCGCGACGATTTAGAGGCTGCATTAATGCAAGGAACTGTGGTAGCAGATTTTGGCGATCATAATCAGTTAAAAATATTTAACGTTCATCGTACCAATAACATTCCTTACGATAAGGCGAAAAATCCCTATAAACAAGAGCGCTACTGGTATTTTAAACAAGTCGATGGTATCAAAGGATACGGTAAGGACGCAGAACATAAAATCACCGTCAATAGTGAAGTAACGTTCGCAGCCGACTTAGAGCAATTTGGTCTGGGCAAATTACTGATGGTGCAATATCCTGATAAAACGGGAAAAATGGTGACAAAAGCAGGTATTTTCGCAGATACTGGAGGCGCATTCCAAAATAACTTGTATCAGATTGATTATTTAACAGGCAGCTATGCAGGGAGAGAGGACTTTTATAAAGCAACCCGCCATTTGCCCAATTATATTACTGCTTATTTCATGGTGCTAAAAAAATAGTATGAAAATTTTTATATTCTCCATATTTTTTATAAGCTCTCTCGTTCATGCATTTTCTTGTCATAATCCTCAGGCAATCCATCAAGCACCTATTCAATTTGATAAAGAACGCATTGCTTTAACACAGCAATATCAGTTAACTCATTATGGGATTGACTCCAAATCAATTGAAATCGAACCTAGAATGGTTGTATTGCATTGGACATGCATACCCACCTTCGAAGCAACCTTTCGCGTATTTAACCCGCCTACTTTTCCCAAGAATTCGCCGCGAATCAAAGAATTACCTGGTAACTTAAATGTATCCAGTCATTTTGTAGTGGATCGTGATGGAACTATTTATCAACTCATGCCCGAAACTTGGATGGCAAGACATGTCATAGGCCTTAATCATTATGCAATAGGCATCGAAAACATTGGTGGAATTAACAATGAAGATGATTTAACTGAAGCACAAACCAAAGCCAATGCGTTTTTAGTTTGTTATTTAAAAAAGAAATACCCGGAAATTAAATACATTATTGGTCATAATGAGTATTTAAATTTCCAAAAAAGCCCCCTTTGGCTGGAACAAGATCCTAATTATCAAACCGATAAAAATGATCCTGGGCCAGTTTTCCTTGAGAAAGTACTGCAACTAGTCAATCGAAGCTAAAAGATAAACCTATTTGCACACAAAGCAATCACCATTTAATCACAGCTACAAAGACAATCAGGACGTAATGAATAAGCACAAGTTGATTAATAATCAACCTTTATGTTAGAATATTGACACACCTGCTTGTCAAGATAACCAATGATAGATGAATGGCTAAAAAGATTCTTTCAAGAAGATACAGAGACTACTTTAATTCTACATAACCAAGTTTTGAAGAGAACTAATTTTCGACAAATAGGGAGTGGCTCCGAGAAGCAGGTTTTTCAGCTTGAAAGTCAAAATCAATGCATTTTTATCCCCAATAAATGGAGCAGTGATTATCATTGGGATGTCTTGCTTCAGAGGGAAACATCTCTGCTGGCTCAAATAAAATCCTTAGGATTAAAAACACAAGAGTTTCAAATTATCCCTGCTAAAATTCAGGAAATAGATCAAACAATGAATGTTCTTTTAACGAAAGACTTTGAAAGTCTTTGCAAAGAAGAATCGATTGTAATCTTTAACCAAAAAGGCGATGAAAAAGTTATTGGGAAAGCTCCTGATTTTAATGCTATGAGAGAAAAATTTAAGGATAAAACTTTTGTTCAAACAATGTTTAAAAAGATTATTAATGAATATGCAATTGCTTTAGCATTTCAATTGCCAATCACTATTTTGAATCCTTCTCTTGATGACAGTCAGCATTTTTGCTTTGAATTACCTACTAATCCCAGTGAGCCTCCAGTTGTTCGATATATGTTTTGGGATGTTGCTGGAGATTTTGATGGAGTGTCTCTCCCTAGGGTGCCGACATTACATGATTTAAAAACAGGCTGTCAACCAAATAGAGATGACGCTAATGGATTATATCGTCTCGCCAATTCCATTGCTTGTGTTATCCATCAAATGCGTTATCAACGAAGTGATATGTTTAAATTTGTAAGGGAACTTCAAACAGATATACTCGCCGCTTTAAATGATAATAATTTCTTAAATCCAGCTCTAGAGCATGCAAGAAATACCGCAGCTAAGTATTTAAGTGAGCATCTAATAAACATAAAACTAGATACTACTTCGCTTAATGATGACAACTTTGTTTTATTAATAGAGTCTGCTATTTCAACTGACAATTTAAGTTTAATTGAGCAATTTTTTGAATTGCATAATGATCCTAACACCTTAGCTCAACAATCGATTGCTCAAATTATAGAGACCGCTAAAAAATATGAAAACAAATCTGTTATTGCATATTTTGAAGCTAAATTTGTTTCTTTAAATTTACCAACAGAGATAGAGGCCCCTTCAATCAGAGAGCTCTCGGTAGAGATAAAAAAATCAGTAGTTGAAGAGGTTAAATCCGAGGTAAATCCAGAAGAATGGAAAAACAATTTTTTACTAGCCTACAATAAAAAATTGGCAGCTGATAAAGCAGCTTGGTGTGGTTTATATTCATTTTTTGCAAAAAGTAATGTAAATAACAACATGACTTTAAAAGACTTAGTCTCCCACGCTCAAGGGGCTTCCAACCAAGGCAGTGGCAAACGTAGTCAAGCCGTTATGAAAGAAATGGGTTGGTTAGACGAAAATGCTGAAGTAATCGGTGAATTAAACAATATTCTACCTAAAATCTAGCGCTGATTCATAAATCACAAATTAAGGTTTACTAAAGACTCGATTTATAATACTTATTGAATTAAGTTTACTACTATCATGAAATCCTTTTTCTCATCTCAATAGTTCTTAATATAACCTTAATGTTCTTAATTTAATCTTCACTCTAATTTAATGGCATCAGTAATAGGTTCTGATTGCCATTTTAGCTATTAATTAACAAAATTATGTGTATGTAAAATGAAGTTATTCAGAAAAATTGTTGAAGTAAAAGAGCCTGCTAGTGGAGATTACGTTGGTGTCGCAACAGGACAAGAAAATCTTATTATACCGAATGTTAGCTCCTGTTTGGCCATTGTCTTTCAACTAAAAAACCAAATTACAATTGGTGGGCATGTCCCTATGATTTGGGGGAAAAATGATACCTTTCAATTATCCGCAAACGCAGATAAAGTTCTTGATGCCATGTTGCAAGTAACGCGCGCTACTCCCTCTCTCGTAGTCTTTATTGGCGATGAAAGCAATTGGAATGATCCCAATTCTCCCTTTGGGAGTGAAATTGTTAACTCTCTCCTCATGAGAAAAGGATTACGTAACACGCCTTGTGTATTCTATGATAAGGAAAAAATCGCGAATGCCAATGTCCGTATAGCACGGTTATTCTGTTGAAATAGAAAATACAAAATCAAGAAAGATCATCACTATTGATTATGCAAGTCAAAAGCTCCAATCTCAGCTATGTTGAGAATCAGGCTGCGCCATCGCAGCCCTGAGAAAGAACATGCCTTATTAAAATTTAAAATTAAATTTTTATCGTTGATGTTGAAAAAATAACTTTTGATCCCCGTAATTTGAAGCCAACAAAGCACTTTCCAACATTAGTGTCCCTATATGATATTCTACACCCTTGGATTCCCCGTACACTTCATACATGGGTCCCATCGGTATCTGTAGAAATGAGACTCTAAAATCTTCACGAGAATCCTCAGGAATTAAATCTCTTACCAAACTACTAGGTCTGAAATACACTCGTTCAGGAAATATGGGAATACCTTCGAACCTACCTTCACTAGTCCATGCCGCTAAATGCCACAAAGGGAGCTCATTGGCAGGATCACGAGTCCATTCAAAGATTTTCTCAATTGCTTTTAATGTCCAGCTCGTTGGATGCGGTACTTGGTTTGAGAAGTCCTTCGCAAAATAATTCCAGTTCTCTTTTTGGCCCTCAAGCAAATTCATCACTTGCAAATTTAGGGACGGATGTTGGGAGATTAGAATTTTAATAGCCATACCTGGTATGTAATTATTATCCGCAGGTGGAATAGCTAAAGAAAGTCGCGCCAAACCAATTCCACCTGTACGATAAATGCCTGTGAACGGATGATTAGGCGCAGGAATAAATACAATCTTACCCACTGCCCCATTCGCATGAATAATTTTCACTCGTCCTGCTGGCAATTCGTCATTAATATGATTAAAAGTAAGTGCTAGATTAAACAATCCTTTTAATTTTTGGAGCACTTCCCTAAAACTGTTCCCAGCCAGTTGTGGTAAGGGATCGATTTCGTGACTTTTGGTAATTTCTTCCCATAATAAATCTTGCTTTTGTTGCGCAGATAAATTCTGATAATTGTCAGGTAATTGAGCATATGCGCCAGTATTGGCAAAAAAATAGATTAACCCACTAATAATTAAAACTCCAAAGCGACGCATCAAACTCTCCTTAGCTTATAAATTATTGACGCAAAGCGTAATCCCTATATCTTAAACGCAGTATGAGAATTGCGCTACGACTTCCTTGATATTGAAGCTTGTTGCGCTACCTTGGTGAGAGAGAAGGTTTAAGCTGTCTATGTGGTGAATCATACAACCATGTTTGCAGAATTCATAAACATCCCTCTAACTATTAAATCTTTAAGGTGTTTGATAAGGTATACACAGAGTTATCCACAGATTTTGTGGATAAGAAAAATTAGACCGTTTCAAAATAAAATATGGAAAAGTCTTTGCCCGGTAAAGGATTAAAGAATCAGTGCAGAAAAAATGAGTAAATAATAATGAATTGATTAAAATAAATATCCACAAGCTATTTGGTGAATTAAAAAATAGAACTGCGGTCCAACATATTAACAAATAAATAATAAAAAAACAGTCTTGACTCTGATATATTTTTATAAACTTTACTTCTCAATCCTCTCTGTAATGTGTCGAAATGAATACCTTTTAAACGCTGTAATTTCAACATGCCACCAGTAATTTCTCGACTTAAGTAACTCCTTTTTTATCAAAGACGTGTTTTCAGCACACAATAATGTTTCTTTATTGCGCACATTAGCCGACAAGGGTTACCTCAATTCATTACGAATTTACCTCCTTAATTGTCTAAAACGATACGGTAACGTGCTTTGCCAGCTCGTAAGTGATCAAGGGCCTTATTAACATCCTTCATTGCAAAATGCTCTGTCAATGGCTCGATGTTATGGCGCACACAAAACTCAAGCATATCCTGAATAGTCGCCGGGCTTCCGAGCGGTGAGCCTGATATACTGCGCTGACTAAGAATAAGAGAAAAAGCTGGGATCGCAATGGGGTCTGGAACAGCCCCCACTGTATGGAATCTTCCCCTTGGAGCAAGCATATTAATATAAGCGGGCCAATCAAGGTTCGCATTAGCAGTATTAAGTATAAAATCAAATCTGCCTGCTAATTGCTGAAGCGTTTTACTGTCATTACTATTAACAACATAATGGGCCCCCATGCGCTTGGCTTCTGCCTCTTTAGCTGCAGTAGATGAAAACGCAGTAACTTCACATCCCCATTTATTAAGAAATTGCAGCGCCATATGGCCTAAGCCACCAATTCCAATCACTCCTACACGTTGAGTGGGACATATATTAAACTGCACAATTGGATTAAAGACAGTAATACCACCACATAGCAAAGGGCCTGCTTTATCGGCGTTCAAATTGTCAGGCAACACAATAGCCCATAGGGAATTACAGCGTACAATGTTCGCAAATCCTCCATGCCTGCCTACGATGGTTTGCTCAGCTGTAGCACAAAGATTGTGATCGCCACGCAAACAGCTATGGCAGTACATGCAACTTCCGCTGAACCATCCAAGTCCAACTCGCTGGCCAACTTTTAAGTTTTTAACACGCTTTCCTATTGCAATGACAGTACCTACTACTTCATGACCCGGTACAATAGGATAACTACTAAAACCCCACTCATTGTCGATCATAGATAGATCTGAATGGCAAATACCACATGACTCCACCTTAATATCTACCTGTTCCTGACCAATTTCTCCCAAGGTATAGTCGTAAGGTGAAAGTTGATCGGATTTTTTATGGGCCGCATAGGCGTGAATTTTTGTCATAGGAGTCGTCCTTGAGTTAATTTTGTTAATTCCCAACAAAATTGGCTCTCGCATTTAGATTAAGACTGGCATAGCATCCGGTACTTGTCAAAACGGAATAACTCATCTACCTTGAAGGTGCATTCCAAGTCGCATACTCTATCCGGGAATGCCAGTTTGGCGATTTTCATGATCCATGTTATCTTCACTTTCCATTTCTTCAATTTTCTCTTCCTGCACCATTTCTTCAATTTGCTCTTCCTGCACCATTTCTTCAATTTGCTCTTCCTGCACCATTTCTCCAATTTGCTCTTGGTGTTCCATATCATCACCTTGATTAATTTGGTTTTGGGATTGTGCTTGGACACCAAAAAAGCCATATATATGAGGTAAACTTTGATTTGTTTTTTGTAAAATTGCTTCCTCAGTAGAGTTTTTTAAAAAGGATACATCGTTACTATAGGTAGAAAATACTGCATCTCCAGTACTCGAAACGGCTTGGCTGTATTCAATTGGGTAATTGTGATGAAGTTCAACATCAACTTTTGCAGCAAAGTCATATAATGCATTAATAGATTGAGCTATTGTTTCAAAATTACCAAGGCCTTCTAAGCTATTCAAACCTTCTAACTGCCAGCTTTTTTTGCCAAATACATAATTTTCTTCTAAGTTGGCTGCTGTGGCAGATTTATCATCCCTAATAGCCCAAGGATCACACACAATAACCTCTTCTTGCTGTGTTTCTAGATCAAACACCTTAAATGCAAAAAATGAATGTTTCGCATAAAGATCAGCAATACGAGAATATCCAATAACGCTCACCCCCACAGCCGTTAACTTTGGTTTTACTACAGTTGAAAACAAATATTCTGTTATTGCAGAGTAGTGATCGCAATTCCCTCCACCGCCATATAATGCTACAGCTGCACCATATAACTTGGCTTTATTAGGGAACATCAAATCACTTGAATCAAATTTTTTATTTAAATAAAGACCTGCTAGTGAATAGGCAAGAGCCGATGATTTTGTACTCGCTTCAGTACTTTCAAGTTTATTCCCTGGCTTGACAATGTCCCTAATTTCTAATCCCAGTTGGTTCATTAACAAAACCACACTCTCAAGTTTCGCTGACATATTAGTGGACATAATATAACTCCTATCAGACATTGTACTGGTCAAATAGGTCTCAACTTTTTATTATGTTTTTTTTATTATGTTTTTTGTCTAAAACCATTGACGTTTTGACTGTGCTATCTCAAGTCGCAGTCCCAGTTTAGAAATAAATTTTCACCCCATGTGATAAATAATAGAACAAAATATTGTTTTTGGAACAAACAGGTTAACTTGAAGAGTCTAAATGCAAGATTAGTGAGCAAATTTATAAGTGATAAACCCTAAATAAGAGTTTATTTTTTAGGCTCATAGAATGGATTTTCTTGAAACTTATCCCCCTCATAAAGTGGGTTATCAACAACCTTAGTTATCGCCTCTTCCGGATGAAATAAATAGGAACGAGGGGGCGTTTTCTTCTCTGTTATTTGTAAAGTTTTTTTAATGCGCTCTATAAGAGAGACATTTTTTGTCGCCTTTTCAGTCATAAGATCAGGTTCATTCGCTTGTTCTTTTTGTAATCCTTCTGGATGATGTGCCAATGCCTGCATTCGTTTCGTGGAATAGGCTAGATATAAATTGTATTTTTCTCCTTGCATGGCCTTTCTTTTTTGTATTTCTGTTTTATATTCCATTAGCCATTTTTCACGAAATGCAGGCAAATTTTTAAGTATCCTTTGATTTTCTGCCACCAGAGCCATATTGCCGTCGGCCTTCGCTAGTTTAATTGAATCTTCTAAAATCACCTTTAATGGTTTTATTTTATAATTAGCGTCTTTAAATTTAATGGTTGTCTCATGATCATGTTTGACCATAGCTAAAATAACGTCGTTATAAAAACTTGATTGGGAATACCGTAGAACATGTGGTGAAGGGAAGAATAAATTACCCTGACTTACCTCGCGATTATGTATCTTGTATATAGGTAAACTTAATGTGAAGTCGTTTAATTGCCGACAGTTATTTTTTAAGAGCTCTTTTAAATATAAAATACCCAATGTTCCGCAACTCACCTCATCGACTTGCGGCTGTAAGTATTGAGGCTTAATATAAGGCTTTATAAAATCAGATATATCTGGGATAAAAATATTGTTGAGATCATTTTTACCAATAATATTACTGCTATGCAAAAACCAATGGATTGGTTTGATTATTTCATTTTTTTTAATTTGAACAAACTCAAAGTGAGCAGGTCCAGTCCGCACATTATTAGTAAAAAAATAGATGACACTTTCATCTTCACCTAAATTTTTTTGTATCCTTTTTATTTCCTCTAAAGACTGCTCTTTGGTTAAACATATTTTTTGCTTACGATTATTTAGATCTTCAACTATTTTAACCCTATATTCTTCTAATTTTTCTCGACAATTTAGACGTAAACAAATTTGATTTAATCTTTTAAGCTGCTCTAGACTTAACTCTTTTAAACGACCTCTTTCATCTAAAAAATCGTCCTTTAAAGCATTATATAATTCTTCATAATAGGGTGAAAAATCTGTTTTCTTATCATCGACTTTATTTAAATAGAAGGGTGCAGGAACTGTGGCTGAGGGCAGCACCCAATAATTTCTAACTAGATTGGCATATTGGAGATCTTCGTTTTCAAATAAATCTATGTTTTTTTGAATTTCTTCTGCATTCTCAGATACAGTTTTTCTACCAAATTCAGTTGTGCCATTAATTACAACAGCAATATCTTCGAGGCCGTATTTTTCTATGTAATGCTGAAGAATTGGCTCATAGTCTTCAACTACTAATTGGTATGCCCCATGCTCTTTAGCTTTAAGAAATCTACCCTTTCTCTCACTGACTTGCTTAGAGGGTACTTTTCGGGAAAAAAAAGATAAGGATGGTGCCATAACATACTCTACCTTGTTACACCGTATCTTCCATAACCTGGGCATATAATAAAATTTATGTTTATAATTTTAGCATATATGAAATTATTAAGAACATTTTGTTTAAATTTATTTACATTTCGGCGAATAAGCAAATCAAAAAAATAGCTCCAACACAGTCAATTAAAAATTATTTTTCACCCCGAAACAAATAAACAGACAACGTAAACCAATACTCACCAGCAAACTTCTCTTGGCATTCTTGCTCATAGGTGGCTACCAAAGCTTCATTGATACTGTCAATGTGCTTATCAGGTACTTGACCTTGAAAAAAAGCAATACCATTAACAAATTTACGAAAGATGTCCAAAGAAGGTAAAAGCATTTGATGCTTTAGACGTTCAAACTTAATGTGTTTAAAGGGAAGCGTACGTATTTTTTCTTCTAAATTTTGGAAGTGCCGATAATCCACTGGTGGCTTAAAATTATTAAGCATGGGGAATTGTCCGGACTCTTGCACACGATAGTAGCTTGTAATAAAAGGATCATCGCCTGAGGGGAAAAGAGACAATACTTTTCCATTGTTTTTTAATGCCCTATAAATATTAAGAAAAGCTTTTTCTATAGCAAAAGCACACCATTGCAAGCACCAAAATGAGACGATGTAGTCAAATTGATTTACAAATGGCATAGTTAATACATCCGCTTGCAGCAATTTAGTATTAGGGTAATCAGTTATTTCTTGTCTTGCCAATGTCAGCATGTTTTCCGATGCATCTATCCCTAAAAAGTGACCTTGCGGGATTTTATCCAAAATCTTACGACTGAATGCTCCATTGCCACATCCAATGTCCAAAACATAATCTGTTAGTTTTATATCCAAACATTTCAAATAATTATCTGCAATGCTTGCTTGAATATATGAACCAATCGCATAATCATGGGCTGGCCACTCTTGTGTTGGCATCTCGATATCCCTTTATTCTAGATGAGCCTTGTGAATAAACGATGAAGTATCTTTTAGGAGAAAGCAAGTGAAATAGATAATGCCTCCTATCAAGGTTAGCTAAGAATGCTGTTGTGTTATAGGAGATATGGAATAAATATTACTCTTGGTGAGCATTTATTGCATCTCTCTACTCAGGCTCACCAAAATACCCAGGAAAGCCTATTTCGCACATTTGGTGGTTCCTTGCACACTATGATAATCCTAGAAAAATCATCACAAGCATAATCAAGCTTACAAATAAACCCGCTGTTGCCTGCACGTTCCAAGTGGGTGATTGCCACATACAAAACCATTCGCTGGCAATAATAATAAAACCAACCATGTATAGCATAAAACCTAAAAATAAACCGATAAACGCTACATTTTTTGCCTTATTAAATTGAACATCACTGGCATTAATATTGATTAAAAGTCGCAAACAACCAATCCAACAAATAAGCGCCGCCAATAGCTCCCAAACCGTGATAAAATAGTAAACCCCACGCTGAATAGATGGATTCGTAATCGCACGCTTCATCAATACCGGAACCTGGAAAGTGGTATCCATACTCAATACATGTTGTACTGCAGGAAAGTTACTGGTGGAATCTATTAGATTATTAAATGCCACCAAACTAAAAAATAACGAGACTGATCCTACCATCCCTAATCTAATGTAGCGCAAAGTCATATCATCTCTACCATAAAAATTTATACTTAAATTCTTGCGTCTAGCCATAGCCTGCAACAACAAGATAGGGTAGCTAAAGTATTTACCTATCTGTGATATATTAGTATCCCCTAATAGTTCATTTCAATCATTTAACTTTATCCAGGAAGGTATCTATGCGTATGATGCGTGCTATTTTGCGGTTTGTTGCTGTTCCATTGGGTTCTCTTTTCATCTTGGGTTTTACATCAACTTCTTTTGCGATAGGTAATCAGATTGTTGCAGTTGATGTTGATGGCGTAACAGGCCAATATACATCAATAGCATTGGATTCCCAGGGCTTTCCAACAATCAGCTATTATGATGCAACTGAACAGAAACTGAAGGTGGCGCATTGCTTTACACGTAATTGCAGCCAATTTAATTCAATTGTAACGCCTGATGCAGCAACAAACATTGGTAAATACACCTCGATTGTACTTGATAGTACTGGTAAGCCTGTCGTGAGTTATTATGATGAGGCAAATTCAGCATTAAAAGTATTACACTGCGGTAATAACTCTTGTTCAGCGAGTAATACCATTGCAACACCGGATAATACTGGAACAGTTGGCACATATACTTCAGTTACAATTGATAAGAATAATTTTCCTGTTGTCAGTTATTACGATGCAACCAGCGGAAGATTGAAAATTCTACATTGTGGGAATGCATCTTGTACGCTTGGTAACACAATTGTACAGCCAGATACAACTAGCAGTAATGGGGTGCAAAGCTCCATTAAATTGAATTCAGCTGGCAATCCAGTAGTTGCTTATTTTGATTTTACGAATTCTTCGCTAAAGATTTTACGTTGTGGAAATAGCGCTTGTAATTCTGGCAATTCAATCACAACAGTTGACTCAGCTGGTGATGTGGGTCGATACCCATCATTAAAGCTAGATAGCAATCAAAGACCCGTAGTGAGTTATCTGGATTTAACAAACGGTAAATTAAAAGTATTACATTGTGGTAATACAATTTGTTCATCGGGTAATTCGATTACCTCAATTACTGGTAATGGGATTGCTGGTTATTATTCATCATTATCACTTGATACAAATAACATACCGACAATTAGTTACTATGATTTGACCAATCAGAGTTTAAACGTCATACGCTGTGGCAATGCTAATTGCACAAGTAACAACATCATTAATGTACCAGATAGTACGGGAAATGTGGGGCTATACACCTCTTTAAATCTTGATGCGAGCAGTAATCCAGTTGTTAGTTATTACGATGGTACCAATGCAAATCTCAAAATATTGCGCTGTGGTAGCCCCATGTGTGGCCCAAATTCAATTTATGTTGGCGACACAGCAACAGATGTTGGTCGATATGGTGCAATTAAATTAGATGCCAATGGCAGACCCGTAGTTAGTTATTGGGATGAAACAAATGGTGACCTGAAATTGCTACATTGTGGTGATACAACATGCAGTCAAGGCAATTCAATTACCAGCCCACTCACCACCGCCAATGTTGGCTGGGATACATCTCTTGATATCGATACTAATGGATATCCTGTGATTAGTTTTTATGACTTTAGCGCTAAAGTGATGCGAATAATGCATTGTGCGAATGCAAATTGCAGTGGTGTTAATCCAGTTAATACCCCAGATATCTTGTCAAAACGTGCCTCATCTATGGCGCTTGATTCCTCTGGTAATCCAGTAATTGCCTCTGCTGGACAATCTGATCAAGGATTAAGAATCGTACACTGTGGCGATGCAGATTGCTCAGCCAACAATAGCATTGCGTCGCCTGACTTCCCAGTTTATCCCGATAATGCTGATGTGCGTGGCGTGTCATTAGTGCTTGATGCATCAGGGTATCCAGTTGTTAGTTTTTTTCGCGCAGATAAAAATCAATTGAAATTGCTGCACTGCGGTGATGCTAATTGTACCGCACAAAACAATTCGCTATCGGTGCTGGATCCAGGCGCACAAGCTGGTGATCATCGCGCAACCTCTGTGACTTTAGACGCAAGTGGTAATCCCGTGATTGCTTATTGGGATACCGCAAATGCAGCATTAAAAGTACTGCACTGTGGCAATGCAGCATGTAATTCAGGGAATACCATTGCATCCCCTGTAACCGGACCAAATGTTGGATTACAGCCCTCAATAAAAATTGATAGTACAACAGGGAATCCTATTGTGAGCTTTGGAACAAGTAGCACCCTATCGATACTTTATTGCGGCAATGCAACATGTACAGCAGGTAATGTGATCACTGCGGTTGACCCAACGACCCAAGGTGTAGATAGTGCATTAGCACTTGATATAAATAATAATCCCGTTGCAAGTTACTACACCCCCACAGGTAAGCATATCAAGGTATTGCATTGTGCAACAAAAAGCTGCCAATAAAACTCAAAGTTCGGGTCTATGACCCGACAACACCAATTTAATTAAACAAAATAGGTTTTAATAGATATTATCTAATATTCAATCAGCTCATGGAGAGAACTTATGAAACTGGATCACAGAATTAGGATTTTAAAGATTGTTTTGGTTCTTATAGGTTTGATATTTATTTTTGGAATTTATCCTTTAACAGTTTATTGGCCTGAGGGATGGGCTTGGCACTTGATTGGGGTTTCACTCTATTTGCAAATGATACTCGGGATTTATGCAACCCTAGGAATATTTTTAATAATCGCAGCACGAAATCCTTTAGAAAATCTTAGTCTTATTTGGTTTACAGTTTGGTCAAGTATCGTTCATGGCGGCATTATGGCTGTGCAAGCTTTTTATTATCCTGAGCATATAGGGCATCTTTTAGGGGATGTTCCCGCACTCTTTTTATGTGCCATACTTCTGGGGATACTTACTCCAAGAGCAAAGCAGTTGAAATAACCCTAAGGCATTTCTAGCATGGGTGGCAAGTTTTGCTGCCCTACCACAATTTAAATTTTGTAAACAGAGAGCAAAGCAAGTGTGTATGTAGTGATTGCAGTGTTTCAGGTAGCTTTCTCGTCTAGCAAGGTTAGTTTTGTTAACTCATTAATTTGATTACAATACTCTAAATATTTATTTGACTTTAGAGTGGAATAATTTAAATTTTTTAATAATCCTGTCAATTTCATAAAGAAATCACGAGCTGCTTCTTTATCCTTAAACTCATAGTCCTTATTAATAATTTTTATTATTAAATTAAATAGTTCTTTTTGCCTTTCAATGGGCACCGAAACGTCTACAGGGTCATAAGCATCTTGCTGCAGGTAAGTCATATCCAACATGAGAGATTTTTGGTAAGTGATATAATCCTGTATTGTGACCCCTTCTTCCCCCGTCACTTGCATCATATTAAAAATATCCTGTCCTCGATGCAAAAGCTTGGTTGCTTGCTCAACCTTTGAGGCCCAACCAGGTTCAAGTTTCTTCTCAAACCAGGTTTTAAGTTGATCGAAATAACGTGACCAGGAAATTAAAGGATCTACTGCGGGATAAAATCGTTTATATGCCCTGTCATAACTTAATCCAAGAAAAGTTTTGACGGCACTTAACGTTGCTTGTGTGACTGGCTCTTCAAAATTACCCCCAGCGGGTGATACTGTTCCTACTATAGTCAAACTTCCGATTGAATTATCAATACAATCAATAATACCAGCACGCTCATACAAACCTCGTATACTGCTTTCTAAGTAAGCAGGAAAACCTTCTTCTCCTGGGATTTCCTCCATACGTCCGGAAGTTTCCCTCATCGCTTGCGCCCAGCGGGAGGTAGAGTCTGCAATGAGCAATACATTAAAACCCATTTGTCGATAATATTCGCCCAAAGTTATACCTGTATAAATAGAGGCTTCCCTAGCCGCTACAGGCATTGAAGACGTATTACATATGATGATGGTTCTATCCATGAGAGTACCACCAAGCTTTGGATCAATTAGTTTAGGAAATTCTGTTATGGTTTCTACAACTTCACCAGCCCTTTCCCCACAAGCCACAATAATCACCAGATCAACATCCGAATAACGAGCTATTAAATTCTGCAAAACAGTTTTACCCGCTCCAAAGGGCCCAGGAATACAAGCGGTTCCTCCTTTTGCAATAGGAAAAAAAGTATCGATTAATCTTAAGGTAGTAATCATGGGCTGTGACGGATATAGCCGTTGCGCCAACCGTTTTTCCGTCAACACCTGAGCGATGGACGATCTGACAGGCCATTTCTGCACCATACTGATTTCTCGCGCGATGCTATTTTTGTCAAGCAACTTTGCAATTGTTGTCTCTACAGTGAGCGCCCCCTCTTGTATCCATTCAACTTTAATCTGGTTGCCCATATCAAAAGGCACCATAATTTTATGAGTTAATCGACCTTCCTGAACCACACCTAGCGTACTACCTCCATTGACAATATCCCCAGCTTTTACGTGCGCTGAAAACAACCATTTTTTATTGACGTCAAGAGCTGTTTCTTGAATCCCACGAGGTAAAAAATAGCCATATTTACTAGCAAAATTTACTAACGGATTTTGCAGCCCATCATAGATCATCCCTAATAACCCAGGACCTAAACTAACTGAAAGCTGATCATTGGTAAGTTCAACCACATCTCCGATAGCAATACCACTAGTTTCCTCAAATACTTGGGCAACGGCTCTATCTCCTCGCACATGTAATATTTCTGCCATTATTTTTTCTTGATAAGTAGAATTAAGGTTCTTTGTAGGGCAAATAAAGATAATCCCATTCTTAACAAGGGGTTCTTTGCCTAATTTTTGGACATGAACAATACCTTCCTGTATAGCCACTACCTGAGCCTTGATATTTTTTGAGTTATTAGCTTTCATAGCAACGATCCCTCGTTAAACCCCATTGCCTCGGAAAATTGGTTTGGACTCACCAAAGCCTGGTATAATTCATTGACCTTTTCAAGAATATTCGTTGTACTAAATGTTGACCAGTATTGAACAATATCCCACCGCAACAAATAAATAATTAATGCTTCTAAATCAAAATAATGACCAGTCTCAATAGAAGATAAATACTTCCATATAAAATTTAATAAAAATTCTTCAACAGCCGGAGTATCATTTCTGGCCAAATCCTCTGCCATTTTGATTAACGAAGGGTAAACAAATTTCAGGCCTAAATCTGGTTCACTCCAATGTTCAATGAGTTTTTGATCCCAATGGGTAATCCAATGGTTTTTGGGATTTGCAGGTGGTGCTTTTCCAATATGTTTCATTCTCAACGCAGACACAATACTTCGCAAATCAAAATACCATACGATGAGGTTACAGATAACCCTTGAGTTAATCTGCATGAGTTGTTGATAATCTTTTCTTGTTTTTTCGACAGACTGAGAAGGGTTAAACCAGCTAGACCAAACTAAAGATTCAATCGCGTAAAGCCGTGTCTGTGTTTCTATTGGTAACAAACCAAGCCTTTTTTCAAGTTGCAACCTGGAAATGGGAGGACTCTCCACTTTGTAATCAGGAAATATACGCGGCAAACTTGAAATCACCATGTAATAATTTGTCGTCATTTAAGTAGCCCTTCCAGCAAAGCACGAAATCGTGGCTGCATGTGCTTGATTAATAATTTGCTAACCGCTTCCTCAGTAATATCTAGAACAATTTCCTCATCCATAAGATGTACTTTAATTCCAGCAACCTGTTCTGTTTGATTCACTTTCACACTCATCCCTGCTTTCAGCATTTGGTGAGTAATGGATTGAACCAATTCTTTAAGAAGATCTTTTTCCATTAATGACGGATTTTTTTTGATCTCTTCAAAATCCAGTACCGTTTTTGGCAATTCAATTTCTACTTTTTTAGCCTTAAACGCTGTCATTTGTACTTTGATATCTGTTGCAATTAAAAAAATTAATTGACGTATTAACTCTTCATTATTTAGCTCCTTATGAGCAATGCGTTGTACTTCTTGCGCAAATCTATCCATCAAATTCTGCCTTAATTCAAGACGCATATTACGCGCAGCTAGTTGCAAAGCATCTTCCGCAGCTTGCTTTTCATTGAGTATTTCTTGATGAGCCTTATTCAGTAACATTTGGGATTGTTCTTGAGCACGATTTAATAACTCATTCGCCTTTAATCGAGCTTCATTGATTATTTGTTCTGCTTCCGCCTTGCCCGCATTCACACCTTCCTGCTTTAAGCGGTCAATTAAAGTTTCAATACCTTGAGAAATAATAGCTGAAGACTTATCTTGTTTAAGCTCCATGATTAGCTCCTAATCCAGCACTTAAAACTAGAGCAAACACGAATATAAATACGGCAAAACCCTCCACAATTGCTGCTGGAGCAATGGACAAACCAAAAATTTCAGGTTTATTTTTAGTAGCATTGATTGCACTCGCACAGCAATATCCCTGTTGAATAGCACAAATCATCAAAGCGATACCGCTTAAAAATCCAATTCCAAACTGGGCACCAGCTATTGCTGTAGTTACTGGCTTATTCAAAATAAACATAAGCACTATTCCATAAATCGCTTGGGAAGAAGGGAGAACTGAAATCCCAATATATTTCCCGTAACTGCTATCTGTATCTAACATAACACCAATAGCGGCTTGTCCAGCAATACTACACCCCCAAATACTCCCTATAGTTGCAAGAGCCATAGGGGCGAATATTCCCAACCATCCAAA
Source organism: Legionella brunensis (assembly GCF_001467025.1). Lineage (GTDB taxonomy): Bacteria > Pseudomonadota > Gammaproteobacteria > Legionellales > Legionellaceae > Tatlockia > Tatlockia brunensis. The sequence continues at coordinate 14,804 of NZ_LNXV01000009.1, read as the reverse complement.
CATTATTATGAGCTCATTCATGAGGAGTCTCCTCTTTCTTAAAGGGCTGATAGTTGTAGCCATCTTCCTTTATGGACCATTTAAAAAATTCAATATAATTCAATCGCAAACCATGAATTACAGCACTCAATAAACACAACAAGAAATTAAGGGTTTGACCAAGCAATAAAACAATAAACGCCAGCACCCAACTGTACTGTGCAATATTTTGAGCCATCGTATTAAATGTAAGAGCTAGAGAGGCTCCTGCTAATCCCAAAGCAAATAATCGCAGATAACTAAGAATATCTCCAAAAAGTGATGGCAATTCAGTTAACGCTGTTAATCCATGAAAGATTCTTAATAAGAATGTGCGACCATTAGTAACACGCTCATTTGAAGCAAAAAACATAATCATCAATAAGCTAATAGCAAAGAGACCAATTGAAAAACGAGTTATAAGGCTATTGGATATGATTATTCCTACACTGAACAGCAAAGCTGTCATGATTAACAGCATAAAACCTATGGCTTGCATCCGTTCATAAACATTATTTACAAACCATGCTCTCATAAAGCTGGCAATCATGATGTGAAAACAACCGATACAAAGAACAAGCGCCATCATGGCATTAAAATTATGGATATCTATGATCTTTAATGCAGATAAAAAGCTTCCAGGCTTAGGTGGTACTCCCCAATAACTCCCTATGAGCACCCCATAAATTATGGAAAAACCGCTAATACTAACCAGAAAAGATTTCAGCCAAGCAAACGAGCTATTCTTACCCAATCGTCTCCAACTCAAAAGCGTCATGAGGCCTAAAATAATCCCATATCCGGCATCTGCCAGGATCATCGCGAAAAAGATAGAAAATGAAAAAAATACAATGATTGAAGGATCTAATGAATGATAGCCGGGGGTTTGATAAAATTTCACTATCTCCTGTCCTGCTTTTGAAGGAGAGTCAAGTAAGGTAGGAGGTAACTCATCTTGCTGCGGCTCCTCAATACTGAAACCTAATTGCTTACTTTCACAAAATTGTTGAATATCTGACAGTTTGGAATCAGGGAGCCATCCTTGCAATAAAAAGAACTCCTTCTTATCAAGCGTTTTGTCAGAAGCTTTTTTAAATTGTGTTCGATCGACAAAATGAGCAACTTCCTGAGACAATAAATATCGATATCGGGTAAAATTCCGTCTTTCAACTTTTAGATCTTCCATTTGATCTTTAATGGTTTCTAATTCATCAAGAAGGAAATTTAGAGCTACCGAGCCCGTGTGAATCCGGTATGGAGAAACAGTATCTTCCTTAGGCTCCTCTTTAGAAAGAATCACCAAATAAATAAAACGATGGTTGCGATAAAGTTCTAAAGCAGGTACATCTTCAGGAATAATCGATCGGTCCTTAAGATTAATTTTATAAAACCATAATTTAATTCCATTAAAATCCTCAGAAGCCAACTCAAAATGCCCCCATTCCGACAGTTCACGAATCCTATTTGCTAAAAAATCATGCCTATCCATACACTCCTGCATCGCTTTTTTATTCTTTAAAATCTTATTAACTAATTCTTCAGCGTTAAAATCTTTCCATATCAGACGTTGGCGTCCTTGCTCAGGGGAATCTTTAAGATAGCGCAAAGCATTTTTTATGTTATCAACTAGAGTTGTCGATACTGCAATTAAATTGGGTTTCCCTGATTTCACCGAAATTAAATGCAGGCAACCTAATTCCTGCAAAGCATTCAGTATCTCTTCTTTGCATCGAGTCAATCCTAAAACGCTGATTTTTTTGAATGATGCAATACTCACATTAATTGCCTCTTCTTTTTAGCAAGTTTCGATCTAACCACAGCCGCACGTTCGTTATCTGCTAAAAAAATCTGGATTAATCGAATATGTTTTACCGTGGTCGGAATTAAAACTTTCTCAAATAAATTTTTCCTCTGCGTAACCGTTTGAATCGATTTTGCCAGCAATTGCGAGCGGGATAATGCTACGTTAATTTGCAAATCAATCTCGACAAGAGAACAAATCGAATTAATAAAGGGATCAAACCAGTGAGGCGAATTTAAATAGCTATAATCTGCAATTTTAAATTTTACAGAATTAAAGATAGGCAATTTCACACCTACAATATTTTCTTCGCTAATATCAATATGTTCAATTTGAATAAATTGCTTCAGAAGATTGATGCTTTCAGCAACCATGGGAAAATTAGATTGAATGTGATCTTGTAGCTGATTTTTTTTTGCCTTAAGCGCAATGATTTGCTCATCTAAAACATTACGTTCAGACAATAACTTTTTTCGTTTTAATTCCAGAGAAGGCAAATAGCGTTGATAGTTTTTTAAATCCCTCTGCTTAAGACTTAAAGAAGCCTTATTCAATTTGACTTGGGTCATAAGTCTCTTCTCCTCGTCCTTGAGAATTAAAATACTTACTGATTAACTCGTCTTTAATCAATAATTCATTTTCTCGAAAACATTCCTTTAGTGTTTGCCAACACAAATCCAATGCTTTTTCTAGGGGCAGAGAAACCTGAATATTCATAAAACGCTCACGAAATAAGTGACCAAATTTTAATAGTCGCTCATCAAGTTCTGAGATTTCAAAAGCCATAGCTTGCTTTTGCTCCGCCTCACATGCTGCCGAATAAAAACGAATCATGGCATTCATTATTTGTCCATGATCATCTCGAGTTTGCTTACCTATAACATGCTGTTTCAAGCGAGATAAAGAGCCGAAGGGATCGATGGTTCCGGAATGTAAATAAAGTTGTCCTTCAGTAATATATCCCGTATTGTCAGGGACTGGATGGGTGAGATCATTGCCCGGCATAGTCGTTACCGACAAAATCGTAACTGAACCTGCCCCCTGGAAATCACAAGCTTTCTCATAGCGCCTTGCTAATTGAGAATACAAATCGCCCATATAGCCGCGGTTTGAGGGAACTCGTTCCATCGCGATTCCAACCTCTTTTAAAGCATCTGCAAAAGCTGTCATATCAGTCAGTAATACGAGAACTCGTTTTCCTTCTTCAACTGCCATTTTTTCAGCAACAGCCAAAGCCATATCCGGAATAAGTAAACGCTCTAAAATAGGATCAGAAGCTTGATTAACAAACATAATGGTGCGAGCAATAGACCCATGATCCTCGAAGGTTTTACGGAAAGCATAATAATCATCAAATAATAAGCCCATGCCTCCAAACACAATAATATCTGCATCCGCCTGAATAGCAATTTTCGCCAGCAGCTCGTTATAGGGCTCTCCTGCGATTGAAAATACAGGGATCTTTTGACTTTCTACCAGGCAATTGAAGATATCAATCATCGGTATATTCGTTCGAATCATTTTTGATGCTAAAGTACGCCGAGTAGGATTAACTGTTGACGTATGAATCGATGTATTATCATTTTCATCCAGTTTTGGTCCCCCATCGATAGTTTGCCCTACTCCATTAAACACTCGACCTAAGATATTAGGCGAGTAATTAACTTTCATTGGGTGACCTAGTAAACTCACAGAAGAGTCAGTAGACAAACCTTTCGTACTACCAAATACCTGTAAAGTAACAAGATTCTCTTCCAGACGAGTAATTTGAGCCAGGAAGCTTTCTCCTGACGTTGTATGGATTAAAGCCAAATCGTCTAACTTTGGGACAATAACCGAATCTGAGGCATCCACATGGGGTATCGAAACTTTAAGAATATCGCCGGTAATCTCGCGTATATTTCTATAATGAATCATACTCATTCTTTTCTCTCATCATTTTCTGAGCATTAGCCATTAACAGTGCCACAGCGCATGAACCAATCCGAGAGCGGATACCATCCGCTCGACTGGTTAGAATAACTGGCACAGTAGCTCCCAAAATGATACCAGCTGAAACAGCATCCCCAATTAAAACAAGCTGCTTTGCTAAAATATTTCCTGCTTCTAAATTAGGAACCACAAAGATATCCACATCACCTATTACAGGAGATTCAATATTTTTAGTTTTAGCAGCATGCATACTAAAAACATTATCGTAAGCAAATGGACCATCCACTATGGCATTTTTAATCTGCCCCCTCTCTGACATTTTGGCTAAACAAGCAGCGTCAATGGTAGAAGGCATAGCTGGATTTACTGTTTCTACGGCTGATAACAAAGCAACCTTTGGTGTCGTTTTTTGATTAAAGGCATGAAAAAGATCGACCGCATTTTGTACGATATCTCTTTTGGTGAGTAAATCTGGTGCTATATTGATAGCAGCATCCGTGACCATAAAGGGTTTATGATATTTTTCGATAGCCATCAAAAAAATATGGCTAATACGCCTGTTTGTTCGTAACCCGCCGTCTTTTCGAATCACCTCGTGCATGATTTCATCAGTGTGAAGACTTCCTTTCATTAAAGCACCTACTTTCTCTTCATGAACTAACTTCACAGAGTGTTCTGCAGCATGGATACTATGGCTAATATCTATAATTTCATAAGGACTTATATCAATATTGTTTTTGTCTGCTATACGTTGAATCTCAACTTTAGGACCAATCAAAACGGGGTCAATTAAATCTAATTCTGCGGCTTCGACGGCGCCATCAAGAGAATCCTTAGTACAAGGGAACACTACACCAACACGAATTTTAGGCAGAGACTGGCATTTATGAAGAAAATTTTTTGCTAATTTATCAATATCAAGTCCCTTTGCAGTCATCGCAGTCATCTTCCCTATTTGAACGACTATCCATTGGATTTGCAACAGATAAGGTCCCGCTTAATTTGCTGCAACCTATAGAACCCCTACTGTCTATAAAGTATAGGACATCTTCAATTATTTTTACGCAACAAGCTGAGCTATAATTTTTAATACAATTACGGAATTCTTTCTGAGCGATGGACAGCAAACAGATTATTGTCATCAACTCTGGATCTTCCAGTATAAAATTTGCCGTTTATGATTTCTCCTCCTTATTGAAGAAGCGCTTGCATGGGGTGGTGGAGAATATACATATCAAACCCTCTTTAAAATTATTTAATGAGCATAATCAGTTACTCAATAAACGAGCGTTTGATCAGGATACAGATTATCACTTTTTTTACGAACTACTTTTCTCCTCACTCAAACACAACCAATTTGGCTTCGATATAGAATACGTCGGGCATCGCGTCGTTCATGGGGGAAAAAATTTTAAAACCCCAGTTATTATTTCAAATGAGGTTGTGGAACGATTAAAAGAATTGATCCCGTTTGCTCCTTTACACCAACCTTATAATCTTGAAGCTATAAGTATTATTTCAGAACTATACCCCCATCTGAAGCAGATTGCCTGCTTTGATACTTCATTCCATACAACACATCCATTCAAAGCAGATACCTTCGGTATTCCTCGCTCCTTGTCCTTAGAGGGAGTAAAACGATATGGTTTTCATGGTTTGTCTTATGAATACATAATGCATCGTTTAAAGGAATTGGACACGGAAAAATACAATGGTCGGATTATCATCGCTCATCTTGGTAATGGTGCGAGTATGTGTGCTGTAAAAAATGGTCAATCTATCGATAGTACCATGGGGTTTACGGCATTAGATGGACTCGTTATGGGCAGTCGTTGTGGAAATTTAGATCCTGGAGTAATTTTATACCTATTAAAATCTAAGAAAATGTCTGCAGCTGAAGTTCAAACAGTCCTATACAAGCAATCCGGTTTACTCGGTATTTCGGGAATTTCTTCAAATATGCAACAGTTATTAGCAAGCGAAAACCAAGCAGCTAAGGAGGCCATAGATGTATTCATTTATCGGATACAACGAGAAATAGGCGCTCTTACGGCAGTTTTAGGCGGTCTTGATATGTTAGTATTTACCGGCGGTATAGGTCAAAATTCTTGGCAAATTCGAGAATCTGTCTGTCATAAGAGTCAGTGGTTAGGGATCCAAATAGATCCACATTTAAACAAGAAAAATAGCCATAAAATCAGCACAGATTTAAGTTTAGTGGATATATATGCAATTCCCACGGATGAGGAATGGATAATAGCAAATCATTGCTACCATCTGATTAATTAGGAATAGTTATGGATACTACTTTATTGAATGGAAAAAAAGCATTGGTAATAGGGATTGCCAATGACAGCTCGATAGCTTATGGCTGCGCATCTATGCTAAAAGCGGCAGGTACCGATTTGGCAATTACCTACTTAAACGACAAGGCAAAACCCTTCGTGGATAAAGTTGCTGAAGAATTGAAACCCTCGATTTACCTGCCGTGCGATGTCACCATTGATAACGATTTGAATCAGGTTTTCTCAGCCATAGAGCAGCAATGGGGTAAAATAGACATTGTTATTCATTCTATTGCCTTTGCTCCTAAATCTGACTTGCAAGGAGATGTAGTGGATTGTTCAAAAGAAGGTTTTCTCTTGGCTATGGACGTTTCCTGCCATTCCTTTATACGTATGGCCAAGCTTGCCAAACCTCTAATGAAAGCTGGAGGCTCCTTATTTGCAATGTCTTTTTATGGCGCAGAAAAAGTAATTGCCAATTACAATGTCATGGGGCCTGTAAAAGCGGCACTTGAAGCATCTGTGAGATACATGGCGGTAGAACTTGGGGATCATAATATACGTGTAATCGCACTATCCCCTGGACCTCTTAAAACGAGGGCCGCTTCAGGTCTTGGGAAATTTGATGATTTATTAAATGATGCTAAAAATAAATCCCCTCTTAAAACATTAGTGGACATCGATGATGTGGGGGCAATGGTTGTTTTTCTTGCAAGCGACTATGCGAAAAATATTACCGGCGATACCATCTATATTGATAGTGGATATCATATCGTAGGTTAACGCGAAATTGTTTTCGTGTCTTGTTCCGTTTTTATTCGATACAGAATGCAATAAAAAACAGGAACTAAAAACATAGTCAAAGCTGTGCCTAAGGTTAGACCAAACACAATAGTGACAGCTAAAGATACCCAAAATACATCTTGCAATAAAGGCATAACACCTAAAATAGTCGTTACTGCTGCATTCACAACAGGTGCCAAACGGCTTAAAGAGGCTGAAAGAACAGCATCATAAGGCTTCAGCCCATTAGCCAAATTAAGATTCACTTGATCAAGTAATACGACCGAATTTTTAATCATCATCCCTGACAAGCTCATCGCCCCTAATAACGCGATAAATCCAAAAGGAACGCCTGTTATTAATAAACCAGCAGTAACACCAATCATTGCAAAAGGGATGACAGTAATAATGATAATAGGAGGTCGATAAGCATTGAACAGCATGACAATAATTAACAGCATAATCACGACAGCTGGGAATAACCCTGGTTTTAATGCATCGGCGGACTCTCTACTGCTTTTGTATTCACCATCCCATGTTAAAGTATAACCTGGGGGTAATTTAATCTTCTCAAATTCAGGCAGGATACTATTACGTAATGTACTCGCCGTTACCTGATAAGGAGAACATTGTACGGTTATAGCCCGCTTTCTATCCCATCGCCATATAATTGGATTAGTCCATTCTAAATTAATGCCACTAACAACTTGGGCAACAGGGATTGTTTTAGTGCTAAATTGAGAGTTGATTTGCAGTAAAGGTAAATCAACGGCTGCAGCATTGCGCTCTGATTGTGGCTGTCGTAAAACGATGGGAATTAAATCATCTTCTTCACGATACAGACCTAAAGGGATTCCATCACTGGCACGACTTAAAGTTTGAGCCAAATCAAGCCGTGAAATACCGGCCCAACGAGCACGTTCCTGTTGATAATCTGGAACGATTTGCAAAATCCTCTCCCGCCAATCCGCTCTAACATCAATGGCATTAGGATTGGCCTTTAAAATAGCCATAGCCTGATCAGCTAAATTACGTAAAATGGCCGGATCCGCATTGGCTGGACCACTAAATCTTGCGGCTAATTTCCAATTGTTAAAAGCACCTACAGCATATTTTCTCACCCTTACCAAAGATTGTGGAAAAGTTTTTTTACTCCAGTCTGGTAATGTAGCCACCAAACGATCAACATCTTTAATATCCTTTACGTTAACAATGAGTTGGGCGTAAGAAGAGTAAGGAAACTCTGATTCCACCGGCAAGTAAAAACGTGGCGGACCTTGACCTATAAAGGTGCTAACACTGCTTACACCTGGATCTTTTAATAGCTTTGTTTCAAGTTTTTTAAGATCAGAAGAGACCGTCTGAATTTGAGTACCTTCCGGTGCCCAGTAATCTATCATGACCTGCAATCGCGTAGAATCAGGAAAATAAATGATAGAGACATACCGAAAGCCAAAAATAGAAAGGGCTAATAATCCACACATCAACAGTACAAATATAAGACGATACTGGAGTATTGTTTCTAACATAGATCGATAGCTTTGATAAAATCGATTGCTATATTCTTCTTGCTTAATGTCGTTGGATTTAGGTGAGGGAATAAAATACAAACACAACAGTGGTGTTGCAGTCTGAGATAAAATCCAACTTAAAATTAGAGATACTGCAATCACTGTGAATAAACTTCCTGCGTATTCACCCGTATCATAGGTAGAAGCAAAGATTGGAAAAAAGGCCATAGAGGCCACAATGGTTGCACCTAGCAGAGGCCAAGCTGACACTTTGGCAGCCTCAACAGCAGCTTTTTCTCTAGAACTCCCCTGCTGTAATCGGCTGATAAATCCATCAACGACCACAATAGCATTATCAACCATCATCCCCATAGCAATAATTAATGCCCCTAATGAGACGCGTTGAAGGTCAATATGCAACACTTTCATCACAATGAAAGTACCAAGAATCGCTAAAATTAACCCAGAAACTCCAATTATTATCCCTGCTCTAAGCCCCATAGTTAGTGCTAAAACTATAAGAACAATTAACACTGCCTCCAATAAATTGATTAGAAAAGAATTAATGGATTCGGTAACAATGTCCGATTGCCAAGAAATCTTATGAATTTCGATTCCTCTTGGTAAGGTCGCTTGAATTTGATCAATACGTTTGCTGATAGCATTACCAACATCAATAGCATTCACCCCTGAGAGTGGAGCTAAAGCCAAGCCAATGGCCGGAAGACCTGAATAGCGCATTAATTGTTGTGGTGGATCCAGGTACCCTTCTTTTACGCTAAAAAAATCACGAATTCGAATAATTTCATTACTCTTTTGATTGTCGGCTGATCTTAAGCGTGGAATGATAGAAAGCTCGCCAATTTCATTAGCGCTTTTAAATTCTCCCGTTGGGGCCATTCTCATTCGTTGTGATTGATAATCAACAGAACCCGCATTAACCACTTGATTTTGTAGTTTTAAAGTACTTTCCAAATCAGATAAGGTGATTCCCAGTTGGGAAAATTGGCCATCGGTGATCTCTAAGTAAATTCTTTTATCTTGCGCCCCCCAAAAATCAACACGTGCCACGCCAGGGACAATACTCAGTTCTTTTTGCAAATGTTTTGTATATTTTTCAAGCTCTGCGTAACTAAAACCATCCGAACTCACCGCCAGTAAAAAGCCAAATACATAGCCATAGTCATCACCCACAATGGGAGGGTGCACACCTGGAGGTAGACTGTCTTTTATGTCGTTTATTTTTTTTCTTAAGGCATCCCAGACTTGAGGTAACCGGTCAGACCAATATTCATTTTTGATATTCACTTTAATGATGGATAATCCTGGTCTGGAAATAGAAGATATATCCTTTACCTCAGACATTTCTTGGATTTTTTTCTCAATAAGATCGGTAACCTCTAACTCAACTTGTTCGGCATTTGCTCCCGGATAATGGGTGGTAATAATCGCTGTTTTTACTGTAAACTCGGGGTCTTCCAGACGTCCTAAACCAAAGAAACAAATCAGTCCTGCCACCGTTAATAGCAAAAGCATAAATCCCGTAACTGTCTTATTTTGAATTGCATAATCAGCTAGAGACATGTTAATTTGCCTTTTGATTTAAAATGATAACTGACTCCCCTTCTTTTAAACTATGTATTCCTGCAATAACCACCCATTCATCCGATGTTAGCCCGCTAAGAACCGATATTCCTGTAGAAGTCAACTCACCTATAGTAATTTGACGACGATGGACTTTATTATTATCCACTATCCAAACGTATGTTTTATTATTTGTATCTTCAGTAAAGACCGCCTCAGCAGGTACTGTAAGCTTATTTTTAATACTGTCTTTCCCCTCCACTTGACCGCTTACTTTTCCTGCCATACCAGGCAAGATTTCTATATCTTTAGGTTGTTGCATGATAATAGTCACTGGATAAGTACGGGTCTCAGGGGAAGCTTCGTTACTGATTTCTTTAATCTCGGCTGGTATATTATGAGTCGGGAAAGAATCAAATTGAACCATAATATTTTTTACTTGGGGAATAAGGCTTATAGCATTTTCTGGTATTTGAATGGTCATCTCGATTTGAGAAGTATCCAGCAATCGTGCAATAACTTGCTGCTTCGCAACTGTTTGATAATTTTCAACATAAAGATTTGCAATTTGCCCATCAAATGGCGCATTTATTATCGTGTCCACCATCGCTTTTTCTGCTAAATCCAAATTAGCTTGTGACACTTCCCATTTTGCTTTCACTAGGTCATAGTCTGATTTTGAAATATTACCATCTTTAACCAGTTCCTTTGCGCGATCAAAATTTTGTTTATCCCGAGTCAACTCAGCCTTAGCAGACTTTAATTTTGCTTCAAATTCTTTTTGGTCGAGTTGCGCGATTAGACTACCCTTCGTAATCTTATCACCAATCTTAATAGGCAATTTAATTAAAGTACCAGCCACATTAAAGGACAAATTTACCTCTTGGGAAGCTCTAGCAAGACCAGGAAAACTGCGTTTATTAAAAGAATCCACATTACTTATCTGAATTGCCTTCACTGCTCTAGGTTGAATGGTCGTTTGAGAGCTCTTTTCTTCACAAGATGCGGACAAAAAGATCAGAGTTAAAAACGCTAAGCCTGAAAAAAGCCTTAGGGTAATTCTATTCATAGCTCTTCCTTGAACGTTAGACGACCATTTCAATGATCTTAGAAACTCATTTTTCAGGAATGTAATTTAAAGATAGATAATCTATGAAAAAATTGCTAAACGCAACGAATGCTATATCAATAATTTTTTTCTAAACATCGTTTTTTGATCATAAAATGACCTTTTTTACCCATTTTGCACATCACTGATGAAGCTCTGTATTTAATTAGGAAAAATGGTTTTACTATTTAAGATCAAACCACGGTTGGGGCAGAATAACAGACTTTGATTGCCAGATTACCTTGAATTGACCATCGCGCTGCAGGATACCAATCATCGCGGGTTTAGCCAAATGATGATTAGCCTCCATCGTTTCAATATATCCACTCGGAGTCATCTGCTTTTGACCTATCATCGATTTTCTCACAGCATCCACGTCAAACGTACCAGCCTCTTCCACAGCAGATTTCCACATACGAATTCCCGTACGTGTTGCCTCCATAGGATCGTTAGTTAACGGATGGTCCTCTCCTTGTAAATGATTTGCAATAGAATATTTAGTCCACTGATTAATCCACTCCTCATTCATGGGATTTTTAAGCGACATAAAATAGCTCCATGCAGTTAACACATTGATCAGAGACTTATTGTGATAGCCACGAAATTCTTCTTCACCTACGGAAAAAGCCATTACTCTAAGCGGCTCAGTCTCTAAATACTCATAATCTAATGCCCGGTAAAAATAAAAATTTGCTTCGCCGTTAATTGTAGATATGACTACTGTAGGGCCCTCCTGCAAAGATGAGTTAATTTGAGCGATAATCGGATCAAAATCTATATACTTAAAAGGAATATAAATTTCTTTTATTGCTTTATCTTCAATACCTTTTGAATTTAAGAACTTGCGGATTATTTTATTGGTTGTTCGAGGATAAACATAATCCGTTCCTAGCAAAATCCATTGCTTAGTGGTACCTCCTGACTCCCTCATTAAATATTCCACCGCGGGGATTACTTGCTGATTCGGTGTTGCACCAGTATAAAAAATATTATTTGACTGTTCATTCCCCTCGTATTGAACTGGATAGAACAACAACCCATTATATTGCTCAAGAATAGGCAATACTGCTTTTCTTGAAGCGGATGTCCAACAGCCGAAAATCACTGCCACTTTATCATGTAACAATAATTTTTTCGCTTTTTTAGCATATAACGACCAATCGGATTTTGGATTCTCAATTACTGGCTCTAATTGGTATCCTAAAATCCCTCCAGCCTGATTTATTAAATTGATTTCCATGATTAACATTTCTTTCAAGGCTGTCTCAGAATTCCCCATAACTCCTGATAAGGAATGCAAAATGCCTATCTTGACAGTTTTTTTAGATGAAAGGTTGCTGACATTGCATGAAATAACCAATGTTGCCATACAACAGATAACCATATTTTTAATTAATTTACACAGTTTAATCTGCATAATAATCATCCACTTCTAACTAACAACTAACGTACGCGCATTGTCTGCAACGCCTTGTATAAAGGGTTATAATTCACGATATCGTCTTTAAATGGCTTATCAAAAATAAAAACAAGCGCGATTAATGAAGCCATTGCAAGAGCATACGTCCTAGACAAAACTGCATCAAATAATGCATTTGTCATAAATGAAATTGTAAAAAAAGTTGCAAGCAATACAAGGCTTATCGTGAACCAAAAAATCGGATTCAATGTGATTTGGGCATTCTGAATTCTCTGATCCCTTGAATCCATAATATCAGCCACTAATCGCACAGCATGCTCATAAAGTATTTGCTCTTTTGGGGTTTGAGGGACATATGAATAGACCCCGTCACTAACTGATGCATACAAACGCCTAGTACGCTCACTCCCTATGCCGTTTTTAAGAGCCGGCCATTCATCCTCAATGATAGACTCAATATAGGCTAGTAAATCCTGATGAATTTTTTGAACTCCAGCATATCCCAATCGAAGCAATAAATTATCGAGATTATTCAGCTGCGAAGCCTCCTGAGAAATCATCAATTGAATTCTTTGGTTAGAATTCATCACTTGATTCATAGAAAAACTCAGCAGGAACGTTAGAGTAACCGCCAAACCTACAAAAATCCTTAATATAGGCTCATGTTCGCGATCTCCACGAGGTATCACTCGTTTTACAAGTCTTTGTATGCAGATAAGTATTGAAACAATAAATGCAATAAAGAAAATAATAATTAACACATTTGGAAAATTATACAGCCAAGCTAACATTCCCCTACTCCCTTAGATTATTCATGTCCTCTCAAGTGGAGTTGCCCGTTAACCCGGAAACTTACCAGGAATCACATTTTTTCGTGGAGGAGCAATCTTTGCAACGCAATTACTTTATCATTCCATGGAAGCGTAATATAAATAGCAGTATTATGCATTAATAGAAGAGCACCTAAGAGTAATTTTTTTTAAAATTTCTTCAATAGGCAAACCCATTACATTGTAATAAGAGCCTCTAATCTCTTTAACAAATGTCTCACGCACTTTCTGGATGCCATAACCTCCAGCTTTATCGAAAGGATCCCCTGAGTCAATATAATCGTGTACTTGCTGCTCTGTAAGATTGTGAAAAGTAATGTTGGTTGTCACATAATCAATGTACCACTGTTGTTCTGGCAGGAAAATTAAAGCATAACCCGTATAAACTTCATGTGAATTACCGCTAAGCATATGTAACATTCTATACGCATCTTCGTAATTGCGGGGTTTTTCTAAAATATGATTCTGATAAGCCACTGTAGTATCTGCTGCCAAAATCATATCCGCGCTACTTACTGCAGCTCGATCCAAGATAGCCTGAGCTTTTTCCTTAGCCAACCGAGTGACATACGCTTTAGCCTCCTCGTCTTTTTTTAGTACCTCTTCAATATCAGCAGGCATCACTTCAGCAATGAATCCGTGTTCTTGCAAAATTTGCAAGCGCCGTGGAGATGCGCTGGCAAGAATAATTTTTAATAAGGGGTTTGATTTCATTAAAACAATGATAGTTGATGTTTATTGTATTTTATCGATTCTACAACTTTTAAAGCAGAAATTAATTAAATCTTAATATAAATTTATGCTCATTCCTTACAAATGACTTTTCTCAACTTTAATTCAAGCTGGCGTAGTCATTGATAATGAATAACTCATCATATTTATAGTTAAGAAAATGGCATAGAGAAAGTGATTACCCATATTGATTATAAATAAACGCCTTTTGAGCAATAACAATACCCTTGTTGGTTGTAATTTTTATGTCTACCGGACCATGACTATGTGCCGGGGTAACTACAGTGACTATACCAGTTGATGGCTTGCCAATAATCTTTGCTGCCTTGCCTCCGAAACTAACTCTCGTAGGTACCCCAAAATTACCTTTAAGCTTAACTGTATTTCCTCCTCTTACGCTACCTGAGAGGGAAGAAACAGAAACTGAGGATTGACTCACAACAGGGGAAGTGAGCCCAGCCACACTATTCGTATTTACTAACAATAGCGTACCGGATACCACAGCAGCCCCCCCCCTAAATACGTTGCCGTGGTCTGCATCTGTGTTTGCTTCTTAGATGGAATTTCAGCAGATAGATAAGTGTATGCATTAGTATTGCTTACACTACCACCTATCGTCGTAACTACCACATTGGCAAAGCCTGGAGTTCCTGCCGGAGTTACTACTGTCAATTGGGTCGAGCTGCTCACATTTACGCTGGTACCGGGACTGCCTGCAAAACTAACACTCGTACCCCCAACAACAAAGTTGCTACCAGTAATCGTCACCGTTTGTCCTCCCGATGCAGGTCCCAAGTTAG
>NZ_LNXV01000008.1:83781-320134 GCF_001467025.1 Legionella brunensis | reverse complement strand
CGGCTCTTCCTCACTGCTTAGAAAAATATGAAGGCCTCGATGATTCTCTTGCCAAAGAAGTTCAGGTACAAAAACAAGTACAAAAACAGGTACAGGTAGAACGTATATCGCTGAATGCTTGTTACGATCCTAAATTAGACGAAGCCTATCCGAAAAGCTGGGCATATCTGAGCATGAGTGACTTTTTTAAGAAAGAGGGAATAGATGACCTAAACGAAATGACCATGCCGCTAAATCAATTTAGTGAATCGGATAAAGTGTTACCTAATATGTTTTCCGATAATCTTAGGGTGAGCACCAACTACGCTATTACTCATAGGCATCAAAAACAACATATCAATGTCTATTTAAAACCAGTTTTCCTCGTCTGGTATCACATGGAAAATGATCAATTACATGCCACAGTTGTGACCCCGCAAGAAGAACAAGAACTGGCAAAACGAATTCGCTTCTTGCCTAACAGTTGGATATCAACCACTTCAGACACTGTAACCGCAGGAACACGGCCGGGGAAAATTCTTAACGATCCACGCTACCAGGCTTTGCGAGAGCAAGTGCGCTTTTTTAATGGCGAATTCACAACCCTTTTGAATCAAGAAACTCCTTTACATTGGCTGAAAGACAAGCCCGTTGAGAAACTTACTTACTTTGAAAATACATTGCAAGTTTATCGCCCAGGCAGTGAAACAGAGCTCCCACAATTAAAAGCGGCATTAACACAAGGAAACATTGAAGGATTTATCTATATTACGAAACATCCTTTTGAAGACCATAGTAAACTTAATTGGAATGAGTTGTTCCCCAAAACCATTCCCGTTCAGGCTGCTGAATATCAAAAAGTTGCTGAAGCGTTTGTTTATGTGAATAATAATTGGGCATCTCAAGAACTCACTTCCCAAGAAATACAGGAAAAATTCGGTTTATCTTTTAGTAGCCTTACTTATGTGGATACGCATCTAAAACACCTTAAAGGGGTTAAAGATTTACTGCAACACATACAACATATAGCAGATAAACCATTCTTACAGGATCTATCTGAGGAAGAAGATGCTTGCGTAGGAGTATGCCTGGGAGGTATACCACTTCCTAAATTTTTGGCGAGTTATGGCCTTAACAATACTGTAAAACAAGAAGGCGAAAAATCCAAATGGCAACTTGCAAGTGTTGAAGCACTTCATGTCATGAGAAAATATCCAGCCTTACAAGACAAAACGGTTATAATGGATACTTTTGAAGCAATGGTTGCCCATGCTTCAGATGCAGATGTTTTACTAGCGCTTTTAAAAGCAGAGAACCCTTCAAACAAACTTTTGGAGAATGTACTTAAACACAAGCTTAGTGATGCTCCTGAAATTGTAGAAGTATTTCTTGGTTTAACGAATAAGCTTTCTGAGGATATACTGGTATCACTTGCTAAGAAGTGTAAGTCTACCCCATCAATCGAAAAACTACTGCATAAAGACGTTACTGCAAATGTAGTGCGAGAAGTGCTTGAGAAAAAACTCGACGGGAAGATTGTTGAAATGATTCTAGGACGAACCGACGAATTTCCCGAAGATGTTGTCCTATCACTGGCTAAACAATGTGAGTCTACTCCGGCAATCGAAACATTACTGCAAAGAAAAGACATTACTACGTACCCACTGATTGCTGAGAAGGTACAGAAAATAGTAGTTAGTAAAGATCTTGATGCTACTGCCGTCGGCGCGCTCTTGGATTTGCCGCGACCGCCCGTTAGATTTTCCCAAGGACCATTGCTATCGCTAGCTGAGAAATGTGGAACAGATACCTTTTTAATCGAGAAATTACTGAAAAGAGTGGAGATTACTCGGGACGCACTAAAAGAAGTCGTCAAAAAAGAAATCGATGACCAAGCTGTCGAAGCAATTCTAGGTTTGAAGCAGACGCTTCCTTCAGAGGTCATGTTATCAATAGCTAAGAAATGTAAGACTACGCCATTAATCGAGAAATTACTGACAAGAAAAGAAGAAGAGCTTACTGAGGTCGTATTCAACGAGGTACTTAGTAAAGAGCTCGATACCAAGGCTGTCGAAGCATTCCTGGGTATAAGTTTCCCGCTTCCTGAAAGTATATTGATATCAATAGCTAAACAATGTGGGACTACGCCATTAATTGAGAAATTACTGAAAAGAACAGATCTTACTGAGAATGTATTTAACGAACTACTTAATAAAAAGCTCGATACCAAAGCTGTCGAAGCATTCCTAGGTATAACTTCTCTGTTTCCTGCAAGTATATTGATATCGATAGCTGAAAAATGCGACTCTACTCCGTTAATCGAGAAACTACTGAAAAGAAAAGAGGTTACAAAAAATCAAACGCTTACTGAGAAAATACTACAAGAAGTACTCAAGAAAGAGCTTGATGGTCCGGCTATTGAACTGATTTTAGGTTTAACCTCGAAACTTACGCAAAATACATTGATATCGTTGGCCAAGAGATGTCCATCTAACGAACTAGTTAAAAAATTATTGCTAAGAAATGATATTACCGAGGATGTACTGAAGGAAGTACTTAATAAAGATAAACTGGATCAAGCTAATCTATTACTCTGCATCGAACAAGCGCAATACTCTGATATGCTTGAACTTATTTATAATCGCGGAATAAAAGACCCTACTGTTCGTAAGACAGTCTATCAACATCCCTCACTATCCCCAGAATCTTTGCTATCATTTCTAACCCAAGAGCTAGGGAAAGACGAGTTGCTGCTGATTTTACAACATCCTTACTCTATCAATGAGAAGGTACTTGCAGCCGTCATGGGGCAAAAAGAGACTGATTCATCCGTTCTAAAGCAGATAGTCCTTCTCCCTCATGACGATTTTGATTTACGGGGTAGTGCTATCGATCATACTGCATTTTCATCAGAGGTTGCTGAAGCAATTATCGAGAATGCCACCCTAACAAAGAATCATAATTTATTAATAAGACTAACAGATAAAATTTTTGCACAATACAAAACCGAAAAGACAGACGAATGGGAGCGCATCCTCACTCAGATGTTCAAAAAATATAAATATGCGCCAACATTAAAAGCATCTGACATAAAAGAGCGAATTAAACAAAATAAAGAGGCGCTAAGTCCAGCTCTTGGTATTAATATTCTGCGTGTGTTTGGTGAAGAACTAATTAAGTACTTACCTCTCGAAGGCATCATTACATCTGCAGATAGCGAAACTCTTAAACTGCTCGTTAATCCAAAAAATACAGGCAACCTTTCTAAAGAACTACTATTGTCTTTAGCCGATAGATGTTATGCAAACGGTTTAATGAACGAGTTTCTGCAAAGAAATGATCTTACCGACTCTGTACTTACAGCAATGATCGATAACTATAAATTAGAAGAAAGACAGATATTAGAAATTGTTAAAAAGGTTAAATCATCTGAAACTCTCCCATTTATTCATGACCATAAAGTGGCAAACCACGAGGTTCGTAAAGCAATTTATCAGCATAACGCTCTGTCTTCAAAATATGTGCTGCAACTTTTAACAGGTAACCAATTAGATAAGGATTTATTACTCCTCTTAAAACATCCTACAGCTGTTAACGAGGAAGTATTGGCAGCAATAGCCAATAAGAAAGTAAATGCTCAGGTTCTAGAAAAGGTTGTAATACATCCTGAGATCACCTTAGATGTTATGAAATTAGCTATTGACAATAGTGGCTTCTCTGGAGATGTCGCTCAACAAATCATAAGTCAAATTGATACTGAGACAGGCCATGAGGTATTGAAAAAACTTACACGTAAAGCCTTTGCAGAGCGTGAAATAAGTAAAACCCCCGATGAGTGGGAGCATTACTTAGTCCAAATATTTGGAAAATACGCATCTAATAATGACTTATTCTCTGCAGAAATCCAGGGGATTATTAAAGAGTACAAACCGATAACCACAAAGCTTGGCCTTCATATTCTGGATATATTTGGAAAGGACATGATAGGCGCCTTGTCACTGACGAAGATAATTGAAATCGCTGATGTTTACGATCTGACAGAAATACTCCTTAACCCTGACAAAACAGGCCCACTTGCAGAAGAACATCTTATCGCAATTGCCAAAAAATTAAGTGACATGCCAAAAAATACCACTGAAAAATTATTGCAGCGAGATGACATCACTGACAAAGTATTGCAAGTTGTTCTTGCTCAACTGAATCTAGATCAAGATCAGTTACTGCATATTCTTAAACTCGCGCAAAGTTCGAAAACGCTTGAGCTTGTTTTTCACCATAGACAAGCTACTGGTAATAATTTTGTTCGCGGAGCAATCTATACTCATGCTTCTCTTTCCAGTGAATTGGTATTGTCGCTCATCTCTAAAAAGCCAGTGAGCGTAAGTAACGATGAATTATTGCAAATTTTAAAACATCCAACGGCTATAAATGAGGATGTGTTAAAAGCAGTTGCCAAAGGCAATTTTGATTCACGTGTTTTATTGGCTACTGTTTCGCATCCAAAAGCAACTGCTGAGGTAATGAGTAATGCTATTGAAAACAAAGCATTTTCCACCGATATTGCTCTGAAGATCATTGAAATAAATAATGTCCATAACAATCATCAACTACTACAACAACTTGCACGTAAAGCCTTTGGAGAACATCGTCGTCAAGATGCTTGGGAAAATTGTATTCTTGAGGTATTCAAAAAGTACCCTTCCGGAGAAACTAAGACTAATGACATCAAGGATATTATTAAAGAATATGAAGTAACTCCAACGATAGGACTTCACATTCTCAACTTATATGGTAAAGACATGCAAGGCTTTTTACCTATCAGCGATATGGTTGGTATTGCCGATGAAGCAGAGCTTAAGTTACTTATAGATGCTAGCAAAACAGATAGGCATTCTGAAGCTAATTTGGTAGCCCTAGCGAAAAAATGTAATACTGACGAGCTTATCGGCAAATTGCTTGCAAGAAATGATCTTACCCAGCCTGTACTTGAAGTATTGCTAGATAAACCATTGTCTTATGAGCATTTACATAAAGTGCTTACCCATGAGAGCTTGACAGAAGCAGCCCGTGAAAACTGGTTTGAGAATGTTCAAGCTAAGCATACCAAATTAAAGGGACAAGCAGCTCAGTTAAATAGTCGAGAAGCAAAACTATCAGCCGCTTTAGAGGAACTGAGGGTTAAAGCATACTCTCACGCTATACTGGCGCTTAAAGATGACAAATACAAAAATGTTGCTGAAACTGCTGTTAATCTTTATAAAGGGCTTCGCGAAAACCACGTGAAATATATGAAAGGCGAATTAACTGAGGAGCGTTTCCAACAAAATTGTAAGCAAGCGATTCGTGACGCAAAACCAGTTTTAGATCAACATCGTGGTTATAAACAGGTTCTTGTAGATATATTAAATGTCATCTTGGCCTTGCCTAGCCTTATCGGAACTGGTAATTGGCGCCTCTTCAAAGCAAAAACGGAAAGTACCAAGATCGTTGATAAAATCATTGAAAACATTGATGAAAATGCTGCAAAGGCAAATCCGAAGTAATTACTTCTTCGGATTTAACTTGCACAACAATTCACCCAACTCCATAGGCATGGGAAAAATAATTGTTGATGAGTTGTTATTCGAGCCCAGAGTTGCCAGTGTTTGCAAGTAACGTAATTGCAAAGACTGGGGCTGCTGAGCTAAAACCTGGGCTGCTTGCAGTAACTTTTCTGAAGCTTGTAACTCACCTTCGGCATGAATCACTTTTGCTCTTCTATCCCGCTCGGCTTCAGCTTGTTTTGCAATAGCACGGATCATGCTTTCATCCAAATCAACATGTTTAATTTCGACATTAGAAACTTTGATTCCCCAACTGTCAGTTTGGGCATCTAAAATTTTTTGAATGTCGCTATTGAGTTGCTCTCTTTCCGCTAACATTTCATCTAATTCGTGCTGCCCCAACACTGAACGTAAGGTTGTCTGAGCCAATTGGCTAGTAGCTTCAAAATAATTTTCAACTTGGATAATTGCATTTTGTGGCTCTACAACGCGGAAATAAAGAACAGCATTCACACGAACTGAAACGTTATCTCTAGAGATCACATCTTGGCTTGGCACATCCATAACCACCGTTCTTAAATCAACACGCACCATCTGTTGCACAATAGGAATAACAAGAATAAGTCCAGGCCCTTTGACACGCCAGAAACGGCCCAGCAAAAAAATCACTCCCCGCTCATATTCTCGCAATACTCGCAGAGTGGACATTAAGAAAATAGCAATAATAATGATTACAAACCCCATGAATGAGAACATTTTTTTCTCCTTTTTCCCACCAGTATCCTTTCTAACTAATGTGAGTTCGATATAAATGGCATAAATGCTGTTATGTCACTAAACGAACATTATTTTTTAGCCGAACTCTCATTACCGTGATTCGTTTCGATTTCTTCTACTTCAAGCTGTAAGCCCTTGGTCGCAACAACTTTAATGCGTTTATCCGCAACGATAGGCGTTTTTGCATGCACAGTCCAGATTTCTCCTCGGATAACTGCCTGACCCTCAAGATTAATAGCCCCTAAGGACCTGCCCTCTGCACCTAATAAAATGCTAACACCGTGTTGAGGCTTTTGTTTTCTTGATTTTACAGCCATTGCTCCTAAGGTAAATAAAATAAGAATATTTACTGCTGCCATTGCCAAAATTGCTGACCATGCAATTTGATAGCCATAATTCTTTGTATCAATCAATAAAATGGACCCGATAATAAATGCCACTGTGCCACCAAAACCTAAAGCTCCAAAACTTGGAGCATAAGCTTCGGCAATAATAAAGATAATACCTAAGATAATTAAACCAAGTCCTGCATAACTAATGGGAAGTAACTGTAGTGCATAAAGTGCAATTAGTATGGAAATAGCTCCAATTACCCCAGGCAGCACGAAACCAGGATTTAACAATTCAAAGAAAATTCCATAAATGCCAAGTAGCAATAGCAAATAAGCAACGGTTGGATCAGTAATCGCCTGCAAAAAACGCATTCGCCAATCCGGTGTCAAATTGACTATTTGTGCACTTTTTGCTGATATTTTGACCTGCTTTCCATTTTGGGTTACAACCATGCCATCTAATTGTTTCAGCAAATCCTGCCTGTCTTTAGCAATAATATTAATTACGCCTCCTTGTTTTGCTTCAATTGCTGTTAAAGTAGCGGCATCTAATATGGCCTTTTCAGCAAACTCGGAATTTCTACCTCGTAATTGAGCTAAAGAGCGGATGTAAGCCACAGCATCATTGGTAATTTTTTTATCCATCGAGGATTTGGGTTGCTCCTTCTTACTCACTACCTCATTTAAATTAACAGGACTTGCCGCGCCTAAATGCGTGCTAGGTGCCATGGCAGCAACTGTGCTGGCATACACTATAAAAGTGCCCGCACTGGCTGCACGCGCACCATTCGGAGCGACATAAGTCACCACAGGGATTTTTGAGGATAAAATATCTTGCACAATCAAGTGCATTGACTTATCTAAACCACCTGGAGTATCTAAAATTATCAGAATCAGTGCTGCGTCTTGACCTTGTGTAATGCCACGACTTATAAAATCTGCCGTTGCAGGTCCAATGGCGCCATTTATTTTAAGCTCCATAATCTTATTAGCTAATGCCGTTGAGATAGAAATGAGAAACAAAACTATACCAACAATGACAGCTTGCCACGGCTTACTTGATTGACGAGATTTCGTTGGATTTGCATAAGTTAAGCAAGAATGCAAAAGAAGAGATTTTTTTGCAAAGCCAACGCGTGATGCTAAGGCGTGTGCAAGTCCCATATATAAATCCCGATTTACTCCCTATTAGGATAAGAATAGCAGTATTTTTATTAGGTGTAGAATTTAATAACAGTATGAATTATTTGCTGTTCATGCCTATAGGACATGAACAGTTAATATGAGCTTAGAAATAAACACCGAGTTGTGCAACGACTGCATCCGATGTTTTACCAGTTCCAACTGTATTTTGGTTAACAACCCCAACTGGAGCCGCACCATTAGCGAATTGGTTTGCTTTGTAGTCAATATCGTGACGATACTCAATACTTTCTACCGTGTCTTTCCAAATTGAAATATTAAAGACACCAGCGAATCGTTGTTCCGGTAAATTAAGCGCCAATGCTTGTTGAGTCCACTGGTAGCCTATGCCTAATGATGCTGGCTTTGAAAAAGCCATGAAAGTTACTCCTGCCTCAAGCTGACCTGCTTGCGGTCTAGCAGGCTTGCCATTGAAACTTAAGTCTTGAACACTAAAATCTCTTGCAGCAGCAACCCATTCAGCAGTAAAACTATAGCGATCAACGTTGAGGTTAATATGCGCTCCTACTCCTGGCACTTGATGGACGGCCTCCGTTCCGTTAGTCACTGAACCAAATCCACCAAAAGTAGTTCCAGGTGCTGAACCTGTATTTTGCATGCCAGCAGAATCCGTGATCGAACCGATGTAACTTGCCCCTAGCTCGCCTCTAGTATTATCCGTATGGATTGTATAACCTGCGTTTATACCGCCAACACCTGAGTGTCCATCAGTAGTATCGGATTTAAATGCATAAAGAGCAGCATATGGGCCAGATTCCGTTTGTGATTTATAGCCGAAAATGAAAGGTCTTGATTTAGTACGTGCAAGCCTCATCGTGAGTGGAGAGCTCACCATAGAACTTGAGTATCTACCATAAGGAATGTAGATTTGGCCAGCAGTGAAATAATAAGGGGTTATATTTAAATCACCGATGTTAACGAAACCTTGATTTAAGAAAAATACTGAATTCTCTACTCGGGTACCTCCAATTTGAGGAGGCAAAGAATCATAAGCTATCGAGGTGAAAGCCTCTACTTTACTATTTAACAATACAGCAACATCAAGCTCACTTGAGCCTAAGTCTAAATCACCAGTTGTAGAGCCTATGTAGGGACGCTCGGCAAAAGCGACAGGCTCGGTCTTTCCACTCAACGCAATAATTGGTCTTTCAGGAATGGGGTATCCTATGCTCTCATAGGCATCATAAACTCGACGCCGTTGTTCCATTAAACGCACGTCACGATTAATACTGGAAATGTTAACAATATAATCGGAACCATCAAATGCTGGCCTATCGCCCGTATAAGGTGAAGCAACTACAGGTGTTCCAGCGATATAAGTGACTATTCGATTGTCTGCAATAAGGGCTGTTGGGTAAAAACTACTTGAGTCCGGATCACCATCTACGATATTTACCTGTACAGGAGCTGCATGAAATTGACCCTTAGCCTTTTTAGATTTTGAGGCTTTCTCGTCTGCCACTTCCCTTCGACTTTGCTTCCTTGCTTTTTCTGCCTGTTTACCCTGCTTTTTTTGCGCTATATTTTGAGACGTACCCTGTGATTTCTCTGTAGGTTGCAGCGCAACTTGTTTTTGCAAACGATTGAGTTGAGCTTGTAGAGCTTTTGTTTGCGCTTGCAGTAATTGAATTTCTTTTTGTAATTCTGCATTTTTAGCAGCAAATAGTGGCCCAGAGATTGCGGCAATGGCCATAATAAGTACTTTCTGTTTCACGAGCGGTACTCCTGACTGTTTTTTTGTCTTCCTGGTTATTTATCGCTGAGGATTATAGCTTGCATCGATCGCAGTGGCCAGCCTTTGCGCACAATATTTGTTATACTATTCTTAGACAAGGGAAGTTACGCTCATGAGGTAGGGAAATCAGTATTAATAATTTGGATAAAAAAAAAGCCCTGGGCAGGGCTTTTTGAAAACGGTAGGAACTATAGAAGGTTACCTACCCATTTTGCACCAAGGTACGGCCCATACAGTCCAAAATCACTATTCTTTAAGTTAGCTGCAAGATTAAAGACATGCAGCGCATCAAAATAATTGAGAACTTGATAACCGCCTTCAATATTAAAGACGCCTTGAGGCATTTCGTAGGCATATTTTAGGCCCAACTTCGCTTCTATACTTGGAACTACAGATTTTTTGCTCGCATAAACATTAATAGGCACTAATCCACTAGGTGCGAAAATAAATCTATTATTAAAACGGCTTGTGCCATATAAAATTGAGCCAGCAGTATTTGCAGTAATGCTAAATCCGCGCACTAAGTCATAGGCATAATCTATACCGATAACAGGACCAACCCCATTAAAATCTGCATCGCGATCTTGAGAAAACCCTGCAGGTGCGAGCACTGGTATTGTTGCAGCATAGTTATAGGTAGCATCCAAGCGGATTCTTGCATATTGCAAACCACCGTAGAATCGAGCATCTTTCAAGAGCCCCATATCAACGTGCTGCCCCATCACGAGGTTTACTTGATCAAAACGGTTGTCTATGGTTATGCCGAATGGCACGAGGAAAGGGCCACTAAAAGGAGTAACACCAGCATAGCCAGAGTGATGAGAGTTATCATCATCAAAATGCACCCAGGTCATAGTAATGTCATTACCTGTGCTGAAATGATAAGAACCTTCTAAACGGTATCCCCAATCCCAATCATGCTCGACTTCCCTAAAGGTGTCGCTTTGGGTCAACTCATAACCTCGTTGAGAACTATAAATAGGTTGTAAATAAAGAGCTTGTACTCCTATGTCCCATTTTTTAGCTTCGCAAGGAACAGTTACATCGCCAGGTACACAAGCAGGCCCCATTGTCCCTGCTGATGCAAAACCACTTGCTGCCATGCAAAAAATAGCGAGGGTTGTTTTTTTCAACATTGATCACTCCATCTATCAAAAAAAAGCCCATCAACAAGGATGGGCTTCAGTAAGACATTTCCGGTTTGACTAATTAAACGTTACCAACCCATTTCAAACCAGCGAAAGGACCTTGTAGAGCGAAGTTAGATTCGCGGTTACCAGCTAAAGTACCGATGAAGTGGTTAGCGTTGAAATAGTTAACCCACATCCAACCAGCATCTAGAGTCAAGTCACCTTGAGCCATGGCATAAGTGTACTTAGCACCTAACTTAGCTTCTAGTTCAGGAACGATGGTTGTTTTTGAACCAGAGGTAGAACCAATTAGGAAACCACCAAAAGCAGTTGCAGTGTTGAACTTAGCATCGCCAACTAACAATGCAGAAGCGCCATTTCCGTAAATAGCAAAGCCATTGTTGAAGTTGTACTGCATGTCCATACCTACACGTGGACCGAAGCCATTGAACTTGCTCTCACCTGTTGTAGAGAAGCCAGTGAATACAGAAGCTGGTGGAATATAACCAGATGCAGTAAACTCGTGCTCGATACGGGCATATTGAACACCAGCATGGAAACGAATGTCTTTGAACTCACCGAAATCAACGTGTTGGCCAAACTCTAGGTTAACAGCATCCCATTTTGGTTCAAAATGATGGCTGCCATAGAGAGGACCGAAACCGCCGAAGAATGCATCAGCAAAGTTCTCATCGTTTTGCTTGTTCCAGTGGTACCAGTTAAGGTTCAAATCATTACCAGTACTAAAATGGTAAGAACCTTCTAACTTGAAGCCCCATCCCCAGTCAGGATCCAAATCACGATAGTGATTAGTGATACCATCTGGAGAGTGGAAGAAAGGATAACCGTAATCTACATCATATGCAGGTTGAAGGTACAGAGCATATACACCAAAATCCCAAGCTGTTCTTTCGCAAGGAACGGTGACATTACCAGGGGTACATACAGGACCCATGGTTCCAGCAAATACTGCACTGCTACCTAAAGCAAGAACAGCTACCGCTGTTTTTTTCAGATTTAACATGCTTCATCTCCACTTTTTTATTATTAATTTCCCGTTTAGCCGTCAAACCACAACATGGTATTGACTATAGTACGCAATCATCGCTCTATCCGAGAACGTACATGGTCAGATTATCAAGCGCTACTTTATCAAAGTCAACACTATTTCCACAAAAATTCTCTATAAATTCGATAATTTAGTCTGTCTAACGACCAAAAATGTCTTCTTTATGTCCATACTAATTAATTTGCCGCCAACTCCATTAGGGCAAGATTAGCTAGTTTTCCATTCTAAAAAAGCCTCATTATGTTCCGACTAAAGTTAATGTCTAACAAAAACTAATTATTCCAGGTGTTAAACCTTTCGAATCAATAGGTTGGCTAAATTCTTTTTGAATGTACCAGATAAAAGGCCGTGTGAGCAATTTTTTTTTGATTTATTTTCAAGTATTTGATTTAACAATTTTAACTACTACTCTGCGATTAAGGGTTTTTCCTGAATCAGTATCATTGGGTGCCACTGGATCTTTAACACCGTACCAGGTTATTGATAAGCGCTCCAAATGAACCCCTTGGCTTTGTAAATAATTAGCAACTGCTTTAGCGCGCGCCTCTGAAACAGCATTATTATAGGATTTGCGCCCTGTATCATCAGTATAGCCAGCAATTTTGACTCGCTTTACTAGTTGATCAGCACGACAGTATCTGGCTATTTTCTTCAGCTGTTGCTTGGCTTCATCACTCAACTCAAAACTATCCGAATCGAAATATATGATGCTCATTCGCACACTAGCATAATCAAAAGGTAATAAATTACCTAAGCAACGCTGATATTTTGCATAAACCTCTTGGAAGTGAATTGGAGAAAGCACTACGGTCACAGGAAAACCTTCTTCCGACCGATACTCAAATTTAGTTTGGAAGCCTTCTGCTAAATAAGTTAATAATTTAAGCGCTGGCTCACGAGGTAAATAAAGACCATATTGGCCTGGATTAACTGTTGTTTTTGAAACAAAATAGGATTTGCCATAAGGTTTCCAAACAGGTGGAGCAGCATAGACTACTGCCGGAAGCTGTCTTTCTACCTGTTGCCATTTGCTTAGAATAAAATGAGGCGGCTTCGCTGCATATTGTTCAAAATAAGCAATGCCATAATTGGGGACTGTTAAAGACAAACCGCAACGCAGCGGATTACCATTCATCCGCCAATTCTCCTCACCCATCGGGCTGGCATAATCTACATGGATTGTAGCAAACACATGATTAATGGGCAGCCAGCACAAAATAGCAATTTTTAACAATCCTTGTATAACAATCCGTATAAATGCCATTTTTTGCTCATCCAGCTTAGCAATCCATGTTATGCTTCAAATATCGGCAAACTCAACGGAATCTTTACTGTGGAATCTATAACAATCACGCGCCCTGATGATTGGCACGTCCATCTGCGGGATGGTCTTTACCTGGAACATACTGTTCCAGCTACAGCACAACATTTTGCCCGCGCCCTCATTATGCCCAACCTTAAACCTGCCCTCACAACTGTTGACGCGGTTGTTGCTTATCATCAGCGCATTATCTCGGCTTTACCTAAAGAGACGGACTTTTCGCCATTCATGACTTTATATCTTAATGAAAAAGTTACGGCAGATGAGCTTCAACAAATAAAGAACTATCCATTTATATTAGGTGCCAAACTTTATCCTGCCGGTGCCACCACGAACTCAGAAGAGGGGGTCAATTCTTTGCGAGCCCTCTATCCTTTATTTGAAGTCATGCAAACAGAAAATTTGGTATTACAAGTTCATGGCGAGGTAACTGAAGGGGATATTTTTCAGCGTGAAGCGGCATTTATTCACACAAATTTAGTCCCCTTAATTCGCAACTTTCCTAAGTTACGCGTCATCCTAGAACACATTTCCACCCAAGTTGCCGTTGATTTTATTAATCAATCGCCAGAAACCGTGGCAGCTACCATTACCGCGCATCATTTAATTTATAATCGTAATCATTTGTTGGCTGGGGGTATTAGACCTCATTATTATTGCCTTCCTATTTTAAAACGTGAAACTGATCAAAAAGCTCTGCAAGAAGCAGCCATAAGCGGCAGTCCTAAATTTTTTGCAGGTACAGATAGTGCTCCGCATGCCGTGGCCAACAAAGAAAGTGCCTGTGGTTGTGCAGGTATTTTTTCAGCACCCTATGCAGTAGCCTTGTATACACAAGTCTTTGAACAATTAAATGCTTTAGACAAACTTGATGCTTTTTTAAGTCGTTATGGTGCTGAATTTTATCAGTTGCCAATTAACAAGGGCCAAATAACTTTAAGAAAATCCGCACAACTTATACCCTCAGTGTTCCCTTTCGGCAAGGAGTTCGTAATTCCTGTCGCTGCTGGAGAATCTTTAACTTGGAGTGTTCATGAGTCTGCGTGATACTATTTTTTGCACCGAATTAAAGGACCGCTTCCGCGGCTTTTTGCCCGTCGTGGTCGATATCGAAACAGCAGGCGTGAATCCTTTAAAAAATGCACTGTTAGAGATGAGTATTGTCCTGATTGACATCAATAGTGAAGGTATCTTTTCTCCGCAAGCCACTTATTTTGAACACATTATACCGTTTGAAGGGGCTGAACTTGATGAGAAATCATTAGAATTTATTCAAGTTGACCCCTATCAACCACTACGATTTGCAATTGATGAAAAACAGGCCCTTAAAAATCTGTTTGCGCCAATCAATAAAGCTTTACAAGAGCGTAAATGTCAAAAAGCAGTTTTAGTCGGTCATAATGCCTGGTTTGATTTGCTGTTTATTAAAGAGGCCGTTAAACGTACTGGTGTTCGCTCCCCTTTTCACTCGTTCACTTGCTTTGACACAGCCACATTGGGAGGGTTATTTTATGGGCAAACAGTGCTTTCAAGGGCAGCTAAAGCGGCGGGAATTGACTTTAATGTTAACGAAGCACATTCGGCAATTTATGATGCAGAAAGAACGGCAGAGTTATTTTGCGCCATGCTTAATGCTTGGCGCAAAATTCATACAGACTCTTATAAATCATCCGAATGAGTTGCTAAGTATTCTGCTACGCCTTTTGGAGAAGCCTTCATGCCTGCTTTTCCTTTTTGCCAACCAGCAGGGCATACTTCACCATGCTCTTCGAAGAATTGAACTGCATCAATAATACGAATTAATTCGTCAATGTTACGGCCAATTGGCAAATCATTAACAATTTGCGAACGCACAACACCGTTCTTGTCGATAATAAAGGCACCACGGAATGCAACACCAGCCACAGGATGCTCTACACCATAAGATTGGCAAATCGTATGAGTCATATCAGCAGCCAAAGTAAAATTCACATGGCCAATGCCACCATCTTTAACAGAAGTATTACGATAAGCATTGTGAGTGAATTGCGAATCAATGGAAACAGCAACCACTTCAACACCACGGCTCTTAAATTCATCCATACGATGATGAAGAGCTATTAATTCAGAAGGGCATACAAATGTAAAGTCCAAGGGGTAGAAAAACACCAAACCAAATTTACCTTTTAATGAGTCATGCAAATTAAATTTGTCAGTAATTTCACCACTCGCCAATACGGCAGGAACTGTAAAATCGGGGGCCTTGCGTCCAACTAAAACACTCATCTATTTCTCCTTAATCAAGCACACCAAGTGCGCAACATTTAAGCTTAAAGTGCAACCGCTTCACGTAATAAAGACTCTAACTCACCTTGTTGATAAAGTTCTGCAATAATATCTGAGCCGCCGATCAACTCACCTTTAACATAAAGCTGGGGAAAAGTAGGCCAATCTGCATATTGCGGTAGAGTTTGTCGAATATCTGGATTAGCAAGAACATCCACATAAGCGAAATTCACCCCACAGGCATCAATGCATTGCACAGCACGTGCAGAAAAACCACATTGGGGCATTTTAGGAGTACCCTTCATATAGAGTAATATTGCATTTTCAGCAATTTGTTGTTTAATCTTTTCGATTGTTTCCACTGGGTCACCTATCGTTTTAATATCAAAAAATAAATAAAAACCAGTGTAATTATGGCGAAAATGAGACCAATTCGCAACTAGCAGCCATCAAGGGGTGGTTATCACATAATCAATTCTGGTTTTATTCCACATTTTTTCCAGCCATAATGAACCTGGAAAAACCTATCCTTCTTACTTGAAGAGCATTCGCTACAGAAGAATATTGAGATTAAAAATCTCGTTATATATTAAATGTCTATTTTACAACAATAGCACATCAGCAAAATAGAATTTTACAAATAAGCGCTCATTGAATATGTTTACCTTCCTGCTAAACTTAACATTCATTTAATAAAGAGGACTAAAAATGGCTTTTACACTACCCCCACTACCCTATGCAATGGATGCTTTGGCACCCCATATCTCTAAAGAAACTTTAGAGTATCATTATGGCAAACATCACAATGCTTATGTGACAAATCTTAATAAGCTAATTGCGGGAACCGAGTATGAAAACTTTAGTCTAGAAGACATTATTAAGAAATCTTCCGGCGGTATATTTAACAATGCCGCCCAAGTATGGAATCACACGTTCTATTGGCATTGTTTAAGCCCTAATGGTGGCGGTGAACCAACTGGTAAACTCGGTGATGCAATCACTAAACATTTTGGTACCTTTGAGAGCTTTAAAGAACAGTTTTCTCAAGTAGCAGCAACAACGTTCGGTTCTGGGTGGGCTTGGCTAGTTCAGGATAAAGATGGTGTGCTTAAAATTATAAGCACTAGTAATGCTGGTACGCCGATGACTGAAGGCTTGCAGGCATTATTAACCTGCGATGTCTGGGAACATGCCTATTATATTGACTATCGTAATGCACGTCCGGAATACATTAAATCTTTCTGGGCCATTGTGAACTGGGATTTCGTAACGAGCAATATGTGTTAATTTGAACTTATACCAACAAATTTATTAAATATTCGAATCCCGCCTAAACCGCGGGACTAATAACCACAGGAGTTTTCATGGCGCTAATTACCAGCTATAACCCCTTACCAATTAGTTTTACCCATGGTGAAGGTATTTGGTTATATGATGATCAGGGTAAAGCTTATCTCGATGCTTTAAGTGGTATTGCTGTCTGCGGATTAGGCCATGCACATCCAGACGTCACCCAAACCATTCAACAACAAGCAGCTAAATTAATACATACCTCGAATGCCTATCATATCAAAGAGCAAGAATTATTAGCCGAGAAACTAATTTCTATATCAGGCATGAAACAAGCTTTCTTTGGCAACTCTGGCGCTGAAGCTAATGAAGCAGCAATTAAACTTACTCGTCTCTTTGGCCATAAGAAAGGGATTGATACCCCCTCGATTATTGTTATGGAGCGAGCCTTTCATGGTCGTACTATGGCCACCCTCACCGCCTCCGGGAGCCGTAAGGTTCAAGCTGGGTTTGAGCCATTTGTTCCGGGCTTTATTCGTGCCCCGTTCAATGACATCGAGGCTATACATACTATTGCTGCCAACCGTGATGACGTTGTAGCTGTCATGCTTGAACCTATTCAGGGAGAAGGCGGTATTTATGTGGCAGAAGATTCTTATTTGCGTGCTATTGCTGAGCTCTGTAGGAAGCATGACTGGCTGTTTATTCTTGATGAAATTCAAACAGGAAATGGTAGAACGGGGAAATATTTTTCCTTTATGCATAGCGGTGTGCAACCTGATATTATCACCACAGCGAAAGGTTTGGGAAATGGTATTCCTATCAGTGTTTGTTTAATGGGTGATAAAGCTTCTAATTTATTCAAGCCCGGTAATCATGGTTCAACTTTTGGTGGCAATCCCTTTGCTTGTGCAACTGCTCTAACTGTTTTAGACGTGATTGAGCGTGATAAACTATGCAACTTAGTTACACGTAACAGTGCTATTTTAAAAGAAAAGTTAATGCTAGAGCTTGGAGAGCATCCGAGTGTACGTGCTTTTCGCGGTAAGGGGTATATGTTAGGAGTTGAACTTGACAGGCCTGCTAATGATGCAAGACTAATTGGTATTGAAAATGGAATACTTTTTAATGTAACCGCAGATACTGTGATTAGACTTCTTCCTCCTTTAATTATCAATGACCAAGAAATTGAAGAACTAGTATCAAGACTTACCAAAACTATTAGACAATTTGTTGAAAAATGAGCGAAATCATTCAAATACATGACCTCCAACCATCCGAGCTTGAAGAGGCTGCCTCAATTTTGACAAAGGCCTTTGCTAAAGATCCGGTAATGTGCTGGATCTTTGGTGATAACTATCAGCAAGGGGCACAAGCCATGTTTTACGCTATAACACAGTATTGCATGTTATATGGTAAAGCGTTTTGTACTGCAGAATTAGAAGCCGTTGCTATACGAAAATTACCTTCTGATAGAAAATTCTCTTGGTGGAAAGGTCTTCGTTCCGGTTTTTTTACCCTTCCTAAACGTATGGGAAATGAAGCGTTTAAGCGACTGATGGTCCTTGATGAGCTCACGCAAAAGGAACGGCAGAAACAAATGGGCAATCGACTTTTTTGGTATTGTTGGTGTCTTGCAAGCCAGCCAGAGCAACAAGGAAAAGGGTTTGGTACGGCTTTAATGAACCATACTTTCAATTTAGCTAAACAAAGTGGGCTTCCTTGTTACCTGGAAACTGCCACACTCAAGAATCAGGCCTTATATGAAAAAAATGGTTTTGTGAAACTGAGTGAATTCACTTTACCAAACAGCGATGTAAACGTTATCTCCATGTTAAGAGAATAATAGCTTAACAGTAGCTAACCTTCTTAAACCATATGTAAGTCAAGAACTGCGCTTGTAATTGACCTACCATCAGGAGGAAGCGATGTATCATAAACTACAAAAATTGTTCTTTATTTTATTGCTTTTATCCTCCGGGCTTTTATTAGCAGCAAAGCCTTTTTTTTAATTACACCCCAAAAAAAACGCCTGCCCGCATTAATCCAGGAGAAATAGTTACTGCTGTTTATAAAATTACAAATAATACTCCAAATATTCTAAGAAATAATGGGCTAGTCCACATTTTCAAAGGGATGAGTCAGGAAATAGTTAAGGACAGTTGCCGCAAATCTTTTGATTTAGATCCAAACGCTAGTTGCCTACTTAGAATTCGATTTTTTGCTAATGACATGCAAAATCCTATAAAAACGGGGCCCTTTGTATGCAATACAATTACTAACCCCATATATTGCCAGGAATAACTCTGAAGACGAGCTTGCTAAAAGGCGGACATATGTTAACTTGATTCGGAATAAGATATTTCAAGAATTAAAACAATCCCTTGCAGCCGTCCTGGCTATCTCCTTTTGTGGTTTCATCGCGTACATTTAGAAGGTAATTATTTAAGCAATACCTTAATAGGCTTTAATTGCTCAAATACTTAACCCGTGAGTAAATTATAATACTAAATGGTTGTTTTTTAATATGGGTAAGTTTACCCATTTCTAGTAAAATTCATCCTCTCGTTATAAACCAGTTCTGCGCTGACGAATTACTTCGTATAGACAAACACCTGTAGCAACTGAAACATTTAAACTCTCAACAGTACCTAACATCGGTAAAGAAAACAAACCATCACAGTGCTCACGAGTGAGGCGACGTAACCCTTCTCCTTCAGCACCCAATACGATGGCCAGTGATGTTTTACAATCTATAGCATACATGGAATCCATAGCCTCACCTGCCGCACCATAGAGCCAAACGCCTTCTTGTTTAATTGTCTCCATGGCTCTAACCAGATTAGTTGCACGAACAACAGGGATAGATTCGGCAGCACCACAGGCTACTTTACTGACGACCGGCGTAATACTAGCGCTTTTATCTTTCGGAATAATCACAAAATCCACGCCTGTTGCATCTGCCGTACGCAAGCAGGCACCTAAATTATGAGGGTCAGTAACACCATCAAGAATTAAAATAAGGCAAGGCTTTTTAGAAGTAGCTAATAGTGGCAGTAAATCATTTTCACCATAATCACGTAAACTTCCAGCACAAGCAACAACACCTTGATGAGCAAATTCCGCAAAACGTTGATTCATTTTCTGAGCAGTCATTTTCTCAACAGGAATACCTTTTTCCGTCGCTAATGCAAGTAGAACTTGTATTTTTTTGTCGAGTCGGTCCTGACTAATATATAATTTCTTGGTAGGCCGATGGGAATTGGCAAGTAAAGCATTGACTGCATGGAGGCCAAAAACATAGTGCTCACTCACTCAGAGCCTCCATTTTCAGCAGGTTCAAAATCAATTTTGCGTTCATCAAGGTCGACGCGAGCAACCATAACAGACATCTTATCGCCTAAACGGTAAACATGACCACCACGCTCTCCCACCAGGCGATGTTTAACTGCATCAAAAGCATAATAGTCATTTCTAAGTGAAGTAACATGCACTAAGCCTTCAACATAGATTTCGTCCAACTCCACGAAAATACCAAACCCCGTAACGGCAGAAATAGTACCTTGGAACACTTGGCCTAATTTATCTTGCATGTATTCACATTTTAACCAAGAAACAACTTCCCTTGTGGCTTCGTCAGCACGCCTTTCTGTTGAAGAGCAATGCTTGCCAAAGCGGTTCATTTCTTCCTCACTGTAAGGAAATTCGCTGACTTGCTTATTGTCGACTAAATGACCGATAGCTCGATGAATTAATAAATCTGGATAGCGACGAATAGGCGAGGTAAAATGAGTATAGGCAGGGTATGCTAGTCCGAAATGTCCGTCATTCTCCTCCACATATTGTGCTTGTTTTAGTGAGCGCAACATAACTGTTTCAATCAAATGTCGCTCAGGTCTCTCCCCGATATCAGCCATCGTTTTTTGGAAGTCTTTAGGATGAGGTTTTTTTCCTCCCCCAAGCCTTAAACCAAGTTCGCCAAGAAATAGGCGAAGAGCATTAATCTTATCTTCATCAGGTAAAGAGTGGACACGATATAACGTAGGGATCTCTGCTCGCTCTAAAAAGCGCGCTGTTGCAACGTTGGCTGCCAACATGCATTCTTCAATCAAACGATGAGCATCATTACGTATAACGGGTATCACGCGTTTTATTTTTCTATTTTCATCAAATTCAATACTTGTTTCCGTTGTATCAAAATCGATAGCCCCACGACTTTTCCGAGCTTTTAACAAGATATTGAATAAAGAATTGAGCGATTCAAGTGCTGGCACCAATGATTCATATTCAGCAGCAATCTTGTTTTCTTCTAACCACTGACCAACTTGGGTGTAAGTAAGACGAGCGTGAGAATGAAAAACCGCACGATAAAATCTTGAGCGTGTTATTTTTCCCTCTGCCGAAATAGCCATTTCTGCAACCATACACAATCTATCAACATGTGGATTTAAAGAGCAAATCCCATTGGATAAAGCCTCTGGCAACATGGGGACAACCTGGCCGGGGAAATAAACAGAGTTCCCCCGCTTCGCAGCCTCTTTGTCCAAAGCCGAATCCACTTTGACGTAGTGACTCACATCGGCAATAGCGACATAAAGTTGGTAGCCACCTTTGGGCTTTTGATAACAATATACGGCATCATCAAAATCCTTTGCATCCTCACCATCAATAGTTACAAAGGGTAAACTTCTTAAATCCGTACGACCTTTTAATTCCTCTTCACTGACATGCTGCGGAATTTTTGCAACTTCGGCCATCACTTCGTCAGGCCACTGGGCGGGGATACCATGGGCAAAAATGGCAACTTCAATTTCCATACCGGGCGCCATATGCTCACCCAAAATATGAATTACCTTGCCTATAGCCTGATTGCGTTTGGTTGGGAATGCGACTATCTCGGCCAGAACCATTTGACCATTCTTGGCGGTAGCGGCAAATTCCAGCGGCACAGAAATGTCTTGAGTTAAGCGTTTATTATCGGGAATAACAAATCCTACGCCATGTTCCGTAAAAAAACGGCCAACAACAGTTTGGTTAGCATGTTCAAGGACTTCGTGAACTTTACCTTCTCGCCGGCCTCGCCTATCAACTCCTGTTTGATAAGCCAGCACCAGATCACCATGCATTACTGTTTGCATTTCCTTGGCAGATAAGATCATGTCTTCACCGCCATCTTCAGGAATAAAAAATCCAAATCCCTCAGGGTGTCCTTGTACTGTACCACGCTGTAGATTAATGCGCCCTAATAAGCAAAAACGGCCACGACGATCTTGCATAATTTGGCCATCTCGCACCATCGCTTTTAAGCGAAATCCTAATGCTTCCTGCTCAGCACCACTCTCCACCTCAAGTTTACTAACTAATTGGTTACGAGACATAGGACGGCCATATTCATCCAATACCTGCATAATTAACTCACGACTAGGTATAGGCGTTTCGTATTTTTCTTTTTCCCTTTTATAGAAAGGATCCTTTGATTTTTTACTCACATTCACCACATATTTTAAAAATTATTAGTATCAGTTTATCACTTATTGCGATGAGTCAGGTAATCCAAAACCACGTCCGCCTAAATTCTCGGTCAAGGCTTGTAGATTCATGTCTTCTACTGCCCAAAATGTTCCAGACATTTGTGTAGGTATAGTCACCGAAGACCAACGGCAAACAGAAATTACGCCCTCGCAAGGAACCTGTTGTTCATGACCCGGTTTTGATTCAATACAGCTCAATTCAAATGATTCTTTATCGAGTGCCAGTGCAGACCAATGTCCAGCTTGTATGCGGCTACTCCATCCAGCGCTAGCACTTGGTTCAGAAACAGGATGAGTAAGCCACAAATCGGAATTCGATAAGTTATGTATCATGACTAGAAGGGGTTTTTTAGCAGACAGCATAACAGACTCGCCTTTTACCTCAACCGGCTTACAAGAAGCTGGGATGGTAGTCTCAGCACTTGCCATACTAAACCCCAAAATTAGTAAAATAGATAGCATAAACTTCATTATCACCCTCCAACAAACTAAAAAAATTCCCAAAAGCTAACTTGGCAACCCTCTAAGTAAAGTACTCTATTAATATAAAAATGAAAAATTTTTAATGGGAAAGACCATTCTATTCTTTGCTGTCCTTATTTTTCCAGCTTTAAATGTAAAATCAATATTTATAGGTACACTCTTCTTTACGATCTACCTTATGCTGTTAAGCTAAACAGAAATTGCCTGCAGGCACATGAAAATTGTTAGCGAACAAAGTAGCCAGCATTTTAAAATTAGTAAGCAAAGCTATATACCTATAGGGATAGATTATGATGTAATGACTGCAAACTGGTGGCAGTTTGTTTAAATTATATACATTACTCACAACTATCTTAACTAAAAATGAAAATATGGGTTGACGCAGACGCTTGTCCTAAAGGCGCAAAAGAGATTTTATTTCGTGCAGCCGAAAGAACGGGTACGGAACTAATTTTGGTTGCCAATACATTATTATTAAAGCCTCCTTCTCGGTACATTACGACAGTTCGAGTCGATAAAGGATTTGATGTGGCAGACAATTATATTGTCCAACATCTTGCAATAAATGACTTGGTCATCACAGCCGACATCCCGCTAGCTGCTGCAGTGATAGAAAAGCAAGGTTTAGCCTTAAATCCTCGCGGTGAGTTATATACGGCGAATAACATTAGGCAACGCTTGTCACTACGCGATATGATGGAGCAGCTGCGAGGAAGTGGAGCAAACATTGGCGGTCCTGCTGTATACAACACAAAGGATAAAACGGCGTTTGCTAATGCGCTTGACACCATACTTGCAAAAAATAAATACAAACCATAGCCACAAATATTATAATTTAAACGAGTACCTTACTATTTACTGGCAACTGTTATAAAGCAATATGGAATCCAAGGCCAATATAAGCAACCGAAAAATCATCCATGTGGACATGGATTGTTTTTATGCTGCTATTGAAATTCGCGATAACCCTACTTTGGCTAACAAACCTGTTGCCGTTGGTGGCGCTGCAAATCTACGTGGCGTTCTTTGCACTTGTAACTATATTGCAAGACAATATGGTGTCCATTCAGCAATGCCGACTGCTATTGCTTATCGACATTGCCCGGATCTTATTGTGCTACCGGTTGACATGCCAAAGTACAAGCAAATCTCTCAAGCTATTCATCGGATTTTTAAAGAATTTACTGATTTAGTAGAGCCCTTGGCACTTGATGAAGCCTTTCTTGATGTAAGCAATTGCGAACTTTATCAAGGAAGTGCTACTTGGATAGCGGAAGCAATTCGTAAAAAAATTTGGGACAGTGAAAAACTAACTGCCTCAGCCGGTGTAGCCCCTAACAAATTTTTAGCCAAAATAGCCTCTGGCTGGAACAAACCTAATGGCTTGTTTGTAATTCGCCCAGAAGAAATTCTGCCCTTTGTTAGCCAATTACCTGTTACCCAATTATTTGGGGTAGGTAAAGTGACGGCAAAAAAGCTGCAACACATGAATCTTCATACTGGAGCAGATCTTCAAACACTACCACTATCAATACTAGTCAAATATTTTGGAAGGTTAGGAGAGAATCTCTATTATCAAGCTCACGGAATTGATAATAGACCAGTACAACCGAATAGAGAGCGTAAATCATTAAGTGTTGAAACCACATTAGCAGAAAATATTTGTGATACGCAGCAAGCAACAGAAATCATTAATGACCTCTATAAAATGCTATTGAAGCGAATCCAAACATCAGCTGCAGACCTTTTAATAAAAAATCAATATATTAAAATAAAGTTTAATGATTTTAAGCTAGCCACAGCAGAAATAAAGTGCTCAGAGCCTCAGCTAGATAAATTTCATGAGCTTTTCCATAAAATTATCAATGAAACTCCGAAACCTATTCGTCTGCTCGGACTAGGGGTGCATTTTCTTACTAAAGAGGTCCCAACCTCATTTATTCAACAGTCATTATTTTAAATTCGTGATTACCTCAGGCATACTATGTAAAAAAAATTAAGGACAATTTTTGGTCATGCAAACACGTCAATTGGGTCAACAGGGGTTGGAGGTATCCGTTATCGGTTTAGGATGTATGGGCCTAACCTGGGCTTATGGTCCTACTAATGAAGCTGAGTCCACCCAGGTACTTTACCGAGCATTAGATTTAGGCGTTAATTTTTTCGATACAGCCGAAGTTTATGGACCTCATACTAATGAAGACTTAATTGGCCGTGCTTTAAGAAGCAAAACACGGGATAAATTTATCATTGCCAGCAAATTTGGCTTTACCTGGAATGAGCAAGGTGAAATCAATGGGCTTGACAGTTCTCCTGTGAATATTAAAAAAGCAATTGATGGCTCTCTGCAACGTTTAGGAACCGATTATATTGATTTGTATTATCAACATCGCCTCGACCCTACTGTCCCCATTGAAGATACTGTTGGCGCTATGGCTGATCTAGTCGCCGCGGGAAAAATCCGATATATTGGGCTTTGCGAGGTGGGACCTGCTACCATTCGGCGCGCCCATGCAGTCCATCCACTTTCTGTTATTCAATCAGAGTACTCTCTTTGGGAAAGAGGAGTAGAAGAAAAAATATTACCTCTTCTTAGGGAGCTAGGGATAGGATTTGTTGCTTACAGCCCCATTGGACGAGGTTTTTTAACAGGTAAAATGACCAATTTGCAACAATTGCATCCGAGTGATTTTCGCCAGCGCTTACCTCGTTTTCAACCTGAAAATTTTGCGCATAATTTTAAATTAGTCGAGCTTTTGCAGAAGATAGCAGCAGCCCATCAAGTAACCCCGGTGCAAATTGCCTTAGCCTGGTTATTAAAACAAATGAGCGGTATTGTGCCTATCCCAGGAACAAAACATATTCGCTATCTTGAAGAAAATGTACAAAGTGCCACACTCAGCCTTCCAGAACAAGCATGGCAACAAGTAGATGAGTTAGTGACCTCTTTTCAATTTAAAGGAATGCGCTACCCCGAAGCCAACATGAAAACTATTGATAGAGCGGAGTAAGGAATACTATAGACAACGGTTGGCCTTTCATATTTTATAGTAACAGGCCGCCAAATTATGAAAGGATAAGGAAGTATGGCTTTTGCAAGGCGCATTATTTGGATTGCAATGTTACTATTAAGCGTAGGTGGGATTCATGAGGCCCAAGCGGAAGAAACCGATCAGTTTACCCTTCCCCCCGTCCCCCTGGTAGATATCGGACCAACTGTTAGTCGCAGGCTTTTCGAGACCCTCGAAAATGCGATGACCCAAACCAATTTGGAAATTCAAGCACTTCTACCCAGAGCCCAAAAGAGTCAAATCGCTACTTCACAATTGGCACGTCGCCGTACCGATGCCTATATCATTGATTTAATTTACAGGCAAACAGGAGTAGGTCTCCCCGAGTCAACTTTTGAACGATGGGTGCATTGGAGTCGATTTCCGAAAGAACTGCAGCCTATGCGCTATACTCCAATCTGGCCATGGAAGACAGTTTATTGGCTCGTTATCTCTCAATTTCCAGGGACACTATTTTTTCTCTCTCCCACCATCAATATGTATGGTCATTACTTTGGTACTGATAAGATTGGCCATTTTTTTCAGCAGGGCAAAGGATATTATAAAATGTATATGCGCCAGCTAGCTCGCGGTAAATCTGCTGAACAAGCTCATGCTGCCATTATTGCTCATGGCCAGCGCCAAGAAGATGGTTTTTTCGGCACATTGATCAATGGTATTTTTTCTAATGCGGATCTATCAGCTAACTATGCTGGATGGAAATTCTATATGAACATAGCCCATGAAGTACAAATTGGGGATCAAAAGCTGTCGCCGATTATTGTTTTGGAGGGTAATCAATGGAAATTCGCCAAGAACATCGATAAAGACAACCTACTGAGGCCTTACATTAATGATAATCTCAATGAAGCGTGGAATCCCTCTCATTACTTTTTTATGCGCAGCCTTATCCGCAAACATGTTAAACAACGCTGTACAGATTGGATTCAACGCATTGGTATTACTGCTGATAGTGTACAAGCAAAACTTACTGAAACCAGTCGCTGGCAGGATGAAGAATATGGCCATTGGCTGCCCGCAAATGATGCAGTTACCCTCAAGGTTTGCTTCAATAGTAAATAAGAAGCCTTGTCTTTTAAGTTTGCCATGGCTCAAAAAGATTGACCGCAATAGTTCCCCCCATGCCCGCCGACCAGTGCATTGCATAGGAAGCTTTCGTGTTATGTACAAGTGATAAATCCAAATTGAAGTTGGGATCAATATCTTGAGGTAAAACAGGTAACCGATTTTTCTCTAATCCTTCTGCAATCATGGCCACTGCAATTAAACATGCTGTACTACGTCCATGACCAAAAGTACGTTTGAAGGCGCTAAGATGAGGTGGCTTTTTCCCAAAAAGTTCTTTAATCAACTTTATTTCGAGCGCATCCCATACTTTGGTGCCTGTAGCATGTAATGATATCCAATCAATCTTTGACAAATCGCCCTTTAAAAATTTCAAGGAATCGATTACTGCCTCCCGCAATGCAGCAGTATTTGGCTCTGGCGCTAACAAATGATAACACTCATTTTTTACACTCCCACAAATCCAGCGTGCGAGAGGGGTATGCTGGCGTTTTTTAGCATGCTCTTCCGATTCTAAAACCAAGGCAACAGCACTTTCCACCGGTCGCATACCATCCCGTTCAAAGGTCAACGGACGCGCAGTCCCTGAAATTGATAGAACACCCATGGCACTTAACACATTTTTTATAAAAGGTGACATTAACTCTACACAGACAACCACTACTATATCGGCAACACCCATTTTTATTAAATTAGCTCCCATCCACAATGCTTGTCCTCCCGTGGCACTAGCAGCACTTAAAGAGAAATCACCTGCTCCCAAACCAAAACGAATTGCAATAGGAGCTGCAAGAGCATTACCCCTGATTTTAGAAGACGTGTAATGATCGAATATATGAGGTATGGAAAAATCAAATAGTCCGAGAGAACCAGTAATGGTACCAGCGACAACCGCTGCACGAGGATCGCGGAATTTTTTGTCTTTACCTCGCAAAAAATTTCGCTGTTGACCTAAATTAGCCTTTGCCCATGCTCTTTCTACTGCAAGCATAGCCTTAAGTGTGTGTGGGGCTAACAAGTGACTTTCATCTTCAGGTAGATAAGATTGATCTTCTACAGAAATAAGACCAGGCACAAGATCCAAATCATTAAATGCAGCTTCAACCATAGCCTTATCGCTTAGGTTGCTGTAAACCATGCCCCAAGAGGAAATTACAACATCTACCATCTTGCTTCTCTCCCGGCAAATAACCATTCATCTAAGTATTGTGTAGAGCTTTTATAACTGTCAAACCAATCATCCTATTGCTTGTTTTTAAAGGAAACTTGTCATCCCAGTTCTTCATCTGCCGCTTATAAAGATATATTATGCGGCGTTTAATTGCAGGAGCATCTATGCCTTGGTCTGTTGAAATCATTGATGAAAATAAATATTTATTCACCAATCAAAACCAGAATACCCCTATAAAAAACTTCACCTTGAGACGTGCATCCAGCATAGATCATATACTGCACATCCAATGTGATGAAAAAGGCAAGGAGAAAATTGAGAAAACATTTGCTGAAATTAGTGCCATGGATAATGAATTATTAATTTTGACAGACTCTTATTCCCCCTATGCAAACCAGGGATTATTATCACGAAAATGGCAAATTGAATGCGCGCTAATTGCTGCTAATGAACTCTCTTCATTTTCACTAGAGGATAGGAAGATTTTTACTACTTTCGGTTTAGATCATTTGTCATTTGAAAAACCACTTAGCATGATGATGATCAAGGTAGAAAGAAATGGCGGAAGCTTTGAATTAGAATTAACGCGGCAGGAAGCATCTGAAACTGCAGAGCCGACCTTTCAGGTAACACAAAAATTTACCTACAAACCTGCTCAACATCTTTGTTTATTTGGGAAAAAGCAAAAAATTAATTTGACCAAAAATAGTTATGACTTGAGTGAATTAAGAAATTATATTCTCTTACTTACCGAACGAGTAGATAATCTTGAGAAGATAGGAGAAGACTATTTTGTTGTTCATAACAGGGTATGTAAAGAAGTTCATCAATCATCCATGATCCTCTCTTTTCAGCGCTTAAAATCCAAATTGGATTCAATTAGAAAAAATATTACAGCACTACAAGAACTTTTTGCTATGGAGTCTGCTGATGACGTAACAACGGCAATCAGGAAAAATTCTAAATATGTTAATGTCTCAACGTTCTTAAAAGCGGGGGCGTATTGTCTTCATAAAGATTATACCCAATATGCAATGGATGAGCATAAAAAAGAAAATTTCGTGGAATTTTTTACTGAGCTGGACTTGTTAGCCAATGATTCTTTAGCATTAGAAGGCATAGTGAGTGCCATCCATGATAAAAAAATCATCCTCGAGCATTCTATAACTTATAACATGGAATTGTAAGGCTTATGTTTTACAATAGGGTCTCCATCACAGTCACTGGATGCCCTTTCAGCTCATCCATGCCAATGGTAGCCCAACCAAGACGTTTATAGTAATCGGGAATCGTGGGATCGAATGCCAAGAGATAAATCGTTTTAAAACCCAATTCGACTGCTTTGTGCTTTGTTCTATTAATAAGTATTTGTGCAATACCTTGTTTCTGGTAACTTGGAGAGACTACGAGTGAACCAAGCCAAGGCATTAAATCAGGGCGAATACCGTCATTTTCACGTAAAGAGCACATGGCAACAGGTTCGCTATTATAGAATGCGACAAATGTCAGCGGTAACTTATCGCTATTTAAGTGATTGAGAAAATTTTGCTTCACCCGCTCAATAGGCACATCAGGCACCCAGATTCTCCCT
The DNA here is from genome assembly GCF_001467025.1 of Legionella brunensis. Taxonomy (GTDB): domain Bacteria; phylum Pseudomonadota; class Gammaproteobacteria; order Legionellales; family Legionellaceae; genus Tatlockia; species Tatlockia brunensis. The sequence continues at coordinate 290,578 of NZ_LNXV01000008.1, read as the reverse complement.
AATACTTCATGCCAGATATTAGCAAGTGAAGGAATACAATCTTGATGATACTTTAGCAGATCAATGGTTACCATTTTAAACCTTTAAACGGGGTTAATCTCAAATCTGTTCTCAAAAGCGTATCTTCATCAATTTTTTTGAGTTCGTTTAAATTCAAGTATCTTTGCTGAAGTATTGCTATTTATTTTGAGCTTGTTAAAATTTTTTAATAATTCTTCGTGGAGCGCCCAGCCTGCAGCACTTAGAATCTCTAAATCTTCATTATTAATAAGCGGTAAATCCTCAATACAAGGCTTTCCATGATATTGAAACAGTTGTATATCCTCGAGTGCTTCAAAATTATCCAATACTTTGATTGCCAAGTCGATTTTTTTTCTTAAAACGTCCTTATCAATAAAATTAGTATCCCAGAGCTGTTTTAAATTATGTCCGGTGAATTCTTGGCCTGTTTTTTCTTTATAAAGAGCTATTAAAGAGACTTCAAACCCTTGTCGATAGAGGAAAAAAGACATAATTAATTTCTCAACCCAGCTTTTATTGATAGACTCACCATCAAAATAGAGCCTCATGCCTTCTAAAGAAGAAATCTGAAGTGCCAAGGCACTATTTAAAAAACAGGTTATCACATTAAAATCGTCAGATTCATTTTTCATTTTATATCCCAACATTATCTTACTTAGGAAAACCAAACAATTTTAATTTACACAAGTCACCGGTTACTCAACACTCCCATGAACTTGCTAGTAATCCTAAGTTATCTGTTCTCTTTTAAGATTTATGTTTTCTAAAAGAGATTTATCATAAGTGAAGAAAGATACATTAATAGCACCGCTGGCGAAACATTTTAATTTCGCAAAATTTCGGAAATGAGGCACAAATTCAAGATGCATGTTAATATAGATTTTTTATTTACACCTAGAAACCATGGCCAATTTACCGCAAGTTACCGAGATCGCCACTTTGCATCACGATTGTATTTTTAATTGGAAAGCCAATGGCATACTTTTAAATCAAAAAAATTTCTTAGCACTCGTGGAAGAAAACCATGCATTCAATTATCGGCTTTGGCATGCGGAGGATAAAGCCAGACGAGAAGACATGGGATTTGAATTTGTTTATCATGCCAAACGTGAAATCGACTATTGTAACCAACAGCGCAACAATCGTATGGAGGCGATGGATGAGTACTTGTTTACACAGCTACAACCAGCACAGTCCACCGATTGTCCAGTACACTCTGAAACTCCAGGCATGATGATTGATCGTCTCTCCATTCTTGCACTGAAAGCTTATCATATGGAGCTTCAGGTCCACCGCCAAGATGTTGATGAAATACATCGACAAACTTGTCAGCGCAAATGGCAAACGATTACCGCACAGCAAAAGCAATTATTAACTTGTCTGGATGAATTGCTTACTGAAATTACCCAACAAAAACGTACATTTAGAATTTACCACCAATTTAAAATGTATAACGATCCTAATTTAAATCCCGAGCTATATCAAAAAAAATAACTACCAATACTGGGTTGACGGTGAAGGCATTGTAGGAGGAACAGGAGGTGCGGTGTTCTTATTTTCCATCTCACTTAAGTCTTGAGCACTTTGTGAACGAACCATGCCCTCTGATCGTGATTTTTGTTGCCCTTCCTTAGAGGAAGAGAAAAATGAAAAGAGCGAATATCCAGAGGAAGTGTGGAAAGGCGATATTCTGGTATTGGTTGTCGGACTCGTAATGATGGGAATGTCTATATTAATGTCATTAGCAACGGAGGGGGAATTCATGCCAGGGGAATCAGAGCGTCGCTGGGAAGCTGGATCTAATCCCCCGGAAAGCGGGGTAGGTATACTTTCCTTTGTACTACCGATCTTAGCATTAGGTATGCTATCAATGGGATTTCTACCAAATGCACGTGCTTGAGCTCGAAGTGCCAGTGCTATTGCATGAACCACAGCACTTACTACGGTAACCCCCAGCATGATTGGGGTATCGTGATAATGCCCCATGTCATCACGCTCTTGGAAATTATTCATTGTAAAGTCAACAGCCTTGGAGCCTTTTCCAAGTCCTGAAAAAAACGAGCGAACAACCTCAAACCATTCCTGAAAAAAGAATTGTGGTGAAGGATCAACGATCATGCCATCACTAATTGCTGTCTTAACTTTCTCAGGCTTTAATTCCCCAACCTGTTGCTTAGTTGTTTTAAGCACATGAAGTATTTCATTTAATTTTTCATCATGTGGGTTATTATCCAGCTCCTGCTCTTGCTTCACTTGGTGGCGATAGGCATGAACAATTGCATGTATGGTAAATCCAATTAAAAGCCCCATTCCCATGGTAATGCAAGCAATAAGCAAAGTCGGGGGAAAACTGGCAGAAGCTAAAACGATGACCGTTGCTATTGCAAACATAGCGCTAGCGAGAGCTCCATAGGCGGCTAAGCCATTTTTCATCCCAGCAAGCAAAGCAGATGAGTAAGAAAGTGTCGATAGTTCACGAAGATAGGCGCGTTTTTTCTCAAATTGCCCATGCAGATGACCAATCATATCGGTTAATTCTTGTTGCTTCGTAATTCTATCTGGAGTTGAACCTTGCTCAGCTATCATTAACCATAGATCATTTAACTCATTAATTTGTGTTTCTAGTGTTTTTCCGCACAAAGCCAAGTCAATTTTAGCTTGAGTAATGACCAAGCGACGCTGGAAGTCATATTCCTCATAAACCCGAGTAGCAATACAAGCCAAAAAATAAATGGAGCAGAATATTGCCATTGCGGTGAATACGGGGGGCGCTAAGCTACACAGCCCCAAAACACCTATATAAAGATAAAGACCGTCAACAATACCCCCATAAGCGGCTGAAAGTAACATTTGCCGTCTTTTTGACAGGGTTTGACTTTGAATTAAAGTACGTTTTTTTTCTATTTCTTCTAAAGATAAACATTCAGCATCTTGAATTTCAGCAAGTAAATTAGCATTGGCCCTCATCATGTCTTTGCGGAGGTTCACATGATAACGAAACCAAATACGGTTCACTGCCGAGAGTACTCCAAGTAGCACTCCCACAGGCACAATCATATACCTTAGATTTTGCCCTCCTAAAAGCTCAATGACTTGTATGGCACTGCGAAAGCCTTTATAAGCATTTTTTAAACCCTTCATCGTATCACGAAGGTAAGGCCAAATTGCGGCAATAAAGCCTTTAAATTGGTTCTTATCATCATCCTTAAAATGATTAGCTAGTAATGAAAAAACTACTACCGTGATGGTACTTGAAGCTGCAATTGCGAGGCCCTCTGGCGTAAGCATCCACTCATGCATCACGTCTGAAGAAGAAGTATTACTACTGGTGCACAGTAAATCAAATGAATATTTGATCATGCTGTAAGAAAGACTCAAGCCGTCGAGCGCTCCATATAGAGCGTAGATATAACCCAATTCATGTAACCTTTTTGCCAATAAACGGGCTTGAGCATCCATTCTCCCGGCAATCAGGTAGACATTACTTGAGTTTTCAAGCTTTTCTTTGGGATTGTCAGAGACACTCTCGGTCGTCATGCGAATCAAAGGCAACGGCTAAGATGGCGGGAATTGTACATAATTAGAGACTAAATGACAACCAATTTTTCATCTTGATCTAAAATAAGACAAAAATAATAGTCCATTGATTATGATATCATACTGTACAAAATAATAAACGTTTTTTATAAAATTTAATTAATTCATCTTTTAAAACGCAACTTGATGATTGTATGATGATTTTTTTATACCTTGATATACGACCTCTTACTTCGCATCCATATCCAGAAAATCCCCAAATTACTTCAGTACAGAATAATTTTTTACAAAATTCTTGATGACTCAAAACAACTCTGGGCGTAAAATTACAAATTTGCTAGCATATACCCAACAAATTGGGTCAGGACTTACGCAAAACCTTAGAGTCGAGGCAAAAAATGTTTTTAACAAAGAGATTGAGATTTTGCGTAAGTCCTGTGGGTAAAAACAATCTTCTCACGTACTTACTATGAAGGGGTGTAATGAGTCTGCGTAGCTTTCTTATTGTCGTTTTATCTTTGCTCTTAGGATGTTCCATGGCAGCCAATCAAAAAATTATCTATGGCTATGTTGAAAAAGCAACTTTAGTCGATAAAGACATGACCTTATCTGCCAAATTGGATACCGGGGCAAAATCGGCTTCTCTTAGTGCCATCGATATTCATGAAATTGAAGAAAATGGTAAAGCTTATTTGCAGTTTAAAGTCCCCGGTAAAACTGGTGAGGTTGAATTTACTTGCGAATATGTCGGTAAAGTTAAGATCAAAGTGCGTGCCGGGGAACATTCCTCACTCCAGCATCATATAGAACCGATTAGACGTCCTATTGTCACCATTAAGGTTAAAATTGGTGATAAAATACGTACCATCCCTGTGAATTTAACCAATCGTAAGCGTTTTAATTACCCTCTCTTGCTCGGCAGAGATGCAATCATCGCTTTTGATGGTCTCGTTGATCCACAACATGCATTCCTAGTTAAAACTCAAAAAGTTGAGAAAAAATGAAGTCAAATAAACGCCATGTTTATGGCTTAATTCTTACCTTATTCATTGTAGGTATAGGCGTATTCCTTTACCGTCATCTAATACTTGATGTTCCTGTGACAGACACAGAAACAGTCAATAGTTGGATGGTCGAAGCTCATTTGCGCTTTACTGCGGAGCGCAATATGCCCGTAAAAGCCAGTTTCACGATTCCTTATATGCCACCCTATTTTGCAATTTTAGATGAATATTTTGTTTCCCATAACTATGGTGTAACGACAAATTTAAGTGGCTACAATCGCCTTACAATTTGGTCTTTGCGACGTAGTAGTGGTGTCCAATCCCTTTATTACCGGGCTATTTTTCGCGAAACAGATAATAATGAATCTTCTTTAGGCAAGCCTCCTGCTATAAAAGCACAACCCTTGACTGAAAATCTAAAAGCTGCCGTAGATGCGATTACCAATCAAGTACGTCAATCCTCGGCAGACATCCAAACATTTGCCCAAGGGACTATTAAAGAACTGAATAAGCAAGATGGTAATTCCAGATTATTGGTAGGCAATGAATTCAATGATGACAGCGTAATAAAAGCTGCCATCATTGTACTAAATCAAGCAAAAATTTATGCGATGCCTGTCAAAGGAATTTATCTGAAGCATCAAAATAAGACCGATTTTAAATTATTCATGGTCGTTTATAATGGCAAAGATTGGGTCTATATTAATCCGCGAACAGGTAGCGCAGGTTTCCCGAGAGATTTTCTTGTTTGGCAATATGGCTTTGATCCCGTTTTTGATGTTTTGGGTGGCAAAAAACCTATTTTTAACCTAACGGTTTCGCCAACTCCGATTAACGCCTTATCAATAGCCAAAGCACGAGGTTTACAAACAGACTCGCAGTTATTACGCTTCTCTTTGTTACAATTACCAGTCAATGTTCAAGAAACTTATAAAATTTTACTTACTGTACCCATTGGTGCCTTTATCATTTTATTGTTACGAAATTTTGTTGGTTTAAAAACCTTTGGTACTTTTATGCCTGTGCTAATCGCCCTGGCCTTTCGAGAAACACACGTCATTTGGGGAATTACTCTTTTTGTTATCATTGTGTCATTCGGGTTACTAGCTCGCTTCTATCTGGATCAACTCAGGCTTCTATTAGTGCCGCGATTAGCCGCTATTCTCACCATTGTCATTCTTTTAATGATCTTTATTAGTGTGCTAAGTCAAAATTTAGGATTAGAATCAGGCTTATCGGTAGCCCTCTTCCCCATGGTGATTCTCACGATGACCATCGAACGTATGTGCATTACCTGGGATGAACGCGGTGCATCGGATGCAATAAAATCAGGCATAGGCAGTCTCATTGCTGCTGTTATTGCCTTTTGGGCAATGAATTATGAACCCATGCAATATTTAGTTTTCGCTTTCCCAGAGTTGCTTTTGGTTTTACTCGCATTAATTTTATGGTTTGGTCAATATCGCGGATATCGCCTTTCTGAATTAATGCGCTTTAAAGTCTTGGGCGGAGAGCAGTTATAATGTGGAAACTATACCACAGACTCCATAAGCGGGGGATCTTAAGTATCAATCAGCGTAATAGTGATTATGTTTTAAAGTACAACGAACGTAAACTCTACCCGTTGGTTGATGATAAATTGCAAACCAAGAAGTTAGCAATTAAAGCAGGCATTGCGGTTCCCAAGCTCTATGAAATTATTGACAGCGAACACCAGATAAAAAACATTGATAAAATCCTCGAGCCTTACAGAGATTTCGTTATTAAACCTGCTCACGGTGCAGGAGGCGATGGCATTATTGTTATCACAGGTAGCGTTTTCGGACGTTATCGTCAAATCAATGGTAAGTTATTTACTAGCCAAGAACTGAGTTACCATCTTTCTTGTCTGTTAACAGGCGCTTATAGCTTAGGTGGTCACAATGACTATGCCATTATTGAACATCGAGTTGTTGTCGACCCGATATTTAAAGAAGTTAGTTATGAGGGTATCCCCGATATTCGCATTATTACTTTATTAGGCTACCCTGCCATGGCCATGGTTCGCTTACCAACACGACTATCTGGTGGCAAGGCCAATTTGCACCAAGGTGCTATTGGTGTAGGCATTAATTTGGCAACCGGAAAAACCTTAGGCGGTGTATTTCAGAACGATACGATTGATTATCACCCCGATACTCTGGCACCTATTGTTGATATCACCGTACCCTATTGGGATAAGATTCTCGAAATTGCAGCCAGTTGTTATGAGTTGACAGGACTAGGCTATTTAGGGGTCGATATCGTCCTCGATAAAGATCATGGCCCGTTGATGCTAGAGCTTAATGCCCGCCCCGGATTGAACATTCAAATTGCCAATCGTGAAGGCGGACTTAAACGCTATCAAAAAATAGAAAATCATGCCGCAAAAGAAAAAGAATCTATTGCAGCAAGAGTCGCTTACAGTAAACAAGAGTTTGCTCGATAACATACTCCCACTCCTAATAAATTCCCCTTAAATGATGAGTACTTGAGAATTCCAATGGGAGTTAATTGCTATTCATCGATACATTGAAGCAATGTCTACGCTAAGATTGAAAATTAACTTTTTTTAATCGCAATTTTTCAATACTGGGCAAATCCAAATCTGGCATCGACAAGAAAAAACTGTCAGAACCGAAGCCCGATAGCAAAACGTTTTGGTGTGCTAATCCCAAAATAATGGTTGCCAAAATCATAAATACTGCAGGAACATATTCTGGAAGCAGACGGAAAATCCACATGACTAAAGCGGCTGCAAAGATGACCACAAAATTGGTACAAGCCCAATTCATGGTTGATCCTCTTAATAAGAAAAAGAGACCCGCAGGTAAAATTAACGCGGTTAACCAACCCACTACGTCAACAGCATAACTGGATACCGCCAAACCTTATTCTCATTTCCTTGAAAATAGCCATTTAGTTTATTTTCGGTTTGCTGAAATTGCAAAAAGTAAAATCTGATAATTTTTTTCTACCTATCTTAATTTTAAAAACGGGTTGAGAAAAAATAATTTTAAAATTGCTTAATTATTCAGGAATTATGTCAAATATAATCTTACTAGGAGATTAAATCTCCTAGTAATTTAAGTAACCTTCGAACTATTCTTCAGACGACTCAATGCTGCGAATACGCTGTGCTTCGATGACTAATAATTTAAAGTAATCATAAGACATATAGAAATTACCATGATCACCTACATCTTCACCCCAAGAGTTGCGTAGAGTGAATAACCCACGGTGTTTTTGGCCCTTTTCATCAATGGCTACTGCATTATCATCAAAACCAGTAATAACCATTTCATGACCACCAAACATAGCTCCGAACATAGCATCTCTGGCAATTTCTGGCGTTAAAACCCAAGTATCAAAAGTAGAGTTATGACTACCTACAGCCCCCATAAATCCAAGATCAAAGTCTAATAACAGAACACCAAAAGTAACGCGATCTTTCGCTTTTAAACTACGCTTCACTTCCTCAACCACTTTGTTGGTATCAGCACGATCAAGCGCTTGGTAAATATCCAGGATTGGTGACCATGCTACTTGCTCTCTTAAGGTTTCACTCATTTGGTGATAGTCTTCTGGATTCATTTCTGCGGCAGGGGCTTGGCCATTTACAGGGTACTCTGTAACACCGGCACAACCTTGAGAAGCCTGTTGCTCTTTACTAACAACCCCAAAGAGGTCCATTTGACCAAGCACCATAGGTCCAAAGGAACCATTCCAACCACTCGCACCATAGGCATTCTTTTCAAGGTAGTTACCGAGCTCTAATTGACATACCTGACTGATGTAATCGCCTTTACCCAAAGCCGCATCAACAGCTGCAGTAGAAGCAAATGTTACGCAGGTACCGTGTCTACCTTGATTCAGTACAGGAACTTCATTCATACCTAGTTGTATTGCATCGCCTTTACTATCTGCCTTCAGGGCAAATTGCTGTTGGTGGGCTAGAGCATTCTTTGCGCGGTTAGCTAAATTCTGTTTGGCTTTTGCTGATAATTGAATATTTAGAAATTTAATTTCTTTAACAACGTTGGCTGCTGCAGCTCTTGCAACATTTTTTGTAGAGATATGTGACATCGGTACCTTAGCTGTCTTGGTTATTGTCCCTACAACCTTAATATCCTGTGCGGCTAAACTGCCACTAACAAGCATCGATAAAACGGCGAATTTCGCTAACTTCATGGTTAAACTCTCCAAAGTTGCGCCACGGGTTTGTGGCGGCGAGAGTATATCATATGGATTAAAATTATTCATTACGGATTAATTGAAGCCTAAAATGACAATTTGTGAATAAAAATGACGATTTAAGCCATTGGTTTAATTGATTATTTTTTAATCATTTTTCTGCGCAAGTGGCCAGCTTGCGTGGAAGACAATAAAAAATTACCAACTTCATCCTCAGCTTTGTACAACTTAAGTTAATAGACCACTCTACTTACTTTCTAGTTGTATAAACGTCAACTATGCTAATTAATAACACACCAGCGAGTTACATGATGATAGTGAGGGTGTCATTGTTGTAAGGATAAGTTCATGAAACTCCATCAAAATGAAATTGAACAGCAATTAATTTCGATTACCCGCGAATTCCTTCTTGAACTCGAAGCTGAGCGTGCGGTACAAGCAATTACTCTTGAAGCTTCTTTAGAACGTGAATTAGGCATTGGTAGCCTAGGAAAAACAGAACTTTTTCAGCGCATAGAGAAAGTATTTTCAATTCGACTTCCTGAAAATGCAATGATTAAAGCAGACTCGCTAGTAGACTTAGCTAAAATTATTCAACAAATTAGTCCTGCTTCGTCAATACCAACCGATACTCAACAATTTTCTCCTATACTCGAAACATTATCGCTAAATTTAACAACAGCAACCACTCTTCTTGATGTAATACGCATCTATGCAGCCAAAGAACCCAAACGCCCTCACATTTACTTACAAAATGAATTAGGTAAAGAACAGATCATACATTATGGGGAATTACTTGAAAAAGCACTTCTTGTTGCCAATGGATTATGGAAACGCGGTATTCAACCAGGAGAAACCATTGCTATTATGTTGCCAACTCATGAAGAATTTTTTTATACTTTTTGTGGCATATTGCTCGCAGGCGCTATCCCAATCCCTATTTACCCACCGTTTCGTCCTGATCAAATCGAAGAATATACTAAAAGAGAAGCAAAAATTTTAAAGAATGCCCAAGCAAGAATATTAGTTACCTTCTCGCAAGCTAAAAGTCTTAGTCAAATTCTGCGAACCTTTATACCGAGTTTAAAGGAAGTGGTTACTTTGAACAATCTGCAAACCCCCGCTGCAGATTCTTCACCAAGTATTTCCGTAGCATTCAATGATATTGCCTTAATTCAGTACACCTCAGGTAGCACAGGTGACCCCAAAGGCGTCACGCTAACCCATGCCAATATTATCGCCAATATTCGTTCTATTGGAAAAAGCGTGCCCGTTAAACCTACTGATATCTGCGTAAGCTGGTTGCCTCTTTATCATGACATGGGATTAATGACCTGGCTTGCGAGTCTTTATTTCGGACTTCCTGTGACTATCTTATCACCACTAGCCTTTTTAACCAGGCCAGAACGCTGGCTATGGGCCATTCATTATCATCGTGGTTCTCTTTCTGGCGGACCTAATTTTGCTTATGAACTCTGTGTTAAAAAAATTGATCCAAAAGATATTGAAGGATTAGACCTTAGCTCATGGCGTTTTGCATTTAACGGTGCTGAGGCAATCAATCCCCGTACTCTGGAACGCTTTAGCAAAAAATTCTCTCCTTATGGTTTTAAAATTGAAGCCTTTGCACCAGTCTATGGTCTTGCTGAAACAACAGTAGGATTAACTTTTCCACCAACAATGCGTGTTCCCCTCATTGATAAAATACAGCGTGAATTTTTTGAGAAAGAAAATAAAGCTATTCCCGCATCCCAAGACACAAAGCATGTTATCGAATATGTTGGTTGTGGCGAACCTTTAATCGATCATGAGATACGTATAGTTAACGATGCAGGAAATGAGCTGCCAGAAAGAATGGTAGGAAATATACAATTTAGGGGTCCCTCCGCCATGCAAGGATATTATGGCAATCCTGCAGCAACCGCTAAAACCTTTCATAATGGTTGGTGGTACACTGGTGATTTGGGTTATTGTGTCGGTAAAGAACTATTTATTACCGGACGTAAAAAGGATCTTATTATCAAAGCAGGACGTAACCTTTATCCAGAAGAGATTGAAGAAATAGTCAGCCAAATCGCAGGAATTCGCCGTGGATGCATCGTTGCTTTTGGAACCACCGATCCTGAAAGTGGCACTGAAAAATTAATTGTGGTTGCCGAAACCTATGAAATTACAAAAGAAAAAAAACAACAGATAAGGACAGAAGTTATTGAAAAAATGGCAAGCGCAATAGGTCTTCCACCTGATGTTGTCATACTTGTTCCACCTAAAACTATTCTCAAAACATCCAGTGGCAAATTGCAGCGATCTGCTTGCAAAAAAGCATACCTCGAAGGCAAACTAACCAAGCAACGCTTACCCGTAAAATTACAATTGATAAAACTCGTCCTCTTAAGTCTTAGAAAAAAACTTTCTGATGGGTTCAGCTATCTAGGAAAATTACTCTATTCCTTTTACGCAGGGCTCATGCTAATTCTGGTATTTCTTTTGTCTTGGCTAATTATTTTACCCTTGCCGCAGCATGCTGCGGCAAAATTAACAAAATTTTGCACGCGACTATACTGTCGATTGATAGCATGCCCCATTACCATCCATGGCAGCACAAATCTGCACCACCCGATGATTTATGTGGCTAATCATGCAAGTTACGCGGATTCAATTGTTTTATTAGGCGTTTTACCACCTGGAATTATTTTTGTTGGCAAAAAAGAATTATTAAAAGTTCCCATCATCCGTACATTTATCAAAAAACTTAAATTTATATCTGTAGATAGAATGGATTTTACAAAAAGTCGACACAATATAACCCTGATTAAAAACGCCATCCAAAAAGGACTATCCATTGTCATATTCCCCGAAGGCACATTTACCTACGCCACAGGTTTGCGCCCATTCAAATTTGGTGCCTTTACTGTTGCTGCTGAGACGGGAACAGCAATCTGTCCTGTTTCTATTTGCGGGACTCGCTCTATTTTGCGGGATGGTAGCCTTCTTGCAAAACCTGGAGTCATTAAAGTAACGATTGGGGAACCCATTTTTGCGAAAGGAAGCGATTGGAATGAAGTCATTCGTCTACATTCATTGGTTCGCGCTGAAATTGCAAAAAACTGCGATGAACCAGTCATTGACATCATTGTCGCCGGTCCAATTACTGATTAATACCTGAACTCACTGGCGTGTTTACAATGGCCACCTCTTTTTTCATTTGTGACTCATTATACGCGTCTCGAAAGGTCGTTAGCTTTGCCAACGAATCAAAGACTTTATCCGTGCGCGTATTTTTGTTGTGAGGAGGCTGGTTTTCATATAAATCAAACATGCTTTTTTCTTTTAATGCTTCGTGTAATGTGCTTGTCTTGAAAATACGCTCGCCTGTGATATTTGATATGGAAAAGGTACCACTTCGATTAAACCCTTCCTCATAGGTTTCTTTAAATAGCGCGTCTGCTGTTAAGGTCTTATTACCATACTCTACTGCTCTTGCCAGAGCAAAAGCCTCAATGGAATCCAATCGACGTTCAACCTTATCTTTTATTAATTGGTACACTTGCCTACTAATTACATCATTAGGCTTACCTTGATATTCTAACTGCGTTCGAAGTGCGGCTATCTCACGAATCAATGGATCTTTACTTGCATCCTTACCCGCACCCATCAGTGTTGCCCGATGAATATGCTCAAAGTTATCCACTAAATCAATGTAGAATTGCTCTTCATTAAAGTCATCTGGGCCATATAATTCATGGTTGGTAATGTAATTAATGGTATCTAAGTAACCTAAAGCATCCATTACTCTTGCTAATTTAGTAGCCTCGTCAAAATCTGTTGTTTTAATATTGCCTACACGCAACTCCACTGTACGAAGAGCGTAGTCTGAACGTAACTTTTGATATCCTGCTTCTTTTTGAGCGGTATTTTTAAATGAGGTGTGCAAATCGCCAAGCACTTCTACCAAAACATTTCTTTTTAACCGTTCAATCACTCCTGCGTCATAGAGAATAGGTTTCATTTTTTCTTTGACGAAAGAGCCTAATAGCTTAACCCTATTCTCCTGATTTGTTTCATTTTTATAGGCGTTCCAAAATTCCTGATTGTCTTTTGGTTTTAGTAACAAGCTATCGATTGCTTTTTTTGTCGCAGACATGATGCTCTGAGATTCATCTATGGTGATGACTTTATGTTTCACTTGCTGTGCCAAAACGTACTTTATCGCTTGATGCAATAATTGAGCCTCATCTTCCGCAGAATCTAAATCTTCTTCCTCGTCCCTGACTTGTTTAGCCAAAACAATTGCATCATCTATTATGCTATTTAATATTTCGTCAGAAACCACTTCATCCCAACGCTTGCCATACAACGCTTGAAAGACTTGATTTTTCTTATCATCTAAACCTTCACCAAAAGCAAAAACCATGGTTTGCTCAGGTTTAGTGTTTTTTGCAAAGGTCCCATTTTCTTGCAAATCAAAATAATCCGTTGGCAAATTATCATAGAGTCCCCCGTCAACAAATCGCTGCTTTACCCCATTAATCTCAATCTCAATAGGTTGTAAAACGACTGGAATTGACGCAGAAGCCCGACAAGCCAAGGCAATTTCAACATCTGGTGTAAGATCACTATTGAAAATCTGGAGTTTTCCGTCAGGAAATCTAACAGCAGGTATTGTCAATTGCTTAAAATGCTCTGGGAAATAACGATTAAGTATTGCTAAATCACCGAAGGTAATACGCGGGCTCTCCCCTCTTACTTTGGCTAATAGCTGTCTTAGATCCTCATGCTGCTCAGCAATATCCTCAAGATTGTCTAACTGCTGTAATGACCCTTTGACTGTTGCAATGATATTGTCACGAATAAACGCTTCAAGAGGTTTACCATCCTTTGTTATGGATGAAATACCGGGTTCATTTTTGCCAAAAACAGCACCAACCCTCTTACCCAAAAGGTCTTTGAAGTTAGTAGAAAGCAATTGCTCACGAAAAATGTCAGAAGGCATGCCTACAGCCATGAAAGCAGCAGTGATCGCACCGGCTGACGCACCAGAAAAAGCTTGAATTTTTTTTAATACACCAGTGTCTTGCATTGCTCTATAAGAGCCAGCATAACCGACTCCTTTAGCGCCACCACCGCTACAAACTATTCGCTCTATAGGTTGTTGCTGTGCCTTTTGAAGCTGTTCCAGTGTTGGTGAAATTGGGCCCTTAGCTTTCATAAAAAAACATTGACAATATGATCATAATTTAATCATAAAGCATTAGTATTAACGCTTCCTTAACTAGGATGATCGGAGGGCTCTGGTTGATGTCAGCAAGAATTGCTAATTAAAGTATTGGTGCCAAGCGCTAGAAGTCTAGTGGCAACCGTGTTTTAAGTGCCCTGAAATAACTTAACCATTGCTTCATTAAATAGCGGTATATCTCCCGGTTTTCGGCTTGTTAACAGTTGACTATCACATACCACTGGCTCATCAACCCATTCTGCACCAGCATTTATTAAGTCAGTTTTAATAGAAAGCCAAGAGGTCATTTTATGCCCTTTAACCACATTCGCATTAATTAATAGCCAGGGCCCATGACAAATAGCTGCTATGGGTTTATGTTGTTCATTCATTTTGCTAACAAATGAAGCCGCTTTAGGAAACAGGCGTAACCTGTCTGGGTTGATTACACCACCCGGTAAAAGTAATGCATCAAAATCCTCAGGATTTGCCTCATCCAAAGGAATATCCACAGAAAAATTATCGCCTTTTTCTAAATGATGCCAACCTTGTACCTGTTCTTTTTCTGGAGAAATCAATAAGGTTTTAGCACCCTCATTTTCCAAAGCTTTGCGCGGCGCTTCCATTTCCACTTGTTCAAAACCATGGGCCACTAAAATTGCTACTCTAATTCCTTTTAACTTGTCCATACATCACTTCCTTTTTTTCCAATTTTTAAAAACTATTAATTTTCCCTATCATTCATCATCACTACTGCAATTCATCCCCCAGCAAGCTCCAACACATGTTGATACTGCCCCTATAAAAAATAAAACAAATACGATAAAAGCAGCCCAAGCTAAATTATTCGGTGAAACATTGATGGCAATTGAATTTTGATCGCTTGTAACGGTCTTTTTAGGACTAGTTTCTTGAAAATTGGTTTTTTCTTGCGTTGCTGAAGTTACTGCGGTTTGCGTCAGATTATTCGTATAAGTCGAGACATATTGACTCGTATGGCCTGCTATCAGTGCAGTCAATACCAAGGCTACAACCCAGGTAGTAAAACCATAAATAATCCCTAAATTACGTTTTGGGCAATATAATCGCCCCAAATAGCCCGCAGCATAACCAGCCACAACCATAGAAGCAATTATTCCTATCAGTAAGCCTAATAAACCGCCTATAGCCAAAACAGCGGAGCCTTCTGGATTCAGGGTGAATAAGCTTAATCCTATAGCAATACCAAATAAATTTAATAAAAAGCCTAAGCCTACACCGGTCAAAGCGCCAACAAAAATTGCCGTCCAGGAAATGCGTTTAAAGGAATGTGGATGACAATGATTTGGTTCGTTGATCATGATAACCTTCCTTGTCTAAAAAATATGAGAAACTAGCCAAATTAATACTAAGATGCTTAGAGGAACCCCCAATAACCATGCAATTAGGTATTTAAGCATTTTTATCTCCTTATAAAACTACTTCCTCATGAGATTAAAAATGATCATGACACACATCTTTTTTGATGAGCCTTCTTAAGAAATAGAGTAAAACCAAGCTCAAAGCAAATGAATGAAACTTAACCGAATGATATTTAAAATTTTTTTTTACCGCTAATACTCGACTTAAAAAGTTATCTAACTTTTTTAAGTGCTTGATAAACCGCTAGGGCACGGTGACGAGCTTCATCGTGATCCACGATAGGATAAGGATAATCTTTGCCTAAGGTAATTCCCAATTTGTTAGGAGCCTTCCAGGGCTTATGAATCCATTGCGAAGAGACAGAGGCTAACTCAGGCACCCATCGCCTGATATACTCACCCTGAGCATCAAATTTCTCTCCCTGTAATACAGGATTAAAAATACGGAAATAAGGAGCAGCATCAGCACCACTGCCAGCAACCCACTGCCAACTTGCAGAGTTATTAGCCAGATCCGCATCGACTAAGGTATCTAAAAACCAGGCAGCTCCTTTTCTCCAATCAATCAATAAATCCTTTACCAAAAAAGAAGCCACAATCATACGAACACGATTGTGCATATACCCCGTTCGCCATAGTTCACGCATACCCGCATCAACAATGGGAAAACCGGTTAGCCCCTGCTGCCATTTTAGTAGGACATCTTCATCATTTCGCCAGGAGAATTGATTAAAATCTTGTTTGAAATTTTCTTCATGTAACGAAGGAAAATGATAAAGCAAGTGATACGAGAACTCCCGCCATCCCAATTCTGCCAAGAATACTTCAAAAGGTGGGCAGCAAGGCCATTGATTAATACTTATCGGAGCAGGGAGTTCAATTTTTTTTAAGCACTGTCGCCAAAAGGGAGTAAAGACTTTAAAGTAGCTCTGATTGCTGGTCGTGACTTCCCAAGGCTCGATTAATAAACTGGCATTAAAGCTAAAAACCTTGACACCTAAATTTTTTAATTGCGCCTTAATGGCTTTATCCCGCGTTATTTTTTCAGGCTCATAACAGCGATTCCAATATACAGCCTCTATTTTATATTGCTTAATTAACGTAAACAGTTGTGGCCAAGCCAGACCATGCCGTAAACACAAGTTCAACCCATGACTTTCCAGATCTTTTTTTAAAGACAATAATGAATGATGCAACCACCACCCTTGTGCTGCCCCTACTGTTTTAGCTGGTTTTTCATCTGCAATATAAAGTGGAATAACTCCTTTATGGTTCTGGCATGCAGCGGCCAAAGCTGGATTATCCTGACAACGCAGATCTTGCCTAAACCAAACGAGTGCTATTGACATATTAGTCTACCGAAAGTTATCTAAAATTTAATTAGTGTTCATTATGCTCATAGTATTTATGTTTTTTACAGCAAACCAATGGTATTCTCAAAAAATGAATTTAGGATACGAGGCTCAATGACGTGCAAAATGTAACTAAGAATGACAACCGGATAGTAATCGGGGTTTCTTCTTGTCTTTTAGGAGAAAGGGTTCGTTTTGATGGCGGCCACAAACGTGATAGCTACCTTTGTGATTTGCTAGCCAACTATGTTGATTTTTTGCCTATTTGTCCTGAAGTAGCTATTGGCATGGGCACGCCACGCCCCCCTGTTCGCTTGATTGGCAATGCTCAATCACCAAGCATGGTAGACATTAAAAATCCTAATAAAGATTACACCGCCGCAATGCTTAATTTCTCTCAAAACATTATGAAACAACTACAGAACATCAGCGGCTATATCTTAAAAAGCAAGTCACCTTCTTGTGGTTTAAAACGTGTTAAAATCTATCAAGACCAAGGACAAGCACCCCGAATGGGGCAAGGCATTTATGCCAAAACTCTTACAGAATACTATCCCTGGTTACCTATTGAAGAAGAGGGGCGCTTGAATGACCCTCATCTACGTGAAAATTTTATTGAGCGTCTTTTTGTCTATAAAGAATGGCAAGACCTGGTAAAAACAGGCTTAACCAATAGCAGTCTACTTGATTTTCATACCCGTCATAAGTTAACACTAATGGCTCATCATCCAATACGATGCCGAATGCTTGGTAAAAAAGTCAGTCGTATTAATGAAGAAAACTTATCTGTATTTGCGATAGCCTACCTTACTGATTTAATGGAGACACTTGGTTATATAGCAACCCCAAAGAAACATACGAATGTATTGCAACATTGTTTAGGCTACTTTAAAAAACAGCTCGATAAAAAAGATAAACAAGAATTATTAGAAGCCATTGAAAGTTACCGTCGTGGATTACTGCCTTTAATTGTTCCCATAACTTTACTTAAGCATCATTTAAATCACCACCAACAACCCTATTTGGAAAAACAAAGTTACCTCGCTCCCTATCCTCAGGAACTAATGTTACGTAATCACATCTAGGTCATCTTAAACTCAAAGAGCCTTCCTATATCTAAGAAAAATTCGTGGCAGTTTACTTGTATCAAAGCAGGCAAATACGAGCCTATCTGCAGGCTTTTTTGTCGCTAAATCCAAACATTGTTTATGGAGTTTTGCTTCAAATTGATAACCACATTTCTCTATCACACGAAGCGATCGAAGATTTTCTGCCTGGCAGCAAATCTGCACACGAATTGCCTTTAATTGTTCGAAAGCGTAATGAGTCAGAGCAATCGTCAATTCTGTTGCAAACCCTCTACCAGTGTAGTCACTGTGCAGCCAATACCCAATTTCATAAAAAGGTACGAAAGAATCACTTTGATCATTGTAGCCGCTGGCACCAATAATACGATTCTCTTCTTTCAACAAGACGATAAAAGGCATTTCCTTTTGTTTATTGGTTCCCCAAACTTCAACATTGTTATCTATAAAGGCTTTTGTCATTTCCAGACTTGGATCTTGAGCCCAAGGCATCCAACGAGAAAGCGCAGATAATGACTCTTGAATCGCTTGATTAAGAGAAAATTCATCACCTTTTTGAGGGGCTCTAAGGATCAAGTGACTCGTTTCGATAATCGGATGCATAATTTGATTTTGCCAAATCATATGTTACTCCATATTGCGCTTAAACTTAGTAACTTACAATGGCCTTTAAGCCCAATAACAAATTAGGCAGCACGCTATTATCAGGCATCTTTCTACAACTAGTTCTATACTCTCTTTAACAAATCCTGCATGGAAGAAAAATTATGGCTGTTACAACTGGATTATCAGGTAATGAAATTTATTGCTTGTCAGAAAAAGGTTATGCTCCGGGAAATATCGTAGTTGGTAATAGTGTTCATTCTCTTGGAATTCTGCGAAGTGTTGGCACAGGATTAAAAGCCATGCTAGGAGGAGAGTTAAATCAAATTACCCAGCTTATCGAAGATGGTAGGAAAACAGCTTACCAACGGATGCTACAAGAAGCCATCAATCATGGCGCAACTGGAATTACCGGTGTTGACAGTCAACTCATTTTTCATGGTGCCAATGTCGAGTTTCTAGCAATTGGTTCAGCAATTCATGCCAATGGCTCAACCCCTCTCAACAAATTCTCCACCTCCGCTGATGGTCAAGAACTCTATGCCCAGTTGGATGCTGGTTATAAGCCCATTTGTTTTGCTTTCGGCAATGTTGCTTATGCGATGGGAATTGGCCGTGGCATACTTGGCAGTTTAAAAACCTTAGCTCGTGGTGAAATTAAAGAATATTCAAATATCTTTAATCACACACGACATTTGGCATTAAGCCGCATTATTGCTCACGCTAAAGAACACAAAGCTAATGCAGTACTTGGAATTAAAACAACTATACTACCCTTCGGTGGCGTTAACGAAATGCTAATGATAGGAACTGCCTCTCATAACTCTAAATTACCTGGCGATAAACTCAA
Organism: Legionella brunensis; assembly: GCF_001467025.1. Taxonomy (GTDB): domain Bacteria; phylum Pseudomonadota; class Gammaproteobacteria; order Legionellales; family Legionellaceae; genus Tatlockia; species Tatlockia brunensis. The sequence continues at coordinate 271,299 of NZ_LNXV01000008.1, read as the reverse complement.
TGATCCAATCAGCAGTGATATGACCAATATTGAAATGTGGAATATGGCGAACAAAGGTTACATGCCATTACGCTTGCTACTAGGAACTTCTGTGTATTCTCTGGGCTTAGTTGGTGGAATTACTTCGACATTAAAATCCTTTGTACGCGGCGAGATTAACGAATTAACCCGTCTGATTTATGATGCCCGTGAGAATGCTTTAGCCATTATTAATGAAGAAGCCAAGGCGATTGGTGCTGATGATGTCATCGGTGTAAAGACTTATGTCTATCAATTGGGAAATGGCTTAATCGAATTCTTAGCCATTGGTACAGCGGTTAAAAAACTCTCAGCCAGCACCACTGAATCAGAGCAGCTTCCTCCACAGGCCATTATCGTCGACAGAGATACCTTTTATGACTCAAACATTCCCAACAATTTCGATGTGAATATGAATACCGGCAATAAACCCATTAATAGAGGCTTCTCCTCTCTAATGATCCCTTTCATTATTTTGCTATTTTTAATTCATCTGCTTATTAGGATCTTTACTTAAATGGATCTTTTTTAAACTTAATTTCATGATCTTAGATTTCGCGACACACAGGCGTGAACGCTACTGACCCTGCTAAGAACAAACCAGAGAATGATTAAAATTTAATCGCTGGGGACATTAGTGGGGGCTTTGTTTAGAACCAGATTCAAAGATACGCGAAACAAAACTATTAACAAAAATCCCTTTAGGATCCAGTTCTTCCATGACATCTAAAAATTTTGTGTGGTGGGAATACCGTTGCAAAATGTCTTCACTTGATGCAAAAAATTTTCGAGACCAAGAAACTCGCCCATCAACCCTTAAAAGATCTTTCTCAAGTTGTGCATAGAAAGAAATTTCATTGGAATCAGCCGCTTGAAACAATATATCGATATAACAGGTATCCCTCTGATATGTAGGTGATAAAAACCCTAATGTATCAGCACCAACAGGCCTTAGAATAAAAGGCAAACATCGTATATAGGCGCCTGTATGATTAAACTCTTGTGTGGTGTGGAATATAGCATCTAATGCTTCTTTTACTCTGCTGATTGGAATAGCGTATTCCATATTAAAAAAACGGCTTTTATGCCGTGAGAGCTCTCCATCTGACCAATTCGTAACATTACTGGAGTTATAAAGTTTTCTTAAAATAGAAAGAAAAATTTTACTATTAAATACTTTTTGGAAGAGTTTTGTTAATAATTGCCATCTTTTTGGCTTAAACATCCAGAGTATCGACTCAAATACCCAGATACTCCTGATGGATTGTTTACTGTAAGGTTGCAATCCACATCGTATTTTGTCTTGAGTTTTAATAAAAGCTAATCCTTGTAAAGGAAAAAGCATAAATTGCACTCCATCATGTTTACGTGCCAGACTTTCAATTTCATCATTGATATCCTTTAAGGCAGTTGAATATCGCTGCACTAGTACATCGTAACTTTCTTCAAGTTTCAGAGTAATGGAATAAAAAATACCTAATGCTCCAAAACTAGCCAATGCGGCTTCAAATCGTTGCTGACCTTTGGTATTTCTAGCGTCATCCTGAAGTTGTAACATTTCACCATTTGCCGTGACCAGTTTGATCTCACGCACTAGAGACGAATATGTGCCATAAAAAATATTAGTGCCATGAGTAGCATTAGAAATCGCGCCGCCTAGTGTAATTTCATCAACATTTGGAATGCTTGGCAAGGCAACATTATTATTGTTGAAAAAAAGATATAGGTCTTTTAGTCGAATACCCGCTTCTGCTTCAATAACTTTAGTGCGAGGATTAAAAGAAATAATTTTATTGAGATGTTTTAGATCAATTTGTATGCCACTAGTAGCTGCGCAGTCTGAAAAGGAATGTGCTGCGCCGATAGCTTTTATTTTTATATTATGTTTTTCCGAGTATCGCACGCAGTCTTGCAATTCCTGCAAAGAAGCAGGACATACCGTTTCCTGACAACACCAAGTTTCATTGCCAGCCCAATTTGTTTTTCTGTTAACCTTTGGTTTTGAATCCATACAAGCTTCTCATAAGTTGATTCTAGGCCTAGCGCTCCGAAACTTGTGCTCTGATGCAAAATTTGCAATTACCCTGAATTGTAGACGAAAGATCAGCGATATGCATGCTGCGATCAACCGCCCACTTTGATACTCGCTCAAAACCTACATAAATAATCTTTATCTTCTTCTATTAACGTTTTTTGAAGTTTATTGAAAAAATTTGCAATAATTTGCTTGTGCTTGCACTACTAATTCATGGCATAGGTACTCTTCTCCAACATCGTCTTTGTAATGCTCAAAACATTTGCGGGTAGATTATGATGCTTAGTTTAATCGTGAATCTTGCCATCAACGAGATGAATGACTCTGTCTGCTAAAGACGCAAACTCAGGCTCATGTGTGACCACTATTACTGCTCGCTGATGCTCATGTGCGAGTTCTTTTAATATCATTTGCACATTTAAACTCGCAGCCCTATCTAAATTTCCTGTCGGTTCATCGGCCAAAATTAATAAGGGTTCATTTGCAAGGGCCCTGGCAATAGCAACACGTTGACTTTGGCCACCAGAAAGCTGTTTAGGGAATTTATATAATTGATCTTCCAAACCTAAGTTTGTTAATAATTGAATAGCACGTTTTTTAATGGCATCAACAGGCAATTTGCCTAATCGTTGCATGGGTAGCATGACATTTTCTAATGCACTAAATTCTGCCAGTAAGAAGTGAAATTGAAAAACGTAGCCTAGCTGTGCAAGTCTTTTATCAGCCAGTTTATCTTCGCTATAGGTTGCTGTGTCTTCTCCCGTTAACCATAATTTTCCACTCGTGGGTTTATCCAGTAATCCTAATAAATAAAGGAGCGAGGATTTACCAGAGCCTGAAGGCCCGGTTATGACAACAAATTCGCCCATCTGAATTTCAAGGCTGATGTCCTTAACCAAGGTAATGGGCACCTCTTCCAACAGAAAACGCGTGAGTTGCTCAGTCTTTATTACCGTTGTCATTTATATCCCTCCTCGCAGGATATCAACGGGTTGAACCATCGCGGCTTTACGTGCTGGAAGCAAAGCGGCGATAATTGCAGCAGTCATCGCAAAAGCGGTGGCTATCAGAAACTGCCAATACCCCCAGTCAAGCGGCATGCTAATTAATTCCGTGCTCCCTGGTGGCTTAAATTTTATCTGCATAAGGCCATACATTAACAAACTTCCTAGAGGGAGTCCGAACATACATCCAACAACCCCAAGAATTAATCCCTCAATCACAAAAATAAATTGAATCTCATGCTTATAAAAACCCATGGATTTAAGGATGGCAATATCACGGTGCTTTTCCATTACTACCGTAGAAATGACATTATAAATTCCAAAGGCTGCCACAATGAGTACCGCACTCACTACGCTGTACATAATAATGTTACGAATGACCAAGGTGTTTAGTAGATCTTCCGATTTTTCTTGCCAGGAAATTGATTGATAACCAATTTGCTTTTCAATTTGTGCAGCCATTTCATGAGCCTGGTAAGGATTTGGTAATTTAATAACAATGTTATTTGCTCGATTAGGACGATTAAGCAAAGCTTGCGTACGTTTAAGGCTTACAAAAGCTTGATAGGTATCAAAATCAGCTCGGCCAGTACGGAAAATGCCAAGGATCTTAAATGTTCGCACCTGGCCTGCGGGAGCAGTAATAGTAATATTATCTCCCATGGTTAATGATAATTTCCGTGCCATTTCACTACCAATGACAATACCGTCCGAATTAACTATCAAATCATCAATCGTTCCTGCAATCATGTAGTTTTCAATGGTGGAAACTTTCTTAATTTCCTCCGGAATCATGCCATTTAAAGTAATAGAAATATCTTTCCCGGCAAAACTCACCAATGCTTGGCCAACAAGGACAGGAGAAGCAAGAAGGCCTGGTGTTGTATAAAGATATGCCATAATTTGCTCATATCCTCGTATACCCCGAGTCTCAGTTAAAGGCTTCACACTACGAATTTCAATAGCCCCTGTTTTATAAAATTGCTGAACTGGCTGCAACCGCGGATTACGGTATTCGTCAACAATAGTAATATGGGGAGAATTATCAACAAGTCTTCGGATAAAATCTTTTTCTGAGCCCTGCATCAACGACGAAATTGTCAAGAAGAAGGCAACACCAAGAATAATCCCCATCAGAGATACTAAACTTTGTCGCTTACGGGCAAGTAAATGTCTTGAAGCAATCATTAGAAATAACTTCATTCTTTTTCCTGCTCTACCAGAATAGGACGAACTCTAACTCCCTCTTCTAATTCGGTATTAGGATGCAAGACCACTAAATCTTGGGTCGTCACTCCCTTTAAAATCTTTACTTGCTTAAAGCCTTTTGCGCCCACTAATACAGTCGACTGGATAAGTCGTCCATTTTGTACAAGCCAGATTTTATTTTTTGTCACGGCAGTTAGCGGTAATAACAGAGCATTCTTTTTTTCGTGAAAAATGATATTGGTTTCAGCAGTCATTCCGATTAACAAAGGATTTTTTTCCGTGAAATTAATGCGTACGCGATAACTACGGGCGATAGGATCCCCCTTAGGCGTAATGCTTTGCACTTTTCCATAAAAAATTTGTCCTGGAAAAGCATCCGCGCGAATCAATACTTTTTGCCCTAATTGTACATTGGCAATGTCTTCTTCATCGACTTCAGTCGAAATACGTAATGGTGCGCAGCAGGAAAGCCAAAAAACAGCTTGATTAGCTGGAATTAATTGCCCTATCTCACCATCGCGACGAATAATGCGACCATCTGCGGGAGCAACTAGCTTTAAATACTTAATTTGTGCTTCAGCACCATGAACCTCAGCATTTGCCGTCTTCCATTCTGCTAACGTTCTATCGTACTCATCTTTAGATACAACCCCTTGCTTGACTAAGGTCGCATTACGTTCATATCGCTTACGGGCCAATTCTTCGCGGTGCTTTAATTCTATTAATGTTTGTTGTAGTTGGTCATCTTCCAATTGCGCTAAGACTTGTCCTTTGACAACTTCACTCCCTTCATCTGCATTCAGTTTGATTAGACGGGCAGAAATATGAGTGGAAATAGGGAGCATTACTGTCGCTTCAACAGTGCCAGTCGCATAGGCTGCTTGAACGGCTGTTCCATAGACAGGATGAGTCACTTCTACCGTGTCTCGAGTTAGCAAAGGGATACTAAACCATCCTGCGAATAGCACGATAAGCACAACACTAGCTAACAATAAAGATTTTTTCATAACCTGCCAATTTAAAAAGTATTGGTTTGACTTTGCAAATTATTACCTTACTAAGCAAGTATACTCTCAGGATTTAGGAAAAATCCTCATCTCCTGGTTAAAATTATTGTTAAATTTGATTAAGTTAATATTCCTTCCGTACAAAACGATGGCTGTTGAAAGATGTAACCTGCAAGTTATCTCGACCCCACCAGGTCGTAGGGGCCTGAGTATTATAGACCCCACGGCCTTGAGCACGGGACCAAGACCTATGCACAATCCAATATCAGAAGAGTAATTTGTATCGTCACATCAAAACCTAAGACTTTGCTAATCGTCTACTTCTTTAATCCAGGTACGGAAAACAGCTGCCTATCTTGTAAGCGCAAAGCGGTTAATTGCCCGCCCCATAGACAACCCGTATCAATGGCGTAAATAGTGGGATCAGGTGATTTACCTTCCAGAGCCGCCCAATGACCAAAAACCACCTCCACATGGATTGGTTTGCGTTGAGGAACAGCATACCAAGGCAGATAATTTGCAGGGGCAGCCTCAAGGGTTCCTTTATAATCTAGAAGCAAACACCCATTAGTATCGCAAAAGCGCATGCGCGTAAAATAATTGGTGATTACACGTAATCGTGCCCTACCTGTCAATTGTTGCGACCAGCAATTCGGCTCATTGCCGTACATATGGCTAAAAAAATCTCTGTAATTTTCGCCAGCCAGGACTGATTCTAGTTCACGTGCATGCGCTTTCGCTTCTGCCAAATCCCAAACAGGAGGAATACCGGCATGACACATTACAATCTCTAATTCTATATCATGATATAGAATGGACTGTTTTCTAAGCCAGTGCCCTAGTTCCTCGCCATCACTTGCCGATAAAACAGCATGTAAACTATCATCATGGTTCCTGTAGGGATGATCGCCAAATAATTTATTTAACAAATGTAAATCATGATTGCCTAAAGTGATCCTGGGCGTTATCGGCAGATTTTTTACAAAGCGCAAAACCTCAAGTGACTGTGGTCCACGGTTGACTAGATCACCAACAAACCATAGACGATCAACCTTATCATCAAAATGAATATGCTCCAGTAATCGTTGCAAAGGCTCATAACAACCTTGTATATCACCGATTGCATAATCAGGCACCGTTGGGTACTCCCGGTTTGAACATAGCCTGTATAGCAGGTGCTGTCAGGGGTTGCCATTTGCCAGAAGCATTCAAATGGGGTAAAGATGTAGCAGTATAGCTACTTTGTTGACTGGTAAAGTTGGTATTAAATTGTGCTTGATGAATCAGCTCTGTTGCCGAAATAGAACTATTCTTACCCGTGTTTAAATTATGTAATTGTACTTCAGCAGGCAAAGCAACCGCATAATCGGCAAACACAATGCCGGTATGCATCTGTTGCGTGTTGCTTTGCTCAAAACGGGAATTAATGCTGCCATCAGGACCTAAACGATGTAAACCTAAGGATAAAAAGCCATTCTGTATCGCTTGCCAATTTTTATATTCAGGATGTTCACGAATAAATAATTTAAAAATATCCACCGACATTAGCATACCACCAGGCACCATAAATAATGGTGCCTTATTAATCATAATGCGACCACCATCTAAAGTTTTTGTAAGCCATTGAATAAATTCCACACCTATTTGCTGTTCAATTTCAGCAAGCGACTCTGGCACTCCTCCGGCAAATGTACTGACTCGCCCATAGCGCCCGCCACGAGAGCCATAGTTTTTCGCCATCATTTGGTTAAAATAGCGTTGTAGGGCAATCGCATTTGCACGAATTAAAATCGCCCCTAATGTCCCAGCACCCTGTAGATCTTCATTCAGTAAAGCAAGCCAAACCGCTAGCACTTGTTGGTTTGAAGCAATCCAGCTAAAGCCACTTACAGGCATCAGCAAGCGAGCAAGCAAGAGGTTAAGACGGCGACGAAAATCTTCATCGGATTCTTTTTGGAATTCATAGCTATAATGACTTCCAATAGAAGCTAAACTTTCTAACAATGGATTCCATTGCTTTAAGAATTGTCCATGGTTGTCATAAAGTTCGATAATAAAATCGATTTGCAATTTAGCAATGCCTTGCAATATCGCGGCAGAAAATAATGCATACTGCCATAGCTTTTGCTCTTCCGATAATTCGGCAACACCTTCTTGAATTACATATTGCTTAAATAAAGAAAGAGCAGCTTCCGTGCGATTTAAAGCATGATCTAAAAAACCACCCAGTTGTGAATAATAACTATTAGCAGTCTCGGGCAAATTTTGGCAATGATTGACAAAATTATGCATAAGACTTAAGCACAAACTGTCATAGCGAGCCTCCTCCAAGGCACAAGCGTCTCTAATCTGTGTTAATAAAACCTTACGCTTGTCTTCTGCCAGTAAAAGTGGAGCTTGCACAATGCGGGTTAAGCCACTTAGGGATTTAGCATTTAGTGACTTAGTTTTCTTTCCATACCGATGAAACAAAATCAACCTCCAAGATCAGGCATGTACTATTAATTTTACACTAGTTGTCCATAAATTTCGCCATTTGAACATAATCTGCAATAGAAATTTGTTCAGGTCGCAAAACCGGGTCAACACCTAGTCCAGTCAGCTGTGCTGCACTGAGTACGGACTTTAAATTATTTGCCAGCGTTTTACGGCGCATAGAAAATGCCTTGGCCACTAGAGACTCCAAGGCAGTCATGCTCACCTTAGGATAGGGTGAGGAGCGATAAGGTGTTAAGCGCACAATGGCTGAATCAACCTTAGGCTTAGGGTGAAAAGCCTCAGGCGACACATCAAATAGATGCTCTACATCGCAATAATACTGCACCATCACACTCAATCGTCCATAAGCTTTAGTCCCTGGTTTGGCAGCCAAACGCAGTACCACTTCCTTCTGTAACATAAAATGCATGTCATCAACAAACTGTGCGTATTCTAGTAAATGCAGCAATAAAGGCGTCGAAATATTATAGGGTAAATTCCCTATAATCCGCAGATGCCCCCCCCACTGACTGTAGTCAATCGTCAATGCATCGCCTGAGACAAGATTCAATTTACCAATAGCGGCTGGCATTGCTGCTAAATGAGCTTGCAAGTCCCTATCAATTTCAATCGCCGTTAAACTTTTTAACTGTCGCAATAAGGGTTGCGTTAAGGCTCCTAGTCCAGGACCAATTTCAATAACCTTATCGTTCTCCTGCAAATTCAGCGCATTCAAAATTTCATGAATGATTTGTGTATTTTGTAAGAAATTTTGACCAAAGCGCTTACGCGGATGATGCTTCACTTACTCTCACCTAAAAATCAAAGCGAAATTATATCAAAATAATTTGAAAAATGGTGGGTTAAATTAGCTTAATAACATTAAAATTATGAATAATTATTCATAATTTTAAGTCCCGTTAAAAAAGAATTGCAAAGACTTTTTAACAACCAATGTAGATAAATTTTGCTCGATTTAAATGCCATTTATAAGCTATATAAACGAAGAATTCATGCTAACCTTGGCAGGATAATCCTGAACCAACTCACGTAGCTCCTCTCGACCTTTTTTACCCCCCAGATTTATATCCTTCATGATATTAAACAACGTGGCATGCTGAGCAACAGCTTCGAGTAAATAAGTATCCAGGGAATGATTATTCAACTTCGAGTCCATCTGCAAATGCTGTTGTAGTGTAGCAATCAAATTTTCTGAGTTTGCTGTACTCAGTGTTGTTCTAAGATTTTCTGCACGTAGTTTACCAAATTCGGTATAGTGACGTAATTTGGTAAAAAGACCTAGCTTATAGCCACGGCCATCATCGGAGTCTTTGTTTTCTCGCCATTCAAGATAGTCATCAATTTTTTTAATTAAGTCTTTTCTTAACTGCTCTAAGGGAGCTGCAGGAATTTCTGAGGACTTTACAGAGGCTGAATTTTCTTTTACCTGGTGCTGACTCGGTTTACCAACAGTTTCATCCACCTCTTGTTTTGCTTCAAATTTAGCCTCTAAAATAACCTCTTCCAGGGCTTCATCTAGTGTTTTTTGTCCTTGTTCCTTGCCGATTAAATAAGCTTGGTAACCTTCTTCTATTGGCGTATCCACATTAGGTTTGCCATCATCAAACACGATATGGTTCCTGCGATCCTCCTCCCTTATCCCAAGCAATTGCTCTAGCGCTCGCCGCACAGAAGCCTTACCATTGAGATCATCTTTCCCCCAACCTGCAAAAAGAATTCCATCCTGTCGCAGTATTTTCGCTGGCGCATCACTTGAATGATTCTCATAGCGTTTTTTATCATAAACAGCCATGGCATGTACCTCAGGAAATTTTAATCCTTTTTCTATACATGCTTGTTGGAGTTGCTTAAGTATTTTTATTTGATCATCTTCAATGTTTTTAGAATGAAACACAACTTCGTAGCCATAGTGTTTAACAAGCCTATTAATTGTCCCTACTATGTTGACGCCATTTTTTAAGACCTGTGCCCCACCCCAATCAAAATACTCTAAGACAAGATCATCATTCTCATTGATAGTACTAATATCATCCAGAACAGCTCCGTCTAAAACCCCACCATGATCAAGCATCAAATATTTTGGCATTGATTTTCCTTTAGCAGCAACTTAATTGCTCTTATTTTATACTATTAAGCTTAATTTTAACACCCCTGGTTTTACTGAAACTTAATTGGCTTTGTTAGCAAGAAAAGACATGTTAATTTAACGATGAACCGGGCAAAAAGTAGCTAACTCATGCTTAATTATTTATTGGAACTTCGACGCCGTGCTTTGCACATTCTTCTCTTTTTTGCTTTATTGTTTTTTGTATTTTTTTTCTTTGCCAATGATTTATTTGAAGCGCTGGTCGCTCCTTTACTCAGCGCCTTGGGAGCTAAAGACGGATTGATAGCTACCCAAATTACCTCAACCGTATTAACGCCACTTAAGCTTGCAGCAAATGCAGCCATGCTTTGCACGGCCCCTTTTGCTTTACTGCAGTTATGGCAATTTATTGCTCCCGGGCTTTATCAGCATGAGCGTTATAACTTACGTGGGGCTATGGTATTGAGTTTGCTACTCTTTTTCCTGGGAATGTCATTTTGTTATTACATTGTGCTTCCTTTTATGTTTCAATTTTTTGCAAAGGCTGCTCCTACCGGCGTTAAGCTACTGCCCGACATGGCTTATGCTTTGGATTTTATTAGCCACATGCTTTTGCTATTTGGTTTATGCTTCCAAGTGCCTCTTTTTTGCCTTCTTTTGGTGCGTCTGGAGTGGGCAACCCTTGAGTTATTAAAAAAAATTAGGCCCTACATTATCGTAGCAGCCTTTACGATTGGTATGTTACTGACTCCTCCAGATGTGTTTTCACAAATCATGCTAGCAGTACCACTTTGCTTACTGTACGAATTGGGATTAATTTTAGCAGCCTTTAAAACGAATAAGTCTGTCAGATCGGATTTGCAAACAAAAGAATGACAGGGTTTATTAGATTTCTTAATAAAACCGTCAACGCTAATACACCAAGAATCAAATATCTATCAAGATAATAGAGAGCCCCCGTAGCAGAGGGTAAAAAGGGGCTGCAACCTTGTAACCAACGACTAATTGCAACACAAATGGGGAAATATAAAAGTGCTACAATTTCTATAAATATTCGCGCCTCCATAAAATTACCAACAAGCAATAAAACTAAAAAATAAAATAACATGACGTAGCGTAAAGGTCTGTACTGCACAGGCATGTAGTCATAAAAACCGAACCAAAATAGTGGCAACCCGGCAAAACAAAAGTAAAATAATAAGATATTCTCGTCTTCAAACAGCCACATTAAATTAACTTCGTAATGTGTATGCCCTGAAGTCCTGTAATACAATTCAAATACATTACCAGGAAGGTCTTGAACCAATAATAAAATAATTATTCTTGCTAAGAGGTAGGCAACCAATGATAGGAGCATTGGGGTAATTGCAGCGCGTAATTTCTGCCAATGTAAAGCAGGAATAATCAACACGAGTAACAAACTACTTTCCCGGTTAAAGGTTGCTAAAAAAACTAAAGGAATAAAGTAACGCCATTGGGCACGAAGGCACAATAAAAAACCTGCTGTCATAAAAAAAAGGGTAGCGCTATCATAAGGGTAATAAACCGTAGCCTCACCATTAATAGTGAAACGATAATTTACCACGGTTGCCAAAGGCAGAAGTAACAAAAATAACCAGCCTAACACTTGCGACTGCTTAGCATTAAATGCCTGGCCAAGCAGTTTAATTAAGACAATATAAAATAAACTAATCATTATCAATTCGGTGATTAGGAACAACTCTTGCGCTTTTAAAGGGAGAACAAACGCTAAACCATGGGCAATAGCAGGTACTAAAAATCGTTGGCCAAAAGGTAAGCGGGCAGAAAATGCAAGTAATTTGTCTAGAGTTGCGTCAACATAATAACCAGTAAGCTTAATGTGCAGAAGCGCATAACCAAGAAGTAGGATAATTGTTATAAACCGCGATTTATAACTTAATAAATCCTTATTCATCATTGCCAAATTTAATTCAAGATTCATTGAGGCTAACCGATATCAGAGTAAAAAGGCAAGAACTGGTCAAAACCAGGAGAGAGCGATGAATAAATCAGCAAAATTTAATGTCGGTGACCGTGTCATTCATAAAAACCATGGTTATCGGGCAGTAATTGTCGATATTGATCCCTTTTTTCAAGCCTCAGGCCGCATTAATCCTCAAGTTAACAAACGCGAATTTGCAACTCGAAATCCTTGGTATCGACTATTGGTTGATGAGAGTAGTCATATGACTTATGTTGAAGAATGCCAATTAATTAAAGATCCTAGCAAACTAGCCATTAACAACCCGCATATTGACAATTATCTTTCTGAGAGTCAGGGGGATTATCATGGCAACAGCCGATTGCATTAACACGGAAAATGCAATTGGCAACTGCTTTTCCAAAATTAAGTATGGCGAAGCATAAAAACTAGAAAAGCAATAAATAAAATCAAAATAAGCGCCAAAAACCCCATTGTAGCAAAACTTTTACTAAGGTTTTCCCGGCTGAATTGTTCAGGACGCCCTTTAATACTACGGTATAAAACCCAAATGATAAGTCCTGCCGCGACTATTCCTAAAACCTGGTATAAAGTCTCCATTACTCTTCCCCTTTCATTGCTTCGAAAGCAAATGCGTCTGAAAATAATTGCTCTCTTGGTACACCATGAGAAACCAAGATATCTCGTATCGCATAGACCATATCAAAAGGTCCAGCAATCACAATTTGCCATTGTTGTAGGTCTTGTGAGTGATGGTCAAGAATTACAGAGGCTAATGTTTCTTTGCTGGTATTAGACAACAAAGAAAAATAATGGAAGTGTTCAACATGAGCCTGCCATTGCATCACCTTTTCATCCATGTACAAATCACTTTGCGATCGAGCTCCCCAGAATAATTCAAAAGCGCGTTTATCACCAGTCGCTAATAACTGCTCTATCATTGCCTTAATAGGCGCAAATCCTGTACCACCAGCAATAAATAAAATCGGCTTACTCATTTGTAGCTTATTGAGATGACACCCTCCCTGAGGCACGCGAATCCTTACAGTTCCTTTTTGTTTAATTTCTGCAAGTAATTGTTGATTGGCCGGATTATCCTGACTATGACGAATATGTAATTCATATTGATGAGAGCCCAAGGGAGCATTTGCGATTGAATAGCTTAACTCACCGTCTGCAGAAAGGACTTGTAAATATTGCCCTGGCTGATAATCCATATACTTAGCTGGCTTCAATATGATTTGCAAAATACTATCTGTTAATGGTGTTACACTTTCAACCTGAGCAATAACTGGTTTACTCATAAATCTAATCCTAATTTAGGCCAATAGTTTTCTACTTCTTGCAATACTTCCTTACACATAACAATCGGTTTTCCCCATTCTCGCTGTGTTTCTCCATGCCATTTGCTGGTAGCGTCCAATCCCATTTTTGACCCTAAACCAGAAATAGGGGACGCAAAATCTAGATAATCAATGGGAGTATTATCCATCATCACAGTATCGCGCAAAGGATCCATTCTTGTGGTAATAGCCCAAATAACATCCTGCCAATTTCGCGCATCGATATCATCGTCACAGACAATGACAAATTTGGTATACATGAATTGTCTTAGAAATGACCACACAGCCATCATGATTCTTTTGGCATGACCAGGATATTGTTTTTTAATAGTCACTACCGCTAAACGGTAGGAACACCCTTCCGGCGGTAGATAAAAATCAACGATTTCAGGAAATTGCTTTTGCAACAAGGGAACAAAAACCTCATTGAGGGCCAAACCCAAAATTGCCGGCTCATCGGGCGGACGCCCCGTATAAGTGCTATGGTAGATAGGATTATCCCGATGAGTAATCCGCTCTATCGTAAATATAGGAAAGGATTGTACTTCATTATAATAACCCGTGTGATCGCCAAAAGGCCCTTCTTCTGCTTGTGAGCCGGGCTCAATGTAGCCTTCCAAAATTATTTCCGCGCTGGCAGGCACATGTAAATCATTACCAATGCAGGAGACAAGCTGAGTTCGCTGCCCCCGCAAAAGACCAGCAAATGCATATTCTGACAAAGTATCTGGAATAGGCGTTACAGCAGCTAATATTGTGGCAGGATCTGCACCTAAAGTAACAGCAATGGGGAAACGTTCATCTGGATAAGTCTCTTGCCAAGCTTGATAATCCAAAGCACCACCACGATGGGAGAGCCAGCGCATGATCAGTTTATTTTTACTAATGACTTGTTGCCGATAAATACCCAGGTTTTCCCGACTTTGGTAAGGTCCTTTCGTTGTAACCAACCCCCAGGTAATGAGAGGAGCAGCATCGTCTGGCCAACAAGTTTGGATAGGAAGGCGAGAAAGATCTACTTCTTCTTTTTCCCAAACCCGGGTTTGACAGGGCGCGGTACTGATGTATTTCGGAGCCATATTTAAAGCTTGTTTTAGCAAAGGTAGTTTCGCAAAAGCATCTTTGAAGCCTTTTGGCGCCTCAGGCTCTTTCAAAGCTGCCAGTAACTTGCCTATTTCCCTTAAAGCAGAAATTGTTTCCTCCCCCATGCCCAGCGCAACTCGCTCCACAGTACCAAATAAGTTTGTTAGGACTGGAATGTCATTGTCCTTAGGATTAGTGAACAGGAGTGCAGGGCCACCTTCACGTAGCACTTTATCGCTTACTGCAGTCATTTCAAGATAAGGAGAAACAGGATAAGCAATACGTTTTAGCAATCCGCGAGTCTCTAATTGAGCAAGAAAATCGCGAAGATCAGCATATTTCATAATTGGTAGTTAAGATAAAAATTTTGTTGATTATCGCATAGGCTTCAAGAGACAGAAACAATCTTGCAAAACCTAGAGTTAGATAATTAAAATTTTTATAGGGAAAGACAGGCTACAAACCAATTGAGACAGCCTGGATATTCCAACCTTCGATTATAGATTTTTTAGTAAATTAACCAATAAATTCACCGAATCACCAAGAGTGGCTTGTTCATGTTCTGTTAAAGCCTGGAGACTTTGATGCAGTCTATTGTGCAGGAGAAAAGGACTTGCATTAACAAACTCTCTTCCTTTTCCTGTGATATCAATAAAAATAATACGGCGATCTTTTATATCTCTGGTACGGCTTACAAAACATTTTTCTTCAAGCCTGTCGATAACACCAACAAGAGTGCTCATCGATAAATAAACTTTTTTCGACAAAGCAGACAGGGTCATGACTCCATTTTCATAAATTTCATATAAACAAATGATTTGTGGCACCGTAAGGCCATAACATTTATTCAATCGTCTTGAATGATAATCCATATGTTGCATGATGTTACGTAAGGCAAGAATAATCTTTTTGGAGCGCTGCTCTGATTGCAAATCTACCCTCGTGCTTTCTGCCAGAAGGTTTCCTTCTATAGTCGTCATAATGGTCTTTCTAATTCTTTAAGGTTGAAATGGTGTACATTAACCGTTAGTATGAAAATAGTTCGTGTACGAATTATATCTATCGATACGATTTTTATTATTAGGTTCTTATTATATCAATTCCGCGATACAACTGTAGGAGTCATTCAAAATATATACTTCTTTGCCCTTCCAAAATAAAAATCAACAAACAGAAGGATAATGATGCGAAGTCAATTTAATAAATCATTTACTTTATCTAAATCTACTGCGCAGACAGTACCACTCATCGAAGATGAAATCTACTTCCGTAGCAATGGTATACTCACCTTAGGTGTAGAAATTGAACTGCAATTAATTGATGAGTCAAGTTACAATTTATGTTCAAAAGCCAAAGAAATATTGAGTGCTGCGAGCCATCTTCATCGAGTTAAACCCGAGTTTTATTTAAGCACCATAGAAATCAACACCGATAAATGTAGTAGTACACACGATGTTGAAGAAGATCTTTACCAAACGATCGCTGCCTTGCAAACAATGGCTAAAGAACTCGGTATTTTATTTGCCACAACAGGCTCTCATCCTTTTTCGAAATACTCCGATTGGGTAATTTCACCGACTGCACGCTATCAAGACTTAATTGATCGTAACCAGTGGCTTACTCGCCGCATGAGTGTATTTGGCTTACATGTTCATTTGGGCATGTCGAGTGGTGACGAATGCATTCGCTTTAATAATTTTTTTATGTATTTTTTGCCGCACCTACTTGCCCTATCCGCTAGCTCTCCTTTTTGGCAAGGAATTGACACAGGGCTTTCTTCTTGCCGCCCTACCACCTATGAATCACTTCCTACTGCAGGCCATCCCTATCATGTTCGCAAATGGCAGGACTTTGAGCATCTTTATAAGACGCTTAAGTTATGTGGCTCTATCAAGTCTCTTAAAGATTTATGGTGGGATTTAAGACCTAGTCCGGCCTATGGGACTTTAGAAATTCGAGTTTGCGATGGTACTGCGACCCTGTCTGAAACGCTTGCTCTTGTTGCGTTTATTCATGCCCTTGCGCATTGGTTTAGTGATAATGGTAGTTGGCTTGAATCGGTTTCTTGCCCTCCTTCCTGGCTCTCTCGTGAAAACAAATGGCGGGCCATTCGCTATGGATTAGATACCGATTTAGTGGTAAATACCGATGGCAAAACGAAGCCCATGCGTGAGGATATCAAAGAATGGATTGATAAATTAGCCCCTTATATTGATAGGTTAAATTACCAAACTTATTTCGCTACACTTGAAGCCATTATGAAAGCAGGAACAAGTTCTGAACGCCAAAGAAAAGTTTTTGAACATACAAATAATTTTACCGATGTAGTCAAACATAATGTCAGCGAATTCTTATTGCAAGTACCACTTTATAGACGAGAGTTGGTTGTGAAATAACGCTTCCAAAGCCCTCTCGACTTGGCGACTTACTAAAAATTTATGGTTGTTAGGGCTTTGAAGCTGAAGGGCAAATACATCCTATTTTCTGACGGTCATGATACTTTTTGATAGAAATTGAGTATCCATTTTGCTTATCGAGACATCCAATCCTCAGGAAATGCGCATTGTATCTTATGGTTAAATACAATACAATGTGACTTTTAATTTATCCTCATTAATATGCCTTCTCTACAAATTCCATTAACCTTGTTGCCAGAGCTTAGCTTACTAAAAATTTATGCTCAAAATGCTTCTGATAAAAAAGATTTATTAAAAAACTTTATATTTCTCCTTGAAAATTTGAATAATCTCTATGAACTTATGCAGTTTATTGACTTATGTTTCCAGCAAATTTCAGAAACGAACAATGTAGAGGTCATTAAAAATACCTCCTTGATTATTAATTTTATTAACAATAATGCTCATTTGTTTTCAACGCTGGGTATTGAATTAAATAAAAATAGATTAGCCCCTCTAAAGACAAGATTACAATCTAGAAATTATTTACTGAGTAAAGTACTAGCCAATTGTATGAGTTCTTCTTTTTCTCAAGAAACAGATAAAGTTTTTTCGGAGAATGCCCCGACAACTATTTTTATCATAAAGCCAGACTCTATATCTCCTTGCGTTTTAAATTACTCTGTTGGAGGAAACGAAAATACAAAATTGATTGAAATAAAGGAAATAAAAATTTATTTAAATGTAGAGTTAATTAATGGGTTTTCTTTACCTATGCAACGTAATGAACACGCTATTGGATGGATTCAAATTACTACCCTTGATAATGAAAAATTATTAATTGCCAATCCCCAAAGAACATTTTTTCAATCACTTTTAGTGGCATCTTGGGGCCTATACAAGAAAATAAATACTTTTGATTATTCAATACAAAATAAAGAACATAATTGGCAAGACTTATCCACGATGGATATGACCTTAGAGCAATATGAGTCTCTTTATAAACCAATTAGAAATGATCTATTAAAATATTTTGATCATTATTTACAGGAAATGCTCATAGAAGGTAAAGGGAAGAAATTATGTTTATTGGAAATTGGTTGTGGTTCTGCCCAAATGCTTCATTTAGCAGTTGAAAAAGCGAAAGAGTATGAGTTTGAGGTGCTTGCTATTGGATTTGATACCAATACAGTAGCTATTGCTGCATGTCAAAAACAATATAGTGAGCCTTATTATCATTTTTCTATCTCAGATATGATAAATGTCAAAACTGATCTTACTAATTTGTGCCAACAGAAGGGAATCAACCTAAATGATTACATCGTTATAGGCCTTGCTTGTGGCGCAGTAACTCATTTTGTTATGGAGGGATCTAAGCAGGCATTACCTACATTGCAACAAATGTGGGAATTCAATCTCTTTCTTGGTGGTGGCTTAAGAACACTCTCTATAAACGCAAGGATTGCTAAATCCATTGGTTATAATGCTATCATTTTTTCGCCCGCAGAAAATATTATTCTGATGCAAGGCAAAGACAGCTCACAACTCTTAGGTATTAAGAAAAAAGAGTTAGCAAAAAACCCTAATTTTTTAGATTTGAGCTATGCTGCTAGCCCTGTTGAAATCTTAAAATTGAACCCCGAGCTATTAAGCCAAGTAGAAGTAATGGACTTAAGTTATTGTACTTTTAGTCTAACTTTAAATGATATTTTTAATCCTCAAGTAACCAGAAGGATTAAACATGATCTAGCAAACCTTTTTGCAGCTATGCCTAAATTAGAACTGATAGAATTTTATTGCCCGGTCTACCTGCATAAGTCTAATAAAGATAGTCGTAATCAAGTTTTTGATTATTTATCAATCTATGAAGAAATAGATAAGCTCTTAAAAGCAATGTGTTTGGGATCACAAAAAAGATATCGTAATTTTGCCGGGGATACAGGTTATTTTAAAATATATACTGGGCCAGAAAAAGAAGTTCCTCCTCTGTCGACCTCTGCCCGTAGCCGACTCAACAAAGCCACCTTTTTTATGCAGCAAAATCAAAATGACGAAGTAGATTCAGAATACACAGACAGTGAAGAAGAGTCTAACATGTTAGAAGTGTAAATATTGCCACTAAAAGGCTTCATCTAGTTTTTCACGATAAGAACAAGGAGGTTGGGCTAAACCCAACCTGCAAGGAACTTTAACTTTTAATTATTCTTGACGTTTCATTGCCTCAAAAAACTCAGCGTTGGTTTTATGATTTTTCATGCGCTCAAGCAAGAACTCGATAGCATCGCATTCGTCCATAGACTGCAAAATTTTACGCAGAATCCATGTGCGATGTAACTCTTCAGGTGTTAATAAAAGATCTTCACGGCGAGTACCAGAGCGATTGATATTAATAGCAGGGAATACCCGACGCTCAGCAATATTACGGCTTAAGTGGATTTCCATGTTACCGGTTCCCTTAAACTCTTCGTAAATTACCTCATCCATTTTAGAACCAGTATCAACCAATGCAGTAGCAATAATGGTTAAACTACCACCCTCTTCAATATTACGCGCAGCACCATATAAACGCTTTGGTCTTTGCAGGGCGTTGGCATCCACACCACCGGTAAGTACCTTTCCTGAAGATGGAACAACCGTATTATAGGCACGAGCTAAGCGAGTAATAGAATCAAGCAGGACGACAACGTCACGTTTATGTTCAACGAGTCGTTTTGCCTTTTCAATAACCATTTCGGCTACTTGGACGTGGCGATTAGCTGGTTCATCAAAGGTACTAGCAACCACTTCCCCTTTCACTGAGCGCTGCATTTCCGTGACTTCCTCAGGACGCTCATCAATCAATAAAACGATGAGGTAACACTCTGGGTAGTTTTTCTCAATTGAATGCGCAATGTTCTGCAACATCAATGTTTTACCTGCTTTGGGCGGAGAAACAATAAGACCACGCTGACCTCGACCAAAGGGCGCGCACAAATCAACAACTCGAGCCGTTAAATCTTCCGTACTACCATTACCTTGCTCCATTACCAAGCGCTCTGTAGCAAATAACGGTGTTAGGTTTTCAAATAAAATTTTGCGTTTAGCACTTTCAGGCGAGTCATAATTAATTTGGTCGACCTTCAATAAAGCGAAATAGCGCTCATTGTCTTTAGGAGGCCTTATTTTACCAGTTATGGTATCCCCTGTACGTAACCCAAATCGTCTTATCTGACTTGGCGAAACATAGATATCATCAGGGCCAGCTTGGTAGGAGCCGTCTTCTGAGCGTAAAAAACCAAAACCGTCAGTCAATACTTCTAAGACTCCGCCGCCAAGGATGTCTTCACCTTTATGGGAGTGCGCTTTAAGAATAGCAAACAGAATATCTTGCTTGCGCATACGGGAGGTGTTTTCAGCCCCCATTTCCTGTGCGATGTTAACGAGATCGGCAATGGGTAATTGCTTAAGTTCACTAAGATTCATACTTCTCACTTGATGTGTTGGTTAAACGAAATGGATTTTTCCGAGATAATTTATTGGAAGGACAGTCAGGAAAGCTGCTGCCTAGGGGCAATCTCTAAGTTTGCCAGTATCAATATCCAATTTTAGCACAACTGCGCAACAGTTATTAATAGAAAATACAGTTGTAAACAAAATTGAGCTAGTTGAAGTGGCAGCCTGAGAATGGCCACACTTGAGAGACCAGATTAACATAGTCTCTCAAAGAGATCCACTATTTTTCTCCCCTCATCAAAAAATGAATGGGGGAGAATTGCATAAAATTAGGCATTACTTTCAACAAAAGCACTTAATTGTGACTTCGTCAGTAAACCCATTTTAACTGCCTCGACTTGGCCGTTCTTAAATAGAATAAGGGTTGGTATGCTCATTACTCCATATTTAGAAGGCGTTTCAGGGTTCTCATCAATGTTAATTTTTGCAAAAGTAATATTATCACTATGACCAGCAGCCACTTCTTCAAAAATGGGTGTCAACGCGCGACAAGGACCGCACCATTCGGCCCAAAAATCTACCAATACTGGTTTACCAGAATTCAAAACATCTTGTTCAAAACTGGCATCCGTTATCGTTTTAATATTAGCGCTCATGAGTCACCTTTGATGGTTAATAAAATTAATCTGACAATCATTATAGATCACCGCTTACAGCTTGCAACACGCTTAATGCAGCAATTGCTGCTGTTTCGGTTCGCAAAATTCTGGGGCCTAGACTTAAGGGGTTGAAATTATTGAATAAAATCTGCTTGATTTCTTGCTCACTAAAGCCCCCCTCTGGGCCAATTAGCAACGCAACCTCTGTTTTATCAAAATGATAATCTCGCCAATTTTTAGACATTTCTGGATGTAGCACCAACTTTAGTGCCTTCAAATCATGCTTTAAATAATCGTTTAAAGTTTGCATGGCTTTTATTTCCGGAACTTGATTGCGGCCTGACTGCTCACAAGCAGCTACCGCAATGGCTTGCCACTGTGCGCGCTTTTTTTCCATGCGTTCCTCATCCACTCTGACCACAGAGCGCTCGGTCATAATCGGGGTGATGCTGGCGACCCCTAGTTCAACTGCTTTTTGAATGACAATTTCCATACGCTCACCTTTAGAAACAGCCTGAGCCAAATGAATGATACAGGGCGACTCTCGATTAACCAATTGCTCTGATAAAATGGCCACCACTACTTTTTTCTTATGCGCAGAAACGATAGCCGCTTCAAACTCACGATTATCACCACAAAACAGAGTAATTTTCCCACCAGCTTGCATACGCAAGACCACACCCACATGTTGTCCAGCAGCAACAGAGAGCTCAAGCTCTTGACCTACGGCATAATTACCTGGCTGATAAATACGAACCTCTCTCACATCAAACTCGCAAACAGATCGTTAATAACCATTTGTTACCTAAAATAACGCCAGGACTTAGTATACGACATCTGTTTTTAAAGTTAATTAAACTCAAGCGCTATGATAGAATTTTATTTTATTTTTTTATGAAGAGGACAACATGGGCACTACGCGTATAGAAACAGATAGCATGGGGGAAATTGCTGTTGCAGCAGATAAATACTGGGGCGCACAAACCGAACGTTCGCTTCATCATTTTAATATTGGCCCTGATATCATGCCCCGTGAAGTCACTCATGCCTTTGGAATCTTAAAAAAAGCGGCCGCATTAACCAATTTAGAGTTAGGAAAACTCCCTAAAGATAAAGCCGATTTGATAATAAAGGCTGCTGAAGAAGTTCATAATGGCATATTAGATGAACATTTTCCTTTGCATGTGTGGCAAACAGGCAGTGGTACACAATCCAATATGAATGCGAATGAAGTTATTTCTAACCGCGCTATTGAAATGGCTGGTGGTACCCAGGGAAGTAAAACGCCAATCCACCCCAATGATCACGTGAATATGTCGCAATCATCCAATGATACATTCCCAACTGCAATGCACATTGCTGCAGCGATTGCCTTCAATAAAAAACTATTACCTGCTGTACGTAACTTGCGTAATGTTTTGGCTGCAAAGGCTGAAGAATTTAAAGATATTGTAAAAATCGGTCGCACCCATCTGCAAGACGCCGTACCTTTAACTTTAGGTCAAGAATTTTCAGGGTATGTTGCTCAACTGGATGCCTGTATTCATCGTTTTGAAGCGGTTTTACCTGAGTTATATGAGTTGGCATTAGGAGGCACGGCTGTCGGAACAGGGTTAAATACGCATCCTAAATTTGCTGTTGCTGCTGCAAAACACATTGCCACTATCACCAAACTTCCATTTGTTTCTGCTCCTAATAAATTTGCAGCATTAGCTTCCCATGAACCCCTAGTCATGGCACATAGTACCTTAAAAGCATTGGCTTGTGCGCTGATGAAAATAGCCAATGATGTGCGCTGGTTAGGCTCAGGTCCACGATGTGGCATTGGTGAGTTGATTTTACCTGAGAATGAGCCTGGTTCTTCGATTATGCCAGGCAAGGTTAACCCCACTCAGTGTGAAGCGATGACCATGGTCTGTGCTCAAGTCATTGGGAATGACACTACTGTCGCCATTGCCGCAAGCCAAGGTAATTTTGAATTGAACGTGTTTAAGCCAGTGATTATTTTTAACGTGTTGCACTCACTGAACTTACTTGCCGACACCTGCCATTCTTTCCAGATCTTTTGCGCTGAAGGCTTGGAAGCAAACCGTACTCAAATTGATTACTACTTACAACATTCACTCATGTTAGTTACAGCCCTTAATCAACATATTGGTTACGATAAAGCAGCAAAAATTGCTAAGACAGCTCATCATGAAAACACTTCACTGCAAGAGGCTGCCGTTAAACTTGGCTTTTTAACT
The DNA here is from genome assembly GCF_001467025.1 of Legionella brunensis. GTDB lineage: Bacteria > Pseudomonadota > Gammaproteobacteria > Legionellales > Legionellaceae > Tatlockia > Tatlockia brunensis. The sequence goes on along the minus strand of NZ_LNXV01000008.1, from coordinate 248,319 downwards.
GCTGAACAATTTAAGCAATATGTGAAACCCGAAGAAATGGTTAATCCAGGCTAAATTAATATCCCACCTTTGATTAGCTATTAGGGAGTCTATTTATATTTCGCCAATTTGGCCAAGAAAATAGGAATGTAAATAGTCCCTAATCGAAGGTGGAGTTTATTTCGTTGTATCCTTTCTCTTGTAAACAACTCTCTAATAAAGGGATATTGTTGCTAAACAGCCACTGAATACCACGATTCAATTCGCGATATAAGGCATATTTTGAATCAATCATGCCTACACCAAACACTTGGTCTTTGTCTGTTTGCAACTGCTTTAACCTGCGGTTGTTCAAGAGTAAATAATGACCCAAAACACCCCCATATTTCTTCTCCAGACTTAACTGACAAAACTCTTTCACATTATTGTGACCTGCGACAAGCAGCAGCGCTTTGTTGGGGAATTGCGAGAATGAAGCAAAGATTTCCTTATCCAGGCTTAGTAAATGATAATCCTCACAAGGATTAAGCTGACTAAGAGACTCTATCAATTGAGCCTCTGCAGTAAACGGTGCTTTAAGTTCAATAAATAGGTGGAGGTGTTTGCTGTAATTTCTAACGACTTCAGTAAGACTTGGTACTTGCGGTACTAATTGACGTAACTCCCGAAACGTTAATTCTCCAATGGCAACATCCTTCCCCCAAAGACGCTTTAACGTTGAGTCATGATTGATTACTAATACCCGATCCAATGTTTGCTGAACATCAAACTCAATCCCCCAACAACCTAAATTTAAAGCTCGTGCAAAAGCGGCATCGGTATTCTCAATGACTATTTTATTTTTATCATGAGCACCCCGGTGAGCTATTAGACTAACCTCCGCCAACATTGACCTACATGGTTTTTTACGCGGCAAAAGAGAAAAATAATAGTCAACAGTTTTTTCTAACAAACGGAGAAATGTCATTTTTAAATAGCTCCATTTTTTTTGTTAGATTTTGTCTGTTTTTATCTTCGTTGCCTAGTTCTTTCGGTGAAAAACACACATCCTTGAATAATGCTTTTTACAAGAAACAAATGGAGCGTCTGCACATGATATTTCCAGCCAAGGATTGACAGCCCGTCTATTCTTGAGTATTTTACCGACCAATGCCGAGGTGGTGGAATTGGTAGACACGCTAGCTTCAGGTGCTAGTGGGGGTGACCCCGTGGAGGTTCGAGTCCTCTTCTCGGTACCAAATATTTTTAAATAACGCTCGATTTACGCGGTTATTTTGCCAAAAGCCTGGCCATAGCAAATACTTTGTCCTGCAGTTAGATTATCAAGCCACTGAACTTTATCACCGTCAGCAAATAATAACACCACTGTCGAGCCTAATTTAAAATACCCCATTTCTTCACCCTGCAGTATTTTAGTATTTTTTTGCTCAAGCTCAGCATAGCTAAAATATTGTTTTTTCCGAGAGCGCCTTAAGTCACCATGCCATTTTGTTCCAATAGCGCCAACAATGGTTGCGCCTACCAATACCATGGCCATGCTTCCCACTGACGTATCAAAAAAGATAACCAACCTTTCATTACGTGCGAACAAATACGGAATAACCCGTGCAGTAGTCGGTTGTACAGAAAATAATTTACCCGGCACATAAATCATTTCCCTTAGTGAAGCATCAATCGGCATATGAATACGATGATAATCTTTGGGTGATAAATAAAGAGTTGCAAAGCGACCATGGGTAAATTGTTGGCTCAATGCCTGTTCACAAGCGAGCAGCTGATGAACCGTATAATAGCGCCCTTTCGCTTGTAAAATTTGTCCCTGCTCTATCGTTCCTAACTCACTTATCACGCCATCTACTGGAGATACGATATCAGCCCCCTCTAAAGGCCGGCATTCAGGCTTTAAATGGCGAATGAAGAATTCATTAAACGAGGGGTAATTTTCAAAATTCTCTTCTCGAGCTTCTTGCATATTAACGCAATATTGTTGAATAAAACGGCGAATCAATAAATTCTTAACAGCGGGAGAACGAACATTGGCAAGGATGCCCGCAAAATGAGTAAGCAGATGCTTTGGTAAAAAAAATTGGGGTAGTGTTTTTATATAATCATTTAGCATAAAGGCAAAATCAATATAAGAATTGTACTAAAAACAGATAGCTTACCATATTTGCAATCTATTTCTTAGTAATCAATTGCTGTTAATTTTCTCATTTGAAAGCTCAAAAATAATTAATTTATAGCATGCATTGTAAGTTCTTGCGATTTTATGGCAAATTAAAAAATAGCTTTGCAGTATAGTTTATTTGGGAATCCATATATTAATTATATTCCTTGACCGCCAGGATGGTAGTCAATTTAGATAAAACGTAACCATTCACCACAACTTTAAAATCTTGGTGAAAAGCCAGCTTTAAGTGTAGGTTGAACTGTGCTGAATAGTTACGACAAAGCGAATACAAGGAGAGTGCACCATGCGCAGTGTATATCATCGCGTACATTACCGTGCCATGCCGTCGCAATCGCGTTTTGGCGTTATCTTTGGCGTGCTGCATAACGAGGCTTGTTATACTGACGAAGAATTGCAATTCCGCACCAGAGTCATCACCGCAAGAAGGAACTCAGGCTTAGATGCGGACCTTCTACAAACAAGCAATACCTGGTTTGCTGACAATCAAGATACAGCCCTTCGGAATGTTAACGAGAACTCCTGGTTTTTTAATCCTGAGTACTTGCCACGACAAGAGATCAGCACAGAAGACTTTCATATTGGCCTTATTGATAATCAGCGTTTACAGTGGTCAGGTTTAGCAACAATGACCCGTATCATTGGGGACTACTTGCTACTGCGTAATAATAATTTGGCCCCAAACCATCTCAATCAACCTATGAATTATGTCTTACTCGATGCCGTGCAAATGCTTAGGCGATTGGCCATGAGTAACAATCCTGAGTATGTAACAACTCAATTAGAATTACTCCATAATTATCTGCGCACTATAGAAATCCATACCTCACCGACGATTGGCAGCGATCGTCTGTTTCTTAGTGATTGCCGACGCTTTATCGAAGACGAGCAAGCGAAGATTACAAATCAAATTCACTCCAGACAACTAAGAACCCATGTCGAGAGAGTGCAACAACAGTTAAATCAAGTTGCAGAGCTAAGACATACCATCTTACATTTTGCACTTAGTGCGGAACCGGTTAATCCTCATCCTTATTTAGACCGTTTTGCTGCAAACCAAGGACCTTTTGAGTCAAACAAAGAGTTTCCCACCCTGGCTGCAAGGGCTTGTGCCACTGTGCGTTCTGATGAACTGACTAAAATTGAAGAAAACTCCTCCAGTCAAAGACTTGCCTCCCTCGAATTATCTGCTACCACCTTGGCAAATTGCCAAGGTTTCAGGTTTGTTCCTAATTTACCAGAACAGGCACAGATTGCTTATAGTAGTAGCTTGGTCGAGCTTCAGGAAATATTGCGTTTCCAAGGGATTGTTGAGCAACTATTACAAGTTTTTGAGCAAGCTGGTGAAGTTTTTACAGTAATTCAATTTCGCGAACAAATGACCGACCTTTTAAAAAACATTGAGCAATTCATCCAGCATTCGCAACAAAATATTCTTATGGTCCTTGAAACCAATGCCGATATTTATCATGAAGCAATCCAGGCGAAACAAGATCTGCATTGGTGGGAAAAATTACTGACAAATCGACAGGAGCAAATTGATGGCTTCATAAAAAACCAAGATAATTTAGCGCGCTTTGACACTACACCCAATAATTTACAGTTAGCAAGCAAGGAATTATTAGCACAAGTTAATCAAATTACTACTCAGCTAAACCAACATACCAGCGAAGACCAACAGTTGGAATTGGTTAGTTCCACACGCGGACTGATAAAACAACTCATGAGCTCCATGCATGCCTGGATTGGACGACAATATGAACTAAAAGGATTGCCTATACCTGAAAAGCAACCTGAAAAATTAACCCTTGTTGCATCAAATAAACCGCACAATGCCATAACAGCAAAAGCTATCCCAGAAAAACTCTGTTTAAATAAAGTCGAATGTGAGGAACCTCAAGAAAGAGTACAAACATCTTCCGCAAGTCAAAATGCACCTTTTTTCCGATTTTGGTCACCTGCACCTGCTATTAATCAACCTCCTTCAATATGTGCCTCCGATACCAATTGCCCTCCTCAGAGGATAAGTTGCGAAGAAACATCTTCCTCATCGCAATCTACCATTTCACCTCATTTAGCACTTGGTTTATTGATACTACTACCCATAGGCATTCTAGCGCTTAAACTACTATATGATAGGTGGCAAACATCCAAAGTTGTTGAGAATAATGATCCAGCTGCCTTTGACCAGTTAAAAACTGCTACTGAAGACTTGCTCTGCATTCTCAATAATCTAATAGCCGAGCTCGATGATCCCTATTTAAAAGACCAGCTGATATTTCTCGATGAGGATTATAAAGCTCTTTTAGAGAAAGCAGGGAGGAATCAATATGATACTGTAGCGATGCAAGAACTCTATGAAGAGCTTGACGCTCTTCATGAGGAATTGACTACTGTAACGAAGATGAAGCTTAATTGACTATTGCAATTGCTGTGATGGTGATTGAACCGGTATCGGTTTCTGGAAGGTTTTGGGCTTTGCATATTCCTTAAGTTGTGATCCATAGTAAGGAAGATGCTCTTCTGTAATATCGCCCACTACACTCAAGTCTGGAGTATCTGATTTTTTTTGTGCAAGATCTTGCTTCATTGCCGCCAGTATTTTTTTTAGCAAGATAGTATTTAAAGAGCTTTCTTCATTACCCCCATCTGTCAAAATTAGAGCCAGTAATTTTTCATTAGCGTACGTTTTTTTAAGGAAACCCTCAACCACAGGTGTTCTGGCTTTAGCGCTAAAAACATTCCAATAATAGGGCTGATAATCATCGAGTGCACGGCGGATTATTGCCTTGATTCTTTTGGGAGTCTGCTTTTCTGCCCAAGCAAACATCACATTACTAAACTGCGCAATTTTAAGTTTAGAAACAGCAATGGTGAATCGTTCATCGTTCTTAACAAACTCTTTGGCTTTTTTTGCATAAAACTCAGCTTTAAAATCATTATGCTCTATAGCATTGCCGACACTTAATAGATTAACGTTTACTTGAGCTTGAGTAGCCTTAAGCATGATGGGTACTAAATTCTTCAGCAAATGGGTATTTAAAGAAGAACTTTCCGTACCGCCTTCACTTAAAATCGTTGCTAACCGATTTGCACAATCATCCGTCGTTGTTTTCAGGTAAGTTTCTACCTCCGGAGCACGATACCGTCTTGCCGTAATATTATAAAAACTAGGCTGGTACCCCTCAATTGTATTAAGAATTATTTCATTGAAGGTTTCTTTTTCAAGTGTATTTACCCAAGTAAATAGCGTATTTAGACAAGAAGTTACAACTTCTTCATCGGTATGCTTGCGTGTTAACAGCGCTGAGTAATCATGAGTCGCACTTTCGTGAAGGGCTACATCCTTAGAAATAAGATGGCGTTGGAAATGCAGGCCGTTATAAAATTGCTGTAGATTTTTAAGGCACTCACCAAAACTACCCTCCCATTTGCTGCCAAGTAGATGAGGCAACACTTCATTCTCAGATTTGTGAATTAATTTTGAAACTGCCTCACAAAAAGCTTGATTATGTTCGACACTTAAATTTTTTCGCTCTACTTCATAATACTCCTTGGTACAGTTATGCAGCTGCCAAACAAAGTTTTCGAGAGCTTGCAATCCTAACTTTAGGTTACTAGCATTATCACAATCGACACTTTTTGACTCTGTAAGGAGCTTTGGAACGCCAATTAACTGGAAAGACTCAGTGAGATTGGTGAACTCCAACTCTTCTTTTGTCGCCAGTGGTAGCGGCTTCACGCGCAAATCATTTGCTAACTGTCTGATTAGTGTATAACCATCGTCAATAATCGCTTTTATGGTGGGGCTATGAGCATCGCGCCAGATTTGGTGATAACGCTGCCTCATTCTTGCCAAATCATAGCGGCCTTCTGGTGGCGTTGTATACGCATCCAATGCGCCATTATTAGACTCTTTAATGTAGCGCTCCCAATATTCTTGCATCTTTTCATTCTGCAAGTCTGCCCATTGAAGTGTTTTGTGGACTGCACTAGGTTTATTTCGTAAAAATCGATTAAAGCCCACAACAGGAGCACCGCTGTCATTTTTAGTGCAACCTGCATAAAGAACGACCGCATTGTAGAGCTCATCATATTCGCGCTGAAACACCCTCATAATATGATCAATAAACGGCTCTTTATTTGTTTTTTCATTAAATAAATCAGGATAAGTTTTTGCTAATTGCTCATGCTTCTCTTTAGGGAGAGAAAGATAATCAAGAGGCATTTCTTCGCCAAAATATTCTTTCAATCGGGCACGTAACATGTCGGGGTCAAAGGTGAGGAGTTCCTTTAGCAAAGCACTAAAAAATTGCTCTTGCCAAGAAATATCCCCTGCCTCGGTTTTCAGCGCCTGATTCGTTGCCAATTTTTGAAACTCGGCATAGGATTGAAAACGCTTCAAAATATTGCCATTACCAGGCAAAGCATTGGTAGGGAAATGTGTTCGCCCTTCCACATTGGGGAAATTATCCAAATGCTTGGAAAGTAATTGCATGCCCTTTTCGGGAAGTTCTTTGGTGATCCCGTCAACGAGGCGCTTGCCCTTCATGATATAGGTATACGGATAAAGAGCCATATCCCAATCAATCAGACCAAAAAGGCTAAAATTTCCAGGATGACGGTCATCACATTTAATACGTAATGCGCTGACTAAAAGTTCAGCCACATTGTATTTCAGCAAAGTTTCCGTTGATGGACAAACCCATTCTTTCTCTTGTGGATCAAGCGGCAGGGTTTGGCCAGAAGTATACAAAGGCTTATAATCAGGAAGATTAACAGAAACAGTTCCTTTAATCCGCCCCTCTTCATCCAGAACCAGCCTGTCTTCAGCACCACGCGCACCTAAAGCAAGACGAACCAATATGCTTGCCGCGACTGAATACTTTGCTAGTATATCAGGATAACTTCCATCCCCAATCCCATCAGGGATTAATTCTTTATAAAATCCAGTTTTAGTTTGACCATCAGTATCTACAAACTCCACTTTGTAGACTTCATGTCCTGATGTCGGCACCGCGGATCCTGCGGTTTTTCTCTTTAACTGGCCATAACGTAACGCCTTCGCTGGCAGTGGCATGGCTCATTCCTTATTTTTCTTTCCCTCGCAGAATATTCATATTAAGCAGAAAATGTTATTGAGTTCAATAGTATTTTTAAAAGCAATAATGCATTTACATAAAATACATTGTAGATTCAATAACCAAAGTGGATGATATTTTTAAAAATTAAGTGCGCTAAAGCAAAAATTTAATTAAAGACTAGCATTGGAGAGGACTCCAAATTGTTTAGCGCACGATTACTTAAATGTAGTTAGCTCCATTTACACTCTCATTGCGTAACACCTCGCCAGATTTGGGAAGAGCATATTGAACACACTGTTCTTTATCTGGGAATTGATAATCATTGGGTAAATTAACACCCTTTTGGAAGATTAGCACTTGTTTACGATGGCCACCTGCTTCGCTAATGGGGCTTTGATTACGTTTATAAAACCGCACCACAGGTAAGGGAGTTCCCTCATCAAGTTTTTCCACCTGATAACGAAAATCTTGATTTAAATTCACAAGTTTATTCAAGAGCGAATGAGAATATTCTTCTAACTGCTGCTCATTAGGTAACTCCTCTCCATCATTCAGCTCAAGCCATATCTCTAATTTCTCTGAGCCATCAGTATCCTGATAAGTATAAAATGCTTTCTTTAAAACTTTCTTTTCCAACGTTTCATCAGTAGTTATTGCACGTTCTAACTCAGTAAATGCCAAGTTTGCCCCATTAAACACCACTGTTGAGTCTCTTCCCCATACAAACATCAATGGTAGATTTGTTTTAGGCTTTTGAAAAATGCCGTATTTAGCTAATAATCCTTGTACATCACTAGAGGCATATACACGGCCTTTGTCACCTAAATCATAGCGAATACGCGATGATGAGCGATCATTCCTTGTACAAGTAAATAATAAATTGTCCTCATCATCACATTCAACATGGTAATTCATCGGATCATAATGAAAAACCATAGGCAACCCCTTATTCTCACCAAACAACTCTCTAGCAAGCCCAGGATTATTTTCAATTGCTTTGCGTACAGTAATCTCATATTCCGTTTCAACACCCAAGTTAATATCAAGATCAGAAGCACCATAAGAAGAGTAAATTTGGTTAAATCCATGAGACATTAATTGATCACGCATTGCCTCCGATATGGCTTGTCCTCCAACAACACCAATGGCTGAAAAATCAGCAAAATTATAACCTTTTTCTTTGGCATAAGCCGTGAGATCTTTAAGGAAAGGAGGATATCCAGCGATAATAACCTGACATTTTTCTTCATTTTGCTTTTGTGCAATAGCTTTAATTTGAGACTTGTAACGTCGAACGATAGGCTTTATCTTCTCATCGAGTTTAGAGACTGCCAAAGTAAATTCATTGTCAATATTTGTACTGCGATTCTTTAACGCTGCTTTCAAAGTTGTATCAATTAAAGAAATAATTGCCTTTTTGTCTTCAGCTGTTAACCTAGGATGTTTTTGCATCAATGAATCAACAGCTAATTCCAGTTGATGCTGTTCATACTTTGCGTTACTTATTAAATTATCAAGAATTTTTTCTTTATCAGGACCTGTCGCAAATACATTTCCAGTATTACGCATGAGCTCATAGGTTGTTAAACCTGTAGCCCAGGGACCAAGAGCAAATGCATTAATATAACTTAAACGTCTATTTCCAAATTGTATTTTAGCGGCTAACTGCAGGGATTTCTTCACAGTTTCCAATTCATTTTCCCCGCGAACCCACACTGTCGGCTTTCCTGTGGTTCCAGTTGAAGTATCTATTTTATAGATAGAAGGGTATTTACCCCCAAAATGAGTATCTGAATCAAATTGTTGGAATTTAATGTAATTTTCTTTTGAAGTAATCGGAATATCTCGAAATTCTGTTTTTGAGGTCGGTACTCCATTAAAGCGGGTAATATGGGTTTTATAAGCGGGAACTTCTTTATAAGCTTCATGAAAGCGTTTTTTTGCAAGAATTTCTCCTGCTTCAAAGAGCTCAGATTCTTTACCTACAAAAAGGAATCGTGCTTTGATTCGGTTCACGCTAACGATTGTTTTTTGGTAAAGCCAACTTAAAAAAGAACCTTTTATATAATCACTAAAACGATTCGACCAATTATCGACTAGACGACGATTATGTCGTCCAGCATGTCGTAAACCCTCTTTTCCTGTTTTAGCCTGTTCTCTTCTTTGCTCATCCCCTTTATTGTCTCTAGATAACTGCTCATTGAGTCTAGTTACTAACTCAGCATCATTAAGCTTTTTATGCTCATCCTCGCCTAAATATTTAATTAAGCTATTGCGGTTAACATTAAATTTTTGAATCTTGGCTTTGCCTGATTCGTCAATTAGCTGTGCTTCAATTGTGATAGTTCTATAAAACAAGGCGCCAATAGGTTGATGAATAGTAACTCCAATCTTGCCGAGAATATCACGAGGATTTGTAGCCCCATTTTTGAACAATAATCTTTGTCCATATTCAGGATGATTAAATAAAACCACTGGCGTATTAAGTTTATAAACTGGCATATAAGTCACCGCTTAAACAAAGTTGGCCGATTATAGAGCGTTAGGATTAACAAATTATTAAGTAGGATTTGTTCCGCACAGATCCGGAGTTGACTACCTAACCCAAGCAAAAGAGATTAGGGTCGTGAAAAGAAACTTCAAAAAATACCTGCCTCGGAGGAAGGAAGCGGCATTACTATGAAAAAATCTCATAGAGACTTTAAAGCCCGCTTATGGCTTGCTAGTAATCCAATGTATAGTAAAAAACTAACATTAGTATTGGTAAAATTTCGCTGGACAGTCGAGTAAAGACTACGCATTGTTGCCGAAAATTAGCGTAGGAGATGAATAAAATGGCAGATTTTGATGGATTATCGTCGATATTACGTCCATCATGCTCAAAATTAGGTGATTTTTTTGAACAACCCATTAGCGAGTTTGCCACTCCGGATATCCCTTATGGAATGACTCAACCCAGGATACTGCTCATCTAGGCTTTTTGGGGGATGGAAGGAAACTATCATCCAAGGAGGCATCCTCATCTTTGAGCACCTCTTTCCAATTCTCGGCATTTTTCTTCGTCATTCCCACTAAAGTGTCATCACCAAATAGTGTATATCTGCTAGTAGAAGATTCTAACTCTTTTTTACGTGCAGGAAGAATAACCTCTTCTACTATCTCTCGTCTTAATTCAGGTTGTTTAAGACCCTGATTTGGATATCCTTCAACCCTTCCTAAAGAGTTACCATAGACATCTTTATTAAGGGCCAGCAATATTAACCCTTTTCTATCTAATCCAAGCTCCTTGGGATCTATTCTAAATGCATCCATTACCGCTAAAGCCGCATCGGCTATTAACTCCGGTGTTCGTTCTTCGGGAGGAGGCAAATCAGACGCAGAGAAAAATTTATTGTCATAAAATGAGTGGGTTAGTTTATTGTATAGACTTGTAATAAAATTAGGACCTACAGTATCATGGAAATATTTCACCTTTGTAGTTCTAGAGTCTATATTTTTCCCAGCCCCAAATACACCGCTTTGCAGATTATTATTTTTCATCCGAAGAGCTTCCATATTCTTAGGTTTGTTCTTTATCATTATTTCAAAAGGGGCAGGATCACCTGCTTTAAAACGAAACGCATCTTTTAAAGAATCCACATCAGGAGTAAATGCATACTCATGTAAAAATTCAAAATAAATGGCTTTCATAATATTTTTTTGATATATTTCCTCCTTTGACATACCATGCTCTATCCTTATGGAAGGAAGAATAACTTCGTTTATGGTTTTTGCAAATCGCGTATAGGCTTCTTCTCTGCTGCACTTATGTTTTTCACAATATCTATCATCATAGGACATAAAGCGTCTATTATGATTCGCATCATGAACCCAAAAATCTTTAGGGGTATTATAGTATGCATCGGTAAATAAAGTCTTTTGACTTATACCTGTAAATGCTAAGGCGGCATATCCTCTTAAAAAAATTAAATCTTCAAGGGTAAGTGGCATGGAAGAAGGAATGACAATCATTCCTTCTTTGTGCTTGAAAGATAACTCATAATGAGTGTACCTATCTGCATGATAGAGAGGACTATTATTATTGTGAGCAATTCTTTCTACAGTATCAAAAAAGTCCATGGTTTTTGAAATAGCTTCTAAAGTAGGCTGATAAGGATACCTCCCTTTGGTATGGGGTCTATGAGGATATCCTGCATTAATTTCTTCTTGGTCTAGTTCAATCTCTAATGCAACATGTCGTAAACCAAGCAATACTTGTGCATATTGGTTGGCCAAAGCGCCTCTCAAAGGAGAATCAGAAGCTTTATCGTGTTCAATTAAATCCAGAATAAAAGGGTGGTTTAACCTCTCAATAAGCTCTTGAACTACTCCATCGAATTCAGGCATAGAAGCTAAAGAACCTTCTTTATTCAATCGTCCTTTCAATCTCGCATAAACTTCAGCAGGGTTATTAAATATTTCTTTCTCAAAAGCATACTTAGTTTCATCTTTACTTTTCATTTAATTCTCAAAATTTACAGCAAGTGATCATTTATTGTAATTTATGCATTTATATTGATCAACAATGATAGTTTCCATGTAGAGAGTTTCCAAAATGAAATGCGCCTGGGTAAGCCTACAGGAGAGCTCATGATCACAAGAAGAATACGCTCATAAGTTAGAGTGTATGCCATGTTCCTGCAGCCACGATATAATCTCTTTGTTGGGAAACTCTCTTTCTGCAAGAACAGCGTATATTTGATGCCTGCCAAATTGTTTAACAATCTCTGTAACAGGACAATTTGTTCTTCACTATTTATCACTCCTTTTGCCAATATAAATTATTTAAATTAAATCAATGAGTTATATCATCCCGTCGTTCTCAGTCCATGAGTCATCCCCATTTTTTGTCCCGTACAAAGAAAATTTTTATATCAGGTCAATCTGTTAACCCATCCTTAAGCTTTGGTGTTTTACACTGATAAAAAGCCCAAAGGAGACGAAAATGTCTAATAAAAAATTATCTGAGCGTTTAAACCATGAGTTAGATGCACTAGGAATTCCTAGTTTAATGACACAACGTGTTGAAGCATGCTCAAAGCTGTTTAATTTATCCAAATATAAAACGGAAGCCATCCTAAACGGGATGGTGTTTGATTCCGCATCACTTCAAATCATTGCTGATGAGCTTGAAGTGAATGCGGATTGGTTGTTAGGTGAAAAAACACACTAAGAAAGCTTTGTGAAATAAAGAATTAAATTGGATTTTCTCTTAAAAATATCGAGAGAGGCTTTTTAGCTTGGTTTGAGAGAGCAAGGAGCGTTAGGCACAAAATTGCAGCTATGCTGACGAATAATCCCGGGGCCCAAATTGCTCCTGCCATTTTAGCTTGCTCAGCAACTGGCAAACTAATAGCGCCGATGCTCGCAGCCAATGCCCAGACGGTGGATACACCGCGACAGCGATACCTGGAGGGTAATTGTAGATAAAGAAAATAATAGAGGGCAGCGCAAAGTAGGCCATTGGCTAATACATAGCCCAAAAGGGAAAGCATCACACCAATTTTGTCGTGATATGCCGTCCAATAAAAAAGAAGAGGGGCCGCAATTATAAGAACAACCATACTCGCCTGTACTAAGCGATAAGCATGTTTGGGCTGACTAAAATAAGCAATTGGCAATGCCAACATGGCAGAAGAGAATTGCGCCAATGAACCAATCCATGCGCATTGCACCTTCGTCATTAATTGGTTATCGATGGCAAAGGACACCCAAAAAATATTGCAAATATAAACCATCACGCTCACAAAGGTACCCATAGCAGCAATATTTAAAAGTCCACGCCAATGTTTTTGCCATGGGGTAGCTTCCTTAGGCTGGGATTTTTGAAACTCTGGAGACTCTGCTAATTGCTTACGCAGCCGGCACACCCATAAAGATACACTCCCAACAATAGCAAAAACCACTCGCCAGGCATTATGAAAATTCATTGTTTGTAAAATACTTGCAAAAGCGCCTCCTACAAACATTCCCAAAGCACCACTTGCGGCAACCATACCTCCCGCCATTAATGGTTTATGCGGATGATGCTCTACTAGAAACATCGCAGATGTATTGATTTCCCCCCCGATAGCCAGCGCTTGCGCAATACGCAGTAATAACAATCCCCACGTAGCCCAAATACCTATCTGTGAATAACTTGGCAAAATACAAATACCCAATGTCGCTATACCCATTAATGCAGCAGAAAAAACCATAGGTACACGCCGCCCATTTAAATCGGCTTCACGGCCAAATAACCACCCGCCTACAGGACGCGCAAAATAAGCACCGGCAAAAAGAGCAAACGATAATAGCAGGCTATAATTAGATGCAGGAAAAAATTCCTTGGCAAAAACAGATTTAGCCAAATAAAGATAAAGAGTAAAGTCTAACCACTCTAAAAAAACCAAGGCTAAAACAAGAACTAACGCGCTTCGCTTCATGGATTATTACACTCAAAATAAAATTTATTTCCAATTACACTCACGAAATCAAAATTATACCACTTCATGCAACTCTTTAGTAAAATATGAAGTCCATTCTGGCTGTATAGATCCTTTCGTTTTCTATCAAACGCCTGTTTAGAATATTTTATTGGAATAATCATGCGATTTAACATGATTGGTGCAGGTCGATTAGGTAAAAATATAGCCAGAGCAATCATTGAAGAGCAGCTGGGTCAATTAACAGCCGTTTGTAACCGAAGTCATGAGAGTGGTCTTTTTGCGGTGCAACAAATTGGTTCTGGTATTGCTGTTAGTGCTACTAAAGAATTACCCCCAGCAGAATTAACCTTTATCACGACTCCCGATGATGCCATTTCTACTATTGTGAATGAATTAGCCCAGGGGGAAACACTCACCCCAGGCAGTGTCATTATTCATTGCAGTGGCGCCTTAAGCACTAAGGAATTGACCCCTCTTAAAGAACAGGGGTGTTTTATCGGCAATTTTCATCCTGCCAAAGCATTTAGACATGACTCTTTAAATCCTAATGTGTTTAGAAACTGTCTTTGTATTGTCGAAGGCGATAAGCAAGCTATTGATTTACTGATTGCAATTTTTAAACCATTGGGGACAACTCTTATTCCCATTAACGCAGAAAAAAAAGCAAGTTATCATGCGGCCGGAGTATTCTCTGCTAACTATCTGGTTACATTGTCTGCCGCTACCGTTGAATTATTGATTGAAGCAGGAATTCCACAAGATTTAGCCCATCAGCTAAATTTGCAATTAATGCAAAGCAGTCTTACAAACATCGAACAAACGGCTGTACTTTCTCAAGCGCTTACGGGTCCCTTAGCTCGAGGTGACATGCATACCATTGAAAAACATTTGGCTGCATTGCATCAACCTGCTCTCAATGCATTATATCGCGCAGCAGCAATAGCTACCTTGTCATTAACTAATTTAGATGTCGATAAAAAATCCGTACTGCAAAATTTGTTAACGCCTGGCTAACAAGGTATACAGAGAACTCCTCAATTAAAAATGACAGAGTTATGTAAACTCTGTAAATCAAGAAACCAATTGTTTCACGGGAAACTATCTGGCGATATTATCGTGGAGACGCTTGACGTAAAGCGTTTTTTTGACGATAGCAATAATTTGCTTTGAATTATCATATATTTGCGTGTGAAAGACTGGGAGATGTTTTTTGTATTCCTTTGTGGCTTCTTTTATGCCCACTAAGTCTTCATCAGTAATTGCAAAATCAGCATATACACGTCCTTTGCCGGGTTTAATATAGTCAATTTCCCCTTGCTTATCCCAAACCACATACTTTGGACCTAAACGGTGAATTAACATTAACGCAAAAAAGGGATCTGTCATGGAATAGAGGCTACCGCCAAACTGGGTTCTCATATAATTTTTGTTGTACCAGCGAAAAGCCATAGAAACTCGAGCAAAAGAAAAGTTCTTACTGATAGTCTCTACTTTGATACCAGCCCCCCAAAAAGGGGGATAGCAATTTAAAATAAAACGTAAAGCATTAGCCGATAGCGTCATCTTATTTTTCAGTGGCCGAGGAAGTTACCTGCAATGCCGTGACATTTTGTAATCCTCGAGGAAGCCGATTACCTCGACGACCTCTTTCACCTTGATAGTGGGCAAGATCTTGAGCCTTTAAAGTGAAATGTCGCTTGCCTGCATGCACGGTTAAAGCATCGTCGATTGCCAGCACTTGGACATCAACAATAAACTCTTCACGCTGCACAGCCTTCATGGCAGGAATACTTATCAACTTATTGCCTTTACCTCGGCTAAGCTCAGGAAGCTCAGTGACAGGGAAAACTAACAGACGACCCGCATTGGTAACACATGCAATGTGTTGTATCTCTTTATTAGCAATAAGACGAGGCGGCAATACGCGACTATTTTCTGGTAATTTGATGCATGCTTTACCATTGCGGTTTTTAACATATAAATCTTTTAATTGTGCAACGAAACCATAACCCGCATCACTCGCAAGAAGCACCCACTCTTCAGCATCACCCCCAACAAGAGCTTCAAATAACATACCATCTGAAGGATTTAATTTCCCTGTGAGTGGTTCACCCTGACCACGAGCAGAAGGCAAGGTATATCCTGGCAGGTTATAGACCTTACCCTCGGTGTCAAAAAACAATACTTGCTGATTACTTCGGGCATTGGTTTGTGCTTTAAAGTCATCACCGGCTTTATAGCTCAGCTCTCGACCATCAATATCATAACCTTTTGCAGCACGAACCCAGCCTTTTTGTGATAGCACGACCGTGATAGGCTCATTAGGCAGAATGTCCTCTTCTTTTAAGGCTTGTGAGTCTTGACGCTCTATCAATGGCGATCGTCTAACATCTCCAAATTGCTTCTTATCCGCAGCAATTTCATTCTTTACTAAAGTTCTTAAGCGCTTTTCACTGGCTAAAATCGCTTGCAAAGAGTCACGCTCAGCACACAACTCATCTAATTCGGCTCTTAATCTGATTTCCTCAAGCTTAGCCAAATGACGCAATTTAATTTCAAGAATAGCTTCGGCTTGTCTTTCACTCAACTTAAAGCGAGCCATCAATCCTTCTTTAGGATTGTCATGCTCACGAATGATAGCAATCACTTCATCAATATTTAAAAATGCTGTAATCAATCCTTCCAAAACATGAATGCGATCGAGTACTTTCTCCAATCGATGCTCTAAACGCTTTTTAACGGTTAACAAACGGTAGCTTAACCATTCCTGTAAAATGGTGACTAAACCTTTTACGCGCGGCTTGCCATCTAAACCTATCATGTTGAAATTTACACGATAACTGCGCTCCAAATCCGTCGTTGCAAACAAGTGCGACATTACCCCCTCAACATCCACACGATTTGATTTCGGCACTATCACTAGCCGTGTCGGATGTTCATGATCCGATTCATCACGCAAATCTTCAATCATGGGTAATTTTTTTTGTTGCATTTGTAAGGCTATTTGCTCAATAACTTTTGCCCCGGAAACCTGGTAAGGAAGAGCAGTAATAACGATGTCATGCTTTTCTTGCCGGTATACTGCACGCATTTTTACCGAACCCGTACCAGTTTCGTAAATATTGCGGATCACGTGATGAGGCGTAATAATCTCTGCTTCTGTTGGAAAATCAGGCCCTTTCACATAAGCACATAAGTCATCCAAACCAGCATTGGGATTTTCTAGCAAATGAATACAAGCATCGGCAACTTCTGTCAGATTATGCGGGAGAACATCCGAAGCCATTCCTACCGCAATCCCTGTCGCACCATTGAGTAAAACATTAGGTAGGCGAGCAGGAAGTAAAGCAGGCTCCTGCAAAGTTCCATCAAAGTTATCAACCCAATCTACAGTTCCTTGCTGTAATTCAGACAAAAGAACCTCGGCATAGGCAGATAGTCTCGCCTCAGTATAACGCATTGCTGCAAATGATTTAGGATCGTCTGGTGAGCCCCAATTTCCCTGGCCATCGACAAAAGGATAGCGGTATGAAAAGGGTTGTGCCATAAGAACCATCGCTTCATAGCAAGCCGAATCACCATGAGGATGGAATTTACCCAATACATCCCCAACGGTTCGCGCCGATTTTTTATATTTAGCGGTGGCTTTTAATCCCAATTCAGACATGGCATAAACAATACGTCGTTGCACAGGTTTTAAGCCATCAGCAATATGCGGCAGTGCTCTATCAAGAATTACATACATGGAATAATCGAGATAGGCTTTTTCAGTAAACTCTGTCAGTGGTTTACGTTCGATAAGATCGTTCATAAGTCTTATGATTCATGCTGGATTTGCAAAAGTATAATTTAGTGCAAATCTGGTTAATAAGGCAAAATTATTTAACGACATTGCGAATGTTTATCATGAATGAGTAACGGTTGTAATAAAAATTGCTCATTACCTGATTACGGTTAATTTAGCATAAAGCATCTTAAGATGCTAATTAACCTATACCTGGTCATGAAGAACAGGGCATTGATAGAGCATTTAAGTAAGCCTATCATTTTTTAGCTGAGTGCTTGTACAAAATTACATTTAAATTCAAATGGTTACTCAAAAATAAAATCTTCACTCAGTGATTTATTGATAAAAAATATTATAAAATCAATAACCTGATATTATTTTTTTATTTTCCCCGCTTTGCTGAAATTATCCCTACTTTACATCGCAAAATGCAATAGACAAATTTCTAGCCAGGTCATGATTTTCTGATGAAATAAACTCCAATAAATGTCAAATATAAAGCCTTAATGCCCACTTAATATTCAAACGGTAGAATAATGCTCATTCCCTTTCATTAAGACATGAAGATGCCTTTTACTATTTTTACTGATTCTCGGGGCCAATCCCATTCTATTTATATGCAGGAAAAAAATAACTCTTGTGGCATTGCCTGTATTGCTACTGTTCTTAATTTGACTTATGGTAATAATAGCTTTGATGAATCACACTTAAGATTATTAAGTCAGCAGTTTCCTAACGGCTATAAACCTCATCCAATGGATGTAAACGCCAATCAAAGAACCTTCATTGCTGAATTAATAGAACAACGTCAAGCATCTGGTTTATTAGGCTCTTCTTTGAAACTCCACTCAAATCGACGGCCAGGCATGAGATCTGACGCTATTGCTAAAACATTAGCCTCATACAATATATATGCTGACAAATCGGTATTAAACGAGATTTATAGCGCAAATAAAAATGACTATGTTGAAAAATTAAAATCGAAAATCATAGTACTTGGCATTAAAAATACTAATCAATGTGATCATTGTATTATTATTCGTGATATATGGGAGGATGGTACTTTTATAATTTATGATCCAGCTATTGGATTAGTCGAAACTAAAGATATTGAGAAACATTACGACTTATTTCCTTATTCAAATTTATTAAATTGTTCTTATGCGGCGTTAAACAATATAACAAAAAATCTCGATCTCGAAAGTGGGTGTATGGAACCCAATAGTACCGAAGTTCTTGCTACAGAGTATCAAACAAGCAGTCGTTTCTGTACGCTAATTTAATGATTTTCAAATACTCAGACAAAGAATAATACTTTCTTCCTGCTCTTGAAAAAACAGGAACAGATTGACCAATTACGAAACTTCCGTGTGAGGAATTCCAAGCTTAATTCTTCATGCATTATTGAAGATAGAATTAACAAAATTCATTTTGGACAATTTACTTCCTTTTACCACGAATTGTAACACTAACCCTGTTGGCTCAATGAAAGATATTACCGAAGGGAAAAGGTAATTTGAGGCAATTCGTGCCTCTTCCACTTTAATGCCCTTAATGGGCTGCTAATAATCACCATGTATAATTTACTAACTTTGATTTTGGTAGAAAAAAATGTCTAGAGTAATTAAGAAAGAAATTAAGACCAGAAAACTCGAAAACTTTTATCTCAAAAAGAGTGAAAAAACAAAATATGGTGGAGCTGGGGAAGGTGGTGTATATCGCGATAAGAGTTCTGGAAAAGACTATCTTATCAAGCGAGTCGCTCTACCTGGCATTACCGATCCAACTTATAGGAAGAAAAGCAATTGGCGCACTTGGGATGAAATTTTAGCAGCACGACTTCTTAAGGCAGCTGGAGTTTTGGTTCCGAATATGTTTGCTGTTGAAGATGAACATGGGGTTGTTTACGTTGCTTCAGCAATGTTGTCAGGTGTTAACAATTGTAATAAAGATAAGTTTCAGACACTCCCCTTAGCAAGTAAGGAGTTGGTTTTTGCTAGTCAGCTTTTACATTGCTGGCTTGGAAATAGAGACCTCGTCAATGCCAAGGGAGAAAATTTCGTTGTTGATGCTGATAGTCGTGTATTTAATGTTGATTTAGGTGCAGCCTTATTTTCCGGGTTTCGCCGCATTATAGAAGGTCAGGATGATATCAATTTTAATGAGAGCAATATTGAACCTTTTCTCCTAGAGAGAGAAAATAAGGAATTTGGCGTACTAAAGAACAGAAAAAATGAAAAGGTAAGCGCCTTCAACATTAATAGTACAACCGCGTTTTTCGCTACGCTCACCGCTTCTAAAGAGAATGAACGTAAATATCAGCTACAAGGTGCGCTGATGATAGCGCAATTCAGTGATCAAGATATTGAGGATTTAGTCAATAGCACCGGCCATACTAAAGAAGATAAAGAAAGACGAATCGCTGTTTTAAAAGCTCGAAAGGCGACCATTTTAGACCATATACAAAAGAAGTATGGCGAGCATGCCCTTAAAGAGGAACAAATTGCTCTTGCGTTACAACATATTTTTCACAAATTTGGACTCTATAATAAAAATGTGGAAATTGGCATGGGTTCAGATGCAATTGTGAGTTATCAAGCTCAATATACTAATGCCGTCAAACCAAACGTCAAAATTAACTCAGATGGGACAGTTATTATTCAATTGCAAGATAAACAACATCATGCTAAAGCACTACTTATTATTCAGCGTCTTGCCGGCATGAAAACAATGGACAACAAACAATCCATCACAGTTACGCCTCCCATTGATAATTTCACCAAAGAAATACACAAGGAATTAGTAGAAAATTCATTACAAGTATTTTTTTCATCCTTTGGTTATTTGTCCGATGTAAACGATGAATTCCATCACTATGCTTACAAAGGGGATGGCAGTAAAGGCTTTAGACCGACGGTAACGACGCAAGATAATGCAATCGTGATCACACTTCCTCCCAACGCCCACGAAGATGGTCAACAAGCAATCCTAAAAGATTTTAGTGCACAATTTGATCTTGAACCATTCGCCATACATCTGGATAAGAATGCTTTGCACATTACTGGCATCACTTTAGAGCAATTGGCTCATTACTTCATGCAGAATAAAGGGGTCAGAAAAACCGCGGTAATTTCAGAGAATAAAGAAGGAAAAATTTTGGCTGGAAAACTGGACCCTCAGAAGAAAGGGGTTTCAGGCTTTGCTACCGCAGGAGGTGGTTCCGACCATCCTTATAATCCTATTCGAGCAGCTCGTGAAGAAGGTACAGATGAATTCGGACACTCCATTAATATCAATGCCCCATTAATTCCGATTGGCTCAACATTACCGAATAAAAAGAAAAACATCTTTTTAGTACAACCAGGCGGCACTGCATCTAAAGCAGATATCCATATTGGTTATAAAGAATTTCAGGATAACAGTATTCGATATTATAGTTTTAGTGAGTTTAGAGAAGCCTATAAAAATGACAAGGTAAAATTTGACCGCTCCAGTGTTGATTTATATCTTCGCTTTTATCAACGTGAAATTCAGAAAGCACTCAGTCAGTTAGGAGTAAACAATATCTTAGTGCAAATTTCTAAGAAACCAGAGACACTTGGCAAAATTTCTCTAAAACCAACCATTGAAAACTATGATTATAGTTCTGCTCAGCTCAGAGTAGTCGATGCGCAATGTATTAATTTAATAACGAAATTGGTAGGTGCAGAACAGTTCAAGCGTCTTAAGAAATACAGCCAACAAGGCGACTCTAAAAAAGGTATGACGGTCGTCAGAGAATATATCCTGCTTTCCGATAACATGAATCCAGCCATTTTTCACTCGTTACTACTTAATGAAATTCAAGGAACGATGGCAGATGTTAATGAAACTCATGGGATAGATGCCGAAGTTAATGCCACGGAAACTCATAAGATGGATACTGAAGTCAGCACCAAAGAAACTCATGAAATGGGTACTGAAGTTTGCACCAAAAGAACTCATGAGATGGGTATCGAAATTGATGCCAAGAAGACTCAAAAAGTAGGGACAGAAGCTAATAACTCCGTCGAATACTCCAAGCATAAGCAGCTCGACTCACTTCGCCAAACGCTAATTTCCAAGGTGGATAACTACCTCCACTGGCGAAATCACAAGGATATTGATGAAGGTCGCGGTTATAAGTTGGGGCTATTTACTAAATTGCGTCATTATTCCCAATTTGGCCAAAATCGCGCAGAAAATTTAAAAAAGGAACTTATAGCTACAGACCCTAACGGACTTTTCTCTATCCTGAAGAAGCATTTTAGCAATCATTCAACCCTTCACAATCATTCCTTAGATACTTATTTGCTTGAGGGTGTAATGAAGCATCACCAGTTACTTAATCTCAATAATGATATTGATCTCCACATAAGCGATGACCGAGTTAAGTTACGTGAAATAATAAAAGATTGCGATTTTACGGAAGTTAGCGAGATTAACCAAGTAGCGCTCATAAAGTAATTAAGTTAGCTACATAGGAAGGCAGGTAAACATAAGAGCTTCTCCATCTTAGAGAATGCTCTCATGGTTGCCTCGTCTAAAATGCTATTTTATGTGTTTTCTAATTTTTTGAATCGCACGGATTTGTGCAACGGCACGTGCTAATTCGATAGCTGCTTTGGAATAATCCAAATCAGCACCTTTGCTTGCTATTGCTTCTTCAGCGCGAGCTTTTGCAGCAAGAGCCGCTGCCTCATCAATTTCCTCGGCTCGCTCAACAGCATCAGCTAAAACCGTCACATAATAAGGCTGAACCTCAAGCATCCCACCAGAGACATAGTAAACTTCTTGAGCGCCACCAGGAAGAGTAACTCGAATTTCACCAGGCTTTAGCAGTGTCAATAAAGGAGCATGTCCAGGTGCAATTCCCACTTCACCAAGCTCGCCGGTGGCGACGACCATTTCGACGACACCGGAAAAAATTTCCTGTTCAGCACTGACGATGTCTAAGTGCGTTGTTATTGCCATGTCTGTTTGCCTCATAGAGTTTTAGCTTTAGCAACAGCTTCCTCGATGCTACCTACCATATAGAATGCTTGCTCAGGTAAATCGTCATATTCACCAGCAAGAATTCCTTGGAATCCTTTGATAGTATCCTTCAATGATACATATTTACCGGGTGAGCCTGTAAATACTTCTGCAACGAAGAACGGCTGAGAAAGGAAGCGCTGAATTTTACGAGCGCGAGATACAACACGCTTGTCTTCTTCAGACAACTCATCCATACCTAGAATTGCAATAATATCTTTCAATTCTTTATAGCGTTGTAACGTTTGCTGTACACGACGAGCAGTATCATAATGCTCCTGACCAACAATCAATGGGTCTAATTGTCGAGAAGTAGAATCTAGTGGATCTACTGCAGGGTAAATACCCAACTCAGCAATTTGACGAGACAATACAACTGTCGCATCCAAGTGCGCAAATGTCGTTGCAGGCGATGGGTCAGTTAAGTCATCCGCAGGAACATATACTGCTTGGATAGAAGTAATAGAACCTGTTTTAGTTGAAGTAATACGCTCTTGTAGCATACCCATTTCTTCAGCCAATGTCGGTTGATATCCTACCGCAGAAGGCATACGACCTAGTAATGCTGACACCTCAACCCCGGCTAGCGTATAACGATAAATATTATCGACGAACAATAATACATCACGACCTTCATCACGGAACTTCTCAGCCATTGTCAAGCCGGTCAGAGCCACACGTAAACGGTTTCCTGGGGGCTCATTCATTTGTCCATAAACAAGAGATACTTTGTCCAGTACGTTGGAGTCTTTCATCTCATGATAGAAGTCATTACCTTCACGAGTACGCTCACCCACACCCGCAAATACAGAATAGCCGCTATGCTCAATCGCAATATTACGGATTAATTCCATCATGTTAACGGTCTTACCTACACCGGCTCCACCGAAGAGACCAACTTTACCACCCTTCGCAAATGGACAAAGCAAGTCGATAACTTTAATACCAGTCTCTAAGAGCTCCTGGCTGCCTGCTTGTTCTTCGTAGCTTGGTGCTTGACGATGAATAGCCCAATGCTCATCAGCATCAATAGGACCAGCTTCATCAACCGGACGTCCTAAAACATCCATGATACGACCTAATGTTTTCTTACCAACAGGGACTTGGATGGGCTCACCAGTATTTTGAGCTTTGACGCCGCGTTTCAAACCGTCGGTGGTACCCATTGCAATTGTACGAACAACACCATCACCTAATTGTTGCTGTACTTCAAATACTAGCTCCCCCTCAACGAGCTTTAGTGCATCGTTTACTTTGGGAACGTTATCGCGGGGAAACTCAACGTCTACAACCGCACCAATAACTTCAACTACTGTTCCTAGACTCATCATATACCCTCTTATAAAGCGGCTGCGCCACCGACAATTTCTGCCAACTCTTGCGTAATAGCAGCTTGTCGGGCTTTGTTATAAGCCAATTGAAATTCTTTAATTAATTCTCCTGCATTATCAGTAGCACTTTTCATTGCAATCATTTTTGCAGCTTGCTCGCATGCAATGTTTTCTACTACGCCCTGATAAGTTTGCAGTTCGATATATCGTTCCAATAATCCATCCAGCAACTCCTTGGCATCGGGCTCGTAAATGTAATCCCAATGATGTCCAAGTGCCTTGCTATCATCCTCAGCCACTGGCAATGGCAACAATTGCTTAACTATTGGCTTTTGCGTCATTGTGTTAACGAACTCATTGTACACAATATGCAAGGCATCAATCGCACCACTGTAAAACGCATCCAGCATGACTTTGACAACACCAATTAAGTCTTTAATACCTGGTTTATCGCCGAGTTGATCGACAGAAGCAAGAACTCGACCGCCAACCCGCCTGAAGAAAGCTTGTCCCTTGCGACCGATCACACAAAGGTCAACTTCTTTTCCTTCATGCTGCCATTGTCGCATTACACGAACAGTCTCTCGCAGTAAGTTAGCGTTCAAACCACCGCACAATCCGCGATCTGAAGTTACAACAATAACACCAACCCTTTTAATGTCACGTTGGGTCATAAAAGGATGATGGTATTCGGAGGTAGCTCGAGCTATATGCTTAACAACATCATAAATTTTTGTTGCATAAGGTTTGGATGCGCGCATTCTATCTTGCGTTTTACGCATTTTACTTGCTGCAACCATTTCCATTGCTCGAGTTATTTTTTGCGTGTTTTTAATACTCGCAATTTTTGAACGGATCTCTTTCGCTCCAGCCATATCTTGCTTCGCCTTTTATTAACAGGTTGCAGATACTGCAATCTGTATATAAATCATTGGCCGCCCTAGTCTAAGCGGCTATCAATTTTACCAACTACCAGTACGTTTAAACTCTTCTACCGCACTCTTCAATTGTGCTTCGATATCATTATCATAAGCACCTGTTTCATTAATCTTCTTCAAAAGAGTGGCGTGAGAGGCTTTCATATAGCCATGAAGAGCTGCTTCAAAGGAACCAACTTCAGACACAGGAATATCATCCAAATAACCTTTCTCTACTACAAAAAGAGAAACAGCCATGTCTGCTACTGAAAGTGGTGAGTATTGTTTTTGTTTCATCAATTCAGTAATACGTTGTCCACGCTCTAATTGTTTGCGGGTTGCATCATCTAGATCAGAAGCAAACTGTGAAAAAGCTTCTAATTCGCGGAATTGCGCAAGAGCCAGACGAGTACCACCACCCAATTTTTTCATGATCTTCGTTTGCGCAGCTCCTCCCACACGAGATACTGACAAACCGGAGTTAATAGCTGGACGCACGCCAGAGTTGAATAAATCAACATCAAGGAAGATCTGACCATCGGTAATAGAAATAACGTTGGTAGGTACGAATGCAGAAACGTCACCAGCTTGAGTTTCAATGATCGGCAATGCCGTCAGTGATCCTGTTTTGCCAACCACTTCACCATTTGTTAGTTTTTCAACTTCTTTAGCATTAATTCTTGCCGCACGCTCCAATAGGCGAGAATGCAGATAGAAAATATCTCCAGGATATGCCTCACGCCCAGGTGGACGACGTAATAGCAAAGAAATTTGACGGTAAGCCCAAGCTTGCTTAGTTAAATCATCATAGACTATCAATGCATCTTCACCACGCTCCATGAAATACTCACCCATTGCGCAACCAGCATAAGGAGCAATGAATTGCAGCGCAGCTGAATCAGAAGCACCAGCAACTACAACAATCGTATGTTCCATAGCACCATGTTCTTCTAATTTACGAACAATTGCCGCAACAGAAGAAGCTTTCTGACCAACAGCCACATAAATACATTTAACACCAGTACCTTTTTGATTAATGATGGCATCAATAGCAATTGCTGTTTTACCTGTTTGACGGTCGCCAATGATCAATTCACGCTGGCCACGACCTACAGGAATCATCGCATCAACTGCTTTTAGACCGGTTTGAACTGGTTGGTCTACTGACTGACGAGAAATAACACCAGGAGCCACTTTTTCGATGGGAGACATTTTTTCTGCATTAAGAGGACCTTTGCCATCGATCGGGTTACCTAAAGCATCAACAACACGTCCGAGAAGGCTCTTACCAACAGGCACTTCAAGAATACGGCCTGTGCACTTACCTTTTTGGCCTTCAGAAAGGGAAGAATAATCGCCAAGGATTACCGCTCCGACAGAGTCACGCTCGAGGTTCAACGCCAAACCGTAAATACCGCCTGGAAATTCAATCATCTCACCTTGCATGACATCAGCTAAACCATGGAGACGAACGATACCATCTTTCAAGCTGACAATAGTTCCTTCATTTCTTGCTTCAGAAACGACACTAAATTGTTCAATTTTTTTTCTGATTAAATCACTGATCTCAGATGGGTTTAATGCTATTTGTTCTGACATGAAATCTATCCTCTCTATTATGCGGCTAACCCAGTGCCCAGTCTGTGTAATTGTTCGAGCACCGAACCATTAATTACTAAATCACCAGCTTGAATAACCGCACCGCCTAGCAGTGATGTATCAATACTTACTTCAAGTGTTACTTCACGTTTTAGACGTTGGCTTAATGAATTTTTAAGTTGCTCAGTTTGTGTTGGTGAAAGCTTCGAAAAACTACGAACGTTTACCACGAGTGTTTTTTCTTGCTCAGCACGTAATATCTCAAACAATACCTTAATATCAGGTAGGAGCATGAGTCGCTTATTAGTAGCCAACAAGGAAATTAAATTTTCAATTGCTTTTAATTCGCTATTTCCGGTTTTGGCAAATGGGGTCATCAATAATTCTTTTTGCTGTGACTCTGTCGTTGCTGGATTAGTAATAAACTGAACTGTCGCTTCATTCATTACCGACACAGCTAAAGCATGTAGTATTTCCGACCATTGGCTAAGCTTTTTAACAGCCAGAGCATATTCAAATATCGCTTTTGCATAAGGTCTGGCAATGGTTGTTGTATCCGGCATATCAAATCTCTTTAATTAGATTATCCAAT
Organism: Legionella brunensis; assembly: GCF_001467025.1. Classification (GTDB taxonomy): domain Bacteria; phylum Pseudomonadota; class Gammaproteobacteria; order Legionellales; family Legionellaceae; genus Tatlockia; species Tatlockia brunensis. Next base: position 221,323 of record NZ_LNXV01000008.1, on the reverse strand, counting down.
AATGCACTGTTTGCTTTCTCATCGATTTCCCGCATAAGAATTTTTTGCGCGCCAGCAACAGCCAACTGTGCAACTTCTTTACGCAAATCATCTCGTGCACGGTTAAATTCTTGCTGTAATTGCTCATGTGCAACTTTAGCTTGCTTTTGTGCTTCCAGTTTCGCCTCTTCTTTTGCTTCCTCAACTAGCTGAGCCGCACGACGATTAGCTTTCTCGATGATGTCAGAGGCTTGTGCTTTTGCTTGCTTCAACTCATCCTTGACACGGTGCTGAGCTAATTCTAACTCTTTGCGCCCACGCTCAGCAGAAGCCAAACCATCGGCTATTTTGTCTTGGCGCTCTTCCATTGCTTTAGACAAAGGAGGCCAAACAAATTTCATGGTGAACCACACAAATGCTACAAAAACCAGCATTTGTACAACCAACGTTAAATTAATTTCCAAGGTAATTTCTCCTGTAACATTCGGGGGGCGTTAAGGCGCCCCATTAGGTGTTATCAAGAACCCAAGCCGCCTAGGAAGGGGTTTGCAAAAGTAAAGAACAATGCAATACCCACACCGATCATGGTTACAGCGTCAAGAAGACCAGCAACAATAAACATTTTTACTTGAAGCATAGGAACCATTTCTGGTTGACGTGCTGAACCTTCAAGGAATTTTCCACCTAATAAACCGAAGCCGATTGCAGTACCTAATGCGCCTAAGCCAATCAATAATGCGACTGCGATAACAGTCATACCTTGAACTTGTGCTATTAAATTTGCAGCTTGCATATAAATCCCCTTAATGGACAATGTTTAAATTAAAAGAAACTAGTGATCTTCATGGGCCAAACTGAGATAAACAATAGTCAATACCATGAAAATAAATGCTTGTAGCGTGATCACTAAAATATGGAAAATAGACCATGCCAAGGCCAATAAAAATTGCGCAACACCTAAAGTTGCAGTACCAACTATTGAGGATGTCGTTGCATTTAAGGTTAGCAAGGCTATCAGAATAAAAATCAATTCACCAGCATATAAATTTCCAAACAAACGAAGTGCCAGGGAAATTGGTTTAGCAATTAAGCCAACTAATTCTAGTAATAAATTGAATGGTATAAAGGCCCAATGATTAAAAGGTTGCAATGTTAATTCTTTAATAAAGCCTTTTGCGCCTTTAATTTTAATGCTATAGAAAATAATTAACATAAATACCGATAATGACAGGGCAAATGTTAAATTCAAGTCATTTGTGGGCACAACTTTCAAATAATGAACACCCATTGCCTTAGCCGCTAAAGGTAGAACATCAACAGGCAAAATATCCATGAAGTTCATCAAAAAGACCCAAACGAAAATAGTTAAGGCAAGCGGGCCTATTAGTTTATTTTTGCCGTGGAAACAATCTTTAACCTGATTATCCGCAAAATCCAGCATAATTTCGGCAAAATTTTGTAACTTCCCCGGAACTCCTGTTGTTACTCTGCGGGCACCAAGATATAAAAGCGCGAGAATAATAACTCCAGAAACTATTGAGAAAAACAAAGTATCCAGGTTTAAAGTCCAAAACCCACCAGAACCAAAACTCATCGTTTTGACGTCGTAGGTAAGATAAGTTAGGTGATGCTTGATATAGTCTGTGCTTGATACCATTTCAGTCACTTTTCGGGCCTATTCTGTTTGTTAACAAAAAACAAGGGTGCGAACCAATGGCTCATTAACACCACGATGTAGGTAAAAAAAAATGCAAGAGGGGCTATTTTGAATGACATAAATACGAATGTAAATAAGGCAATGGTCGATACAAGCTTTAAAGCCTCTCCCAAGTAGAAGCCTTTGACAATTTGCCTCGCCGCTCTGGCCCCTTGATAGCGAAAAAGCTTTTGTGCAAAAAGCGCCGAGGGTGCTATAGCTACCAATCCCCCCAAAAGCGCGGATAATGCCTCTTTTTCACTCAAAATTAGTAGCAGCCCTAGCGCTATCAATAAACTGATAACTAGCTGCGCTAGCAGCAAACGCCTAACACCGCTGATGCCACGCTTATCTTTCACTATTTCACCCATCTTTCAACGCGCGGATTATAAAGTAATCAATCCAGATAAGCAACGACAATGGAAGCAAATATTCTTACAAATGCTATATTAGAAGGTTAATAAAGAGCCGAAAACAGGTTATCACATTTTTGTTTCTTATGGATTTATCAGGCTGCTTAACCTCTTTATTGCTATAATAATGGTAAATTATCTTCCAATTGAAGGTCTTTATGCAGGCTCGTCCAACACTGTTTGAATCAATAAGGTTTCCCAACATCCAATTTATTTGGATAGGACCACCAAAAACCATAGATCTTCTACATCCAGAAATGGACCTTGATGGTCCGCTACAGTTTTATAACTTATTTAAACAAAATGAAATCAATCATAAAATTTTTTTTTATTGCCTTGATGAATATTGCCAAGCATTTCAAGAATTACTATTCCCCAAATACAAGATTGAAATTAGAGGTTTGGAAGCCTGTTTTATGGAAAATTATGAAAAATTAAAGAAGGCTAATCTCTCTGATGCAATCACTATATTTAACGATAATAAAGTGGGTGATTTACGCGAAAAAGTAGCAGCCAAGGATTTAGCAAGCTTACTAATACTATATTTGTATGGCGATTATTTTCTGGATACCACCATTGTACCCACTCAAATGCTTCCTAAGTTTGAAACGTATGCCTATTTTCAAGCGCCTTTATTAAGTGAGGATAAATTGAATGTACTATCCTCTGAGGATTTAGGGATTTCAAAAATGTTATTCAATCAAGAAGGACCACTATCTAGCCCATTTTTTTATGTCAATTTACTAAAGGTAGGTGACGTAGATACGTTGGATCATTTCGAAAAAAAATGCCTAAAAAAGCTAACGGGGCGCGATACATCTATACCAATCAAAAAAAGAAAAACAATGGACATTGATTGCTTTATCATGTTTAGTCCACAATACTCTCCACAAGTTAAGCAAGCCATTGCCTACTTTATCTTTTTTTATCCTCTACTTAATGAAGAAAAAATAGCAGCAAAATCTTCCAACAACTATGATACAGAGATAATCGAACGTTATTATGATAGCCATAGTACTTTAATGCTTTTAGCGGTTACCAATGGATATTACTTAGTTCCTGTTAAAGCAAAAGAACAATGGTATGCTGACTTACCTAGCTCTCCTAATGAAATTTCATCACGCATTATAGAGCCACTCCATATAAAGAAAATTTTTAAAGACTCTCATACAATTAAAATTGAATCTACTACATCAAGCAATACAGAGGACGATTATGTCATTTTTTCAAATGACCCTTACAGTATTTAACGGAGTATTAAAAAGAAGACTCAGACTTAGCAACCATTCTCTCTGGTAATTGTTTCATTTCCGAAGAATACGATGATCGTACATTCTTTTTTGCTGTTATTTTTTGTTTTGCAGGAACTTTTACTTTTTTCTTCTCACTCGCTGAAGCAATATCCTTCTCCAGAGTATCCACTAATTTTTTTATAATTTTGATTAATCGTTTTTTTTGAGCTATCTCTGAAATATTCCATTCTTCTTTATTGGTTTGTTGATGAGCCACTTTATATTTTATGCCTGTCATCTCTGTAGAATAATCGTTAGCATTTAATTTCTCGACCACTTGATGAGCCAAAATATACCAATGATATTTAGCTCCTACACACCAGAACCTTCAGGCGCTATGCCCTTTCTTCGTTTAGCAACTGCATAATTAGTTTCCCTCTCATCGGGGGTCATCTTAGTTTCCTTCCTTTGACCTTTATCGTAAATCCATGAATGACTACGCCCCACTTTCATGCCCGTGTAGCGTTTGCCTTCAAATTCTTTAAATTTATTGTAAGAAGCAGCAATGTCCTCATTCTGTGAATTCGCTGATTTTTCCTTTTTTCTCATTAGACTCACCTCTCATTTTTATTCTCTTATTTTATGTTTAGTCAATAAAAAGATTTTAAAGTTCTATTATCCTTAAATCGGGGCCGACACCGACACAATAACACTTGTTCATTTGAAATATCACAGATATATTAGACCAGGACCGGATTTGCAGATCGAAAACCTTGTCCTTCTGTTTGCATCTCTTTTTCATGGCCGAATTAGTACTACTATAGGGAAATATGAGCCCCATATGCTAAAGCGTCTTACAATTGCATCTTGCCTGCTTCTTAGTGCCTGCATGGTCGGTCCTGATTATAAAGAGCCGGCAAAAATTGTTGCTGCACATTGGATGCAGTTAAATTCTACAGTTAAAGAAATACCGCTTCGCAATGCCAATTGGTGGAAAGCTTTTAATGACCCAACATTGACCGCTTTAATTTACCAAGGGTACTACAATAACTTATCATTGCAAATTACTGGTGTCCGCGTCCTGCAAACTAGGGCGCAGCTTGCTCAATCAGTCGGTGAACTTTACCCGCAGAAGCAGGCTATGGTGGGTGATTACACTTACAATCGTATTGGCGGCAGCTCATTACAGACTATTTTACCCTCAAGTTTTAAGACAGCAGCGCTCGGTTTTTCTGCCAGTTGGGAGCTTGATTTTTGGGGTAAATACCGCCGGGCTATCCGAGCCGATGATGCAACCTTTTTAGCCTCAGTTGCAGCCTACGACAATGCCTTGGTTACTCTTACATCTGATGTTGCCAGTGCTTACGTTAGTATTCGGACTGATGAAAAACTAATACGAGTCACTAAAGCAAATATTCAACTGCAGGCAATGAGTTTAAAAATCGCTAAATCTCGCTATAAAGGAGGACAAACCAGTTTGCTGGATGTGGAGCAAGCGCAAACTGAATTAGCCGAAACAGAAGCTACCTTGCCTACGTTGATTAGTGATTTGCAGCGCCAGAAAGATAAATTAGGTGTCTTGCTTGGCATTATTCCCAACCAAGTAGATGCTTTGCTGAAGAAAAGCTATGGTATTCCCAGAACGCCTCCCACCGTCGCGGTAAGTATTCCTCTTGAAACATTAATACAACGACCCGATATCCACCAAGCCAGGCTAGAAGCTGTAGCAGAATCGGAGAAGATTGGAGCCGTTAAAGCTAATCTTTACCCAGCACTCTCATTAGTGGGTAATTTTTCCTTTGCAGCGAATACCATCGGCAAGAATTCCATCAGTGATATTTTTAACTGGTCAAATCGCACCATTACTGCTGGCCCTCAACTTGCCTGGTCATTATTGAACTATGGACAGATTACCAATGCTGTGCGTGCACAAGACGCAGTATTTCAACAAGTCTTATTAAAATATCTCAATGTCGTTCTAAATGCACAGCAAGAAGTGCAAGACAATATTACGCGATACGTTGAAGCAAAAAAATCATTAGCCTTCCTTGTACAAGCCAATAATTCAGCAACAGTATCCACCAAATTGGCTTTAGTTCGTTATAGAGAAGGAGAAGCAAATTATACTACGGTAATCGATGTAGAACGGCAGCAACTACGAGTACAAACCTCATTAGCCAATGCGCAAGGGGAGGTAGCGCAGGCCTTGGTAGCACTCTATCGTTCGCTAGGCGGTGGTTGGCAAATTCGTGGTTGCAATGATATTGTCCCAAAGCACATTAAACAAGAAATGGCTGCGCGTACCAATTGGGGCAGTTTACTAAAAGAAACAAACCATATGCCTCCTGCCACTAATAAGCAGCGAATAAAGCAACTTTATTTACCCACTTGGTGATGAGAATGACTTCTGATAAACAAGCAAAGTTAATGAAAATTGGAGCCCTCATATTAGTATTTTTTCTTCTCATCTACCTTATTACTCATTTCAAAACAAAAAGTACTACCTCAGAGTTGCCTCCTCCTGTTGTGATCGTTAAAAAACCTCAACTGCTCGAGATGGCTGACTACATTACCCAAACAGGGAATACTGTTGCCTATAATTCAGTAGACTTAGTTGCACGTGTTGAAGGTTATCTCAATGCCGTAGAATTTACCGACGGAACTTTTGTCAAAAAAGGTCAATCATTGTTTGTCATAGAGCCTGAACCTTACCTGGAAAAACTACTGGAAGCCGAGGCGCAAGTAGCAGTTGCAAAAGCTGCCAGCACTTATGCTCAAGCTGAATATGCACGCCAAAAGCAAATGTATAAGGAAAACGCAACCTCTTTAAAAAATGTTGAAAAATGGTTAGCTAAAACTGAAGAATCAAAAGCAGAAGTGGCTAAAGAAATAGCCAATGCCAAGGTAGCTGCAATTAATTACAGCTATACTCATGTTGTTGCCCCCTTTGATGGGCGAATTGGCCGCCACTTGGTTGACCCAGGAAACTTAGTTGGTAATGGTAAGGCTACCGAACTTGCTACCATTGAGCAAATTGATCCTATCTATGTTTATTTCAATCTAAATGAACTTGATTTAATAAAAATTCGTGAAGCAGCAAAGGCTCGAGGATTTAAACCAACTGATATTAACAAGATTCCTGTTTTTGTCGGTATGCAAAATGAATCTGGGTTTCCCCACGAAGGTAAACTTGATTTCGTCAATACAGGCCTTAATGCATCAACAGGAACCATGGAGTTTCGCGCACTATTATCCAATAAAGGCCATCCTTTATTGCCAGGTTTATTCGTACAAGTCCGAATTCCTATAACCAAAGCCTCGCCAAAACTCACGGTACCAGATACGGCGGTACAATATGATCAAATTGGCCCCTACTTACTGACGGTGAACAAAGATAATTACGTTGAAGTAAAACGAGTGACCTTAGGAAGCCTAGAGCAAAATAAACGAGCGATCCTTAAGGGGATTGATGCGCAAGATAACATTATTGTTGATGGCCTGCAGAATGCAACTCCCGGTAATCAAGTTGCCCCCAAAATGCAAGTAGAGACCCCTCCTCAAAAAGTCTCTTTAAAGAGTAATGAGAAAAAGAAATGATTTCTAAATTTTTTATTGAACGACCGGTCTTAGCCAATGTCATTGCCTTGTTACTTGTATTTCTTGGCATGATTGCCATAGGTACTTTACCGGTTTCACAATATCCAGCCATTGTACCACCAACAATTCAAGTAACTACCAATTACCCTGGTGCTGATGCAAAAACCTTAATCAATACTGTGGCACTTCCTATTGAACAACAAGTCAATGGCGTGGAAAACATGCTTTACATGCAATCCACCTCTACCAATAGTGGCAATTATACTTTGATTGTGACTTTTGCCATTGGTACAGATCTTAATTTCGCCCAAGTGTTGGTTCAAAATCGTGTGCAAGCAGCCATGGCACAATTGCCAGAGGCAGTACAGCAGCAAGGTGTAGTTGTACAGCAAAAATCCACCGCTATTTTACAATTTATTACACTAACTTCTGAACATGGCGAATATGATGGTTTATTTCTTGACAGCTATGCCGCCATTAACATGCAAAATGAATTGGCTCGTTTGCCAGGCGTTGGCAATGTGATTATCTTTGGCTCTGGAACTTATGCTATGCGGGTATGGCTTGACCCAAGAAAAATGAGGGCCTTTTCTTTAACTCCACGAGATGTACTGAATGCTATTAGTAGTCAGAACAAAGACGTCTCCGCAGGACAAATTTCCTCCCCCCCAACCATAGGCAAACAAGCTTATCAATTTACAGTCAATGTACCAGGCCAAATAGCCGATCCCAATGAATTTGCCAATATCATTGTTAAAAGCTCAGGCACACAGCCTGATGAAAATGCCGACGCCAGCAGCAGTGCCCAGATTGTGCGAATTGGTGATGTAGGCCGAGTGGAGCTGGGGTCTTCAAGCTATAGCCAGCTCGCAAAGCTTAACGGCAAACCAACCGCCGCCATTGGCATATTTCAACTTCCCGGAGCCAATGCCCTAGAAGTAGCCCAAGAAGTGCGTAAAACCGTGGCCAAGATGGCAAAAAAATTTCCACCGGGACTAAAGTACTCTATTCCCTTTGACACGACTATCTTCGTAAAGGCTTCTGTTAATGAGGTTTATAAAACACTTTTTGAAGCAGGCATTTTAGTATTGTTGGTTATTATCGTTTTTCTCCAGAATTTTCGTGCTACATTAGTACCAGCGACTACGGTGCCAGTAACAATCATTGGCACCTTCTTTGCGATGTTCCTGCTAAATTATTCTATCAACTTGCTAACCTTATTTGCCCTGGTATTAGCCATTGGGATTGTGGTTGATGATGCTATTGTTATTGTGGAGGGCGTGACGCAGCATATTGAACGTGGCAAACCACCTAAAGAAGCCGCAATTCAAACCATGCAGGAGTTATTTGGCCCTATTCTTGGCATCACCTTAGTGCTCATGGCAGTATTCGTGCCGGCAGGATTTATGCCGGGCCTAACAGGAGCGATGTATGCCCAATTTGCGTTAGTTATTGCAGCAACTGCCTTTATTAGTGCAATTAATGCCATGACACTAAAGCCCACACAATGTGCTTTATGGCTAAAACCTATTGATCCGAACAAGCCCAAAAACATTTTTTTTCGCACCTTTGATCAGCTCTACAATCCTTTGGAGGCCAAATATGTAGGCTTCATTGACCGTCTCGTACATCACAGCGGTCGTACCTGTATCATTGGCGCTATCTTGGTGGCTATTGCTATTTTTGGCCTAACGCGTATTCCAACGGGCTTTATTCCCCTTGAAGACCAAGGCTACTTGATTTTAAACGTCCTCCTTCCAGATGGTGCAACTTTAGACCGAACAGAAGCGGTCTTAGACGAGCTAAGTACAAAAGTTGCCAAGATAGGGGGCATTGAGAATGTGATTGCCATTGATGGAATTTCACTGCTGGACAATAACGCCAGCCTGGCCAACGCGGGCGTCTTGTATGTGATGTTCAAAGACTGGAGTGTCCGTGGAAAAGATGAAGACTTAAGAGCGCTTTATACCAAGCTTAATGACATTGCCTCTAAAACACTTAACGCTAAAGTCCTGGTGGTAGTACCTCCGCCAATCCAAGGATTAGGTTTATCGGGCGGTTTTCAAATGCAAGTTGAATTGCAAGACGGGACTTTTGACTATACTAAGTTGCAAAAAGTTACTGATCAGTTGATTGCTCATGGAACTCAACAACCAGCATTGCAAAAACTGATGACCTCATTTCGTGCCTCTGTGCCACAAGTTTTAGCACCTTTCGATCGTACCAAAGTCGAGTCATTAGGTGTTGGTATAGGTGATGCTTTTGATACTCTGCAAACCTATCTTGGCTCCTCCTACGTTAACCTATTCACTAAATTTGGCCAAGTATTTCAAGTTTATGTTCAGGCTGACGCCTCATCGCGGATGAGCATCGAGGACGTGCGCAATTATTATGTGAAAAATAAACAAGGCGAGATGGTTCCGCTCGGAACGCTTACCGATATTACCCAAGACTTAGGCCCTGCTCTTATTTCTCTTTATAATTTATATCCCTCAAGTAGTATTAACGGGATAGCTGCAACAGGTTTTAGTTCAGGGCAGGCAATTCAATCACTTGAAGATTTAGCTCATAATCTTTTACCTGCAGGCTTATCTTTTGAATGGACAAGTACCGCTTATCAGGAAAAAGTAGCGGGTAATATGAGCTATTTCATTTTTCTTTTATCCCTTGTTTTAGTTTATATGATCTTAGCGGGTCAATATGAAAATTGGCTTACACCGGCAGCAGTTATTTTTAGTGTGCCATTAACATTAATGGGCACAGTAATAGCCTTATCTAGCTTAGGATTAGACAATAACATGTATACTCAGATAGGTTTGTTACTTTTAATTGCCTTGGCTGCCAAAAATGCTATTTTGATTGTTGAAGTAGCACGCGAGCAACGGTTAATTCATAATAAACCTATTCTGGAAGCCGCCGTACTCGGTGCAAAAACGCGTTTTCGCCCTATTTTGATGACCTCTTTTGCATTTATCATGGGTGTTATGCCATTGGTATTTGCCACTGGAGCTGGGGCAAATGCTCGACGCTCTATTGGTATTGCTGTATGTAGTGGGATGTTGGCCTCTACTTGTCTGGCAGTAGTATTCGTTCCCGTTTTTTATGTATTATTGCAAAGTTGGCAAGAAAAAAGGCACGCGAAAAAGCAAGAGGCACATACCGTAACAAACAATCCTCTAGAGCAATAAAGCATCCTTTAGAGGGATACCCTAAAGCAAAAAAGTCTAATGGAAGCCTGAATTTATGCCATCCAAAAGTATTGATATCCTAATTATCGGCGGCGGCATAGGAGGGTTGACAACAGCAATTGCCTGCCATCAAGTTGGTTTTTCAACTCTAATTCTTGAGCGCTCTCCTCACTTCTCAGAGATTGGCGCCGGTATTTGGATTCCTCCCAATGCCATGCAAATATTTAAAATGCTCAATATTTCTGAAGGATTCTCTGAGCTAGGTTACCCCATCAAGAAAATTAAATTAGCCACCACCCACTCAGGCAAGCTAAAAGAAATGAGCTTTAGACGCTATAAATTTAATATCCTTGCTATTCATCGTGCCAAACTCCAAGAGTTCTTAGCCCAGCATATTCAAGAAAACAGTATCCTTTTTGATACTAATATTTCTGGTATTCACCAAAACGATGCTGAAGTGACCGTACAGCTGACTACGGGAGAAATACTTAAGACAAAAATTTTAGTGGGGGCTGATGGCTTACATTCGCAAGTCCGACATGTAATGTCACACGAAAATGGGATTCGCTATTCCGGTTCAACCAGTTTTCGTGGTATTGCAAAACTAGACACTAATACGAATAACATGGGTAACACCAGTTATGAAATTTGGGCTCCTGGATGTCGACTTGGCTTTTCTCTAATAAGTGCCCAAGAAGTCTACTGGTATCTTACTTTTGCAACTAGGCCACAAAATTATTTCTCACAGGAAGAAATTTTTTCATTAGCTTTATCTCTTGTTAGAAAACACTTTCCCCAACATATTAATATTATCCATTGCACAAAGCCGCAGCATATTATTCAGACCGACATCTCTGATCTCAAACCCCTAAAACATTGGAGTAAAAATCGAATTGGCTTACTAGGCGATGCGGCTCATGCAACCAGACCCAACCTTGGGCAAGGAGCAGGACAAGCCATTGAAGATGCCATGGCACTTTCGCTTTCTTTAAAAAAACATGGCCTGGAAGCCAAAGCCTTGGAAGCATACCATGCCATCCGCTACAAAAAGACACGATTTATCGTAAATCAAGCAAGATTTTTAGGAAAAATGTGCCATTGGAGTTTGCCTGTACTACAATCAATTAGAGATTTTGCAATACGTAATACACCTAAATTTATAGAGCAGAAGATGATGGATAAAATTTATAGGCCCGTGATTGAGTAAAACTGATTCCAACTTAATAAAAGTAAGGCCCCTATAATTGCAATGACTGTTAATACAATTAAGGACAATTTCGAGGTGAATAACGCTGCGACAAAACCCAGTTAGCCAAACAACCTTCCGTGCTCTTTTTCTTCAGACACATCAGCAATAGCACTTTGAGCAACTACAGTATTACTCTCACTCAACTGTAAAAAACTGTAGACATTGGCCTCTAAAGCAACATTTGCCAAGCCTCTATTATAAACACATCCTACCAAGGGTCCTTACTATGGAAGAGGAGTGTGGCCATCCTGTGATACCTTCTCCTCGTTTATCCAATGTGATGTTCTAATGCTAAACTCCATTTCATCAAAATCAAGTGGTGCTTTCTTTTCATGTCGCATATAACAGGGGGCAGCGTTCTGTGTTAAGATCGAAAAAGTTCTCAGTGGAGTTGCATAAATTTGCGAATAGACATCATGAGGATAGATAAGCGCAGTATATTTAAGTGCCAAAGGTCCATAACTTCGAACAAGATAAGACTCAATGGATTTAATTCCATAAAGTTTGGTAGGCCCGAAAGAATAGAGCTCAGGGGATTCGTTCCATTCCTCTGCAGTGAAATAATCGTCTCTTGATAAATTGTACATCCTATCTTCACCATAACTAATGACATCTTTATTTCCCTTTTTTCTCCAGGTGCCAGGGAAAATATCAATGAATGGTTTACCAATACCCTCTAAAGGTGAGCCGGCCATACCTTTTGGACTATCTGCATAAAAAGTTTGCCAACCACCAGTCCATGACTGATTTTTAATAGAAATGCCCGTTTCTTCAGTAAAAGTGCCGTCATCGACTAATGCTTTAAACACCTCTATGCTATCAGGGTGAAGCATCAAATCAATGTCATCATCATTACGAATAATACCACCCTCTCTTTTAGCGCCAAGGGCTGTACCACAACAGATCCTATAATCAATGTTATGCTTGATAAAAAACTTATGAAGTAAATCTGCCATTGAATATAAATGTGCGGCTTCTCTCTTATCTAAAAAACTTATTGAAGAATCAACAGGGTTAGTCAAGAAAGATTTTGCTGCAAGCTCAGGTGAATACCACGCCACAAAAATACCTAGCACAACTCCTGTAAACTGCCGCAAGTATTCCACAGTATCGACAAGTAATGATTGTGTATTGCCTATCGCAAATTCACCTATTCGTATAGATTCTATAATTGTGTCGATTATACGACATATATCTGATAGTAATTTGGATACAAGACTCAAAGCGCAAGAAATAGGGATACCTGAAGCGACCAAACGTGATAGTAATGGATTATTGATACCATTAATAAGGTTGTAATATTTGTAACTGCTTTCCTTTCCAAAGATCTCAATCTCAGGATATCGTTTGAAGGTATTTAAAATTTTCCGAGATGTGCCTACGTCATCGTTTGTGAAACTTGGAATGCTTGATGATTCTTCCGATATTACATTGTTTGTTCGCATATATACATCCAACTCTACCAATTAACTATTAATTAGATTCTATCTACCCGCTGCGGCATAAGAATTGCAACGCAGAGTGGCCAATATTTACCCCATTAAAGTTTTTATTTTACAGGATGGGGTATATTCTAACAAAAATTCAGGTTAAACTTCAATCTAATCGTAGTTTTAATGAGCGATTTAAGGTCTCTATATCTGCCTCCTATATATCTATATCAAAATTCTGATTACGTCTCACGACGGCCTGACAGAATCAATCCCTACTTTTTTGAAGTAATGATTACAGGATAGACTCTTTGGAATCATTTAAATCAAAGACAGGATGCAATAAAACTAATACTTAATTAATAACTCAAGCTACTCTCTGGTATTGGATACAATTTAGCTTTTTTACTTTTCAATTTCCTAGAACCTCGCACCGATTTCATGAGTGCCACCTCTGTATCAAATACCATGTTAATGGACGTATGGAAGGTAGATTGCCGTATAGCTTGAATTTTTTGGCAATCTGCACTTTTTGGGCTATAAAATTTAATGCAACTATTAAAAATGTGGTCATTATGTTTTTAACACAGCAAAAAATATTTAAAAATTTTTGGTATCCTGTGATTCCGTTAAGCCATTTAAAAAATGGTCCTAAGTCGTTTACTTTACTTGGTGAGCCATTAGTTTTATGGTTAGATGAGAAAGGGGCTCCTTGTGCAGCTCAAGATCGTTGCGCTCATCGCTCAGCCCAATTATCAAGAGGATGGGTATGTGATGGTAATATTGTTTGTCCTTATCATGCATGGACTTACAATAAACTAGGAAAGTGCGTACAGACTTTTCAAGGCGGGCATGCCTCTAATACCTACCAAATTATTATTTATAAAGCACAAGAAAAATACGGTTATGTATGGGTCTGTTTAGGAGTCCCAATTCGCAACATTCCGCAATTTTCCGAAGCAGAAAGCCCTAAATACCGCTTAATAGAGTGTTTTTATGAAACATGGAATACCATGAGTCTAAGAGTTGTAGAAAATGAATTAGATATGGCTCATTTTGCTGTGGTACATCGCGGAACTTTCGGTAATCCCTATATGCCACTTCCTCTTACAATGGAAATAATTGATATTGATAACTACAGTATACGTGTACGTGCTGAAATAAGCGTGAGTGTACCTGAACAACAACAAAAAAACACCCACGTTCTACTTAAAACCCCAGAAGAAAAGTCCTCAAGAATGATGGATATCATTTGGCTTATGCCTTTCACTATCAAGCTTTCCATAACTTATCCTAGTGGATTAAACCATGTGATTATTAATCATCCTACCCCAATTGATGATAACCACATACAAGTCGTGCAATTTTGCTTTCGTAACGACAGTGAACAGGAAACTCCTAGCGCTGAATTAATTAAATTTGAGCGCAAAATTCTAGACGAGGATCGTTTTATTTTAGAAAGCACTGATTGTAATTATCCCCTATTTGGGGAATATAATGAAGCACATATGCCTAGTGATAAGGCAATCATGATTGTACGTAAAAAATTAAGATCTCTTATTGAAAACTATAATAATGAAAATTTATAACAACCAAGTCATTGAACGTCTCCTAAGCGTTATGGAAGACCACATAATTCCACTTACCCAACAAGGGATAAAGTTAGGTAATAAAATATTTGGTGCGGCTATTTTAAAAAAGGCAGATTTATCTTTGGTTATTGCAGAAACCAATAATGAAATTGAAAACCCTCTATGGCATGGTGAAATCCATACTTTAAAAAAATTTTATGAATTACCAAAAAATTTACGCCTACCACCAGAAGATTGTATTTTTTTTTCAACCCATGAACCTTGCTCACTTTGTCTTTCTGCTATTACTTGGGCAGGATATGATAATTTTTATTATTTTTTTCGCTATGAAGAGACTCAGGATGAATTTGGTATTCCCCATGACTTAAATATCCTTGCAGAAGTATTTCAATGTAAAAACGGTGAATATGTTGCCCGGAATAAATATTGGAATAGCTATTATTTACTAGACTTGATTAGCCAATGCGAATCACCACTAAAAGAACATTTTTTGGCTAAGGTAGCAACACTTAGGGAAATATATGCTGCACTTTCTGCAATTTATCAACATAATAAGAAAGACAATGATATTCCATTAAGTTAAAACTGCGATTTTTTAATTTCGTTTAGCATCGTCAACTTAATTATGAGAATCTGACTAGTCAGATTTTGAGGTCTCCTGATGTTAAGTTAATCGCCCCAAAAATATCACTAAATATAAAGGCAATACGGCGATTAACGGGCTTTGTTCTTTCAACGGCAATGTACTAGATTCCTTCCAAATAGCTTACGTCCATGTTTCTAATTAAACTACTTTTTAGAGTTTATCATTATCTTATTTTTTGATTTACATTTAATGATCAAAATGGTTAGAATTAGACCTCCAAATTCTCTTGTAAATAGAAATGCTATGTTTTTTGATGATACTTATTTAAGTTATAAAGCGCGAATTAGTTATTCCCTGCTTAGCTCTAAAGATTTTAATGAAACCGCAGCTTTCATGAAGAAAACCCGAATTTTGATGACCAGTACTGAATTAGCTGCTTATATTATAAAACCAGAAAATTATAAATACGCCTTTGTTGCTAGAATTATGAATAATATTGTGGGTATTCTTTTATTCACTGATCTTGATACTGAAGTTTTCATTAATCATCTCTACGTGAGTCCTACTCATCGTTTTAAAGGTATTGGCTCAAGTTTAATTAAAGAATTAAAAGCCTTTATGCCGCAAAAAACACTATCCTATATAGACACCAGTAATAATTACATGCCGTGGATGGATACACTAGATACTTCAAAGAAGGCGGAGGTAATGAATCGGTTGGGTTCATTTTATAAATAACACAGGGAACCCCAGAACCATCTTTTTTCCTTAACAGCCTCAATGACTTTGAGCAAAGCTCTCTATAACGGCTTGATTCCATTGTTGAGGCTGCTCCAAGTTAGATAAATGGCCAGCATTGGTAAGTATTACTAATTGACTATTTTTGGCCAATGCATGCATATTCAAACTTTGTTGAGAAGGAATAACTGTATCTTTATCGCTTGTTATTATCAGTATGGGTAGTGCTGTCGCGGTTAATGAATCGGATGTAGAATTTCGCATAGCCATGCCACGTAAAGCAGAAGCAATCGCTGTTGATTCGCCAAATCCCCATAAGTCTAAGGTAATCACACGACATACTGCTTAAGCGCTTCTTGCTGAGGTGTCCACAATCACTTATCGGTTGGGAAGGCGTCAATTAGCACAAGGGGCTTGCCTTTGCCCACATCCGTATAAGCAATAAATTTATTAGGGGAATAAAGTGAAGCCGCTAAGGCAAAAGGCATTCTCTCTCAACAAATAAAATGAAACAACCAATACCATTAAAAATGGTGTTCGGCAAAATTTTCTATCCACTCGCTTCTCCTTCAATTACTGATAAAAATCCCTTGCTGATAAAGTCTCCTTTAAACCCTTGTTAATTCTTCATTTCAGTATTAAATGAAAATCTTTTATTATATCCGTTGGAGAATAACCTTCTCGATAAGAAAAAGTTTCACAGACATGCGATACAATGATCAAAGAAGCATCGGCTCGCTTTTGAAGCACCCATGTATGGGTTAAATCTGCGATCAATTGCTGACTATAGGCCGCAGGAGATTGCCAGGTTCTAGCATACCAAACACCTTTGGTTTCAACGATAATTTGATCACCCTGTTGTTGACTACGCTGTAACTCACAATCAAATGTTTGATCAAAATAGATAAGCTTACCTATTTGATGATCAGCAAACCCCGCAATGCCTTTGAAAAATATGTCACTTCCTTGCAGGCGAATCTCAAAACTCTCAATATCAATGAGCTCCGTAAAAGCAGATATGGGTGCACGCGAAGCGTTGAGATAATTAAATTTTTCAATAATTTTAAACGCTTCTTTTTCATTAATTGTTGCTTTAGTCATTGCCCCCCCCTTATTTTATCAAATGGCCCCTGCGTATAACATTGCCTTAAGATTGATTTGTTATAGTACATCTATTGTTAGACAGCTTGCATAAGTTTTGCAAAATAAAATATTGGAAATAGTATGCCAAACTACCCCAAAGAAAATGAAAAACTAGATTTAAAGGATTATAAACAGATTAAGGTTCTGACTAATGGAAAAACAAATCAAGTTTGTCTATGGCAACACAAAAAGCATCCTGAACTAAAAATTGTAGTGAAAACTCCTTACGGTGACACTGCAAATATCATTAAGCATAATCTTAAATCCATTAATGCGTTTTTCGGTGGCGGCAGTGCTTGGGAAGTTAAAGGGCAAGAATCTTTTGCTATGAAATATTTTGAAGGGCAACCACTTACGGATCAAGAAGTCGAAACGATGCCCCGTACCATCTTAAAAAAGGGTGTCCTTTTTACGCTATTAGACCCCAATAAAGATAATTATTTGAAATTACCCTCAGGACAAATCATTCCTATTGACCATGATTACATGATACTTCATGACGGAAGCGAGCTACTAGGGTATCAAGAACTATACTTAGATCACAGACAAGGCTTTGCAGAAAGGGTTGGCGACTGCACACCAGAAGAAGGGGCGCAATATGTATTAGACTCCTATCCTTACGCCTATGATTATTTATTTGGTAAATGGGGTCATAAAAATATTTCTATTCCTAAACCTCCTGAAAACCTGGTTCCCCTCAAAGATAACGAACCCGCTCCAAGTATTGATCCAGCTGCTGCTATGAGATTTAATCAACAATTGGATAATTTACTTGAAATGGGCGCTAAACTTGCTGGTAGGGGTCATGTAAAAGCAGCCAAAGAAGCGTTCAAGCTGTATGAGCGTCTAAATACCGGTTTCAAAGAATACTCTCTCAATCCCATGGCAACCAAAGCTTTTAGAGATGTCTGTGATGAAGCCATGAGAGTGGCTCGTATAGAATTAGAGCGACATCGTGGATGGAAAGAAATTCTAGGGAACCTTGGTCTAGCCATTGCAGGGCTTGGGATTGGATATGTTGTTGCTGGTGTGGCTAATCTAGTAAAGACGAGTGGGAAACATTTCTTTTTCTCATTCAACACTGACTCTGCTAATAAGCTTAATGATTTGCACGATACTATCAAGCAAATGGCACCAGCTGCTTAATGGAAGAACTTTATGGGGTGCTCTTTAGCGACATAAAAGACATTTTATGCCCTTTATGTCGAATTACTTATTTATTATTTTCGGATTGCGACTGATTGCTTTTTCTATTTTTATTCTTCCATTCCAAATCAATCGACCCAACTTCTAAGGCATCTAACTTCTCATCAACAGCAACTCGATTATCGAATACAAAACAGGTCCCCTCCCATAAAGACTCGTCAGAAGGCATGGTTTCTAAATAATTCAAAATCCCTCCATTGAGTTGATAGACCTGCTCAAAGCCCATTTTCTTTAGGTACGCCGTTGATTTTTCGCAACGAATACCGCCTGTGCAAAACATCGCAATTTTCTTATCTTTATGTTCGCTTAGATTTTTTTCTACATATTCAGGAAAATCGCGAAAATTTTCAGTTTTGGGATTAATAGCTCGCTTGAAAGTACCGAGTTTAACTTCGTAATCGTTTCTCGTATCGATAACCAATACATTGGGATCGGCAATAAGGGCATTCCACTCCTGTGGATTAACATGAGTCCCATGAATTGCATTAGGGTCAATCCCCTCAATACCGAGAGTTACGATCTCTTTACGTAATTTAACCTTAGACTTATCAAAAGGATTATGCCCGCTATAGCTAATTTTAAAGGTTAAATCGCTTAAACCTGCATATTCCTGCAGATGGTTCATAAAAAAGGATAAGTTCTCCGACTCACCACAAACTGTGCCATTGATACCTTCAGAAGCAAGTATAATTGTTCCCTTGATTTCTTTTTGTTTCATCAGGGCTAACAAGGGCTCTTTCATTAACTCAAAATCGGGAAAGGGGGTAAATTTGTAAAAAGCAGCGACTACATATCTCATTTTCTTACCTAAACAAACTTATAGTTTTAATAAATAAAGATTTTTAGTTCGGAGCTTGCCATGTTGGCCGGATATTCGATGCTAAAGATATCTTTATTAGGACATTCAGCATCAATTTTATCATATTTTCTCCCAAGCCTGCTAATTTATTGGTTTTGTTACTAATTTGAAACACCACACTACCCTATTTAGTAAGGCTTGAGTGATGCTACTGGCATTTTTACCTTAGGATTTCCATATTTTTGCTCAAGCATTTCCACATTATTTCTCAGTGCTCGCTTATTATCCGATAGAAATTTTTGCGTGACCTTGTTGTCTAATGAGGCGGTGAATAAAGCATTAGTATTTTTTGACTCAGTCGGCTCAATTGCACATAACTCGTTAATTTTAGTCAATAAAACATGATAGACTGAGCATTGATTTCGCTTGCCGTAATTAATAGTATCCGCCAACTCAGCATACTTGAATGCTAAATATTGCTGCATTTGTGCATGAAAATAGATAATGCCAATTAAGTTATTATTGTTTTTTTTGAGAAATTGTTTATAAAGGCCACTTGCCTGCGCGAGCAATTTATTAATTTCTGACTGCAATTCTTTTGCTCCAGGTTCAATATGAGGAGTTAGAAAAAAGGATTGGAAATTTTTTACATGTTGGTCATAGCCAAATTTAACCTGATTTTGAATTCGGGCGAGTGTTGCAATGGAAAACTCTTTCATCCTCTCATCTTTAATACTTGCTTGATTTAACCAATACCTCGATAAAATCGCTTCCACACGCAGTAACGCTCGCTGCTCAGGGATTTCAGCTGCAAGCATTTGTCGATAAATAGAGGTTAATTTTGCTAAATCTTTAGGCGGTTTTTTGCCAAAGATATTCTTCATGAGTGAAACAATATCGATTACCATCTTGGCAGCAGGCGTATATTCAACAAATTTATCTATTTTTGGATTGAGTGGCATTAAGTAGTCAAAATCTTTTATGCTGCGTAATGTGCCTGCCGGCTTTATATAATCTTTAGGGAAAGAGGAGGAGATGCTTTGGTTTCTCAAATCCAACCGTACTTCCCATTGTATTTTTTGGCGCCCCCAGAGCGTCATAAATAATTCGGTAAACTCATCTTCTCTTAAAGCATAAGCAGTGCCCTGCAAATCTTTTTGTACCTCTTTTAAAATACCAATAATTACTGACGAAGGTGCCGTCATTATTATTTTATACCCTGTTTCCAAACCTCTTAAGTAATAGGGATCGCCCTTGAGTTGCTCATGCAACATGCCATTAAAGCGTGCTGAACCCACAATTCGTATAAATGATGGGTGTGAAACTACTGGTATTGAGCGATTTGCTTTTACTAATTCCGCATAATCATCAATATTGATGTTATTTGTTAAGAGATTTGCTTCTGCCGGATCTATTTTATAAATGGTATCATCTTCTGCAATTAAGATATTTGCAAAGCTTGGGCCTGAAGCATCCAAATCCATAATAAAATCGGCAACAGCAAATAATTTTCCAAGCTGTTCTTTGATTTGGGGAGAAAGGGAAACCGCACTGGCTCCTTGCAACCGCTCTTCAAGTGTCGTGTATTTAAGAGCAGGCATTTGGGTAAAAAGGCTTACCTTTTTTTTACCCTTAATTTGCTCTTCAACTATACAGGCTCTTGGCGTAGCAACCTGAAATCCATAAAATTTATAGGCAATAATCTCATTAAGGATTTTTTTCCTTCTTTCCTCATCATTGGTTGCAATATTGGCCGGCTCAATCCTCCGATGATTCTTCTTGGTTCGAATTGTTTTACGGGCCCAAAATGCTATTACGTTTGGGGTTTTCATAGGTTATCTTCGAATATTTTGGATAAGCTACTCCATGCAATGGAGATTTCTTTGTTAAGAGTCGCAGCAAATTTACTCATTTCGATTATTTTTCAAATAATTAAAAATGCTCGACTTTAGCATAAAGTGTTTGTTTTTAAAATAAATTAATCGATAATCTAGCATATCCAGTCCTTGTAAATCGCACGACCTGGCCTAGTTTCTGGAATATTAATTAGACTTTGTGTATATTTTGATCAATAGGGTTTGTTTTTTAGTTTCTTTCCCTTGTTTTAACCTTGCACTTAAGGAAGGTCATTATGTCAGAAAAGCAACAACGCACCGCTGCCAGTATGCGGGAAAAAATGCTCAATCGCTACGGCGATGGTCTCCACCACAAACACGATAAAAATCATCACCTCTACCGAAAACACTGCAGATCTCATCCAGCTCACATAAATGGACACACTCCCGAAGAGGACGAAAACACGTCTACAGGACTTATTCGTGCTTTTAAATTAAGAAAAATGCGTAAACGACTGGATAAAGGGCGAATCCATTGATAAAGTAATGGAATCCTCCAGGTTAGCCACTTCCTGGTTTGGAGCAGCACGCAGTGGTCTGAGTGCTTTTTCTCGGACCACGACTTAAGTTTTCCATACAATATGCACTTTAATTGAGACGTGTGGCTAAAGCTTTGCAACCCTTTAGCGTCTCCTCGCCTACAAAATCAATAAAATGACGAACTGCAGGAATTAATCCACGTCTTGAAGGGTAAATCAAATATAAACTGGCGGTTGACAAGGACCAATCGGGCAAAATGCGCGATAATTTAGACTCCTTGATTTCTTGCTGACAGAATTCTTGGGGTAATAATGCTACCCCTAAATCAGCAAGTGCCGCTTGTTTTAATATCGTCCAATCGTTACTCTCCAGAAGTGGTGTCACAGGGACACTAATTTCCTGGCCATTGACATGAGTAAGCAGTAGCTGACTAATACCTTCCAAACGGCTTTTACCTAACCAAGAAAAATTGGCTAATTCAGTAGGGAAGTTAATTGCAGGATATCGTTGCAAATAAGCGGGGCTTGCGACTAAGAAATGGACACTTTCTCCCAACTTGCGAACAATTAAATTGGAATCACTCAAACTGGTGGTTTGAAAGCGCAATGCAACATCAAAGCCCTCCTCAATTAGATCAACCTTGCGATCAGTAGCCTCAAGATAAACTCGCACCTCCGGATATCTCAGCATAAAATTAATAATTATTTTATTGAAATCAGATTGTGTAAATAAAGCTGGGCAAGTAACGCGAATACGCCCCTTAGGCTTTGCTTGTGCCTGCACAGCTGCTTCATGAGCAAAACTTGCCTCACTTATCATCGCTTTACTATGTTCATAAACCAATTGTCCCACATCCGTAAGACTCAATTTACGTGTAGAACGGTTAAGCAGACGAACACCTAAATGATTCTCCAGTTCGCTAATACGGCGACTTAATTTTGATTTTGTGATTTCTAACCCTTGACTTGCCTTAGTAAAACTTCCTTGTTCGACAACCAAGCAAAAAAAGTACAAATTATTTAAATCAGGCAACAATTCATTAAAACGCATAAGAGCAATTGAAAAAGTTTATTGTATCCAATTATAGAACAATATTTTCCAAAAACGCTATTCAATCAATTATTGTTTTATACATATGCTTAATTGGAATATACATTTTGGGAGAATTCAATGAAATTGTTAGCGATTGATGCCAGCATCCTTGGTGAACACTCTGTCTCACGCCAATTAATGCAACATTTTCTTAAACACTGGCAACAAAAGTATCCGAAATCAGAAACGGTTTATCGTGACTTAGATGCACAACCTATCTCTCATTTGTCTCAAGAAATTTTAAATGCCAAACAAAAATCAACTCAGGAATTACCTTTAACATTACAACAGGAATTAACATTATCTGAAACTTTAATCAATGAACTCTTGGCTGCCGAGGAAATTGTTATTGGGGCGCCCATGTATAATTTCAGTATACCTACGTCCTTGAAAGCCTGGATTGATCGGGTTGTCGCTGCAGGGCGTACCTTTAGATACACTGACCAAGGAGTATTTGGTCTTGCTACAGGCAAAAAATTAAACATTATTTCCACACGTGGTAACCACTATACCAATAGCGCCTCCATGCAAGCGATGGATCATCAGGAAAGTTACCTAAAAACAATCTTTAATTTTATAGGGATTACTGAAATAAAAATCATTCGTGCTGAAGGATTGCATCTTGGAGAATCCATAAGAAAAAAAGCAATAGCTGCGGCTGAACAAAAAGTCAGAGAATTATTACTTAAAGATTCTAAAAAATGGGAAACAGAAAGTCACATGCAACCTAGTTACAGTTAAAACTAAACCTCTTGTCATTAAATAATACAGCTAAAAATAGGTATATACTCTAAATACAACTCATGTAAATTCGGGGTTGACTATGTATAAGCTCATTGAAATTGAAGGGATTGGTGAGAGGTATGCTGCGATGCTTCTAGAAAAAGCTGGCATCGAAAATCTAAAGCAATTATTAGAAGCCTGTGGCCATCGCCATGACCGGGAATCCCTAGCGTTAGAAACGGGAATTAGCTCCACGCTGCTCTTAAAATGGACTAACCGCGCCGATCTGGCTCGTATCAAAGGAGTAGCCGAAGAATACGCTGATTTACTGGAGTGCTGTGGGGTAGATTCCGTTCCTGAACTAGCCCAGCGTAAAGCAAGTCATCTATATCATTCATTGCAGGAAAAAAATGAACAACGCAAGTTAGTGCGAAAATTGCCCGGTTTGACACAAATAGAATCCTGGATAAAACAGGCCAAAAATTTACCTCGAGCAGTATTTCATTAGGCTCATCCGATATAAGTCTTAAGCATGCAGACTTATATCGGCTCGTTTCTTCACTATATAACCCTTGATTTTGCTATGGCTGATATGTCTGTTAGCTCTCTCTTGGGTAATATTGGTTCAGCCGGGGTTGGAGGAGCTATCTTAACTGCCATCGTCGGAATGATAAAAAAATCCGTATCCAAAGCATAGAGCATCTCGAATCCTTTGTTGATAACGCCCTTTATATGCTAAAGGGCAATTTCTTCTTTGAATATCTAATTTGTAGATTTTCACCCATTAAGCGTTGCTTTATCGGTTAAAAGATAATACTTAAATAATTTAACGACACGGAAAACCCCGCTGGTGTTACGGGCAATGTTAATGACTTTAGTCGCTTGATCGGTTGGAACATCCCCCATTAAATAAACAATACGATCGGAAGTTACAATCTTAAATACATTCGGATCAATGGTCGAGTCTGCAAAGATTTTGCTTCGTATTTTGGCGGTAATCCAACTATCTTGCATTGTATTACCCGGACGATTATCGACATCCAGTTGATTAAACAAACGACGATAGCCCTCTATTTTCGAAACACGCTGTATTGCCGCCTCTCGTAACTCAATTGTCGGGACATGACCTGCAAGTAAAATATCACCATTAAAAACAGCCACATCAATAGCACAGTTTTTTTGCTCAAGCAGCCTGTCTGCATAATATAGCTCATGGTGCACATTTGCAGAAAGCTCATAGTCATTTACTTTTTTGTAAACATTATGTCTATCATACACAAGCATTGCACCAGTCCATACGTTACTGATGCAACCTGTTAAAAGACCACTACTTAAGAGAAGAGCAAATACAACATTCCTTTGCTTTTTCATACTACCTTATGTCGCCTAAACGATATATTGAAAAACTTTTACAACTTTTTGCACGCCGTTAACCTGCCTTGCGACGCTCACGGCTAAATTTGCTTGTTCATGTGTAACGATACCCATTAAGTAGACTACGCCATTTTCCGTAACAATACGAATCGAACCGGATTCCAAACCTTTTTTCGTGAGCATCAAACTCCTTACTTGACTTGTAATCCAGGTATCTTTCGTCCGTTGCGACAGCGGAATAGGAAAATCAACGGTTACTTCGTCATAAACACGGCGGACATTGGGAGTATTCTGTGCAATTTTTTCCGCCATGACTCGTAAAGAAGCAGTTGGTGTTTGTCCGACCAACAAGACAACCTGATTAAAGCTGCTGACCAAAATACGGGAATCTTGAAACCCTGGATCGGTGACTATAGCTTTATGAATCAGATGAAATATGCGTGTATCACTTTCAATCATGGTGAAGCTTCGCCTGTCATAAACAACAAGACCTGCAGCAGCCCCTGCCACTACAGCGGCAACACAACCAGTCAATAACGCACTGATAAGCAAAAAAATAATTGCACGAATTTTCATGGTTACCCCAACATTTGACCAAATAAAGATTGATCTATTAAATCGCAAAAACAATGTAAAATGAATAAATGCATTTCGCGAATGCGCGCAGCTGTATCGGCTTGAACTCTGAGCTCAATATCCTCAGGACCCAAATGGTTGGCTAACAATCCACCGTCCCGACCGCTCAAAGCAATAGTATCCATCCCTCTATCATTGGCAGCATTGACCGCGTGTAGAAGATTATCGGCATTACCGGAGGTAGACAGAATAATGAGTACATCCCCCTCTTGCCCAAGGGCATGAATCTGACGAGCAAAAACCTGGTCATAGCGACTATCATTGGCAACAGACGTTAAACAGGAAACGTCTGTGGTTAAAGCAATGACCGGTAAAGAAGGGCGCTCAACTTCATAATGATTAATCATTGCTGAAGAAAAATGCAAACAATTCGCGGCGGACCCTCCATTGCCACATAAGAGAATTTTGCCATCATTTAGCAGGCAATTAACCAGACGCACCCCTGCTTTAGCAATTAATGCAGATAAGCCATCGGCAACTGCAATTTGTGCCTCAATGCTTATGCCAAATAGCTGTCTGATTCTATCTTCCATTTGTATCATCTTTTTTCCAACTTAATTTAGGGTCCATTTACAATCTACTATCTTGGCCAAAAAGCTAGCAGATTGTAAAAAGACCCTAGTAGTAACTTTTCACTAACCATCTGAAATTGCAGTGACTAGCTACTTTGCGTTTTAAAAATCAAGTCCAAATGCATTCTTCATCCAATTGACTTGTAGAGCATCTCCTTCGAAACTTAAAACATCAAAGCGAACAGGCTGTTTTTCTGTTAATTTATTGACTAACAAATAATGAGAGGCCGTCTTGATTATTTTTTGCTGCTTTCTATAAGTAACGCTTGCAGCTGCTCCGCCAAATGAGTTTGAAGAACGCGCTCGTACCTCCACAAATATCAAATAACTTCCTTCGCGCATAATTAAATCAATTTCGCCAAAACGACAATGATAATTACTCGCAACCCAGCTTAATCCCTGGGCGATTAAATAAGCTTGTGCTCGCAGCTCAGCCGCTAATCCTATACTTTTGGACATTATCTCCTTCCTTTACTGCGAGCTGTCTTCGACGACATAATTTTGCCATTCCTAGCCTATCTAGGAATGGCAAAATTATTTTTTACGTATTTGCAGTCATTGCTACGGCAACACCACCTTTAAATTGTCCCCAAACTGGAATGCGAGCAACTTGCTGGGAACGATTCAAATAAAGGACGCCACTTTTATCGTGAATACCCATCGCAGGGAATAGCATTAATTGATTTAATTGTGTCGCCAAAGCATAGCTATCCATACCTAAGGCATAAAGCCGGTTATAACTATTTAGTTGCTCCGGCCAATTTCTGCTTCCCATTTGATGCTCAAAAATCCAGGGCATATCGCAGAAAATAATGCCATCTAAATCTTTATCTTTCATTGCATTGGTGCTGCCGCTATACACCGTCGAGGTTGCATAAACTGGAACATTGCCAGCAAAATAATATTTAAGTAAGGGCATGATTTGGCGAGCCTTCGAAGGATAGGCTAACAAAAATATCATATCAAAATCCTGACGACGGCTAGGCGTGGCCTGAATATTTTGTCCTAACAACTGCTTGATTTGCTTCTCTCGTCCCTGACTTTCAGTAACACGCAATAAAGCACGGATGGCAATATTGAGATCGCTATTATTGGCATAACTAAGTTTATCTGCCACCGAACCACCTGCAGAACGCCACTGTGCTGTGAACGCAGAGACAATCTCATCTCCCCAAGGTCCTGCAGGAGCAATAATTAAAGCACGTTTATGACCACTTTTACTTGCCTTGACAGCAACTTGTCTTGCTTCATTACTAGGAGATAAACCAAATCGATACGCATTGGAACTTAACTCCGTTTCCATATCATTCAACAATAATGTCGGTACGGGATGCTCCATTGCCGCCACACTAGCAACCTCCGTTTTACTTAGAGGGCCAACGACATAATCTGCACCATCATTTAAAGCTTGTTGATATAGTTCTGAAACATTCCCTTTGGCGGTGTCATAAAGACGAATATCTGCACGACCGCCAGAATTATTAGCAGCTGCCATAAATCCATCACGGACAGCCCCTCCAGGACCGGCCAAGGGGCCACTTAGTGGTAGCAATAAAGCCATTTGTCGCGGAGAACGGTTTAAGTAAGGCTTAACCGCGGAAAGCGGCGAAGGCAAAATGCGATTAGCAGGATGCGAAGGATATTGGCCTTGCCATTCTTCAACTTGAGTCAAAACGGCAGCACTATTACCTGAACTCTGTCTGGCGATTAATGCTAACTTCATCCACCCCTGCATATCTGAACCCTCTTTAGCTTCAACAGCAAGTGTATTAAGCTCAGCGACCGGTAGTTTAGTTAATGTTAGCCACAAAATTTTACTATTATTGCCTCGGCCCGCCTCATCAGGAATTAATCGTTCTAATTTAATACGCTCAGTTACTGATTCGGTAGCATTTCCAACTGACTCATAGGCGCCAGCTAAAATCTCGTGATATTGAACTTGATAAAAAACAGGCAAGCTGTTAATGTCACGCACTCCCGAAAGTTTGGCAATCGCGGCTTTTGGCTGCTCGCGAATGACATCAGTTTTGGCAAGCAAGATATTTTTTTCAGAAGATTGTACAGGAGATAAGTCATTGCTAGTCTGCGACAGGGTATCAAGCCCTTCTCGCCATTGACCATCGTAAATTTGTCGCCCAGCAGCCATGATTAACAGATTCTGCTGCTCTTCGCCACCCTGATTTTTTGCCAAGGCAAGATAAGCTGATGCCGGCATACTATAAGGGTTAGTGACTTGCTGATTCACTCGCGGGGGTTGTGCTTGATTTTCAGCAACTTTCGTACATTGTGAAAGCAATAATGCTGCAACAAACAATGAAATTATTTTTAGTGACTTTGCTAACATGAGGATAGGTCCTAAACGCAGGAACGCAATAGGATAAACTATGGTAAAAAGTTCAGCAACCATTCATGGTACTCTTTATGTCGTTGCCACCCCCATTGGTAATCGCGATGATATTAGTTTAAGAGCACTTAACACCTTAAAAGCTGTGGATACTATCTTGGCAGAAGATACTCGCCACTCCCTGCAATTACTCAATACCTTAGGCATTCAAAAGCCTCTACACTCCCTACACGCCCACAATGAAGCCGAAAAAAGTCAACAAATCATTGATGCTTTAAAAGAGGGGCGTTCATTTGCTTTAATCAGTGATGCAGGCACACCATTAATTAGCGACCCAGGCTTTCCTTTAGTCCGGTTAGCACGTGAAGAAGAAATCCCAGTAGTGCCAATTCCTGGTCCTTGTGCCCTCATTACAGCACTCAGTGCAGCCGGTGTTCCTTGTGACAGTTTTACCTTTGGCGGCTTCTTACCTGCCAAACAGATGGCAAGAAAAAATAAACTGACTGCACTTTCCCATAGCGAACATACCTTGATCTTCTACGAATCAACACACCGTATAAATGAATGTATCGATGACATTATTGCTGTTTATGGTGCACATTATGAATTTGTTCTTGCTAAAGAGCTGACAAAAGCCTTCGAGCGTTTTCTAAATGGTTCCGGTAGTACCATAAGAGCATGGTTACAAGAGGATGCTGCCCACAGCAAAGGAGAATTTGTTCTCATTCTGCCACCTAAGCCACAAGAAACCAGTCATTTGCAGGAAGAAGAGGTCTTAACTATTTTATTGAAGGAACTACCTCTTAAGCAGGCAGTAAAATTGACTGCCTTATTAACTAAAGGCCATAAAAATGAACTTTATAAACTTGCTTTAGCGCTACAAGGAAAAAATTAAGCTTTTAGTCAAGCTCACCCATCCGGCCTTGAAATACAACCATATTTCTTTACCTTATTTTTATTGGCCAGACTGCATTGCTCTTTTTAACAGAGCAATGGTTAAAAATTTCTCAAAGCCACTCTTGCACTAAGCCTCCTCTCGCGCTTATGCTCTTAGTCAACTATATTGTATATAGAGATGGGGAATAGCATGTCTTTCTTTAAGAAGTTAAGTTTTTTATTCCTTTATTTGATAGCTCCATTACCACTAATCGGTTTTTGGGCAGGTGGATTTTACAATTTCATGACGGTGGCGATTCTCTTTGCCGGAATACCCTTAGTAGATTATTTAATCACTGACTCCCACAATCCCACACCGGCTCAAGAAAATAAATTACTACAAGATCGCTTTTTTACAGCGCTCACCCTATTTTATGTTCCTGTGCAAATGCTCTTGTTGTTAAGTAGTATCATTATCATTACTCATTACTCCTTAGCCTGGTATGAATGGCTAGGTCTTACTCTTTCAGTTGGCTTAATTACAGGTGGAGGCGGCATTAACCTGGCTCATGAATTAATGCATAAAAATACTTCTTTGCAACAAACTATGAGCAAACTTCTTTTGGCGACTGTTTGCTATGGGCATTTTTTTATCGAACATGTCCGAGGACATCACGTCAAAGTAGCAACGCCTGAAGACCCAGCCTCTGCCCGTTTTGGAGAAAACCTTTATCAGTTTTTACCACGCAGCATCGTTGGTTCCTTTAAATCAGCCTGTCGTTTAGAAAAAAAGCGTTTAGTCCAAAAAGACTATTCACTTTGGAGTTATCATAATCAATTTTGGTGGATCATTGGGATCCCCATTCTTATCGCCTTAGCCTGTTTTTTTTATGGCGGACTACCAGCGACTTTATTCTTTCTGGGGCAATCTATTGTCGCGTTCATTCTTTTAGAGATTGTTAATTACATTGAACACTATGGGCTTGAACGCAACCTATTGTCTAATGGCCATTATGAGCGCGTATCACCCCGCCATGCCTGGAATGCCCATCATTGGCTAAGTAATATTTTGCTTTTCCATCTACAACGACATTCTGACCATCATGCCCATGGCGCCCGTCCTTATCAGATTTTAAGACATCTGGAAGAAAGCCCCCAGCTACCTTCTGGTTATCTTGGCATGATGCTTTTAGCATTGATACCTCCACTTTGGTATGCAGTAATGAATAAAAGGGTCATGGCTTATAGAAAACAAAATTTAGTAAGTTCTACATAGCAAATTTCTTATTCCCTTGCACAAGTAGAATTTTGTCATATGTAGCCCTATTTTCTAATTTTGACTACATACAGAAAATTAATATTTTCAATTTATTAGTGGACTATCAGTGTAGACGCAGAACATTAGCCCCAATGTTCATCAAAATAACATAAAGCAGAAACAAATTACTTGTTTTATTTTTTTGAACATATCCCATGATATTATATTTATCATGCCTTCTCAGGAATTTAAAAACATGCCCAAGATATTAATTTATACTGATTTTGATGGTACCGTGACTGCAAAACGAGGAGGAATCCTTGTCAAAAGCCCATTTTATCAATCTTTGCTTCAGGGCTACGTAAAAGACAATCAGCAAAATTATAAGTACACCCCCTTGAAGGGACATCCCACACAAGAAGAATTAGAACGTGGAGCCGCTCAGCCAGTAAGCACAGATGAAATCCAAAATATATTTAAAGAAACATTTGGTGACCCTAAACCCGATTATACACGCCCTGGGGCAGAGATTCTAATGACGCCACAAGCGGTGACTTTCTTCAAAGAAGTACTAAATAACCCAGACATCACTATTAAAATTGTGACTAGAAACCGTGGCGACTATATTCGTGAATTATTTACTTATCAAGGATTTACTCCTGAAGAAATTAGCAGACTGACCATCTTTGACTCCAAAGCCAAATATTTTGCCATTACAGATGATCTTAAAGATAAACCAAACGATATATCTCATTTCTACGTTCTTGATGATGATGAGAGTGATTACAATGCAATGCTTAAGGCACTCAGAGACAGTGGGTATCAACCAACACAAATCAGTGGTAAACGCGAAGAGCCAGGAAATTTTAAATGGCTCGATTATCTAAAAGATATCCTTCTCAAATTGACCTCTTCTAATGAAGAAAAAAAATCCACAGAAGATCTATCCCAATCACAAACTTTCGAAGCTTCATCTAAGGTAAAAGAGGGGGAACCTTCGTCTCAAAATGCCGAGGCCTTGTTTGATATAATCAAGGAACAAATAGATCGTGTTAAAGCCTACAAAACTAGCCGAGCTCTATATAAGGCGGAGAAACTTGAAACATCACTCGCTGATGCACAAAATTATTTGCAGAAAAACCCTACCTGCACGATAAAAGAATTCCTAAATTATAGAAAAGATAATGATCCTGAAACTTTTTCTATCTCACAAGCCTTAGCCTATAAACGTAATCCCTGGGATTTCATTCATACTCCCAAGGCATTTGTGAATGTCATGAACTTGTTTAAAGGGCGTCTGAGCGAACTAGTTGGCCTCCAAGAAGAAGGAACTCGAAACAATTATAACCAAAAAACCATCCCATAAAATTCAACCGTCTTAACAAGTCAGGGAGTCCTTGCTTCCTGACCTAAGCGCTCAACCATGCAGCCTCGTTGATTTAAGTTATGATCAATTTAACCTTGACATCCCACCTACTGATTCTGGCATTATATCTTCCGCTGGAAAGAAGCAGTAATAGTCTCATACAATAAAAAAGGGAGTTGAGTAGTATGTTGAAAAAAGCCTCTTTAGTAATCTTTGCCTTAGGCTCTAATGTTGCATTTTCAGGTGCAATGGGCCCTGTGTGCACTCCAAGCAGTGTTAATGTACCCTGTCCCACTACCGCCTGGGATGTAGGAATTCAAGCACTCTATTTGGAATCACTTTATAACAATAACACCCTAAGCACCGTGAACATTGGTAGCGGCAGTGGGGTAAGAATTTTTGGCGAAATCGATAATGATTTCGAGTGGGGATTCAGGCTTGAAGGCTCCTATCATTTTAGTACAGGGAATGATTTGAATCTTAACTGGACCTACTGGCGAGATGACAATAAATTAAGATTAGGGCCGAATGTTGGAAGATTAGCTAGACAAATAACTGCCACTCTAACTGATAGGTATTATGGCAGTGCAGGACTGGATGCAGTTAATCTTGAATTTGGACAACACGTCGATTTTGGTGAATACAAAAATATTCGTTTTCATGCAGGTGTTCAGTATGCTGATCTTGATAACAAGAGACGCCAGGACTCAGTGATTGCCGGTGCAGTAGGGGATCTTGCTTTTCTAAATGGCTTGACTTCAGTCACCTCAAAATATACTTTTGAAGGAGCAGGCCCACGTGTAGGTGCCGATATGTCCTATGATATAGGCAGGGGTTTTGCTATTTACGGTAATGGTGCCGCTGCTCTATTAATCGGTGATAGTAAATACTCAAACAATGCACCGTTTAATGATGAAACTCGTCCTGTTCACTCTACTTATACTACTCTTGTACCGGAGCTAGAGGCAAAACTGGGTGGGAAATATACTTACATGACGAGTAAGGGTAGTTTGACATTTGATGTAGGTTATATGGTAGTCAATTATTTTGATCCCCTTCACCGCAGCGACTTAGATCTACTTTCTGTCGTTGAATATCGCGATAATATTAACTTTGGCCTGCAAGGCGCTTATGCAGGTGTAAAATGGGTAGGTAATGTCTATAGTTAGTTACAACTTATTCAACCAGCCAACGTTAAATCTTAATGTTGGCTGATTGCCCCTCTTCAAAAATTCATAGCTTGAATATCGTTAGCGGCCGTTCTAAGGATAACATATTCGACTAATTCCTAATCCCATTGTTTTTATTTTCTGAATTAATGCTGGTAAAGCCTTTACTGTTGACGAGCGGTCCTCAGATTCACTGGTTCCATCGTGCATGGTAATTTCACTCTGAGGTTCAATAAGACTGAGCGTATTATTGATAATCGTATTGCCATCGAGGTACTGCCAATCAGTGGAATCAATTTCTACTTTTATAATTGCCATGCCTTGTGATTCAATGTATTTTTGTACAGCTGGTGTAATTTTATTATATGCAGGTCGATAACAAATCGGGGATTTACCAATAATTTGCTTGATAATTTTTTTACAGCCAAGAACCTCTGTTTTTACCTGCTCCATCGTAGCTTTCGTTAAGTCAAGATGATTTAAGCCATGACAAGCAATCGCATTACCCTCTTGATAAGCTTGACGTACTAATTCTGGATATTGCTCAGCGTTTTTTCCTAATACGAAAAAGGTGGCCTTAACATCATTGTCCTTCAATATTTTAATAATTTCCAAGGTATAGGGTGGAGTGGGGCCATCGTCAAAAGTTAGAGCCACCGTATCTGGTTTAATTGTATAAGTGGCAATATCAGGCGGGGAAGACGAATCAGGACTATCGTCAAAGGATAGTGCGACTACATCAGGATTACTTGTACTCAGATTTTTGATTCTATCGTTCCAAATAAAATACATCGCTATGGCCCATAGAAGGAGAATAAAAAAAATAATCAGAAACATCCGACCTAACATTTTTGCCTCCTAAACTTATTCCTTTTTCGTACCCCATTTTTTTCTTCCGAGAAAAAAAGAAAAATAACCATGAATTGCTGCAGGCACCATAATAAAGGGCTGGTAGAGAAATAAAAAAATTATATAGCCCAGCATATTTCTTCTAACTGACAACTTTCTTTTGAGAAATTCTTTTCTATTTCTCCAAAAGAAAACAAAGTTATTTAGTAATATTAGCGGAATGACACTTACTGTCATTGGCCCAGCAATAAAATAATAGCCAAAAAATGCGGCAACAACGCCTGGCATAAATATAAAACCATAGCCTAAATCAACAATTGGAATCAGCAAGTTCCACCAAATGAATAATGTCGAAAATTTTTTTCGAAACAATAATTCAGGATGAGCAGAAAGGGCCTCTAACATACCCTGCGACCAACGACTCCTTTGTAAAAATAATTTTTTGTAGCTTGCTGGAACAAAGGTAAATGAAAATGCCGCTTCACAAAAACCCGTTCGATATCCTTTTTTAAGAATAGCCCATGTAAGAACAATATCCTCACCAACGCTTGTTGGCCATCCCCCCGCTTCAACGACTATATCTTTACGGTAAACAGAGAAGGCTCCCTGAGCAACTAAGGTTGCTTGGAACAAGCTTTGTATCCTTTTTTGTGAAATGAATTCGTTAAAATAATTCCATTCTTGAACTTTGGTCAGGATATTAGTGCGCGAGTTTCTTACACAAACGCTACCTGCTACTGCCGCAGTGTCAGGCAAACTCGACATCAAATGCGCTACGATGCATTTTATCGCATCAGGCAAGAGATAGGTATCGGCATCAATTGTGACAAGCAAGTTATTCTTTGCCCTATTTAAACCAGCATTCAATGCAGCTGCTTTTCCTTGATGTGGCACTTCTAAAACCACTAAATTCGGCAGTCGAATGCCGTTTAAAAGCGCCATCGTATTATCGGTAGAGCCATCATCAATGATGATAATTTCAATTTCACCCGGATATTCTTGCTTTGTTAAAGAAAATACCGTATCAACAATGCAATCTTCTTCATTATATGCCGCTACTAAAATAGATACTCCAGGGTATTCGGACTCCTTGAATTTGTTGGGCTCCGGGCGTGTATCAATGAGAAATCCTACTAACGTGAAGGCATACCAAAAACTTGGGATAATCGCAATAATAGTAATGGCAATCGCAGCAAACACCAACGCAATATGATTTGATAGTTGGATTATCCATGGCACATTGATTAAGGTAACGACAACAAGCCAACTTACTCCCAAAAAACAAGTGAGTATAAATTTTTGCTTTACTGTCAGAAGTCTTTTTTTTCTCTCGGGTTCTTGTTCTGACATATCCTCAATTTCCTGCATATTCTTCACTGCCCCTAGTCAAAGGAGAATGTCAGTGAAGCTAAAATGTCATGAAAGCGATAATCTTCTGCATCTATGAAGGCAGATGCTTGTTGATAATTACCATACTGTATATCAAAAAATACACAACGACGAATCGGCCCTCTTAATCCAAATCGATAAAACCACGATGGCGCCGTACCTGTTTCTGCCTCTGGATTAGGTTTGATTGACTGTGAGCCATATCCGCCTTCGGCAAAATATCGCCAAGTCTCACCAATCTGATTACTGATACCTAAAATATAGAGCTTATCATTATATTTATCCGGACTAAAATAAAAGGGGGATTGAAATGCGCTTGTATACCCCCTTATTCGATATCCCGCATAAACGCCCTGCGTAGGCCAAAAAGTAACGGAGCCATATACATAATAGCCATCGCGAGTATTCTGATCATTAAAATTAAATTGGTATTGGTTAGCAATTATGTTGACATAGGGCAAGGGCTGTAAAACACCACCAAGGTTATAGGAATGGAAGAAAATATCATTCTCCAACGCCGTAAAACTTTCAATTAACTCCTCTCGAGCTGATATATTAATAGTAAGAATATCGTCAGGAATATAAGAGCCGGAAAATCCCCATAACACGGGACTCCAATGATTAAGTGTGGTTGGCGCAACTTCGCCATCCAAAATAAGATGGCGTGATGGACGCCATGTTTGATTAAAAAGCAATGTTTTAGCATCAATCTTCACACCACTTTGAGCATATCTTATATAGGTTGGCGCTATCTTGGACTGCCAAGACTGAGACCAATATCGCCGAGCACGTAATGTCTCCCGTTGAATGGTAAAATCTTCTGAATCTTTAAAAGAATAAATTTCCGGCTTAAGTTGATAAGGGGCAGTTTCTAGGCATAATAGCCATTCGATATTTTTTAAATCGCGGTATAAATGCTCCCCCGGCTTAATTTGATTGAGAATCGGTCGATATTTAAGATACAGTTGATTAGCGACATCTCCTTGCCCCGTCCAAAGTGTAGCTTGTAATGCGGCAATAACCATATGAGGGGATGTAAATTGAATATCCCATGGAATTTCATCAAGGGCCGTATAGACCCTCCCACGATAAGCATAACTTTTTACCAAGCCGGCTTTTGCTAACTCATACTCCTGTAGATTTAGAGGATAGGTTAATAGAAGCCGATAAGTTATCGTTGCGCGTACATACTGGTCTAACCACATTTGCATGGTTGCAATACCCGTTAAGGCTTCACGCTGATCATCACGATTGCTATTTTGCAGTGCTAACTGGTAGGCATTTTTATAATAATTTAATGCTTGATAAGGTTGATCCATTACAATCATACTTTTTGCTGCAAGCATATAGTATAGAGGCTGGTTGAATTGCTTAATAAGTGGCAGAATTAATTGATAGGCTTTTAATCCTTCCTCACTATCAAGATGGCCATAGATTCTCTGCAATAATTTTTCATAAGCTACCTGTTTCTGTAGCTCATAGGCTTTATTTAATCCTTGTTGGGCAAGAGCTCTATCTTGTTTATTTAATTTCAAATGCAAAATTTGTAAATACGTTTTGATAGCCGCCTCAGGTTGTCGTAATACAAGCTCCATGCGAGCAATTCCAAACAAGGAAATCTGTTGCAATACCTCAATTTTCTCGTTTTTTGCTAAAGAGTAGGCTTGTTGATAATAACTCAATGCGGAATTCGGTTGCTCCGTGAGTGCCTTAGCATGGGCAGTCATAAGATAAACGATAGCTTTTTTGTGGGTCGTCAAAAGTGGCGCCAATAATTTTAACGCTTTTTGTCCCTCTTCTCTCTCAATAAGAGATTGGATACGCTCTATTTCTTGGTCAAAAGCAGTTTCGTGAGTAGATTCAGTTTGTTTTAGCCCCTCCTCTGCAACTTTTCGATCAATTTCACTTAAATTCATCAAAAGTAGTTGCTGATACATTTTTCGCGCTTCATTCGTGTCATGCAATGCTAAACGCATACGCGCAATAGCAAATAAGGCAATTCGCTGGAAGGTATTGTTGTTTTCCAATTTTGCATACTGAAAAGTTTGTTGATAATAATCAATCGCTTTTTGTGGCTGCTCCAAACTTGCCTGTATATCACCAGCAACCAGGTATACAGAGGACGAATGGTATTTCAACAAGGGCTCGATAAGTTGAGCCGCCTCTCTGTTTTTATTTTTTAGTAAAAGACCTCGAATTTCTTGTAATTTTGATTCAATTTGCAATTGCTTAATTTGCTGTAGCTCTTGGAATACTATTTGCTGATCAGCCGAATTAAGAGACATGCTCAATAGTTCTGTATAGGTTTTGTTAGCCTCATCAAACTCCCTTAACTCCCGTTGCATCCTGGCAATTGCAAATAATGCAACTCTCTCATCGGTGCTATTTTTTTCTGACCTTGCCAATTGGAGCGCTTGTTGATAATTCTGTAGTGCTTCTTTAGGTTTTCCTAATAACGCTAAACTATCACCCGCTGCTATATGAACGATCGATGACTGTTGATTTAAAAGCGGCTCTATCAGCTGATAAGCTTGCGCGCCATCACCTTGAGCGATATATCCCTGGGCTTTTGGGATTAATTCATTCAACCCTTCTTTTTTTAGTAATTGATTACTTTTGTTTAAGCCATCTTCAACAGTTTTTTGCTCACTTGCCGATAAATTAAATATTAACAAGTCTTGATAGTAGTCATGTGCAGCTTGCGCATTTTTTAAGGCTAGCTCTGCTTTCGCAAGCCCAAATAAAACCCGCTTATTGTAGTCTGCGGGAGCCCTATCTTTGGAAAGAGCATAGGCTTTTTTATAATAAGATAATGCAAGCTCCGGTTTTTGTTGGCCAAAATAAGACTCCGCAATAAGCATATAAACATTAAAATTTGGCTGTTCATTTGCTAAAGGAATAAGAATATCTAGAGCTTGTAGATAATTTTGTTGCTGTAGCAATTCCTCAGCTTTTTTATACTGCTTCCAGTAAGGCGCAGCAAGAGGTTGTGCATGAGAGCATTGCAATGTTGATAATGTCTCTAATATAACAATTAACATTATTATCAATAATTTACTTTGTTTGCTCATTCTTGTCTTTAAAATTCCGTTTAACTTAATAGGATAACTCTCTCAATTACTATAGCTATTTTCCCATAATTTACCTATAGAATTGGTAATTAAACTGAGAATCGATTTTTACAATTAGAGCGCTTTTTATCGATTGACTCATAACAAAACTGTTTAATTACCAACTCAACTTCCTGGTGATTAGTAGGTGACTTTCCACCTACCAACCAAAGATTAATATGTATCGGGAGAGGCTTTTGAGGGATACGTTCGTTAGAATCGGGAAGTGAGAATAGCCAGTTAAATATTGGGTAACGATAATCCTCATAATGCCCCAAACCACTCTGATAAAAAACTTTATCTTTCTCCCACACGAAACCATGAGTTGAATAATCCCCATTTAATTTTATGGAGGATCCTAAAACAGTTTTATTTGGAGTAAGTATTGCAGGCCAAACTGTATAAGAAATATTGGAGTCTGTCGGGTTTGTTGAAGCCCATTTCGAAAACTCGATGTCAATTTCATTTGTACCATCAGGTCCAACATCTGTAGTCGGATAATTAAATAAACCTAAAACGACATTAGGATCCAAATTATCCACCCTGCCAATGGTGTAAAACCAATATTGTCCAAAACCCAGTTTCGTGGTAGTAAAAATTTCAGCGCAATACCATTTTCCATTAACGTGAGTTACTTTTAAGTGTAACCAACCATTGGGATCCACCCATACATTCTTACTTGCCCAGTTATTTGCACCTGCACCGCCAAATCCTTCTCGAGTCTCCCAAGTTAAATTTGAAAACTTTATTGTTTTTGCATGAGTACATAAACATCCCAACAATAAAGTCAAACAAGCAAGGTATGCAGCAATACGTTTTATCATTATCAATTACCTCGGCAAGAGTAAGTAATGCGTCACTCATGCCTTATATAGCCATCCCCAATAAAGATTGTTAAAGGATAATCTAAATCACCCTTCGCTCAAAATTTTATTGAGCATGAGTTTGCGTAACTGGACTACCTCAGGAGGAATGACTAGTGCATCGTCCCTAGTAAAATGAAACTTACCTTCTTTAATGGTGACAAAATCATTAGTGGGGAGTGTGTTAAGGGCGTGGGTCGCCACCTGATGATATTCACCAGTCAGCACCTCCAGCATGGTGTCTAACTTATTAGGGATTTTAAGTTTTAAGTACTGCTGTTCCCGTTCTTGCTCACATGGTAGTTCGCCATAAACCGTATCCCAGAAATAGCGGTTATTGCAGTTTTT
The DNA here is from genome assembly GCF_001467025.1 of Legionella brunensis. Taxonomy (GTDB): domain Bacteria; phylum Pseudomonadota; class Gammaproteobacteria; order Legionellales; family Legionellaceae; genus Tatlockia; species Tatlockia brunensis. The sequence continues at coordinate 182,131 of NZ_LNXV01000008.1, read as the reverse complement.
AGAAAGATAGAGGTCTCCCGCACTAATTTCTTTCTTAAGTGCATAGTATAAACCCATTTCCCAATGATGCGCTCTGACTTTTCCATTCTCATCAACGTCCTTCCACATTTTAGGTAGAAAGTCCGTTGGTATAGCCAACGCACAATAAAATGATTATTAGCAATGGGAGTGAAAAAGTTCATCAATGGAACAGTGATCTTGCCCCGGTAAATCCGACACATTACTAAGCGACCAATTTGACTTCAAAGTTTTCTGGTGATTGATAGCTCAACCTGGAATCAAGTCGCTTCCTATTATAATAAATTTCAATGTACTCGAATATATGATTTTTAGCAGCCGCCCTTGTTGCAAATTTTTCCCCATGAATTGCTTCAACTTTAAAGCTGTGGTTCCAGCTTTCCATAGCGGCACTATCGTAACAATCTCCTCGTTTACTCATGCTACAAACAAGCCCATGAAGGTTTAAACGCCTTTGATAATCATATGAGCAATACTGGCTGCCCCGATCGGAATGAATAATAAAGCCCCGAGAAGGCTTACGACTCCATACAGCCATCTGTAGCGCATCAATAACTAACTGTTTTGTCATGCGCTCAGACAGTGCCCATCCAACCACTTTGCGTGAGTACAAATCCATCACTACAGCAAGGTAAAGCCAACCTTTCTATGTCCAACAATAGGTAATATCACTTACCTACTTTTCATTAGCTTTATGAGCTAAGAAATTTTGCTGTAACAAATTAGGCGCAACCGGTAATTGATGATTACTATTAGTTGTTGCTTTAAACTTCTTAGCTACTTTCGCTCTCCAACCCTGTTCGCGCATGATTCGAGCAACACGATGCTTTGCCACTCGCTCTTTAAGCGTTTAGCGATTCTTGGGACTCCAGCTCGTGATTTCTCATCATCAAAATGGCTTTTATCTTTTTAGATAGCTCTTTATCTCTTTCCAAACGGGCGGAAGGTTTCCGATGAAGCCAGGCATAGTAACCACTAACAGAAACAGATAAGACACGGGACATAAGCCTTAATGAAAATTGATCCGAGCCTTCTTTTATCAGGACGTACTTTACTTGGATTCCTTCGCAAAGTACGCGGCGGCCGCCTTTTTTAAGAAAGCATTCTCTTCGGCAAGGTTTTCATTTTCTCGTTTTAAACGCGAAAGCTCTGCTTGTTGAAGTTTTTGATTTTCAAGCCTATCTCCACCACGTTGCTTCTGCGTTCTCCATGAGTACAACAATGATTCAGTTAAGCCAAGTTCTTTGGCAACCTGAGGAACGCCCTCTTTTACTACTCGCTCTGATACTTGATCTTTAAATTGAGGGCTATATCTTGTTTTGACTCTTTTTAGTACTGCTCTATTATTGTTTATTTCCTACCTCTGCTTTTGATTTTACTCTCTTAGTAGGGGGTCCGACAAATCAGGGTAGGATCACTTAATAACAAGCCATTATCTCACTGTATTAGTTATGGTTGGATAACCGGGGAATTTGCTACAGACAACCGAATTTCTTCTTCTAGCTCCTCTATTTTTTTGACGGCACTGGTTCTTCCCCATGCTCCACTAAAAACAGAGTTATTACGATGTTCTTTAAATAAGGGCATCTCTTTTGCTAATGCTAAATAATTAAGTTTCATACGATTATCAGTTATATCATTTAATTCCTGAAATAAATTTTCCAGGGCCACTGTTCTAAATTGCTCCAGAGTTTTTCGCCATGAGGTAGTATTTTTGATGCCAAAAAAACCATCTAGGTAAGGGTTTCTATGAGCATTTAAATCAGCTATTTTCTTCACCTTTTTATAGAGAGTGTTAAACTCCTCAACGGATAATTTATGACTATTGATCTCTTGAAGTAGTAATTCTTGTTTTTCATATTTGTGTTTCTTACTACCGGTTATTCTTTGGACAATCATCTCAACTTGATTGAACTTCTTTTGCTGCGTTACATTATCTTCAATTGGTGAATTAGACTGATAAGAAATATCTTCTTCTTTTTTCTCCTGGATTTCAGTTTTACTGCCCTCAACTGGTAAGTCAGACTTAAATGAAATATCTTCTTCTTTTTTCCCCTGGGTTTCAGTTTTACTGCCACCAACTGGTGAGTCAGACTTAAATGAAATATCTTCTTCTTTCTCCTGGGTTTCAGTTTTACTGCCGCCAACTGGTGAGTCAGACTTAAATGAAATATCTTCTTCTTTCTCCTGGGTTTGAGTTACACCTCCTAGAGGTATCATACCTTTAGTAGCTATTGTTAACTTAATGTCTTGTTCTACCAGTTTGTTATACAAAGTTGCCAATTCATAATTCCCTGCACTTGTAATAGGATCTTTAATTAATTCTTTCAAATAATCTGCTGCCGTTTTGCCTTTTTTATTCTGATGCGTTAAGGATAAATTCTTGCCTTTTAACTCCATCAAAAGAATTTCTAAAACAGCTAATCGTTCTTGAAATGCTTCTACCCCGTATAACACCTCCTCTTTAGTATTGAGATCCATTATCGTGAAAGGCATATGAATATGTCGAATACAAGCATGAAGTGGAGTTTCTCCCTCAATAAGCGCATTCTTTGACGTTTGAGCACATAATAATGCATCAATTGCACCGGTATTTGTCATTTGAGATAACAAGTATCTCACAATCTCTGGGCTTCCATACTTCACCATCTCATGCATCAATGTTGACTTACCCTGTTCAATAGGAGCATGAAGATTCAATTTTAAAGTCTCTACTAAATATTGGATGATATCCAGTGAGGCGCCCCGAACCAATGAATAAGCGATAGGGGATCTCTGGTGGAATAAACCCCTTGGAATTTCAATTTCATTCGCCTGTAATTCTTCACAAGCTTGTTTAAAAAGTGGAATGTTGTTTTCTTTAATACCCCGCCAAAAATTCCCTTCAATAGAATTAATTTTAGATTTTGCATTGATGGTTTCTCTTGCATGATTTATCTTTGCAGAGTCAAGTGTAGGGATGTGTTGTTGGGCGACAAAGAATTCATAAAGGTCATCGAAACCACTATTAACATAAGCTGGTTCAACCCCGTCGGCTCCCATTAAACCAGCCAACTCTTGTAATTGATCCTTAGCACCAGAAAACACTTTAGTCACTGTAGCGCCCAATTTCATATCTGGCTTATAATTCCCATAGAAGTCCATTGTAAAATGAACCCCTAATTCGACAGGCCTGTGTTCTTGCTTCTTTTTATTTGAAGCTTGTGCTTTTGTTTTAACTTCAGCTTGTACGTAAGGATAATTTTTTTTATTTTCAGGATCTGCATTCCAAACTGCGGCATATTCATAGCATCTTTTAAAATTCTCTAGCCATTTTTTTACCTTTTCTTGTTTAGGATCTAACTCGGCTATCCGCTGCATCAGTAGTTCCACATATTCTTTCTTTACCTGGACTGGAAAACGCAATTGGTCAGTTCGCTTTTTAAATATCTCCTCAAAACTCTTATCCAAAGTTTCCGTTTGCGCTTCTTTTCCTATCCCTTGAGCAAGAGGTGGTAATAGCTTCGCGTTATCAATAGGAATTATGGCTCCATGCTCTGCATTTGCTACCTGGTCTAAATATAATTGATTTAGATGTTCTGCTATGTAGTCTAACATGTCCTTATAAGCTCGTTGCTCCACATAAGGTAAATTATCCAACGTGGCAGCAAAGGTAATATCATTACCTTCACCCTTAGCCATTGTTTCTCGACCAATGACATAAACCGGATGATTATCCTGTGTAACGGTTGCATAAATCTCGATTTCACGTTTATTAGGATTAATGACCTGTAGCATGTCTCGTGAGAGACTAACAAAGGCTTGCGAAACATCAGATTGCATATCAATAGGAACCGGGTTATTCCGCTCGCCGATATCATACAAACTCTTCAAACTTGGATCAGATAAAACATCATAAATCTCTTTAATTGCTATAAAACACTCCTCTCTCTCCGCAACTTCCTCAGCCGAAGGACTTCCCTTGGCTTTGTCAGGATGATATACCAGCGCTAGTCTTTTATAAGCTTTTGTAATCTCTTCTTGTGAGGCATCGATTTTTATTTCAAAAATCTGATAATAATTTCCATTAAACGGAGCTTTTTTAAAACGATCCGGCAAATAGATAGCCATAGTAATTCTCTTCGTGATAAGAACAATAGTTTTGTTCTATAAATTTTCAATAATCCCTTATAATATACTATATGATCTATAAGGGAGCAACTATTATTTCTTCCAAAACTCATACCTCCTAGTATTTTTAAGTTTTAAAATAGAATTCAATTCTTATGAATATATTTTTAAGGCACCGTTCAATTTAACTTTTGTTGCAATCTGTTATTTATTTGCCAAGAGAAAAGAAGATTTAAGAGAAGCCGATACAATTGCAGTTTAGCGACTGGATAGATTAAGGCCTTTCTGAAGCATTTGATTGCGTTCATTAATGAGTTTGAATTTTAAAAGTTAGCTTTGAAGGTTAGCAATAATCTAAAAATACAATGAGGCTCCATCGCAAAAATATTTTTGCAACAGAACCTCTAAATCACCCTTCGCTCAAAATTTTATTGAGCAGTGCTATATAGTTTTCATCGCGCCGTTGTTTTTCTCCTAGATAAGATTCAACAAATAAGGACAGTGATGCCCTTTTTGCATCAGGTGGATTGCCTCTATGAAGTTCTAGTCCTAACGTCAAAGCCGCATTCAAGGTTGCCATATGCTCGATAATCTCCTTGATTTGCAGGCTTTGCTCATCCATGGTGAGTGTTTTCATCCGCCCAATTTTATCGGCTAAATTTTCGATATTCTCCTTAAACAACGATTTATAATGAAAATCTTGCGGTATTTCATTGAACAATTGCCAGAGATAGTGGAGAAAAATGTCATCTACATTAAACTTATGGATATCCTTTAATGTTTGCATCCACAGCGTGAAATGAGTACCTTCCCAATTCTCACAAACAATACAGTCACGTAATAAACGTGGCAGGGATGAGAAGCTTTCAATTGTGCCATTTCCTGCCAAAATATCGATGCAATGATGAATATTCTCTACTGAGCGTTTGGCTGTAAAATATTTATTTAAATTAGCCAGCGTCCGTAATAAAAGTTGTTGCTCTTTAGCTTGTTCTGCGGGCGGGGTTCTATCAAGTTGATCCTGACGATAAACCATATTAAAAATACTTGCCAGCATCGCGGTATTTTCCGCTTTAATCTGCGCCAAGGTTTCTTTTACCAATGGGTAATCAAAAATTGCATGCTGAAATGCTTGCCGGTTACGAGCATAATAATAAGCAATTTGACAAGCCCGTCTTGACATAGCAAGTACTGAAAAGGCATTAAACACTCGTGATAAATGCAACACATTTTCCATTACCAGATGAATCCCTTCATTCATCTCTCCCATGAGGTAAGCAAGTGCACCGTCAAAATCAATTTCGCCGGTTGCCATGGAGCGAGTGCCAATTTTTTGCTTTAAACGTCGCAACTTATAATTATTTTGCTGGCCATCCGCCAAGTGACTTGGGATTAAAAATAACCCTAGCCCCTTCGTTCCAGGTATTTGAGCATCATAACGTGCCGTCAGTAAAATCAAATCTGCATTGGCATTCGAACAAAACCATTTCTCTCCTACAATCCGCCATTGCTGGTACTCATCTTGATAAGCATGTGTTGCGTTAGCGCCTACGTCAGACCCTCCCTGGATTTCAGTTAAAAACTGCGCCCCTGTGTAGTTATTACTAAAAGAAGGCTCCACCAATTTCTTAAGATAATAAGGCGTTTCTTTCAATTGAGAGTAATTATTTAAAATGCGAATAATACCTGCTGAACAGGCAATAGGGCAGTTATGCCCTGCTTCACCAGCATGAGAGGACAGTAAAAATAAACTTAAGGTCTTACGCATTTGCCCGGGTCTAAGCAGATAATGCATTAAACCCGAGCCATAAATAATATCACCAGCCATTGTATAAGAAGGATGATGAACAACCCTGTCACGACGTTGCCCAATGGCATCATAGTTTTCCACTCGTGGCAGATTAGTATCCAAGTTATTTTCCATTACAATAGGCTCTAATTCATTGGCTACTTGTTTGGAAAAATTGCTTAGCTTCTGTAAAAATTCGGGCTCCGCTGAAAAATAGCTTTGATAGGTATGCATCAAACAGGAATTCGGCAATAAGATATTTTCTTGGAGCTGGTTTTGCCATGAGGTAAAATGTTCTCTGGTTTGTTGATAGGGATCTAACGCGCGCATCCTTGTCTTCCAATATTGGCTCTGTCCTTTCATGTTTTCATCATACATAATAGCGCCTTAAAAACACTAGTTTTATTTATCGAAGCAACCCCATCTAACAAAATAAATTTCATTCAGATAGAATAGTTTTGAACCTTTACCAAGGAGAGATCATGTATCGAACCATCTGTTTTTCTTTTTTGGCTTTGTCATTTACAAGTTCTGTAGCGGCAACATTGGGAAAAGTATTGATTAATGATCCACTTTTGGGTATTCGTCCCGTTATTTATGAAGAGATGAATGGTTTTGCGGTGAGCGAAGGAGACATTATTTTAGCAAAAACTGCAGATTTATCGCGTAAAAATGCCGTAATCACTTTGCAAATGGGAGGTAGCAGATGGTCAGATGGCATTATGCCTTATGAGATATCTGAAGATTTGCCTTTTAGAAACAAACTTTCTGTGATGCTGGCCATCGCTCATTGGCAAGAAAAAACAAATATCAAATTCGTTGAGTTAAACAGTAAGAACCGCTGGCAATATCGTGATTACGTTTCATTTATCCCCGCTGAAGGAACAACCTGTTCTTCTTATGTAGGAAAGCAGGGTGGTATCCAGCAAATTAATTTATCAACCCGCTGTACGACGATGAATACCGTCCATGAAATTGGTCATGCTTTAGGACTGTGGCATGAACAATCACGCGCTGATAGAGCAAGTTTTATTCGCATAATTTGGGAAAATATTGATGAAGATCATAGATATAATTTTGATCAGCACTTAACTGATGGTAAAGATTTTGGCGATTATGATTATCAGTCAATTATGCATTACGGCGCCTATGCTTTTTCCAAAAATGGTCAAAAAACTATTATCCCCTTGGTAGATGATATTGAAATTGGCCAACGCGAACGTCTGAGTGATAAGGATATTGCCGCGATTAATGACATGTATCCGCAAGCTTAGCATGCTCAATTAAGCTCTCCCCCTTGCTCTAAAAGTTAGCTGTAAGCAAGGGGAGACATTTCCAAGAAATTACACGGAGTTTTTCTTATGAATAGTCAATCATGCTATCGTTATCCTTTACTGATAACACTTGCCATTTGTTTATTAAGCCCTGCACCCTTTGTCATCGCTAAAGGAGCCACCTCATCAAAAGTTGTAGTCATGAAAGAGGATTACTTCTCACCCAAAACGCTTACCATTATCGCTGGACAAAAAGTTATTTGGGTCAATAAAGGTGAAGATGAGCATACCGTTAAAAGCAAAAGTGCAGGCTTTTTTTCAGGGGATATAGACCCTGGCGGAAGTTTTAGTTATACCTTTATCAAGCCAGGTCGATATAAATATATTTGCACGCATCACACATTATTTGGATTTGGCATGCGTGGAGAAATCATTGTTAAGTAATCCACTGAGTTCAATGAGAGCCCGTTCGCAAGAAAAAGAACTTATCGATCTCGGCTCTGACTTCTACAGTCCAGATGAATATAAAGATTGCCTCAAAAAGCTCTTTCGCATTAATCAATTTTTAGGGATTTTTCGTAGCACCCGTAAATTACTTAGCAATTACGCTAAAGAAGCAAGCTTGCTCGATATTGGCTGTGGCGGAGGTTTATTTTTATTAAATTTAAGTTGTTATTTTCCAGAGATGAAAATGCTGGGCATTGACACCAATAACGATGCCATTGTAGCAGCACAGCAGGCATTAAATGATTGGCGCAAAACAAGTGCTACACAAAATTTATCCTTTGAGGCGCAGCATCTTGATGTTACTTTAAGTAATAATAAGTTTGATATTATTCTTGCTACCTTGCTTTGTCATCATCTTAGTGATGAGGAATTGATTTGTTTCTTACATAAAGCATGTCGCCATGCCAATCAGGTGGTGATCATTAATGACTTGCATCGACATTCGCTAGCTTACTGGTTTTATGCATTAACAAGTCCATTATTCCGTAACCGCTTGATAACTCATGATGGATTGATTTCAATAAAACGTGGCTTTACGCGCAGTGAGTGGCGATCGCTGTTGGCCAAAGCCAATATCCCCAACTATCAAATCAAATGGCGTTGGCCCTTTCGCTGGCAAATCACCTTATGGAAGTAATTCTTTTGCTTTACCACTTAGATTAGCGCCTAAAGTAAGCAATCCAGGAAAGCGCTCTACTATGGGCAACAGAACTGCCATACCTTTCGGCCGCGTGGTTATTTGCGCAAAAAACGCCGCCGCATGAATGCGATTAGCAAATTGTTTTCGCCATTTCTTTGTATATTCATAACCAACACTTGCCAAATCATTTCTGCTTAATGAGGGCTGTTTCACTAAAGAAGAGGCTAATAACCAACCTGATTGCATCGCCATACTAATTCCTTCAGCAATGATTGGATGAGCCTCTCCCGCAATATTACCCACATAAAAAATGCCATTCTCATAGCATTTTCGAATGCCAGGACGTATGGGGCCTACCGAAAGCCATGATTCATCACGCTGCGCTGATGCAAGTACTTGTCGTGCACCAGCACAAGTCAACATAATATAATTTAATACGGCATCACCTGCTTGCAGCCCAGGATTTTGCAGTCTAACTTTTTGCAAAACATCACGCCGAATGCAACAAGATAAGGTCACTCGATTTGCATCGCTATGTACCAGTCCACCATAACCACCAGGAAAAGAAATTAAAGTCATTAAATCGCTATCCAATTCACTCGCACGAAAATGAGTTTTGAATGCTAATAGATCAGAGTTTTTATGCATAATATCTAATCTTTGAATAAAGGGTCTTTCCCAAGAACCTTGAGCCATCACTGCAACACGTGCCTTGATTACCGCAGTCTCTTCTTTCGCGGCCATTGTGCAGATAAAATGCGTTTCTTTATCCATCAAATGACGCACTGTCCATGGTTGCCATACTAGAACACCAGCCTGCTTTGCCTCTTGCAGTAATGCCGTATCAAGGTGTTCACGCCCTAATGCGCGCCCCCATTTACTCATCGATTTATCAACAGAAGGCATGGCTGCCATCAACATTTTCTCAGCCCCAAACCACCCAACCCTCGATACTTCAGGACCCGCATTTTTTTGGTAGAAATCCATAATACCTAGCTCACCCATAAGCGGCAAACTTGTTGCAGAGATAAATTCACCACATACTTTGGCACGGGGAAAATTTTTCTTTTCAATAAGCGCAACACGCCATCCCGAACGAGCTAATAATAAGGCTGTCGTTGCACCCGCCGGCCCCCCACCAATGACAATTGCATCAACATCATAATCCATCATGAGCTTCGAACAAGTTAAGATTCACTTAGCATACTCGCCAGCAACCCTGAATTAAATAATCCTCAGTAAAGTATTTATGCTGTAAAAATTTGCCAATGTAGTATAATTTCAAGACACATATGCTTTTTTGTTGTCATTTATGTCTGGATCTTACACTCAAATGATGCATCTATTGCCTCAGGAAAAACGCCTCAAAAGTCAGTGGTCTCAGGAAGATTTAGGACAAAAACAAGAAATTTTGCAGACATTATTTGTCAAATTAAATACGATTGCCGCTAAAGAACTCGAGCCTTTAATCGATTTTTTAGTGGATTGCTCCGAGAATAAGTCTTCCAAAAACGAGATCAGCCAATTATTTGAGTCCGCCTCAAAAAAATCAGTTTCCTCTGAAGGGTTCATCTCTTTCTTTTCATGGCTAAAACCTCTTGATGCCAAGATGATCCCTTTTAATATGCACTCCCTAGGCTTAAAACCTTGGCCAAACTTACCCACAGCACAGGTCCTGGCAACTAACAGTCAGGATTTACTCGAACAATACTTCAAAGATAGCGACATCCCTGCAGCAATCTCTTTGAGTGATAGAGAAAATAATACGATTCATATTACTTCAGACGATATTTATCCCATTCATTCTATTGCTAAAATATTTACTGGAATTGTCATTTTTAGGCTGATGGAAGAAAAACCCGATGGAGAAAATAGTATTCTTACAGAGAAAATGTTGAAAAAACCCATCAAAGAATTGCTCGCTCCAGATTCCTGGTCTCTTTTACCCCCTGTTTTGCGGCATTATTTAAAAAGCAACATGATCAATTTAACACAACTTATGACTCATCAGAGCGGTTTAGGGGATTATGGATATGATAGAGGGAAAGGCACCTATAGAGAAAGCCTTGAAAAAGGAACTGATGTAACAGTTAATGAAATAAAAGATTTTTTACAATTCGCAGAGCAAACTATTTATCCCTCACCCCATTACAGTAATTTAGGCTTTACCTTAGTTGGTCTAGCCGCGGAACACATCTACAACAGTTACCAAAAAAATCATCCTTCTCTTAAGCCATTAAATTTTTTTGGTATTTTAAAAAAATATATCCTTGATGAAGCCAAAATCGTCAATTTTTTTGCGAAAGCACCCACTAGTTCCAGTTACCATGTTCAAGTTAATCACGAGGATTCAGTTGCGCTGGCTTGGGTTGGTGGGCCTGCAGGTGGGTATTGGACCTCAACTGGCGAATTAGTAAAATTTGGAAAATGGCTCTATGAAAAATGCAAGTCTCCTGAATTTAAAGCATTAGTCGAGCAATTTGGTAAAGAATTTTATTATGAAGGCACAATTAGCCATCCAGGAACTTCCCTCTTCTCAAGCGCATTTTTCTCTGTGGACTTAACAACAGGAAAAATAGTTACTGTTGCGTCTACTCACCAAAGTGCAGTCCCTCTTGGACTAGAACTAGGTCTAGGCAATAGAATTTTCATGGGGAGCAAAATTAAGGAAGAATCAACAATAACCGCGTCAGAGAAACAGACACAACTCCAAACAACCTCTCCTAAAACGACTACCTATTGAGTGAATAGTTATTCCATTTTGGAATTTCTTTCTGACAAATTTTCGGTTGATATTATTTTTACCAAATATGACAATAAATACACACATATAACCAATAAAATCCAGCTTTTCCTTTATTATTTCTGTCATGGGACTTAAAAATGAAGATTCATCTCACACAATTTTCTCGCAAACCTGCCATTGCCTTGATAGATCCAGTAAGCAGTCTTGATAATAATATTACTTATTTAGACTTAAGCGATAATTATCTTGGATCTAAAATTACTGGAGAAATTGTTCAAGTTTTAGCGAACATTCCTCCTCAAATCTCTGGAATCAGTTTACGCTGGAACCGCCTTGCAAAAAAAAGCAGTGATGAATTAATCCAAATCCTGCAAGCTATACCGCAAACTGTGACCTCTCTTAATTTAAGAGGGAATTGTCTTCATTGCAGAACAAAGGGGTATCTTGCAGCAGTTTTGGCTTCTATTACTGAGAATATTACACATCTTGATATAAGCCTGCATGAGTTCAGTTCAAAAGACGTTGAGGAGCTCATTGAAGCGTTCTCTGCAATCCCTGCAACCGTATCATCCCTTAATTTAAGTTTAACCGGTTTAAACAAGCTCCCTGTGGATAGTATAAAAAAACTAAACAATACGTTGCCCAATGTACGTACCATCTATTTGGGATATGGTGAAATTTTATCCATGTCGCCTGCACAACGTGATGCTTTAAAAGATGTTTTTCCTAATGTGAAAAATGTGATTTTTGTTGATCCGAAAGGCAATGAAATAGGTGGTTCGGACTTACGAGCTAATGCCAATTTAGTCAGAGGCTTGGGGTTTAAAGCAAAGGAACCCTCTTTACTGAGTCTCTGTACTTTTTTTGTGAAGCATAGCCCTGATATGAACCTTGCTACCCTTCCGATAGAAGTACGAGAACGAGTTCTTGCCTGCTAATTCTCGATATAATTTGATGAAATAGAAGAATGAAGAGGATTTGAATTATTTAATGCAACTTACAATTTTATTTCGACCACTATCTTTAGCCTCATAAAGCGCTTTATCCGCTTCCTGAATCAGTAAAGATGCCTCTTCATTCTCTTTTAGATAAGAAATCCCTGCACTGAAAGTTGCATTAAACGTTCTGTTTTGCTCCTTAAAAAGGAATCTATTAAATTGCAAACGCAAATGGTTACAAATGCGCATCCCATGTGTTAGAGATGTGCCTGGTAGAATGATAAGAAACTCTTCACCACCATATCGCCCTATGATATCTTGGTTTCTTAAATTGACTAGAAAAAGATTAGCTAACTGTTTTAATACCTTATCACCCGCAGGATGCCCATAATTGTCATTGATTTTTTTAAAGTAATCGATATCAATCATGATAAGTAGTAAATCGCCTTTTTTTTGTTTTATTCGAGCGAGCTCGATATCTAATTGGGTTAAAACGCTGGAATGGTTAAGTAATCCGGTTAAACTATCTGTAATCATGTAATAGTTTAAAGCACTGGCGCGCCTCGCTCGAGAGCGTACTGCAGAGACAAGATGAGCTGGAGACACAGGTTTACATAGAAAATCATCCCCCCCTAGACTCATGGCAAATAAAATTTTGTTGCGATCGTCCTCCGTCGAAAGAAAGATGATTGGTAGCTTGGTGTAATTCTTTTCTTTACGAAGAACAGCAGCCAACTCTAATCCGGTACATTCCGGCATGTAAATGTCCATCAGTATTAAATCCGGTTGAAAGGATTTAAGCTCATTTAAAAGCTCCATAGGGTTAGTTAAAGCTCTCGTAATCATCCCTGCTTTAGTTAAAATTAACGTGTAATATTCAGCCAGTGATTCAGAATCATCAACCACCAAAATACGAAATGACTCTGTTGACGTATTGCATTTGCTTTGAAAGATTTGAGCAAAATAACTTTTATCAAAGGGTAATTGAAAAAATGCATCGCAATTTGCGCGAATGGCGAGTAACCGCGGATATAACTCACTATTAGGAATTAAACAAAACAGTGGGATAGACTGCTCCGTATGTTGTCGCTTCTTAAGAAAATCAATGACCTCATTATCTAAGTAAGAGCTATTAATTATAATAGCTATAGGAGGTTCTTCTCTGAGCGCTAACTCTAAACCCATGGTTGAATCTAAGGAGTAAGGATTATAGTCCATATTCAACAACATCTGACTCACTTCCTTGACCAAGGCTGTATTTTTTTCCAGTACGTAAACTAAATTATTACTAGCTTGATGGTGGGTTATTCCTGAGCTAATTATCGAATGAGTTTCTGTATGTATCGTTTTAAGCTGTAATAAATAAGTTGAAATTTGGTTTTTTTCAGCGTCACTTGCTTCTCCACCCTCAAGTAACTTTTTTAAAAGAATTTCCGCTTGTCGTGCTATTTGGCTCAATTGTTTATAACCATAGGTTGCAGAAGATCCACACAAACTATGAATGTCCCTATGGAGTGTAGTCAGTTTTTCAACGCTCCATTGATCAAGAAGTTCCTGCCACTGTGTCTGTATCTTATTAAGCTTCGTTGGTAAATTTTTATTGTACTTTATAAGTAAGCGATTAAGTTTTTCTTGAATATTATTCGTCATAAAACTTATTCCATATTTTTTTGATATCGTCCGCTAAAGTAATTGGATCAAAGGGTTTATGTATGACATCTATCGCGCCGATCGATTTATATTCTTCCACCTCCTTGGGTTGAATCTTAGCGGTCATGAATATAGCTGGGACATTTGCCATCTGGGGGATTTGTTTTAATTTCCGCAATGCTGATGGTCCATCCATTGTTGGCATCATGACATCAAGTAAAAAAAGGTCAGGCTGAAAATCTTTAACAGCCTCTAATACCTCATGGCCATTGAGACAATATTTAACAGTAAAAGAACCAATATCTTCGAGAGCAATCTGAGCAATAGCTCGGATGTCTTCCTCATCCTCTGCATATATAATCTTTTGTAATCCCTTACTATTCATATTTTTTTCCGATACTAATTTAGATCAAATCAATAATTGTATTTAAAAGTTTTTCATTGCTTGAATTCGATTTAACTAGAGCTTGACTGACATATTGGGCATATTGATTACTCAATTGCATATCTGAAAACACTAATACCGGAGTTTTGCATTCGGCTAACAACGGTAATATTTCAACACCATTCCCATCTGGCAGCATCAAATCCAATACAACTAAATCATAGCTCCTTTGAGTAAGCATTTCCCTGGCTTCTTGTAAATTGGCTGCTAAATAGAGTTTTGCATGCTTTTCAAGCAGTAGCCTAACCACATGTTGAGTATCTGGGTTATCTTCTATATGCAAAATAGAAGGTAATTGCGTTATTTCATGAGCTTTTATATCGTTGATGGCCTTTAACAATCGCCTCAAATCTATCGGTTTATCAAACCAATCGACTACCGAAACTGCGTCGCCATTTAGTAATGTTTTACCAGTTTGAGAAATAATCGATAAAACAACTATTGGGAGATTACTTGTTTTTTTATCAGCCCGGAGCTCTCTAATTAATGAAATACCATCTTGATCGGGAAGTATTAAATCAAGTAATAAAGCCTGATAATTATTATTATGAAGTTTTTCCTTAGCTTGCATCGCTGTAACAGCTATATCCACTTCAAAACCGGCACTTTCTAAAAGTGCCTCTAAATAATCGGCTTGCTCTTGATCGTCCTCACAAATTAATAAACGCTTTTTGGATGGCGAGGGCTGGTGTAGCCGGATAGTCTCACTTTCTTGTAAATTTCCCGAGAAAGGTAAGTCAAAATAAAAAGTAGTACCCTCGTTTGGCTTACTCATGAAATCGAGCTTTCCTCCCATTTTTTCAATAATACTTTTACTAATATTGAGTCCAAGCCCGGTTCCCCCTTTTCTTCGGCTATCCGAAGAATCTGCTTGCGAAAATTTTTGGAAAATTCTTGCTTGAAATTCCAGCGGTATACCAGGCCCTCTATCAATTACTGCGACACGCACCATGCCATTTATTTTAGTAACCTCAATAGTGACTACTTTATTTTGCGGCGAATACTTACAAGCATTCGATAAAAGATTGGCTAAGACTTGCATTAACCTACCAGTATCGACATTAACGATTAATTCTTCTGACGGCTGAATGACTTCCAAAGAAACGTTATATTTCTCGGCATACATTTTATTGGCATCTATAGCCTCATTAATGATTTGCGACAGATTGCTATTTTTAAACTGAAACTCCATCTTTCCTGCTTCGATTTTTTCAATATCTAAAATATCATTTATCAAGAGAAGTAAGCGCTCGCAGTTATTATTTGCAATATCCAACAAATTAATCGCTTTTTCAGAAAAAGCCCCCATTACCCCACTGACCAATAATCCTAATGAGCCACGTATAGAGGTCAGCGGTGTTCGCAATTCATGACTAACAATAGAAACAAATTCATTTTTAAGTTTCTCAGTATGTTTTAATTCAGTCACATCATGGACAACAATAACGGCACCCAGGGAAGTACCATCTTTATTAATTATCGGTTGCCCATCCACAATAACATCTGTTCTTTCATCATCTTTAAATTTTACAACCAATGGCAATCGTTGTATTAACTCACCGTTAAGCGCTTGTTTGATAGGATAATTGTTTGGAGGTAGAGGACAATTATCCTCAGTGTACAGTTGATAATACTGCGGAAGATCATCGATATGCTTAACAACCTTGCTTATACTAAAATTTTTTTGTATCGCTTTATTTAATACTGTAATTTCGCCTTTTTCATTACAAGCGATAATGCCATCCTCCAAGTTATCTAGCATGGCATTGAGGAATTCTTTTTCATTTTGTACCGCATCAACCATTCTTTTATAGTAGCTTGAGACAGTTAACGCGAGACTAATGATTAAAGCTGTAATACCAGCAATAAAATATGCTAAATAGTTTGGTTGTATAGCTTGGCTTTCCGCCATTGAGTGAAAAGGTTTCACTGTAAATACAGAGGCGGACATACCCGTATAATGCATGCCACAGATGGCAAGCCCCATAATAAGAGCACTACCTACTTTAAGTGTGGTTTGTCGACTACTTACGACTTTGAGGCTTTCTAAAGCGAGCCAAAGTGCCGCCTCAGCTGCGGCAATACCAATAACTATCGAGAGAAAAAAGAGACCAGGCCAATAATGAATAGCCACATGGGATTTCATGCCTTCCATACCCATATAATGCATAGATGAGATAGCAAGGCCGATAAAAAGCCCACCTAATGCTAAATGCAATCTAGAGTAATTCGGTTTCTTCAGAATGTATAATGCAAAACCTGAAGCCAACATGGCCATAAATAAGGAGGCAACTGTCCAGGTTAACTCATACTCCATAGGCATAGGAAGTACAAACGCTAGCATGCCTATAAAGTGCATAGACCAAATACCAGCCCCCATAGTAAAAGCACCACCGATGAGCCAATAAAACACGGCTTGTTGGTTCTTTTCTTCCCGCAAGCGAGCAACAAGAGTTAGTGCCACATAAGACGCCAAAACAGCAACAACATAAGATAAAATAACTAAGCTAGGGCTGTAGTACCCTTGTAATAACTGTGAGGGAGCCGGAGACCCAATTTGAAACCAGTCCGTTAGAAAACTCATTAATACATCCTGTATTCACATAGAACTCTCCATATAGTATATGTCAATATTTTTTTAAAAATACAGCTTAAATAAGATAAGAAAATTTAAAGAATCATCGACTTTATAGTGGCAATATAATTACCTAGGCAGGCTTCAAGTGCTGTGGCTTAGAGCATCCTTGCTCTACCATCTTAATAGATAGGGGTATAATTAAAGGAATTGTCCTCTTCTACCGCATTGATTTGAGCTTCAGTATGTTTACTATGAGAACGATAAAACTCATAGCCAAGATACGCCACTGCCAGTACTAGCGCTGCCTGCCAGCAAACAGCAAAGGTAGCGATGAATAAAGCGGGCATCACGGCGTTTTTAGTCAATGTAAACGCAAATTCATTACGAGCTGTTTGATACTCTTGCAAGATGGCTTTTTCCTCGTCGCTAGCGAGTTGTTTCGCATCCGCAAGCAAAAGACTCTGCTTTTTATATTCTTTATAGGCACCATCCGATAAATACATTGCAACTGCAAAAGTACAAACCATATAACAGCCAAGTACCATCACTGGCGAGGTAAGTAGCATTGAGACAGAAAAACCAGCCATTAGTAAGAAAGCTGCCGTGGCATTAAATAAATAAGTTGCATTGTTTGTCTTCCAACTTAGCTCAAGCTGGTCGATTTGCTCTGTAAGCATCACAAAGCGCTTATCAAGTATGGTTCTTTCTGCTGGAGTAAGCTCACCCAATAATTTAAATTTAACCGCTTCCAATTCTTTGCGATATTGCGAGCGCTTGGTCAGATATTCTTGTTCTTCTAAATGGCGCCGCCACATAATCAGGCAAACGTCAAAGAATAAAAATCCAGCAACAACCCACCCAGCTACGGGGGCTGAGATACCAAAAGCTTCATTGTAATTCGTTACACAGTTAACCGTACCCCAAACAACATCATTTAAGAAGGTAGCATGCCTTTTGTAGATTTCATTAGAAAAGCGTTTTTTCCAATCCAATCGGCGTTCTTCTTCAGAGGGGAAGCAAGTATGTTTTAAGACCATTCCCGCGTTCATAATAAAACGAACAGCAAAAAATCCCACACTTAAGAATCGCATCACGCCATTGGGTGCTTCTAAGGTATGAACGATATCATCAACATTAACCTCTTTACCTAAAATGTTGCCCAATTTTTCCAACAGTTTTAGATCACGTGCCAATAACAAGGAATTTTTGATGGTAGTACGGCAGAAAAACCAATAAATCCGGTTTAAATTAGAAGTGGCCACTCTATCTCTTAGTTTTGACAATCTTCTAGGGGTATTGAGTAAGTCTTTTATATCTGCAGCTATTTTATTTTGTAAAGCTGTAAAGAAACTTTCTTTTTTAACAACAGGAACAGGAAGTTTTCCCTGTATACATAAGGCTCTTAAGTCCCTTAGCAACCTATTATAATCTTCAACTTTGTCTTGGTTCTCATAAGCTTCATAATATTGTTTTAACATTAAACAGCAGTAATAACAGTAGAAAGCAAACTCATCACTGTTAGCTCCGCGTTTCTTAAGAGTCATAAAAAGTTGATTAAACTCTTGTTCAATTAACAATCGGTTGGTCGCCACAAAACCATAATCATGCGTTGAAGCTTTTTGCTGAGCTAACGTGAGTTGTGCCTGACGCTTAGTTTCCGGTGCTGCCTCAGCATCCAACTTTTCCTTGGTTTCTCCTAATGCCAAGAAAAAAGCATTCTTGTCGTCTAAAAAATTTTTATAGTGCTTTTGGTATCCCGTTTCAACCATGATTTAATTTTTCCATCAAAAAAATGCGCAGAAAGACAAAAAAATACAAAGTTACCATTGTCTTTCTAAACAAAGCAAGAGCTTTTGTATTTATTTTTTTCATTTTGCAACAGTAATGACAATTAATTCGGGGTATAGTTGTATATTTGCTTTTTTAAAAACAAGACAAATCGTTGATCCGAGAATAGGTCCGATATAACTAGACCAACAATAAGATTGTTTGCAATATCTAAGTCATAGCAAACAAGTCTGACTTGTTGATCTAATTCTCTTTTTTAACTCTTTATCCTGAGACTGCAAGTAAAGTTTTCCTGGTTGCTCGTGACGTTCTTTCTTGACTGTAATTTTAAATACAAAATCCTGATTGTAATCATAAGCCTTGGGGGCTAATTAATAGCTGGGTTATGCTTGCTCAAGTAGGTGTAGTAATTATTGGTCTTGCGAAATTCTGCTTGTTGACATCCATCGCACCCGATTTTTTATTTAAATTTACTCTGCCAACTACGCCACGATGAATTCCTTCAACAACTGCTTCAATAAGGGTGCTGCAGTTAAATGCCTCGCGAATATTTTTTAAATATCTCTCTACCGTATAAGGACTTATTTTAAGCACTTGTGCAATCTGTTTTGCCGTTTTTCCTTGAGCTGAAAGCCACAAACACTCCTGTTCACGAACAGAAATGGATTCTGTTTCTGCATAACCACCCTTTATGATTGCATGACGATAAGTTGGGTTTGTTAAAATAAACGAGTACTTATACTTGGGATTGCAATAGACAATTAAATCAAGAAATGAATCAACAAAATGAGCACAAAAACTCTCAAAAGCGCTAATTGTTTTCCTGTAAAAAAGAGCAGACGAATCTACTGGAGCATTGCGTATGGCACTAAAAACAAAGGTGCATTCCGCACAACGTCTAACTATATTGTATAAGGGATAAATGCTATATTTTTCTGCCAGTAAGTTCTTAAAGTTACTAGAAGTAAACTCCACTTCGTCACACAAATAATATCCTTTTTGGGCAGCATCGATCAGCCTGGGGGTGTAACTGTAGTCTTCTTTGTATAGCTCATCTTGATAATAGGAATTAATCACAGGATACACATTGGACAGAACTAACAAACTCCCATCATTAAAAATAAGATACATCACAAAATGTTTTAAACCCATGTTTACTAGCGGCTTACATACCTCCTCTATTTGCTTCTTGTATGCCAAACTTAAAATATACGGAACATCTTTCATAAATCCATTTTCCTTAGATATAGATAATTGGTAAGAAAAAATATTTTCTATTACATTTAAAATTTGTTATAGATGAAGTCACATGATATATTGGCCTCAATTATTCGTTTTCAGAACATTAAAATCTATTTATTGAATAGTTCTATTCAATAAAGGTTAATTTATCGCCTATTCAGTGAATGTGTCAATCTATTTTGAATAATTATATTCATAATGTGAATTACTAATGAATGAGTCAATTTTAAGTAATAACTTACAACAACTAATGCGAATCCATGGCAATCTATCCGTTAGCGAGCTTGCTAGATTAATTAATATGCCGCAACCAACAATTCATCATATACTTTCAGGTTCTACTAAAAACCCAAGAAAAAAAGCATTAGAGGCTTTGTCTGAATTTTTTTCTATATCTATCGAGCAATTACTAGGGAAAGATGCACTCCCTCATGTAATTCCTGAAATGATTAAAGAGGATTTGCAATTAAAAACCATTCCGATTATTGAGTGGGATATCCTAAAGCATTGGCCACCAGCTACCATTAAAAATTTACGCAGAGAAGAAGTTTTATTGGACAAAATGGTTGGTCATAATTCTTTTGCATTAATAGTGCAAGATTCATCAATGGAGCCATTATTCCCTCTTAATACTCTTTTAATTTTTGATTCTGATAGAAATCCAAAAGATAGAGACTTTGTGATCATTCACTCAAAGAGAGATGACAATATTTTATTCAATAGGCTATTTATTGACCATAATGATAAATATCTTAAGCATAATTTGTCAGATGGCAACGTTAAGCTTATAAAACTTGATAGGACTGATCGAATAATAGCAGCACTTACTGAGGTGAGGATTCAATATTAACTGAATAATGAATCATTGACTCTTCACTATTATTCAAGCTGATTATGAAAGGGTTAAAATTGGTGTGTACATCATAGTAATCTATATTTTCAATCCTTTTTAAATACCTTACTAATAACCATGCAGGGAAAACTATAATAAGCGCGCAACACATTTTCCAAAGATAGCCACAAAACATCATCCACCCCAGACTGTGAGGAGTTAATTTTCCAAAATAATTTAAGGCATCTACTATAATTGTCAGACATGCTTGACCAAAAGCAGTTGATAGTAAACTTCTAAATACAAAGAATCTTCCCTTCAAAAAGATTTTCCATTTTGCAAGTAGATACACATTCATAAACTCACCTACCAACAAACCTGCAAGCCCTGAACCAACATATCTCAATGTAGGATCAAACACTATTTGATAAGCTTCAGCTTGGCTAAAAAACTGTGGGACAGGTAGATGCGAAACCAAAATAACAATAGAAGAAAAAATAAATTCCGCTAAAACGCCAACCCAAATAAATAATCTTGGATAAGCATAACCATAAACTTCACCAACAATATCACAAATACAAAAAGTAATTGGAAAAATAAAAATTCCACCTGGTTCCAACATCGGACCAATTTGTGTAATTCTGCTTGCAAGACAAACTGTTGCCAACAAAAACGTTAAGTAAAACCCCAGAAAAAACAAAGGATATCTGTATTGTTTTTTTCGGGATAACGACTCCAAAACCAAATTTTGCAAAATAATGTCTTCCTAGTTTTTATTGTAAATTATCTGGTACTCTTTTACTGTCTCACGCACACCTGCCATATACCCAATTCTGTTTGCTTCCACTGGGTTTAATCTAGAAATTAAAGCTGCATCTTTTGATATTTCAGATGGCGATTTCTTTATTGTCGTACAACCATTTTTAGATTTAATCTCCAAGATATACTCGTCTACCTCGCTAGTCATTTGTTGCACGACTATAGAATAATCCGGCTTTAAACGTTCGACCGTTGCAATATATGTTAGTGTGCGTATAGTTTTTTTATCTAAGCCCTCTATAAATTCATTATCTACAATAATGTCACTGATGTTTTTCTCTATCGCATGTCTCTCAGATAACTTGATTACAGCTTTTGTGAAACCCGTTTTTTTGCACTCATAAATATTTACCACTTCATATAGAGATTTGTTTGTGGTTTCAACCATAAACTCTTTGAACATCTGAGTTAACCAATTATACCAACTTGCTTTTTGTGTCATAATCCATATCTCTCATTTTAATACCTATTACTCCAACACTTTCTTTACCGTATTCGGGTAATAATAAATCCTCTGGGAATTGTCCAATTCTATTAATATATTCTGAATACTCTATGGTTAGCTCGGCTCGTAATAAACTACGCTCAAGCACTTCCTTTGTTATCCAGTGAACAAATGGAGGTAATGATTTAGCCCTACCGCTACTTTCATAATCGGCCGGACTACTAATTTCACCAGGCCATTCCACATTACGTTCTATTCTGCTATTAAATTCAGGAATAAAGCGTTGCCAATTTTTTAAATAAGGTGTTTCACAAACGATGTATATTTTTCCATTTGGCACTAGCAGTTTTACTATTAACGCTAACGATTCTTCTATTTTTTTGCCGCTAAAAAAATGTAAAACTCGGCATATCAAAATAGCGTCAAAAAAATTTTCCGGTAATCCAGCCAACTCATTGGGGAACTCTCCTGGTATAAGAACTAGCTCATTACTATCCCCTGTTAAAGAGTTTTTTTGATCCCGCGCTGCTTCTAAAAAGCGCTGTTGGACAACTGCAAGATTTTCTGGGCTAATATCATTGCAAAAAGTGGTAGCTCCTTGCGCAATGACCTCTAAAGTTGCTGCACCAAATGCAGCACCAATTTCTAATATCCTACCTCCATTTTTTGCTATTAGAGAGGCATGTGCTATGAATTGTTGAGAAACTGGATCGCAAGGCGCTGTCGTAAAGCCACCAAAAGGGTTATGGGTTTGTGTAAACATACCAATAGCTTCTCTACAATGAGGAACATCTATATAGGAAATACTTTCAGGATTAATAAACACCGTATTCTCTGGGTCCGCTACAAAATTGCCCTTATTTACGAACCATGGAAAATCGAGCATTAGCTCCTTTAAGTAGTTAGATTCATGGAAGAGTTGTTGCGTTGCATCAATTTCCCTTTTATAGGAGAGAAGGAATAAAACTGTCGGCGAGCCAAAATGTTGCTTCCATCTTTTAATCTTGACCTCGAGAAGATCCTGTTTAAGATCCCCTATTCCCAAATGCCGATAAAAGCCTTCAAACAGGATTGACAGCCATGTCATTTTCAAAGTCGAATCAGCTTCGTCGATTGCGATAAGTCTATCTAGTTCGCTTAAAAAATAATTATTTATATTTATTTGTTGCTCAGAATAATCAATTAATCTTTGCTTTTTAAAAATATTTCTAATGGCTTGATAAAACTCTAAAAAATCCATCAAGTTAATTCCACACTGTACGAGCTCAAAACTAGCGGACTATATAATTAGCAAAAGTAAATTTCAATAAATTTATTCAAATATATACTACATCTTAAATAAGATTTTAATCTAATTATCTCGGTAATCGAACCTATTAATCATCGATGATCATTCTTAATAATTACAAAATTAATTCTGGCTGTTGTCCAAATAAATTTGCTTTTTAGCGACATGATTAGCGACTTTTGCCAATGTTTTAGTACGTCTATGCCAACAGATAGGAATACTTGATATCTACCTATTAACCATCAAGAGATTGGGTAAAATTCTACCTATGCAAAAATAAAGATCTTTGAAACAAAAAATTTAGTTGCTTGCACGACCCATCCTAATGTTGCAGCCTATTTCCCATTAGAAGAGAAAAATCAAGAAAATATCTACGTTATAGATATGGAGAAAGGTTCCACACACACATGGTTATTCATGTACTTAATACAAGTAGAACACAAGTAAGAGAGGGTATTTCAATCTGTCTTCACACAAGAAATACCCAGCACACGTGTTATTGCCACTATAAAATTACACGAACCGACCAACGAAATTCAGATCATTTTGGGGCTATAATCACAGAACGCTTGATTCCGTGGAGGCAAGAAAGGCTGTTGGCGAATTTAAATGATCGGAAATTACTTGCAATCCGGCGGGCATTAAACATTAGAAAGTGCTGGTTATCCAGTAGACTTAGAAAATCCAGCTTAGAGTCTCATTTTTGCGAAAAGGTCCACTCAGAAGATACCTAATAGTGGGACGATGGTACGAACCTTTAACTATTGAAACCTATCTCAAGTCTTAAAAAGATGGTTAGGTCTTGCAGCGGTTCATTCACTAAGTGGATGTCACCAAAAACACATTAGGTTTCTTGTCATGGCTCAAGCTTACTCACAGTGCTTTCTTTAGACTTCCTATAAGTCATATTAGCCGTGCAAGATTTCTAACCAACAATTATAGGATATCAACTGCACCTCCTGATAACAATTTAAAAAATAGCATTTTCTGTAAAGGAAATGAAAATTTGAAAGTATTGTATAAATATCTTTACCATTCCACATTTGATTACTGATTCTCTTGAGGAGTCTTTTTAAGGGAATAACGCCATTTTCTCTCGCAATGCAACCATACTATAGTCATTGAATATACAAGCCTAGGTTCAGAAATAACTCAACAACTTACGGTATTAACTGTGAAGTAATAGAATTCTCACCTTCAGGCATTTTTCGAGTAAAAAAGCCATAAGGCTGATAACTTTGATCTTCATAGCTTTTTATTAAATCAATAATATCTTGACGCTCCATCATTTGGGCAATATCTGTAGGTAGAACAGAAATTGCATCCTCATGGATTCCCTGACGATCTATGAATTCACTAATCTTTGATGAAGCAGCATTAGCAGCATCATCCTTTTCTTTAGCCCAAAGTTGGAAAAATGCTACTAAGTCGCTTTTAGTAACTTCCCAGGAAGTCTTGAAACTAATGTTTTTCTTTAAGAGCCATTGAATAATATCAATATTCCCCTTTTTAACTGCATAATGAGCGAGCGTAGAATTATTACTAAGCTTTTGATTTAAATCAGCTCCAAGCGAGTGTAATGCGATGCTTCTAACTTCTCTGCAATTTGAATATCAATCGGCGTGGTATCAAGCTTGTTCAAAAGGTCTTTAACAAACCAGGATTTCTGAGGTATTCTTATGGCAATCGTGATTATATACAGCATCCAGCAAACATAACTTCCCCTTATGCGTCGTCAACAATAAACGCGTCTCTCGATTAACTCGTATGCTGTATAGAGAAACTCCTGAAACACCATGCAGCTGTTCCAAATGAAGACTTTTATAATCACCTGCTAACAACTGCTCTATTTCTTGCTTGAAAGTGGTTAATAAATCCTCTTCACCTATATTTTCCCGCCAATAATAAATGTCACTCATGATAATTAAATACAAGCCAAATTGGATTATTTTAATTCAACATGGAAGATGCTTGTATGGGTATATCTACCCATTAATTAATCATTTATTAAATACTATCCTGTGCTAAATCTTTAGATAAGCTTTAATAACATGTTGCGGAATAATCAAGATATCATCCTCACAATATTTAATTTTTTTCCAAAAAAAGAAGTTATAAAAAATTTGACTGTTTGTAAAAGTTGGAAAGAAGTAGGGGAAGATAAACGTTTGTGGGATAACTTGCCTTATGCCAAATTTCGGGAAGAAATTAAATCCTTGAGACCCTATCTGAAAGAGTTTGTTCTAAGCGATGTGATTGACCTAAAATTAGCCACACAAATCTAAGACCTAATAAGTCTCTCTTATAATGAGCGTGTGCAAAAGTTACCAACACTTCTTCCAGATCTCTGGCCAGCTCATTCTCCTTTTCAGTACTATTTGTCTACACCATATGGGATAGTTCTATTTTTAGGGCGTTTTGTTTCTACAGTTGATTTGGAAGCCCTATGGAAAAGACGTACACAGCTGTTTAAAGAACTTAAATATGTTTTCATGTTTGGCTCGTTTAAAAATGAAGTGGGCGAGTTGAGAAATGTAGATCCGATACTTTCGCTATTGTGCACTGACTCAGGAATAAGATCTTTAAAAAATAGGAACTGTAAAATTGATGAGCTTTTCAAATTAGATTATATCAACTTAAAAATTTGAAGTCTGAAGAAGGATTAAAGGCGCTCGCAGAAGGTTATTTAACAACAGAATTAGCATCCACATTTAAGTCAGAAGAGGAATTTAAGAACTTCTTTAAAGAGTTGCAATGTAGTACTGAAACCTCTGCACCTCGAATTTAAAATCAGGAATAGAGAAAGGTACGATACAAAATAGATTATGGGATGAGTTGATGACAAATTAATCGCATAAAGATTATTATGCAATTAATTTATTTTTGAGAAGACTATGGAAAATTCGTTTCATCCCATAAGATTACAAGGTGATCACTGCACTCTGGTGCCGCTATCCTTTGAGCATCACGACGAACTGATTGAAGCAGTCACCGATGGAGAGTTGGATAAACTTTGGTATGCCCTCGTTCCAGAACCAACGAAAATGAAGGAAAACATTCGCATGCGATTAAATAGGCAGCAGCAGGGGATAATGATACCTTTTGCTGTTATCGATAGATTAACAAAAAAAGCTATTGGTATGACTTCCTATTGGAATATTGATCGAGAAAATCGCCGAGTTGAGATAGGTGGAACCTGGTATCGTAAAAGCGCTCAACGCACAGGCATTAATACAGAATGCAAGCTGCTCTTATTAACCCATGCTTTTGAAATGATGAATTGCATAGCAGTTGAATTTCGTACACATGCATTTAATTATCGAAGCCGCCAAGGTATTGAACGGCTGGGCGCTAAACTTGATGGGATAATACGAAATCATATGATAATGCCAAACGGGACTCTACGTGATACTTTTGTATACAGCATCATTTCGAATGAATGGGCAACAGTAAAAGCACATTTAGAGTTTTTAAAAAATAAATATTTAACAAATGGCTAATTTCGGACATAAGCTTAATGCTTGTAATGCTGTTTTATCCAATTTTAAGCTATCAAATATAGAAATCAAAGATTCCGATGTTATTGCAAGTGGTAAAAATATACACCCAAAATCACCAATACAGGAAATCCTGATTATTTGAAATTCGGCGTGTTTGCATGACCTTATGTAAATAACTACAGATAGAAAGCTTAAAACTTTTGTCACATTAGGATAACTAATAATGAATTTATTTGTAGTATATATTGGTGGCAGCCACCCTAATTCTTTAATCGAACTCCATGATATTCGTTTCATAGTAGCTAACTCTATAGAAGATACCTATGATGCACTCCGAAAAAGCTGGTGGGGGATACCAACAAGCTTACATATAGACGCCTGGGGAATTTTAAAGTATGCGGATGGATATGACATTCAAATTTCTGAAGTGCAATCACAGAATAATAAGAATAAATTATTCTTCATTAACTTGGGTGGTTATGATCAAAAACAATTTACTGAATTACATAAAAATATTTTTGTAGTGGCTGCTGATGAGATTGAAGCAAAACAAAAAGCACTAATGCAAATTTCTGATTGGGAATCCCCGCATCGTGATTATTTATATGAGGTAGACAATTTACTTAATTTAAATTTGTTACTTAAAAAAGAAGGTTACTATTTACAATTAAACGGGCAATCTGAGTCTAAGTTGTTTGAGTTTACCTGTTGTTACAATCCAATTGGCAGGATTTAACCATTTAGTTGAATGAGCCTAAATTTTTTCATCAGGGCGCAAGTTCCAGAGCACCAGGAGACAGGACTCTTTTATTTGCTATTAGGCACAGGTCTTCATGAATCAGAAGCCTTTCTCTAAACATTGGCCAGTATCGACAAAAAGGTCTTTATGATGTGCTGCGCCATAAATCCAAACAAACCAGTCAAAAAATTCCTTATCCCAAGAGAGTAGAGCGTAGAAATGCAAATGAGGAAGAACCATTATTTATAATGCGCTATGGGACACGCTTGCGAACTTTGGATGTCTACCGAATTTGCTAATAATTATTAAAAACAGGCTTTAGGGTTTTTACCAGATCATGAGAGATTTGATTTTACTTCACATAAACTCAGACATACTTTTTTGAAGAAGGTCACAGACAAGTATGGGATTCATTTCGCACAAGAATTAAGTGGTAACGTCATTGGTCTTGATTTTTGTAGATAAAACTCAAGGCTTATCCGGGAAATCCCCACATTGGTGTATGCCAGATCAGCATTTTGGTAATGCTGACAAAAATAATATCTTTTTGACCTATAATTATACTTGTTAGGTAGTTATGGGAATAGGATATGTCTAGTCAACAGCCTGATCTTAATCAGGATAAAATTTTGACCGATATTAAAGATAAGTTAATTGATATATATCAACAACTTTATCGATCGTTTAAGAATGATGCGGTTATGACTCAAGTGTTAAGTGTTTGGGACGAGAGATTAATAGAGTTAGTAAATTGGATTGAAAATACTTATGGATTAGATAGAAATTCTGAATATTTTAAATCAGTTATGGGAAATGCTTTACACAAAGTATTGATAGAGCTCAAATCCTCTCATCAAGGGAAGGATTTTGAATTACTAGTCCTTCTCCCAAAATCATCTCATGATGACCCACCATTAGCAGAAGATGAGGATATTGCCAATGTAATAAAAAAGAGGTTCTCTAATTCTCAGGAAAAGAAATTTATTTTTTTTCCATTAAATTCGTATTTTATGAATGTGTTAGCCAACTCAAAAGATAATATTTCTTATGATGATGTTTCTAAACTAAGCTTCTTGCAACATTGGAGTGTCGATGTTTGTAGTAAAGAAATTTGGGAGAATAATGAGATAGTTAAAAATGTTAACGCTATCGCAAAAAAGATGCCAAAGCTTGAAGAAATTGTATTAAGAGGCTGTTGTTCAGCAAGTATATCTGCTTTTCAAAGGCCTTTTTTTAACGAGAAAAAAATCCAAATTGTGGCTTCGAGTAAACAAATAAGTGAGGAGAAATTAGATCAGAACCAAATTTTATTTCAACAAATTAAAGTAGATAATGAAGTAGTGACTAGAGTGCGCTTTTTTAATTTATCTGGAAAGAGCATGACCAAAGAAATTAAAAATATTCCACTTAATCCCCGAGGAAATAAATTGTCAAAAGAGGTTGAAGAAGCACTTGCTACTGTAGCATATAAAGAAGGATTACCACCGTTAGCATTAGAAACTCAACGAGAAGCTGCTATTGAATCAAGAAATGCATGGAAAAATAAAAAAATACTAGAAAGCCAAAGACTATTTGCCAAGAGTATGTTTAAAAACCTTAGGACGTTTGAAGATGTTGCTTCATTTAATCCCGGAACATTGGCTTTTAAAGTAAAAGAGGAGTTAAATAAAATTGGAAAGGATTATATTAGAATAAAAGGTTATGTGCATGCTTATGAGGCGACTGAAAATGGAGCAATTGGATATGAGAATAGCCCAAAAGCTATACGTATCTGATTGTCGATGTTGGCCGCAAAGGGTTTGATTTTGCAGGCAAACCTCAGAGGGGCATCCGAAAAGTCCCAACCAGAAACAAACCCACTATGGGGCACAGTGCATCATTTCCATAAAAGGCTCACTAACCGAGCCGAGAATGCCCACCAACCAACACGCAGTCTTTCTTGCGCAAGCAAAAGTTAACTTGACGGTGCCGACAGAACCCATTAGAACCAACTGGATTATTGGTGGAGCAACAAAATCCTACCGCTTCGAACCCAAATTAAAATCTAGGTTGTGTATTTAAATTCCACAAACGCTTGATTCGCTTTTAAGCGTCCTTCCCAAGGAGAGAGACCCACAAAACCATCAGCATTACCGAATACCCTAGACGAACCCTCAAATTTACCACCGTCATAATAGCGATAGCCGACGTCGACACTAAAATGACTTTGTTGCGGTTTCAAGCTCACTCCAGCTGATGCTTGCCAAGCGAAACTGCTCCTACTTGCTGGGTTACCAATGCTTGTGATAGATCCAATAGGAACACCAGCCGCAACTAACCTGGCAACAGTATGAAAATCGCGAACTTCATTGTAGGCATAACCGATCCCACCACCTATAAATGGTGTGAATGCGACATTGGCGAAATTGCTCCACGCTTTCATGGGGTGCAAAAAACCATTCACAAGAATTGCACGATTATCCAGATCAAAGTACCGCGTGCGTATGTCTCCAGTAGCGGGGCCACTAATGCCTGGAGGAGCTGTTTGAAATTTTTGATAATTAAAAACTTCATGAACAAGATAACTTATACTCACATCAATATAATCATGAACTTGTTTACCGAGTGCGAAACTGTAAAAACCTCTGTTACCTAAATCAGCGTCATAACCCTCTGCAGAAAAAGCCCACTGCGCTGGATTTGGATTGACTATGCCTGGTTTTTCGGTCCAGGAATAGCCTGTTCCAATGGAACCAAACCATGGATAAACAAGAACATCTTCCCCCAAGGTTCCTGCGTATGATGGAAATGATAAAATCGAAAAAATTATTAAACTTAATCTTTTACTCACTATAACATCCTTATTTTTTGGGAAAAAGAACAGAATCTGTTGACATTTCATCTCAGAGCCTAGCTGTCGCGACTTTTTATCGGGGTCGATGGACATCGCCTGGCCTGATGAGGATTAAGTCAGGGAACGGCTCGTTGGGCGTTGCGGAGAAATTATTAACAGCCTTAGGATTCTGCAATTAAACCTCATTATTGCAAATTTAATTCCATGATTCAACGGCTCTGGTAGATTTAGTGGTCCAGACTGGTTCTGTCGCACAAGTTATCGGTGAAGTTAAGATCTGTCGTTTTTTATAGGAATGGTCAACGATGATTAGTTCTCAGTAACGCTAATAAAGCAGACATAAAATACTATCAATGTCCAGTTGGCACTTTTGTTTATGCTGGGAGACATATCCTGAATAATATCGTTGAGCAAAATCATCGCTTTATCAAAAAAATTACCAACTCTATGAGGGGATTTAAAGCCTTTCATTCTGCACATGCAAAGTTAGCAGGAATAGAATTGCATCATATGTCACGCAAAGGGCGAGCATAAACTCGCCCCAAATAACTCCCGCGGTCTAAAAATATTTTGTCACAGAACCCGGAATTATTCTTGAAGTTTCCGAGGTAAGGTAATTATATAAAGAACAGACTTTTCTTTGTTAAACTTTGCCCTGCCAGTCTTTTGATCTAGCACCCCTGCCAAACCAAAATCATTATCAGTAATCACTGCAATGTGTTTTTGTCCTACTAAGGTAATCCCTTCAATCTTCTTTGCATTTATCCCTAGACTAGTTAGATTAATCAACTCTTGTTTATACACTAATTTATTCTTCCTAACATGGTTCAGATGGATTAAAAAAATTTTTTTGCTTTTTTTATTTTGTTCGATCACCAAAAAGCGTTTTGAACCGACTGCTACCATATCTCCAATTCGGGCATCTTGCCCGTCGAGCTGGTAAGAATATTGTGCCGTTGTTTTTTTATTATCCATATCAAATTCAACAATCGGTAAAACTTTGGAGTTCCTTATAGGACTTTGCAAAATAGCGAATACCTTGCGATTTTCTAAGGCAATGCCTTCAAATCCTCGATTAAGTTTCCTTCGCTTTATATATACAGGTAATCCTTCACCAGGCTGGAATAAGTTGATTAATTTACCTTGTGAAGAAAAATGAACAATAGAAGGTCCATACTCTTCAACCATCCAATAGCTTCCGTCTTTTGCAATATCAATCCCCTCAAGATCCATTCCCCATTTATCAAATGCCAACACTTTGCCATGAAGATTAACAGGATGCTCATGCAATCTTTCTCGTGGCAATCCTGTAAGCAATTTGCCTTTTGGATCCTTTAGTTGAATTTGTTTCTTAATCGTCATTGTTTTTGTAATTACATCTGCCTCCAAAAAAACCAAACGCGGAGTAAAATTCGGAAGCATAAAAGGTCTGTGAACTATCTTATCTCTTATGTATGGCTCTGTGTTAGGCCCTCTATCCGTATGGGTTAAAAATAACAATTTCCCTTTAGAGTCTTGTTGTAAAAATCTCAGACCGGAAAAACCACCTATGGCTATTGACTGTTGTACTTGGGTTTTATCGAGAATATCGGGATTTTTTAATGGGATTTTGATGACTTTATCAGCTGATAACTTCAACTCGGTACTTGCATTACAAAGAGATGAGTTAATAATCTGTAACAGCACAGAGCAAAGTAAAACCGAAATCACTTTGTTGATCTTCATTATCATATCCATATTTTTTTACAGCGATTTAATCAAAATCATTTTGCATGACTTTTTATGAAAATAGCATTTCAAATGGATTGCGAATATATCAGAACTTAGAGGCCTGGTGTAAGTAGTCCCTATTTTTGGGCAACATTAGTTACCATTTCAGATTGTGGGGAGGTGTAACTACACCAAATACTGTATTGAAAATCATGAGTGGGTTTATAGATAGATAAATCTATTATTAAATACTAAATAATATCCAGCAAAAAGAGAGGGTTTAGTTGTTAATAAAACACAAAAAACGTCCGGCCCAGGTGTTTATTCAAAAGAAAATTATTAATTTCGCCAAATACAATATCATTATATGCACCTGTATCTGTCATTATACGATAGGTTCTAACTCTGTTTGTTGTTCTAACACCACTCCTAATAAAATCAAACTGTCTCGCAATTATCCAGGCACCATACCATCATTCAAAACCTAGAAACTTGGTTGTCGCGAATGCCAAAGAAATTCCTGTTAATGAATAGAAAAGCTGGTTTTCACTCTGCGTCAAACCTAGCTACGCTTGCTTAACATGATCAAATATTTAGTATTTAACTTATTTAATTAATAATTTGTTAATATTTTTAGCGTAAAGTACAAACATATGACTTTCATAGATTGATCCTCTTATAAAATAGGTAACTAATGAGTAAAAGCTTTAAGAAAATTATTAATCAGCTTCTGGAATTGAAAGTATTTCGCTCCAATCCTTCATTAAGTCAAATAGATTTAGAATATGCAGGAGAAGAAGTTCTCACTCAAGGAAAGCCATCACAACAAGAACCCTGTCAGTATTTAGATGAAAAAGAGCGACAAAATTATTTATTAGTGGGAAAGATGGATCATAATAATGATTATAAATTATATTATAAATCCAATGGAAAACTTGCTGATACTAGTAATTTTAATGGGAAAATGGGGTTATCTTATGCAGCTTATGCAATTGATAAATTCGGAAGAATGTATATTAATGAGCATATAAGTAGTCATAATAAAAATGATAAAAACAATTTTTTCTTCCATAGTAGTTTTCTTTCTGGGCAGGCTGGTGTGTGTTTTGGAATGTGTGTTATTAAAAATGGAAAAATTGAATTTATTGACAATCGAAGTGGACACTATAAGCCTACTACGCAACATTTGAAGAATGCTATCGAAAGATTAATGCCATATTTTTCCCCTAGTGCAAAAGTCTATTGTCAGCAGGAAGCCCCTAAAGAGGATAGTAGTGAGGAAATATTCTTAGGAGATTTTTTCCATGAAGAATCTGAAGATTACTCAATTTCGGAATTTCTCGCTCGGTTTTAGGACATCGTCGAGTTAACTAATTGGTTCTTCTCTCCTCTCATAGATTCTCCTGGATTCATGGTAAGAAAGACTCTTAGGCTTCGAAATACAATTGTTGAGCTTCAAACAAATCATTGGTATTTTTTCTTTCTTTAGCCTGTTCAATTTTAATTCATATAAAGATAAGGTATTGTATTGCCTTATACTTCCATAAGATGAATAGAGCTGTCGGACTAGAGGTCCCAAACTTAGCTCTTGCTATGATACTGATTTTAAATTCTCGTGTTCTTCTTCTCCTGATACAATTCGATTTTTTTCAATTTAAGATTTCAAATGAAATTAAAAGCTAATGCAAAAAATTCAAATACATTCTTTTATAAAAAAGAAACAGGTAATGAGGAACTTTCTACTCATTTTCCCTTTCCCAATAATGAGCTGATACGAAATGAGAAAAACGAAATTATAGGGGTTATTTCACGCGAGTTACCCACATTCAAACGATTCTCACCAATGAAAATTGAACCAGAAGTTGATCCATGCTTTAACGTATTAATGTAAGAAGATGATTTTCTCAAATTGGCATCTAACTATGAATCCGGCCTAGTAAACAATTCTTATGCTAATATTTTATAAATACAAGTTAAACTATCGTTAGTAAATGGAAAAAATTTTACATGTCGCTTTTTTTGACAAAGTGACTGTAGATTCCCTTCATTGTTACTCGAAAAAAATAAGCCTCAATAAATGATCAGAAACAAATCTTAGTGGTATAATTTAAAGCACAAGACCCGCCATTAAGAGTTTTAAATGTTCAGAAAAAGCTTAACACTCCTATTCTTATACTTAATCACCTCTTCAGCTTTTTCTACCCCAGCCTCAATAAGCAATGTTGTTGTCTTTGGTGATAGTTTTTCTGATCGAGGATTTATCGCAGGACAGGGGGGATTTAATCGTTATTCCAATGGTCCTGTATGGCCTGAATACCTAACCAATACATTGAGTAAAACCTGCTTACAGGATTATGCTTGGGGTGGTGCAAAATCCGATCAAACCAATTTCAATCACCTTAATTGGTCAGGTCTTTTGTGGCAGATTGATCGTTATCAAATGACGAGTAATCCTGAGAAAACCTTGCATATTATTTGGGTAGGGGTAAATGATCTGCTTTTAGGAGATACCGATGGTAAAATTCCTGCCGCAAATGTTATGGTCGCCATTGATAAATTGATAAATAAAGGCGTAAAACACATTGCTATTTTTAATTTACCCGATTTTTCATTAGCTCCTGCCTATAATGATTCTCAACTCCCTGAATATAAGGAATATTCCCCTCTCAAAAATCAAGTTAAACAAGATTTAAAGTCTTATAATGAAACTTTAAAAATCTTGTTGGAGCAAAAGAAAAAGGATTATTCATCAAGCGCCCTTGAGGTAAATATTTACTTCGTAGATTTATCTAATTTTTTTACTAACTTAATAAAAGAGTACAACAACAAACAATCCCCTTGGCAAGGTACTTATACCTACCCTAAACCGAATAACTATTTCTGGTGGGATCACTGGCACCCAACGACTAGTGTTCATCAACGAATTGCCCAATATGTTAAGAAATCGCTGGAGAAACAACAGGTGACACTAGAAAACTCCGCTCCGTGAGTTTACTTACAAAGCATCCCCTGGGCTTTCGTGTGTAATTACCACGTTGATGGATAATAAAACAAGACCACCTTAATCTATAATTACACAAAAAAAACCACTGGTTAGGACTTAAATGACTAGAGCTTCTACAGATGAAAATTGTTGGTTATTCTCTTTGTCGCAAGATGAGCCTAATACCGTAGCTTCAGCACTCAGTGATCTAACTAAAGAAGGATGTTTGACACAAAAAACAAAAACCTTCCTTACACAATATTTGGTATATGTTGATAAATTAAGTAAAAAGGTCGACCCAACGAATGAAGAAAGCAACGAAGTTGCCTGTTTACGTCATACTATACCCTCTTTAAGCAAGGCTTTTATCTTTCTGGAAAAGGAAGACATATTAACAGACGAAGCATGGCAATTGCTTAAAGATAACCCCTTTTATGCATCGCAAATAAGCCAAGGACTGTGTGTTTTAAAGAAAAAGTGGGCTCAGTAAAGAGCTGGCCTTTTCCTTAATTCAAACTCCGGATGATGCCCTGGAAATTAGCGGATTGGATAAGTTATTAAAATTTAATGTGCTTAACGAAGCGGATATAAAATTGTTTAAAGCTCATGCCCATAATGCTGATAATTTAGAGCTTATCCTATCAAATTTAGCCAGTGCCGGAATCTTAACTGATAAGACAGGGTTATTTTTAGCGCAAAACGGGGAAAAAGCGCCACTTATTGGGAAGACAATACATAAGATACAAGAAGCCAACTTGCTAAACAGTAAAACATTTGCATTATTCATGCAGGTCGAACTCACTGCAGATAACGTTAATAATATTGAACAAATTATTAAAACCAAACTACAATCCAGCAACAAAATCCATCAATTGAAAGAAATCATTCAACGAACACTAGAGAAAATCCCAAACCATCACTCAGGATTTTTTAATACTACAACGAAAAAAGATGCTATCGAAGCTGGCTTATCACGTCTAGCGAAAGCGACTCCCAATATCTCTTCAGCGGCAATGTTAGATTGGAAAGAAGGCGAACACCCCAGTTTACATGAAATTATAAGTGGCCTTGCTTCTGATAAAAATCCAGCCCTGCAAACGCTTCACCAAGAAATCGCGGAAATTGATGAACAGCAAATGGAGTTCAAACCTTAACGCTTGATAGTCACCTTACCCCATCGAGTATGGTTCCTAATCATAGAAAACATAAAAAAATAACCTAACTGTAAATTCAAATAACAAATAGATCATTATTTTAATATTCCTTTAAGATTTAATCATTAAAATGGGTTATTATTTTTTACTTGATGACTATTATGCTCAAAAGAACTATCGCATTTTTCCCAGTTAGTACTCAGAATAACTATGTAGCTACACAAGACACTTCACTAGATAAAGTCAAAAAATATATTGATGCCCAAATAGAGTACAATAAATTTTTAATGGAAAGACTACTTAGAGGTAATAAAGAGGAAATATTTGAAATTGTTACTTCCTTGTTCCTGGATTTAACTGATATCCCTCGTTCAATTAAGTTGCCTCCCAGTAAAATTCTTGATGAATTTAAGCAAGAATTTATAGATCATATAATGACTGATTTAAAGGAATACATCCGTCTTAAGGAGTGTGCGAATAATAATAATAATAATAATACAAATATGGATTACCTTTATTTAAATATTCAGTTTGTTTATCAAATCTGGCTTTTAGGGGTACAAAGTATAACCGCAAAAAAAGTGGAACTAATATTAAGTCATATATATGACGGAAAGGATTTAAAGAAAAAAACTAAAGAAGTTTTATATAGAATTACTACCAAAAGCATACAATCTCCCTTAATGGCTGAAATTCTTGGACTTTCTGAAATGCTTAGCTTTATAGAATCCGAAGTCAGTCCTTATTGTCTTAAATTAAAAGATGATGTTCAAATCTTTCAGGAAAAAGGCCTAACGTATATTTCCATAACCAATGAAGCCATGAGTGGAAAAAATAAAAAAATACTTCAATTTTTAAAACAAAATCCAACGGATCAAGCGTTTTTATCTTTGGTTGACAAATGGATTAAAACTAATAACGCACTTAAAACTGCTAAACCAAGTAGTGACATCAATGATAGCTACTTGGTTACCTTCGAAAAAATGAAAGCTAAGTATCAACTAGAGGATGAAATAGATAGAGTTATAGAAGAGATAAATGCGCGAAAACAAGCTTCTAAAACAGCAGAAACTTTAGAAAAAACTAAGGTTGTCAGTGAAAATCAATCTGAAATTGGGTTGCCACCTCAATCTCGTTCAAAAGTAAGCAAGAGAGGAAATCGTCCTGCAAAAATTGTCAGACAGGAAGAGAACTTACAAAGCCTCCAAACCTCTGTTGAAGCACTAGAAGAGACTGAAAAACCTTTAAACTCTTCTACTAATGTGAAAGAAGCTGTTACAGAATCCTCTAGAGATCAATTAGAAAAAGATATGTCACCCCAGTTGTCTAGTTGCTCATCCTACGTAGAAACAACTAACTATAATTCAACTACAGAGCAAACAGCTGACATCTCTGAATCGAGTACGTATGAAGAGGATGAAGAAAAACTAAACGAAGATGAGAATATAGAAGCTTATTCTTATGTACAAGATTATTCACTATTTGCTAAAAAGAATAATAACGCTCGACCACAGCAGCATGATGAAAAACCTAAACGCAATGTATTAAATCTTAATAAAGAGCAACAAGAAACATACTTAAAAGTTTTTGATTTAATGCCGTATGAGTCAATTAATCTAAGAGCGCTAGTAAACCTTACTCAAGCACTTGGTGGAACTTTAAAGACAACTGGGGCAAATCGCTGTCGAATTGAATTAAAAAATATTTATGCCCACATATTGGTTCCTAAAGAAGCACTAACCAAAGCTTGCAATAAAGCCACTGTGACTATGCACGGTGGTGGACATCGCAGTACCAGCAGTCAAAATAATGATAGAGAAGAAGCTCCTAACTATCTAATTAGCCAATTTAAGGCTGCATTTATTCGAGCAGGCTATACCCCAATCAACTTAGGCTTAGATCCTGAGAATACTGATGCTCCTAAAATAGAAACCTAGTGAAACTCTAATTAGGAAATCTGGTTAACATCCAGCGACAACCAGATTTCCTAGTCAATAAATAATCATTTGTGACACAGCATGATGTCAAGATTTCATAGCTAACTCGATTTATGCTCTCTGGTTGCTACCAACTACTTGCTGCGCTATTCTCGTAAATAACAGATGGGCATTATAAGGAGATAAAATGCCTGAGATTATTACCAAATACCCGCTTGAACTCTGCCGCAGTGTGGATCTCATCATGACTTTTATTGGCTCATTGCTCGTAGTGTTGCCTTAGGTATACTCGCAGGCGTAAAAATAAGTCCTCACAACAAGAAAAATACCTAAGTCGACTCTTTTTTAATAAGTAATACAATTATTTATCTTTTATCGAGTTCCCCGATGCTTGATGAACCTGATTTCGTAGTCTTTAATAAAAATACCTTAGCTTGTTAGCTCGCATTTAGGATTGAAATGAACAATGCAACGCCTCAAAAACTAATTCCTTTAGTTCAGGAACTCAGAGCATTAAAAATTTTGGAACATGATGATACTTCTAACATTGCTCGTGTTTCAGCGATTTTAAGTTCCTGGGTGAGTAGAGATGATTGGCTTGAAGAGCACTATTTTGAAGTAGATACCGTGCAAGGTTTTACCTCTTGGCTACTTCATGAAGAGCCAGATCACTCTTTAGCGATTAATTTGCTCACCTGGGAGCCTAAACGCGAAATTACGCCGCATGATCACAACACTTGGGGGGTTGTGGGTTGTATCAGAGGAATTGAAGAAAATTATTTTTGGACACGTTTGGATGATGGTTCAAAACCAGGTTATGCAAAAATTAAACGGGAAAATAACTTCCTGCGCTGTTTTCCTGGAGATATCATTAGATTAGCTGCAGATGATATTCATAGTGTTATCAATATTTCTGATTCAGTTGGAATTTCACTCCACGTTTATGGAAAAAATTTAAATTACACTAATCGTAGCAAGTATGATCCTATCAACAAT
Organism: Legionella brunensis; assembly: GCF_001467025.1. Lineage (GTDB taxonomy): Bacteria > Pseudomonadota > Gammaproteobacteria > Legionellales > Legionellaceae > Tatlockia > Tatlockia brunensis. The sequence continues at coordinate 143,170 of NZ_LNXV01000008.1, read as the reverse complement.
AAATTCGAACCTTTTATTATCGATTTTAGTTAATTTTCAAGTCTCAACTCTTTTGCTAAGCAGACCCTCGTTTTTATAAGTACGATGTCTTCCTCATGTTAAATATTTTTTTCTCTCCAAAAAATTAAAATACTGAATGAGGTACTTTGCGATTGTAACCAACTAATTCGTTTAAAATACCGTCTTACCTTTCTATTTAAAAGTTTGTATCTGAGCCTGATGAGCTCTAAATTGAAGTTCCTCTTCACAATTACCCCCAATCATCTGGTTAGGTTAATTATGAGTCAACTCGGTATAAAACAATAGATTGTTATTTTAATATTTTCTTAATACTTAACCATTAAAATGGTTATTATTTATACTTAGTGACCATTATGCTTAAAAGAAATATCGCGTTTTTCCAAGATAACACCCAGAATGCCAATCAAGAGACACAAGAGTCTTCACTAGATAAAGTCAAAAAACATCTTGATGCTCAAATAGAATACAATAGGTTTTTAATGGAAAGACTGCTAAGAGGTAAAAGCGAAGATATATTTGAAATTGTTGCCTCAATGTTCCTGGATCTATCTGAAGTCCCACGTTCAATCAAGTTGCCTCCAAGTAACATTCTTGAGGAACTTAAAAAAGAATTTATAACTCATATAGTAGCTGATTTAAAAGAGTATCAACGCCTTAAGGATTGTGCCAATAAGGGTACTAATTTGGATTACCTTTATTTAAGTATTCACTTTACCTGTAAAAACTGGCTTTTGGGGGTCCAAAATACCCAACCCAAAAAATTGGAACTATTATTATCTCATCTATATAGCGGAAATGATTTAAAGAAAAAAGTTAAAGAAATTTTATATAGAATTCATACTAAAAGCTTAAAATCCCCCTTAATGGCTGAAATTTTTAACCTCTCGGAAATACTTAGTATTTTAGAACCTGAAGTTAGTCATGATTGCCTTAGATTTAAAGATGATATCCAAATCATTCAGGACAAGGACATGACAGTTATTTCAATTACTGAAGAAGCAATGAGCGGAAAAAGTAAAAAAATAATTCAATTTTTAGATAAAAATCCGTCTAATCTAGAGTTTTTATCTCTTGTAGAAAAATGGATTGAAGCAAATAATAAACTTAAGACTGCTGAAGTAAGCAGCAACCTCAATGATAGCTACCTGGTTACCTTTGAAAGGATGAAAATTAAGTATCAAGTAGAGGATGAAATAAATAGATTTTTACAAGAGGCAGCTGCGCGTCAAAAAGATTCCAAAATTGCAGAAACTTTAGAAGCACCTAAGGATGTCGGTGAAAATCAGTCTGAAATTGGGTTGTCATCGCAGCCCTCTAAATCTCGTAAAAAAGTGCGAGAGAGAGGAAATCATCCTGTAAAAATGGGCAAACAGGAAGCAATTTTGCAAAGCGAGAAAACCTCTGTTGAACGACTAGAAGAGATTGAGAAACCTTTAAAATCTTCTTATAGTATGAAAGAGGCTGTTATTGAGCCCCCTAAAGATCAATTAGAACAGGATATGCTGCCCCAATTGCCTAGTTCGTCACACGTAGAGACCATTCATTTTAATTCAACTACAGTGCAGGAAGCCGATATCTCTATAACGAGCTTAAAGCATGAAGAAGATGAAGAGAAACTAAACGAAAATGTTGAGACTTATACTTACGTACAAGACTATACGCTATTTGCTAAAAAGAATGATGCTCGGCAGCAGCAACAGAAAGATGATAAAAAACCTAAACGCAATGTTTTAAATCTTAATAAAGAGCAACAAGAAACATACTTAAAAGTTTTTGATTTAATGCAGTATGAGTCAATTAATCTAAGGGCGCTAGTAAACCTTACTCAAGCACTTGGTGGAACTTTAAAGACAACTGGGGCAAATCGCTGTCGAATCGAATTAAAAAATATTTATGCCCACTTATTAGTCCCTGAAGAAGCGCTTGCCAAAGCTTGTGATAAAGCCACTGTTACTATGCACGGTGGGGGACATCGCAGTAAGAGTAGCCAAAATAATGATAGGGAAAAAGCCCCTGACTATCTAATCAGCCAATTTAAGGCTGCATTTATTCGAGCAGGCTACACACCAATCAATTTAGGCTTAAATTCTGATATTACTTCAAATGAATCACCCACACTAGAGAATTAGTGAGGCTCTTTTTAGAAAATCTGGTTGACATATCTCTACAACCAGATTTTCTAGTCAATAAATAATCATTTGCGACACAGCATAATATCAAGGTTTCATAGCTAAACTCGATTTAGCTCTCTGGTTGCTACCAACTACTTGCTGCGCTATTCTCGTAAATAACAGATGGGCATTATAAGGAGATAAAATGCCTGAGATTATTACCAAATACCCAGAGGCTGTTTTCAAGGTATTGAAAGGTGCGAATGTTCAATGCGGTATTGGCGATAAGCAAGCAATTCTGCGTAACTGCCCTGAAAATCGTTTTTGCGCATTACCCACTGGCGAGCTTTGTGTTTATGGTATTGGCGATATTTCCAAAATGACTCAAATCCATGCCCTTGAGCTCTGTCGCAGCACTGATATCATTATGCCCTTTATCGGCGCACTACTTATGGTGTTTGCTTTGGGCATCCTCACGGGCATAAAAATAAGCCCTCACAACAAGAAGCGCGCATAGGTTCATTCTTGCCCGAAAGTTCTTATTTTAATAAGTACATAGATCGCCTGACAGCAACCTGTTTGAGCTTATTTGCCTATACAAAAACTGGAAAAAATTCGCCCTAAAAGATCGTCTGAAGAAAACTCACCGGTGATTTCGCATAAAGCTTGGTGAGCCAGACGTAAATCCTCTGCTAAAAGCTCTCCTGCACGGTGATCAGCTAATTGCTTTTGGCCTGTAACTAGAAATCTCTTCGCTTCATCCAAAGCTTGTAAGTGGCGTCTTCTTGCTAAAAACTGCCCTTCAGTTGGTTGATAACCCACGACTTCCTTGATTTTCTCTTTTAGAAGTTCAAGACCTTCACCCGATTTTGCGGAAATATAAAGGGTATGTTCATCTTTCTTAGCTGGCAAATTCAACGAATCGATTTTATTAAAAACCTGAATGACAGGGACACCTGCAGGTAACGCGTTACGGATCTCATCACTTAAATCAATACTGGCTTCTTTTTGGTTAATATCTATAACCATAAGCACGCAATCGGCACGGCTAACCTCTTGCCAAGCACGTTTTATCCCTTCTTGTTCAACTAAGTCGTCGCTTTCTCTAAGACCTGCTGTATCGACTAAATGCAAGGGAATATCATCCAATAAAATATTCTCTCGCATCACATCGCGTGTGGTTCCTGCAACATCGGTCACAATAGCTACATCGCGGCCTGACAAACCATTAATTAAGGTTGATTTTCCCGCATTAGGTCGTCCTGCAATGACAATTGCTAATCCTTCTCGTAAGATGGCTCCTTGAGTAGCACTAGAACGTATTGTGGTTAGCTGCTCTAAAATTGTGGCTAATAAGGTGGCTACTTTCCCATCACTTAAAAAATCAATCTCCTCCTCTGGAAAATCAATAGCAGCTTCAACAAATAAGCGTAAATGAATAATTTGTTCATTAAGCTCATGAATTTTTTTAGAAAAATCCCCTTGCAGTGAGCGTACTGCCAAGCGAGCAGCGGTTTGTGAACTGGCGTGAATTAAGTCAGCAATGGCCTCTGCCTGCGTTAAATCAATTTTATCATTAAGGAATGCCCGCTCGGAAAATTCACCTGGTCTTGCCAGTCTCGCCCCAGCGACAACACATTCACTCAATAAACTATCAAGCGCTACAGGGGAACCATGGACTTGTAACTCCACAATATCTTCCCCTGTGAATGAATGGGGAGCTTTAAAGAAAATTGCTAAACCGGTATCGATAACTTCATTATCGTGATTTTTAAAAGAGCAATAATTAGCTATACGAGGCTTTAAGGTTTTATGGCCATTTAGCACCATCGCAATGGCATAAGAAAGGGGGCCAGAAAGACGAACGATCCCTACCCCACCTCGCCCAGGCGGAGTAGCGATCGCCACAATAGTATCAACTTGCATTTATTTGGCAGGAATAAGCGTTGGCTTAGAGTTATCATCGCTATACTTACGCGTGATATACCATTGTTGCAAAATAGATAGGGTATTATTCACAATCCAGTACAACACTAAACCTGCTGGGAAATTCCAGAATAATGCAGTAAACAATATCGGTAAAAACATCATCAACTTAGCCTGCATTGGATCTGGGGGGGCTGGGTTTAATTTTTGCTGGATTAGCATGGTAGCCCCCATAATAATCGGCAAAACATGGTAAGGATCAGCTGCAGCCAAATCTTTTATCCAGAAAATAAAAGGAGCTTGTCTTAATTCAACACTTTCCAATAATACCCAATACAGCGCAATAAATACTGGGATTTGGATGATGATGGGTAAGCATCCACCCAAAGGATTAACTTTCTCTTGGCGATAAAGCTCCATGGTAGCTTGACTCATCTTAGCTTTATCATCGCCATAGCGGTCACGTAAGGCCTGGAGCTTTGGCTGTAATTTACGCATTCCAGCCATTGATTTATAACTGCTGGCTGACAAGCGATAGAAAGCCAATTTGATCAATACGGTCACTAAAACAATAGCCCATCCCCAGTTACCGACCACTGAATAAATGGCTTTCATTACTGAGAATAACAAGGAGGATAGAAACCATAACCAACCATAATCCACTGTTAAATCTAATCCAGGAGCGATGCCCTTTAAGACACTGGTAATTTCAGGTCCAACATATAGTTTAGAACCAACCTCTTTTTGAGCGCCTGGAGCAACAGTAATCGGCTGGCTAACCGCGCCAATTGTATAATCATTATTCGCTGCTCTGGTGTAAAACATGTTTGAGCTATCAGCATTTGGTACCCAGGCGCTTAGAAAATAATGCTGCTGCATTGCAATCCAGCCACCTTTCGCATTCACATCTAGGTTTGCTTTAGTCATATTCGGGAAAGTGACTTTTTGATAACGGTGCTGACCAGGACTTGAATAAGAGGCACCAGTGTAAGACCCCACATGGAATATACTCGACTTATCTTCTTGTGGGGAACTGCGTAGAAGCTGGGTATTCATATAACCCTGCCAGGCTGCACTACCTTGATTGCTAATAAGGTATTTAACCTCAATCAGGTAGCTACCCCGGGTAAAAGTAAATTGTTTCTTTACTTCTAGACCTTCTGGAGTTTTTCCTTCTAAAGTTACGATCAAATTTTTAGCATCATCTGCAAGTTCATATTTCTCTTGACTGCTGCTGAGGTTAAGATCGATGTTTTTTACTTCCTGACCCGCTGTTACGAATAGACTGCTGTTAGCAACATAACGTTGGTTGTCTTGATCTTGCAAAATAGTAATCGGTTTATTTTTTTCTTCCACACTGACTGGATAATCAAGCAATTGTGCCGTAACGATATTACCTTGCGCCAAATCAATGCTTAAATTTAAAACATCAGTTTTGACCTGGATTCTCTCTGCGGCGTTAGACTCAGCTTTATTATCACTTACCGATTCCTGGGCTTGGGTTGTAGAAGCAGGGTCTTGCACATTTGGCAATAAACTGTCGCTCTTAGCAGGAGTAGGAGTAGTGCTACTAGTGATTTTTGTCGGCTGTGAAGCAGGTGGATAATCTTTTTGCCAATTCATCCACAGCGAGTAAACAACCAGTGCCAGGGCTGCATATAAAACTACACGTCGTATATCCATCAATGATTCTCTTTGTTAGGTAATACAGGGTCATAACCACCAGGAGCCCAAGGATGGCAGCGTAGTAGTCTACGACAAGCCAACCACCCTCCTTTTAAAATTCCAAAATGCTTAATAGCGATAAGGGCATACTGGGAACAACTAGGGTAATAGCGACAACAAGGTTTCATGATTGGGCGCAAGAGCAATTGATAGAGAACTATAGGTAAGCAAATCAAGTTGCGTATAAAGCGATTAATTTGTCCCATGTTTTACCTAATGTGGCATTAATTGTTTTGTTTTCTACATTTGCTACGCCAGATCTTGCTAAAACAATCACGTCTATAGCTGGCAATTGCTTCACCCGAAACGTTTCACGCAATAAACGTTTCAAGCGATTTCGATCATGTGCCTGGGGTATCATTTTTTTCGATAGAGCTAACCCCAGCCTGGCATACCCCAGAGAATTTTTGCGATACAGAATAATGAACTCTGAGGTTACCACTTTTTTTGCTTGAGCAAACACGTGATCATAATCACTTTTTGTAAGTAATCGCCGTGTTTTGTCAAAACAATTCACTTACGCAGATAAACGTTTACGTCCTTTCGCACGACGACGCTTTAAAACTAAACGACCTCCGCGAGTTGACATACGTTGACGAAAACCATGATCGCGTTTGCGTTTCAAATTACTGGGTTGGAATGTGCGTTTCATGATGAACCTGTTGTTAATTAAATTTTTAAGGTTGGCAATGATAGAAAACTTTACATCAGCTGTCAAACGCTGGTGAGTAAAGTTTATTTTTTTTGTTACATCGCCTACTAACAATAAAAAAATGAAATTAAATATTTTGTTTTTTATTATTAGCTTAACCAAGGCTGTTAATAATTAATAAAAACAAATATTTTTCAATATGTTATTAAAAAATAAGGATGTTATAAACTCTTATATATTTATTGTATAGGATTGGTATAGTTCTTGATTCTCAAAAGTTGTTGTTACTTTATCCGCTACTTTTATTCAGAATATTAGTTAACTTTTCCACAAGGATATTTTACCTATTTATAATTTTTTGATAACGAAATTTAAAAGCCTTTAATAAAAATAAAATAATTTATTAATTTTACTTATTCTTATTATATGTCTTTTAAAAACTGTGAGTTTTTGTATAATTCTATTAATAAACAATAGGTTAATGTGTTTTTTTTCTGTTAATAAGCTCGTATTTAGTTCTGTAGTCATGGTTAACCAATTTCTTCTTAATTCTTACAGCCATTTTAAATTAAGAGTTTATCCCCGTGGTTTATTGATGTTATCCAAAGGTTATCAAACTTAAATTTTGTCCTTTATTCTCTTTAAATTCATTCAATTGCTTAAATATTTTCCTTTTTTATGTTCTAATGCTTCATTCAACTGTGGATAACTCTGTTTTTTTATGTAAGGCTGAGTATAATCTCTTATTTATCTGCAATGCTTTCTTAAGGCTATATCGTTCAGTCTGTTAGCTGGTATGTTTAATACCATCTTGACCATAATATTGATGAATTTCCTGAGCATGAATTCCCTTGCTCCCCAGGTCTATTCAGTGGCAATATTTATTTATGGTGCTCGTACTATCTGTTCGTTCTAGTCTTAATAGAACATGAGGAGTATTTGTGTCTGCGAATGTTTGGCAGAAATGTCTGGGTTTTTTAAAAGAGGAATATCCTCCCCAACAGTTTAATACATGGTTACGTCCGTTACAGGCTGAGTTCCAGGATGCTAATTTGGTATTGCTTGCCCCTAACCGATTTGTTGTTGATTGGGTAAAAAAGAACTTTTATTCACGAATAAAAGAGCTGGTCAATCAATTTGGTGGAGGTGTTGTTTCTTCTGTAAGCATTGAAATTGGCTCAAAGGCTGCATCTCCTATTGCTATTGAACCTGCTTCTAAAGAGGCATCAACAATTAGTAAGGTTGCTCCGAAGAAGACTGCTGATTATAAAAACAGCTACCTTAACAAGAAATTTCTTTTTGACAGCTTTGTTGAGGGCAACTCTAACCAGTTAGCCCGTGCTGCGTCGCTGCAAGTTGCTGAGCGCCCAGGCGAGGCTTATAATCCTTTATTCATTTATGGTGGTGTGGGATTGGGCAAAACGCATTTAATGCATGCAATAGGCAATACCATCTTAAAGAACAATCCTGAAGCTAAGGTTCTTTACCTGCATTCAGAACGCTTTGTTGCGGATATGGTCAAAGCACTGCAAACCAACTCCATTAATGAATTTAAGCGTTTTTATCGCTCTTTAAATGCATTACTTATTGATGATATTCAATTTTTTGCCGGAAAAGATCGTTCGCAAGAAGAATTCTTTCATACTTTCAATGCGTTACTTGAGGGCCAGCAACAAATCATCCTTACCAGTGACCGTTATCCTAAAGAAATTGAGGGTATGGAAGAACGGCTAAAATCACGTTTTGGTTGGGGATTAACCGTTGCTGTAGAACCCCCAGAGCTAGAAACACGTGTTGCTATTTTGATAAGCAAAGCCGAACAGTCTAATATTGAGCTCCCCTATGAAGTTGCTTTCTTCATTGCTAAACGAATTCGCTCTAATGTTCGTGAATTAGAAGGGGCATTAAGACGCGTCATTGCCAATGCTCATTTTACAGGTAAACTGATTACTATTGATTTTGTTCATGAAGCTTTACGTGATTTATTAGCTTTGCAAGATAAATTGGTCACTATTGAAAATATTCAAAAAACAGTGGCTGAATATTATAAAGTTAAGGTTGCTGATTTATTGTCTAAACGTCGCAGTCGATCTATTGCTCGCCCCAGGCAAATGGCCATGGCTCTAGCCAAAGAGCTAACAAACCACAGTTTGCCTGAAATTGGTGATCATTTTGGCGGTCGTGATCACACTACTGTAATTCATGCTTGTCGAAAGGTAAAAGAACTAATCCTGGCAGAGAATGATTTTGCTGAAGATTATAAAAATTTAATGCGTACGTTAACATCCTAATTTCGGACTCCATATGTTTGATTTGACGCTTGCTAAAGACCAATTATTGACGCCATTGTTAACAGTGGCTGGTGCTGTGGATAAAAAGCAGTCCTTGGCTATTTTAGCCAATATTTTGCTGAGCCTGGATAATAATCAATTAATGCTAACGGCCACAGATTTAGAAATGGAAATAACTGCTTGCGTTAACTGTAATGCTAGTAATTCTGCAGGAAAGATAACTATTCCTGCTAAGAAATTTATTGATATTATTCGTTCCCTTGAAGATGATGCCATTCCTTCAATTACTTTAAAGGCTGGCACCGTTGTGATTGGAGCTGGTCGTAGTCAATTTAAATTAGCCACACTTCCTGCTGATGATTTTCCCATCGGTGAGGATGAGGTGAGTGAGATTGAGTTAACTGTTCCGCGAGCGGCACTTATTCATTTATTGCAATCGACTCATTTTGCAATGTCACAACACGATGTCCGCGTTTTTTTAAATGGCTTGTTGCTTGAATTTGATGCGCAAACAATTACTGCTGTAGCCACTGATGGCCATCGCATGGCAGTCTGTAAATTTGCTTCCGAAAGTATTAATGAACATCATCGTTTCCTGCTCCCCAAAAAAGGTGTGCAAGAAATGCTGCGATTGTTAAATAATGTTGAGGATGAACAGATCGTCATTTCAGCCGGAAAAGGCCATTTTAAATTATCTACACGTCAATACACTTTCCAATCCAAGTTGATCGAAGCGCGTTTCCCTCCTTACGTCAAAGCTATTCCAAAGCAGCAAGATAAGTTTGTCCTGCTTGACCGCGATTCATTAAAGCGCGCCCTTTCTCGTATTGTCATTTTGGCTCATGAAAAATCGCGTGCAGTAGTGTTGCATATGCAACCTGGTATTCTCACCCTAATTGCTAATAACCAAGAGCAAGAAGAGGCTATGGAAACTCTTGAGGCCCATACTGATGGCAATGAGATAAAAATTGGTATTAATGCTGGCTATCTTTTAGACGTCTTGAATTTTTTTAGTGAAGGGCTGGTGCGTCTATCCATGTCTGCTACTGATAGCAGTATTTTGGTTGAGTCTGTCCAGGATGAGCAATATCAATATATTATTATGCCTATGAAATTATGAGCCTTGCTCGATTGCAGATCCATAATTTACGTAATATTAGTGCTGCACGTTTAGAGCTTCATCCACAAATTAATTTTATCCATGGTGACAATGGCAGTGGTAAAACTTCTTTGCTCGAAGCCATTTATCTCTTAGGGTGCGGACATTCTTTTCGTACTCGAGAAATTTTACCGCTTATTAGTCGAGGTCATGACTTTCTTACTGTTTTTGCGCGCACGATCGATGAGCAAAGCGTTAGTATCCAAAAATCTTTGAGCTCACCAACACAAGTGCGATTAAATACTCAGCCTTGTCAGAGTAGTAGTGAGTTAGCTCATTTTCTACCTTGTCAGGTTTTTTATCAGGATATCTTTCAAATTATTGATGCAGGCCCCTCTACACGCAGAAGTGTAATGGACTGGGGTTTGTTTCACGTGAAACAAAATTATCATTCCTTGTGGAAAGATTATCGGCGAGCATTAAAACAAAGGAATACCCTCTTAAAGCAAAAATCCTCACCTCATGAGCTTTCACCTTGGAATAATATTCTTGCTGAATTAGCCACGCAACTTCATCAAATGCGTGAATGCTATTTTTTACAACTTCGCCCTATATTTGAGGATACATTAAAACAACTGACTGATGTGCATTGCACTCTTAGTTATTACAAGGGTTGGGATAAAAGGCAAACAGGTAAGCCGCTGAATATAATTCTTGAAGAAAATTATCAGCCTGATGTGGTTCGTCAATATACGCATTATGGGGCCCATCATGCAGATTTATTTGTATTTAGTGAAGAGTTTAATGCCAAACAATATCTATCGCGTGGTCAACAAAAAATTATACTTTTCGCCCTTAAATTAGCTCAAGCGACATTAACACCTAGCTCCTGTATATATTTATGCGATGATCTTGCGTCGGAATTAGATAATGTACATGTTGAGCGTCTTCTTAATTTGATCTGCCAAATCAAAGGCCAATTTTTTATTACTTCAACTTCATTAGTACCCTCAATGTTTAATTTTATGAATGATTATCAGCAGTTTACACTTGTTGATGGCAACCTAATTTAAATACTTGCTTTCAATAGGTTGGTCTAAATTAAGATGTTTCACGTGAAATTTAATATTTCACATTGCCATAACCGTGATGCTTAATTTTTTAAGACTATTAAGTCGTTATACTTTTTGGTGAGAAAAGAATGTATGTGGGTGGAATTTGATCATTTTATAGGTAATAATACCCACTTTTACCTTCAGGTGATCCCGAAATGATTCTTGATTTTGCTTCAGTAACGCGGCTATTTGTTTTTTTGAATGAGCATATGGTGAACAGCGACCATGATGCGCGTGAGAAATGTTACGTCGCATCTAAGGGGATGACTAACATTATTGCTAGGCGAGTGACTGAGGCTGTTGTAACTAAACAAACAGATGAAGCAGAGGTGGTGCGAAAGTTTCTGGCTCAGCACAAAAGTTCGAAACTAAAAACACAAAAACAGCTTTTATTAGATGATATTAATGCTGCGATACTTAAGATAGCAAATTATGAAGCAACAGTTCTCTGTGTGTTACAATCATTTAAAAAAGGTTTAAATGGCTGTCAGGAACATGCAACACTTGTTAGTTTGGCTTTAATGAAACTCTATGGCGTCAATCGCGGTCCTCTCGTTGAAAATTTTAAAATTCAAGTTCCTAACACCTTTAATAATCACGAGTTTGTTGTGTTTGACCGCAGTGGAGAGGTAGAGGATGTTTCTACTTGGGGCAAAGCCCGAGTTTTGGATTCGTGGGGTAAATGGCAAGCGGGAATTGATAGTCTTCCTTTTGGAACAGGCCTTTATGACTATGCTAAAAATGGTAAAAGAAGTGGTCTTGCTATTTCCGTTATGCATGATAATCGCTTGGGTTTGCATAAGCTAACTCGATATAAAGATATGCCCAACCATTTCCTGCATAAGATTGAAAAGTTGACTTTGCAACTACTCGATAGAGAAATAGAAGTATTTATTAACGACATTGCTGAAAGCATTAAATTGCCTACGCTTACATTTTTACCTTCAGTTTCCCATTCCAATATGTTCAGCGAGTTTCCGGAATTGGCAAATGATGCTGATGCTAAAATCGAAATTGAAGTCTCAGGCGATAAGCCAATTGAACAGGAATCTCCTTTTTTCTCTTAATAAATTTATATTCTTCATTTTCTTCAAATTTACAATAGGATGTTTCACGTGAAACATCCTATTTCTTCACTTATAAAACTGATGCAATCATATAAAAAAGGCTCGTTTAGTGGTATAATAGACTATTTAATATCACCGTTAGGCAAAGAGGACTCTTATGAGCGTTGACGCCAGTTATGATTCGTCGAATATCAAAGTTTTAAAAGGCTTGGATGCTGTTAGAAAGCGTCCTGGTATGTACATAGGTGATACTGACGATGGTACTGGATTGCATCATATGGTCTTCGAGGTGGTGGATAACTCCATTGATGAGGCCTTGGCTGGTTATTGTCGCGAAATTCATGTCACTATCCATACTGATGAATCAATCACGGTGAGAGATGATGGTCGTGGTATTCCTGTCGATATTCATAAAGAAGAGGGACGCTCTGCTGCTGAAGTAATTATGACAGTCTTGCACGCAGGTGGAAAATTTGACGATAACTCGTATAAAGTTTCTGGTGGATTGCACGGAGTGGGTGTTTCTGTTGTTAATGCACTCTCCGAAGAATTGCATTTACTCATTCGTCGAAATGGCAAGATTCATGAGCAACATTACCGCAATGGAGTACCGGATGCGCCACTTGCAGTGACTGGCGAAGCCAATACTACTGGAACCCAAGTTTGGTTTAAACCTAGTGCCAATACGTTCACCAATATAGAGTTTCATTATGATATTTTGGCAAAACGTTTACGTGAGCTTTCTTTCTTAAACTCCGGTGTATGCATTCACTTATATGATGAAAGAACACAAAAACGGGATACTTTCCGTTATGAAGGTGGGATTCAAGCGTTTGTAGAGCATCTAAATCGTAATAAAACACCCATTATGCCTGTGGTTTTCACGCTGCTCGCAGACAGAGATAACATTGCAGTAGAACTGGCTATGCAATGGAATGACTCCTTCCAAGAAACAATCTTTTGTTTCACCAATAATATTCCTCAACGTGATGGTGGAACCCACTTAGCCGGATTCAGGGCAGCATTAACACGTACTCTCAACACGTACATTGAAAACGAGGGTTTTGCTAAAAAGGCAAAAGTGGTCACAACAGGGGATGATGCACGAGAAGGTTTAACGGCAGTACTGTCCGTTAAAGTTTCCGATCCCAAATTTTCTTCACAAACGAAAGATAAATTAGTTTCATCGGAGGTAAAGGCTGCCGTTGAATCGCTGGTGGCAGAAAAGTTAAACGATTTTCTTTTAGAAAATCCGGCTATTGCAAAATCAGTAGTAGGCAAAATGATTGATGCCGCTAGAGCAAGGGAAGCTGCTCGACGAGCGCGTGAAATGACGCGTCGAAAAGGAGCTCTTGATATTGCTGGTTTACCTGGCAAATTAGCCGACTGCCAAGAAAAAGATCCTGCACTTTCAGAATTATATATAGTCGAGGGAGATTCAGCAGGAGGTTCAGCGAAACAAGGGCGTGACAGGAAGTTTCAGGCTATCTTACCTCTTAAAGGTAAGATTCTTAATGTTGAAAAAGCGCGTTTTGATAAGATGCTTTCCTCTCAAGAGGTTGCGACACTAATTACTGCTTTAGGTTGTGGAATAGGTCCAGATGAATACGATCCTGACAAGATACGTTATCATCGTATTATTATTATGACCGATGCTGATGTTGACGGTTCGCACATTCGAACATTGCTATTAACCTTCTTCTATCGACAAGCTCCTGAGCTAATTGAGCGTGGATATATTTATATTGCTCAGCCACCTTTATACAAAGTGAAGCGTGGTAAACAGGAGCAATATGTTAAAGACGATGAAGCATTGTATGAATACTTAACACAAAGTGCGTTAGATGGCGCAGAGTTTATCCCAGGAAAGGATTTACCAGCAATTTCACCAGCTGCATTAGAAGAGTTGGTACTAAAATACAGACGTGTGGAAAAAGTAATTAAACGTCACACAAGGCGTTATCATGCAGAAGTTTTAAGAAGGATGATTTATTTACCTATTCTTCATAATGATGATTTCAATCATCAAGAAAAAATGAATGCCTGGGTTAATCAAATGCATTTGAGTTTGCAGCAGGTGGGTAGTAAAACGCATCAATATAAAGTTACTCTAATCCATCATATGGAAACGGATCATTATTTACCACAAGTGACGATTACTCAACATGGTATGGATACTCCTATCGTATTAAATGCAGAATTCTTCTATTCTAAAGATTATAAGGAAATGGCAAGTCTAGGTGCAAAACTAGCAACGCTTGTTGAAGAAGGGGCAATGATTAAGCGAGGAGATAAGAACCAAGCGGTTGAATCTTTTGAGCAAGCACTTGGCTGGATTATGGACGAAGCAAAACGGGGACAAACCATTCAACGATATAAAGGTCTTGGAGAAATGAACCCCGAACAACTTTGGGAAACTACAATGGATCCTGAGGTACGGCGTATGTTACAAGTCAGTATAGAAGATGCGGTTGCTGCCGATGAAATCTTTACAACTTTAATGGGAGATCAAGTCGAGCCAAGACGTGAGTTTATTGAATCTAATGCGCTCGAAGCAGAAAACATCGACATTTAATCACTCAGAATAAATCGGTGGATAAAATTGTGTCCATCGATTTATGCACTATTATTAGCAAAATCTTTTCTTCTACCATAGCTTATTTTAAAGTAACTTTGTTAAATAACGTCTTTTAAAGTGAATAAATTAGCAGAGAAAAGGGATGGTTGTCAGCTAGTGGAGCATTGCTTGAGACAGCTTCTAAATTCATCATAGATGAATTCCAACTAAAAGAAGAAACTCAAGTTTTACAATTCTGAAGTAAACAAGAAAGATGATAAGGAAGGAACAAAAAAAGGCCGCATCCTTGCGGCAGAGCACATCCATTGTGCTGGTCCCTTTGTTTGACGTCCTGTCAGACAATCCTTGTCATCCTTATGTATTTGAGTATATATCTTCCTTAAAAACTGTCATGGAGGAATTCGCTCTATGGTTTGTAAGAAATATCTCAAAGAGATGAGGGTTTTCTCTGTACAGCGTTTATTAATTTATCACTAAGCTAGAAATTAAATTTTTTGTAGAAATAAATCGCCCTTCTGATATTAGGGCGATTTATAAAGAATACTAATTAAAGGTTGCCTCTATCTTCTCCTCTTCAGTGGTGGCTGTAAACTGTTCTTGAGAAGAGGTATTAACAAAGAGCCCATCGCGATTTGCACCAACAGAAACGGTGTCCAGTTTAGTCTGCTCTCTTCTTGTTTCTGCCAATTGTCTAAATTGACTGCTTTTATCTTCAGATGTTTTTACCCCATAAGTATTAGAGCCTAATTCAGCCAATTTTCGTGAAATTGAAGAAAGCTTTTCCTCTGGAGCGGTGCTGACAAGTTTTTCTTCGATAGCATTCATATCGGGGATTACAGACGAAACCAAATGTGGAAATTTGTGAAATAATGAGACATTAAACTCACGACTCTCAAAAGCTAAATGAGGTTGTTCACCCTTTAGCGAGTTGAGCAATTTAATCAGCACACAAGCTTGACCAATAGATTCTGAAAATTTTGAACATACAAGCGAGCGATGAACTTTTTGATTTAATTTACTAAATTGTTCTGTCGGACAGCCAGAAATGATTTGTGTAACCAAATGGATTTGTTCTTTACTGGAGAGCGCTGCAATTGCCTCTCTACTCTCTAATAAAGACTCGCCTTGTTCTATGAGTAGCTCATAGGGATTTTCCATTGCTAACAAATCACTTTTTGTATATTTCATAGGTTAATCTCCTTATTTTGCCTGTTAAATGATGGGTAATTAATGACTAGATTAACTCTGGGCCAAAATGCTATTCAACGGCTTAAAAAATTTTTAGAGTTTTATTCCAGCACATTAATGATAGACCGGTGGTCACAATTAGATTTTTATTCAGGCAACACTATAGTAACGAAATCAGAAAGGGATGCAATGGCAATAATAATTTTGTTATTTACTAGTTTATTGGACTACCGGAGGAAATTCCTGATTTTCATCTATAGTTAGGGGTAAAGAAAAAGCATGAACAATATTTAATTATTTAAAAATAAATAAAAAATTATTAGGATAAAGAAAAATTTCATTAAACCTTAAAGTTTTATTTTGCCAGGACGACTATACTATTGAAGTAGTTGCCTGAATAAAATAATAATAAGGAGTAGGCAATGTCTAAAAATCATCTCTTACAAGACCCATTCCTGAATGAATTACGTAAGGAAAAAATTCCTGTTTCTGTATTTTTAGTGAATGGGATTAAATTACATGGAATTGTCGATTCATTTGATCAGTATGTCGTCATGTTGAAAAACTCTGTGACACAAATGGTTTATAAGCATGCGATATCAACCGTTGTGCCATCACGAATGGTGAAGATGCCCACTGGTGACGAAGAAGGAAATGTGGCAGACTAACTGCTTTTATTTTAAACGGAAAACAACCTTGTTTGAACGACCACAAGGGGGAGAGCGTGCCATTCTTGTGCAGTTGGCACTGCCTGGTGTTGATGCTGAAAAGGCCTTAGTCGAATTTAAAGAGTTGGCATTGTCGGCTCAAGCAGAGATTATGACCTGTGTCACAGGTGCTCGCTCTACCCCCGAAGCTAAATATTACGTGGGCTTAGGAAAGGCTGAAGAAATTAAGCAGCAGGTATTGGCTCATAAAGCGGAGTTGGTATTAGTTAATCATGAGCTTTCACCTTCTCAAGAGAGGAATCTTGAGCGTTTATTAGAATGCCGCGTCGTTGATCGCAGTGGTTTAATTCTCGATATTTTTGCGCAACGTGCACGTACCTTTGAGGGTAAGTTACAGGTTGAGCTTGCGCAATTGCAACATTTATCGACGCGCTTAGTTCGTGGTTGGACCCACCTTGAGAGACAAAAAGGGGGGATTGGTTTGCGAGGTCCAGGGGAAACCCAGTTAGAAACAGACCGTCGTTTACTTCGTGAGCGCATCAAATCCATTAATAAGCGCCTGGAGAAGGTAAGGCGGAGTCGCGACCAAAACCGACGAGCGCGACAAAAAGCAGCGCTACCTACTGTTTCTTTAGTAGGTTACACCAACGCCGGGAAATCAACCTTATTTAATGCGTTAACAGGTGAACATATTTATGCAGCCAATCAACTGTTCGCAACGTTAGACCCTACCATGCGTAAACTAGAATTGCCTGGAGCCGCTTCTGTTATTCTAACCGATACAGTAGGCTTTATTCGTGATCTTCCTCACCAATTGATAGAAGCTTTTCGTGCAACACTTGAAGAAACACAAGAGGCTGATTTGTTACTACATGTTATTGATGTTTCCGATCCTCATTGGCGTGATATGGTATTTGCAGTCGAGCAGGTTTTGGAAGAGTTAGGTGCTAACGATATCCCCATGATTCAAGTGTTTAACAAAATTGATCAGCAAGAAGGTTGGGATGCCAAGATTGATAGGCAAGAAGATGGTTATAAGGTGTGGCTTTCAGCAAAAACTGGCGCAGGACTTGATTTGCTTTGTCAAGCGATTGCAACACAACTACAGGGTGCAATTATTGAAGAGGAAATTTTGTTAGCCCCTGAGCAAGCAAAGTTGCGGGCAACCCTTTATGAAATGGATGCTGTGTTAAGTGAAAAAATTGAAGAAGAAGGTGGTTGGCGCTTAAAAATTAAATTAACACAAGAACAAAGAAGACGTGTATTTGGAAATCAAGCGAAGAATTACACCCCTAATTGATATGATTTAATCTGGTTTCAAAAGCAAAGGAAAAGGGAATAGATATTTAATCAGGACTTGAACATTCCAATCGTGCTGCAGGCTGTGGACTGCTGATTTTAAGAGCTAATTGGCATCTACCTACACTGCTAACGAACCCACTTGCGAATTTTGCTTTCTTTAGAAAATTTTCGTCTATCGTCTTAAAAACACCTCTTAGTTTTATGGGTGACTCAGCCGTTCTAATTTCAGTAATAAGCTCGCGACTGAGGCTACTTTTCGTGCTGTTAGTGTTAAAGTTGTTCTCACCCATTCTATTCCAAGGCATGGTAAAGGTTCTTAAATGAAAGTTAAGTTTAGTTTATATCGCAGTATATAAACTCTTAATTTTGATAATTTTACTATTTTTAAACTATTTACTTTTAGTTTTTCCCTTTTCGTTTTGAATATATTTTGATTTTTCTTCATTCTAATTGATAAGGCTCTACCTAGTTAAGTTAGCCTTGATTAAAGTAAATAATAGCCAAAAAATGCTTAATATTTATTTAATAAAAATCCATTAAAATGCCTCTTTTTGACTTTAGGACTAGGTAAGAATGAGTATTGAGGCGCAAGCAAAAGAGTTCTTGGCGAGAGTAGAACAATATATATCCACTAACTCCAATCCAGATTTAATAAAGCAAATTTTGGTTGAACTCAATCTCCATAATATGACTACTAATAATAAAGAATTTAAGGATTTTTTACTGAAAATCTCTAAAGACGAAATTGATCTCAAACGTTTAATTCACTATGTCAAATTAAGTATTTTAAATAATCAACCCTTGTGTACTTTACTTGCATTTATACAGGAAAATAATCTAGTGAGCGATGTTGAACTTGCCGATGCTTCTAGAACATTACAATTACAGATTAATATGTTATGCCTCTTTGAAGCCGTGGTAATTACCATGGCAAATGGTCAGTATTTTGCACAAGATGTCTACGACCATCTCCTTAAGCGCAGTCCTACTTCTTACCCAGGAAATCCCTTTGCTGATTTCTTCTTCGGTGCACCTCTTAAAGCCTCTCTATTTGAACGATTGAAAATGATTTCTATCAAACCTGGCATCCTTAATATTTTATTTCATAAATCAACAGGGGAAAATGAAGAAACAAAGGCTGATGTTGATGCATTTATCATCCGTAAGCAGCTGTCAGGATGGAATGCAGATATTGAGCCTGCTAATGCTGATTTATCATACGCTACGGTGTCGGGTATGGGCTTAAATATACTTGAAGCTGCATGGGAAGATTCCACAGGGCATGCCAAAGAGAGTGGTGGAGTGGATAATGCCAAGTCAGGTATTGGCCTTATCAATATTATGGAAGAAAAAAAATATGCTAGTCATTTCAGTTTACTTTCTCATATGCTTCCTGAAGGTGTTGCTCTAAGTGACGAGGCAGCCTATGGACTTTTACCAGATTTAAAAATAAATGGCGCTAAGAAAAAAGTGTTGCAATTTGATATAGACGCAGAATGGCGTGATATCTATAACAGTTGGAATTTATTTTTTGTCATTTCTAATATCAATACGGTATTCATGCCAATTAAGCTTTTGTTACCATCGATACTTTCTGCTACACCAGAAAATTATAAAGAAGTAAGACTCTTATCTTTATTTTTAATGGGTAGCTTATTCCTCCATGAAGATGTTAAAAATAAGCCATTTTTTGCAAGTGATTATTCATTCAAAAAGGCTACAATTATTCTTGAAAAATGGGGAGAAATTAATAAGCGACATGCCAGTCAGAGAATGCAGAAAGTTTGCCCTGATTCTCCTGCAAATGTTGATGATTTATATGAGCATATTTTTGGAAATTATCCGAATATCAATTTTTTCCTGCACTTGTTGTCATTTGCGTATAATCCTCAGCAGCATAATCTAACCAAAAATTATACGATGCAAAGTAGCCAGCAAAAAAGTCCGCTCTTTTTTGCAGCGACGGCACCGGCTGCAACTACAACATCTACCAAAGGTAAAGGGCTGGCGGATAATGCTCCGACTCTACAATGAAAGGGTCGAATTATTAAAATTAGGGTTATTATTGCAAAATTAGACCACTGTCCTATTTTAACGAATTAAAACAGGACAGTGGTAATTACTAGGCGAAGTTGTCTAGAAGCATTGGTTTTGTCAATGTTTGATTGGCCAAGCTAATTATTTTTTCAATATTAATATTTTTACATTGCACCACTCGAACACCATTATCTTGGCGCAACATGGGCAGGACGCTAGTAGCGACTTTAATTTTGTCTAATGTGCTAACAGTTTCCTGTTGATCTTCTAGGCTAGGAACTTCAAGCCATGCCATTAAGCCATCTTTGTTAGCGGTTTTCCAACCTGTTTTTCCGGTTAATTTCTCCAAAGCAGCAATTACAGCTTGTCTTTGTTCCATAGAGATTGGTGCTGGTAACAAGGGTTTTAATTTTACGTCATCCAGCCTTTTTTCCTCTTTTGCTGCGATGTCGATTAAGGCAGTTAAGAGTATAATTGAACTGACATTGATATCCTCTACTTGTGTAAGCAGAAGAGACTGTAGTACCAATTTATCGCGAAGAGTTTCGAGGTCAAAAAGAGGATGTTTTTGTTGGATACGTTTTAATAGTGTGCTTGCCGCAACACGTAGGGCAATCACTTGCTTGAGTTTTTCATCCGCAAAAATCGTTTCTTTCGCGTCAACTATACGTTTTAAAATTAATTTTTGCAAAGGCTCAATAGTGCTATCGATTAGTTTGATTGCTTGCGAATAGTCACTGCTTTCATTTTCCTTTTCCCCTGGATGGCGCAATAAAATACTAGGTTGTCCAAGTGCACGAAGAAAAATATTAATCAAACAAGTACCAGTTCGGCCATTGGCATTACCATAGGGATGAATGTCGGTAAATTCATAAAAGATCTTTCCTAAACAATTAGCAATGTCTGGTAGATTATTGGGATCAAGTTTGCGCAGTTGTTGCAAGCTTTCAGTGGCAAATTTTTCCATTGCCTGCGGGAGTTCATGAGGGTAACGGCAAACCTTGACAATACGATCGACAAGTTTTTTCTCTTGAGTTGTTAATTTACCTTCGTGATAAGCAGTTGCTAATTTATGTAATACAATAGCACCCGGGGACGTCGGATTTTTTGGATCTATAAAGGGGGTTTGGGAAGGATGAGGTTTAATGCTTTTGTTATTTTTAATTTTCTCTAAAAGATTTATAAACGGTAGTGCGTCTTCTTCGGCAACTCCCTGCATTTCTAGAGCTTTTGCAAAAGTAGTTTTAGATTTAGCCTTATGTAAATTAGAGAAATAAAGAATAAAATCTGTACTTAGTTGTGCGCCTTGGTGCCAACGCATTACCATTTGCTGGGTATAGACTCCAGCCTGATGTCCATGTGTCGCTAACAGTGTATTACCAATAAAACCATGAAGTTTATTTATCCATTCGAGTAAAAGCTTTTCATCGACCTTATCTAGCCCTTTTTCGCGAATATAAGGCAGAATTGTTTTCTGCGCATAAAGATAAGCATTTAGCATATCTTCATGTTGCCCAGCCTCGGGGAAAAGTGCATCTTGGAATGTTTCTGAACCCGCTAAGCGCAGCGGTGAGGATTCAGGTTCAAAAGCATAAATTAAAGCAGGATTAAATTCGGTTAAGTCTTCTAAATTGTACATTATTTGATTTCACGTGATGAACGGACGCATAATATACCAGAAGACTAAAAACAAAACAAAAGGGCAATTTAAAGGGCAGCTAGACGAGGCTTGCACCACTAGGTTGTGGTCTGGTGTCTAAGTGCTTCATTCAAACTAAAGGCAGTTTGTGGGCCATAAAGTGTTTGACTGAGCTTGCCTTGAGGATTAAAAATAAAGGTCGCCGGAACGCCGGGAATACTGCCTAATCGCAATTGTTTTGCCGGGTCTTGTAGACTGGGGTAGCGAATATGGTATTTTTTAATCAGCTGTAATTGTTCGTTTACAGATAGCATGTCGTAATTTACTGCAAACAAGGCAACGTTGTTTTTTCGTTGTTTGTAAAATTGATTCAATTCATGAATCTCATCAAGACAAGGTTGACACCAACTTGCCCAATAATTTAGGAGTACCCACTTTCCCTTTAAGCTATTAAATGTGATTTGTTCCCCATTAATGGTGGTTAGAATTGCATTAGATGCTTGTGCGCAAGAGCAGGTGATTAGAAAGGTTATGAGTAATAATTTTAAACGGTGCATCTTCTCACCTTGGTTAAGTAAAAGGCTTATTATTCTATTAGTTCGAGTTTAGATCAATGGGGTCAAAACTCGACTGATGATAGATTAGTATCTAGGGTATTTTAAAAAAACAAGCAACCCTCTAATAAAAAAGGGTTGCTGTTAAATGGCAATTTCCTGGGGCTTATACAGAGGCATATTGGCCACTGAATGCAATTAGGGGGTAGGCGTTTCTTCCTTAATTTCTACTTTTTGTGATTGCGGTTTTGGTTTTGCAGCGAGCAAGCTATATTTATCAAGGCCCATAAGAAGTTGTACTTCTTGAGAGGGAGTATGCCAATCTGGTACTTGGAGAGCTGGTTTTTCTTCCGGTGTACAAGGAGGTATAGGAATCGGATCTCTGTCTGGGTTGAGTGCTCGTTCCTCCATTTCTATACGAAGTAGTTCAGAAGCAGATAGGGGTTGCACCTCTCCCTCATAGGCAAAGGGTAATAGCCGCAGCTTTGCAACTAGCCAAAAAGCATCCCATTTACTGGTCAATTCACAATAGCCGCATTCTGCTGGAGCCGCTTGCAATTTTGCGTAATCGGAGGGAGACAGTGTTTTAATTCGATTTAAATTCTCGCGGCGATAGATTTTAGTATCCTCTCCAATTACAAGCAGTGGTTGTAATTGCCGATAATGGAAATCAGCATCGGGGAGATGTTCAAGACCCCCGTATTGTCCTTGCTCTAGAATCTCATGGCCATTCATCACGTGGTTTAGATCTTGAAGTGAGCAT
Organism: Legionella brunensis; assembly: GCF_001467025.1. GTDB lineage: Bacteria > Pseudomonadota > Gammaproteobacteria > Legionellales > Legionellaceae > Tatlockia > Tatlockia brunensis. The sequence goes on along the minus strand of NZ_LNXV01000008.1, from coordinate 120,434 downwards.
TGCATCCCGGCAATACATGCTTCTTTATTTAAATGATTAATACAGCTGTTAAAATCACCATCCCCACGTGCAGCAGTAGGTGCTTCGCGCGGAGATGGCGTAGGGTCATAAGGACGTTGGGTGTATACACCTACACGGTTTAATTCATTGTGTAAGTTATTGGCCAAAATACTTCCCCAGGTACCAAAGCGCTCTGCTAATAAGACACGTAAATCACCAACCATTGACATGTGGCCGGCGGCAAAATGATCGGAATAATAATGAAAAACAAATAATTCAGTACAAAAAGTCAAAGCCTGATAGCGATAAAAAAGATCTTGTAAATTTTTAATGGAAAAACCATCTTGCTTTGTTTGTAATGTCTTGAATATATTTTGTAGATCTTCATTTGTAGATTGATAGTCGGCGTTCGCAATTAATTGTTTTAACTCATAGGCTATGCGCGCATATCTAAGCGCAAGATGATGTCCTAAGGTATAAACGCGAACAGACCACGGGGTAAAATGAGTTTGATTACGATTTAACATTTCACCATAGTCTTTTACACGAAAATAAAACATCAGTTGCTTGACGTAGTCATTTAAGGTTGCAGAAAAAGGAATGTAGGTACTGCCATCGATTTTATAAATTAAGTCGATATTAGCGCGGTTGACGTCAGGGGAGGCCAGATTATTATAAGCCTTAATAAAGGCACTTTCTTCTTCATGTGTAACAGGCTGTTCAATTAAATATTCACCCAAGCTGCAACTTGACGGCTGATCGGCAAATTGTTCTGCCATTTTAAAACTGTGGCAACTGGGCAAATTAAGCTTCATGTTCCAATTGCGATCCGTAAAAAAATCAGCCGCCATAGCAATAATTTCCCCGGCAGTCATTTCTAGAGTCATCGGCTCAGGGATACCATCTTCATGGTAGCGCATTAGCTTTAAGTGAAGGATTCCTTGCTCATCAACACGTAAGTAAGGGTTATCGTTAATCCCTGAAAAACGTAAGGCATTTCCTAATTGAGTGTGTTCTTTGGTATCCACAGGAAGCTCCTTTTCCTAGTCTTGGTCTTTCAGCATAGTGCAAGAATTTTAATTTGTCAGGTTGATATGATTTCTACTAGAAGGAAGTTTGCTGACTGTCATTTAACAAGCTTGGTTTTTCAAGTATGCTATTTTTATTTCCGTTAAATCCGTTTCTATGAAAATTATCCAAGTTGAAAAACTACTTACAGGAACCTTGATACGTGAAGGCGCAGGCGTGAAGTTGCATCGCTATATAGGTACAACAAGGCGGAATGATTTTGATCCTATTTTGCTTCTTGATTTTTTTGATAGTGAAGAGGCAATGGATTATTTGGGTGGGTTTCCAGAGCATCCTCACCGTGGGTTTGAAACGGTTACTTATTTGCTCAATGGGCAAATGGAGCATCAAGACAATCAGAGACATCATGGGGTTATTGGACCAGGGGATGTCCAATGGATGACTGCTGGCCGAGGAATTATTCACTCTGAAATGCCTAAGCAAACACAGGGACGATTAAGGGGATTCCAGCTTTGGTTCAATTTACCCGCGGCTAATAAATGGGTTGCTCCTCGTTATCAAGAATTTGGAGAGGCTCAATTACCTGTCGAAACTCATGATTCTGGGCTAACCATTAAAGTTATTGCAGGTCAGACAGAGCAAGGTACACTCTCGCCTATTGAAGGTATAGCAACTCAGCCCATTTTCTTTGATATTCACCTGCCGAGTCATAAAGACATGAGGCAAGGTATTCCTCTAGGGCATCAGACGCTTGTTTTTGTATTGTCAGGAGAAGTTGCAATTCATGGGGAAGTAATTAAGGAAGGTGTTTTGGCAGCATTGAGCCAAGGGGATGTTTTAACCCTGGAGGCAATAAAAGAAAGTCATTGCATATTGGTTGCTGCAAAAAAAATAAAAGAACCCATGGCTTGGCTTGGGCCGTTTGTGATGAATACTCAAGAAGAGGTTATGCAGGCTTTGGATGACTATCGGAATAATCGATTTTGACAAGGAGAAATAATGGCAAAAGTATTGGTTTTGTATTATTCCAGCTATGGTCACGTTGAAACCATGGCTGAAGAAATTGCTAAAGGTGTTGCAGAAGTCGATGGTGTGGACGTTGTTATCAAACGTGTGCCAGAACTAATGCCAGAAGAAATTGCCAAAAAAGCAGGTGTTAAACTAAACCAAAAAGCTGAGATAGCCAAGCCACAAGAACTTGAAGAATATGATGCCATTATTTTTGGTACCCCTACCCGATTTGGTAACATGGCTTCACAAATGCGAAATTTTCTTGATCAAACTGGTGGTATGTGGCTTAAAGGTAGTCTAATTGGCAAAATTGGTAGTGTATTTGTCTCTACAGGTACAGGTGGTGGTAATGAGTCAACCATTTTGTCATTTTGGAATACTTTAATGCATCACGGGATGATTTTGGTAGGAACACCCTATTCCGAAAAAGGATTGACTGATTTAAGTGCTATGCGGGGAGGTTCTCCCTATGGCGCAGGTACAATTGCAGGACCTGATGGAAGCCGTACGCCAACACCCATTGAACTTCAGATAGCACGATTCCAAGGTAGGCATGTCGCAGGTATCGCTAAACGACTGTTTGGCTAAAGGCTCTTTAACAGTGGTTGACCTGTTTTTCTTTGTTGATGGCAGCGAACTACTTCTTGGCAAGGAGTGCATAAATTTTCTGCCAAAACAATGGTCTAATAACAAAAAATATACTCATTGAGATGTATATTTATTCATTTTGATGTTTGCTGGACAAAGTAAATAATGTATAATCAGTGGTCTCCCTCTTGATCTACCTTATAGATACACAGAGCATAGATTACCCCATTAAATTTGTAATGGGGTTTTCAGTTAACTTATGATGAGAGTTGGATGGCAATCAGTTTAATAATTTTTGCAATATTGGTTTTGACAGTGATCTGTGTGATCGCTATGTTTCACGGGCTTATGAAACAACCTGCTGTAAGATTGTCCTCGTTAGATTATCTCAAGCTTACCTTCAGCGGTATTATTGCCTTCATTGCCGACACCTTAGGAATTGGTAGTTTTGCAGTCAATGTGGCTTTGGCTAAATTATTGGGTACTTTTCCGGATGACGAATTACCTGCTGTTAACAATGGGGCTCAAGTTATACCCGGCACCATCGAATCATTTTTCTTCATGCGCCTAGTCGATGTTGATCTCACCACTCTTATGACTCTTGTGTTAGGTACTTGTGTTGGCGGCTTAATTGGGGGCAGTGTTGTTAGTCGTCTAAGTAAACAGGCTATTCGTTTAGCAATGATGTGTTGCTTTGTTATTATTATTGGCTTGTTAATCTGCCATCAATTACGCCTGATGCCAATTGGTGGAGACATCGTTGAATTACATTCATGGAAGTTGATCATTGGCTTTTTTGCTATGGTGATTTGTGGTGCGCTAACCTCGGTTGGGGTAGGCTTATTTGTTATGGTTCAGGCGGTATTATTCTTATTAAATGTATCACCTGTCGTCGCTTTCCCCATTATGACCACGGCAGGGGCCATGCAACAACCGCTAACAACGTTAGTATTTGTGCAACAAAATAAGATTCCATTGAAAAAAACTCTAATCCTTAGCGTAGCTGGTTGTATAGGGGTGTTTATAACCTTACCGATATTTGCCAAGCTGACAGTAACCTGGTTGCATTCTTTACTGTTGGCAATCCTTCTTTTCAATCTTTACGCCATAACTCGTGCTTATTTACGTGCCAGACCGAAAAAAGCATATCAGCCTACCGAAATATCTTTCGTTCCCGTAGACTAATTTCTTTTAGATCGAATTAAAGAGTTGGTCTTTTTGCAAAACGAGTATCCATGCAAAAAGCAAAATCTTGTTGTAATGCTTCATCCAATTCCTGAATCATTGCTGTTCTTAATTTTGGGGAGTACTGTGTAGTAATACTATGAGTATGTGGTAAATAGGACAAAAAGATTTCATAATGTGGAGAAATTATCAAAGATCTATTGGTGGCTTTATCCTTAATAAAACGGTAATTCATTGCTTTTGCAAGTTTTTTCATTTTCTTTTCGTCTAAATCAATAGATGTTGGCATGTTTATTTTATGTTTAGGAAGAGGAAGCGTTAGTCTGCCTGCAAGAAATGATTTATCTCTTTTCCTTGTCATTTCATTGTTCGTTTTTGCTAGATACTCTTGGAACTGCGCTAAGCATTTAGATGGGTCTTTTATCAATAAATCTATCTTTTCTTCATCAATCTGGTCAAGTTCACCTATGGGTGTTGAAATATCGCGTGAAGTAATTTTCTTTTTATAGTTAGCTGGTTTAGCAACCCCTGCTTTCTTCGCCAATTGAATGTCTAAGGTATCTGGAGCTTGATTATGCTTTTCAACCAATGTCTTTTCCATGGTTTCTCGTGTACTTAATTCCTCCATATCTAAGCTCCAATATTTCCCGTTACCAATATGAATCGCAGCCATACCTTGATAGCTACCTGCGTAATGTTTTAACAAGTAGTCATCATGATTTTTCATGTAAATTTTTGCTCCCAGTGATAGGGCGCAATCATTCCAACCACTACAATTTACATTTGTTTTTAAGAAGAAGTTAAGAGGGGGAATTGTTGGAAAGCGTAAAAAGTTTGTTTGTATTTTATTATGTAAATCGGGAATGATTCCGTACTCACTAATTGAAAACAGTTGTGATTTAGGAAAGTTGGCTTGTCCGTTACCAAAAAAATCATTAAATATTGTTTCTCCTTTGTGTTTCCCATGCGCCTCACGCAGCACATTGAGTAAACTGATATAGTGAAATAATAATGCACCACTTTGACATTCAAGCGAAGCTTGATTGACTGAAGAATTCAGTAAATCGTCTAAAGCAGCTGATGCTTTTACTCCTGATTTTAAAGTATGTATACCAAACGTAGTATCGAACTCAAAAAATTCAGGGGATAATTGTAAAATATAATCCATAGCCTTTTTTTCAAGAACCTGATCGACATTTGCTCCTTCTCGAATTTGTTCACGTATTACCTCTAAAGGCTTTTGTATTTTTTTTTGTGAAACGGCTTTTTTAAAATTTTGAGCTGAAATCATTAGGGCAGTTTGGTAAATCTCTTGGGTATTCCAGGAATTAGGGGGGGCGAAAAGGCAGAGTTGTGAGCTCATGCTGAAATAAGAAAGGCTATTGGGGCAAAAGTTATGATCGTCAGGTAAATCAATAAAATTGTTGCTATTCGATGTTGTTGATGCCAATCCAATTTTTCGGAATGATAAAATTAAAAGTAAAAATATAAATATTTTTTTAATATATTCGATTAATGGCTCCACAATTATTCCCCTTTGCGAAAAAGGTAGAATTATCGCATTTTTTGTAAAAAAATAAATCACAATGGATTTTGACTGACTTCCCGCTCTGTTGTTGTAATCTCATTGACTTGAGTGATTGTCTATAAAGCAAATGGCAACAGCCCCTAAAAATGATAAAATACAAGTTGACGCCTGCGTTGCCTGATATTTGTTATTTACTGCCGCAAGTTTCGAAAAGAAGTCTAATATTGTTTTATAAAATATCCACATTCCACAAAAGGTCTATTGATGGAAGAACAAAAAAGTAAATCTCAAAAGAAACGTGATGCAGAAGCTTTGAGAAAAGTCGGGGTAAAATTGATTGCTTTAAATCCTGCCAAACTTGACGGTTTGCCATTACCAGAAAATTTACGTCAAGCCATCATGGAGGCTAAAGTCATCAAAAGTCATGGCGCTATAAGACGCCAAGCGCAATTAATAGGAAAGTTAATGCGTGCTGCAGATAGCGAAGCAATTTTGACTGCTTATGAGGCGATAGTTGCTGAAGACAGCGCACTAACTGCTGAATTTCATGAGTTAGAATTGTGGCGTGAGCGTTTAATTAACGAGGGGAAGGAGGCGCTCACGGAATTTATTGATCAGTATCATCCAGCAGATGTGCAACATTTACGACAATTAGTAAAAAAAGCAGTGGATGAAAAAAACAGCAATAAGCCTAGTGGCGCTGCAAAGGCATTATTTCGCTTTCTAAGGTCATGTTTATTATGAGATATTCATTATTCATTAGCTGCCCTAAGGGATTAGAGTATTTGCTTGAAGAGGAACTCAAAGCTTTAGGCTTGCACGTCACTCGTGTTAGCCCTCAGGGGGTTTATGGCGAGGGCGAGATAGCAATTATTTATCAGCTTTGCCTATGGTCTCGTTTAGCGAATCGAGTTCAGCTTATATTATTTACTGGTCAAGCACACAATGAGCAAAGTCTTTATCAACTTTGCAATCAATTCCCGTGGCAAACGGTATTTACTGCGGATAAAACTTTGGCAATTGAGTTTCATGGTTCTTCAACACACATTCGCAATTCAATGTTTGGCGCGCAGGTTGTTAAAGATGGTATCGTGGATCACTTCCGCCAATTTAAGGGTTTACGCCCATCTATTGATAAGGAGCGTCCGCAAATCCGTTTGCATGCCCACCTTAAAAATGACATTGTTACAGTCAGTTTCGATCTGACTGGCTACAGTTTGCACCAGCGCGGATATCGTACTCAAGCGGGTGAGGCGCCTCTTAAAGAAAATATCGCAGCCGCCATGTTAATTCGCGCTAAGTGGCCACAATTGGCTGCTAAAGATTATAGTTTGCATGATCCATTTTGTGGTTCAGGAACCCTGGTTATTGAGGCTGCCATGATGGCAAGTCACATTGCCCCCGGCCTGCTGCGACAAGACCAATCCCTCAATTATTGGGCCCAACATCAACCCTCTTTATGGGAAAAAGTTCGCACTTTAGCATTGCAACAAGTCAAACCACTCAAAGTGAAATTAAGAGGAACCGATAGTAATGCCAAGCTTATTAAGATTGCGCATGCAAATGCTGAGCGTGCCGGTGTGCTTCCTTTGGTAGAATTTGTGGTTATGGCAGTGAATGATTGTCGGCCTGACCATACTAAAGGATTAGTAATTTCTAATCCTCCCTACGGGGAACGCTTAGGCGATGCAACACAGCTTGTCCCGTTATATCAGCAATTAGGTTCTACCCTGCACTCTCATTATCAAAGTTGGCAAGCTGCTGTATTAACTTCAAATACCATGCTTGCTAAAGCGTTGGGGCTACGTGCAGAGAAACAATATACCTTATTCAATGGCCCTTTAGAATGTAAATTATATTGCATGTCTTTGGATGAAGAGAATCGTCTAAAGACAGGAAAAACGGGTACCTTATCTCCTGGTGCACAAATGCTGGCAAACCGCTTAAAGAAAAATCATCAGCATTTGCAAAAATGGGCTAAACGAAATCAGATTAGTTGTTACCGCATTTATGATGCTGATTTACCAGAATACGCCTATGCAATTGATATTTATAATGAATTTGCAGTTTTGCAAGAATATACAGCCCCCGCGAGTATTCCAGCTCACCTTGCTGAGAAACGCAGCCTAGAAGTAATTCAAGTAGTACCAGATGCTTTAGGCATTTCTCCAGACAGGCTTGTAGTCAAAAAACGCAAGCAACAAAAGGGCCGTAATCAATATGAAAAAATGAATGAGACCAAACATGTTATGACGGTTACTGAAGGGCAAGCGAAACTAAAAGTTAACCTTTATGATTATTTGGATACGGGATTGTTTTTAGATCATCGTCCCTTACGGATGCGCTTTGCCGAATTAAAGTCAGGAACACGCTTTCTAAATTGTTTTTGTTACACGGCAACAGCAAGTGTTCATGCCGCTTTGGCAGGTGCATTAACCACGAATGTGGATTTGTCCAAAACCTACTTAAAGTGGGCTGAAGATAATTTTAAACTTAACCATATTAACTTATCACGACATCAATTCATTCATTATGATTGTTTGGAATGGCTCAAGTTAACTCGAGATCGCTTTGACGTTATTTTTCTGGATCCGCCTAGTTTTTCAAATTCCAAACGAATGCAACAAACTCTCGATGTGCAACGTGATCAAATTGTCTTGATTGATGCCTCTATGCGCTTACTAAATCCTGGAGGCGTTCTCTACTTCTCCACCAATTTCAGGCAATTTAAGTTATTGCCAACTATCCAGGAAAAATATCAGGTAAAGGATATCAGCGCGGAGACAATTGATTTGGATTTCAAGCGTAACAAGCGTATCCATCATTGTTTTATGATTACTAAGACTGTGTAAATAGACCTTGATGAGCTATCCTCATCAAGGTTCAAAAAAAATTATTTACATTATATCATCAGCAGCGGATGAGGCTTTTTCTGTAGTAACTGGCTGAGCTGGGGGAATTTCTCCTCCATGAATTTGTGTCTTTAAGTTTTTCATGCGACCAGCTCTAAAAAATAACTCGGCGGTCAAATACAAAGGAGCAACCAATGCTTGCCAGAAGTTATCCACTAAAGCAGGTCGTTTCCCTTCGATATAATGTCCCGCTAATTGTAAAATCCATCCTAGAATAAAGATAATAACAAAAGTCCATAAGGCGCCACTCGTAGGACCTGCCCAACTAATAAGATTAGCTATCCATAATAAGCAAATAAAAATGGGTGTTAATATTAAAGCCAAACGCCAGTTTAAAAGAAAATAATAAATAAGTACGATGACTGTCCCAATACTCGCAAAATTTGTATCGAGAACCCCGGGAACAATTAAATGGAAAAATCCTAAAAAAAGCATTAAAGAAAAAATAATTAAAGGTACACCGATAAGATGAGTATAAAAGGTTATGGGTTTTTGATGGTATTCAGCATAAAACTGCGCTTGCTCAATAAATGATTTCATTCTGTTCATCCTGAAAAGTTTACATAAAAAATAGCATAGTCTCGATGAAAGACCAAGTTGCTCTAGTCAACATTTAGTTTAGCCTAGAAGTTACGGTCTGTTTACAATTCTACTATCTTGGCCTAAAAACCTTGATTTTCTGTGCTTCGTTGCTCACATACTCGTGTATGCTGCGCTACGATGCTCGAAAATCAAGGTTTTTCGACTCAAGCTAGCGAATTGTAAACAGACCCTATTATTTGAAGGGGGTAACAGGGGGCATTCTTGATTCTTTTTGGTTAAATTGTTATCATTTCTGGCCTTAAATAAAGCAGCAGTCAATATGAAATATTTAAAAATATTGTTCGTGGCTCTCTTATGTAATGTAGGAATTGCTAGTGCCGAAGAGCTGAGTTTACGCGATAAGATAGGCCAAATGCTTATCATTGGCTTTGATGGTAAAGAAATCAACGAAACATCCCCTATTGTTCAAGCGATAGATAAAAATAATATCGGTGGTGTTATTTTATTTGACTACAATTATCGAACACAGACATTTGATAAAAATATTGCCAACCCACAGCAGTTAAAGCAACTCAATGAACAATTGCAGCTTGCCAACAAGGTTGCTAATCAGAAACATCAACGCCCCCAGCTTCCTTTACTGATCTCTATTGATTATGAGGGAGGAGCAGTTAATCGCCTAAAAGAGGATTACGGATTCCCAAAAACAGTATCGGCTGCAGATGTGGGTAAGATGGCACCTGAAGCGGCAAATCAAGTCGCAGGCGAGATGGCTAGAACTTTAGAGGATGTAGGTTTAAATTTAGATTTCGCGCCTGATGTTGATGTTAATGTGAACCCGGATAACCCTATTATTGGTATGCTAGGACGAAGTTTTTCTGATCAACCCTCCAATGTTGCTCTATATGGTGGTATTTTTTCGCAAAATTTTTTACAACATGGAATTCAATGTGCTTATAAGCATTTTCCTGGTCACGGCAGTTCCAATGCGGATTCCCATTTAGGTTTTGTCGATGTCACTGATTCTTGGCAAGAGTTTGAATTAGAGCCATACAGGCTTCTCTTAAATAGTGAGACCCCATGCGGCATGATAATGACTGCGCATATTGTTAATGGCAAGTTAGATGCAACAGGCTTACCGGCTACTTTATCTCACAAAATACTCACGGAAATTTTACGCGAGCAATTGCAATTTAAAGGCGTAATAGTGACTGATGATATGCAAATGAAGGCTATCAGCGAGAATTTTGGTTTAGAGCAAGCGGTAACACTTGCACTTAATGCTGGTGCAGACATGCTTTTATTCGGTAACCAACTGGCGGAAAAGCCACAGGACCCTAAGGAAATTATTGATATTATTGAAGCGAAAGTTAGATCAGGCGAGATAAGTGAAAGTAGAATTGATGATGCTTATCAACATATCCTTATTTTCAAAAAATTAAAATCCAGTGAAAGAAGTTAAAACTAATCAGCAGAGTAACAATCCCGAATAGTAGAAAGAAATAAAGCGCTCGAGAAGTCTTTGCTGCATTCGGGATGATTACCCATCTAGTTTATATTTCTACAATTGGTTATAGTGTTGCTCTATTTGATCAGAGTCTGCAGTTATTCATCAGTAACTTAAGGAAGAGGAAGACTATGAGAAAGCACCTCCAAACCAATGGCAAAAAAAAATTGGATATCCCTGAAAGTTTAGTCGCGACTAGGAGGGATGAGTTAATCAAAACGGGTTTTCTAGGCCTTGCTCCCAAACCGCAAAAGGAAACCGTCCTTGCTGAAAAACAGCCAACTAATAATGAAGAAGAACTTAAAACTTTGCCAGTAAGTTTGACACCAAACACTCCTCTTAAAAAAGAGGTAGCCACCGAAACAAAATCGCAAAAACTGGTACATCTTACGCAATCGCGCGCAACGATACCTAAACGCAGACTCCCTTCTCGACGACCTCATTCATCACTTGCAAGTAATTCATTTTTTAATAATGCACAAATTAGTGAGCAAGAAAAGCAGCCCTCTTTAGACTTAAAAAAGTTACTTATACAAGCGGTAATTAGTGCGGAAAAGAAATATCGTGCTCATTATGAGAAAGGTAACAACCCACGGGAAGAAAATGGTTGGTTTAGTTGGTTTAGGCATGGGATGACTGGCCAAAATCGTGCAGAAGATTTTTTACAAACTATTAAAACCACTGAAGAGCATGTTATTTTAAAGAAGCTTGATGAGTTATTTCATGCTCCCTACACCAAATACAATAATCATTCTTTTTCCTCCTATTTGTTAGATGAACTTAAATGCATACTTGAAAAATATAAGCTTGTGACAAGAGACTTAAATTTAAACAAGCAATATGAGCTTAGTTCTTGGATAGAAATGAAGGAGAAGTTGAAGACATACTTACCTACGGAGTCATTAAAAAATGACAATGCATGTTAGCTATTAATTAAAAGGTTAGTTGAATAAACAAGGATGAGCCGCAATAAAAAAGACGATCAAGTTCATGTTCAAGCTCATTTGAAATGATGGGAAAGAGACTAAGACTAATAGTGAGCTAAGGAACAAGCCCTTTTAGGTCCTACTTCTTAATCTGCTTTTTTAAAAAATAGGTTTGTCTGTGCCAGTCACGATCAGGTAAAGCTGGATAACCTCCTACCCGCGCTCCTGGTTCAACGTCCTGAGTTGCTATAGCGCTCGATAAAAGAGTAGCGCGCTCCCCGATTGTAAGATGGCCGCTCACACCTGCCCTACCACCTAAGGTGGCATACTCACCTATTTTGCTGCTGCCTGCAATGCCGACTTGCCCACAAAGAATAGCCCCTTTCCCTATTTTTACATTATGACCAATCTGTATTAGATTATCTAACCTGCACCAATCGTCTATTTCGGTATTATTCAAAGAGCCCCTATCAATACAAGTATTGGCACCAATTTCGACGTTATTCCCAATAACCACTCCGCCAGTATGAGGTACTTTATAATATCCTTGCTCATCACCCGCGAAGCTAAAGCCGTCTTGCCCGATACGAGCACCGGGATAAATTAATACATGATTTCCTATCACTGTATAACTAATACTGACATTATTTTCAATGCAACAGTCATCTCCAATAACTACTCCATCACCGATATAGGTGTTAACTCCAATTTTACAACGAGCACCTATACGTACTTGTTCGCCAATATAAGCTCCATGAGCAATATAACAATCATTGCCAATAGTAGCGCTTGATGCAATAAAAGCTGAAGGAGCAATAAATTTTTCAAAGGAGTCAGAAGGATAAAAAATCTGAGCGATTAACGCATAGGCTTTATAGGGATTATTATGAACCAATAAGTGCATGTGCTCGGGGGCATGGTGCACATGATTTAATGAAATAATACATGCTCCGGCTAGAGAACTTTTTAATGCTTTTATATATTTTTTTTCATGTAGTATGGAGAGATTATCTGCTCGGGCATTAGAAAGTGGTGCAAGGTCAGAAACGAGAAACATCCCCCCCTCGCCATTATATAGCGAAGCGCCTGAACACTGAGCCAAATAAGCTAAACTATAAGGACCTTTGGGTGTAGAAAAACGAAATGACACAATTAAACTTCCTTATATTAATTAACATACTCATTCTAACTGAGTGGTATGGGATTTTCACTATCACTCGATCAATATACTAGTAGGGTGATGTTAAATGAAATGCTTGGTTAGCACGCACTTTCTTCAAAGAAAATCGATTAGTCACTATAAAAAGTAAAAAAATTAAAAATAAAGCGACGCAGACGAGACATTGTTTCCAAAAAAGCGTTTGTATGGTGGCCTCATCTCCCAAAAAAATTGATTTTAAAATAGTACTAAATTGATAGAGTGGATTATAATCCATTATCAATTTTGCCTTCTCTGATAAAAGGTTAGTTGAATAAAACAAGGATGAGCCGAAATAAAAAAGACGATCGAGTCCACGCTCAAGCTCATTTGAAATAATAGGCACTAAACTATCAATCAGCATAATAATAAATTTCATCAGAAATAGCGCGATAAACCATAAAAGACTGGATAAGACAACTATTCCAATCGATGAGGGGCTGAGGATAGGTGTATGTAAGATAAATAAACCTACAAGGATGAAGGAAAAAACATAGGTTTCATAAAAAACTAAATAACTTAATGTCTTAGCTAAGACTAAATCTTTAAAACTAAAAAAAGACATGCATTCTAGAGAATGGTAAACATAGAGGTCGTGGCCTGTGCCTGACAAAATTTTTCTAAGACAAAACCATTGAGCGAGCCCTATATAGATTAAAAACACTTCTTCAATAGTATTTATCTGCTGAAGTTGCTCATGCAGAGCAAGATTAATTAATATCCAAACAAGAGTGTGAATTAATGGTTCAATGATGTAAATAGCAATAAGCAGAGCATCAGGTAGCATTTTATGACCTTTGCTATTTTTAAAAAGCATAATTTTACCAATACTAAATAGTTTAATAATCGAGCGTCTCATAATGCTAATTAAGGCCTTAAAGTTTCAGTGACGGAATAAGGTGTTATAGTCATAATGCGTTTAAAGCAGGAATCAATGGTCGGCTCCTTTTCATTATAAACTACGGAAATCACCGTATTTTTAGTTAAAAAATGCTGCCATTGAGTGTGAAGTGATTCAGGCAGAAGAGTCTGCGCTGTATTGATGTAGGCATTTTGAATAAAAACAAACTGAATATCGAGCAATATAGCAAGGCTCAGCGAGAGTGCTATCTGTGTTTCTACAGACAAATACTCAACAATACCACAGAGCTTTTGTTGGGAAATATCATGATGATCACACAATAAGTTTAAAATATTTTTAGGGGCAACTTGTTTAGGTGTAATGACAGCCAGAAGTGTCTTAAGGTATTGCTTTAAGCTAAAATGATTGAGTATGGGAACAGGTTTAATGGCATAGTATTTTCTTATAGGATTGATAACTTTCCCTTTTGTTGGCTGTACATTAGCCGTTATGAGGTGAAACATGGCGTTTAATAACAGCCTATCTTCTGTAACCCATACTTGTTTTTCACTGATATCAAAGGAGTAAGTCAGATGATCAACAATGTTTCTTTTTTTACCCTTGAATAAAAAAGTAAGGGTTGCATCTTTAAATTGAGTTGATTTCAAGACGGTATCCTTTTTTACTAATTCATTCTGGCTTGCAAATGATAAGTCCAATGGATGTACATGGAATACCATCGATAGCCAATCGCAAATGAGCTGGTGCAAGCTGGCCATATTGGGGCTTGTAAGTCTCGTTGTTCCATTCATAAGGGGGAATGTCTATGAAGCCATCTAAAATATCAGACCCATGAGATAAGTCTAACTCAGCGACGTCATAACCTTGGTTCACTAGCTCCGAGTAAAAGTCCTGTATATGTTTTTCTTGATAAAGTACTGTGGGCCAGTTATCGATAGTAGGGCCAAGAGTATCTAAGTTAAATTCAGTCGTATGGACTGCAACTCCTCCAGGACGTAAGGTTTTTAAGGAGTTCTCAATAAAATTAAATCCATGATCAATGGAGCCTAAGTGTTCTAAGCTACAAGAGGACCAACAAAAATCAAACTGTCTATTATATCGCCGTGGAATATGGTTCATATCGACATATTCTAATTCAATTAGATTTAATTGTTCTATGTTGGGGCAAATATCAGGCCTTCTTAAGAGATGGATATTTTTGGCATGTTGCTCTGTATTAACCCATCCAAGATTAGCTGCCTCCTTTTCTGGTAAGTCCGTTGCTATGACATGAGCACCATATTTCGCAAATAGACTTGGAAGCGGTTCTTGCCCACACCCAAAGCCGATGCCTTGGGTACCTGTTTTCAATTTGCCAAATGAATAGAGTGCTTGTGCAATATAACAAAACTCCCATATTTTTCGATGATAAATTGGCTTGGTTTTTAATTCATTTGCCCAGAAAGAAAACCAATTTGACTCAATGTCTGATTGTGTACAAAGCTTTGATTTTAACTTAATAGGCTCTGGCGCTGTCAGTTGATGTTGCTCTTTTTCACGAGCTGAATAGAGGGTATGTCCAATATGATATCCCAGTGTTTTAATATTGAGTTTCATCAACTCATGCTCTCGAAATCGCTGGCTAAAATAATTTATATTGGGATGATTATTCTCAATAGATTGTCCAAGCTTCTTAAGTAGCTCTTCTAGCTCTTTTAGCTCATCTCTAATTGGTCTTACCTCGAGGGGCTGTTTGTTTTTTAATTTATTTTTTAAGTTAAATATCATGATATTCCCTTTGATGCATGTCCAGATGAAGTTATGTTATCAAATGTATGAAGACAACGTATTGAGAAGTCGATTTCTGTATTCCTCTCTTGAAAAATAAGTCGCTCTCACTTGCCCTAAATCGGCTAAATGAGTACACAAATTTGTATCACGGCAGAGAGAAGTCATTGCTTTGGCAATATCTTTAATACAATAAGGATTAAATAAAAGCGCAGCATTGCCAGTGACCTCAGGTATAGCAGTGGTATTTGCCGCTGCAACCGGGCATCCATACGTGAAGGCCTCCACAATTGGTAAACCAAAACCTTCTGCTTCAGAAGGATAAATGAGTCCCTTTGCTGATTGGTACAGAGCGGAAAGCGTTAAGTTAGAGACTTCAGACAGCCAGACTATTTTCTTCTGACGGTTTAACTTAATAGTGCTTTGTGGGCTTTCAATTAATTTTTTTATTCCAGGAGGAAGTATTAAGTTATGTGTGTCTAAGCGACCCACTAAAATCAAAGGCATATTTACATTAGCATATTGATAAGCTTCCATGAGCCTTAAGTGATTTTTTCGAGGCTCAAGGCGTGCCACATAGAGTAAAAATTCCTTGGGTTTTAAACCCAGAGGATTAAGAATGGCAGTGGTATCTACATTACTGTATTGTTCTGCATTAGAGTGTACTGATTGATAGACCACATCTATCTTTTTTTCGTCTACATTAAAATGGGTGAGTAAAGATAATTTGGTATGCTCAGAAATCGCTAGAATACGATCATATCGTTTTATCATGGCTTTCATTAAGTTAAACCAACTTCTGGGTGAAAAATTGACAAGATGTGGATGAGTGAGAGGTATAAGATCATGAATAAATAGGATGTTTGGAATATTTTTTACGAGTACCGGAAATGGGTAGTTTTGAAGGAATAAGTTAAAGTCGGTGAAATGTGGAATCTGCCATAATTTTTTTCTCATATTATAATAAGTTGTTGCCTTTCGTTTTAAGAGCTCTTCCATGTATATTTTATCAAGTCCACTCCATGCTGGAAATGAAGTAAGGTCTAGGTTCTTAGCGTCAAAATGAGTTAATTTGCGACGTATAAAACTTTTGAAAAGTCTCTTCTTAAGACGTTTTTTTGTTAATATGGATGACTGCAGGTGCCATTCTCTATTGTTTAACAAAAATTGATTGAATGGACTCAAAGTATGAGTTCTATACAGCCTATCTGCGCTCAGCAACAAGGACACCGGGTATTTTGATTCCGATAACGTTTGAATAAGCTCGGAATTATGTGTTTTGACGCCATCAAAAGGGAAATGATCGGGGCTTAATGTAAAATTTGAAATTAATATTTTTGACATGATGAATTTCTCAACAATGAAGAGGACTCAATACTTCTAAGTGTTCGATTTTTTGTATATCCAGTACGTAGATGTTTCCCTAATCTATTAGGGTTGGTTAAGAGTTTCTGGTAGGATGTCATAGATATTTGTCCATTTTAGTAATGCTGTCATCCCTATTAAATTTTTGTATTCTTATATCTTATTTTGGACATAAATGAAATTCCTGGATTAAAATTAATGTTCCCTTGCATTTTAAATCTCATTGTGGTCAAAACGCAGTTCATGTGTTCTTAAGTTATAAGGTTTCTAAAAATCGCTCGATTTTAGCAAAATGTTCCTCCCATGAGGGTGCTTTAAAGGCGTGTAGCCGTTCTAACTGAGCTGATCTAAGCGAGCTGTCTTTTTTTGCATAATCTTCAATATATTCTAACCATTGTCTCGTATCCAAAGGATCAATATAGTCAGGCACCTGACCTCCTATCTCGCGAAATACCTCTAAATTACTGGCAATGACTGGGACACCTAAGGTTAGCGCTTCGGCTAAAGGAAGGCCATAACCCTCCGCAAAGCTTGGGAAAAGTAGTGCTTGAGAATGATATAAATAATTGATGAGAGATTGATCATTAACTTGATGTTCAATAACAACATCTTGTAAATCCCTGGAGGCCAGTAAGATTTGAGTCTGTTCGCATAGTCGACCACGACGCCCCAGTATAATTAATTTTGGTGTATTTTCGCCTAAGCGCTCAGTTAAAATTCGCCATAAGCGTAAGAGTAGTAAATGATTCTTACGAGGATCAATTCTGCCAACAATAACAAAATAAGGTTCGGCTACAGGTCTTTCGCCCCAAGAGGAAGAGTTTGGCAAGCCGGAAGCAAGTAAAGCAGAGATTATTGGGGGAGAATGTTGATGGGTAGCGTTCCTAAGATAAGTTAATAGACTTTGTGTAGTCGCTTGTGAAACGGTAATGATCCCTTTTGCGTATCTTAGAATAATTTGCAAGTTGCGTGAAAATTTAGCCTGCGATTTTGCGGAGCAATACTCAGGATTTTCTAGGGGGATTAAATCATGGATCATCACCACCAGTGCAATTTCTTGACGCTCAAGTTTGGCTAAATAACGTTTATATTTGAGGCCATAATGATCAATTTTGAATAAAAATGCTTTTTGCACTTTGACTGGTGAGTCTCTGACTAAAAAGATATCTTTTGCGATCAGCCTCATAATTTGCCAAAAGGAAGCCTCTTTTTCCCTCAACAAGAACTCAGATATTTTTCGTGACGTTGCTTGCGATAGAATGAAAACAACTCCTCCTAAATGCACAACTAAGCGCGAATTATTTCTAAAGTTTTTTAAGTAAAAAACAATGACTCGTTGTATCCCCTCTGGCAAACGCGCTCGTCTTAGCCCCCCCAATAAATGGGTTATATCAATCATTAGCATTTTTTTAATCCCTAAATGAGTCATTATCATTTCAAGCGAAAATACTTTACTGTTAAGATTTGGAAACCCTGAGTTGTATCACAATTGCGTGAATTATATTCATGGACTTTTGATAATACTAGGAACTATTATTCAACATGCTTGATATACATAAAAAACTGATGGTACATCTTCCTAATATGGTAGGAGATACGATAATGGCATTGCCGGCACTCCATGGCTTAGCGCAGTGCAATGTAGATCTTGTTCTTTATGGGCAACCTTGGATTAAGGACTTATTAGGAGGAATGCCCTACCCATTAAAAATCTTACCTCAGCGTAAAGTTTATCAATCTTATCGTCAAAACCAAATAAAATATTCTTTATTACTTAGGAGCAGCAGTTTCAGCGCTGCTTTCCTCTCTTTTTTAGCTGGCAAAAAAAATTTTGGTTATCGAGGAGGGTTGCGCTCTTTTTTTTTAACGTCAAGTCTTCCTAAAACTTATTGTCATTATGTGGAGCATTTTTGGCGATTAGCTCAATTTACTGCCTATCAGTTAGGTTACTCACAAAATTTTTTACCACTCCCCCCAAAAATAACACTTACTGTCTCTTTGACGAAGCAACAAGCTGCAAAAAAACTGTTGGCGCAATTAGGGATACCCTCAAATTTTTGGATTCTATGCCCCGGAGCCACCGGCAAAGGAATCAGAGGGGAGGAAAAAATATGGCCTTATTGGTTGGAATTCAGTCGGCGCTTGATTCAAAAACAGATCCCTGTTGTTGCTTGTCCAGGACCTAATGAGCTTACTAATTTCAAACGTCTATTAGCTCCTGGAGTAAACATTATAGAAGGGCTTGATTTAGGTATTTATGCCGCCATTATTTCTCAGGCTTCACAAGTCATTGCTAATGACAGCGGACCTATGCACATTGCTGCGGCATGTGAAACTTCTGTTCTTGGGATTTTTGGAATGACAGATCCTATGATTTCTCATCCTTGGGGAGGAAAATTTGTTGGTAAAAAAGGAGTTTGGCCTTCTATAGATGTGGTAGAAAGGACTCTAGTTACTCAAAATAAGGCTCTGTCGAAATTTTTTTCACATAGTTGAAGATAGGGAGAAAGGATAGAGCAGGTGAAAATTAATGATGACTCTCTTTTGAATGATTTTCTAATTTTTAAAGAGGTGACTTACTGATACCACAATTGGAATAGTAATTCCTGCATTATGGTGTGACAGCCTTGAATTAGAATAATGCATGATCTTCCAGGAAATCGCTGTGTTCTTATTTTTTCCAATTTTTAAACCGGGTCCTGCTATTAGTTGAAAAGCATAATGTATTCCTTGATGTCGGTGATCAAATATTGTTTTTGAAAGGTATGAAGGCCCTGCACTAAGATCGAAAAATAATGTTGTTAACTTAGCATCGTACAGGGAAAATCTTAAGATAGGGGCTATTGCAATGATAGAAATATGGCTTTGAGTTGTGTTCCAATTAGCATATGAAAGGTCGAGAAAAAACTTGCTTTGTATTATATTGAATCTAGGATTGTGGACTTGCAATGATGCGCGATATCCATAAATATTGGGTGGTTGACTGTTAAAAGGGAACATTACGGTTGGAATGCTCGTACTCACCTCTCCACCTAAATAAGAGCTGCTATTTGCATGAACCCCATGCGAAATAGATATACCGAAATAATAATGACCCTGATTCTTAATATAGGCATGCTTAGTAATTTAAAAAAGTGGATAATCATATAACTAGTTAATTTTTATGGACAAAATAAGGCTACTTTACTTCTTTTATATTTACAATTAAAAATTTTTTCTATGGGGTTTGCCACTGAGAGCTTATGTTAGAGAACAATGGTCACCATTCCCACTATTTTTAACAGAATCCCAATAACCCTCCAGATATGCAAAAAAAATAGTAATTTCTCCAATTAATGATAATAATTAACCTTCGAAATTATTCGTAATGTTATTCGTATGATTTTTGCAACAAAAAACGCAATCACCATGGAAAAACAATTAAGTCAATTGCCTGTTACTTTGGTCGGGTATTTTCTTTACTATTGTCTTCCCTTCAGAAAAAAAGTCATAAAACATAATATCAATATAGTTTTTAAGGATAGTATCCGTGAAAAAACTAAAAAGCGTTTAGCCTTAGCTTTTTATTCTCATCTGGCAACATTTCTCAAAGAAATACTGCTTTTATCTTTTAAAAATAGCCAACGATTACAACAACAGCTCGATATTCAAGGTATCGAGCATTTATTGGCGGCACACAAGAAAGGAAAGGGGATTCTTTTGCTGTCTTGTCATTTAGGAAATTGGGAATTTGCATCAATTCTAGGGCTTGCTAGTCTCGATCTCTTTAAAGGGAGATACCATGTCATTCGCAAAGCGGTAAAAACGAAGCGTCTAGAAACTTTCTTATTTCAAGGTTATCGTAAAAATGGAGTCAACGTCATTTGTAAAAAAGGGGCATTTAAAAAAATAGAGCATGCATTAGCAAAAAATGATGCCGTTATTTTCGCATTGGATCAACATACCTCTGTTTCTGGTTCATGGGGAATTGCAGTCGAATTCTTTGGTAAAAAGGCGGGAACCTATAGCAGTCTTGCAATCTTTGCACAAAAGACAGGCTCTCCTGTTGTTCCGATGGTGTCTTATCGTCTGGAGAATGGTCATCATAGGATTGAATTTTATCCAGAACTTTCATGGCAAAATCATCCTGATCCACAAGAAGAAATTTATCGCAACACATATCTTTATAACCAAACGTTAGAAGAGCTTATCTTGGCTCACCCAGAACAATGGCTCTGGTCTCACCGCCGTTGGAAAATTTAAATTAAATGACTGCAAATCAATTAACAGAGCCGCTATTGCTTGACATGAACAATACAAAGATCTTGGTATCTCCGCAGTTTATGGAGAAAGTGGATGCATATTGGTTTCAACCCTCATTTTGGAAAGAGCAAGCTAAATCTATTGCTAACGGGGGCAGAGGCATGGCATGGTTTATTGATAGTCCCGAAGGTGATTTTGTATTAAGACTTTATGGTCGAGGAGGCATGGTTGTTCATTTTACGAAGCGCGCTTATTTTTTTGTTAATCGCCGCTTCGTGCGTGCTTTTAAGGAGTTCCATTTACTCACCAAACTTCACCATGCAGGATTAAATGTACCCAGGCCTATTGCAGCCAGTTATCATAAGATAGCTTATTGTTGGTATCATGCGGAAATTATTGTTGAGCGCATAGTAGGGGCTCTCCCCTTTGCCGATTATTTATCTGTAAAGGATGAAACCCTATGGCGTAATGTAGGGCGCTTGCTGCGCAGATTTCATGATTACGGCGTTTATCATGCTGACTTAAATTGCCATAATATTCTTGTCGCGGACTCAGACTTGTATTTAATAGACTTTGATAAAGGCAGATTGAGAAGAGGACAAACATGGAAAAAAAACAATCTGAAAAGACTTAAGCGTTCTATAGAGAAATTAACCAACACCAATTGTTCTGACTCCACAGACCTCTCTTTTTTATGGGAGGTCTTATTGTCTGGCTATGATAACTTAAGTTGAAGTGCGATAGATCCCGCGATTACTCTTATAAAGAAATTGCAAAAGATAATCAATAGACTCCGAGGCTGATAGTTCTTGTTCCATCATCTCAATGGCCTCATTTAGATTAAGCCCTGAATTAAAAAGAATTTTGTAAGCACGCTGAATTTGCAAGCGCTCTTCCGGAGTAAAGTGGTTGCGCCGCAAACGCTCAAAATTGACACCATAAAGTTTTGCGGGATTCCCTTTTACCAATGCATAGGGAGTGACATCTTTTACTACCATGCTTTTAGCACCAACCATTGCTAAACGGCCGAGCTTCACAAATTGATGAATACCAGATAGCCCTCCAACGGTTACCCAATCTTCAATTACAACGTGTCCACCAATGCCTGCAGCATGAGCAATAACATTGTGGTTTCCTATTAACACGTCATGAGCGACATGGACATAAGACATAATTAAATTGTGATTACCAATGCAAGTAATACCACCCCCTAACATTGTTCCACGACTTATCGTTGCATATTCTCTAATAATATTATCATCACCAATCAAAAGACTGCTTTGCTCACCCTTGTATTTTAAATCCTGAGGAGCATTCCCTATAATCGCACCCGCATAAATTTGATTTCGTTTACCAATGGTAGTCCAACTTTCGATTATCGTATGGGGGCCAATTTTAGTTTCTTCACCGATAATAACGTGATCACCAATAATGGCAAATGCTCCTATCTCAACATTTTTACCAATCTTGGCATGTCGGGATATGAGAGCAGAGGGATGCACCTGATTCTGGGGCATGGATACAACATTATCTTGAATTTGTGTGAAACTGAATTGACTCATAACACTATCTCTGAAATATCCCTGTAGATGCCCGATATTACTTATATTCGCGACTAAGAAAAAGTTTTAAAGAGGATTGTCCTTAAGGAGTTCGAATCCTTACCTCTTTATATTCAATAGGAGATTGCCATCGATAATAGCAATCTCATTTAACTGAAGTAAAGGATTTTTAAACTGTCTATCAAAGACAGGTTAGGTTGCACAAAATCCTCCTTCTATAGCGATTGGCAATCATTATTTAATTGGTATTATGATGAAAAAAAGTTCAAAATTTTTGGCAAAATACCCTAAATACAGGGTGGATTGAGGAATCAAGTCTTAGCATCAGCGCTAAAAATCAAGCTCAAAAAATCTTGAATCATAGGCATAGCAGTTCCACCAGAATTTTTGCTCCCCTAATTCGATATGTATGCGCAGCATATCAAGGCTTTCCAGGCTTGGCTGAGGGTTAAGATGGCATACACGATAAACTCCGCCAACGAATACAAAGTGATAACCTGCGGCATTATGATGATAACTATCTGGAAAACTATAGTATTCGCCATGTGGTTCTAAGAGAATCGCTTTTTCGGTAATAAGAATTCTTGCGGCATAGCTTGCTAGGCTATAGGCGATGAGGAACAAGGTAAACAGCTCAATTGTAATCTTTTTCATCAAGCCACCTCCATTCGGCTGACTATCATGATTATTTAATTATAGTCGCTCTGAGAAACATTACCCGGAAGCTTTTTAATCAGTGTTCTATAAAACTAACTATACTAATAGGTAGTTACTATCGGTTGTTTGCCATGTCCCTCAATTTTTTTCAAAGAGGTCGATACGGTGACAATATGTTTAAGCATTGGTGATATCATGAATGAAAAACATTTTGCTTATAAAGTAACCAGCCAAGCTTCAGGATTAGTGTGTACTCAGGCAGAGTTTGAAGAAGCTAAGATGGTTGATTTGCTGAAAGAAATCATCGAAAAAGAGCATCCTGAAGGCATTTATTGGATTTTAAAGCAACGAGATGACGAAGCTCAAGAACCACTTTGTATTATCGATTGCTACCGCAACAGAATTTATTATCATTATTCTGGTGAAGTTGATGATATTGCCTCGACTATCAAAAAGTTGAGTAAATAGTTTGCCACTATCAGGCATTAAGTTTCGACTAAATGTAAAACTGCTTATTGGGGAAAGTAATTTAAGTAAGCGCTAAATAAGGGTACGTACTAAAAAGAACGTACCCTTGAATAATGCTGATAATAGACAAATAAAAAGTACAATTGCCTTAGCCCATTGAGGGAACTTCAAATCCTTCCTGAGTTGGATTTAATTTTGTTTCAGCTTCAGTTGAGGATAATTGGCTAAAAATAGACTGAAGACGTTGTTGTTGATTTTTAATTTGCTCTAACTTGCCTGTGGTTGTTTCAAAAAAGTTTTGGCTATAGCCTACACTTAATAATCTTAGAAGGAAATTAGCGCAAACTTTAATAAAGTCTAATGCACAATCCATAGTTGCACGCTCTTCTAGTGTGGTTTCCATGTATTCATTCACAAGGTTTTCAAACTCATTGACTGCCGCAAAAATCTTGTTAACAGGAACAGACTTAGGATTAGCCAACGCGTTGATGTCTAAGTTGCCATTCTCTAGATTCAAATCCGGGAAAAGAAGCGGTAACATTTTTTTACTTATTTTGCTACTGAAAATTAGTACCCTCATTTCAGCTCGAGTCTTAATATCTAAGTTTTTCCAAACAGAATCCTCAAAATTATAGTTTCCTGCTATTATTTGCACTGCAAGAAAGGGTTGCTGGTTAAGTAATTTTTGGGTAGTGACAACGTTAACAGCAGATAATTTCTTGTAGGCATCTGCAAACTCTTGCAAAAGGGCGGTCATAAAGTTCTCCAGTAGAAGTCAAATTGCGCAATTTTAACGCAAAAAATTCATTTAGTAAATAAGTTGAAACTTCGACTTGGATTCAAATTAGAGTTTTTAACTTGAATCTACGAGTGAAATAAAAACGGTGTCATGGCATATAAAGGAATTCTTACGCTTTTTTCTGTACTTCATGCCAACGAAAACAACATGTCAGGTGGTCATTTACCATCCCCACTGATTGCATAAAGGCATAACAGGTTGTTGGGCCCATAAAAGAAAAACCATCTTTTTTAAGTTGCTTAGCCATCGCACTAGATTCTGGTGTAGTTGCTGGGACATCGGTCAATCTTTGCCATTTGTTTTGAATTACTTTTCCTTTGGTAAATTGCCAAAAATAATCAACAATATTTATCTCTTGAGCAATCTTTAAAAAAGCTTTGGCATTATTACGCACTGCATTGATTTTTAATTTATTACGAATAATTTCTTTATTTTGTAGCAATTGCTCAATTGCCTCATCAGTTAAGAGTGCTAGTTTTTGTGGTGAGAAATTTAAAAAAGCTTCACTCATTGCTTCACGTTTTTTTAATATAGTGAGCCAGCTTAAGCCAGCCTGCATGCTTTCCAGAATAAGCATTTCGAACAGCTTATCAGGACTTCTAATAGGAACACCCCACTCTTTATCATGGTAGGCTGTATAGAGAGGATCTTTTGTGCACCAAGCGCATCGAAGCATAAAAACTCCTGCATAAGCACGGAACAGAAATTCCGTGCTTTTTTGTTATTAGTGTTTTTTGCTCAAATAACGTCGAATCTTGTATGGTGAAGGGATGAGATCAGATTGTACGGCAATAGCGAAGTGTTGTTCGTCCATCTCATAAAGACAAATCCAGCTGTCTTCATCAGGTTCAGCAATAGGATGGCCTGACAAATAGCGAAGAGCTTTGTTTGCTTCTTCTAATGCTTCTTCTTCATCGTCTGCATCAAAAGGACCGCTCGCAAATACCCAGTTGCTTTCAGTATCATATCTACTTACTTCGTATGCGAAATACATCCCCTCCATTAATTCTTCTGCATTTGACAAGCCTGCAATTTTAATGGAGCTTACACTTGGACAAGCTGGAGGAGCTTTGAAGGCTGCGAAGGAAGATCCTGCAATTACCAAAGCGCCAGCAAAGGCGAGAAGCTTGGATTTAAACGTCATGTCTTACTCCCTAGTTATGATAGTGAAAAAATCCGTGCCAGCCTAACAAAGGGTAGATACTTCTTGCAAGTGTAATTTATTGTTAAATGAAGAAATTACATTAAATCAAAAGTCCATTTCCCTAAGAGAAATAAAACGTTTCCCAGCCTGCCTGTTCTTCCAGGTATATAAGTCGCTGAAAGTGTCAGGTTACGATAATTGAGTGAAACCCAGGGAAGTGCTCCCGGAAAGGGAATATTATTTAAAATATCAGGACGTGCGGTGACTAAAACAGTGTAACCTGCACCAATACGAGTGTTTATTCCCAAATGGGCTACTTTTAGAAATGCATAACCGACAGCGGGTTCTACATTTTTATGAGAATCAAGAAAGGCGAAGGCATAAATCCCATGCCAGTCGCCATCTTCGTCATAAAGTCCCTTGCCTAGCCCGCCGCCCCAAGCAAGTTCATTGTACGATTTAATTTTATATTCGGGGTAGGTATAACGATTATGCCAGGCATAGCCTGAGACATAGAGCTCATTGCTTCCCTCATGCCAAATTTGATGCATGCGACGACACAGAGGTTGAAACCAGGGAAGCCAACCTGAGCATGCTTCAGAATATTGTGCAGAAGCTGCTGGGTTTAAATAAATTAATAACAACAAGCTAATAAGGATTTTTTTCATTCAGTTCAATCTGATAGAGGCTGAGCCTGGCATGCTTAATGCTAAAAAGTGAATTACACCCACTAAAGATGAGTCATGGCTTTATCACATAACTTCATCTAAGAGCATACTACCATGGACTTGTTTCGCAAAAAAGCAGTTAATGAGTTGGGTCAGACAACTCCTCAATTGGTTCAATGTCTTTCGGCAATAGATTTAGTTTTTTTGGGAGTTGGGGCAATTATTGGTGCAGGGATATTTGTCTTAACTGGGATTGTCGCTGCAACTCAAGCCGGGCCTGCCATTATTATATCTTATGTGATCGCAGGATTTGCCTGTGCTTTTGCGGCATTGTCCTATGCGGAATTGGCCGCAGCAGTGGGTGGATGCGGTAGTGCCTATGGTTATGCTTATGCGGGATTTGGAGAGTGTATCGCTTGGATCGTAGGTTGGGATTTGCTGCTTGAATATTCAATTGCTGTATCGGCGGTTTCCGTTGGTTGGAGTGGTTACTTTAATGATTTTTTACGCGCAATAAAGATACCGTTGCCTCAAATTTTACTCAATGGACCGGGTAATGGTGGGATATTTAATTTTTCTGCTTTTGCAATCATTGTCATTTTAGGGTTTCTTTTATCCTGGGGAGTGAAATCAAGTTCGCGCTTTAATAACGCTATGGTACTTGTGAAATTGATAGTTATCCTACTGTTTATAATTATCGCGGTGACGGAAATTAAACCGAACAATTGGTCTCCATTTATGCCGTTTGGATTTCAGGGAGTTGTGGAAGGCGCGTCGCTTATCTTTTTTGCCTATATTGGTTTTGATGCGGTATCGACTGCGGCAGAAGAGGCTATCAATCCACAGCGTGATTTGCCCATAGGGATTATTGGTTCATTGGCGATTTGCACCATTTTGTATATTATCGTATCTGGCTTGTTAACGGGGATAACGCATTACTCTACCCTTAATGTTTCTTCGCCAATTAGTCATACCCTCTTGTTATTGGGCCATCGAGCAGTGGCGGGTTTAGTGGGGATTGGTGCAATCGCAGGATTAACAACCGTAATGCTGGTACTGTACTATGGTTTAACTCGCGTGTTTCTTGCCATGGCTCGTGATGGCTTATTGCCAAGTTTTTTTGCAACTACTAATGCTTACACAAAAACACCAATACGGATTATTGCTTCATGTGGTATTGTGATGTCTCTAACTGCTGCGTTAGTTCCCATTGATGATTTGGCCGAATTAGTGAATGTGGGAACCTTGTTTGCGTTTATGGTTGTCTGTACAGGAGTCATTTACTTACGTTACACGCATCCTGATTTACATCGCCCTTTTAAAACGCCGTTAATGCCTATAATTCCAGTGTTAGGTATTATTAGCTGTGCTTACTTAATTATTAATTTACCGTGGATAACGTTGATACGTTTTACAGTTTGGATGGTGGTGGGGTTGGTAATCTACTGGACGTATAGTCGTTTCAATAGCGTACTTAATGTTCAGGCAAAGGGCCAGGAAGAGGCCTAGATTTATGCGAGGCGACAATTGAATAGACAGGATGAGAATAAAAAACGCACCAGTGTGTGTTATTTATTGACTAAAATGGTTGAAAAACACCAAGGCGATGCCTCTTTAAGTTATGGGGAATTGGTCAAGGCATTTGGCGATCAAGCTTTTGGTTTAATTATTATCCTTTTTGCCTTGCCAAGCGCGCTGCCAATTTCAATTATTCCTGGGTTTTCTTTCATTTTTGGTTTGCCCATAGTTTTTATTGCTATCCATATTATCATTGCACGACGTGCTTTATGGTTGCCAGATAGCTTAGCCAATCGACGCTTGGAGTTTTCCAAATTTGTCGCTGTGGTTCATACCACAGTTCCCTATTTAAGACGTGTTGAAAAACTACTAAAACCACGATGGCTATTTTTTACTCGACCCTTAATGGAGCGGTTGCATGGGTTGGTTATGTTGGCTCTGAGCCTTTTATTACTCCTCCCTATCCCTTTTAGTAACTTTATCTTTGCCTCATTAATTATTCTGTTTGGCTTAGGCTTGGCTGAAAAAGATGGCGTGATACTTATGGTGGCATATCTCGGGGCGCTTTTATATGGGATTTTCTTAGCAACGATGACAGAAGGACTAATAAGATACATTAATGCAGGGTTAGCATAATACCTGCGGAAACGATTGCGGCAGCGGGTATTGTGAATAGCCAGGAGAGAAAAATTCGTCTTAATACGGGCCAATAGGTTCCGGTGATGCCATTGATGAGACCTACACCGGCAATTGAGCCTGTTACTGTATGCGTGGTGGAAACGGGGATACCGTATTGCGTGGCTGCAAAAATCATAATTGCAGCACCTGTTTCTGCCGCACAACCTCGCAAAGTATTCAATTCGGTAATTTTTGTACCCATAGTATGCACAATGCGCCAGCCACCGGCTAAAGTTCCCAGACTAATCACAAAATGACAGGAAATGACGACCCAAAAAGGCACATAAAAACTCTCGCCTAGCCAGCCTGCAGCAAACAATAATACTGCAATAATACCCATGGTTTTTTGAGCATCATTACCACCGTGAGTTAAACTTAAGAGTGCTGAGGAGGCTAATTGAAATCCTTTAAATGCTCGATTCAGTTTTTCTTCACTATAGTTTTTTAATAACAGGCTAAAAAGAAAAGTAAGAAAAAATCCCATAATCAAGCCTACTGCGGGTGAAATAAAAATTCCAAATATTACCTTGGCAAAACCTGAAAATTTAAGAGAGGTAATACCCGCTTTGGCAACAGCAGCACCGGCAAGTCCACCAATGAGCGCGTGAGATGAGCTTGAGGGTAAACCATAATACCAGGTGACAATGTTCCAAAAAATCGCGCCTATCAATGCTGAAAAAATAAGTTGCGAGTCTACAATAGTGGTGTCAATCAAGCCACTACCTATAGTTTTTGCCACCATTAAGTTAAAAATCAAAAAAGCAATGAAGTTAAAAAAAGCAGCCCAAAAAACGGCTTGCCGTGGTGTTAACACGCCTGTTGTTACAATAGTGGCTATCGAATTCGCTGCGTCATGAAAACCATTAATAAAATCAAATAGAAAGGCTACCATAATAACGGACAAAATAAACAAAATGTCAGATGTCATGATAATCCTTAAAAGTGTACGTATCTTAGTAAATTCCCAACTTGCAGCCCTGATACTAAGCAAGTCGAGATCCTGGTTTGGGGCTAGTATCATATTTTGTCATTAATTACTGGCATAACTCTTACTTGTCTAATACGAGCCCCTTGTACGCGTTCTATAGTTACAAAAAAATCATTAAAAGCTATCGTTTCCCCCTGTTTGGGAGCTCTGCCTAATTTGTGAATAATTAAGCCAGCAATTGTTGCCATTTCTTCTTCATCTTCAGGCTCGAGGATGATTTCACGTTGGAGGGCTCTTTCAAGGGTATATAAAGGACAATCTCCTTTAACGGTGATACTACCGTCGTCGTGAGTTATCCATTCATCTTGTGTCTTATGGAATTCATCCTTGATAACGCCAATGACTAAATGCAGTAAATTATCTAATGTTAAAAAACCCACAATCGCCCCACGTCGCCCATAAACGAGCGCAAAATGAGGCATGCCTGCTTGGAACTGTCTTAGTAAAGCCAGCGCCGGAAGCCTGTAGGAAATTTTAGGAACAGGTCGAGTTATCTCGTTTAAGGATAATTCAGATTTTATCGTAGTTTCTTGCAGCAAAGGTTGCAGATCTTTCACATGTAAGATACCAATGATTTGTTTCTTCGTTTTATCATAAACAGGATATCGACTATAGCGATAGTAATTTAAGGTTTCGATAAGTTTTTTGCTGCTGATAGGAGTTTCCAGCATCACCATGTCATCATAAGAGCGCATCACATCAATTGCTTGTAAATCACCGAGCTCTAAAGTGTGCGCCAGAATACTGCTTTCTTGCTGTGTCAGCTCGCCATGGTCTTCGCTGGAGCGCAAGATCATTTTGATTTCTTCACTGGAGTGGAACTGTTCGCCGGCATGGATAACATCCAGGCCTAATTGCTTTAAAAAGAAGTTGGAACAGGTATTTAAGAGCCAAATAACGGGATACATCATCCAGTAAAAAAAATACAAGGGGGCTGCGGTCCAAAGAGAGATTTGTTCGCTTTGACGAATGGCCAATGATTTTGGCATCAGTTCGCCAATCACGATATGCAAGAAAGATAACAGAGAAAAAGCAATAATAAAGCTAATAAATTCATTTAAAGTAGGATTAACCAAACCAAGCCAATGAAATGCTGGTGATAATACGCGGGTAAAGGCAGGCTCCCCAATCCATCCTAAACCCAGAGAGGCAAGAGTAATACCTAATTGACAAGCTGATAAATAAGCATCAAGTTTTTGATGAACTTTGGCTAAAATCCCTCCTCGCCATGGGTATTGTTCTTGGATAAGAGCAACCCTAGTTTGGCGTAGTTTTACCATGCCAAATTCAGCAGCAACAAAAAAGGCATTCAGTAGTACTAATCCAAACCCTGCGAGAATGAGTAATATATTCGTCATGGTTAAATATAATAGCTAGAGCGAGTCATTACTTTGGAGGTAACTCGCATTATTTTTTTTATAAAATCGGGCAGTTCTGCTGCTCCTGCAGCCATTGCCATATCTGCATGATATGCTTCGTCTTCATGCATTCGCTCTAAGATAAGTTTGGTTTTATTGTCTTGTGCAGGCAGTTTTTGTAAATGTTTTTGCAAGTGTTGTGAAACTTGTCGCTCTGTTTCGGCAACAAAGCCTAAGCTCCAACGATCTCCTGCCAGCCCTGCAGCCATTCCAAGCATAAGAGAACCTAGATACCAAAATGGATTAAGCACAGTGGGCCTACTATCTAACTCCCTTAAGCGTTCTTCACACCAGGCAAGGTGGTCAATTTCTTCAGCGGCGGCTTCAGCCATTTGTGCTCTTACCTCCACAAGCTTGGCTGTTAATGCCTGCCCGCGATAAAGTGCTTGGGCGCAGACTTCCCCCGCGTGATTAACGCGCATAAGACCCGCAATGTGTTTTTTTTCTGTCGTGCTTAGCGGGTTTTCAAAAGTATTTGTTGCCGGAGATGCACGCATACTTGCACGTGATTTAGGGGGGGCTAAGGTGCGTAAAGCCGTATCTATCTCATTTAATAGACTATCGAATAAGCTCAGTCTGCGCATATAGCACTTTCTCAAAGATTAGGATTATGCTTAATGGTAGCCTGAATAAGCTTGGGATTAAAGCGCTTAAATAGTATTTAAAATGCTATGCTTTAAGAGAAATCTTAGTAAAAAGGAGCGGTCGATGACTATTTTATCCAAAGAAGCGCTGGAAAAAATAAGAAAGGAAACTGCCGCACGCAGAGAAGAAAGTCCGGATGATATTGAGGCGCTTTTTCGCGAACTAGATGGGAAGCTCCAAGAAAAAAAAGAATCTGAAGAAGAAAAATATAACCCTTTTGTAGAGGACGATTTTGATACTTTTACGCCTGGAAAAGAATAATTGTAAGGAAACTTAGTATGGCCGATAAGCACATAACAGAGGCATAGATGAGCACTATGCCTGTGTTATGTTATTGAATTACCCTATCCACTTTATGCCTACATACGGACCGTTCAGAGCAAAATCGGTTTGTCCTCTGACATTCTCTTGAACCATGTGAAAAGTGTCAAAGTAATTAATCCACATATAACCACCATCGAGGATCAATGTTCCTTTAGCAATAAGATGGGTGTATTTAGCCCCTAATTTGGCCTCAAGCTCAGGAACAACAGAAGTGTGAGAGCCTCTGTTGGGTGAAACATCAGAAGTGTCAATTACCTCATTATCGCCTACTAAAATTGCAGTAGCAGCATTGCCATAAACGGCAAAATTATTGGTTAAATCGTAGGACATGTCCGTGCCGATCCTAGGACCCACGCCACTGTATTTAAACTTGAGTCGGTTGGCTCCTGTTCCAGTGCTGCCATCAGGAAAAATTTCTGTATAGGGGGAGTATTCGCGTTGTTGTAAACGGGCGAATTGGAGACCACCATGAAAGCGGATATTTTTTCTTAAGCCAAAATCAACATGTTGGCCGAATTCCGCATTAACAGCATCCCACTTTGGTTTAACATGATGATGAAGAGTTAGGAACCTTTCGCCATCTAATGAAGGGCGGCTAAAAACGTAAGTTTTGTCTTCGTCCCAATGGTACCAGTTCACGTTGATATCATTACCTGTATTAAAATGATAAGAAGCTTCTAACTTAAACCCCCAATCCCAATCGGTTTTTAGTTGCCTGTATACGGTAGTGCCATTGATATCTTGAAAGCCCCCATAGGCAAAATGACGATTATCTGCAGAATAAGTTGGTCTTAAATATAAGGCTTGTATGCCTAAATCCCAGGCAGTACTGGCGCAGGGAACAGTAACATTATCTGGTGTGCAGACAGGCCCCATCGTGCCTGCAAATACACTGCTTCCGAGCGTAAGGGCTGCTGTAATAATTATTTTTTTAGAAAGCTTCATGTGGTATCTCCATGTGCCAATGAATGGTTATTCTGTTTTTTATATTCATCGATAGCCTAACCGACTATAAACCAGCCCACAGTAGCGGATTGTTTTAGCAAATGTCAATGCTTCTCAAGAGATTCGCAAACACTAATGTTCAATTGTTACAAAAATGCGCCGATTCCATCTATTATTTAACTCATTATGTGAGCAAAAATAGATGGTTAATAGGTTACACCTACTCTTTTAAAACCTGTTTTGCGACACGGTACTTTGATGTCATGGTTCTGATGAGGAATAAGAGTGCGGATTTACATCAGAGCGCAAGGTTTCTAAACAGCATAACTAGGCTTTTTTAAATCGATAGAACTGCCATTTTGGAGCTTTTCTTAAAAGCATGACATAATAGACAAGGGAATGAAAAATTTAAGAGGGATATTATGATTTTGATTCAAAAGAAACTAACTATTGTCACATTTTTTTTCGGATGCCATATGGGTTTTTGTGGGACGATAGGGCCTTTAACGGCTGAATATTTTGGTCCTAAAGAAAAATTGTATATAGGTGCAGGAGTGGGAGCTTCATTCGATAAACACACCTTAACTACCTCTAATACCATCACTAATTTCGCTGTTAAAAATACGACAAACAGCAGTAATGCAGTGGGCGAAGTATTTTTAGGCTATGGATATACCGCGGATAATTCTTTCTATTTAGGGGGAGAAATAGGCACTTATTTTCCTCGCCGCTCTACTACCATTAATGAACGTCTCGGGGTGTCATTTACTAATTATACATTTACTGACAACTTGTATATTCAAGATTATGCGACCCTCGATATTTTACCAGGCTATAGAGTTAATCCAAATTGGCTTATATATGGTCGTGCAGGACTTACTTTTAGTGAGCTAAGTTTACGCCAACCTATTAACTCAGCTGCTGGAACGCTAGCATTTGAGGACAGCGAGCATAGAGTTGGCGGGCGGTTTGGTGTCGGATTGACTTATAAAGTAAGTCAACATTTTGCAGCATCGCTTGATTATTTTTATTCAACTTATCAAAAATTTAGCACCAATTGGCCTTTATATAATATAAATTTTAATGATAAAGCGTCTTCAAATTTTGTAGGGGCTTCTATAGCTTATACTATTTAACTCGGATATACATGTGATTCGTCTGAGTAGCCAACTAGGCTTGCAGACGTTTCAATAGACCATGCAATGAAAAATCAAAGAAGGATGCTAATGACCTTGAAAATCAACCCCAAAAACCTAGCGCCCTTATGGTTAGCTAAACGCAATCAGTATTTAGATCAACAGCCAGCTATTGTTGCAATCTATGACTTTAAACAGAACCTACATGTAAGCGGCTATTACCTCAGTTTTTAGAAATGGTCTTTGGAAAAACTTGGAATTCGCCAAACCCAGACGGGATTTGGCTCCCCGGACAAGACTCGAACTTGTGACCTAATGATTAACAGTCATCCGCTCTACCGACTGAGCTACCGGGGAATAAGGTGGCATCTTAAAGCTATTTTGTTAAAGGATCAAGTGTATCGTTTGATTTTTTTATTATTAACGTAATCATTTATTGTACTGGGATATTGAATAGCCTCGACATGGGAAAGAAAATCGCTACGATGCTTTATTCATGGGTTAGTTGGGCTAAATATTGAGCACAAGTAATAGAGCCTGTAGATTGAGATGGTAATGGATGGAGACTTCAGTCGTAAAAAATTAGAGTTTAGATAATGAAAAAAGACAAGGACTAATTTACTTTATTCAAAGAGACACAAGAAATCTAGTTAGTTCTTAAGAAAATTTGACGGTAATTAAGCCACTGAGTAGATGGCTTAATTACTGAAGAAAGTCTTACAGATGGTTAACAAATAGCCGGAATAATCATAAAAAAGGTTAATGAAGCAAGTTCTGCTGCAAATCCGAATAAAATAATGTATAATATATGACAATTTTTTATCCATTTTAATTTTATAAGAGTGCTATGACTGATTTAAACCTTTACAGAAACATTGGTATCTTCGCTCACGTAGATGCAGGAAAAACCACCACTACTGAACGTATTCTTAAACTCACCGGCAGAATTCACAAAATAGGTGAAGTTCATGATGGTGAATCAACAACTGATTTCATGGTACAGGAAGCGGAACGCGGTATTACCATCCAGTCGGCTGCAGTTAGTTGCTTCTGGAAAGATCATCGCTTCAATATTATCGATACCCCAGGACACGTTGATTTCACTGTAGAGGTATATCGTTCACTGAAAGTACTCGATGGCGGCATCGGGGTATTCTGTGGTTCTGGCGGCGTTGAGCCTCAGTCAGAAACCAACTGGCGCTATGCGAACAATTCAAAAGTATCTCGTTTGATTTTCGTAAACAAACTGGACCGTGTTGGCGCGAACTTCTTGAAAGTGACTGAGCAAATTAAAAAAGTATTGGGTGCTCATCCTTTAATTATGACTTTGCCCATTGGCTATGAAGACAGCTTCGTAGGTGTTGTCGATTTATTAACCCGTAAAGCGTATGTTTGGGATGAATCTGGCCAGCCAGAAAATTACAAAGTTACTGATGTCCCCGCCAATATGCATGACGACGTTGAAATGTATCGCGCGCAATTAATTGAAATGGCACTTGAAATGGATGATGAATTGTTGATGGCTTATTTAGAAGGAGAGGAGCCTGCAATAGAAGACATTAAGCGTTGTATCCGTAAAGGTACGCTTGAATTAGCCTTCTTCCCAACTTACTGTGGTTCGGCCTTTAAAAACAAAGGAATGCAATTATTACTGGATGCAGTGGTTGACTATTTGCCTGCTCCCCATGAAGTTAATCCACAACCTTTGACCAATGCTGAAGGTGAGCCAAACGGCCAATTCGCTATCGTTTCTCCTGATGAGCCATTCCGCGCCTTGGCATTTAAAATCATGGATGACCGTTTTGGTGCTTTAACGTTCGTACGTATCTATTCAGGAAAACTAAATAAAGGGGATACGATTCTTAACTCCTTTACTGGTAAAACTGAACGTGTCGGCCGTATGGTTGAGATGCAAGCAAATGAGCGTATTGAATTGCAAAGTGCTGAGGCAGGTGACATTATAGCCATCGTCGGTATGAAAAATGTTCGAACCGGCCACACTCTTTGCGATCCTAACCATGAGTGTACACTTGAAGCGATGGTTTTCCCTGAGCCAGTTATCTCTATTGCAGTCTCGCCAAAAGACAAGGGCTCTACTGAAAAAATGAGTATTGCTATTGGTAAGATGGTTGCAGAAGATCCAACGTTTAGGGTTGAAACTGATGAAGATTCAGGTGAAACCATTCTCCGTGGTATGGGTGAATTACATCTTGATATTAAGGTGGATATTCTGAAGCGTACTTACGATGTTGAATTAATAGTAGGTCAACCACAGGTTGCTTACCGCGAAACTATAACCAAATCGATTCAAGACAGCTATACCCATAAGAAACAATCTGGTGGTGCTGGTCAATACGGTAAAATTGATTACACTATTTCGCCAGGCGAGCCAAACACTGGATTCACTTTTATCACATCCGTTGTCGGTGGAAATGTTCCTAAAGAATTCTTTCCGGCAATTGAGAAAGGTTTCCGCTCAATGATGGACACAGGTACTTTAGCAGGGTTCCCCGTATTGGATGTTGTAGTCGACCTCACTGACGGTGCTTACCATGCCGTTGACTCCTCAGCCATCGCATTTGAAATTGCGGCAAAGGGTGCTTTTCGTCAATCTATGCCAAAAGCTGGCCCACAATTGCTTGAGCCAATCATGAAGGTTGACGTTTACAGTACAGAAGATGATGTAGGTAACGTAATTGGTGACTTAAACCGTCGTCGCGGCATGATCTCTGGCCAAGAACCCAGCGCAGCTGGCGTTCGCATTAAGGCCGATGTTCCTCTTTCAGAAATGTTTGGTTACATCAGTACTTTGCGTACCCTGACCTCTGGTCGTGGTCAATTCTCAATGGAGTTCTCTCACTATGCTGCTTGCCCAGCCAATGTGGCCGAAGCAGTGATTGCCAAAGAGAAAGAAAAGAAAGCCGCAGCAGCTAAATAAGACAGTCAGCAGTTTTTAAAAAGCCCTGCAGTTTGTTCTGGCGGGGCTTTTAAAAGTCCAAAATAAATCAGGTATGGAATTTAAAGAAAATTTCTTACTGGT
>NZ_LNXV01000008.1:0-83771 GCF_001467025.1 Legionella brunensis | reverse complement strand
CAAAAAGTCCCTCAGTTTTTAATATTTTCAAATTGTTTTCTATTGCCAGATTAATTTGCTTTAGCGACGCGCGTGTCAGCTTTTCACCGCCTTTTTGGTTAATACAAGCATCGATATAATCTCTAAGGGCATGATGTTTAAATTCAAAAATAAATTGCTCATACTCATCAACAGATGGCGAATTGATTTTAAGCATTTGATGAAGACAGCGTTGCGTACAGGTACCTGAGAGTTGTCCGCCGGTATAGGCATGTTTAGGAATAGCGCTGGGCTCTTGCTCCACACCTTTGATATAGCTAATCGTAGAGAGGATTTCGTTATAAAGAATGTCTCCATTAATTGGCTTTTTTCGGTCGTCAGTAGGAATTCTTGCTTTAAGGAGACGGGTAATAAAATGACCAACCTCAGTCTTATCCGCGTTACCTTTACCTTTACCTATTGGTGGGATTTTCCAAGTCTTTACCGGGTTATATAATTCCTTGGTTTCACCTGAGCCTTTATGGTGGTGGTTAATTCCGCCGCCTGCGTTGAAAACGGTAAACTCATAACCGCCATCTTCAGTGCGAACAAATTGATAAACCATACCATGGCCGCCACTGCGGTTTGACCATCCACCTGGCATTAATAGTTTCTGCCCTACCGGTAAGTTTTGGAGCTCGCTGGCAATGCCACTACCAAGCTTTTCAATTTCTTTGGGGATTTGAGATCCTTTAGCAATCCTATCCAATGCTTGCTCGGTCTTGAGTAAAGAGCTCATATCCTTGAACAATACTTCATATCCAGGAGGAAACCCCTTACCGCCTTTCCGCTTAAGATTTTCTAAGTATTCTTTGAGGTATAATACGGTGTTGGAAAAGTGATTACCTTCAAGCTTATAGGTACCAGAAAGGTTTGCGTCATTTTGTATATGGGCAAACAAAGAAGCATTAATTGAGACCATTTTAAACAACCAGCTGTTTTTATGTGTATTTTGCAATTATAGTTGACTAGACTTAAGTGAATATTAAAGGGTGGCAATGAGTTGTGACTAAGAAGTTTTGTATTGGACAAAAACGAATATAAATAAGGCGTAATAGTAAAGAACATGCTGCTTTTGAATGATTTAAATGATCATTTTATAAGAATAATTATTAAATATATCAATAAGTTAAGTTTTATCATATCATTAGGTAAATCTAAATTCAGTTTTTTCAAAATTTGCCGATAAGAAAAATGATCTTCGTTGGGAGTAAACCATGATTACTGCCTACATGAATAAAAAAAGACTGGTTTCTTATAAACTGGCAAGAAAAAATTTAAAATTAATTGAAAAGGCACTGTGGTTAGATTTGATTCATCCTTCTAGGCAGGAGAAAAAACTGCTTGAAGAAACGTTTGCAATAGATATCCCTACGCAAGAGGAGATGAAATCAATTGAATTATCGAGTCGCTTGTATAAGCGCAATAATACGTTATTTATGACTGCCATGATGATTGCTCATTCAACTTCCCCACAACCCATCCATGAACCAGTTACCTTCATTGTTACTGAAGAAAAGTTA
The DNA here is from genome assembly GCF_001467025.1 of Legionella brunensis. GTDB lineage: Bacteria > Pseudomonadota > Gammaproteobacteria > Legionellales > Legionellaceae > Tatlockia > Tatlockia brunensis. Next base: position 82,230 of record NZ_LNXV01000008.1, on the reverse strand, counting down.
ATCACAATACGTTATATAGAACCACAGGCATTTCCTTTATTCGTTTCTCAAGTGGCAGACTATGAGTTGGAGCATGATGATGTGAATGTTTTATTCACTGGTTTGTTAGAAGCAATTATTGATAGGCTTGCTGATCATTTGGAGTTAGTTGGCAAAGAACTTGATGATATTTCGCAAAAAATTTTTGGCCAAGGCTACTTAACTAAAAAAGCTAAAAAGATCAATTATCAGACTGTAGTTCGTAAAATTGGTTTTTACGCCGATCTTAACAATAAAGCTCGCGATAGTTTGGTCACGTTTAATCGTCTAGTTAGTTTTTTTTCGCAATCGATAGAGGCAGAAGAAGGTATAGAGGAAGAAAAAAAATTAAGAATAGATGCAATCACTACAGATATAGAGGCATTAAGTGATTATGCGAATTTTATCTCAACTAAAGTGAGTTTTTTATTGGATGCTACATTAGGATTGATAAGCATTGATCAAAGTACCATCATTAAAATACTTTCTGTTGCTGCGGTTATTTTTCTACCGCCAACACTTATTGCGAGTATCTACGGCATGAATTTTAAATTCATGCCAGAGCTATCCTGGAAATGGGGTTATTTGTTAGCACTTATACTAATGTTTCTATCGGCAACATTTTCTTATAAATTTTTTAGGTACAAAAAGTGGCTATAGAAGCCAAGATAAGTTCAATGACTCTTTGCTATCAAGGGGCATTATGAATTTAGAGGTTAACTACCCATAGCCATAGCTTGAGGAGCTATAGACAATCCGTTTGTTGGCCAAAAAGACTCCAACAGAGTCATGGCATCACTCCTTTCAGGAGTGTGAGGTTTGGTTTTAGTGTGTATTGCCCAATGCGCTAACATTTTCATTGCCGAAGTTGTGAAAATGTTTGCATGCTTACTAGCTAAGTGAGAATAAATTTTTATTTCATCAGTGAGCCAACCTACAGGTTCAATCTTGATATCATAATCAGCAGGATATCTAAAACTAAAACCATGTTTATACCAATACACCAGCATTGGTAATTGTGATAAGTCACCGGAATAAAAGGTTCTTTCCAAAGAAACAATATACTGATGCAAATGATGCTTAAACTGCTCCATATCTTCTGGCTTAATAATCAGAATGGCTTGGTCATCATCAGATGTCTCAATCTTGATATTCCTTTTTCTAGTGTTTGCAATGGCTTGTTGCAAGCCCTTAAGTTGTGTTGTTTTAAAATCGCTATGAGAAGATGAAATCTGTTCACTGGCATACTCCACAATGAAATCGTTAATTAATTCCTCTTCGGTGTCATTTTCCTCTCTCGCCTGCAATTGGGTGAAGAATCTTCGGGAAGATATTAAGGTTGCGTCTTGGCTGACGATTTTCACTGATACTTCTGCTTGCAGGAAAAAAATTTTTAAAAACTGTTTAACGGCAGCTTCATCAGGATGCCAAAAGATTAATTTTAGAGAGGGATTTTTGGATACAATAGAGTTTAAGGTTCTAATGAGTTTATCTGTTAAGGGAACAAATGATAAATCGATTGTCGTATGTTCTCTTAAATAAGGTTGCATGGTTAAAAGCATATTCCCTGGATGAGGTGAAAGTGATAGATCGAGGAAATTGTTTCTGCGCAATTTAGCAAGTTTAGTTTTTTCAATTTCTGCGACGGGCAATATTTGATAAGCAAAGAAATTGTGGCCATCGGCAGCAGGATGAGACAAATTTTCCTGGTAGCCAAGACGCTTGGCCATTCCGGAGGTAATTAAGGGTTCACCAACACCACCCCCAATTAAGTAATCCACTTCACTGATTGCTGCCTTCATTAAGACATATCCAGCTTGAAAACCATCTTTTAAAACGAGGCGAGTAAGTGAACCTGAGAGGATCAAAACGCTGGGCCAATCTGGGTTTAACCATTTTAAGGCTTTAGCTTTTGCTATAACTTCATCAAGCTTTAGTAAGTCGCCTGGAAGAAAGTTACATTTGCCGTAATAGTTATTCAAACAGTCAGTAATATTATCGGGGTTAAAATCAAAACCGACCAGTTTAACAGGCACAGTCAGGTTATTTATCCATCGACTTTCTATCATTTTTAAAAGTTTCCCATCACCACAACCGCCATCAATGACATTAATACCTTTGCCATTCGTCTTGGACACAAAGGATTCGATACCAATGATAATTTTTTCATGCAGTTCAGAATAAAATGATGTGGGATTGGTTCTTTGTTTTTGATAATAAGAAACCATCGAGTGTGCTTGCCAATCCATGGATTTTTTATCCATCCTGGCAAAGGTTTGAATAGCGCCAGGACAATAGTGTTTAAAAAAATCGTGGATTGCTTCTAATTTTTCCGGAATGACCGAGTATATTTCTTTTTGTCCATTCTGATGGATTATATAACATGCACCATTGGCAGGTTGGTCACCGCCTCCCAATATACAATTTTTTACAATAGGTTGATAAAGCAGTCTTAATTTAATTACTTGCTTGCCATTGACCATAAAAGAGGTTGTATTTAGATTGATTTTGATATCGTAATATAGAAAGGATTGCGGGAAGGGGTAGAGGAAGGCATCTTTTCTTTCTGTAGATAAACTCTGATTGAGTAATTGTTCAAATTTTTTCACGCGTAGCCTTAAAATTTAGTTACCACAGAGGGAGGTTGTGGATGAGTGGGATTGGCTATTAATGGTACAATTTTATTATTAAGAGAACATTAATCTTACAGAAAATTCTTATTAATGACGAAGTGACTTTTTGCAAAGCGGGCATGGTAATGCTCCATAAAATAATGAAAAATTGGTGTAAAAAAATCACTGCCTGAATTTCGGCGGCATTATTTACTAAGATTGCTATAGTTGACGTATCAGTTAATTAATGACAACTTCTATGTTCACCAGCGAGATAAAAAACGATTACTATCAAGCTCTACTTGATAAAAACAAAAATTACGATGGTGTTTTTTATGTGGGGGTTAAAACGACAGGAGTTTTTTGTCGACCATCTTGTCCTGCAAGAAAACCCAAGTTTGAGCATTGTGAATTTTATAAGACGGCACAAGAAGCTCTTCTTGCTTCCTATCGACCCTGCAAACGATGCCGACCTCTCTCAAATCCCAATCAAGTATCCGATACCGTTCGCTTATTAGTTGAGGCTATAGAGTTAAATCCTGCCAAACGATGGAGAGAAAGTGACTTTGATGCTTTGTCTATTGATGTTTCAACGGCGCGCCGCCAATTCAAAAAGCGATTTGGTATGACTTTTGTAGAATATGCCCGTGCACGACGTTTGGGTTTAGCTTTGAAGCAAATTCGTCAAGGTGAATCGGTTATTGGTGCCCAACTGGATGCCGGATTTGAATCGAGTAGCGGATTTCGGGATGCATTTTCAAAAATCATGGGTGCTTCCCCCTCTTTAATGAAGAAACAGTCCCAAGTCTTAAAGTCATCATGGCTAGATACGCCTCTTGGTCCTATGGTTGCAATCGCCAATGACGAGGTACTTTATCTTTTAGAGTTTGTTGATCGTCGAGGATTAGAGCGGAAAATTGAGCGGCTAAGACAGCGTTTAAAAGCAGCAATTATTCCAGGGACAACTGAACCTATTGTTTTGATTGAACAAGAGTTAACAGCCTACTTTGAAGGTAGTTTGCAAAGGTTTAAAACGCCTGTATTTCTGTTAGGCAGCCCTTTTCAGAAAAGTGTCTGGGAAGAGTTATGTCGCATTCCCTATGGAGAAACCCGAAGCTATCGCGAGCAAGCTGTTGTGGTGGGGCGTCCCGTTGCGTATAGGGCAGTAGCCAACGCGAATGGGGCTAATCAACTTGCTATTATTATCCCATGCCATCGAATTATTAATAGCAATGGTGAGTTGGGTGGATATGGCGGTGGTCTTGCACGTAAGCGATGGCTAATAAATCATGAAAAGCAACATAAATGATTACAGCTAATCAGATTTCACCTTTTTTATCTTACCATAATTCCCATCTTTTTAAGATGAAACAAGGTTGGATTTGTTAATTTGGGCAATAGAGGTGACCCCGGTCAATGCCATAGCAATCCGCATTTCATCCGCAAAAATATTAAGAAGGTTCTCAACACCGGCTTGCCCCTTTGCTGCCAGGGCATAGGCAGGTGAGCGTCCTAACAAAACTGCTTTGGCCCCTAAAGCCAGCATCCGTACCACATCAAGACCAGAACGTACTCCGGAATCCACAAGAAGAGTAACATTATTGCCTACCGCATCGGCTATTATTGGCAGAGCTTTCGCTGTTGACAATACGCCATCGAGTTGTCGTCCTCCATGGTTAGAAACGATAATGCCGTCGGCACCGAATTTTATTGCATCTTTTGCATCTTCAGGATCGAGGATGCCTTTAAGCATCATGGGACCTTTCCAAAAATCACGTATCCATTCTAAATCAGACCAGCTAATGGAGGGGTCAAAATTTTTAGTGAGCCATCCAATGTAGTTTTCCAATCCTATATTCTTGTTTAAATACGTTGAGATATTCCCAAGGATATGTGGGCGCCCCATCATCCCTACCTTCAAAGCCCAGCCAGGTTTTAGCATGCTTTGCAGCAGACGTCTTGGCTTAGCTAAAGGACCAGACATGCCTGAATGGGCATCACGATATCTTGCTCCAGGCAGTGTCATGTCTACCGTAAAAACAAGATTTTGAACACCTGCTGCTTGGGCTCTTTCAAGCACATGTTTCATAAAGCCGCGATCTTTAAGCACATAAAGCTGAAACCAGATGGGCTGAGAGCTTTGTGAAGAAACTTCTTCTATGGAACATACAGAAACTGTCGATAGTGTAAATGGTATTTTCTTATTAGCAGCAGCTTTGGCAGCCTGTACTTCACCACGGCGAGCATACATCCCAGTAATACCTACCGGTGCTAATATTATTGGCATGGCGAGCTTTTGCCCAAACAATGCAGTTTCAAGGTTTAGGTATTCTATTTTTTTTAACACACGTTGCCGTAAAGTGACTTCAGCAAGATCGGTAATATTGGCTCTCAGTGTATATTCTGCGTAAGCACCGCCATCAATATAATCAAACAAGAATCGAGGAAGTTTACGTTTGGCAATTTTGCGGTAGTCAGTTGCTGCAGAAATTATCATGAATTCAATCCGTTTTATTATCGATGAATACCGGCCATTTCTTTTAAACGCTGAATTCGATCACTAATAGGTGGATGAGTAGCAAACAAACTGGTTAATCGTTCGCTACTTAACGGATTAACAATAAAAAGATGCGCTGTTGTGGGATGGGCCTCTGCTTGTTGAAATTGACCTTGTTGATTCGCCATTTCCAATTTACCCAGTGCGCTAGCTAGCCATAAAGGATGGCCGCACAATTTTGCGCCGCCTGTATCGGCTTCATATTCACGAGAACGAGAAACAGCCATCTGTACTAATGCTGCTGCTAAAGGAGCTAAAATCATCATCAAAATACTTGCAAAAGCATTAGGCCTATTTTCATCTGAATTTCCACCAAAGGCAGAGGTCCACATAAACATATTGGCAATGCTACTTATAGCACCTGCCAGGGTGGCGGCAATAACACTGATTAAAGTATCGCGATGAGTAACATGAGACATTTCATGTGCTAAAACACCGGTTAACTCTTCTTGCGTCAAGCGTGTTAAAAGACCTGTTGTCACGGCAATACTGGCATGCTCAGGATTACGCCCGGTAGCAAAGGCGTTAGGAGTCGGGTTATCAACGGCATAAACTTTGGGCATGGGGATTTGTGCTTTTTGGGAAAGATCCCTGATAATTTGATAGACGGGATGGGTAGTATCCAGTGGTTGTGCATTGTACATCCGCAAAACAATAGTATCCGAATACCAATAAGCACCAAAATTCATAATAAGGGCAAAACCAAAAGCAAGGATTAAGCCTGCGCGTCCACCTAAAGCATTCCCAATAACAAGTAATAGTGCAGTTAAAGCCGCAAGTAACACAAAGGTTTTCACATTATTCATTTTAATATCCGATTTAAAATGCCCCTGTGTTTTAAAGTAGGGGCATCCTTTGTTAATTTCAAGCTTTCTTTTGAAAAGCTTTGATAACCTCGGGTAAGGGCTGGCCGATAGCTGCAGAAGGTGATTTGATGGATAAAATCGCGGCTAAAGTTGGGGCAATATCTGTGGTATTCACCGGTTTGGTAATACGCTGGGCTTTAAAAGCCGCATTGACAAATAATAAGGGAACATAGCTATCATATTGCCAGGGTGTTCCATGGGATACACGTTGTTCACTCTTGTCAGCAAGGGCTTGATAGGGTGGAGGAACAAGATAAATATCACCAGAACGTTTGGGAAAGACCATCTTGGCTACTTTTGCACTCAACCAATCATGTTCAGTATTGGCTAAAGGCAGAGTATAAGCCTGGAAAATACCTGGCTGCTGACGTAAGGTTTCCGCTAAATAACTACTTACGGCATTAATGGATAATTGATGTTCATTAATGACGTCATGATTAAGATAAACATAGGGCAAAGCAATCGCCTGTAAAGTGTTTGCTGGGAGTTTAAAGTGTTTAGCCAGCGTTTGCTCGATAATTGTTTGCATTTGCGGAATTTTTAGCGAGTGGTTTTCTTTAATGTTATGCGAGGCTAGATAAATTGGTGAGTCGCTTACTCCATGGTCAGCAGTTAAAACAATCAGGGTATTATCTAGCCCAACTTGTTTATCAATTGCAGCTAATAACTTCGCTAGCGTTTTATCAAGTCTTAAGAGATTATCTTCAGACTCAAGACTGTTAGGACCAAATTGATGACCTATTGCGTCAACCGCAGAAAAGCTTATTGCTAAATAATCAACCTTCTCGCTTGTGGTGCCCAGTTTTTCATTGGTCAGAAGAGAGATAGCGAAATCCGCAGTTAATTCATCGGCAATAGGGGTCATGGATAAAAACTTGTAATAAGTTTCTGAATTAGGAGAGCCTAGGTGATGAGGGAATGAGGCTCCAAATTCTTTAAAGCGGTTTTGGAATGTTGGTGCTTTTGCATAAGTGTAAGTTGTCACAGGCGCACTTAAATTCCAGGTCTCATCTTTGGTTTCGTAATGTCTATTCCAAGTGTTAACCCATTGCGGATAGGTTGAATAATAATGCTGACTTGTGACAAAGCCGCCATTTTCTTTATCAAACCAAAATGCTTTTCCTGCGTGGCCGGCTAATGTGATTGCGGAGCGATCTTTTAATGAAACGGCAAAGGCGCGGCCTATTTGTGACAAGACAATCTCATCACTTAATGTTGAAGCTATGAGATTACGTGGTGAGCGGCCGACAACCGGTTTTTGTGAGCGTATCGTTGTTAAAATAGGACTTTGCGGATCTTCAACACAGTAAATGGGATGCTGCAATTTTCTATCGTACCAATCATTGTTAACAATTCCATGCAAGGCTGGATAACTGCCTGTGGCTATGGTTGCATGGCCAGCACAAGTGACGGTATTGGCGTGCGGATGGTGGGCATTATGATAATCAAGGCCGTGGTCGAGCAAATAGTTAAAGCCATTAGGACCAAATTTTTGATGATATCGATTAATTAAATCCCCTCTTAATTGATCAACAACAAGTTGAACTACTAATTTGGGTTGCTTGGGGGTTGCGAAAACCAACGTCGAGGAAAGAATGAATAACAGTGTCAATACTCTTTTCATGATGTTCTCAACAAAAATAAATCACGGCATCGTAAAGTAGTTTATTGAGTGGGTAAATAAAAATTTCATTCAACTGACAAAATACTAATCATGATTAATGAGCTCATAAACAGAAAACTTCTGTTGAAAACGCATTTGTTTAGTTAGAAAACAATTAAACAGTTTGTTGAGACTAAAAATGATCAGTTTATTTTTTAATTTAATCAGTAGCTTGTAAATTGATTAATCCGTTTAAAGAAAACCCATGACGAATGTCTAAAATTGGTTTACACTGGTTGGCGGTGAATGATTACACCACAACCTATTAATGGAGTTAAGGAGAGTAAAGATGGGTTTTACATTGACGTCATATGATGAGATAAAAAAGAGTTTTGATCGCGGAATTCTTACTTTTTTAGGACATCATGAAGTTGCATCAGTAGAGAAGTTACCCCCTCACCGACGTGGATTTGTTGAGTTCCTGCAACTGGCAATCAAGCAAATCGACAGCTTGCCATCCAAATCAGCTGACGACAAATTAAAGGCTACTATTTTAACTGGTTTGATGCATATCGTAGCCGATGGTCTATTGCCAAGAAGTGGTAGCCTTCTTCGCGATGTGTTGTTAGAGTCTATGGGTGTACGCGAAGAAAATAAGAAAAAAGACATCGCTGCCAATTTAATCGATGCAAATAATGCATCACGTATGATTTCCGAAGCAATGAAGTTTTATACTAATATTGTATTCCCTTCTGGACATACTGATAAAATGCTGGAACAACATGCTTTCTCTAAGATTGAAGGAATGGATTTAGTGGCATTTGAAATTAAAGCAATTGACATGGGTGGTGCTGCTCGCAAGCAAGTTTTTGCGGAAGGCCGTGCATCAATGTTACATGATGTACAAGAGCGTGAGCGCTTGGAAGCTGAGCGTAAGAAAGGTCCTTCTGTCCTCAGTAGCCTTGGCAATATGATTTGGGGCAATAACAAGAAGTCTGAAGAAGATGATGAAGAAACATTAGAAAAGACTCCTGTAGTACAATAAATAAAGCACCCTGCTTTGGCAGGGTGTTATTCCTCCACTGGGTAGCCAAGCATCACCCATTCAATGATACCACCATCTACTGAATATACTTCTTTATAGCCCATCTCCAATAAATAATTGGCAGCGAAAAGAGATCTGACACCACCTTTGCAATGTAGATAAACAGGTTGATTAAGATCGGGAATGTGAGTTTCAATGCGGCTTGGCAATTCATCTTTAGGAATATGAATCGCACCTGGAATGCGCAGAGTCTGCCATTCGTAGTGTTCTCTGACGTCAATTAAGCACAACGTGGGATTGGCATCGAGACGTTTTTTTAATTCCTGCACATTAATGGTTGCTATTTTATTTTCGTTCATAGGCGTTCTCTCTGTCTCTCACAACTGGTCTTGTCAGTGTTGAGTGGTGAATAAACCAGTAGATTGCGGCGGTAATCACACCACCAATTAAGGTTGCAAAAGCCCAGGTTGCTGCTGATACTAAAGCGGGACGTTGTCCAAGTTGGTATAAATTACCTGCATCACGGGCAACTGCACCGGCAAATAATACATGCAATAGGGCATTTATTAAAATAAGGAGATATTGAAAAGTTTGTATCTGTCCTTGGTATTGTTGAACTAAGTCAGTTACCGTCACAAAGCCTCCTGCAATTGTCTGGATTGCCGCCATGATAGCAGAAAAAGGGCTGCAATAATCAAAATGATAGCTATGATTTGTTGAAAACTCGGGAATTCGTTAAAGACTACGAATCCCCAGAATAATCCTGTTAGTGCGACCATGCCCCCCGTTAAGCTATAAAAAACAGGGCCAGCAAGACTAAGAAGGTTAAAAAAGAGTAGATAGCCAATACTGGATAAAAAGATTTCCAGAATAACAATTTGTTTTGCTGTAGTAAGAGGGCCTGTTAGTGGGTAAAAAGAATGCTGTTGTATAACAAGCGGTAAAAGTAGCAGGGTGGATGCCAGCAGCATTCCACTAGCAGCCTCAAGGGCATTTAAGTGAGGTGGTTGTTTTACAGTGATATAAACAGAGCAAAAGGCAAAGGCAAATGGGCTTAATAATGCCAAGAAAGTCCAGCTAGATATCAAGCCTTGGATTGTGGGCCCAATGATTAATAAAATGCCCCCCATTCCCATGAATAAGGCAAACATGCGCCAGGTATCAAAGTTTTCTTGCTTTACCAGCAAGGCCATTGGATAAACCAATAAAGGAACGGTATTGACCAGTACGGCAAGTAGTCCAGCTGGAATATGACTGGCTATCAAGTACATATTCGTATTAGGAATGGTAATACCTACCAGACCACAGATTAGAAAATAAAGCCAATATTGCGGGTGTAAGAAAGCACTGTTTCGAGTGACTAAGCCAATTACTGTTAATAATAAAGCAGGACCTGCAGATTGCCAAAAAGCATAACCGAAAGCAGGTACTCCATTGGTCATTGCATATCTTGCCAACGTATAACCGGATCCCCAGATAAATCCTAATGATATTAAGACTAATAAGGCAAGCAACGTTCGCTTATTCACAGTTATACCAATTCAAAGCTTATAATTGACAAGGAGTTATTCTATCACTTTAAAAACATTTTGGGGGAAATCAATGGTTTTAATAAATTGTGCATTGATTTTGTAATCATTCTATTTCTGAGCTGATTTTGCATCTGAAGAGATGAAAGATTTAAAATTAAAAAGGAATTTCATATTTTGCTTCCGAACAAACCTTAGGTTACCATCGCTTGATAATTTTTCGCAGGAGAGAGAGTATGCAAGCTAATGATGTACCAGTACCTCATCTGACCACAGCACATTGTGGGCCTCTACATCATGTAGAAAAAATTATTTTAAATCAGGTTGCTACAATTGAATCTTGGTTTAGGGAAAAATGGCAAGAAACGCCGCCATCGATTACATCCTCTGTTGATTTGCGGCATGCAGGTTTTAAACTTGCCCCAGTAGATACGAATTTATTTCCTGCGGGATTTAATAATCTTAATCGTGATTTTTTGCCTTTGTGTGTGCAGGCGATCCAATCAGTGATGGTTGATTCCATACCAAATTGTATGAAGATTTTGTTAATTCCTGAAAGCCATACACGCAACCAGTTTTATTTACAAAGCTTAAGCATTCTGCGAGACATTTTTGTCCAGGCAGGGTTTGTAGTCCGTGTGGGTAGCCTTGATCCTGAAATAATTGAACCCCAGGAGGTTCCATTAGAAGAGGGAGGGTTTTTGCGCCTAGAGCCTATTAAGCGTCAAGGCAATCGAGTGGTCCTCCCTGATTTTGATCCCTGCATTCTCTTATTAAATAACGATTTATCGTCGGGAATACCTGATATTCTACAGGGGTTAGAACAGCCTATTAGGCCTACAGCAAAATTAGGATGGGCGACACGGCTAAAATCTAGTCATTTTCATTTCTTTAATGAGGTTGCTTCTGAGTTTGCAAAATTGCTAAATATAGATCCCTGGTTAATCAACCCTTATTTCACCGCGGTAGATGGGATTGATTTTATGGCCCAAGAGGGAATCGATAGCCTGGCAGAGGAAACAGACAAGTTACTAGCACAAATAAAAGACAAATATGAGACTTATGGTATTACTGAAAAACCATTTGTTGTGGTTAAAGCAGATAATGGTACTTATGGCATGAGTGTTATGATGGTTCATGATGGGGAAGAATTAAGACAATTAAATCGCAAGCAACGTACTCGCATGGCTGCCAGCAAAGGGAGCCGTAAAGTGGAGCGCGTGATGGTTCAAGAAGGTGTTTATACTTTTGAAACGATGCCAAATGGCTCTGTGGCTGAACCTGTGGTTTATATGATAGGCCAGTTTGTCGTAGGCGGATTTTATCGAGTTCATCAAGGACGTGGCACCAACGAAAACTTGAATGCACCTGGTATGCATTTTGAGCCTTTGGCCTTTGCCCAAGCGTGTAATACTCCTCGTAGAGACCTGGATGTGATTGACTGCCCTAATCGTTTTTATGCTTATGGTGTAATAGCTCGTTTAGCAGCGTTGGCTGCTGCAAGAGAAATTGCGGCTATTCACAGGTGATACCTGGAAGTTATAAAAATATTTCTCTCACTGAGAAATTTAGGAGTTTGCAATGAAACTTGCGGTATTAATGGATCCTATACATCAATTAAAGCCGTATAAGGACACTACCCTTGCGATGCTTAAAGCGGCCCAGGCTTTAGAATGGTCTTGTTTTTATTTTACTCAAGCAGATTTATTTTGTCGTCAAGGGCGTGCTTATGCTCGCATGTTAACCATTGCAATTGGCGATTTAATGAGTAAAGAATGGGCTATAGCGAAGGAAATAGGTGAGCAAGCTTTAAGTGAAATGGATATTATTCTCATGCGTAAAGATCCTCCTTTCGATATGGAGTACATTTATGCAACCTATGCATTGGAGTTGGCAGAGAAAGAGGGTGTTTTAGTTGCCAATAAACCGCAAAGTCTTCGTGATGCTAACGAAAAATTTTTTACTTTAAATTTTCCACAATGTTGTCCGCCAACTTTGGTGAGCCGTGATATTGCCCACTTGCGTGCCTTTTGGCAAGAACATAAAAATGTAATTTTTAAACCATTGGAAGGCATGGGAGGTAATTCTGTTTTTCATGTTGATGAAAAGGCGATTAATTTATCGGTTATTTTGGAAGTATTAACAAAAGGGCAAACAGCGAGCATCATGGCGCAACTTTATATTCCAGAAATTGTCAACGCAGGAGATAAACGAATTCTGTTAATTAATGGTGAGCCTGTACCTTATGCTTTAGCTCGCATTCCTGCTAAAGGGGAATTGCGAGGAAATCTTGCTGCTGGTGCTAAAGGAGAAGTAGTTCCTATTACCGCTAGAGATAGGTGGATTTGTGAACAAATTGGACCTACTTTAAAAGCAAAAGGACTGTATTTTGTCGGTATTGACGTTATCGGAGATTATTTAACTGAAATTAATGTTACAAGCCCTACCTGTTTACAGGAGATCGCTAAAGAAACAGGATTAGAGATAGCTCAAGAATACTTGCATTGTCTGGAAAAGGCAGTAATGAAAAAAAACTCATAGCCCTTTATATTTTGATTAGCTGCTTCCTATGAATTGCAACTGTCGCCATGCTTCAAAAAGAATAATTGCCACAGAGTTAGATAAATTAAGGCTGCGACTATGAGAACACATAGGGATACGAATAGCAGTATAGCATTCTCGCAAATTTGTCGGTAAGCCTCGTGTTTCAGGACCAAAAAGCAGCAGGTCTTCATCTTGATATGCAACATTGTGGTAACCTTGTTCACCTTTTGTTGAGCAAGCAAAAATCCGTCTTTGTTGATTCTTATCAATAAAACTTTGCTCACTATCATAATGAATTACATTAGCCCATTCATGATAATCAAGACCAGCACGGCGCATCCGTTTATCGTCTAAGGTAAACCCCAAGGGATGGATAAGATGCAGCTGTGCGCCACTGTTAGCGCACAGACGAATAATATTGCCAGTATTGGGTGGTATTTCAGGTTGATACAGGGCTACGTGGAGCATGCTTAGAACTATCAGTTAATCCAGGTTTTTGGGGAGGGGTCGGATCATCATCAATATAATCACCGATTTCCTCTTGATCGTCGACATATAAGGAGCCTGTTTCCTGTTGCTCTCCGGTAATCCGAAAATTACGGTGCTGCAAATAGGCATCACGAATAAAGGCATATTTATCTAAGGCTTCATTCATTAATGCTTCAGTTTCAAACATTTGTGAGCGAAGGTCGACGTATCTCAAGCCTGCAAGTCCCCAAATGACGGCATCATTATTAATGTAAACATAGGGGCTTAACAATGTATAATCAAAAACCATTCCCATACCATCACGTATAGTACTTGGCCCTAATAAGGGAATGACAAGATAGGGTGATTTTTTATCCCCCCATTTTGCAAAAGTTAAGCCCATGTCGTTGTAATGGGGGGGGAGGCCAAAATGCTTGTCAGCAACATCAAATACCCCAGCAATTCCAAAGGTTGAATTAATTAAAAAGCGCCAACTGTCTTTGATGGCATAGCGCCATTCTGCTTGTAAAAGATCATTCGCAACGGTGGGGATCATTGCTACGTTGTTGTAAGCATTATTAATACCACCGCGAACTTGGGGTGGCAAAATCACTTTATAAAATTTTGCTGTGGGCCTTAACAAGGTAGCATCTACAGCCATGTTAAAGTTGTGAACTTTGCGATTCACGGATTCATAGGGATCTGCCGGGTTAGAACCTTTAGTCATGCATGCAGAAAGCATTAAAGAGCTAATGAGGATCGCAAAAGGCACAATTAAACGCATGATTCTTCTAATTTTTGATTTGCTGCATAAATTGATGTTACACCAGTTTAATACTCTTGGGAACTACAGTGAGCTTGGAACGAAGTCTATTAGAATACTTTAGATGTGAAATAACTTCACAAATCTTGTGATGCTCTTTTGGACGGAATTTCAAGGGTTGATGAGTGATAATCAAATCCCCGTGGCGAAGATCGCGGGGTTGTAGATTAGAATGCTAAATGGCTAACGCTGGTCTCTAAAATTTAAGAATAAAAGTCACAGGGCCATCATTACAAAGATGCACTTGCATGTCGGCACCAAATTGACCACTGGCAACATGAGTATAATTTTCTCGAGCAAGTGTGACTAATTTTGCAAATAATTCTTGCCCGGAAGCGGGTGATGCTCCTGATGAAAAGCTAGGACGTAAGCCTTTTTTGGTATCGGCAACTAAGGTAAATTGTGGGACTAATAACAAGCCTCCATCTACGTCTTTCAAGCTTAAGTTCATCTTGTCTTGAGCGTCACTAAAAATTCGATAGTTCAGAGTTCGCTCCAACATGCGCATTAAAGTTTGTAGATTGTCATCGGCTTCAAAACCACAAAGGATTAAAAGGCCTTGCGAAATGGCTCCTATGACTTTGCCATTAACTGTCACGCTAGCTTCTCGAGCTCGTTGTACTACTATCAACATACATCTAAATCCTGGTGGGCAATTTCTTTGCTCGCTGTAATTAAAGCGTCAATAATTCCTGCTTCGCGTTCTGAATGACCGGCATCACGAACAATGATGAGACTTGAGGCAGACAAGGATTGGTGTAGCTCCCAGGCACCTGCAAGGGGACAAATCATATCGTAACGGCCATGAATAAGGTAAGTGGGTATATGCCTTATTTTATTAGCATTAGAAAGTACCTGGTTTTCCTTTATAAAATAGTGGTGATTGACGTAATGAGATTCGATTTTAGCCAGCGCTAAAGCAAAATGAGGTACGCAATATTGATCAATAATACTAAGATGTGGATGCAAACTACCGCAGCGTGCTTGCCATAAAGCCCAATGTTTTGCGGCACTCATGCGAGCTAATTCATTATTGCCTTGTATTATATCGGCATAATGTTTTGGCAGATTATGAGCATCTTCAGGTACTAGGCTGATGAAGTCTTGCCAATAATCCGGGAAAAAAAGATTTGAGCCTTCATGATAGAACCAGTCAATATCTTTTTGTCGGCCCAAGAAAATTTGATGTAGCAATAATGCCCCAATTTGATGCGGAAAAAGTTGCGCATAAAGTAATGCTAAAAGAGCTCCCCAACCACCACCAAATAGCACAAATCGTGTAATCCCCAAATAATCTCGAATTGTATCAATGTCATCGAGCAAATCTTGTGTCGTATTATGACGTAGTTCTCCATGCGGGCTAGAACGACCACAGCCTCGCTGATCAAACAGTATGATGCGATAAGCTTGAGGGTCAAAAAAACGACGTAGGTAAGCATTACTACCCGCTCCGGGGCCTGGATGTAACACGATAACAGGTTTCCCTCTGGGATTTCCTATTTCTTCAATATAAAGAACATGGGGTTTGCCAACAGGCAATTCATGACGTTTATAAGGTTTAATGGCAGGATATAGAGAATGCATAGCATGCCTCAAATTTTTTTACCTAATCTTATACTGTCAATTACAAGTTGGAAAGGAGCTTGCTCCTTAATCTAATTAAGTTACGCAAAGTTTTGTCTTTGGCTGCTAAATTTAAGATAATGGAGCCATTTTAAGTTATTGAGTTTAAGTTATGACAGCACTGCTAGAAGAATTAAATGAAAGACAGCGTGAGGCGGTGACAGCACCAGTAGGAAACACCTTGGTTTTAGCAGGGGCTGGAAGTGGCAAAACACGAGTGTTAGTGAGTCGAATTGCCTGGCTTATCGAACAAGAAGGGATTTCTCCTCATGCTATTCTTGCGGTAACTTTTACTAATAAAGCTGCTGGCGAAATGAAAACCCGTTTAGGTTCAATGCTAAAGACACCTATAGTAGGTTTATGGGTAGGTACCTTCCATGGATTGTGCCATCGCTTGCTGCGCCGCCATTATGAAGATGCAAAATTACCAGAGCAATTTCATATCCTGGATAGTGAAGATCAAGCGCGAGTTATCAAACGCGTATTAGCTGCTTTGAACCTTGATGAGGATCAATGGCCTGTAAAGCAAGCTCAAGCTTTTATTAACAGTCAAAAAGACGAAGGTTTCAGGCCAGAGCATATTAACATTTTACCTTATGGTCCAACGCGCACTTTAGTACAAATCTATAAGGGTTATGAACAGGCGTGTCAAACTGCAGGTGTTATAGATTTTGCCGAGTTACTTTTACGAACTCATGAGTTATTGCGAGATAACCCTGAGATCCTGGCCCATTATCGTCATCGTTTTCAAGCTATTTTGGTCGATGAGTTTCAAGATACCAATACCACTCAATATGCCTGGATCCGTTTGCTTGCTGGTGAGCATGCTTCCGTAATGGCTGTAGGGGATGATGATCAATCTATTTATGGTTGGCGCGGAGCTAAGGTTGAGAATATTCAGCAATTTTCGCAAGACTTTAAGAATACAAAAATTATTCGTCTTGAACAAAACTATCGTTCAACATCCACCATTTTGGATGCTGCCAATGCCTTGATAACTCATAACAATTCACGAATGGGCAAAAATTTATGGACTGCTGGTGCTGCAGGCGAAAAGATTGCAGTTTACGGTGCATTTAATGAATTAGATGAAGCTCGATTTGTCAGTGAGCGGATCATGATGGAAATTAATAATGGCCGTAGTAGCGACGAAATTGCCATTCTTTACCGCTCAAATGCTCAGTCTCGAGTAATTGAAGAGGCGTTATTGCGAGCAGGAATTGCTTATCGCATTTACGGCGGCGTGCGTTTCTTTGAACGTGCGGAAATTAAAGACACTCTCGCTTATTTACGATTGATTGCTAATCCTTACGATGATACTGCATTTGAGCGGATTGTTAATTTCCCTACACGGGGTATTGGTGAGAAAACACTTGAAGAGTTGCGCCATCTTGCTAAGGCAGAAGAAATGTCATTGTGGCAGGCTGCAAAGGCTGTTTTAAAGGAAGGGCTGTTACCTAATCGTGCTGCTATTGCGCTTACGAAATTTGTTGAGTTGATTGAAACATTACAATTGCATACTGCAGAACAAGAATTAGATGAGCAGATTGGTACAGTGATTGAGAGTAGTGGTTTGTACGCGCATTTTGGAAAAATCAAAGGAGACAAAGCCGAGTCACGATTAGATAACTTGCAAGAGTTAGTCAATGCTGCCAAACAGTTCCGCTATGAGCAAGAAATTGAAGAGGAGCTACCTCTATTAGTGGCTTTTCTCGCCCATGCCTCATTGGAAGCAGGCGAAATGCAGGCTGCTGAAGATGAGCGGTCAGTACACCTTATGACTCTTCATGCGGCGAAAGGGTTAGAGTTTCCTTTGGTTTTTTTAGTCGGGATGGAAGAAGGGGTATTCCCAGGAAAGCAAAGTATTGAGGAACCTGGTCGCCTCGAGGAAGAGCGTAGGCTTTGTTATGTTGGTATGACTCGAGCAATGGAAAAATTAGTATTATCGTATGCCGAAGTGCGTCGTCAGTATGGTCGTGAAGAATACCATCGTCGTTCTCGTTTTTTGCGTGAGTTACCAGAAGAGCTGCTAGATGAGGTTCGGGTTAAAGCGCGCTTTCAAGCCCCATTGTCTTCTAAGACTATGTCGGCAGTGGCTGCAGAAGAGGTTGGATTAAAACTTGGTCAGAATGTAAGTCATGCTAAATTTGGGCAAGGAGTGGTATTGGCTGTTGAAGGTAGTGGAGCGCATACGCGTGTGCAAGTAAAATTTGCAGATCACGGATCCAAATGGCTGGTTTTAGCCTATGCTAATTTAACGCTTCTTGAGGATTACGCATCTTTTTAAGCTATTACAGCAGTATAAATATTGAATTTAACTCAAGCAGGTGCTACGTTTCTGTTGGCGAAAATCTAAGGGTCCGTTATCGAGCGTATTCACGGCTGACCCGGTAATTTTTTCGTAATTTAGATGATTAATTTAATACAAGGGGAAGGGCGTGAAATTTACAAGTTTATTGACTGCTGGAGTATTGGCAACAGCAGTGGTATCACCATCTGCTATCGCAGCTAGTGCGTCGTCAGATGCTATGTCTGCAACACAAAAAAAAGAAATCGAAAAGGTAATCCATGATTATTTAGTAAATAATCCAGAAGTATTATTAGAAGCATCCCAGGCATTACAACAAAAACAACAACAGGCCATGCAAGAGCAGGCTCAGGCTGCTATCAAAGATAATGCAAATCAATTACTAAATGATAACCTTACCGTCGTTGGTAACCCCAAAGGGAATGTGACTTTAGTTGAGTTTTTTGATTATCAATGTATCCATTGTAAAAAAATGGCTCCTGTCATCAGTGAATTAATCAAAAAAGATAATAACTTGCGTGTGGTTTATAAAGAGTTTCCTATATTCGGTAAAAGTTCTGATATGGCTTCCCGAGTCGCGCTAGCTGCGGCCATGCAGGGCAAATATAAAGAAATGCATGAAGCTTTAATCAAGCAAGATAAGCGTTTGAATGATCAAGTTGTCATGGATACAGCTAAATCTATTGGCTTGGATATGACAAAATTAAAAGCAGACATGGAAAGTAAAACTGTTACGGATGCTTTGGATGCGAATCGTCAACTCGCAGAGAAGTTGCATCTAATGGGCACGCCGGCCTTTATTATTGCAGCTACACCTGCAGGACAATTAAAGTCTAACAGCACCCCGACATTTATTCCTGGTGCTGCAAGTGAAGAATCTTTGCTAGAGATTATTAAAAAAACTGCTAGTAGTAATTAACGAGCAATTAGTCTAGTCCTCTACGAGGGCTAGACATAAATTCAGAGTAGTCTGCAAATCAGTATGTGTCTTTAATCTCCAAGTTGTAGCTTTGCGTTCATAGGGTTTACAGATTAGGTTGTTAGTGATAAGGCAATAACCCTATCGCGGATTAATCTTGGGCAATCTTGACGGCCATTTGCCGTAAATTTCGATGTATTTTCTTCTTCTATAAACTAAAAAAGTGTTACTATCGGGGCCATCTAGTAGTATCGAGATAAATATGACAAAGCCGAGTACATTTCAAGAAATTATTTTGACGTTGCAGCAGTTTTGGGCGGCGCAAGGGTGTGTAATATTGCAACCTTTAGATATGGAGGTTGGTGCAGGCACCTTCCATCCGGCTACCTTTTTGCGAGCAATAGGACCTGAGCCGTGGTCAGCTGCGTATGTACAACCTTCTCGTCGACCCACTGACGGACGTTATGGTGAAAACCCGAATCGTGTGCAGCATTATTATCAATTTCAAGTGGTACTGAAACCTTCTCCTTTGGACATTCAAGAAAAATATCTTAATTCCTTGCGTGCTCTTGGTGTGGATCCACTTGCTGATGATATTCGCTTTGTTGAAGATAACTGGGAGTCACCAACCCTAGGGGCTTGGGGCTTGGGTTGGGAAGTTTGGCAAAATGGCATGGAAGTATCCCAGTTTACTTATTTCCAACAGGTAGGTGGATTAGCTTGTAAGCCAGTTACAGGCGAGTTGACCTATGGCCTTGAGCGTATAGCGATGTTTGTTTTAGGGGTTGATAATCTGTTTGAGTTGCCTTGGAGTAAAACAGCTCAAAATATAGTCACTTATGGTGATGTTTTTCATCAAAATGAAGTTGAAATGTCTGCCTATAATTTCGAGCACGCCAATGTAGAGGCTTTATTTAAGCAGTTTGACTATTATGAGGAAGAGGCACAGAAACTGGTTGCCTTAAATCTTCCCCTGCCTGCTTATGAGATGGTTATGAAAGCTTCGCATGCATTTAATTTACTCGATGCAAGACGGGCTATTTCCGTCACTGAGCGCCAACGATATATTCTGCGAGTACGACATTTATCAAGAGCGGTCGCGCAAGCTTATTATGATGCGCGAGAAGCGCTGGGATTTCCTATGCAAAAGGTGTGTTAATGGCAAATGATTTTCTATTTGAATTAGGATGTGAAGAACTTCCTTCTGGTGCAGTATGGCCTTTAACTGAAGCTTTAACTGCTAATCTTCTCGCAGCGATGGATAAGGCTCAACTTAGCTATGGCAAAGTTAAGTCATTTGCCACACCAAGACGGTTAGCTGTACTAATCACAGAGCTTCAGGAAGAACAGCCAAGTCAAACTTTATCTCGTCGAGGGCCTGCTGTGGCAGCGGCCTATGATTCTAATGGGAAACCTTCTCCAGCATTGCTTGGTTTTGCCAAATCTTGTGGTGTAGAGGTAGAGGCGCTTTCTGTTAGTAAGACAGATAAAGGCGAATGGTTGGTTTATGAAACCCAAAGTCAAGGCGCTAAAACTAAAGATTTATTACCGCATTTAATTGAACAAGCAATTAGTGATTTACCGATTGCTAAGCCTATGCGCTGGGGGAGTGGGGACGCTGAGTTTGCTCGTCCAGTTCATTGGGCTGTATTATTATTCGGTCAAGAAGTAATTCTCAGTGAAATTTTAGGCGTGCAGACGGGGCGTCTTTCTTATGGCCATCGTTTCCATCATCCACAAGCTGTGGAGATTGCTAAACCTCAGGATTATGAGTCATTATTACGGCAAGCATATGTTATTGCGGATTTCGCTACACGCCGTGCAATGATTAGTGAGCAAGTGGAACAGCTTGCAGCAAAACACAATGCTCAGCCAATCATGCCTGAAAATTTACTTGATGAAGTGACGTCAATTGTTGAGTGGCCACAGGCTCTTCTCGCAAATTTCGAACAAGAGTTTCTACAAGTTCCTTCTGAAGCCTTGATTGCCTCAATGCAATCGCATCAAAAATGTTTTGCTTTGCAAGGCAACTCAGGAAAATTATTGCCTCATTTTATTACAGTTGCGAACATTAATAGTTCAAATCCGCAGCAAGTGGCAATGGGAAATGAGAAGGTTATGCGGGCACGTTTAAGTGATGCAGCCTTTTTCTTTCATCAAGACCAGAAAGAACCTTTAAGCCATCATATTCCTGCGACAGATAAGGTTATCTTCCAAGCAAAATTAGGTACTTTGCGTGATAAGACTGACCGTGTCCAGGAAGTGCTAGAGATGTTATGTGCTCCTCTCAATTTAAATAAACAGCAAGCCAGTCGCGCAGCGCAATTATCTAAATGTGATTTGATGACAGGGATGGTTGGAGAATTTCCTGAGTTGCAGGGCTTGATGGGATACTATTATGCTTGTCACGATGGGGAGTCTATAGAGGTCGCTGTTTCATTAAATGAACAATATATGCCCCGTTTTGCTGCTGACAAATTGCCAGACTCTCCACTAGGGTTGGCGATGTCATTGGCTGATAGATTGGATACGTTAGTAGGTATTTTTGCGATAGGACAAAAGCCGTCAGGAGTAAAAGATCCTTTTAAATTGCGCCGCCATGCTTTAGCTGTCGCGCGATTATTGATTTCGACTCCGGCTAAACTTAATTTATCGCATCTTATTGCTGAGACAGTAAAAATTTATGGGGATAAGTTACCTAGAGATACTATTGCCACAGCAGAATTGCAACCTTTTATTCTTGAACGAATGCAATCCTATTACCATAGCCAAAATATTAGTGTCGATCTTTTTCAGGCTGTACGTGCTCGGCAAGAAGATTGGCTTTATGATTTTGATAAACGTATCATGGCATTGGCTGAATTTACTTTACTTCCGGAGGCCATTGTATTATCTGCTGCCTGTAAACGGGTCAATAATTTATTGCAGCAAGCTGAGCTATCGATAAATAATATGCCTATCAATGAGGACTTACTTGAAGAAGGTGTAGAAAAATCGCTATTTACTCATCTTCGTACGATGGAAGAGGCTGTTAAGCCGCTTTATGAAGCAGCCGATTATAAAAATATTCTGACAAAGCTTGCCAGTTTGCGAGAGCCGGTTGATGCATTTTTTGAGCATGTTATGGTTATGGTGGAGGAAGAAGCAATCAAGAAAAACAGACTACAGTTACTAGCTCGTCTACAAAACCTCTTGCAGGGAGTTGCGGACATTTCTTTGTTGCAGTTAAATCAATGAACAAAGTAATCCTGCTAGATAGGGATGGGGTAATTAATCAGGATTCCTTGCACTATATTAAATCAGTCGAGGAGTTTATTTTTTTGCCCGGGAGCATCGATGCTATCGTTCGTTTGACAAAAGCAGGATATCGTATTGGTGTTGCTACCAATCAGTCAGGGGTTTCACGAGGACTTTATGATGAAGCTGAACTGGCAGCGATTCATGCGAAATTATTACATGAAGTGCGGGCTGCTGGTGGTGAGATTGAGGCCATTGAATATTGTGTGCATATGCCAGATGCTGGATGTGATTGTCGTAAGCCGCAGCCTGGTATGCTGCGTGCTCTTGCCAAGCGTCTGCACAGTTCTTTAACCGGTGTGCCTTTTGTTGGTGATCGGGTTTCCGATATCCAGGCTGCAGAAGCTTCAGGGGCAATGCCGATGGTCGTGCTCTCACCCATGACTGATCGAGTAGGATTGCAGAATTATCCTTATGTTCCCATTTTTCATTCATTAACTGAGTGTGTTGATTTTTTACTGGTTACAAATGATTAATGAAATTGCTATTGCTTATGACGGTGAGGGTCAATTAGAGCGTGCAAAAGAGCTCGCCAAGCTATTAAATTTACCTATTGATAATTTAGCCAAGCAACAACTATTAGTAACCGCTGACAAGCTTGTATTGAAGATGAATGATTTTGCCCCCTTGTGCGCTGATTTTACCCTCTCCACTTGGCGGAAGCGTCGCGATGCAGGAAAAAAACAGGGTTTGGTTCGTGCTTGCAAACCAGCACCGGCGGTTCGTATCATTGATGCAACAGCAGGTTGGGGACGTGATGCTGCAGTATTGGCTAGTTTTGGAGCTGAGGTTCTCATGCTGGAGCGACAACCTATTCTGGCGGCATTGTTAGACGATGCTTTAGCTCATCGAGACGAGCGTTCTAAACAAATGATGAATCTTAAATTACGTCATATTGATGCTTTTGACTTTCTCCAGGGTTTGTCTGAAGCAGAGTATCCTGAAGTGATTTACATCGATCCCATGCATCCAGAACGGCAAAAGGCTGCACTGGTAAAAAAAAATATGCAGGTATTACAACAGTTAATTGCTCGAGATGATAATGTAGTTGAGTTACTACAGCTCGCCAAAGCAAGGGTTAAAAATAGGGTGGTGGTGAAATGGCCGCAGCATTTATCTGCAATTTTGAAGCCGAGTTCAACTATTACCGGAAAAACTGTACGCTTTGATATTTATTTTCCTTAACCAGCTATTCCGCAGAATTGTCCTACACTGTGTTTAGAAGAGCCAAAATGAAACGCAGTGCAGGATAAGAATTAGGCTAAATCAAAGTCACCTAGTTCTTCACGGAGTCGCTTTTCCTCAAATAAATCCTCTATTCTTCTACGTCTTTCTAGTTTTGTACTTAAACCTGGCTCATTTACAACTTGTGAATCGATATGTACTTCCAGTTCTGTGTCAAAGTCATCTAAGCGTCCAATAGTCATTGTAATTCTCCCTATGCCAAGTTAATTCCGTTAGAACTGACGCAAAATCTCAATCGTTTATTTAAAAATATTTTTATTCAGTTGTCACTAAACTACCTCATCGAAACATTTTTTGTCTCAAACCTGAGGTTTTGCGTAAGTTCTATCCTTTGAAGCAGTAACTTACTAGGCTGCGTTAGAAAGAAAATAACAGAATTCCGCTGTTAAAAACAGTGGAATTCTTTAGTAAAATTAGATTATTGTTGTTGGAATTGAGGTGCTTCATCCTCTGTCTCGTCAAGTCCAGGGAGAGGTTGAGGCTCAGGGGGATTGCGTAGTGTATTTAGCTCATCCTTAAATTTTGCAAGATCGGTAGGTTCTGGCTCCTTCAAGTCTTTCTCTCTTTCCTCTTTCAAAGCCTTGGCAATGTTCCTGGTTTTTTGCAAACGTTCAGGCTCACCATCAAATAGACCAGGTGCTTTTTTACCTTCTTTATCAACAACGTCAGTGAGTTTTCTTTCTACACCATTGACTTTGACGGTGATTTTTTCAGGCTCAAAGCCAGCGTTAATGCAAGCTTCATACATTCTACGCCCGTATTCGTCGGCTTCTTTTCCGTCTTTATCTAATTTGCTGTCATAGGTCACATCAATGGTTATCTCTTCATGGCCACAGGCGCGAGCCAATTCAGCCATGCTTTGAAAATCATAATCAACATTTTGATGACGAGAGTTATAGTACCCTAAGCCCCATTTGGGAAGTGTCATCTGAAGGCTACCGTCTTTGTTAATTGTGACATCTCTACCAGTAATTGTTTTCCATTTTTCAAAATCCAGGGGATTAACGCCTCTAATATTGGTGCTGCCAGTATCTTTATTTCGGGTTACGTGAAGTGGACCGCGAGGCGCTTGTGCATTATTTTCTTTCGCCAATCGATTAATTTCATTTTGAAGCTCAATAAACTCTTTGCCCTGGAGTGTGCGAGCTGCAGCCACAACAGCAATACGCTGTTTTTCTTTATTTGATTCTGTAACAATATCTTTAATACTTTGATTAAAGTTATCTTCAAATTGCTTAAATTGCTTTTCATTTGATTTCTCTAAGCAATCCAGCATTTCCTTTTTAACTTTTTCATATTGAGCGGGATCGGTTAATTCCATGCTAGCCATTAATTCATCTTTAATGCCTGGGGGGTTGTCTCCTGATGAGTTGTTTAATAAGGTTTCCATCTCAGCTTTGGTTTTTTCATGATGAGTCTTCACTGCTTCAAGTGCTTCACTTTTAATCGCATGCAAAAGACCGGGAAGTCTCCTTGGGTCAATCTCGAGGGGATTTTTTTTTAATTCTGCATTAATTAATGCGACATCCTTATCAAATCTTTCTTTTGCATTTTTGAGAACATCATTCGTGTCTTTAAGTGCGTTTGAGACGTCTCTTTTGACAGCTGCAGTGTGAGCATCATTTTTGTTTCTTAGCTTATCCCAATAAGGTCCTTCGAGAAGGCTTTTTTCCACGGGGTCTTTATCCTTACCATCTTTATCTTTACCTCCGCTTACTTGCTCTTTGAAACCTAAAAAGTCGTCTAATTGGCGAAAACGGTTTTCTTCATAGGTTTTGAAACCTTCCGTACCTGATAAGCCTTTTTCTAGGTTAACACTCTTTAAAAAGTGTTTATAAAATTCTTCTTGTTTCTCTTGACTAAAATATTTGTCTAACTCTTCTGTAGTAGCAAATTGTCTAAAAAATTTTCTTTGAAACAAACCGGGCATGATCAAGTCCTAACTAAGCACTAGTTAAATTGAGTATAACACTTATTTCTTAACTTATAATTAAGTTTAGTTTATGTTTAAAGTCCTTACCAGGCGGGGATTGCAGCATCTCCAAATAACTCTTTTGCTTTCACTTTTACAGGCTCTGAATTCATCGCTTTAACAAACTCTTCAAGCTGAGGCTTTTTGATGCTATCGCTACGAATGACTATCAAATTAGCATAAGGAGAATCCTTGCCTTCAATAAAAATAGCATCATGAGACGGGCTTAGACCTGCAGGAATTGCAAAAGTGGTGTTAATCACTGCGGCATCGACATCGGCCAAAATGCGGGGTAATTGGGCGGCATCCAATTCTTTAATATTGAGGTGCTTGGGATTTTTAGCGACGTCAGCAATGGATGCAGTATTGCTTTTTTTCAGGGTAATCAAGCCTGCTTTTTTCAAAAGTAATAATGCTCTTGCTTCATTGCTTGGGTCATTAGGAATTGCTATAGTCGCCTTATCAGGCAACTGTGCTAATGACTTGAATTTGTTCGAGTAAATTCCCGCCGGGTAAAGAAACGTTTTACCAATTACCTCGAGATTGTAACCATGAGCTTTCATGGCTGCTTGTAAATAGGGCAAATGCTGGTAAACATTGGCATCTAGACTACCGTCATCCAGAGCTTCGTTAGGTAAATTGTAGTCATTAAATTCTACAATTTTAATGTCGAGGCCATATTCTTTCAGGGCAACTTCTTTGGCGACTTCAACTAAATCCGTTTCAGGTCCTGCAATAGTGCCAATTGTTAATGTATTCGGGGAGGGTTTGTTACAGGCAACCAAACTAACAATTAAAACAAATATACTAAAAATACGCATTAATTCTGATCTCCTAATTATCGCTTTATTTTCTATCTCAATTAATTATGCGAAAAGTGACGAGCTAATCTGTCACCTCCCATTTGCAGTAATTGCACAATGACTACCAATACGACGACTGTTGAGAGCATTACACTAATATTAAAACGCTGATAACCATAGCGAATTGCTAAATCGCCAAGGCCACCACCACCGACAGTACCAGCCATTGCAGAGTAGTTTACTAGAGTAATGGCGGTGACAGTAACTGCTTGGATTAAAGCAGAAAAAGCCTCTGGTAAGAGGATAAAACGGATCATTTGCCGAGTGTTGGCCCCCATGGAAAAACCGGCTTCGATTAATCCATTAGGAATGTTTTGATAGATGTTATCTACTAAGCGTGCAAAAAATGGCGTAGCTCCCAGAGTGAGAGGAACCATTGCAGCATGAATGCCGATAGAAGTCCCTACTAACAATCGTGTAAAAGGAATGAGGGCAACTAGTAAAATAATAAAGGGAATCGAGCGACTAAAATTAATAAGTCCTGAAATAAAGCGACTTAACATAGCATGCGGCTTGATAGTTGTGCTGGTAAAAAGAAGCGTTCCCAAAGGCAGACCTAATAAAGTTGCCAAAAGAGTGCTGACGATAACCATATAAAGGGTTTCGCCACTAGCTATTAGCAAATCATAAAGCATCGTCAGTGACATACCCTAAAATCTCCACAGTTAAATTAGATTCCTCACAACGTTTGATAAATAAATTTAATAAATTTTTATCTGCTGCTAACTCAACAACCAACACGCCGCAAGTGATCATATCAAATCGGTCAATGTTGGCTAATAAGATGTTAATGTCTAAATGTAATTCACGACTTGTTTTACTGATAAAAGGAACAGTCGCATTCTCTCCCTGGAAAAATAACCGCAGCAGGGGCTTGTTATTCGGGACATTGGATAGGGAACTACTCAAGCAAGCAGGTAACTGCGGGCTTAACGATGCGTAAAGCATGCTGCGAGCTTGACTGTCTTGATTATTGAATGCACTTGCTAATGCGGTTGTTTCAATAATTTTTCCTGCTTCCATCACCGCTATACGGTGGCAAATCCGTTTGACGACTTCCATTTCATGAGTAATTAAAACAATCGTTAACCCATAAACGTGATTAATTTTTTTCAACAATTCCAAAATGGAATTTGTTGTTTCGGGATCTAAGGCCGAAGTGGCTTCATCACAAAGAAGAATTTTAGGTGAGCAACTCAAGGCCCGAGCGATGGCAACACGCTGTTTCTGACCGCCACTAAGTTGCTCGGGATAAAAATTTATTTTTTCCTCGAGCTCTACTAAGGGTAATAACTCCTCAATTTTATTTTTAATCGTGGTTTCCGACATGCCTTGTATACGCATAGGCAGCGCGATGTTTTCATAAACTGTTTTGCAGCTAAGAAGATTAAAATGTTGAAAAATCATCGCCATTTTATGGCGTGCGATGCGTAATTTCCGTGAGGAGAGGGTAGCGATATTTTCATTATCAATGATTACTTCACCACTATCCGGCCGCTCTAACAAATTGATGGAGCGCAGCAAAGTTGATTTACCTGCACCACTTTTACCAATAATGCCAAAAATTTCACCTTCTTGCACAAACAAATCAACATTCTGCAAGGCAACAGTGTTGGCGTAGGATTTGTTTAACCCATTTAATTCAATCATGACACAAACCTGAGAGAGTTACGCATGCGAGGCAAAAGAAGGAAGGATACCCGCTTTAGCCGTATTTACAATAGTGAGACCATTGAGCGCCCGCAAGCTGAATTTCAAATCGGCGCAAGATAAATCATACCTTAGCTTTATGATTAAATAAAGGGTTGCCAACTATTTTCAATATATAAAATTCCTGCTTTTTATAAAGCCATGGGTAATCTTACCCATGGCTTTACTAATGGTGAGCCATTAATGTTGCTCAAATTTAAAAAGATGATGGGTGGTTGATATGTTGCAGAATAATCGAAATATACTCTTCTCAAAAAAGAAAGAAACTTTAAATGAATTTCCTGTTTGGAAAGAAATAGGAGAAGATAACTTGATTTATAAAAAAGAAATGAAGTCACTAGATTCCGACCTGCAAGATTTAGTTTCAAACAATGTTATTGATTTAGAGTTAGCTAAGCAAGTACATGAATTATGCGCACTTGAAAAAGATAATCAGCGTGCTGAAAAATTGAAAAATCTTCACCCTGATCTTTGGCCAGCAGAGTATCGTGTGCAAGAACATTTGTGCTCTAAATTTGGGATGGTTCTTTTTTTAGGTGGTTTTCTTTCCAAAGATAATTTAGAAAAGATCCATCAAGCACATTTCCGTCAACTGAAAAATACTTGTCTTGAAGATTACGGTAAAGCCTTGTTTTACCCCGGAGCCTTCATTCATGTACGCATACTTTCATTATTATGTACTGCATCAGGAGTCAAGGCTTTAAAGAAAGGGAATTGTAAAATCAACGAACTTATCGAATTAGAGGGTTGGCAAGTCAAATGTTTGAATTGTACAGAAGGATTAAATGCACTAGAAAAAGGTTTATTAACCACAGAATTAGCATTAAAATTTGAATCCCCAAAAAAATTTAAAGAGCTCTATAAAGAGCTGGAATGTAGTACTGAAACTACTACTCTGGGGCTTTAAAATCAAGGGGTTCTTAAGTCAAATTTTGAAGTGCGTAAGCCGGGTTCTTTATGATTAATCGCGATCGTCAGTTCTGTCGAGGCACCACCAAGTATTTGACCATGGATGGTAACTAACTTGTAATGTATTTATAATACCAGTTACAGCTTTAAAACAAGCCCTCTCTTTCTCACCTTGGTTATTAATTTTAAAAATTGTAACGTCATCATAACGATAAATTTTCCAATCATCACCTTCTGCTTGTGAGTGAGCGTGACATGCTTTCTGATGAGCTTGCAAAATCCCGCTATGGAATTTAACTTTGGGCACTGGGCAGCCTGTGTTTTTGTTAACAATTTCATAGTAAAGTTGAAAGTCAGTGTCATTATCAACACAAATGGCATTTGCACTTGCAAAGATAAAAAAAGAAATGCTTAAAAGATAAATTTTTCGAAACATATTTTTCCTTGAAGGAATTAAAATTTTGAGACAATACAAGATGTGATGATATTTGCAAGGACTTATTGGGGATTTTGTGATTTTCTTAAATTTTTTATGAGAAAATCCCGCGGTTTTTGCCGCGGGGATGTAGGTAATATGATTAGCAGCTACTACTTTAGATTGACGAATAGGGTGCTTTTTTAGCGGAGCTCTCTACTTTTTCCAGTGCACTAGGTTTATTTTTTGGGGAATAAAATCCAAACTGATTCGCGGAAGTCGGTTTAGACGCTTCAGGTGTTGATGAAATTACTCGAATATCCAATTTTTCCAAACGGTCAACCTGTTGCTCTTGGCGTAGGAGTAATTGTTCATAACGTTCATTGCTGCGGTTTAGCTCTTCTTTTACAAAGACAAGCTCACTTTTTACTAAAGAAAGTTCAGTTTCAGTTTTACAAATTCTATCTGCAATACTAGCAAAACTAGATTTTTCATCCTTTAAAAAGGTCTCCAAACGTTCTTGGAACCCTTTACGCTGCTCGCTATCTTCAATGACAGTATCCGATAAGGTATCCACAGTGCCTTTCAATGTGGCGGCAATAAGTTTAGTTTTTTGAATTTCAAGACTCATAGACGTACGGACTTCGGCTAATTCTTTTACTTTTTCACTTAACTGCGTTCTATTTGTTGCATATTCCTTTTTAACTTGGGTAAGCTCGTCATGGTTGGCTTTAAGAAGTTTATCGTTATCTTGAACAGTCTTTTGTAGTTGTTCAGTCGTATGCTCTAGCTCATCCTTGGATTTTCGCAATAATTCCTCTGTTGCAATTAATAGTTCTACTTGGTTAGAGAGTGACTCCACTTGGTACCCTAACTCATCGACAGTATTAGTAAGCCTTTTATTTTCGTCGCGAAATCTGTCAATTTCTTTGGCTAGATTTTCACGAATTTTATCCAAGGCCGCAATTGTAATTTCCAGAATGTCAGCTAAGCTAAAAATCCCTTGTTTTAGGCGATCGGCAATATTTTTATTACAGGTATGATGATCATCGAGAACAATACCACTGGCAGTGTAGGCAATGACAGTAACGCCGCTAATGGCTAATAAAATACCTACATGTGCTGCAATACCTGCAGCTAATGTAGGCACGGTCAAAACGATACCGCCAACAATTTTTTGCCATAAGGGCAGCTCTCCCCAAAAATTGGCAGCTCGAGAAATTAAGCTATCATTTTGTTGCATAGTATCGATGATCGTGCCCAGGCTTTGTTTTATTTGTCCCAGTTGTTGTTGACTAATGGCAATTTGTGCGAGATCGTCTGGTTGAGTGGGGAGTGTATTAGGCTCTAAGGAAGGCTTTTCTAAAACATTAAGCTCTACTAAAGGCTTTTCCAAACCATTGCCATTGGGATCAATTGGGGGGTGATTTAGAGGTTTGAGTTCAATTGAGGACTTTTCTGGAGAAACAGTTTCTTCCGTTCTTTCTATTAAAGGCATGTCAGACTCCTTCTGTGCATATATTTCCTTATATGACTATTAATAATCATAAATAACTGAAGAAATCAAGCAAAAAAAAGTCTAATTAACTAACTAATAGTTAATTGGTATGGAAATCAATCAAGAGCGCTTGAAAAAGAAGAGAACTCCTCCGGAACAGGAGGAGATTGAGTGATTAATGTGAATACGCGGCAGATGCCTCGGGTTTAAGTACCTCAGAGGTTACTTCCTGCAATGCATGAAGTGTTCTGCGAGAGTGCCCAGCGACTAGCTTGTCGTTAAACTCCACAATCGTGCTTAGAGCCTTAACCCGCATTAATTCGGGATTGTCCGCATTCTCTGTTGTGAGTTGTTTCATATCCTCAACAAATTTATGAATAGTGTCACTGTGTTTGCCCTTAAAAAAGAATGGAACGGCAGCACGATGATGTAAACTCTGGTTACTTTCAAAGCTAGCTATGATAATTGCAAGTTTATCGGCTAATTCATTGCTATCCACATCGACCAAATTTTTCATATTTGTGAGGACAGTGTCTTTGTGATCTGGGTCTACTTTGTCAAATAGGTCTTTTAGCCAGTCTTTGGTTGAGCCGTCAACATCCACCGAAAAAGTAGGGCCCTTGTATGTTTTACTGGTTTCGATTTTCCCAACTAAATCTTCAAGAGCTTTGCCAACTTCTTTGGTTTGCTCTAGATGTTTTAGAATTTCTTCGACTTGAGAAGCATGGAAGTCAACTTCATGTGAATCCATCTTTAAATTATTCTCATAATCGAGAACGTGCATATTGCGTATATGCAGTAATTGTTCATCAGTAACTTTGGAAAAATCTTTATTGAGCAACTGAGGTAATATGGCATGTAAGAAATCGACATTGTTTGTTTTTAACAGTTGGATAACCGCAACTCTGGGATCGACCTCCGCAAATTGCTTGGCTGTTAACTCTAAGCCAACGTGCTTGTTATAAAGGTCTATAACTTCTTGAAATACTTCTGGTTTCTTGAAAGCTTCTAGTTCTTGACTATGCAGAGCATTTAAATAACGACCAACTTTTGCCTTGTTTTCTTCGATAATGTCTCTGGAAAAGGCCATGAATAACTCTTTACGGAAAGCATCTAAAGCGGCTTTTTTATCATTTCCAGTTAATTTCATGTAGGTGTTTTCTACTACAGTGGCATCAATATCCTTATAAACACCATTAGGATCTTTCTCATGAGCAAAGGCTAGCAGTTTTTCGAAAGAGTCACGTCCATAAATCTCTGCATAAAGTTCATTTTGTAAAAATCCGGTAACAAAACCACTTCCAGTCTGGTAGTGCGGTAGATAGCGGCTATCACCATGATGGAAGATAGTTACATCATGACCACCGATGCTGCCGCTATTAATGACAGCTCCTTTCTCACCTCGAGGAGTCGGGAATCTTGAGCGCAAATGAGGGTTGACTGGTAAGTCATTAATAGGTAAATCAGGAAAAACTAAACTAGCTATCGTGCGTGTGTAGTTGGTTATCTGTTCTTCGTATTCTTTCTTAGGCGTATTCTTTTCATCCATCATTTCTGCTGGGATTTCAGCACCAATGTAGAGGATGTCATTGGCGTAAAACACGCGAATACGAGGCGGGCGGACGAGATTCCAACCAAACTCTTTTAACGCGGGCTGCCATTTGGTGAGATCTAATGAGCGTTGATTGTCTCTTAATTCATCACAGGTAACTTTTCCAGTGATTACAAAGGTAGTTGTACCATGTGATGGTACAACAGTCATCCCTTTAACATCTTCTGTGGCTTCAGGCATATGGAGTTGAGTTTTTTCTGGATAAATGATTTGTTGCTTTTTCTCATCGTCTCGCAAAGCACCAGTTGCTACATGAATCTGAATATCCTGGTCTTTAGTATTTAAATCCTTTATAAGCTCAGCAACGCCTTCTTGTATTGATTCATCGTTGGCTGTGTTGACATTCTTTTTAATCAATAAGGGCTCTTTTCCTTGGGCAAATAAAGTCTTGAGGAAAGCAAGTTGTAAATCACGAATTTGAATTTGAGAAAAACGCTTAGCTGAGAAAACTTTATCGTCGCCATGCTGAAATCCTTGATCTACTGAGAAGTCGCGCTCATGAATTAAGCCATCTAAATTCACACCATCGGCGAGTAATTTTTTTGTAACATCTTCATTCTCAAAGCGAAAAATATTGGCGCGTGCTCTTTCTCTGTCGATATCTCGGGTGTCTGGTCTTAGACGATCATCAACCAAAATAATTTGAGCGTCGGGGTCAAGATTTTTGATTTTGACCGCGCGATGAAGATTGGCTGGACCTACGCCGATAAATACATGAATAGTCATAACTTCTCTCTCAAAAAAGAATTAATCAAGAGCGAATCCATACGCTAACAATAAACATCATCATGACAAGAATGATTAAATTTTTGTCAATAATATGAAGTATAGAATACTCTACAAAGCTTAAGGGCTTGTTAAGAGAGGGCGGATAATTGTAAAAAAATTGTTAAATTTGATGCGAATAATGGAAAATTAACAATCATTTTGGTCTTAAAATTTTCTTAATAAATTTCTTGGTTATTGAAATATAGGCTAAATTAAATAATAGAGGGATTCTGCTAATAAGGTGGAAAATTAAAGATATATTGCATAAAAATTAGCTAAGGATATGTTAATGGAGTTAAAAGCATTTCAATACCTTGAGGAAAGTGGTTGGAGTGTGAATTCCTTCCCCGATCTGGATTCCGAGCAAACATTAGTGCTTGTTTTCGCTGCACCAGAATTTTCTCATCTACAAGAGTCTATACAGCAACTTAGTGCAAGCTATAAAAATTCAAAAATCATTGGCTGCTCGAGTGCAGGAGAAATCTTTGGCCCACATATTTTTGATAAGAGTCTGTCTGTTGTCGTGATTAAATTTGAAAACACACCGATTAAAATTGTTAAAGCACAAGTTAATAAAATTGAAGCTTCTTTTGCTGCAGGAGAATCGATTAGCAAGCAACTACAATCCCCTGATTTAAAAAGTATCTTTGTCTTGTCTGAGGGACTACATGTTAATGGTACAGAATTAGTTAAAGGACTGAATAAATCGATTAATGGAAATAAACCCCTGATTACTGGTGGATTGGCAGGTGATACAAGTCATTTTAATAAAACCTGGACTCTTTTCAATGGTGAAGTTCTTGATAATTACATCGTGGCTGCAGGATTTTACGGTAACCATATTCATGTAGGTCATGCCTCCAAAGGTGGATGGGATATTTTTGGTCCGGCGCGAAGAATTACGCGCTCTGAAGGAAATATACTTTATGAGTTGGATAATCAACCAGCTTTAGCGCTTTATAAGGAGTATCTTGGTGAAAGGGCTGCTGAGTTACCGGCTTCCGGATTGCTTTACCCCTTAGCTATTCAAGATATGAATACCAAAGATCCTATTTCTTTAGTACGAACTATTTTAGGTATCAATGAAGAAAATCAAGCTCTTATTTTCGCTGGTGATATACCCTCTGGATATTATGCACAATTAATGCATGCCAATTTTGATCGCTTAATCACTAGTGCCAGCGAGGCTGGTGAATTGGCAGGAAAAAGTATGTTAGAACCCGGCTATAAACCTCAAGGCCCTATTTTGGCAATTAGCATCAGTTGTGTAGGGCGACGTCTGCTATTAGGAGAGCGAACAGAAGAGGAAACGGAGTCTACGTTAGAATCCTTGCCAGATAATACAATTCAAATAGGTTTTTATTCTTACGGTGAATTGTGTCCTTCAGGGTGTGGTGATTGCAAATTGCATAATCAAACCATGACATTAACTACTTACTTTGAATCATAATTGGGTTAGATAAAGAAGCTATGGAATTGCATAAACTGTTACTACGGCAACTTAATCGTGCGGAAATTAAAATTGATAGCTTGCCTAAGGATATAGAAAAGTGGCAAGAGTTCATTTTGCGTATCAATAAAACCTATCAGGAGGCGGATCAGGAGCGCTATCTTTTAGAACGTTCGATGAATCTCTCCTCACGGGAAATGATGTTCTTAAATGAAAGGCTTGAGCGTGCTCAGCATATCGCGCGTCTTTGTTACTGGCACTATGATGCGGATACTAATCGGATTTGTTGGTCGAAAGAACTCTATAATTTGATTAATCTGGACTCAAATTCGGTTCATACTTTGCAAGATTTTTTAAAGTATATTCACCCTGATGATTGTTTACAATTGCATAATTTGGTGAAAAAAGCTTTAGATAGGCGCATTAACTATACCTTTGAACTTCGTATTAAAAATAGCTTGGATGAATATCAGTGGTATCGCATTATTGCTGACTGTCAGGGGGAGGAAAATAAGCTTTCTGGTATTTTAATTGATATTGATAGAGACAAAAAAAATGAAAAAAAAATTAAAGAGCTTGGCCAAAAATTATTAATCACAGCACGTCGAGCGGGAATGTCAGAAATAGCCACTTCTATCTTACATAATATCGGCAATATTCTTAACAGTTTGAATGTCTCAACTAATATGATTAAAGACAGTTTCTCTCAGCCTTATTACCAAAAATTATTTAAAATTATTGAGATGTTAAAGGAGCATCAAACTCAGATAGGCGAATATTTGACCCAAGATGAAAAAGGAAAACTAATTCCCGAATATCTTTTTGCCTTGGAAGAAATTCTTGATAAGGAATACCATAAAAATACCGAGGAACTGGTTAATCTCGATAATAATATACAACATCTAAAAGACATCGTCGCCATGCAGCAAGCATTTAGCGGTGTATCAAGTATTGATGAAAAAATTTATGTTCCTGAGTTGATAGAAACGGCACTTCAGATGTCATCTAATCCTGTTAAAGATAAATCGATTAATATGCGTAAAGAATATTCTAACTCATCATTTATCTTTACTGATAAATCTAAACTCTTACAAGTTCTAATTAATTTGATTCAAAATGCTAAAGAGGCTGTTCTTCGCAACACTGTTGATAAAAGAAAACAGATTGAATTTATTGTAAAAGGAGAGGGTAATAAATTACAGATTCAAATTGTTGATAATGGGATAGGTATCTTGCCTGAAAATTTGCATCGTATTTTCTCTTTTGGTTTCACTACTAAAACTAAAGGCCATGGATTTGGTCTGCATAGCTGTGCTTTATCTGCGCAAGACATGGGAGGGTCTTTAAAGGTTGAAAGTCAAGGACTTGGACAAGGAGCGACGTTTACATTGACATTGCCAGTTAAAGCTAATTTAAAAGGTAAAGGAGTATTTAATGAGTGACATAGAACTCCGAATTATGATTATTGATGATAACCCGGCCATCCATGAAGATTTTATCAAGGTACTAACAACAACTCAGGAATCCAGGGCTTTCAGTATTCTGGATAAAGAATTATTTGGTGAACAAAAACACTTTGAAAAAGATGAAAATTTGTTACCTGAATTTAAAATTGATACTGCAGAACAAGGGCGTGAAGGAGTCGAAAAAATCAAAATGGCCTCAGAGGCAGGTAAACCCTATGCACTTGCTTTTGTGGATGTACGCATGCCACCTGGATGGGATGGGCTTGAGACTATTAAAAGAATGTGGAAAATTGATAGAGATATTCAGGTTGTTATTTGTACTGCCTATTCTGACTATTCATGGGAAGAAACGGTCCTTAAATTAGGGATGAGAGACAATCTATTAGTTTTAAAAAAGCCTTTTGACAAAGTAGCAGTTAGACAACTTGCCTGTGCATTAACAAGGAAGTGGTTATTAGCAAAAGAAGCAAAAAAACATACCGAGTCTTTGCAAAGAATTGTCGATGAACGTACTGAATCATTACAGCAATCACTGTCATTATTGCGAGCTACGATTGAGTCATCCACCGATGGCATCTTAGTGGTTGACTTGAAAGGAAAAATAATTGACTGCAACAAGCAATTTATAAAAACGTGGAACATTCCAAAAACAGTTCTTGAGCCCAAAAGTGAGCAATTATTATTAGAATACATGATTGGAAAATTACGAAAGCCAGAAGAATTTTTAGAGCTAATTAACAAGTTATATCACAATATTGATGATACCAGCCTACAGGTCGTGAAATTTAAAGAAGAAAAAATAATTGAATGCTATTCACAACCACATCGTATCAATAAAGTCACAGTGGGGAGAGTATGGAGCTTTCGAGATATTACGGAAAGAGCATTCCTGGAAGAAGAATTAGAACATCAAGCGACTCATGATTCGCTGACTAACTTACCCAACCGTGTCTTGTTGAATGATAGAATACAACATGCTATTGCAATGGCTTCGCAATTAAACAACCATTTTGCCATTTTATTTTTTGATTTAGACCGTTTTAAATTAATTAATGATAGTTTGGGACATGAGTTTGGAGATGAAGTGTTGTGTGAGGTTGCAAAGCGACTGTCCTCTCTATTGCGTGCACAAGATACGCTTGCGAGACTTGGTGGCGACGAGTTTGTAATGATTCTTCTTGAGTTAGAAGGAGAGAATGCTGTCACTATCACTCAAAAAATTCTAAGTTCGTTTAATCATCCTTTATATATTGCTGGTCATGAGTTCATTTTAACCACGAGTATTGGGATTAGTCTTTATCCGACAGATGGTACTGATATAAATTCACTTCTAAAAAATGCTGATTTGGCAATGTACCAAGCTAAGGAGCAAGGAGGTAATCAATTTAAGTTTTACACGCCTCAACTCAATCAACTGAGTAATAAACAATTAGAGCAAGAATCTGAGTTACGACGAGCATTGCTAAATCATGAATTTTTCCTGGTTTATCAGCCTCAATTCGACGCTAAAAATCACGAGCTATTAGGTCTTGAGGCTTTAGCTCGCTGGCAACATCCTCAAAAAGGAGTTGTTTTGCCCCTGGAGTTTATTCCTGTTGCTGAAGAATCAGGTCTTATTGTTCCATTGGGAGAGTGGGTAATTCGCGAAGTATGCAGTCAAATGGATGTTTGGCGCAAGAAGGGGCTACC
Source organism: Legionella brunensis (assembly GCF_001467025.1). GTDB lineage: Bacteria > Pseudomonadota > Gammaproteobacteria > Legionellales > Legionellaceae > Tatlockia > Tatlockia brunensis. The sequence goes on along the minus strand of NZ_LNXV01000008.1, from coordinate 44,421 downwards.
TGAAGTAAGAGTTGCAGTGAATGTGGCAATGCAACAATTAAAACAAGTAAATTTCGCAGAAACCGTAAAAAATATTTTAGAAGAATATCAAATTAATCCCGCATTATTTGAGATTGAAATCACAGAGAACGTAATCATTACTAATATTGATGTTCAACGTATGATTCATGAGTTAAAGAAGGTGGGTGTTAAAATTGTCCTGGATGACTTTGGCACGGGGAGTTCAAGTTTAAATTATTTGAAACAAATACATATTGATCGTTTGAAGATTGATCAATCTTTTGTTAGGAACATCTCCAAATCGCGTAGCGATGAAGTGATTATTGAGGCAATAATCGCGATGGCACAAAACTTAAACTTCAAAGTATCTGCAGAAGGCGTGGAAAATCAAAACCAAATCAAGTTCCTAAGAAATCAAAATTGTGATGAAGTGCAAGGATTTTTCTTAAGTAAACCCTTATCCTCAGACTCAATTGATAGTATTTTGGAAGATATCAAAACCGGAAAAAAAGAATAGGTTTAATTGTCAATGTATTGGTTTAATTTAGCAATTGACAATCGAATTGGGTTTAAGTCATCAGCGTTGTCGATGCGAAATGGAAAGCAAAAATAAACCCATTCAATTAAAAAAACCCAGAATCAGAGAGACCTCACCTCAGAATAGTTTCTTTCGTTTAGGACTTGAAACTCACCATAACTTCGTTAACCAATTCAAAATTCTTTTTCTATATTCGTAAATTGGCTTTTAGTAAATCAACCAGAGGCCCCTGTTTTAATAAGTTTACCCATACAAAAGTTTTTGACATAAATATAGCAAAGCTTTCCTTAAGTATTCATTGTTTATAATATAAATTCATAGTGGTTATTTTTTGGTCTCAAGACTAATATTGGTCTAAAATTTGTCTAAGAGTGAAAATAAGGTTCATATTGCAATGAGCAAATATACTAAAGAGATAATTGATGTATTGTTAAGTCTTCGGTCGGAACAAGTTGGTTTTTTTGTGGACAAACTGAATATTGACGAAATTAAAATATTATCTTCAATAGTTCTACCTGAAATACAGGATCTAGATTGCAGAAGAAGTCTAAGAAATATGTTAATTACGCGTGAAAAAATAATTAATGAAAACCTCAGCTCCGAGGTGACTTCAAATTTTCTGCATGAAAATAAAAACATAGGTGATCACCTAGAAGTTGTATTTGAAAAGCTCACAACTACTATTTTGCATAGCCTATATGATGAAGAGCGTAGAAAACGATTTCTTCAACGAGCAAATGATGATGAATTATATGTTCTACTACGAAAAATTTTATTAAATGATTCGAAAGAAGATGCTAAACAATGGAAAGCGTTGCAGGATGCATTAGTGTCAGAAGTAGTACAACGAAATAGCTATAGGAAATCAAAAGATGATGGTCTTCAATGGAAAGCCAATATATGGCAAGACATAATTGATAGCATTGAACAAATTGACTTTGAAATTCTTAACGAAAAAACAGAGGAAGTCCCTGTCGAAGAACCAGAAAATAATAAAAAATTCTGGTTATTTAGAGTTTGGTTTGAGGTAAAAAATTTCATTTTTAATCTTTTTGTTTTTTTCGGTTTTTTTGATGTTCAATCGTCAGTAACCAAGGAAAATAAAAAAACACCAGTATCGGAAGAAGAGAACAACTTCTTAGGAAAAATCAGCCCTAGTGCTGGGGAAATAACAGGGGTAAGCACAGCAAAAGATATCTATAATCAATCATCAGAAAACTACACGCTTGTAATCACAGAAGAAGAGCGGGGATCACTAGAAGGCATGCGCCAAAGTGGAGCGCAACATGTCGCGAACATAACAGGGACAACAAAGATAGGAGAAAAAATACGCACTAAAGAAAATATAAAATCAACTATAATGACTCGCTTCGGAATGGTGGTTGCATCACAGATGGTATCTGGAACAAAAAGTGAAAATCATAGGAGCTTATATACTGTTGGAGAGAGCTTAACACAACCGGAAGATAACGATGCAACGATAGAAGAAATAAGCAGTGCAATTAAAACTGTAATAACCGATGAGAGAGATCTTCTGTTAAAAGAACATGCGTTTTCTACAGGTGGGTTTGCCGATCTGGTTACAGCCATTGAATCAGAGGTGGTCGGAAATTTAGTGCCACAAAAATATAGTCAATATGGATTAACTTTTACAGAGGAAGAAACGGCACAGATAAAGCAGTATTACGAAAATATGGAGCGTTCGAGAGACTTAGGTCATATTTTGGCTACAGTAGGCAGATCGTGGGGGGGATATGAGGAAGATAAATATACCCATGGCTATAAAAAAAGCAGTGATTTTGAGATAAAGCAAGCAAAATACGAACAGCAGCTTGCAACAGCAGGTAAAGCGCTACAACAAGCATGTATTGATCTAAATGAGGGTGAAGCGTTGTATCTGGAGACTGGCTTAGAAGGCCATGCTATGCAACTGGTAATAAAAAAAATAGGTAATGAATTCAAATTATCTACTTACGATTCCTCTGGGGCTTTAGAAAATACCTCATTGAGCACTAGTCCTCTCGGGTTAGTAAAACTATCTCGCATGACTGATGAGACCATGCGTAAGAATGCCTATACTTTTAGTGTTCCAAAGGAGCGATTAATATCCGAAGTTGGCTTGGATTATTTAACTTATTTAATACGTTCTAATTCTATGGCCGGTTGGGCTCAAACCCATATAGAACTGAATATCAAGCATACTACTATGGAGGAGCGTAGCCATATGGGATGGTTACGAGAACGGTTAGCGTTAAGACAGCAGTCTTATATTTACTCCAATTATATGGAACATTTTGGCTCCATTGCTTCTCCTGATGCCCCCCCAAAATTTGAGGATATATTACAACGTCCACAAAATACAGAAAACTGTTTTGCCAAAAAAGCTCAGTCATGCGAACTGTACGAACTGGGTAAGCCAACTTATAAAAAACTTAGATTAGCCATGTTGCTTGAACAAAGAAAAGGTCTACTCCAAGATGCATGTGGAAAACCAGGGGAATCCAGCTTTGTTAGTGTCGAATATACTACTATGCTAAAAAATATTGAGCCTGAATATCTTTCCCCATCTGAATTGCAAGAAGTATCCATGCGCTTATGTGAGGTGAAAGAACCGCCCTCTAAAGAGTATTATCAAAAATTTTTTCAAGCATTATTTGCTGCTAAGGAGAAACTCGCTACAGTTGACAAAAGTGATAATAACTTAGCAATAAAGCGCATAGATGAAAAAATTGCAAGCCATGCAAAATCATATTATTTATATCTAAAGAAAGGAAATCGACAAAAAGAAATTGAAGAAATTTTTTCGCCTGCTGTGTATAGTCAAGATTCCATATTTAACTGGGATGCAGGGGGGATGCCATTAAAAACAAATGAAGATGGGAAAATTGTTCCTAAGGCGTTAGAAAAACTCTCCGAATATGCAACAGCTCAATCATGGAAAGCCATATTTCAGTTAATCAATCATCAAATAAAAAAACTAAGTGTTAATGAGCGATACATCCAATCATCAAGTGAGCGTTTATCTTATGCAAGCTATCGCCAAGTCTCTGGGAAAGTAAAACTTAATGATTTGGAAAAAGCAAATATTGTTAGCTTTACCGAAGGTTTTACAAGAAAAGAAGAGATTAGAGTAGAAATTAACGTTGGTAATAAACGGAAGGAAATCGATCTACCAACGTTCTTTAAGCTTGTTTTAAAAAATAAAGAATCGTTAACTAATCCTAAAGTCATTGGATTGTTAGATTATATACGTAATGTGTCACCAGAAATTGAAAATATGTATGCTGCAAAAGTATACCCTGCACAACGTCAAGCTTTTGTCGATAAACTTGAAGGATATGTAGAACATTCAATGAATTCTCTAACATCAACTATCAACAGACTCTCTGAAAGCAAAGATAAGTTGAGCATTATGTTGGAGCAATGCAAACAAAATATTGATTCGGTTACTTATGAAATGACTAAGGAACAACAAATCCTTGGTAACAGAAAAAAATCAGTGAAATTAAAAAATTTAGAACTTCGTCTAGAGTTATTGAAGGAAGAGCAGGATGAACTTGAACGTTTGCAACGTTCTGTTGCTGTCAAAATTCAGAGTCTTGAAGCAAACAAAGAAGTAAAGGGTTCACCAGCGAATAAAATAGCTAAAACAAAAAATATAATTGAAAGATTAAAAGCTAATGATGCTGACCTACAAACTGTTAACGCAGTAAGTCATGCATTTACAGCGGCTGCTGCTGATCTTGAAAATGTCAATCAGCAGTTAGAAAAAACAATAAAAACTTTTGAAATTGATGATGTTGAACAAGAAAATGACCGACTTATTCATGTTAATCAATATCGAAAAAAAGTAATTGCTAATCATCTAGCAACTAATGCGGAATATAGAATATTAGATGAACTGTCTGCCGGAAGAATGGGAACAGAGAAAGATAGAAACAGACAGATGTATAGGCAATCTGCTGTAGAGCGGGCAGAATTTTTCAAAAAAGGAAGTTTCCTAGAAGGCTCAGTATTTCATGAGATCCAAAATTTAAATCAAAAGCTTAGAGCAGAAGTTTGTGGGATTGTAGAACAAAAAGTTATATTAAATACGAATATTATTGAAGTAGGAACTATTGACTCACTAAAAAGTGCAAATGATGAATATATAAATATTGATAACCATTCACAAGCAATAAGCAAAAGAGTTATCCCTGAAGAAATTAAAGAGAAATGGGTTAGGGGGATGTTTGATATATGGTTAAAACATGAAAGCCAAGGGCACTTATACGCTCTTCAAAAGAAAAATGAAGCGGATCCAACTGCTATTAATCAAGCCTTTCACCACTTTATAGAACAAAAGGCTAATATTAAGTATGCAGCACTCAAAGAGGCAGGATATCCTATAGATCTTAATAAAGATCAGATCGAAAAAATGTGGAGACCAATTAGTGAGCCTGAAATAGTTTTTATTAATAAACGTAAACAAAGGGCTGCTGGCATTTTAAAAAGATTTATAAAAGCAATGGGATCTGAGAATACTGTGCTTAAAGAAGATACTCCTTATGTAACTCCAATTAGGTTAACAAATAAGGAGCTAGTGACTACACAGGATCCTACCTTAAAAGAAAAAGTGTTCGAGGCTCCTGCTGTTACCTATTTATCGCAATCAGCAAGGGATGCGCTAGATGAAAGTACCTTAAAATTTTTACGAGAAAATCCAATACCTACTCCTGAAGGTGGATCTAAAGAACAATGTTTTACGTACTTTACAAAAGTTACAAGTTTTCTTCATCGATTGAAGGCACATAATAGTTTAGAAAATAAAAGTCAACGTATTACTGAATTTTGTTATTTATCTGTTTCTAAGATCTTTGATTTATCCTACGCTCCGCCGGCATCTTTGGTAACCGAAATAGCCAATACAGTGATTGATAGATATAGAGGCGAGGACGGATATATTAATGATTCATTCTTGAAATTAGAGAATAATCAACGAGCGCAAATTTTAATAACTTTAATAAAATTGAATTTATCACAAATTGCTGCAGATGAGTCTCAAAAGACAAAGGTAAATTCAGCATTTTATTCTACAATAAAACAATGGGAAAAATTGATCATTCCTCCTGATGAGGCGATGTCAAGAAAAATTGCCATGCTATCCCCAGGAGGAACTATACCTGAAGATATTTCTTTATTAAAGGAAGTGGATACTGCTCTCCATGAATCTCCTGTCAGTCTGGAAGGAATCTATGAAGGTCAAAAAGGATTACAAATCGCCTTAGCCGCTTATGGCGCTGAAAAAGAAGTTAATAGTGAACTGCGTAAAGTGGCTGATTGTTTAAGTATGCGTAATGGTGATGCTTTGTTGGCTCATCAATTTCTTGCCTACTATTCCAAGTCAAAATTCCTTCTTTCTGCTGATGGTATTAATAGTACTCAAGGCCGAGAACTCTTTACTAGAGCTTTGTTAGATGCTTTTCAACATGGTACAGATGTAGAAAAACATGAACTGTTGGATTTCTTAAAAGGATTGAAATTTGATAATAGTGACGGATGTAAACTTAAAACTCCTCATAAAGTCTTTATCGAAGAAGTTTTAATCAAGTGCTCCAACATGGACTCTAAATTTACAGAAAACATCGGAACTGAGGAGGGGACTTCTACAATAGAGACAGAGTCATTTATTTCCTCTTTGACAGATACTTCAAGTACAGATGGTGTGGATAGACTATTCGGATTTGCCAAAGAAATTAATACAATTGCCTTAAAGATTGAGCGTAATCTAAATAAAAAACCAATAGATAAAGCTGAATTAGATGGACTATATGCAAAATTAATATGCTCTAATTTAGCTTATCAGCTGCTCTTGGGACAGGCATCTGAAGACATAATTTCTAACCTTAATGAAAATTTTGAATATACTAGAGAGATGTCTTTAGTTCAATCTAATATGAGCAAACTACGAGAAAATTTAATTGAATTTTCCAGTAATTTAAATATAGATAAAAGAATTGCTCTATTTAACAAAATTTTTAATGAGTATGCCCAAGATAAAAAATTTGACGGGCGAAAGGTCAATGTTACTTCAGCATCTTCGTTAGATATTCCTGGCTTTATCAATTTGGGAGGCAATAAGAGTCTCGATGTGTTACATGGCGTTATTTACTTGGGTAATAGTAAATTCGGAGGGATTCCTGCTTATATTCAATCATATATAGCATTACAAGAATTAGGGCTTCAAGATCTTCCTTTTAATCCTCTGAGTGGGGGCTATGTCTATGTGGAAGATGATCAGATTAAAGCCTCACTCACTCCGCTAGCAGATGGGTCTATTGTAATCCAAAGAGAATTACGAACATTAGATGATACTTCTGAAATACTTCAATATATACCACCGGATAAAATGGAATCAGTCCCTGTCGCCTTAAGAAGAATTAAAGCAGAGCATTTCTTTATAGATTCTAAAGGAACACTACACGCTTATAATTCTGACTTTGCACCGATTCTAAAATTATCTAGACAGGATGAGTTATGGAGTGGCACCCTCCTTGATCATCATGGTAATAAAGTTCCTATCACTTTAGACAATACTAAAGACTCCCCAGTTATTAATGAACTATCTAAAGTTTTCCCTGCTGATGAAATAATAAGTGTTAATGAGAATACGGTCTATATCCCATCAATTGCCAAATATTTGATTCACGAAAAAGCAAATGGCTACTTTATTGCCGATGACCTTACCGAAAGAACTTCAAGAAGACATCTTAAAGTGACGGAGGAAGGAAGTGTCTACACTGAAAAGGAATTAACAAGTTCAGAAGCAGAAGAAGTTAGGTTATTGAATAAAGAAATAGCCAAATTACAAAACGATCTTGCTTCAGTAACCCAATCTGATTTGCTTAGTCAACAAGCTAAAAATAAAATTGAAAAAAAGATTAAGGATTGTGAATCCAGAATTCAAGTGATCACTTCTCCAGAATATTTTGTTTTTGTTGCTGACTCAAAACAAATTAAAGCATTAGAAGAAGCACATCTGCAGTCAAGAAAAGAGATGCAAAAAGCTTATACTGCTTTTAGAGATGGTGGGAAAAATAGGAAATTAGCGTCTAATTACGAGCAGGCTAAAGAACATTATTTACAAGAAAAGAAAACACTTAAAAAGGCTTACGAAGTAGCAAATTATCTGCGAGTTTATACGAGTAAAGAGGGAGTATTAGAACCTCAGGACTTTCAAAGTATTCTTCATGTTGGATTAATCCCTGATAAAACTCCACTTTTGATCCAGTTGTTAGGTAAAAATGTTCCTAAATTACCATTAAAATCTAGTGAATTAGAAGATTTAAGAACTCTCAAGACTCAATATAAAGAAAAACAGCCATTGACGATGGAGGATAGGTTTGCACTAATTATGCTAATGGGTACTGAACTCCAACATCATTTGTTAGAAAGAGAAGCTTGTGTAACAGGTAAAATAAAAGTATGGGATAGGAAATCTCATAATGAATTATTAAAAGAGTTCACTGACGAGGTAAATAAAGTAAATGAATTGTTTGGACAACTTCCATTAGATAATTTTTCAGAACTGTGGCGTTCAATACACTCTGAATTTGCTACCGATGAAAAACTACAACAACTATTCACAAAACCGATAGCTACTGTTTCGACGGGTGAGAAAAAACCCGTAAGTATCAACACAAGAACCACCTACATGCCCATTGAATCATTAGGGGCGCGTGCATTAGTCCAATTTAATCTATATAAAGACCCGCAATCACTTATCGATGAGCAGCAGCTCGAACTTGAACAACGTTTGCGTGGTTTAGAAAAATTTGGCGACTCTGTTCAAGCTCAGGAAGATGGTTATTATTATGAAAATTATGGATTGTTTCATACAGGCACTCTCGAAAAATTATTTAGTGTAACTCTTGATCATCCAGGAGTAGAAGGTTTAACTGAAATACATGTTTCTGAATTATTTGACTTAATGCAAAAAGAGGGTTGGATTGGTACTGTAAAGGGTATGGACAAATACCAGTTAGCAGGACACCCCAGCGAGTTTTATTCCTCTTCAAAAATAGCAAGTTACCTCACAGAAATAGGTTTTAGAGAAAATCAGATACGCACTATCTCTGATAGATTGGAAACATTCTTGTATCAGACTGCTGTTAATGGCGGAACCTATTCAATAAAAGCAGATAAAAAAGAGGATTTAGAAAGGAAGAAAGGGGAGTTAATCGAGAAGCTCACCCAAGCCCAAGAGAAATGTAACATAGAGTCTCTACAGGCTTTGGATAAAATCAAATCCATATTAGCCGAATCTTCCACTGAAATTTCCTTGACAGAGCTTAATTCAGCTTATCTCCTAAATGACTACAGTAGGATTCTTTCTCATTTTCCTGAGGATAAGAGGGCAAGGTTTGAGATTATACTGAATAATGCCATGACTCGCTTATTGTATTACAAGACGGAGTTGGATCACTTAAATGATGTGAAAAATACGTTCCAAATGGGGCAGGATGCTAAAGCCATTTCCATGTTACATATTAGAAGGAACTATCCGCTAGAAAAGTTATTGGATTCAGAACTTTATTCAGGTAAAGATTTAACCGGGCAAGATTTGCTACAGGCTGAGCAAGAACGAAAAATGCAGAGGGCATTTTTACTGTTTGAATCTGAATTTGGTCATCGCTGTAATGCACGTCAAGTCAATATTTTTCGAGGGTTATTACTTGATGATGAGACAGATCCCGATAAAATTGATGCGGCTCAAGCAAGGATGGGATTTGGTAAGACTTCTTTATTACCGTTGGTTGCACTGTATAAGACGGGAGAAAAACTGGTTCGATTCATAGTGCCAAAATCAGCTCTTGAGAGCAATACATCAGATATGTCCTTAGCTCTAGGGAATATACTAGGTAGTCGTGCTGTAAAAGATGATTTCCATCGCTATCGAATTGAGACTGATCCAGAGTCTAATATGGGTACTAATAGTCCTCGATTAAAATCATTACAGGACGCTAAGGCAGACTTAAAGAAAAGACTCTCTTTATATCAGCGGATCACAGAAAACCGAGAAGTATTGGTGCAAGCGCCCAGTGTCCGCAACTCTCTAGAGTGCCAACTTAAGATTTTCCTAGATATGTTGCCTAAACTAGCTAATGAGCCATTACAAAAAAAGGAATTGATGGAATGCATCTCGTTACTTAATGAGATTCGTTCATTAGAAACAATCTCAATTTTTGATGAATTAGATGCAACTCAAGATACTGCCACAACAGAGGTAAATTATACTTCTGGAGAAAAAATTTCTCTTGATACTGCTGAAATTTATCCTTTAGAACTGATTACCCAAACAATAGGTGCGACAGAGGACAAAACTGCAGGTAATTTAGCTAAGATATTACTGGAACGCTTTAACATTATAGATGCAGACAAGAGTATCTTTAACTATATTACTTCATTACAAGTAAAACAACCTGATTCAGTAACACCTTCTAATAGCACTGAAGTTTATTTAATGCGTGCTATTCTGACTGATCCAGCAATGCTTAGTATATTTACTGAAAAAGAACCAGGCACTGACTTTGGTGTATGGTTTCAAAATGCGAGTGATGGGTCTAAGTTATATGATCGTGATGCGCTTAAAACAGGAGGGGATTCTCAATCCAATAAGCCATTATTAATTGCTGTCCCTTATTCTGCTGCAAACACACCAAAGCCCAAAGGCTCAAGATTCGATAATCCAGAAGTTAGCGCAATTACTACGTTTTTATATTATCTTGACCCTAGAACTGAATTAAATGAGGTACCTCATTTGGAGTTTCTAATCGACTCTTTTAGAAGCGGTTTGGGTGAGGCTCCGTTTTTGGAACCTTCTGGAGAACGCATTTCTCCAGAATTTACTATTCTATTTAACGATATAAAAACCTTAGCGGAAATAGAAGATCCCATTATCAGGGGTGCTGCGAGAGAACAATACTTTGTAGAGCTAAATACACGGATAAAAAAAGGAGAAATACCACCAAACGCGTTTAGAAAAATGTTAGCGCGTACGATTATCCAGGAGCAAATAAAATTTGATGCCGGAAAAGCCAATAGTAATCGATATGAGCAAGGAACGACACGTGATGTAGTGATTGGATTTTCAGGTACCGCAGGTGATACCTCTTCCTATTTTAGAGAGAACATGCTTGATCCTGCTGCAGACGGTAATATGACCTTGGGTATTATGGGAAGAGCAAATTGTCAAAAAACAGTCCCATTAGATACCACAAGTTTTAGTGAAAAAGGTGAAGATTATACAACGACTATAATTAAACAATTAACCGCCTCTTTTTCATCCAATACAAGAACACTCATTGATGTGGGCGGCCTATGTAAGGTCTCCAATCGTGCGGTTGCAAAAGAGATTGCCCTGCAATTAAAGAGTCAGGGCAGCCCACTAAAAGGAGTTATTTTCTACGATGATGTGACCAATATGAAAAAACTTTTGGTCCTAGACTCCCAAAATAAGGAAAAAGTCGTTGATTTGACTGCAGCAATGGTGGCTGAGTCCGATCGAAAAGGCAGTTATTTCACTTATTATGATCAGAGCCATTCACGCGGTGCTGATATTAAACAGATGGATGGAGCTCATGCTGTTCTAACTTTAAATTTCACGGTAACGAATAATGACTACAAACAAGCCATTATGAGAATGAGAAAAATTGTTGAAAAACCATTAGGTCAATCATTCTCTGTAGCAGTTCCCGATAGTGTGCGAGAAAAAATTATTAGTGATTTGAAGTTAACTACAGATCATATTCTTACAGGTAATGATATTGGGCTTTGGTTAAGACAAAAAGAATTAGAAAATAATTTAAATCATGCTTCTCTATTAAGTGCCGAATTAGATGCGGTCGTAAAAAATGCCATCTTGCAACAACAAGCAGAAATTACCAAGCTAATGTCTGACTCTGATTTAACTGAAAAACAAATCAAAGCATTCACTGAATGCATCAAACAACTCAATAGTATTTCACCTTTGGTTTCAAACAGTGTTAATGATTTGCGAGCTAAATATGGTAATGTCTATGGAGAAGTCAGAAAACAAGATTTTGTTAACGATTTGAAGGAGTCATTCGATAAACGAATGATTGCTATTTTTAATATAGTTAGACAGACAAGAGAGGAAATGGGATTAGCTCCTGTCGAAGAAAGTGATAAAAAAGCCTATTATGATTTAGAACAAAGAATCATAAAAAAACGTGAAGCCCAATTAAGCAATGTATTTACCATTCCATCAGCAAGTAATGCTTTGTCTGAAGCACATTCTGAAACTGAAAGTCAGTCAGAAAGTCAATCACAAAGCCAAAGTCAGGCCCAAACTCATTCATTTTCTGAAGTAGCTAAGGAAGAAGTTGTCGTTAAGGCAAAACTAAGAAAACATGATATACCTCATGCCCCCGTTTCTTTGGGCTATTTATCTGGATCCTCAGCGCTCGATGAATTGCCTAAAGCAGCACAAACAACTTATATGCATCATTTGTTTCATGAAGATGACTCAGTGAGATGTAGTCCAGCCTATGTACTGGATGAAGAGTTAGAGCTAAGTTACGCAAAACCTGTTCCTCCTCCTATCCGTTATTTTCTAGCAAGAGAAGAGGGTGAGCCAAAAATCATTTTAATTAGCCAAGATGAGGCCAATGCATTTAAAGGGACACCCGTTGCTCCTTGGAGCTTATACGATGTACGATTTAAAATTTCAAATGCCATTGCACCTGTAATGGGTTCTCCTATCACCTCTTTAAAAGATCCTCTTTTGAAAAAATTGAATTTTGCTTCGTATAGATACAAAGTGTCTGGAGCGGATATGGATTCTATAGCTGGCTCTTTGGATGAAATGTACACGCAAGAGCAATTACATCCCTCATTGAGCATACATTATGCAACCACTGAACATAGTTCTTTTGGTAATGCTCCTGTTTTCGAATTATCTCGATGGGGTTTTCGTGGTGAAAAACTCCAAGATATGTTACTACGTATTGAAAAAACAGAAACTAGTATTGGGGGCCATAATAAAAAAGAAGGTCTGACTATTTCAGTAGAAAAGGGTAATGCACGAGTCGAAGTGTTTATTTCAGATAAATTAAGCCAAAGAATTTCAAATGAATCTGGTAAGCCAAAACTTAAGAAAGTTATGGAAGTAATTAATAAAGACTATGGGGAAGTAAAACAAGACATAGATGAACTCACAGAAGATTTAAGGGTACTTCAGGAAACAGAGGAAAAAGTCATAAAAGATTTTGATCAGCAAATAATGGAATTAGAAGCTATAAAGGAAAAAGCCGTTAATGAGGCACGAGCAAAGATAGATAAAGGTTTTTATGACGGCATGAATGGGCTTATAAATTGTAGAGGAATTTATGAAGAGCAATTATCTCAAAATTTAAGGGAACATTGCAGTGCAAGAGTACATAGTAATGAATGGGGTATTAAAGTTTCTGGGAATCAGTTTGAACAATTAGGCGATGCTATTGCACATGGTTGTAATAAGCTTTATACACAAAATAAAGCTACCCCACTATCTTTTACTGAATTGGAGCAAGAATTAGACGCAGAGATTCAAACTATTTTCAATGCTGTAGATCAAAGATATCAATATTTTATAAATTATAAGGCTCTTAATGTTACTCTATTTGAATCAATGCACGCAGCGACTAAAGGAAAGAGAAACCCTCAAAATGAAAACGTTAAAGTTTGGTCACAAAGCTTGGAAGAGGCTCTAAAAAATCAATTCTTTGATATTTATATGGCATGGATGGATAATGAAGCGAATAACCCCAATGAAAAGTGGCAGAGCTTTGTTGGCAATATTAAGGATGAAATACTTCAGGCAAGAGGAAGCGACCTTACGCTAGAAGACTTTTATGAAAAAATACTCGCCCGAGTTGAAAAATTTGCACATGACAATGCCATTGATGTCAATGACTTTACTGCGATAGTAATGCCTAGATTAGATTATTTCATAAATTCTGGTTCTAAAAAAGAGAATACTCAAACCATTCAAGATCACATAACAAACATTATTAAAAAACAATTCCTTGAGGTACTCACTACCCCAACAGAAGACCAAGTTGAATTCTTTGCACGCCTTCAAGAGATGGTAAAAAATAAAATTGACAAACATAATTATGAGGTACCCTCAATACTTCTGGACTATCAAAAAGACCCTCTTCCTCTCAAGGAGATCAAAGTAGTTGTTCGACAATCGTTTAGTAAGCAAAGCGTTCGAACAGCTAAAGGAGAAATTGATTTTCTAACTAGAAAAATCGCTAGTTTTTTAGCTGGGCGTAAGGAAGTTCAAAACATTCTGGATAATTATCAGCCTGTCGAAAATCGAAGCGCTCAGCTAGAGGGGAAGGGCAATATATCTTGTTCCATGTTTCCTTCGAACTATGATGCATTGGCAGAGTTAGATAGGCAAACTTTTGATATTCAAAAACAAATAACCGAAGCTAAGATCCAGAAAAAAGCTCAGCTTGATCAACTGAAAGAAAAACAAGTAGAACTTCAAAGTAAGTTAGATCAAAGTAATGAAAAGGCAAAAATCCTCCAGGATGAAGTATCTGCTCTTAACGAATTGCTAACTGGGGGCAAAGAGTTACTATCTTTTTTGGCTAATTGTCAGGTTGTAGTTGAAGAAGATGAGCCAGCAGATTTCATTGAAGCTCATTTTGATCTAGACATGATAATTGCTCATGATATTTCCTCCTCCGCAACACTTACCTTTATTCCTCCAGAGATTTATGAGGTAGAGAGAGAGATGCAGCAGCAATTTATAAATCTTCATGGTTTAGATGAAGAAGAGACTGCTGCGGGTAGAGCTCTTGATGAGGCGTTCGCACTGGTGAGAAAAGAAGTTGGGATTGTACAAGAACGGAAACCTCATATAGAGTATGAACTCAACAATCAGAGTGAAGTTACTTTGCAAAAAACAGGAGAAATGAAAGCAGATACCCCGGAAATACCAGTGCAAAAGCACGAGGAAATGAGGGAAGATATCCCAGAAATACCAGTTGAAGATGAGATTATCAGGGAAGAGAAGACAAGGGAGGTCGTCAATAGTGCATCATCAGAGGACAAACAAAAGGAAAAAATTACTGCTGAAAGTTTTAGGGCATTTAAAAGTCAATTCCAAGAAACAGTTAAGGGTAATGACGAAGATAGCTCTGATCTCTATAGAACCAAAAACAGTTGAGTAAGCGAACCTAATACCAACTCGTCATTTGTAATTATTCTCATGGAAAGAAGTTAGTTAAAATTGACAACTATCGCCGCAACCGTTACAAAGGGAATATAAATTTCATAGTAGATAACCCATGGAATATAAAGACTATTATCAGATTATGGGGCTTGAGCGTAATGCAAGCGCGGAAGAGATTAAGCGTGTTTATCGGAAACTTGCGCGAAAATACCATCCGGATGTGAGTAAAGAGGCGAATGCTGAAGCGAAATTTAAAGAGTTAGGTGAGGCTTATGAGGTTTTAAAAGATCCTGAGAAACGAGCCAAATATGATCAATACGGCAAGTATTGGAAAGAGCAGGGCCAAGGCTACAATACTCAAGATAGGCAACAACACTCTTATCATGCTAATCAAGAAGAGATGGCAGGTTTTGAGGATTTCTTAAATAGTATTTTTAAAGAGCGCTTTCATCAAGAACATACGTCTTTTTATGATCAAGGTCGGGATATTCATGCAAAGCTTAATATTACACTTGAAGAAAGCTATCATGGGGCTGAGAAGATATTACAATTGCAGATCCCTGTTGTTGATCGCCATGGTAATGTGAATTATGAAATGCGTGCAGTCAAAGTAAAAATTCCGAAAGGGATTGTTAATAAACAACAAATTCGTCTAAAGGGACAAGGTGGTAAGGGAGCTGGGAATCAAGCGGGTGACTTGTATATTGAAATTGATTTTAGTCATCATCCTTGGTTTCATCTGCACAAAAAGGATATTCATCTACAGCTACCAATTACTCCTTGGGAAGCTGCACTTGGTGCTACGGTTAAAGTGCCGACCTTAGGCGGAACAGTCAATTTAAAGATTCCTAAGCTATCTCAATCTGGTAAACAAATGCGACTCAAGGGGCGCGGGTTGCCGGGTAATCCAGCCGGAGATCAATACATTATTTTACAGATAGTGATTCCTCAAATTGATAATGTTGAAGCCAATAAATTGTATGAACAGCTTGCGCATACGATTCAATTTAATCCGCGAGAAAATTTAGGAGTAAGTAATGACTAAGGAAAATAAAGAATCAAAAGCCCTAGAGTGTGAAGATTTTTTTTATTTGTCATTACGTGAAGTTACCTATTCTTTGGGGGTTTCTAAAGACACCATCCTCGAGATTATTGATGAAGGGATTGTCAGTGCTCAAAAGGATGAAAAAGAAGAGTGGTTGTTTGATAGCGAAGCGATTCGCTGCATTCGTACTGTCTTGCATTTAAATCGTGATTTAGGGGTAAATTTAGCAGGTGCAGGGCTAGCTTTAGAGTTAATGCGACAAATAGACCATTTGCAAACGCTTCTTGATCAAAAGTTGTAGTGGCTAAATCATGAACTGAAATTGCAAGTTGGCTATATTGCTGCTAAGTTGTTGAGCCTGAATGAACCATGCAAAATGATATGATTAAACCTAGGAGAAATAATGAGAAAATACTATCGTACGTTGCTTGTTGGTATAAGTTTTGTTTTTATGTCAGGTTGCCAAATGTCTACAGGTGAGAGTATTTTCCCTCATCGTCATTCTGACGAAGCTATTACTGCCTCAGTTAATCAGGCAATGATGAACAACAGAAATTTAGTTAATGTTCCTGTTCATGTAGAAACTCACCAAGGTAATGTCATGTTAAGTGGTTACGTTAAAACTATCCGCCAAAGTGATACGGCTGGAGATGTTGCTTCTAAAGTTCCAGGTGTTAAATCTGTACAAAATAATTTGATTGTACGCAAGTAATTAATAGGGGGGTATCATCAATTTTATAGAAGATATGTTTCGATGATACCTACTCTAGTACTTAAATTTATCTGTAAGGACCTTCAATAGATGATTGCTTGGTGAACTCTTCCAGAATGTCATAAAGTCCTTCAGCAGATGAACCTTTCATCGTGCTCTGAAAGAGGTTGCCAATGAGTGGGGCATATTTTCCGTGAGTTATTGCCTTCATATATCGTTCATTATCTGAAAGAAGCAAGTCAACGGTATTTTTTTGTAAAGTTAATACAAAATCCTCGGTGTTGCTTTGTGCTATTAATCGGTCACAAAATAGTTCTAATAATTCGATAGTTGCGTTCAGATCTAAATAGTTTTCCATGTCTTTTTTTGTGACTAATGGGAAATTGGCAATTTCCTTGCTCAGCACGTCTTGAATTTTTTTAATGGCAGCCACAACCTGTTCCATTTCCTTATTGCGAAAACCCACTTCAGTGGCAAGAAATTGCTGAAAGAGATTATATTTCTCAATCAATAGGTTAAAACGGTTATCATCCTCATCCTCATCATTGTCTCTTGTTGCATCACAAGCTGCAGCAAAGGCCTCGTTCATGGCTATCGCCGAAGAAAAGCCTATAGGGTAATAGGCAGACATGGCGCAATCTCCAAGAAGGATAATAAATCCCCCAGTCGGTAGCCTCCTGACAGGGTTATCAACATAATGAATATCCGAAAGAAAAGTCGTAATATTCTGATTTTTTTCATCCTCTCCTTTTGTATCAATGACAAAATTTTCTTGGGGAATTTTAGCTCGTACAGCTGCAAAAAAACTTGCCCATTGAGATACAGTTTTTCTTTTAGTGACTGGGGTTTGAGCGTGGATGTTTTTGGGAATTGGAGAGGCAATAAATAATCTGGGTTTCCAGTTGGTATCGGCAAAATGTTCTTTGTATAAATTATCATCAAAAATGGCATCAATTTCATCTTTTGGGTTCCATCCAAATTTTTGCAGCTCATTAATATCAAAAGAAACCTTAGTTCTTTTTTGTTTGAGAAATTGATGATAATTGCTGTAATTAGAGCTTAATGGCTTAACTGTTAAGCGAGCAGCCATATGATAAGAAGGTACCCCTAACTTTTCATAAGTAAAAGGTGGCAATTTATGTGAAAAATCACTTTTGATTTTGGCGTTGATTTGCTGTGTTAACTCACGCCTCTCGCCTTCACAAACAAACAAAAAATCAAATGGGATTTCTAAATCAGAATCAGAGGTAACAGTTTGTTGCTGTAAGTCGACATTATGAATTTGGGTTTCACAGTACCAATGTATAGCAACATTATCTACTTTAGTCTCATCGATATGTTCTTTTAGCGCTTCTTGCAATGATCTTATAGAAAAATTTTTAGGGATATTTAACTTTTCTGTGAAAAGCTCAGGTTGCCTCATCCATTTACGAAGTAATTTTTGTCGTTTATTGATATTTTCTAACGGTATACCATCTGAATCGACAAGATCACCCTTGTGATTTAATTGTAGCTTATCAGTTGGATCAAAAAGTTTTTTGCAAAAATCATCCCATCGCAATTCATGCTCTCCAGTTAAATTGGCGGCTGGAATAATTAGCTTCTGACGTCGTTTAAAAGCAAAATCTCTTTTCTCAATAACATTAAGTTCAAATCTTTTTGAAGGATATTTTTTGGCCTCTTCCAAAAGAGAGACGATTAAAGATAAGCCACAGGGTCCTATCCCAACAATACAGATCTTTATAATATTTTCAGAGGATTCTTGTTTGGAAGTTGGTGGCATGTCTTATTAATGTACACTAAAAGTCTAATTATAGCATTTTATGACTAATTAATGTGCATAATGTGTTTAATCATTATTTTTGATCATTGATTTAGCTGCCAAACGTAAAGGTATAGACTTCTAAACCTGGTAAGGTGGGGCTGATTTCTAGGATTCCTTCTGAAAAATCATTAAGAGACAATACCTCATAAATTGAATGTTTATCGACAATAATTGTGTCGTTGTTAACATCTTTACCTTTGTTGTTGTCAGGAATTGCCTTATTGTTTAATAGCACCTTGACTGCAATGGGTTTAGCAGAAGCATTTCCCATCACGATAAATACTTTGCGGGCTTTAAAATGGATTTTTAAAGAGGCATTGTCTTGTGCTGAAACAATTTTGTCCGGCAAAACTTCCCAAGCTCCTTGCATGGCCCAAGCATGTGGAGCTAATTGTGCTGGGAACTGATATGAGTTGCTTTTATCATGAACTAAAGCAGGACTTAAGCTTTTATCAGCTCTTCTATATCCAAGATAAGTCTCTGGTGTTTGTGAAAAAGCAAAGCCTTCTTCTGCGAAAGTGGTGGGCATAGCAAATTCGTTTAAGTTCAGCAAATAGCGAATATTATTTTCGGTAATATCATAATTACCTTCACCAAAATGTTCGTATACGACTTTGCCATTTTTACTTATCAAATAATGTGCGGGCCAATAATGATTTCTGAAATTGCGCCAAGTTACAAATTGATTATCAAGTGCAACAGGGTATTTAATACCATAGCGCTTCACTGCATTTTGCACATTGGCCAGGTTCTTCTCAAAATCAAATTCAGGAGAATGAATGCCGATGATGACTAAGCCCTGATCATGATATTTATCATACCAGACCTTCAAATAAGGTAAGGTGCGGATGCAATTAATACAGGAGTATGTCCAGAAATCAATTAGGACAACTTTGCCCTGTAAATTAGTTAGTTGTAGAGGAGGTGAGTTAATCCATGCCTCTATTCCAGCGATTGGTGGCGCTTTGTAAGGAATCCATAACCCCTCTTGTAAGGTGGCTGAAGTTTTAATGGTAGTTTGTGCTGTAGAAGTGGATAAGGCCGTTTCTTGATATAGCATATAAGCCACGGCTGCAATGATAATTCCTCCTAAAATTTTGCGAAACAGAGCAGCTTTTGTTTTAAAAAAACGAAAGGTCTCAATTATTTTGAAGCCGTAAAGGGCAATAATTAGCATGGGAATTGCTGCACCCAAAGCGAAGCTAAGCAGGGTAAAGAAACTGGTTATGGTGGTATTTTGTACAACTGTTTGTACGATAACAGCAGCTAAAATAGGGCCAGCACAAGGTGTCCATATGATGGCAATTAGACTGCCCAAAAAGATACCGCTTAAAAAACCTCCCCGAGGGTTATTGATGACGGATAAACTTGTTTCTGTCCCAATGAGACGTTGCGTTAAGGCCGTAAATTTCTCACTTAAAAAAGTAGAAAGCATGATAATACCCAGCAACAAAAGAATCCCATAAGAAATATGACGAATAACATCCAGATCTATGCCGGAGTACTGTACTAGCTGGCGTGAAAAAAATGCAAACAAGCTAAAACTAAGCACAAAGCCTGTAATAATTCCAAAAGGTCGTCTTCTATTTCCGCTTAAAGAGCCTGCTAATACGATAGGAAGAATAGGGAGAATGCAAGGAGAAATAATTAAAGCAAACCCTTCAAAGAATGCCAAAATAATGTCGAGGAAATCAACTTGCATAACTTAGGTCCTCTTCCATCTATTTAGTAGTACTGAAGCCTCTGGTAAGTATAGATAATAAGAACTATTAAGGTTTCTTTTTAGCAACAATTTTAAAATTTACTTTTACCTCATCTTTAATTTCTTCTGTACTTGCCCATTCACCTTGACCCACACCAAAAGTGCTACGTTTTAACGTAGTTTCACCTACCACTAGTGCGGTATCGCTTGAGGTTTCTTGGGCAGTAAATATTAATTTTACAGGTGCTGATTTATCGCGAATAGTCAAAACCCCATTAGCTTCATAACTGTTATCACCAGTTTTATTAAAATTCGTTGCCTTAAATTCAGCGGTAGGGAAGAGTTGGACATTAAACCAATCAGTAGTAAGAAGTGTATCTTTTAAATCAGAGTAAGAGGAGGAAAGAGAAGTCATATCCACAATAATATCAATGCTACTTGCCTTATAATTCTCTGAGTCTACGGAGATTTTGCCGGAAAACTTTTTAAACTCACCCGAAGCAGGGGCGTTATTTTGAGTTGCAGTAAAACGTAGTGTACTTTTGCTAGGAACAATTTCCCACTGTGTGGGCTGCTTTGATTCCAGTTGTGGAGAGTATGACCAATAATGTCAGCAGTGCTTTTTTGAAAGAGTTTTTTCTCATGAAATCATTCTCCGAAGAATATCATCTCTATTGATAAAATGATGTTTCAAAGCGGCAGCAGTGTGTAAAGCCAGAAGGGCAATTAATCCATAGGCTAACCATTCATGAATTTCTTCAAAAATTGCTCTCAATTCCTCATTAGGAATTATAAGGCTTGGTAGGGTAAAAAGTCCAAAAAAAGAAGCAGAAAGGCCTGCTGCGGAGGTTATTAGCCAACCTGTAATAGGTAGGGTAAACATTAGTCCGTAAAAAGCCCAATGAGTTGTTCTAGCCGCAAACTTCTCCCAGATTGGTAACGACAGTTGCGGGGTAATATTAATAAGACGCTATAGAAGCCTAAGAAAAGCAAGGAATAACACTAAAAACCATATTCTTTATGCCAACCATAGAGTTTAAGTTTGTGCAGACTTATCAGCAAAGAAACCATGTAAAGGTCCAATATTAAAAGCCCAATCATTAAAATTGCTATTGACCAATGGAAAAGAGTACTGATAAGGCCATAATTATTCTCACTGTTTTTTAGACGCATTATTGCCTTCTTGCTTTGCTTTATCTGCAGTGTCTGGCTTGTAGGCTTCTGCTCCAATTTCAATGGCTACCTCATCACCTACATTCGGCAAAAAAGCAGTCATGCCAAAGTCGGAGCGTTTTATGGAAGTGATGGCACTGAAACCAGCAGTCATTCGCTCATTGATGGGATTTTTACCCACTTTGTTTAGAGTAACATCCAATATCACCGGTTTAGAAATGCCTCGTGCAGTGAGGGTACCGTATACTTTCGCAGAGTTTTTTGAAAGTACTTCGACCTTATTACGTTACAAACGTAGCAGTTGGAAAGTGGGAGACATCAAAAAAAATTTTTCCTTTAAGTGTTTATCGAGTTCTGGAATACCTGTAATCATGTCGGCAATCTTGATTGTTGCGTTCACTTTACTATTTTCAGGTTTTTCTTTATCTATAACGAGAGAACCATTGACGTACTATTTACCCGTTTGTGTCGAAAATCCCAGATGCTTAATATGCCAAAGAACATAACTGTGTTGGTTATCAATGGTAAGTGTCTCTGCTGCATTGATTGAGAGGGGAATTGATAGTAAAGCGCTCAATAGTAGGGAATGCATGATATTCCGTATCATTATGAAAAAATATCAAAAAACTCAGAAGATTTTTTCTTATTTTCTGCAGTTAAGTGGCCGCCAACAAGCCTATCGCACATCCCTTTAGGTAAAAAAATAAATGCATCGGACTGATTGTCCTTAGTGGATGAGCCTGCACAAGAAGATTTTGCTGTAGCACAATCATTCATGCCTGCCTTCACAACACCATAACATTTTTCAGTTGTAGCCAATCAATGTATCGGTGGTCATATCGGCATGTGCAGTTGTAACAGCCATGAAAGCAGTAATTGCTGAAGCAACGAGTATGTCTCTTTGTTTCATCAAATAAAATCCTGTTAAAATTTGACGTTTGATAATAGTCCAGATTGTATCCAGCTTTTTAGTAAGGAAGCTGCTCGCATCCCTACCTCTTGCTCATCGTACCATGTGCACAATCCGGCACAAATTTCCCCAAAACTTGCTCCTTGGATCATCCTTGTCATCGCCCACGATTCATCTTCTGCCAAGGAATAAAAACGGCTTACATAATTGCTACGCCATATTACCCATGAAAGTGGTTGTGAATGTTCGATGGGATTTTCCGGTAGTTGTTCATTGCTAATAGCCTGCCATATAGGAACTATATTCCAATGGAAATGCGTTTGTTGTAAAGAGGGGTGAGGAAGAAAAGTCATGTTTGCCCAGCATTCTGGTGAAATAGATGCAATATCTTCTATTGTTAAGGTTTGCGCATCGGCAGCATCAAAAGCCAAGGCCAGACACCATTCAAATTGTGCTAGCTCAGCCAGACACGGTTCTTGCTGTGAGCTTAAATAATCACTGAAATTATCACCAAACCAGCGAATAGAGCGATAAGGAGAGGGATGTTTTTCTAGATAAGCGCTGCCAATTGTGTGGAAGGCTTCGTCGCCAACGTATTTTTTGAAAACAGGGAAATTACTGGCTAGGCACTCAAGCAATCGAGCACGATAGGCATCAAGATAAATATCAAGGCGAACAGCTGCAGAGACCTTTTCTGACGCAATGATATATTGTTCTATATTAGTCTGGTTTGTCAGTAAATAATTCTGAAACATCTCCTGCAGACGAAATAAGTTATTCATAATACTAACTCTTTTGCCAACACTGTGCTGGCAATCCTTCTTGCCTCGTTCAACTCGAGTAATAATTCTCTGAGTGGGGGAATGTTGTCATCGCGTTCGACCATGGTTGAAACAGGGCCAAAACGTTTTATAGTTTCTGCATATAAATCCCAAACAGGCTGAGCTATTGGTGCATCATGGGTATCGATAATATAATCACCACAATTGGAATGCCCGGCCAAATGAATTTGAGCAATGCGGTATCCTGGAACCCCATTTAGATAATCCAAGGCATTGAAATTATGATTCACTGAGCTGACATATATATTGTTGACGTCAAATAAAAGATAACAATCAGCGCGATTGGCTATTTCAGAAAGAAATTCCCATTCGCTCATTTCCGACTCTTTATAGCTAAGATAACTTGAGACGTTTTCAATTAAGATTTGACGACCTAAATAATCTTGAATGGCATCAATGCGTGAAACAATGTGCTCAATTGCTTCAAGGGTATATGGGACGGGTAATAAATCATGCATATTTAAGCCTTGAATACCTGTCCAACACAAATGGTCAGAAATCCATTTTGGCTCAATGCGAGTAGCTAAGTCTTTTAATTGTTTTAAATAATCCCAATCAATGGTGTCTGTACTACCGATAGATAATGAAACACCATGCATTACTATTGGATAATTTTCTCGGATTTTATCCAAATAATAGAGTGGCTTACCACCAGGGATCAAATAGTTTTCGCTAATTATTTCTAACCAGTCTATAGGGTGGGTATGTTGTAAAATTTCTTCATAATGTTCAGGTCTTAATCCAAGACCAAAACCAAGATAAGGCTGTTTTTGCTTTATGGGTAAAACCATGATCTATGCTAACTGTTAATAGCAGATTGGGTATGTTGTAGCCATACCCAACCCACTAGCTCAATATTATTGAGAAGAGCTATCAGTGCTCTTGCTAGCATCAGTTGCGTCTGCAACAGTACCACCAGCTTTTTGGCACTCTTCTTTAGTCATCATAGAAACACCTTGACCTTTGCAAGAGTTTTGACCTTTGCAAGAGTTAGTTGCAGTTTTGCAAGCACTTTGACCTTTACAAGCGTTAACACCTTTACATTGAATTTGAGCATCAGTAGCAGAAGCAGCAAATACTGGAGCCATAGAAAACATTGCAGCAGCGCCAACAGCTAAAGCAACACCTGTTAATTTGATTTTGTTCATAACAATTCCTTCGTTAATAAAAAACCCTTTATGAGCCACTAATAGAATTTAATGGCACCTATTAGCAGAGATAGTGTAGAGATTGTGAATTAAAACTGTCAAGCTTCTTGGGTTAAAAATTAATGTGTTATCAATCCAGTTAGAATAAGAATTAATTTTAAGAGATAGATTTAATATTTAGTGTGCAAAATTGTATCCTTTAGAAAATTTAATGACTAAGTCGATGGATAAGTAATGCCGCACGTTGGGTTTGCATAGGTAAGGAAGTGATATTTAAGGTTTCATTGGTTGAGTGTGCTCCTGTACCTAAGGCGCCCAATCCTGCTAAATTAGCAGGAACAATCGAGGCAATATAAGAGATATCGCCAGCGCCACGAAGTCCTGGATCCAATGGTTTAACAACCCCATACCCTAAGTCGATGCTGGTAGTGCTATAGAGTTCAAGTAATTTTAAATTCTCAGGCGTAGGGGGCATAGGGGGCATTTTATCTTCAAAGTTGATAGTGGCGTTTGTGCCAGGCAAATGTTGTTTTACTGTGGATATAACTTGGCTTTTTGTCTTTAATCTTTGTTCGCTTGTTAAAAATCGTAAGTCACCTTTTGCAAGGGCAGTTTTAGCAATCACATTGTCTTTTCCTGTAACCTGATAGCGTTCATCCTGATTCTCATTGATAGTAATCCCGCCAAGAATTACCCCTGGATTAAAAGAGATATATTTTTCTCCGGATAGCTTCGTACGAATGGCATCAAGAATCCGCCCTAATTCGAAATTAGCTCCATAACCGGCTGATTTTTGAAAAATTTCAGAAGAGTGGGCTTCGGTTCCCGTAACTTTAAGTGTCCAATCAGTAATGCCCCTACGAGCCACTGTTGCTGTATCTGGACTCATCGACCATTCAAAATCCAGGGCGACATCAATGTTGGCAGCTACATCGAATAGAGGCTTTCTGGATAAAGCAATGGGTGTCCCGGCATTTTCCTCATCTCCTGTTAATATCACAGTAATTGAGGTGTTATCCAGGGATTGAGTAGCCTTTAAAGCTTTTAAAGCGTAGAGCATTATTACAATGCCACCCTTATCGTCTATTATGCCAGGGCCTGATGCCATAGTTTGATGTCGCTCAAATTTTTTAAAAATACTTTCTTTACCGAAAACTGTATCAAGATGACCAATTAGCAATATCTTTTTTCCTGCGTTGCCTTTATGTTCGGCAATTAGGGTAGGGGCTCGAGAAGGAGCTGGCATACTCCATTGTGTTATAAAACCTAGTTGTTCAAATTGAGACCGCAAAATATTTCCTACTTGAGTAATGCCCGCTATATTAGTTGTACCACTGTTGATATTAACCAGCTTTTCCAGAAGTAGAAGTTGCTCATTGCTTTGCTGGTCGAGATATCCAACTATTTTTGATTCGACGGATGATAGTGGCTTACCTAAAGTTGTTTGAAAAAATAGCAACTGGCTCAAAGATATAAAGATGAGTTTGATAGTTACGCTCTTTAAGATGCTCATTTTGTGCCATTAAAAAAGCCCGATTTTACTTTCAGGCCGTGTTAAAATTTGCTCACAATACCTATGAAAAATTATTCATAAGCAGCAAGAGCTGCTTGAATTTGCGAGCGTCGACTAATAGTGTGGTACCATTCGATTAAGCGAGGAAATTTTTTCTCATCTAGTGGGGTCTGATAGAAATTTTCATAACAATACAACCAAGGCCAAATCGCCATATCGGCAATAGTATACTCGTTACCGCTGATATATTCATGTTGAACCAGTTCTTTATCCATGACAGCCATTAGACGTTGTACTTCGTCAGCATATCGTTTTTGTGCATAAGGCACTTGTTCTGGGGCATAGCGATGAAAATGACCGTATTGGCCGAACATTGGACCAATATGAGCAGCTTGAAAAAAGCACCACTGCAAGACATTAAATTTATGCTTAAAGTCCTGGGGTAAAAATTGTTGATGTTTTTCAGCTAAATATTCGAGGATAGCCACACTTTCAAATAAATAAAAATCAGCCTCAGCATCGTAAATGACTGGGATTTTATTGTTAGGAGAAATACGTAAAAACTCCGGTGCAAACTGCTCACCCTCTTGAATATTAATTAGTTTAATTTCATAGGACGCTTTGATTTCTTCAAGCATGATGGTTGGTTTGATTCCATTAGGTGTCCTAAATGAGTATAACGTGTACATAAGTGCTCTCCTGGCTTGTCACGATTAGACGGCATGGGGCTGAATCCATCCCATACTAAAGGCGATAAATAAAAACAAAAATAAAATCAAAGAGATACCAATTCGCCAAGTTAGGGCTTTGACTGTCCGTTTGGTTTTTCCTTCATCACGCACTAAGAAGACAAGACTGCTCCCCAGGGCGACTAAAATAGCCAGCATAACAATAAGGATGATAGCTTTGGTAAACATTTGTTATACTCCACGTTTTTTAGAGTTTGTTAAACAAGCTCTAAGGACTGTTGACATCAGTAGAAGAAATAAATGATGAGTTTAACCTGTTTTAATCGTCGTTTCACGCCTAATTGGAAAATGATCCTTTTGGCTTGTTTGGCTATCTTATTGTTTGTTCGTTTGGGTTTTTGGCAGTTGCATCGTGCTAATGAAAAAAAACAAATGTTAACTGCCCAAGCAAAATTTGCCCAGATAATGCCGGTTACGTGGGGGCCAGATAGAAAGTTGCCTGAGCAATACCAGCGTATTTCCGTAACAGGGAAATTTTTATCCGAAAACATCCTATTGGATAATCAGCATCATCAACATCAGTTTGGTTATGATGTGCTCACGCCATTATTACTTCCATCTGGGAATGTTGTATTAATTGATCGCGGCTGGGTTGCAGGGGATATCACAAGACAAAAATTTCCTGTGCCCAAAATTCCTGATGAATCGTTGAGTTTAGTGGGCGATGTTTATTACCCTTCGACAAAAAGTTGGGTTTTAGGACCTGCCCTTGAGCAAAAACAACATGTTACATTGGTAGAGCGCATTGATACACAAATGATCAGTCAATTTTTGCATAAACCGGTCTATCCGTTTATCATTCGCCTCGACAAAGAAGAGACTCATGGTTATATACGTGACTGGGCCATTGTAGCGATGCCTCCTGAACGTCATTATGCCTATGCATTACAGTGGTTTGCTATGGCTGTAGTAAGCCTGATCTTATTTATTGCTCTAAATCTGAAAAAATGAATGAAAATGACGAAGCGTAATTCTTTTATCTTATTTTTGTTGATCTTAGTGTTTGCTGCACCGGGGTTGGTTGCTTATTTATTTTATACCCATCCACAGTGGCTTGGGACTACGACAACCAATCGTGGGACTTTATTAACTCCCCCTATCCAGTTTGTCAAAATGGATAAAAAGGATAAATGGCGTCTGATTTTCTGGAATCCTGGGGACTGCGGTAGCGTGTGTATTCAGCAAATTGATAAGCTTGCGCGAATTCGTCTTGCACTGGGTCGCCATTTATATGAAGTGGAAGAGTGGTTGATTGTTGATCAAAAAACACAACTACCTGACTCTTTAATAAATTTACTCAAAGATCAGGATATTCAAATACGCCGCTTGTCTAACGAAGAGTTAAACCAGTTAAAAACCCTTAAAACCGAACCGCAAGTATTTATTGCTAATCCAGCCGATTATCTCATCTTGGTGTACTCCATAGATGCAAAATCTGATGCAATATTTCATGACATTAAACATCTATTAAGTGTGGAAAAGAAGAATGGTTGAGCAGACGCAATTTAAATTCCTACGTTATGCAGTTACTGTCGCTGCGATTCTGGCTTTATGTGTAGTCATGCTGGGTGCGTATACTCGTCTTACAGATGCGGGTTTAGGTTGCCCGGATTGGCCTGGCTGCTATGGTCATATGGTACTACCTAACACTCAAAATGAACTGCTGTCTGCACAAAATCAATATCCACACATTCCGATAGAGTCCCGAAAGGCCTGGACAGAAATGGCACATCGCTATGCTGCGGGGACTCTCGCTTTGCTCATTTTCTTTATTGCCGGCAATGTTTTATGGCGACGTATTCAAGGGGTAAAATTGCCTTGGCAGTTGCCCCTGGCCTTAGTGGCTTTGGTTCTCTTTCAAGCTGCTTTGGGAATGTGGACAGTAACGCTAAAATTATTACCCGTCGTGGTTATGGGACACTTGTTAGGTGGCATAGTAATTTTTTCCTGTTTAAGTCGTTTGCGATTGCAATTAAGTGCGATTGCTTCTGCCAGTTTACCACATTGGCGATTTTGGGTGGGGCTTGGTGCTTTAATCGTATTTTTTCAAATAGCTTTGGGAGGCTGGGTAAGCTCGAATTACGCAGGAATTGCTTGTATTGGTTTTCCACAATGTAATGGACAATGGTTACCTGCTTTGCATTTCTCAAAAGGGTTTAACTTATTTTCTCAAGTGGGAGAAAATTACCAAGGAGGGCTTCTTGACAATGATATTAGGATGACTATCCAATATACCCACCGAGTAGGAGCCATGCTTACGGCTTTATACGTTTTAATATTATCTTTCCTTTGTGTCACAA
This sequence comes from Legionella brunensis, assembly GCF_001467025.1. Classification (GTDB taxonomy): domain Bacteria; phylum Pseudomonadota; class Gammaproteobacteria; order Legionellales; family Legionellaceae; genus Tatlockia; species Tatlockia brunensis. The sequence goes on along the minus strand of NZ_LNXV01000008.1, from coordinate 15,734 downwards.
AAATTAAAGAAAAAAAAGTTCGCTTGTTTGCCCTATTAGCTATTTTATTGCTGATAGCGCAATTTAGTCTTGGTGTGGTAAATGTTGTTTATTTGCTGCCTTTATGGGTTGCTGTTGCCCACAATGGTGTTGCTGCATTGTTATTGGCTACGATGTTAATGATGCTATATCTAACCCAAGGGAGATCTGCAAATGCGCGCTAAAACTGAGTATGGGTTAAATCTGAATTGGCGTGATTACATGGAGCTTTGCAAGCCACGTGTAGTAGCACTTATGCTGCTTACTGTTGTTGTCGGTATGTATTTAGCGGCACCAGGGTGGATTCCACTATCCACATTGGTCACATCTTTATTAGGGATAGGTTGTTGTGCTGGGAGTGCGGCTGCCATTAACCATCTTGTTGATAAACGTATCGATGCCATTATGGCACGTACTCGCAAAAGACCAGTGGCTCAAGGGCGAGTTTCAATAAAGCAAGCGCTTTATTTCGCCTCTTTAATGGGCGCTATAGGGCTGGTGATTTTAATATTATTTGTGAATTGTCTGACTGCGATTCTGACTTTCTTTACGCTTATAGGCTATGCCGGGATTTATACAGGGTATTTAAAGCGTGCAACACCCCAGAATATTGTCATTGGTGGATTGGCGGGTGCTGCTCCCCCATTACTAGGTTGGACGGCAGTGACTAACCAATTAGACCCACAAGCATTGTTGTTAGTCTTGATTATTTTTACCTGGACTCCTCCTCATTTTTGGGCTTTGGCCATTTATCGTTTTGAAGAATATAAAAATGCAGAAATCCCTATGTTACCCGTGACTCACGGGATTGCATTTACTAAATTAAATGTCCTTTTGTATACTATTTTACTCCTAATTGTTAGTATATTGCCCTTTATCGTTGGCATGAGCGGTTGGTTATATCTCGTCGGTGCTATTTTATTAGGCATGCGTTTTATGTACTGGTCTGTTACCTTGTTTCGAAACGAGCAACTGACAATAGCGATGCGTACTTTTCGATTTTCTATTGTCTATTTAATGATGTTATTTGTCTTTTTATTAGTTGATCATTATATCTAAGGGGATAATATGTCTGCCAGAATTAATCGTAAGACCTTGGTAGTGGCGATTTTTCTCGCCCTCGTCGCGACCCTTGGTGGAATATTGATTGCTCAAAACTTGACTATGGGAAGAAAAATTGATCCCAATCAATTTAATGGTACCCTTCTTGAAACTCCACGTGAAATTAATCAGTTTTCTTTGACTGGCATTGATGAGCATCCTTTTGATAATAAGAGTTTACAGGGGCAATGGACTTTAGTTTTCTTTGGTTTTACCAATTGCGGCTATTTATGCCCAACAACAATGTCTGAGTTGGCTAAAATGTATCGCATTCTCGAGGAGGAAGGTGTTAAGCCTCTACCTAGAGTTGTGATGATTTCTATTGATCCAGACAGAGATAGTTTGGATAAACTTAGCCATTATGTTAAAGCATTTAACCCTCAATTTTATGGGGCAAGAGGGTCAGATGATGTGGTAAAGCATATGACTCGTGAAATGGGTGTTGCCTATGCAAAAATAGCCATCCCGGATACCAATGATCCTAATAATTATGATGTACAGCATAGTGGGGCCGTGATGTTATTCAATCCTCAAGGTGAACTTAATGCCTTCTTCACTACTCCCCACCAAGCAAATCTTCTAGCAAAAGATTTTCAGCTTTTAGTGTCCTGACGCTGAGTACATTTTATTAGACAGTTAATACCCGGTATTTCCGGGTATTAACTTTTTAGCATGAAATATGTGCAGGAATTTTCCAAAATTTACATATAATGCCTAATTTTGAGCTAGGCTTTTCTTATCACTACAAAATAATAATTTAAGGAAATTTTGATCCATGAAAATTGCGATTTTATCTACTAATCCTCAACTATACTCACATAAGCGGTTAAAAGCGGCTGGGGAGGAAGCAGGTCATGAGATCAGTATTATCAATCCCCTTTATTGTTATATGAATGTAGCGACTTCAAACCCTCAAGTCCATTATCGCGGAAGCGAAACTTTACCAAAATTTGATGCAGTTATTCCACGAATAGGAGCTTCCCTTACTTTTTATGGCACGGCTTTATTAAGGCATATGGAAACAATGGGGATATATACATTAAATGAATCAATAGCGATATCTCGTTCTCGAGACAAGTTCCGTGCTCTGCAGCTTTTGGCTCGTAAGGGCATCCCCATGCCTAGGACAAGTTTTGCTTTGTCCCCGGACGATACCGAAGATCTCATCCGCATGGTTGGCGGGGCACCTTTGGTCATTAAATTGTTGGAAGGAACGCAGGGCAAGGGGGTCATACTTGCAGATAGTCATCAGTCGGCAGTAAGCATAATCAATGCTTTTAAAGAAATGTCGACGAACATATTAGTTCAAGAATTTATTGAAGAGTCTAGAGGGACTGATATTCGTTGCTTTGTTATTGGCGATAAAGTTGTTGCTGCTATTAAACGCCAAGCCAAAGAAGGTGAGTTTCGTGCCAATGTTCACCAGGGAGGAAAGGCACTGAAAGTAAAATTGTCTCCCCAGGAACGAGCCATTGCAATTGCTGCTGCTAAAACCATGGGGTTAAAGGTGGCTGGTGTGGATTTAATACGTTCCAATCATGGTCCTTTGGTATTGGAAATTAATTCATCGCCAGGTTTAGAGGGTATTGAAAAAGCTACTCATGTCAATATAGCAAGCAAGATTATTCAATACATTGAAAAACATGCCAAGCCTAAGGGCATTAATCAACGGTTCCAAGGATGAAGACCAGAGCACCTATTGTTATTGCTGATGAAGTTATAAAAGCGGGTCAATCACGCTGTGTGAAGCTATCATTGGCTATGCTATACACATCAACCCCTATTGAAATTCCTGTTTATGTATTTCATGGAAAAAAAGAAGGGCCGATTTTGTTTGTTACTGCTGCTATCCACGGTGATGAAATCAATGGTGTAGAAATTATTCGTCGTTTGCATCATGCACCACAAGTCAAACGATTGCGAGGAACTCTTATTACTATTCCCGTTGTGAATGTTTATGGTTTTTTTCTTCATTCACGTTATTTACCGGATAGACGCGATTTAAATCGCCAATTCCCTGGACGTGAAAAGGGATCAATGGCATCGAAATTGGCAAACTTGCTAATGACTGAGATTGTAGAGCACTCTACTCATGGGATTGATTTACATACTGGCGCAATTCATCGCTCCAATTACCCACAAATACGTTTTAGCCACCAATGCTCTCAATCTGCAACACTGGCAGAAGCTTTTGGTGCACCAATTATGGTAGCGTCCAACATGAGAGATGGCTCTTTACGCGAAGCTACTGATAACCTGGATATACCAATGATCGTTTATGAGGGAGGAGAGGCATTACGTTTTGATGAGATGGCAATAAGAATAGGTGTTAGGGGAGTACTCAATGTCATGACTTATTTACAAATGTTCTCCCCTTCACAAAGCAAAGTAAGAAAGAAACGGGGCTTTATTTCAGCAAGTGCTGAGTCAACATTCTGGATTCGTGCCCCAGAAAGTGGTGTCATGATTAAGGGTAAATCGTTAGGTGAAAAGGTGAGTAAAGGAGAAATGCTCTGCACTATTGTTGACCCTCTCGGTGATAATGAAATTAAAGTGAAGAGCCCTTGTGAAGGCGTTATTATTGGCAAGACGAATATTCCCTTAGTGAATGAGGGTGATGGTATTTTTCATATCGCTGTATTTGAAGATTTAGATAATCTGCAATTGCCTGCGGAAGATATGGAAGAATGGGATTATTAATGGTTAGAAAGGAGCTTAAGATTTAGGCTCGTGTTTTTTTCTGTTTGTGCTCGCTTTTCCCAATTAGCCAATCACCATTCACCTCTAGTTCTTCCGCAATGAGATTCAAAATCTTTTCATCAGGGGTGGTAATGCCATTTAAGAAAGCCTCAGCTTTAAATTTGGGAATCTTGATTAGTTTTGAAAAGACTTCAATTCTTTCATCGCTGCGAGGCGGAACCCCGATGTTATCAAGCTCTTTGTTAAGACGCTCTGCAAATAGTTTATTAGGCATAGATGTCTCAAATAGAAATTATATTTATGTTCTATAGCATAAAAAAAAGCTTTTGCAATCTTTTTTAAAAAATCAATAAGTTAACTTTTGCAATAGGTGATTTTATTGGGAGCAGTTCGTTGCTATTAAGCGCTTCTTTTCAAATTAATCAGCCGCGATAGGGAATTAAATGAGCTATCTGTTTAATCAATCTTTGTACTTTGTAAAAATTCTAACAATCTTGATTTGTTTCTGTGACTTTAGGGCATTGCTTAACACATACTGTTTTACAGCCATTATGGATGAGATGACGCTCAGGAATACCATGATAACTAAATAGGACATATTCATGGGTTTCGAGATGAGGTTGAATGAGTTCCGCCTGTGCTTTATGAATGCGGGAAGCTGATAGAAATCGCGAAGAGGTTGATTGAGGGTAAGATCTTTTGAGGGGCTAATAATTGCAAGACTCTTTCAATTGAAGAATCTGTTGCTGCTGAGGAATATTGCGGATACATGGGAAGAACAGTAATAGATTCACAAGAACTTAATTCTTCTATGGCTTTATGTAAAGAAGGATTACCATAACGCATACCCAACACAACTTTCCAATTATTACTAAGATGGGTTTGTAATTTGGTTTGCAGATTACGGGCTATGGATCAGTAAGGGAGAACCTTCAGCAGTCCAGATAGCCTGATAAGCGTGTGCAGATTGTTTGGGTCTAAAGGGCAAAATAGTAAAGTATAGAATGAGATATCTAAGAGGCAAGGGTAAATCAATAACTCTTCTGTCAGCAAGAAATTCGCGAAGGTAGCGTTTAACGGAGAAAGAGTCACAATTGTCAGGGGGTACCTAAATTAATTAGTAGTAAACCATTCTTCATCATAAAACATCAATTGTATCACTGTGGAATTAGTAAGGGATCTCCGATTTAATAAAGATCCCTCATTATCACGATTAGAGTGTAGTTAAGCGTCAGCTTCTTCGCCGACTAGTGCTATTACATTTGAGGCGTGCAAACCCCGTTCTCCTTTCTCAAGGTCATAGCTTACTTGTTGTCCGGGGACTAAAGTTTTATAGCCAGTACCATGGATTGCAGAAAAATGCACAAAAACATCTTCACCCCCTCCCTCAGGTACAATAAAACCCCATCCTTTGGCGTTATTGAACCATTTGACTTCGCCTGTAGCCATAAATCCTCCTTTTGCTAAAGCTTATCAATCGTCAACGGCTAAGCTGTTGAGCAATTGCATTCGTCCTTAAATGACAATTGTTAGAAAACCCATCTCACGTGGGTTATCTCAACATAACGTAAAATAGGGATAAGTCTCAATAGTTTTTATAAAAAATTGTGTAATTAACATCATAAAAGATTAATGGTGAACCAATTTGTGCCTCAATTGTTAAAAAAATGAGTTTCTCTCAAAGTGGCAATGAACTTTTGTGCGTCAGGGCTGAGCTTGTGTGCTTTGCGATAAATAATGAAATAACTCATTTGCAAAGCCTCATGTTCGTAAATGGTTACTAGATCTTTATCAATAATATTTTTAGGTATAAAACACCAACCTAGGCCTAGTTTGGCCAATTTTAATAATGCAAATATGGGCTCTGCCTCATGCTGAGCTGATAATACTAAATTTTTTCTGAACAAATATTCTTCTAAAGCCTGACGAGGTGGGGCATATTTAGGCATCACAATTCCTGGGTATGACATAATTTTCTGAAGACTTAAATTTTTCTGATTAAATAACGGATGGCTCCGGGAAACTTTGATGACATATGGCAAGGTAAATAGGGGGATTAATTCAAATTCGCGGGCAATTTTTTTGTTAATGCAATTAAGACAAATTTCTATTTCGCGATTTCTTAAGGCGCGAAAACTCATTAATGGTGAAAGATAACTCACTGAGAAATCAAGATTCGGCTCCTCATGATGAAATGCAGCAAGTAAATCAGGTAACATAAAACTGCCAATTAGAAAATCTACGCCAACTTTTAAGGTTTTCTTCTGTTTTTCAAGAAACAGATTCACGGAAGAAATGCCTGATTGAATGGTTTGTAGGGTTTCAATAGCATAGGGAAGGAAAATTTTTCCAGCTTCCGTTAGAGTTAAGCGATTATGCTCCCTGATGAATAAGCGAGTTTTTATTTCAATTTCTAAAGTAGCAATCCGTTTACTAATAGCAGATTGAGTAATATAAAGATAATCAGCAGCCAGGGTAAACGATTGAAAATCAGCTGCTGCAATAAATGCTCTTATTTGATTAATATCCATATTGCCAAGAAATATTGACGAGTAATTCTAATTATAAGCAACCTTTGAAACCAGAGTGACAGAAAAGTAAAGCTTAGTTAGATGATGGTTTATTAACAATCAAATAATTCCTAGTGCAAGATCTATTTTTATGCAGCGACCTTTCTCAAGCCGGATTAATAAAATACAATCTTGCCAGCATTCTTTTTCTGTTATTTCTTATAGGGGTGTTATGAGTTTTGAAGTGGATAGTCGAATTCAAACCAGTTCTTTTTGGTTGGCGGATTGGCCTTTATCAAGCGTGTATTTAAAAAATGAAGCCCACTTTCCATGGGCAATTTTAGTGCCTCGTATAGAGAATGTTCAAGAGGTTTATCAGTTGACGAAAGTAAACCGTGGGGAACTGATGAATGAGATTAGCCGACTTTCAGAAATCATGGATGACTTTTTTCAACCAGATAAACTGAATATCGGTGCTTTGGGCAATATTGTTCCTCAGCTTCATATTCATGTAGTTGCCCGGTTTAAGCACGATACACTGTGGCCACATAGCATTTGGCAGCCGGATCTAATGACCAAAGCTTACAATGCCGAGTTCGCTGCGGAACTTGTGCAAACGTTAAGTTTGCGACTTGGACAAGGACCTAACTAATTTCTTCATACTCGGGTAACGGTTTTTTGTTAGGGAATATTTCCTCTAAAGATACTGAAAATCCGTCCTCTCTTACTATCCGAGCATGCTTGCGCTGCAATTGCCTTGGTTCTTCAACACCACAAGAATGACAGATAACAGCAACTTCATGAGCCATATTATTAGCATAATGATAGACGCGTTCAGCTTTATCTGAAACCACTAAGCCGCGTTGTAAGCGAGCATTATGAGTTGCGATTCCTGTGGGACAAGTATTCTTGTGGCATTGCATCGATTGAATGCAACCTAAAGCAAACATGAAACCACGAGCTGAATTAATAAAGTCAGCTCCAGCACAAAGAGCCCACGCAACACCAGAGGGAGTAATTAATTTGCCACTGGCAATGACTTTAATCCGATCGCGCAAATTGTACATGACAAGAATATCTACTAATGTGGGTAAAGACTCTTGAATAGGGATGCCCATGTAGTCCATTAAACCTTGCGGTGATGCCCCAGTGCCGCCATCTGCGCTATCCAAAGTAATAAAATCTGGTGCAAATTTGATCCCTCGCTTGTGAATTGCTTTACATAAATCATGAACCCATTCATAGCTTCCTAACACAAATTTGCAGCCTACCGGTTTACCTGTAATCTCGCGCACATGCTCAATAATATCCAATAGCTCTTCTTCATTACTGATATCAATATGGCGATTAGGGCTAATAGAATCAACATGAGGTAGAATTCCTCTAATTTTAGCAACTTCTTCAGTTACCTTGACCGCGGGAAGTAGTCCTCCTTTGCCTGGTTTAGCACCCTGACTGAGTTTAATTTCAAACATTTTAATGTTGTCGATGGCGGCAAGTTCTTTCAAACGATTATCTGATAAATGGCCTTCTGCATCTCGGAAACCATATTTAGCTGTTCCAATTTGCGCAATAACATCACAGCCTGATTCTAAGTGATAAGGTGAAACCCCCCCTTCGCCTGTATTTAACCAACATCCAGCTTTTTTGGCCCCTCGTGCCAGCGCTTCAATAGCGGGCTTGGAGATCGCACCATAACTCATTGCCGAAATATTAAAGATGTGAGTAGAAGTATAAGGTTGCCTGCAATAGGGTCCTATTGTGACTGGGCGAATAGTGGCTTGGTCTGTAGCAAGAGGGGGGAAAGGGGCGCTTACAAAGTATACTGTTCCTATGTCATGAAGAGGTCTAGTAGAGCCAAAGCCAATTGTAGTATCGACATTTTTAGCCGCACGATACACCCAGGAACGCTCAGCACGATTAAAAGGCATCTCTTCTCTATCATTCGCAAAAAAATACTGACGGAAGAACTCTCCCAGATACTCTAGGAAATAGCGGAAATGCCCTAGCACTGGGAAGTTGCGTAATACAGCGTGTTCTTTTTGACGCCTATCCCAGAGATAAACAGAAATTAATAAAGTAATTAGTCCTACAATGAGCAAAAGCAGAACTAATTCATTAACTTCTAAAGCGCGTAAAAAAAAGATATCTTTTCTTTTAAGCTCGAATGTTTCCACGGTCAAATCCTTTTTGCTAATAATCTGGTGAATTACGGATATGAGTTATTGTTTAAAATTTCACATCGGAGATTATTGGTATAATTCCTGTTTTTAATTAGTATTTTAAGTTTTATCAAAAAGGTAGTCTATAGAAATTTTTTTTCTGACTCGATATATGGTGGGGTTTTAAGAAATTTTAGCTTTGAATTCATGAAAACACCTTACAAGGCCAGAAAATAATTTATTTAGTGTATATACTTATATTAAATCAATTGGGATTTGAGGGGGGTGTGCCATGACAAACAATTCCTCATTGGCTAATCACCTGCTGATCGCCATGCCGTCGATGACAGATCCCAATTTCGAACGAGCCGTAATTTACATTTGCGAACACCATGTCCAAGGTACTGTCGGATTAATTATCAATCGTCCAATGCAATATCCCCTCAGCTTGGTTTTTGAGCAGATGCAGATCGAACCCACCAAGAACGAGTATAGTCAAAAGCCATTACTTTTTGGTGGACCTGTGCAGCCTGAGCGAGGGTTTGTTATTCATCGTCCCATTGGTGGATGGCGTTCAAGTTTAGCTTTACGTGACGACGTGACGGTAACTACTTCCAATGATATCATTCGCGCCATTGCAGCAGATAAAGGACCAAAGGATGCTTTGATTACCTTAGGTTATTCTGGGTGGGGAGAGAACCAGCTAGAAGACGAAGTGATGAACAATGCCTGGTTGGTTTGCCCATATACTCCTGAATTACTGTATGAGGTGCCTTTTTCGGAACGCTGGGAGTATGCAGGAGCTGTCATTGGGGTCAAAATGAACCAACTAACTTCCATTGCGGGCCATGCCTAGAGTCTGTGAAAATCAAGCCTGAGAAAGGTAAAGGTCCTAACCAAAGCTATGAGTGTTAAGATCATAGGTTAGTGCTTGTTTATAGTCCATATGATCTTAATCCTTATGTTGGAGTGTTGGATGGCAGAAGGTGTTTATTTGGGGTTTGATTTTGGTTATAAACGAATTGGTGTTGCTGTTGGACAACGTATCACATCAAGTGCTCGCCCGTTAACTACAATCGATGCAAAATCAGGTGTGCCAAATTGGGATGTTCTGCAAAAAATTATTACGGAGTGGCGCCCTGAAGCCTTAATTGTTGGTTTACCAACCTGCATTGATGATAGTAAGTTATACACAACCGATGCTGCTCGTAATTTTGCGCATCAGCTGCAAAAGCGTTTTTCTTTGCCAGTCTACTTGGTGGATGAGCGCCTTTCTACAGTTGAAGCTCGTGCACAGTTGTTTGCTGAAGGTGGATACCGTAAAATTAAACAATCCCAAGTCGATAGCTTTGCTGCCTGTATTATCTTGGAGCAGTGGCTACAATTTCCTACTAAGTAAAAAATGAATCATTTTTTAGAAGTTAGTCAATTTTCGCGTCAAGAGATTGATTCTTTGTTGAAGCGAGCAATTCATTTTAAAAATAGTCCGTCTTATCCTGATTACTCTCGATATACTGTAGCTAATCTTTTTTATGAAAATAGTACACGAACGCGTGTCAGTTTTGAGATAGCTGCAAAAAAACTTGCAATGACAGTGGTTAATTTGGATTTGCAAAGTTCTTCCGAGTCGAAGGGGGAAATTATCGAGGATACTATAAAGACTTTGGCCGCTATGGGCATTAGCTTATTTGTCATCAGGCATAATCAAGATAGGTTGCAGCAAACGTTGGCTACTAAATTTGATAAAATTCAAATTGTTAATGCTGGTGATGGGCAACATGCCCATCCGAGTCAAGCTCTATTGGATTTAATGACCATTTATGAGCAAAAGCCTGATTTGAGTCAATTGAAAATCGCAATAGTAGGTAATATTCGCCATTCTCGTGTAGCAAATTCGCTCCAATGCCTTTGCTCCATTCTTGGGGTTAAAGAGCTAGCGTTAATTGCCCCTGAAATTTGGCAACCGCAACTTGTGCATTATGGATACACCACAACCTCCTTGTCAGAGGGTTTGAAAGAGGCAGATGTTGTGATTTGTTTAAGGGTGCAGCGTGAGCGTTTGCAAGAAAGTGAACATTTGGATCTAAACACTTACCGTGAGAAATTTGCATTGACGAAAGATACGCTTAAGTATGCCAAAGCAGATGCAATGGTTATGCATCCTGGTCCTATAAATCGTGGCGTTGAGATTGATAGTGATGTTGCGGATGGTCCGCAATCGTTTATTCTTCAACAAGTGACAAATGGTGTTTTTATGCGCATGGCTATTTTGGAAGCATTGACCATGTAGTAAGTTCCAAAATGTTGAAAAAGGATTTTATCAAGCGAGGGAAGAAATGAGTTCTAAAAAACCTCTTATAGTTATTACAGGTGCGAGTGCAGGTATTGGTCTAGCCCTTGCTAAACAATTTGTGCTAACTGGCCATCCTTGTCTTTTAATTAGTCGCCATATGAAGGCTATACCTGAACTCAAAGGCCATGACATTATTTATGCTGCATTGGATGTTACTGATTATGAGCGGTTTGAAGCAGAAGTACGCAAAGCAGAGCAAAATACGGAAAAACAGAATGTATGGTTAATAATGCAGGCTTTATTAATGTGGGCGAATTCAGAGATCTTCCCATTGATAAAACCCATTATGAAATTGAGGTATTGATAAATGGGGTTGTCAACGGCATTAAAATCGTTTTACCGGACATGTCAGCTCGAAAATCAGGGACCATCATTAATATTAGTTCTATCGGTGATCGTAAGCCTAGTCCTTTAGGCGTGGCTTATCATGCAAGTAAGCATGCTGTTCGTTGTATCAGTGAAAGTTTACAAATGGCAGAAGCTAAAAATAATGTAAGAATTATGAACATTGCTCCTGGATTAATTAAAACCAATATCCATGCCACCATGGGAATCAGTTTTGAGGCTTACTGTGAAATGCTAGGCAATCCTACGTTTATTATGCCGGAAGAGCTGGCAGAGATAATTATGTTTTGTTGGAAGTTGCCGCAAAGAATATGTATTAGAGATTTGGTAGTAATGCCAACAGATTGTGCTTTTTAATGTTGAGCATCACAACGTAAGATATCAAGGGGGAATAGAATCTAGTTAACAAATTTTACGGCTGGCTCATCACGTGACTCAGATGGTGGCGGTGGGGTTGTTTTAATCTGCGAAAAAGTAGTTTTAATTTGGAAAAATGCGGCTGGTGCTTTTAATTTACCGGTCACTGGTGCTACAGGTACATTTTTTGAGTTTAAAATTATCGTTTGAGCTAGTGTTTGTCGTATTGAGTCAGCATTAGGAGCCTTGCTAAAATCTTCACGAACTATACTTAGTGCAAGTTGATAATTCTCTGCAAGCTCATGTAGTTTCTCTTTAAAGAGATGTATCTCATCTACCATTTTTGCTTTTTCTGTTTTAAAGACAGGGGATAGATTGGATAAAAAATTGGATATCATGACAAAAAAATCGTCATGAATTTTGATAAATTCATTAATCTCAGCACTGAGATTTTTTATATTTTTGAGCTTTTCACGCTTGTCTGTCACAATGGTCAATAAGACTTTATATTCTTCTATGACATTTTTTATTGTCTCAGTAGTTTCAACTAGATTTATTAATTCTTCATCAGTTGTTTTTGCTATAAGAGGTTTTAACTGTTCTTTAGCTAATACAAGGCCCGCTTTTTCTACTTCTTCGCCGGCCAAGCTGAGATCTTGCTCTAATTGCTTTAGGTGAGTCTGCGCTAAAATTTTAAGATCATTTTTGCATTCACTGTCTAAGGTAACAAAGTAACTTGCAACTGTATCTTGGGTATCTTGTGAGAAGTAAGAGCGATATGCGATAGTAGGCAGGGCAGTTAACCAACTAAAACTATATTGGATGGTTGAGGAAAACTGTTGCCAGGTGTCTGGATTTATCAGCGAGTCTGCTTTTTGCGCCAGACGTTTACCATTTTCAGTGACAACTAATAAGTCATACCCAGTTTGATATTGTTTTATCAAATCTACAAAATACAGTCTGTCTATTATTTTTTGGTCATTGGTAATCACTGCCTGCACTAATCTTTGAATGGGTTTTATTTCTGATTCAATCTCAGCTTTTCTTTGTCTTGCCTTGAGCAATTGTAGGGTATCATCGTGGACTGTGTTTAATTTGCCCTCCAAAGTTGCTAACTTGTCAGGCTCAGGAGTTTCAGCCAGAAGCACTAAAAATTCTTTGTTGAAATAATCAACAAGATTTTTGGGGGCTGATGGTTCCTCGTGACTGTGTAATAAAGCTTCTAGTTCTTTTGCTGTCTTCTCTGTTTTTTCAAGTAAGTTAGTTATCTGTTGTTTTTTTTCTGCGAGATCAATTCCCTGAGTTGCTGCTATTTTTTGATGAGCCCAGCTTATATTATTATCAAGCCTAAGCTTCGCTATTCTTAATGTTGTGTATAAGTAACGACACAATGTTTGGCCTTTCTCTGGATCCCTAATTGCATAAGAATTAAGCCACAGGTTCGTGCTATTAAGTAAAAGATTAAGATTGGAAGATAGGTCGCTTAGTGGCTCACTATAAAGTGAACTTAGCGTTTGCGTTAAGGTGCTAAGTAATTGTGCTTCAGGAGAGTCTTTATCAGCCAAACTATTAAGATATTCTTGCGTAGCAAGTCTTCCATAAAGTAGAGTTCCTAAAGTACGTTTCCCACCGTACTGATCAAAATCTATATATAGCTGCGACTCACAGGTCTCTAAATCACGCTTAATTGTTTCAATACTACTAAGGTTATCTGTGTAGCGACTAATAGCTATGGCTGTTTTTAAATAATTTTCTTCATTAGAAGCTTTCTCCTGCCGCCAGGCAGCAAAAAGTTGTCTAAATTGCTCTTCTCTTTGAAGTTCTAGTTGACTCGGCATTTTAATAGTAAGAAGTATACTCTTAAGGAATTGTTAAGCATTATAAGATTAAAAACTTAAGAGTTTCTTAAGCTTTTACAACTATACCGGAAAAAATTGCCTGAGGAAGAAAAGTTCAAAGAATTTTTTTTGATGTAACGCTATTACACGGATTGGAAAAACCTGTGTACTAGTTTAACAATAGCAATTTGATTTTGCTATTTTCTTAATAAGTTAGATTTTCTGAAGTCAAATTGGCTAAAATTTAATCATCCCGTATAATTTGTTCATCCATCAAAAATGAGCATATATTATGAAAAAGAGGCTTGAAATTCATCAAAAGCAAGAGTCCAATCCTACTAGCTATAAAGAAAAATATGAGCAGCTTAAAGAGCTTCTCAACAAAGTTCATCAACATTTAGAGACTTCCTATAAGCCTTCACCTGAAAAGTTGTTGATAGATGCCAGTGAGTTAGACTCAAAATTAAGTAAAAATGAAATTAACCGCAAGCAAGCCTATTTTAATCTATTAGATACCTGCTATGAGAGAGCAAAAAAAAATAGTCTTTGTATTTTTCTAAAATTCGAGCCCGAACAGTTTGTCGAACAAAATTTAACGAATGATATTATTTTAAGGAATGAACTGCCTAAAGAGGTTAAGAAGGGAGAAGAAAATGTTTCTATCCTGACTCCTGATGGTTTATATCAATATAATCCACATGATAACGCTTTATTTAGACAAATTCTAACTAAAGATGAGCTTAAACAAATTGGTTTCCAAGACTACCTAGCTAAGGCAGAAAACGCCAAATTAGAAACTAAGAACTCTATTAAAGAGGAGTTGATACAAAATCAATTAATTTATGATCTCGATGAGGAAATTAATAAGAAGCATAGTAATGTCTATCTGAGGAGAGTTAAATTTCATACTTGTTTTCTGGTTGCTAGCTCTGATAAGGCTGAGGAGCAATTACGTGAAAAAGCCGAGTCCTCAAAGCCTAAAAGAGAAAATAACTCCTTGGCTGATGAATTCTTTTCAGCACTTCGTTCTAATCTACAAAATGGTTTTCAATCACCTGCTCCCAAAGGCTTAAACGGATTGATGCAGATTACCTGCTCTTTCAAGGGTGATTTTTATGAACAGTTCAATCTAAGGGACAGATTTTTAGTTGAACTTATGGACTCTATTGATTTTCTTGGTGAAGAAAAAATTAGATCCTATAAAGAGAACATTAAAAAGGATACCGATTTTGAAAAGGATGTTAAAAATCTTATTCAGGAAATAGTAATCGATGTTTATAACCATTCTAAAGATCATCCAAATGATAAAAAAGAGTGTTATGAGTTAATAAACAGATATTTAGTTTCGAGGAGGGGAGGGGCAGATGAGTATGAAATTTATAAAGAATATTTTAAAGACATTCCTATAACCAAAGAGCAATACATAGATTACACGATGGATCAATGGATAGAGGATAGGAAAAATACGAATATTACCAAGAATACTTCGTTCTATGAGAATATGCTGTCTTTGCTAAAGCCAAGATTGTTTGATGAGTTAAATGATTTTAAATACAATGCGAAACAGAACTCCACTGCTTTACAGAAGGAAACTAATATCGTTCCTTTTTTTGAAATAGAGGAAGATCAAGTAAGATCATATTGCCGGATACAGCCTTCAAAAGAATCAACTGCATTTAAGGAACTTTTAAATAAACACAATCCCGTAATAGTCAAAGCGATATATGAGAAATATCAAGACTCAAAAACAACTGCTGAAACGAAAATTAAACTCAGACAATTTCTATTAGACCTGGATAAATTTGAATCGGAGGTCAATAAATTACAACTTCAGGTTGAGCTATTTAAAGATAGTCAGATAGCAAATGCGACAAAATCTCAATATTGCAACACGCTAAGAGCGAATGTTGAAACAACAAGATCAACCCTTTCACAACAGCACGACAAGTTGAAAGTACAATTAGAGGATATTTTTGCCAAAGAAATTAAAAGTGGAAAATCAAAGGCAGTAGGTGCCGGATTGATGATTTTAGGTGCTGCCTTAGTTGTGGTAGGTGTGGCATTAGCTGTATTTGTTGCCCCTTTAGGTGCTATCGCTATAGCTCCAGGCCTAGGTCTCCTTGTGGCTGGGGGCGGATTATTTAAGAAAGGCTCAAATCCTATAAGCAAGCAAGCTCAACAAATGGTTTCAGAGGTTTATGAGCAGGGTGAGGAAGCAATTAAGTCGATTGAATCTCATAAAGAAATAAAGGAACCCAAGGTAAAGAGAGTGTTCATCTAACTGTGTCACCTCATTGATTATCTAAGTCTCAGGTTCATACGGTCTTCAAAATAAATATGAAGCTGAGAC
>NZ_LNXV01000007.1 GCF_001467025.1 Legionella brunensis | reverse complement strand
TCTTTTTATTCTTACTCATGGGCACCTCTTTTAAGTGTTGAAATTATAACAAGTTAAAAGAGATGACACAGTTATTTAAACACTACCATAAAAAAACAATAGGGGCGTTTTGACAATTCATCCCTACGTGCTGCAACTTGTTCGCGGCATTGTAAGTTAAAGATGAACTTGGCAAATTCTAACTATTTGATTTTAAATCGCGCGCTCGCAGGGACTCGCCCCCCAACACCTTGGTTCGAAGCCCGGCAATTTCAAATTAACTCATTGAATTTATCATATAATTAAATGTCGCCACCCACTACAATCGCAGTACAATGCATGACCGCACTGTACTGATCCCCACTGTAGTGATTTAACTTATCTTTCATAGCCATTTTTGATTTTATTATTCCCCATCTTCGCGGAATGACAACTTATCAATAGGCCTTTAATAAGTCAAAAAATCAAAAATGACTCAAGTCGAGGTTAATCCTATCTTTAAAATTAGTTATGTTTAGAATGTTTAGAATGTCCCTCTTCTTCGGTGTTTCCATCAGGGAGACTGCGTTTTTTCGTGGTTTTAGCAGAAGGCTGCTCAGTAGAAGACGGCGCAGGAGGAAAAAAAGCGTACGGACTAGAAAGGGGGACATTTAATAAATCATCATACAAAGAAAAAAATTGGTTTTGTTGAGTACCGGTATCTACCGCATTAACTGAATTAAAAAGCAAATTGTAATCGCCCATTTTTTGAATAAACTCATTCCGTTTGATAGGATCCGTTGCTATGTTCAAAGCGGCTTCTCTTCCTTCTAAAGAAACATTCTTTAAAAAATTACCGTACGCTTCATCAAACATCGATAAAATTTTATCGCCTGCAATCGCTTGTTCAGATTTTATAAGAAAATCTGTTTCTATTTTATACAAATTCATTGACCTTCGTACTTGATTTTGATGAAAAACTGCGTCTTCTTTACCATGTGGAAAATTTATTCGATTTAAATCGGATATTTGTATACCAAACTCAGTCTGAACCGATGATAATTTATGCTGATCTTGTTCTAGCTGTTTAGACATCGCTACAACCTGTATTCCAGCAGTTTCAAGAGTAAGCAATAGTTGATTATCAGCGTTATAGACTTTAAATTGCAATATCCACTCTTGATGCTTTTTCTCTGTCTCACTATAAGAAGATTTTCTGATTTTAAAATCAACAAAATCAGCTTCGCCCTTTATCACACTCGCCTCATTGCCCTCCAATAAGTCTTTTAGATTAGAGCCTTTAATTGTAATTTTCACTGTGCTTGCTTCTGGGTAATCTCTTAAGCATACTCGTGGAAAAGGATGAGAACAATTTTTAACTAATTTTAGGGGAGCCTGAGTCTCACATCGTTGGAATTCTGTTCGCCAGTATTCTAAGGATTGACTCCTGCTACCTCTATTATCATAATTTTTCCATTCTGCTCTGGATTTATTGCCTTTTCGTCTGTAGATCCACTCTATGTTTGATGTTTCCCTCGTATTCATAGAGGAAATGAAGGGGGGTTCTGCTAAAAATTCATTTTCCTCATCTCTAACCCCTCCTGGCTCTGATGTTGAGAATGGCAAATCAATTTCCTCTTCAGATTGTTCCATCATGTGAAGCGATGTGTCAAAACCTAAATTTCCTGCAGAACTAGGAGATGCTTCTTTACTCCAGCTTAAAAGCTCTTGAATTAAAGCGCTTCCTAAACCAAACTCTTTAAGCTCTTTAAAGGAGAATTCATTTATATGTCCTTTCTCTATTTTATCCCCGAGCTCATCGCTCAATTTTGTCCATATCTCTTTAATTTTTTCTGGTTTATATGTAATTTTTCTTTCTTTTAATCTTTCTTTTAAAAACAATTCAAAATTATCTGCAGTTAAGGAATTAAATAACATATATAACCTTCTCAATAAGTGATTCATTATTTTATGATTCCATTTTTTATCACATTGAATTTATTTTTTCAACAATGTATAAAATAATGACTATACCTCAAAGGTAGGAGGCTCTCCCCAAAGAAGGAGCACTTTAATTGATTCAAAGAAGAGCATATGGGTTTAGAAATTTTGAAAATTATAGGTTAAGAGTTAGAGTGCTGTGTGGATGAGTAAAGTGCCCCCGGATTTGGGGAAGACCCGAAATGCGCTCGGAGGGACTCGAACCAAGGTGTCGGGGGTTCGAGTCCCTCCGAGCGCGGCCATTTAATCAAGCACTTACGTTCATTTTTGTTTGTCGCACCTCTAGTTAGAATTTGCCGATTAATTCTTTGTGAAACCTAAAATCCTTAGGCCATTTTCAATACAGTTTACTACATTGGGTTGTGATAATAAGTATTGTCCTATATGTCTTGTTAGTTGATCTTGAGCGACCCCAAAAGCCTCACTCCATTCGCTTTTCTTAAAATCTCCATGACCTAAATACAGTAAAGCGACCAAGGTTGCTTGTTGGTCAGGTGGTAAGTTATTTATTGTATTAAGCACACTTTGATACCAAGGATCAGATAAAATGTAAGGCGTATCCTTTTCAGTGGTCAATTTAGGGTACTCATCTACTTTTTCTTTAAAGCGTTTTATTTGATCAAGAATATCTCTAACTTTTTGAGGTTCCATATTTAGCATTTTAATTTCTCTTTCTTCCATAATAATTAATTATAGTCTATGTATGTAGAAGGAGGCTTTGTCGCAAAAATATTTGCGGACCAGAAAGGAAGATATTCTGGCTCTACCCCAAATGCAGGGGCACTTTAACCGGATTATAGTAATCTAACTCTTTGATTTCGCAGTCAAAAGAGGGTTAAAGTGCCGAAGAAAGATATTATCCTAAATTTACCTGGTTACTCAATGGTCAAGGTGACAGGAAACAATCCTGTTTTTATTAAAGTAAGTTATAACCAAGTTGTTCGCTGTATCTATTGCAATGGTAAGCGGTTAAGGAAGAAAGATAGTTTTGAGCGAAAGATACGTCATGAGTCGTTAGAAATGCGCTATAGCTATTTATGTATCAAGGCTCATAAGTATCAGTGTTATTCCTGTAAACGCTATTTCAACCAACGTTTTCCAGGGATTGGCAAATACCAACGAGCCACAGAAAGCTTACGTAAAGAAGTATTTCACCGACACACAGAGGGTATAAGCCAAAAGGATTTAGCCCGTCATTTTCACACTGGAAAATCAACAATAGAGCGTTGGTATCATTATGGTTATGAACGACAAGAGAAACGGATTACATCGCCTCTATGTCCTCGGGTATTGGGTATTGATGAACACTCCTTTACAAAGAAGCAGGGCTATATAACCACTTTATGTGATTTAGGTAAGCACAAGGTTTTTGATATTGTTAAAGGTCGTTCTGTGCGGGATTTGGAGAGTTACTTTAAAGCACTGGAAGGCAAAGAGCGTGTACGCGTGGTTTGTATTGATTTAAGTAGTAGCTATCGTGCTTTAGTTAAACGCTACTTTCCTAATGCCAAGATTGTGGCTGATAGATTTCATGTCATCCGTCTCATCAATCAATTAAGTATGCAAACTTTCCATCAAATCAACCCGGCGATGAAGTACCAAAGAGGTACGCCAATGGCTTTGAAGACCAAGCCCGAGAATCTGTCTTTATTGCGTCTGAGTAAACGCAATCGCTATTTGGAACAACAACCCGCGATTGCTGCCATTTATGACTTTAAACACAGTTGCATCAACTATTAACTAAAAAGCACTGCACAGCAAAAGAGTGTAAACGCTTGTTACCGCACTTCTTAGAAATGGTCAAAGAATTGAAACAAAGCGCTTTTCAACACTTAAGAACATTAGGGAATACGTTATTTAAATGGAGAGAGGAAGTCGTTAGAATGCTTCGTTTTACAAAAAACAATGGAATTACTGAAGGGTTTCATCGAAAAATGAAATTGATTCAAAGAAGAGCATATGGGTTTAGAAATTTTGAAAATTATAGGTTAAGAGTTAGAGTGCTGTGTGGATGAGTAAAGTGCCCCCGGATTTGGGGAAGACCCATTAAATGGCGCGCTCGGAGGGACTCGAACCCCCGACACCTTGGTTCGAAGCCAAGTACTCTATCCAGCTGAGCTACGAGCGCAATAGATAACGTAGGGTAAAACTTCTTGTCTTGCCACACTGTTGTCTGGACTTTAGAAACAGCCGTAGCCAGAATGGTGGGCCGTATAGGATTCGAACCTATGACACAGAGGTTAAAAGCCTCCTGCTCTACCGACTGAGCTAACGGCCCTTTACAGGTAAACAATTTTTTAGATCCCGCCATTTTAATTTGGTACATTAAAATGGTGGGCCGTATAGGATTCGAACCTATGACACAGAGGTTAAAAGCCTCCTGCTCTACCGACTGAGCTAACGGCCCTAAAGAGGCTGGAATGATACCCGATTAAGGTAAAATTTCAAGTGTTTTCTGCCTTTTATTTTTCATTAGTGCGCGACCTGTGTATAAATCATCGCTCGTAGCCAACACGCTCCAACCTTCCGTAATCAAACTGCTAATTTTTGATTTAAGAGATGACTTAGGCACAATTAATAATAAAACATCAGCACCCAAAGCTCCACATCCCTTTGCAGCCAATACATTATCCTGTGTTTTGAAAGCTTGGATATGTTTTAAACTATGTGGGGCAATAAGGTTTCGATTCGTCAGCTGTTGTTGGTAATTATTGATAGCCATAATTAATTCTGCGCTATTCTCTTGTTCAAATGCTCTCTTTGCCTGCTCGGAGATAGCAGATAGTTCGTTAATGGAATCTGGCAAAGACATCCTTTGTAAATGATAATGCGTCGCTAATTTCTGCCCGCTATGTAGCAACAAAAAAGCAATATCTTTAAAAACCCAGTCATAAGATTGGGTTTGATTAGTTTGGCGATTGATATAAACACAGCGATTTTGTATCTGCGCTAACACATCATAACCACTTGGCCTAAGACCTTCTCCGCGCCATGCTGACTGGTAATAAGCATCAAGAAGCGCTTTGCGATTTGGAACAATTTGCAGTAAATGACAACTTGCCAAATAAGCACCTATAAATTGTGCACTGGATGCTCCTAAGCCACCTCTTCCTTCATAAGGATCTCGCCATGCTAATCCTTGTATAGGCATACGATGATGCTGCCACCATTGTCCCGCTGGAGACTCAGGATGAATTTCATGCATACGATTATCTTGAGTGAAAGCTAATTCAAAACAAGGGCCTGTTGTTAATATAATAGCTGAACCACCTGCTACAGCAGCATACTCCCCTAACAAAAAAGTTTTAGCAGGAATTTGCCATTTCATGATGCAGTTTGTGCTCTTATTTCAGTTAGAAATTCGCAAGCGTTATTTAAGCTAACTCGTTTATTGATACTCAACCAATTTTGCAAACGCTCTTTTAACATAGGCATTTCACTATCCGTTGCCCCAGCCACCAAGAGCAAGTTGTCAATATGTAATTTCATGTGACCTTGAATGATCCCTTCTGTACATAAAGCTTTGAGCGCCCCCAAATTTTGTACTAAACCTACAGCCGCTAACACGCGCGAAAGATGATTCGCAGATTGAATACCCATCATGCGTAAACAAAGTTTTGCCGTAGGATGAAGCGCTGTCACACCACCAACAGTACCCACAATAATGGGAGCGGTTAATTCACCAGTAAGCACACCCTCTTGGTATCGCCAGCGAGTAATTGCCTGATAATGTCCAGTTCGTGTTGCATAAGCATGAATACCCGCCTCAACTGCTCGCCAATCATTCCCCGTGGCGATTAATACCGGATCGATACCGTTCATGACCCCTTTATTATGGGTAGCAGCACGATAAGGATCAACCTCAGCAAACAAAGACGCCTCTTGTAATCGCTCTCCTAACTCAGAGTCTACTCCGCGGATAGTCACCTTAGCAGTAGTTAATTTCTCATCATTTAAATTCGATAAAATGCACATGGTGACTTGTTCACCAGTGATGTTTTCTATGGGTGTTTTTAAAAACTCAAGAACTTGATTAATAATGTTAGCGCCCATCGCGTCACAGGTGTTCATCATGACATGGATAACAGCCATATCCTTACCATCTTGGCGAGTGATATGTCGTAACTGCAAGTCGATAACCCCTCCCCCGCGCTTAACCATATTAAATGCCACTTCCTCATTCGCTTTTTCAAGTAAAAAGCGCTTATTTTCATGAAAAATGCTAGAAAATCGTGCGAAATCACTTACTTTCGCAATCTGAATTTGACCAAGAATACAATCGCCAGTAACCCAGGTCATAATTTCGCCATGCTGTCTTATCCATTTAGCTGTTTTAGAGAGTGCGGCAATAATTGATGTTTCTTCCACCGCCAAAGGAATCACATAATCTTCCCCATCAATACAAAAATTAGTGGCAACACCTAAAGGAAGCTGAAAATAACCAATAACATTTTCAATTAACTTATCAGCCAGTATCGTTTCTTGAACACCACCATTTAGTAAATATTGAATATCTTCTGCAGTTAAGGCTCCTAAATCTAACAAGCGTTGGAATCGTTCTTCACGTGATAATTTAGAAAACCCCTGGAATAATTGACTTGCTTGACTACTTAGCGGCATGTCTTCTCCTTGAGTTCAGTGAGTATTCGACTACCTGTACAAAACATAGCGACCTTTAATTCATATTCAATCGCCATCATCTGTTCGTAAACGGCTTGAGCATCTTGTAGTGCGGCATCCAACATTGGTTTAGCAAACCCAACAGTACTTGCACCAAGAGCAATTAATTTTGCGGCATCCAATCCATGACGAACTCCCCCAGAGCCCCAAACCTCAAAAGTCGGAGACAAGGATACGGCGTTTTTTACGCTTTGTACGGTATCAACACCCCAATTGCGAAAAGTAATAGCTGCTCTCTGTTGGATGCTACCCTCAGCCGCACGATGACCTTCAATACGCCCCCAATGGGTGCCTCCCAAACCACTAACATCAACGGCCGCAACGCCAATGTCATTCAAACGCGTAAGGGTTGGTAGAGAAAAACCACAACCAGTTTCTTTGATCACAATAGGAATAGGTAATTTCCTAACCAAATCAGCAAGCGCTTGCCAGCAACCTTTGAATAAAGGCGTACCTTCTGGTTGAATTGCTTCTTGCAAAGGATTGCAATGAATTATCAGGGCTTGGGCTTGTAAAGCATCGATTAAACGCTGAAGTTGCGGCAATGGGGCATCAATAACTTGGGCAATTCCCAAATTACTAAACAAAGTTACATTTGGGAAATTTTGCCGCACTACTCGCCATTCACTTACAGCCTGCTTGTCAGTCAATTCGCGTCGTTGCGACCCTACCCCCATCACCCAGTTGCTTTCAGAGCAAGCCTCAATCAAATTGCGATTAATATTAACCGCATCCCGATGTCCTGCAGTCATTGAGCTGACCAAAAACGGTGTAGTAGTAATTTGCCCGAAACGTTGACTGCTGATATTAATCTCAGCAAAATTTAAATCAGGTAATGCTTCATGGGCTAAGAGAATGCTGTCTAAAACATTTAATTCACTTGCCTGATTACTTTCTAACAAAGCTAGCGTGATGTGGTCTTGCTTGCGTTTTTCAAATTGGCTGTAGTTGTCTTGCATGGCCTAATGCTACACCAGAAAAAATGGTGTATATTTTAACATAATTTAATTATTTCAACTAGGAACAATGCTAAGCACCCTATTAGCGAGCGCAAACTCTTTTAAATGCCGAATTAATTAAATAGTTTGTTGCAATAGAATATAAGTTTCATGCAATCGTGTATTAAGGCGCGCGAAAAAATACATTAAATTGTAGAAACCCAATGCCTCATTCTCCAAAGCAGCAAAGCGCGTTGGTTCTGTGGTAATCGCATGCTTAAGGATATCCAGTAAATTGTGTGCAGGAATCATATTTGTAGACTTACTGCCCTGTAAAACTTCGATAATCGTTTGAATATTGTACTGTGTCGTTTTTATAGCAACTTCAATATCTTCTTTTTCCTCTTCATTGAGATAGCTAGACAACCATTGATACGACTCAATGAGATTGGCAAGATACTGGGTGCAGAATAATATTTGCGTCCACAAGCTATTAAAATCCAGTGTATTTAAACGGTGAAAAAGAACTTCATAACGAATTGACAATGCTTTTTTTCGTACCGTATGAAATTCTGCATACAATTGCTCTTTTAAGAATAATTGCCTTTTATACGATTCAGTAAAAATTGCCCCCAGGCTAAGGCTCATTTTTTCTAAATAACTAATTAGAGTTTCCTTAATATTGGTTTTCACAGGTAAGAAAAAAAATCCTACCACCACCGCAATTAAAGCACCTAAAGCAGTTTCTTCAATACGTTGTTTTAACAAAACAAAATTCCAATCCCCGAGAAGTGCGAAAAAGAACACAACAAACCCCGTTAATGTGAAAACAGCAATGAGATTATTAATAGGAATTAAATAAACAGTTAGAAAAATAAAAATTAACAAAATACCCATCACAAAAATTTCAT
Organism: Legionella brunensis; assembly: GCF_001467025.1. Classification (GTDB taxonomy): domain Bacteria; phylum Pseudomonadota; class Gammaproteobacteria; order Legionellales; family Legionellaceae; genus Tatlockia; species Tatlockia brunensis. The sequence continues at coordinate 139,526 of NZ_LNXV01000007.1, read as the reverse complement.
TCGAGGGAATGACAAAAAAATACAAAAAAGTGCCACATAATCCACCCAGAATGGTCATGAGGACACGCTCTATTGATCGTTTAACACTCTCCCCCCAAGTTTGCGCAATCAATGCCATTGCCGTGAGAGTAGACCAGTATCCATGCTCCAAATTAAAATAGCTACTTATCAATTCACTAATGGCAATTGCTATAGCCGCTTGAAATGCCATTCGAGTTGTATTTTTAATTTGCATGGCTAAATTCCAGTAATTTATTAAATTGCTGAATCATAAATCTTAAACTTAAATTTAAGTTTAAGATGGCCATGATTAACCTAGGCTCTGTAATTTTTTCCTGGTTCACCTTTTGTATAAAATTTGCGAAAGAAATTTCAAAAACTTTTGCCCTGACAATATAAGACTCATCCATTTTTGCTGATGCAAACAGTTGTGAAAGCTGCTTGTTAATTAAACTCAAACTTAATCTAATTTCCGGTGACCAAAAATGCTGATATATTCGCAAACTTCGATAAGCCTCAATCATCATCGTATAAGCCTGCGCTAAAGCATATTTACAAATCATCACTTCACCGATTAACCTCTCATGCTGTTCATCAAAAATATCACTTTGGTCAATACTGCGATTACTGGCCAATAAACGATTCATGCTGTCTTTAATACGAAGAAATGTCTGGTGCTCAAAATCTAAGGACAAATTAGGTAATAAAAGATAGCGTCTCATTTCTTTCAAACCTTGGGCAAGATATTTAAAAAAGCGATTGGAATTGTGAATATAGAGGCGCCGATAATTTTCCGGAAATACTACTAACATGACAAAAGCTGAGACAGCCAACCCAGCAATTAAACCATGAATATGTTTCCAGGCTTGTGCTGAGGAATCAAAGGGTAAAATGGTTGCAATAAAACACAGCATCCATATCATCAGAGGAGCCACATGCGTTTGTAAACCAAATCGACGGCAATAATTTACCGTAAAGCCAAGTAACGCCAAGATGATTGCTTTTAAATTGGCTGAGTCACGAATGCTAAGACCTAAACAGAATGAAGCAAAATAAAATAAATCAAATAAAATGATTTGTCCTACACGCCAAGAAAAAGTTTTGGCGAAAGATCCTTGCATCGACATGGCACAAGATACACCGGCCATGGCCCTGACTAAAATTGGCTCATTACGCACGAACCATAGCACCACTAAAATGGCTAATATGGTTTTCGCAGCTTGCTTTAAGCTAAAATAACCAGGATCGATATCCCATAAAAAAGATTGGAAGCGTTTAAAACTAAGCACTTTTATTTAAGTATTTTGCGACAAAGGAAGATTCGTATTATGCTAGGCTATTTCTTAATATGATAGCAAATCATGACTAAGGTAAACCCTACAGCCGAATTAGTCTTCGATGAAGCAAATAATACTTATCTCTGCGAAGGCTCTTGGTCTGTTCTTCACTTAGATGGTTTGTTCAAACGCTTTTATAGTGCAACATTTCCTGAGATAGATGAAATAACCATTAATGGTGGACAACTTACACAATTTGACAGTGCCGGGGCATTAGCCTTACTTCAATGTATCCAAGCTTTGAAAGATAAGGGAAAAAAAGTCGAACTCACACAATTTGAGGAAGAACAACAAGCATTGCTAGAGCTTGTTAAAACAAAACAAGACGCTATAGCGTACAAACCACCCCCATTACCTCGGAAAAACTTCTTTGCCCAAGTTGGCGAAGAAACCATTCACAAACTAAAGCAATTGGATGGTTTTATCATTTTAATTGGGGATTTGAGCTCTAAAATTTTTGAAGCTTTTGGCTATTGGCGCCGTTTCCAGTTACCAAGTATTATTTCCAATATTCACTCAGCAGGGATTAAGGCACTACCCATTGTAGGTTTACTTGCCTTTCTGATTGGTATTGTCCTCGCTTATCAAATGGGATTGCAGTTAAAAACCTATGGGGCTAATATTTTTATCGCGTACTTATCAGGCCTTGCCATTTTTCGTGAATTTGGTCCTCTTATTACAGCCATTATTGTTGCTGGACGCACTAGTTCTGCCTTTACAGCCCAGATCGGTAGCATGAAGATTAATGAAGAAGTTGACGCACTAAAAACCATGGGGTTATCCCCCACGGAGCTACTTGTCATGCCTAAGGTTTTAGCACTGCTCTTTGTTTTCCCTTTACTTATCTTCTGGGCAGACTTTTTTAGCATCTTAGGTGCTTTATACATGTCAAAATGGATGCTTAATGTCAGCTATTCTGATTTTATGGCACGTTTACGAGACACGGTAGGTCTCGACCAATTATTGTTAGGTTTGTACAAAGCACCAGCTTTTGCCATCTTAATTTCCCTGGTGGGCTGTTTTCAAGGATTTAAGGTTGAGGCGGACAATATTGGTAGTCAAACCACGAAAAGCGTTGTTCAAGCCTTATTTTTAATAATTGTTGCAGATGCAACATACTCCATAATTTATAGTTGGTTGAACTTGTAACATGAATGAACCCATCATCGAAATTACAGGATTAAAAAATTATTTAGGTGGGCAATGGGTTCACTCTGATGTGAACCTTACGGTGGAAAAAGGAGAAATTTTTGCCATCATCGGCGGCAGCGGCAGCGGCAAGACAACTATTTTACGTAGCCTTCTCATGCTACTGAAGCCAACAGCCGGCTGCTTAAAAGTCTTTGGTAAGGATATTTCAACGCTGACGAGCAATCAAGCCAATGCTTTGCGGCGACGTTGGGGAATGTTATTTCAGCATAGTGCTCTTTTTTCTGTGATGACAGTGCTAGAAAATATAACTTTCCCTATGCGAGAATTTACAACACTTGAGAAAACCTTTATGGAAGAGCTCGCCATGCTTAAAATTGCCTTGGTGGGATTACCAAAGGAAGCTGCCGGAAAATTTCCCTCCGAGTTAAGCGGCGGAATGCAGCGACGTGCTGCAGCAGCGCGAGCTATTGCAATGGATCCTGAATTATTATTCCTGGATGAACCAACTACAGGACTCGATCCGCGGAGTGCAAGACAATTTGATGAATTGATTGTTTTTTTAAGGGATGCCCTTGATCTGACGATTGTCATGATTAGTCATGACATTGAGTCATTGAAACGCACAACAGATAGGATAGCATTCGTTGGCGAGGGGAAAATATTAGATATTGGACCACTTGATAAGCTTATGCACAATAAGCATCCGTTAATTGCTGAATACTTCAGTAAACTTTAAACTGAAGAAACATAACCAGGGGAGCGTGCTTTTTGGAAGCAAAAACCAACTACACAGTTGTCGGTATTATCGTCCTGATTCTTATAGCAGGCTTGATCGCATCAGCTTTGTGGCTATCGGTCGGCTTCGAGCAAAAAAAATACCTGACTTATGAAGTCTATATGCATGAAGCAGTATCAGGCCTTAGTAATGAGGCCGCAGTAAAATTTAATGGCGTTCAGGTTGGTTTTGTTCGAAAAATTGAATTGAACCAGGATGACCCCCAACAAGTTAAACTTCTACTCAATATTGAAGAAGGAACTCCGATTACCACAAGTACAAGCGCCACATTAATTTCACAAGGAATAACGGGTACTACCTATGTAGGTCTATCGGCAAGTTCGTCCGACCTCACTCCTTTAAAAAAACTCCCAAAGCATCTTTACCCCATCATCCCTTCAAAGCCTTCTTTGTTTCATCAGCTCGATAGTGTACTTAAAGAAGTTTCTGAAAACGTTAATAAAGTTAGTGTTGAAGTTAGCCGCATATTTGATAAAGAAAATGCAGAGTATATTAAGAAAACACTCGCCAACTTTAAAACCGTGACTGATGTGCTCGCTAAAGATAGCGAGCATATTCATCAAAGCTTACAAAGTGCTGATATGTTTTTAAATAACGCCGCCAAGGTTAGTCAACAATTTCCAGCGGTTGTGGCTGATTTGAAAGTCGGTGTACGCAAATTCAATACCATGGCAAACTCTGTTAGTCATGCTGGCGATGAAATAGCAGAAACCATGCAAGCAGGGAAATTGGCAATTAATAAAATTTCGCAGCAAGCAGTTCCGCCGACAGTAGTTTTACTGCGCCGGCTTGATGTCATCGCCGCTAATCTTGAAAAAATCAGTGCACAAATGCGCCAAAATCCTTCCGTTATTATCCGCGGAACCAAGCCACCCAAAAATGGACCAGGAGAGTAATTGTGAAAAAATATAGTTTGATTTTACTTGCCTGCATGCAAATTCTCTTGATGGGTTGCTCTGTAAAACCGTTGGTTACTGATCAATACAAACTGGGAGCTTTTAGTAAACAACAATTGTCAAAACAACCATCTAGTCATTCCATTTTCGTTAATACTCCTGATGCTGTTGCTGGTTATCAAGGCGAAGAAATGTTATATACCGACAAAGCTTACGAATTAACACCTTTTGTCCATAGCACCTGGGTGGACCAACCTGCAGAAATGCTTTTGCCTCTTCTTGTCCAAAGTTTACAACGCAGTGGGTATTTTCGTGTAGTGGCCTCAAGTCCTGGGGCTGAGATAGCTGAGTATCGTCTTGATACGCAATTAATCGAGTTACAACAAAATTTTTTAACAAAACCAAGTAAAATCAAATTTGTTATCAAAGTTGTATTAGTTCAGGTAGAAGATAATCATGTAGTGGCTTCAAGAATTTTCAGCCATCTAGTGCCTTGCCCAGCAGATACACCCTATGGCGGCGTTATCGCCGCGAATCGCGCGACGGAATTATTCACTGCAGAGCTTACCAAGTTTGTAGTGAGACAGATTAGCAAGGATCATTAGTTTGATGATTTGCACTTAAATACCAGAGACAATAGCGAAATACAGAAAACAATTGTACAATGAGCCGCCATTGTGGCGCTTTGACGTAAAAAATAGTTGCCAAAACATCGTGTCTTTATTTTTATACGTTGAAAATAGAAAATTTTTTTCAGGTTTAAATAATTAGTAATTCGAATAAAAAGGAGAATAAGAGGATGAAAGCCAGATCGTTTTTAAAGTTGGGACTTGTTGCCGCCAGCGTAGTGCTGCTCGCATCCTGCTCAAAAACACCAGGTAGTGCTGATGGCATGGGTGGTGCTGGCGGAGCATCTGCTCATGGTCTGGGACAGTTAGGTCGTTTTGCTGGTCAAGAGCCTGGTGAATCATATACAACTCAAGCACCACATAATCAAATTTATCTATTTTCTTATGATGATAGTTCATTTAATCCAAAATATACTGCTTCTCTTAACGCACAATCTGAATACTTAAAAACTCACCCAGGTGCACGCGTTTTGCTGGCTGGTCACACAGATGAGCGCGGTAGTCGTGAATACAACATCGCCCTCGGAGAGCGCCGTGCTGATACCGTTGCCGAATTAATGCGTATGGCTGGTGTAGGTAGAAATCAAATTCGAGTTGTAAGTTACGGTAAGGAGCGTCCTGCTAACTTCGGTCATGACGAAGGTTCTCACATGCAAAATCGTCGTGTCGAGCTAACTTATGAGGCTACCCGATGATTAAATCCCATCGACTTCTACTTTGCTTATGCTTCACCTGGATTGTTTCTTCTCAGGTTTTTGCCGAGGCACCCGTAGTTGATGATAGCGAAAATTTTGCGATTTTGGATGAACAGGCCGCTACAGAGCAGCCTGTTGCCAAAGCTCAGTTGGAAGATATTGACAACGAGGAAGAGATTGCTCTTGCGCAAGATAATCGTACTAGTAACGATGCTAACGCAGGATTACTTGATAAATTGCAAGGGATGCAGCAAGAGCTTCAAGAGTTACGAGGACAGTTAGAAGTACAAGCTCACGATTTAAAATTATTACAACAACAACAATTAGCTTTCTATAAAGATCTGGATGCTCGCCTACGAAGCAGTAATCCTGGTAAATCGGCTCAAGCGACGCAAGCAATCCCTGAAGATAAACCAACAGCGTTATCTATTGATGACTCCACAGCAGCCAAAACGTCAACTCTCCCAGTCGAAAGCACGGTCAAGTCCAGTACACCCAAAGAAAATATTAGCGTCCAACCTGTAAACCATGCCTCTCGTGGCAATCCAGCTGATGAGCAAATAAGCTATCTTGCTGCTTACGATTTAGTTAAAACCAAACGTTTTGATGAGGCCTTAAAAGCAATGCAGACTTTTGTGACCCATTATCCACAAGGTGGTTACACAGCTAATGCACAATATTGGCTAGGTGAGCTTTATTTAGTTAAAAATAATTATTCTAAGGCTATCGAGCATTTTGAGATTGTTTTAAAACAATTTCCTTCATCAAGTAAAGCAGCAGCCAGTACTTTAAAAATTGGCTATGCACTCGCGGCTTCCGGTAAAATTGAAGATGCAAGAATGCGCTTACAAGAAGTTCTTAGAAATTACCCCGATACACCAACCGCACAATTAGCCACTATAAAACTAGAGTCCTTAGGCGTTTCATGAAACAAAGTAGTACTCAGCAATTACGCATTACAGAAATATTTCATTCATTGCAAGGCGAATCGGTTACCGTGGGTTTACCCACGGTATTTGTCCGCTTAACTGGTTGCCCATTGCGTTGCCAGTATTGCGATACCGCTTATGCCTTTAGCGGCGGAGAAATCCTTGCTATTAATGCAATTTTGGAAAAAATAGCCTCTTATGACTGTAACTATGTCTGTGTTACAGGTGGAGAGCCTTTAGCTCAACCAGGGTGTATTACCTTGCTTCATGAATTATGTGATGCAGGTTATAACGTCTCTTTAGAAACCAGCGGCGCACGCGATTTAAGCCAAGTTGATAAGCGCGTCATGATTGTGATGGATTTAAAAACACCTGACTCAGGCGAAGCAAGCAAAAATTTATTTAGCAATTTGACTTATTTAAAAGCAACCGATCAAATTAAGTTCGTACTCTGTAGCCGTGAAGATTACGAATGGGCTTGCCAAATTATGACAGAATATAATTTGTCACAACGGACACAAATTTTGTTTTCGCCTAGCTGGAATCAATTAAACCCAACGGCACTTGCCGATTGGATAGTCGTCGATAAATTACCAGTCAGATTTCAGCTGCAACTTCATAAGATTCTGTGGAATGATACTCCTGGCCATTAAAAAATACAGGGTAACTTCAGAGCAGGAATTATTAGAACTCTTCCAGAACTCCTGCAAAGCAGCAAATGAGAAGAGGAGATACAGAACAGTGTTAAAGAGGAACTATTATCATCACGCGACTTGCTCGTAGGATGCTATTATAATTTTGCAGTATCTAGAAAATTAGCGTAAACAGGATTGTTAAGGTGAACACCTAAGAGGAGATCAATTATGCAGTGGTTTTCACAAGCACCATCAAATATTGCCTTGATTAAATACATGGGTAAAAAAGATGAGGTTCACAATATACCGGATAATGCTTCTCTATCTTATACCTTAAATAATCTTTTAAGTAGTGTGGTGCTTGAAACAACAAGTGGCCGGAAAGACTTTTGGGAACCATTAGAGATACCCGGAGCCGGGACTTTCATATTGTCTCCATCGGCACAAAACCGTTTTTTGGAGCATTTGGCTCGTCTTAAAGAGTATTTTCTATTTAGTGGTGCTTTTATTGTTCGCTCTTCAAATAACTTCCCTCATAGTAGCGGCCTTGCAAGTTCTGCCTCAAGTTTCGCAGCACTTACCAAATGTGGTATGTTAGCGTTGAGCGAATTGACTAATAAACCACTGCCATCCATTGAAATACAAGCGCAACTAAGTCGTTTGGGTTCAGGTTCTTCTTGCCGCTCTTTTTTTTCTCCATGGGCTCTTTGGCAGGAAGATAACGTTACTGCCGTTGATTTGCCCTATAAAGACTTGGAACATCAAGTAATTGTCATTAGTCATGAGGAAAAGAAAGTATCTTCGAAAGAAGCACACCGACGTGTCAAAACAAGCAGTCATTATCCAACTCGTAGTCAGCGGGCTACTGAAAATTTAAAAGTATTACTCACAGCACTTGAAGTACAAGATTGGAAAAGTGCTTATCAAATCTGTTGGCGTGAATTTCAAGATATGCATCAGTTATTTATGAACTGTACAGAACCCTTCTCCTATATGACTGAACAAACACATCAAGCTTTGCATAGTTTGCAAGACCTATGGCAACGCGAGGGCGATGGACCATTAGTAACCATGGATGCTGGTCCTAATATTCATCTACTATATCGTCCTGAGCAAGCTGAAATGGCAATGCAATTTAAACGAGATCATTTAGTTGGTAATTACGATGTCCTATGATTTTCAAACTACCACCCATGGCAAGTGGATTCTCGCTGGTGAACACGCAGTTCTTCGCGGGCACGGAGCTCTTGTTTTCCCTATCCCAGGGAAAACATTAACTTTAAGTTATAAGCGCACCAACTCTAAATTAAGTGCTGATTATGAAGGACACAATAGCGCTGATATCCATTTGCTATTTTGGAGCGTTTTAGAACAAGGCCAGCAATTACTTGGCAAATCTCTCAACACTTTGAGTGGTCATTTTCATCTCTACAATGATATTCCTATTGGTGTTGGTATGGGGGCATCTGCAGCCCTCTGTGTGGCTATGGCTCGCTGGTTTGCAGCAACAGGGATGTTAACGCAAGAGTCAATTTATTCTTTTGCAAAAAAACTGGAAAATTTATTTCATGGCAAAAGTAGTGGTCTTGATATTGCAGGAGTTGCTGCGGAGTCAGGCACTTATTTTAAACAAGGCGACATTACACCCATTCAACAAGCTTGGCAGCCACACTGGTTCCTTTCATCTTGTGGTCAAATTGGCATTACATCTCATTGCATCAATCAAGTCCAGGAGTTATGGGATAACGATGAAACAAGGGCACAACGAATTGACCAAACAATGCATGACAGCGTCATGAAAGCTTACCTAGCCCTGGAGCAAAATCATACTACCTCGCTAGCTAATTTAGCCGAAGCCATACAAGAAGCTGCAGATTGCTTCAAAACCTGGGGGCTCATTAGCGAAACCCTGCAACAGCATATGCAAAAACTACTTGATGCAGGCGCGTTAGCCGTCAAACCAACAGGCTCAGGGGGCGGTGGCTACGTTTTGAGTTTATGGAACAAGCCACCTTCTGTGATGGCAATTGATTTAATTGCAGTTTAAATGCCCATTTTTAGGCGTTCTTGATTTTTACCCGATCATTGCTTAATTATTAAGTTAGCAGGAAGTCTATTTGCTTTTATTTAAGTGAAGCTGTAATGAGATATGCATTAACTGGTGAGGAGGCACGCGAAGCTTTCGAAAAAATTGCGAAAGCTAATCTATCAAAGTCAGAACAAGATGAGTTTAACAAAAAAATTCAACAGGTTGCATTTGACATGCAAATTGCAATAAAAAAATGTGAACTTGACTCACTTCCAGAATTTGTTAAAAGCTCTAATTCCACGCTATACACAAATGAGCTACGTAGAGCACCTGAACCCTCACCAATGAAAAAAAGTAAGGAACAAAATCAATTTTTTAAAGATATTCATCAAGTTACACTAGAAAATGGTTCATCATTTTATGTCATGCTCAATGGAATAGGTGGTCGGTTTGTTTCGGATAACTGGACAAAAGAAAGTATTGATAAATGTGCAGAAATGGCAGCAAAACTAGGGGGGCAGTTTAACATGATCCCCTCTGGGGAACCAGGTTCATTTCCTGATCACTTACGGGCATACGCTACACAAGCCTATGCAAAGCATGGAATTCATCTCCCCGATCCAACCCCTCCTACAGCGCAGCAGATAGAGCAATCAAGGCAGAGATATGAAGCTTTAGAAGGCTCGAATAATACACAAATGATGATGAAAAAAGAGTTATCAGGATTACGCCAAGAACAAAGTATGGCAGAATTAGCTCAAGTATCTGATAGAGAACAGGGTCAGGATAAGTCTGGAATGACCCCATTTTCCATAGAGCCCAAGCCAACAAAATAGTGCATTATTGTAGCAATGATGACATTAGATGAACTAGACTCTATATTTTTTTAACAAACTCCGACTTTAATTTCATCGCACCAATGCCATCAATTTTGCAATCGATGTCATGATCACCATCAACTAATCTAATGTTTTTGACTTTAGTACCTACCTTCACAACCAATGAGGAGCCTTTGACTTTTAAGTCTTTAATCACTGTAACCGTATCGCCATCTTGTAGTACATTCCCATTCGCGTCTTTGATAACACGTACACTGTCAGTTAGATTTTCTACCGTATCTTTTGCCCACTCATGGGAACATTCAGGACAAATAAAAAGCGCACCATCTTCATAGGTATATTCTGAATTACATTTTGGACATTGAGGTAAGGCATTCATGATTCATTCCTATTTCTATAGAATTGATTATTGCCCAATAATATCATTGAGCGGAAGTGTTATTCACTAGTTAATTAGATAAGTTATTTTGATTCTTTTCTATTTCATGATTTCTTTTTAAAACCGCATCAGTTTGTGATATTTGAGTTTTATGCATTTTCTCTTAGCAATCATCTCCAAAAGTATTTTCGGTCCACTCTAATATTTGTTCAGTTGTATACATGCAATATTTACATAAAACCTTCTACAGCCAAATAGCCAATTGACAAAAAAAATATAAATTTTTCAATCACTTTTTATTATCATCATATTGCCGCCAGCACCACAAACAAGCTACGATATTAAAAATAATAAATACGAGGTAGCGAGCATGTACACACTCATCTTATGCTTATTTATTGCCTGTCTTTTTCCTTATCTTTCAAAAATTCCCGTAGTCGTAGCTATGAGAAAAGAACCTGGTGGACATGATAATAATCATCCCAGAATACAACAAGCAACACTCTCCGGGTTTGGGGCCCGCGCCGTTGCAGCCCACCAAAATAGCTTTGAATCATTAATTATTTTTTCAGCCGCTATTTTAACTGCCTTAGTCACCCACAATATAACTCACACAATACAGGGTCTTGCAATTTTTTATTTGCTTTCGCGATGTGTGTATCATCTTCTTTACTTGCTTAATTGGGCAACCTTGCGCACTACGGTGTGGGCATTAGGGCTAATCGCTTCCCTAAGTATCATTTGGCTATGTTTGCCTTAAACAGATACGTATCACATAGGTTGGGCGTTAAAGCCCAACTTTTACTCCATGGCAGATTTCAGACGAACAGGCATTATTCCATAGCGAAGCATAAGTGATTCAGCTTTCAAACCTTCCATACCTACCCCACCCATAATTCCGGTCACAGAAATACTACCATTAGAAGTTAGATAAATCGGTGGAACTCCTACTGATGAACCCCAGGAAGTCGTGCTGTTAGTCATGGCAGGTGAGGCATTACCGGTAACAATGAGAGCAATATTGGCAATTGGTGTTGTTGGAGCGAGAAAAGTTGTAGGTGCCGTAGCAACGGCCGGTGGAGTCGGGTTAGCGGTACTATCATATTGCACAACCCCACTTGTTGTTTTTAAAGCAGAGACATCTACACTGACAATGTCCGTACATTTCGTTGATGAATGTGTATTAGCACTGTTCCAGGAAACCGTAATCACCCCACCATAAGCCAAAGATGCCGTTGTCGAACAAACTCCTGTAGAATCATTGACTTGTACTTTAATATTTGAAGCAGTGCCACCTAAACTGCCATTAACAACTATACCCAGTGAATTGATTAATATTAATTGTCCATTTGTAAAGGCTGAGGGCGAACTCGATAATCCCATTAATGATAGAATCGATAAGATGATCAATGAGTTTTTAAGCTTGACTTGTTTTCCAATGCTCCAATCCATAGAGAATACCTTCCTTATAGTTTTACTAATTAGCTTCAATTGAAATGTAAAAGCTTCCCATTAAAATATAAACACACCGCTGCAAGCTTTACAAATCTTAATTGGTGAGCTCAGTAATAGGATAATTCGATTGTTTTACATCCTTATGCTATAAATTCATTGGAATACTTACGCAGGAGGCAAAGTATGAAATCACATCTACCTTTATTTTTATTAGTGCTCGGAGTTTTTTCTGCTTTCAATATCCAAGCAGCATCTGGTACACAAGTCCTTCTTCAGGGGAAACAAGCAAAACTTCTATACAACTCATTGACAGGTCCTAAAGTACAGGAAGATGGCGCAGCTGGCCATTTGTATAGGCGCGGTAGCAGTATTCTCTGTCGTTACACCAATGCTGATATCACCAAGCATGGCAAAACTGTTCCTAAGTATGCCGCTTGCCGTTATGCCTGCACTATTAAATTCAACAGCAACGGATTTGCGTCCCCCGGAAGAAATCCTTAACTTAAGGCCCGGATGACAGCAAAAAGCCTAATCCGGGAACTAAACTCGACGATTCTATGGGACAATAGATTCTAATCAGATCTTGTTCAATGCTAATATCATGCACCATGGCCGGCTTCTGTAATCTTTTGATAGATGTTTAATCAACAAATTGATAGTAGACTTCGCCCTCTTTCACCATGCCTAATTCATACCGGGCTTGTTCTTCCAAAGCTTGCTCACCACTTTTTAATTCGAGAATATCTGCTTCCATAGCGCGATTACGAGCAAGCAATTTTTCGTTTTCGTCAGCTTGAACTTCCAGCTTTTTTTCAAGATTAATCCATTGTAATACGCTGCCATCCCCCAACCATAATTTGTATTGCAGGCCAATCAGCACTAAGAGCAAAATTAAAATCATTATTCGCATGAGGGGTATGTTTAGAAGAATTTTAATCCATTATATACTTGTCCTTGCCTTTTGCGAATCTGTAACAAGAATTAAATTATATGAACAAAAAAAGAGCTTTGACCTTTAATCAAGGCTCTTTTTAAATTTTGGGGGGATTATTTTTGATATAACGCATTTTTACCAGCATAACTCAAAGAAGCACTTTCATTAATGCGTAATAATTGATTGTATTTGGCTACTCTATCTGTACGACACAAAGATCCAGTCTTAATCTGCCCGCAACCCGTTGCAACTGCTAAATCGGCAATAAATGTATCCTCTGTTTCACCCGACCGGTGAGACATGACACAGCGATAGCCATTTGCATGTGCTAGACGAATAGCTTGTCTGGTTTCACTTAAGGTACCAATTTGATTTAACTTAATCAGGATTGCATTAGCCATTTTTTGGGTAATCCCCTCTTGCAGAATATGAGTATTGGTAACAAACAAATCATCACCTACCAATTGCAATTTACTCCCTAAGGTAGCTGTTAGTTGCTTCCATCCTTGCCAATCATTTTCATCCAGGCCATCCTCAATGCTGACTATGGGGTATTGGGTTAATAGTTCATCATAGTAAGCAATCAGCTCATCACTAGTTAACTTTTTATTTTCAGAGGCCAGATGATAAAAACTATCATGAAATAATTCAGACGCGGCAACATCAAGAGCAAAAACAACATCTAAACCCAATTTATAACCGGCTTGCTCAACAGCCTGAGCCAGCATATCTAAAGCTTGCTTATTGGACTTAAGATCAGGGGCAAAGCCACCCTCATCACCCACAGCGGTATTTAATCCTTGTTTTTTTAATACACTTTTTAAGACATGGAAAATTTCTGTTCCCATCTGTAATGCGGTTGGAAAATCAGGAGCACCTATTGGCATTAGCATAAATTCTTGAATATCAACATTGTTGTCGGCATGAGCCCCACCATTCAACACATTCATCATTGGCACTGGCATCGACATCATTTGGCCTTGATTTAAGGCAACATATAAAGGTTTTTTAATGGTATTGGCGTAAGCCCTGGCACTGGCAAGGGAAACCGCTAAAAGTGCATTAGCACCTAACCGAGCCTTGTTCGTGCTACCATCCACTTCGCAAAGCCGAGTATCTAGCTGCTCTTGTTCATCGACAGAAAAACCTTTTAAAGCCTGATTAATTTCTTGATTGATATGTGCTACAGCGTTTCGAACACCCTTACCAATATAACGCGCCTTATCTCCATCGCGAAGCTCACAAGCTTCACGGCTGCCTGTAGAAGCACCTGAAGGCACACTGGCTCGCCCCATTTCCCCATTTGTTAAAATCACATCTGCTTCAACAGTTGGATTACCCCGCGAATCAAGAATCTCACGTCCTTTGATACTGGCTATTTGCATAATTGCCCTCTGGAAGTTTACTGTACCTCGGAGAGGTACAGAGTAACGAAGTGAGTTATTGTTTTGCCAGAGCGACTCATTGTCAAGTTTAGGGAGGCAAATCTATTTATTTTTTCTGCTCTTTTCGTTTTTAGGAACTGGCACCGTAGACAATGGCGAAATGTCACAAGGCGTATATTCATCCTCAGATTCGACAGTATTTTCCAGTCCTTTCGCGGACAACAACAAATCTTGGCTTTTTAATTGATTAATAAAGCGATCATAATTTGTCGTTGAAGGAATTCGAAACACCAAATTATTGTATGATTTCGTCTCTGTGAAACCAGCCACATCAACTCCTTCTTTGTGCAACTGCTTTGTGAACTTGGTAAATTCTTCATGAAGAAGTGCTAAATAATCTTCTATCAAGGCCGCATTATCTCCAAATGGAGAGACCTTACTCGTAATAGTAAGAATTCCCTTTGAAGCCTGTTCATCAACAATTAGCAAACCGGCATTTTTTAAATCGACCAATTTCTTTAATAAAATTAGCCAATTTTTAGGTTCTAATTTTAGTGACAATTGCTTCTCCAATACGGGAGTGTTCAATGAGCCACCTGGAGATTCTGCATCGATATAATCAGCTTCTCCTTGCATAAACTCTGGCACATTCACTACTGGAACATTATGCAATAAATCGTCCTGAGATTTAGTATTCGTGTATCCTGAGCTTTCTTGTGTCAACTCTTCTTCATCACCACCACCACCTCCGCCGCCCCCATGGCCCAGGCAAATAGGCAACCCTCTTTTGCGACATGCTTCACAGCTATTTTTTTGTATTTTATTTTGTGGCTCTAGCTTTTCTTTTTCATCAAATATGTTTTGCGGATTTTTCACCCTTTCCATAAATTACCTCTTTCAAAATTTCAGCTTCAATTTTATCAATTCCTGATCAGCCAAAGGATTTGAAATTAGCAGTTAATTGTTAAGAAATAGCAAAAATTTTTAATTTTTGCACAAATTGAAAATTGAATTCGCCACAAACTATATTTTATGACGAACTCAATTAATTTTTTGCAAGTTATTTTTGAATACCTGACGTTTCTTTTTTGACGATATTCACTTTGATATATAAAGTTGAATTTTGTGAAAATTGATCTCCTGCTCGAATTACCTGTGTGTCTGAATCAGCTGGAGCATCACCTTGAGGACTTGCCAACGAAACCCATTGATTAAGGGGAACCATGACTGTAGTAACCACTTGTTGGTCATTAAATTGTTGATTGCTAACGCGGCTATCCTCTTCACGAATGCGTCGCACAGTAAGTTTTACTTTTTGTCCCTGCAAAACCGGCTCCACGAGTAATCCATTTTGCACCATACGACGATCGTAAGTGATACCAGGCCCCCACCAGCCGATCCCTACAGAACTGATAACTGGCTGATCTTGACCCGTGCTAACAAAGGCTGACTCACCATTCATAACTTGTACAGATTGACGGCGTTGCTGATTTTGTTGTGAAGAGGTGCTTATAACAGTTGTATTATCATTTTGTGTGCTTAACCAATCTGGATCTCCCTGAAAAACAGTAATTTCAAATGTGACAGGAGGCTGATCGATTTTTTGCAAAATAGTGCGTAATTGAGTGAGTGTTTTAGGGCTTACTTTGACGATAAGCGTTTGCCCTGTCCCGGTGATTTGCTCACCATCTTGAAGCAGTGGCTGTACCAATTGAATAACAGTATCTGCATTCTGATAATGCAACTGTATCACTTTCGTCATTAATGGTTGTGCAAAGACATTTGTTGCTAAAAAAAACAGACCCAGTAACCATTTTTTCATGCTAACACTCCTTGTTAATATTCCAAAGTGTAGCAGGACAACACAGGATCTCAAGCATTGGGGAATCAAACCAACAGGAATATGTAACTTATAGTTGTACAAACTTCAGTTTGGTTTATAATTGCCCCTAGTCTTTTTAAAGATACTAAACGATATGGGTAGCATATTTAATATGTTTGGGCCTTCACCTATTCGGCCCATCGAACAACATATGCGGAAAGCGCATCATTGTGCGAAACAATTACACCCTTTTTTTGAGGCCGTCTTAAAACAAGACTGGCAAGCTGCTGAAAATATTCAAGAAAAGATTTCAAGTATTGAAAAAGAAGCCGATGTAATCAAACGGGATCTACGTCTTCACTTGCCGACTGGTTTATTTTTACCAGTCTCACGTACTGATTTACTTGAATTGCTCAGTGCTCAAGACCGTATCGCTAATAAAGCACAGGATATCGCTGGTTTAATTGTTAGTCGAAGAATGGTGATTCCTGAACCTCTGATTGCTGTATTCATGCCTTTTCTTGATCGTTGCCTGGATGCCTCCAGACAAGCCTGTAAAGCGATTAATGAGCTAGATGAGCTACTCGAAAGTGGTTTTCGCGGCAGTGAAGTTAAGATTGTTGAGGAAATGATTGTTACCCTTGACGAAATCGAGCATGACAGCGACGATAAACTAGCTGACATAAGACATCGTATTTTCGAGTTGGAAAAGGATTTACCTGCCATCGACGTAGTCTTTCTCTATAAACTGGTTCAATGGATTGGTGACTTGGCTGATCATGCTCAAACGGTGGGTGGTCGGCTACAAATTCTTATTGCCCGGTAGTAAATTCCTATGGATTATTCTTTTGTATTATTTATTCTTGCAGTTGTTTTCTGTTTCTTAATGACCTGGGGGGTAGGGGCTAATGACCTTGCTAACGTCATGAGTACTACCATGGGCTCAAAAGCAATCACTGTACGGCAGGCGATGATTATTGCCGTTGTATTTGAATTTGCCGGTGCTTTTCTGGGTGGTAGTGGCGTCACCGAAACAATGAGAGATGGCATCATCAATAGTAGCCAATTATCTAATCAACCTTTGATTCTTATTGAAGGCATGTTAAGCGTTTTAATCGCTTGTACTGTATGGATGAATCTTGCAAGCTATTTAGGCGTTCCCGTCTCAATAACTAATGCATTGGTAGGCTCTATGGTAGGATTTGGCTCCGTAGTTCTGGGGACTAATGCAATTCACTGGGAGCAAGTTACTCACATAGCCATTGGCTGGTTTACCTCTCCTCTTATTGCAGGAATTACGGCGTATGCCTTATTTTTAAGTATTCAACAAACTATTTTTATAAAAAGTGATCCTCTGGAAAAAGCAAAATGGTATGTCCCCATTTATCTTTTTTTAGTAGGGTCTATTTTATCCTTTATTACCGTTTTTAAAGGACTAAATCATTTCGATATTCATTTGAATCTAAAGCAAGACTTAGCTGTAACGCTGGCAACCAGCATTAGTTTGACGATAATTGGCATGATCTTTATCAAGCATATCCCTGAAATGCCACGAATTAGACGACGCGAGCGTTTTCTTCAAGTTGAAAAGTATTTTGCTGTACTCATGGGTTTAACTGCCTGTGCCATGGTGTTTGCTCATGGCTCTAACGATGTTGCTTTAGCAGTAGGCCCTTTAACCATCATTTATAGCCTTCTTCAGAATGCCGATTTAGGAACAGCCAATTATCCTGCCTGGATTATTTTCCTTGGTTGCGCGGGAGTGGTTATTGGCTTTCTCATGTACGGGCGAAAAGTCATTGAAACGGTAGGCAGTTCTATTACAGCACTAACTCCTAGTCGTGCTTTTGCAGCAACACTTGCAGCAGCAACTACTGTGGTTGTTGCCACCAGTACTGGGATTCCTGTTTCAGCGACACAAACGCTTGTTGGAGCAGTACTAGGCGTTGGCTTAGCTCGCGGTATTGGTGCATTAAACTTGATTGTTATCCGTAATATTTTTATGTCTTGGATACTAACACTCCCTGCAGCATCATTGTTAACAATACTTGCCTATAAAGGATTGCACGTCATCATTGGCTAATTAAATTTAACTGCAACAGCACACAGCCAGTATTGTCACTCAAAATAAAGAGCAGCCTTAAGAGGCTGCCTGCCAAAGCATAAGTTTATTCTAGCTAAAATGAAAGATGACTGATAACACAACAGATTGGAGGCGCTCTATTAGAATCCTTCCCAGATTTCATCCTTATCACCCTCTGGATTAGGATTGTCACGAAGATAGAAAATTCGCTGGTGTTTCTTAATTTCTTTTAATTGTGATTTTGATTTCTCATGCGTAGCATCAAACTCATATAAAAATTTATCGTAGGGGCTTACATAAGCTTTATCAATATCTTGGTTGCTCATGAATAATCCTGTTTAGCATATAATAGTCATAAAGAAGTAATTTTATCGTTTTTTGTAATAAGTTACCATCTAAGAATACTATAGCATCAAAAAAGGATACCCGTCATGACAATAAAAAAGGCCGAATTACATACTCATCTTGAAGGAACCATTCTGCCTGATTTGGCAAAACGACTTGCCAAAAGGAACAAAATTTCTTTGCCAACAACAATTTTTGATGAAGATGGTAATAGCTACTCTTATCAGGATTTCCTCGATTTCCTAAAAGTTTTTGATGTCGTTGCCTCCGTCATTAAACGTCCTGAAGACTACTATGACATTACCTTTGACTACTTAAAAGCGAACGCACAAGAAAACACTCTCTATATAGAGATGATGTATTCTCCCGATCATGCAGAGCAATCAAGCAAGATTCCCTCAAGCGAACATTTAAAAGCGATACAACAGGCTATTGACGATGCCGAAGAAAAATATGCGATTATTGGACGTATTATCATTACTGCTGTTCGCCATTTTGGTTCTGAATCAGCAATTAAAGTGGCTAAACAAGCCCTCAAAGAGAATATTCCTGCCATTGTCGGTTTTGGACTAGGTGGTGACGAGATTAAATTTCCTCCCAAGTTATTTAGTGAAGCTTTTAAGATTGCTGCTGAAGGTGGCCTCAGCTGCACTGTTCATGCAGGAGAATTTGCTCCAGCAAGTGGTATGCTTGAGGCAATCCAGCATTTGCCCATTAAGCGCATTGGACATGGTGTGCAAGCAATCCACTCCCCAGAAACTCTTGCGCTACTTAAAGATAAAAACATTGCCCTGGAAATCTGTCCTTCTAGTAATATTGCATTAGGTCTTTTTCAAGATTTTTCGCACCACCCCTTACCGCAATTAGTGAATGCAGGCCTTATCATTAGCCTAGGCTCAGATGATCCTCCTTTTTACCGTACTAACTTGGCAAAAGAATATCAACGGGTACAAACGTTTTATCAATATTCTGATGAGCAAATGAAGGAATTTACAGCCATGGCAATTGCCTCCTCTTTTGCGGATGAAAAAACCAAGTTAAAGCTTAAAAAACGATTAGACAATGTCGAAGAGTAAATACCCAAGCATGAAAATAAAAGAACTATACCTAATTCCTCAACAATTTATCTTCTAGAAACACGTTCACTGGTAGCGCCCCTTAATTTGATGGGTAAGTAACAATAACCTGAGGTTAAAAACTATCTTAAATTGCAGTTTGTTTCATTGATAGCATCGTGTTACATATATTGATTGTTTTAATGCTGTGAGGGACTCTGTGAAACCAACTTTATTGAAAGGAGGCAATATCTTGAAAAAACAAATACTTCATCTAAGCATTTTAGTGACAATTGCCCAAGGAGCAATTGCTCAACCCTTTCCTACGATTGCGCAGCCAACCACCTGTATCACTTCGCAATTTACTGCAATAGGCGATCCTTACTGGAAATCAATGCTTTTAAAATTGACCAATCACTGTGAAAAGGAAGTTGATTTTCAAAATGCAACAGTTTCTTTTAAAAGCACCACTGCAATCAATACTTCATTTTGGGGGGATTTTGCTCCTTTACCCTATCCCGATAATGCTTTAAATATTTTTTCACAAAATCAAAACGACGGAAATTTTTTAGCAACGCTTAATTTACATTTCCCTTCTTATCCTGGAGCAAATTCCAAATTACCTGTAGGTAGTTCAATCCAAATTAAATATGGCGTCAGTTCGGATAACCATATTGAAGGTAGCACCAATGTTTATTTGGGAACTGCTGTTGAAACCGGCACACTTGTGTTACACAATGCTTCAACCAAACCTAATAATGTGCCTCAAAATTATTCACTTATTCATTTATCCCTCAATGGCCAGCTCGTCAATGATATTCAATTGCCTTGGTCGTCCACTGTCACTCTTCCTGGATTAGCCACCGGGACTTATTCTTTAGCAGCTGAAAATGTCGCCGACAGCAATGGCAATAATTATCAAGGTAGTGTTCAACCCAATACCTTAACTTTAGTGGCTGATCAAATTGCTAGTGCAACAATTAATTACACTTTGGCTCAACAAGCGGGTAAAATTGTAATCAACTTACAGCCCCTTCCTAGTGAATTGACAGGCTATACTAGTAATCCCTCTGTTTTACTAATGCAAAACCAAACAGGAAACTCAATCACACAATCATTAAACTGGAATACCTCCACCACCATCTCCCAATTAAAAGAAGGTAGCACTTACAACTTATCAACACCGACAATAAGTTATAATGGGTATAATTGCACGCCAACCTTTACCCCAGCTAGTATAATAGCTAGCGCAACTACTATTCCCACAAGCAACTTAACCTATCAATGTATTCAGGTTATCCAAAATTTAGTCACACTAAATGTTACGGGAGCTCCTGCAACGTTGCAATCTTTAAAAGTGAACTTCACTCCGAATGATAATTCAACGGTTATATCGCACACTATTGATTTAAATAATGGGTCCGGTTCTAGTACTGTTTTATTAACAGGAGGTGTAATCTACACTCTTTCGGCAGATACAGTAGCTGGTTATTCAATTCATTTTTCTCCTCAACCACTAACAGCTTCAGCTAATGCCGTAGAAACAATAAGTTTAAGTCCTAAAAATGCAGAAACACCTGTTGCCATTAACGGACAGTTAACTGTTTGTGGTACACAGCTTTGTAATGAGCATGGCAATGTAGTCCAGCTGAAAGGAATGAGTACTCATGGGCTGCAATGGTACGGCTCGGGTACTTGTGTAACATCTAAGTCTTTAGATACCTTGAGCAATAATTTTAAAGCCAATGTGATAAGACTCGCTTTGTATGTGCAGGAAGGAGGATATGAAACCAATCCAACAGCGTTTACCCAGCAAGTTAGTGATTTAATTAATGAAGCCTATAATCGCGGAATTTATGTAATTGTCGACTGGCATATCTTGAATCCAGGCGATCCAAACTACAATTTAGAGCGCACTAAAAAATTCTTTACAGACATCACTACTGCTCATAGAAATAAAAATAACATTCTGTATGAAATTGCCAATGAGCCCAATGGGGTCAATTGGGCCACCATCAAGAGTTATGCGGACCAAATTATTCCTGTAATTAGAGCAATTGATGCGAAAGCCCCAATCCTTGTTGGCACTCGTGCTTGGAGTTCACTTGGAATCTCAGATGGCAGTAATTATCAAGAAATTGTTAATAACCCACTTCAATTTTCCAATATTATGTACACCTTTCATTTTTATGCAGCGTCTCATAAAGATGAATATTTGAATGCCTTGGATAAGGCCTCTCAAATATTACCAATTTTCGTGACAGAGTTTGGTACGCAAACTTATAGCGGTGATGGTGCTAATGACTTTGTGATGTCTGATCGCTATATGGTGCTTATGGCTAGCAAAAAAATTGGCTGGACCAACTGGAACTACTCAGATGACTTTCGCTCTGGAGCAATATGGAAAACAAATACTTGTGCAAATGACATCTGGACAGATGATAATTTAAAAGCCGCTGGAGTCTATATCAAAAATAAAATCCAAGCTCCATAAAATTAAAGTTAGCATTTCCTCTAGTTGTTTTTTTCAAGTCATGTAAAGACATAGCAACTAGAGGAAATAATATATAACTATACAATTTACTGCGGAGCATAAATGGTTTCTGTTCTTAAACCCTCTGGGCGCTTCGCTGATTTCTCAAAAAATCGCATGTGATGACCACCCTCTTCATGCTCTTTACTCAAAATGGCTTCATCTTCCATTTTAAACTTTTCAAGAATGCTACTAACCTTTGCAAGTGTTTCTTTACTTTGAGCAACTCTTACTTTTCCATCTGTAAGCGTCTGTTCAAATGTACTTTCCCCAGTTTTTGCAGCCAGTTTTTCTTTTTTTAAATCCTGAATATGTTGAGCAAGGGAGTTTTCACTTTCTTGCAGCAACAATTGAATACGTTGCATTTTACTTAAAACATCTTTCTCTACATCTAAATTAGTGAATTTTTGCTGCAGTTCAGATATCTGTTGCTTAAAGGTATTACTTAAATCATGAATTTCTTTTGTATCAGCAATGATACTCTCATTAACTTCCTTTAATTTTTTCAAGGCTTCTTCAAAAAATTCAATTTGTTCCTGGAGATATTTTATCTTGTCTTTAAGATCAGTAATTATTGCGGCATACTCTTCATTCTTCTTTGCAAGTATTTGAAAAAGATCAAACAACTTAGTCTCTATTTCATTTAATGACTTTACAGATTGCGTCATATCTTCTTGCATTTTTAGAATATCCTTGCAGAATAATTCCGCTCTCTCTTGTTCAACATTATGAAAGTCTTGGAATAAATAAATCATCCCTCCACCTATTAAAAGTAAACTATATGTCACCAGCATACTGACCAAAAGGCCTATCAATGTTGTTGCTATCAAAGCAGATATTACAATCGTTATTTGCCTCCATAGTGATTGGTCGCTATACCAATCAGCAAGAGTGCCAAACAAACTTTTTTTACTATTATAACGTTTGAGAAGAAGATCTAAGTCTGATTTAAATAAGGCAATTCTTTCCTGTTGCTTTTTAAGGTGTTGAATTGAGTCAAAGGCACTTTTTTTAACTGTTTCAATTACAAGGGATTCGGCCTCTTGCTTTTCATTTTCTTTCATAAATTTCCTTAAAGTGTACTTTGAGTTGAAAAAAATGTACTCGTATGCGGATTTTTCTTTTCTGAGCTCAAATTTTCCTGCAATGAATTAATTTGTTGTTGCTTCTTTTTCAACAAATCAATGGCCTGATTTAGTTGCCTCTCGAGTGCTTCATTTGATTGGATTGACTCCTTGTAAGCATCAGCTAATTCCTGATTCTCCTTTTTTTGCTTTTCCTGTAAGAGACGAAGCTCTTCAATCTCTTTTTCCCCTTCAACAATTTTTGTTGATGAACTCAGCAGTTGCTCCCCAACCTCAGTTAACTTTGTTCGAAGCTCTTCACGCATTTTTTCCGATTTAATCAGTTGCTCGCTTACTTCCTCGATTTTCAATTGCAATTCCTTCTGCGCTTTTTCTAGTTCTGCGAGCCTTTTTTTCTCATTCTCTCTTATTGATTGAGCAACTTCGCCTAACTCTTGTGTTTTATTAAAAACATCCTGAAAAACTTCTTTAAATAGATTAATGGTTGACGAAATTTCCGTTGAATTTTCCTTAAAATCTTGAATAGTCAGCTCTAGACGCTCATCTACATCTTCAATTATGTTATCAAGTGCGTCTTCTCGAGCTTTTTGCCGTTCAACACGTTCTAGATCAACATCATCAGGTTTTTTACGTTTACTTAGGTAATGAAACACGCCCGTACTAATTCCCGCGCCCGCTACCCCCCCTCCAGTAACTAATCCAATGATATATTTAGTAGCAATAGCCCCACTAACCAAAGTTGTTGTAAATAGCATTACGCCTCTCCATTAGAAGAGATAAACATCTTTCTATTTTATAGATAATATAAAAAATAATCATCAAATCAATGACTTTACTAGTTTAAATAAAAACATAGAAGGGTCTGTTTACAATTCGCTTGCTTGAGTCGAAAGCCTTGATAGTAGAATTGTAAACAGACCCTAGACTAGAATAGTTGGGTCGAAGACCCAACTATAAAATGACTATCTATAAATTATTTTTAACCAGAATGGCCAAAGAAGCTATGCTACTTCTTCCATATATTGACGAAGTTTTTTCATGGCATTTTTTTCGAGCTGACGAACCCGCTCAGCAGAGACCCCATATTTATCGGCTAAATCATGTAGGGTTGCTTTATCATCTGACAACCATCGTTGCTGTAAGATATCTTGACTGCGCTCATCTAATTGTTCAAGAGCTAGAAATAATTGCTCGCGCCCATGCTCACCACTCATTTCTTGTTCAATTAGCTGAGCAGGATCGCTATTTGAATCATGTAAATAGTGGGAGGGGGACTTAAATGCATCTTCGTCATCATCAGAGACAGGTGCATCATAAGGAGCATCCATCGCATTAAGACGCTGCTCCATGATTAATACATCTTCACGACTAACGCCCAAATCTTTAGCAACAGCGTCGACTTCTTCGCGACTAAACCAACCTAAACGATTTTTCATATGGCGAAGATTAAAAAATAATTTTCGCTGAGCTTTAGTAGTAGCAATTTTAACAATACGCCAATTGCGAAGAACAAACTCATGGATTTCAGCCTTAATCCAATGAACGGCAAAGGAAACTAAGCGTACTCCCATTTTAGGGTCGAAACGTTTAACTGCCTTCATTAAGCCAATATTACCCTCTTGGATTAAATCATTAAGCGGCAAACCATAACCTAAATAACCACGAGCTACACGTACTACATAACGTAAATGAGCGAGAACGAGACGACGAGCAGCCTCCAAATCTCCTTCAGTCTGGAAACGTTCAGCACAATCATATTCTTCTTCAGCAGAGAGCATTGGTATTTGATTGGCACGATGAATATAAGCATCAAGGCTGCCAATGGGCAAATTTAATGATCCTAACTGTAACTGCTGATTCATATACATCCTCCATTACCAACATCATACTCGATAAAAGGACAATCAACTAAAGCGTAACGTCCAAATAGCCATTCTAAGCTGTAAGAATGCTAGCTTAGAGAGGTTATACAGGACGACTTGGTAAAAACTCCTTCATTATAACTAATTATAGGGCTCAATTGAAGCAAGTTGGCGATTTACTGACAATTTAGCACCTAACCACCCTAACAGAGTAGAAACCAGAACAAGCAAATAAGCCTGTTTTACAGATAATCCCATAATGGGATAGTTCATCTGATAAGCAGCGGCCAACTGCTTAATCGCTACTGCAAAACTTAGCATAAATATATTCACAAAAAGCACAGCCATTATCGCTCCGGCTAGACTGTACCATATTCCTGAATATAAAAAAGGCCGAGCAATAAAAGGATCTGTAGCACCAATTAATTTCAATACCTGAATTTCTTCTTGACGATTGTGAATAGCCAGACGCAACGTATTGCCAATAATTAAAACTACTGCTGAAGCCAAAAGTGCCATCACAGCATGAGCCGCTTTATTGGCAAAACCAAGAATTGCATGCAAGCGAGTTATCCACTCCATATCTAGCTTGGCTTGCTCTACTTGTGGTAATGCTTGTAAGCGAGTATATAAGTTCTCCATCTGAAAAGGCTGGTTAATCGCAAGTGTTGGTACAACCTCAATCACCGCTGGTAGCGGATTTTCCGGAAGATAGCGCATAATATCATGCATGCCTTCCTGCTGTTGCAATTCTGCCAATCCTTCTGCAGGAGATTTCAGACTAGCTTTACCCACCCCTTCCGTCGCTTGTACACGCTCAAGCACAGCAGTTTCCTCCGCTGTTGTTAAGGAGGGTTTCAAATAAAGAGAAATATGACCACCTTGTTGCCAGTTTTTGGCCATCTTTTCAAGATTATCACTAAAAACCCAAAATAAAGCGGGTAATGTTAAGGTAATAGCAATCACAATAACTGTCATCATCGTTGCCATGGGCTTGCGACAAAGTAAGTTAAGGCTATTGCTTGCTGCTTGTAAATGGTAGGAAGCAAGTGAGCGAATCTTTTTTAACACACCCTACCCCCTTTCAACATAACGATGCGATGTTTCATTCCTGCAATCAGCGCAAGATCATGAGTGGCAATAAGAATACTGACACCTACCTGGTTAAATTGCGCAAATAACTTCATAATTTCCGATGACAAACTAGGGTCAAGGTTTCCGGTAGGCTCATCGGCTAAAAGCAATGCTGGTTTGTGTACCACAGCACGGGCAATTCCTACACGTTGCTGCTCCCCACCTGACAAATGAACTGGTAACATCTTTTCTTTACTTAATAAACCAACCATGTCCAGCGCCGCATGAACTCTTTTCGTAATCATGGGAGGAGTGAGTCCGTGAATTTGAAGAGGTAAAGCGACATTATCAAAAATAGTTCTATCATTTAATAAATGAGGGGATTGAAAGGTAATTCCCAAGCTACTGCGATAAGCAGCAATATCTTTTTTCTTCAGTTGATTCAAACGCACCCCATTGACCATTATCTGACCTGAGGAAGGAATTTCAAGCATGGCGATTAATTTAAGCAATGTACTTTTCCCGGCTCCGGAATGACCTGTAAGAAAAGCCATTTCGCCCTTCTGCAAAGAAAAATTAACCTGGCTTAATGCTTCAAAGCCACCCGGATAACGCTTAGTAATTTGGTCAAACTTGATCATCATTAAAAATTGCTCTAACAAATTGTGATGCATTGAAGGGACGAAGATCATCAATTTTTTCTCCCATCCCCAAATAACGAAAAGGTATTTTTAACTCATTCGCAATTGCAAACAATATCCCACCTTTTGCTGTGCCATCAAGCTTTGTCATCATTATACCGGTCAAACCAACAGCCTGATTGAATTGACGAGCTTGATTTAATGCATTTTGCCCAATGCTTGCATCTAATACCAGCATGACCTCATGAGGAGCTTGAGGATCCAATTTTTGTATAACCCGCTTAACCTTCTTAAGCTCTTCCATTAAGTTGCCCTGGGTATGCAAACGACCTGCTGTATCTGCTATTAAAATGTCAATACCGCGCGCTTTTGCCGCTTGTAAGGCATCATAAATTACGGAAGCACTATCAGCGCCAGTATGTTGAGCAATAACAGGAATTTGATTACGCTCTCCCCAGACTTGCAATTGTTCAACTGCAGCGGCACGAAAAGTATCACCCGCAGCTAGCATTACCTTTTTGCCTTGCTGCTGAAATTGTTTAGCCATCTTACCAATGGAAGTGGTTTTACCTGCCCCGTTAACCCCTACCGTTAAAATCACAAAGGGGGATTTATCAGATGTCTCAGCGTTCAACGGTTTTTCACACACAGAAAGAATATCTTCCAGACGCTTTTTTAGAGCTTGAAAAACTGTAGAGCCGTCGGTTAGCTGTTTTCTCGCCAACTCATCTATAAGTTGCTTTAAAATGGCTTGTGAAGTCTCAATTCCCAAGTCAGCGCTTAACAATAAAGTTTCAAGCTCTTCAAGAATGGTAGCATCAATTTCCTTTTTGCCAAGCAACAAACGACCAATACCGTCTCCAAATTGCTGTCGTGTCTTACTTAAGCCTTTCTTAAACCGTGCAAAAAAACCTTCCTTAGGAGAATTGTCTGTATGGTGTTGTAGGATTTGCTCATCTTGTTGTGGCATTTCTACGGAGGCTGAGGCTACTTCAGTCGAGGTAGAATCAGACTCCGTTTCATTTTGATTTCGTTTAAACCATTTAATCATAAGTGTACAAAACAAAGGAAATGTGAAATTCTATCACTTTTTTTGCTTCGGAGTTAATCCATGCGCATCGCTTTAATGATTTTCTTAACCGCGCTTTCCTGTCAAGCCTTTAGTCAAACTCGTGAGTTTGTGTTGGAGAACGGTTTAAAAGTCATTGTTAAAGAAGATCACCGCGCCCCTGTCGCAGTATCCATGATATGGTATAACGTGGGGTCAGCAGACGAACCTGGTGGTTTAACAGGTGTTTCACATGCTCTAGAGCATGTTATGTTTAAAGGTACCCCCAAACATCCTTTAGGAACTTTTTCTAAAACTATCGCAGCTGTTGGTGGTCAAGAAAATGCCTTTACTAATTTTGACTATACCGCTTATTTTGAAAAAGTTGCGGCTTCGCAATTGCCAATTGCTTTTGAACTAGAAGCCGATCGCATGCAAAATCTTCTCTTGGATAAAGAAGAGTTTGCCAAAGAAATCAAAGTAATACGTGAGGAGCGTCGTTTACGCACTGATGACAATCCACAAGCCCTGACTTTTGAGCGCTATCTGGCAGCAGCTCATTTGGCCGACCCCTACCACCATCCTGTAATTGGCTGGATGAGTGATCTGCATCAAATGAGTGTTGATGATCTTAGAGATTGGTATCAGCGCTTCTATGCACCGGACAATGCCACCTTGGTCGTTGTAGGTGATGTCAACGCAGAAAAGGTCCATCAATTAGCAAGTCAATATTTTGGTAAAATCAATAAAAAAGCGCATTATGTTCGCCGCTTGCAAACAGAGCCGCCAGCCCTTGGCCAAAAGTCAACTGAAGTTTATGCACCAGCGAAGCTTCCAATGCTGATGTTTGGTTATACCGTACCAAGCGTAAAAACTGCAAAGAATACTTGGGAACCCTATGCTCTTGAGTTAATTGCAGGCATTTTGGATGCTGGAGATAGTGCGCGGTTTTCCAAGAACCTTATCCGTGGCAGTCATATCGCAAGTGGCGTGGATGTTTATTACAATTTGTATTCTCGCTATCAAACTCAATTTATTCTTTTTGGTACACCTTCTCAAGCTCATACTGTCAATGAGCTGAAATCTGCAATGGTGAAGGAAATAGAGCTTCTAAAAAATGAATTAGTTAGCCCTGCTGAATTACAACGTATTAAAACACAAATCATAGCTCAGAAAACTTTTGAAAAAGACTCCATTTATGGACAAGCAATGGAGTTAGGCTTAGTAGAAACAATAGGCCTAGGCTGGCAAACTGCCGATGCTTATATCGATAGAATCAACAAGATCACCCCAGAGCAAATACAAGAAGTGGCCCGACATTATTTTAGGGACATCGCAGAAACAGAAGCATTATTAATTCCTGTCCCTCAAGAGGAACGAGCATGAAAATATTAGTGACACTAACGACTGCCTTAGTCCTTATATTGCCACAGGTACTACAGGCAAACTCTTTTAAAACGCAAAAATGGCAAACAGCCAATGGGGCTCAAGTTGTTTTTTATCAAGCTCTCGAAGTTCCCATGCTTGACGTCAATATTGCTTTTGCAGCCGGCTCTGCATATGATGGCAACCAATATGGTTTGAGTGCTTTGACTACTGATCTACTAAATCAAGGTAACGGTGGCCTGGATGCCACTACAGTGGCAGAAAAATTCGCTAACATAGGTGCACAATACCAGGGAGAAAGCAGCCGTGACATGATTGTCCTAAGCTTGAGAACGTTAACTACTCAAGAAGCTCTTAAACAAGCAATAGAAACATTTAGTTTAATATTAAATAAGCCAGACTTTCCACAAGAAGCTTTTCAGCGAGAGAAAAATCAACAATTAATGGTCATAGCGCAAGCTCAAGAGTCCCCTGACGATGTAGCCAATCTCATCTTCTTTAAAAAATTATACCAAAACCATCCCTATGCACATTCTATTATGGGCACAGAAGAAAGTGTTAATGCAATTGAGCTTAAGCATGTACGTGATTTCTACAAGCGTTATTTTGTGGGCTCCAATGCAGTGATTGTGATCGTTGGCGCGATTGATCAAGAAAAGGCACATCAATTAGCCGAACAATTAGTCCAACAATTGCCCAAAGGACAAGGAGCACCCATGATTCCTAAAGCTCCACAGTTAACTGATAGGGAACAAATCATGGTTAATTTTCCTTCCTCGCAAACCATTCTTCGCTTGGGACAAATTGGCATTGACCATCACGCTCCTGATTATTTCCCGCTTACTGTGGGGAATTACATTTTAGGTGGCGGAGCTTTAGTATCACGATTAGCAAATGAAGTTCGTGAGAAACGTGGCTTAACTTATGGAGTTGTTAGTCAGTTTATACCCATGCCCGGTGATGGCCCATTTTTGATTAGCTTGGCTACGCAAAATAAGCAAGCAACTACAGCTCTAAAAGTTACAGAAGATACTGTGGCAAAATTTATTAATGAAGGTCCAGATGAAGCCGAACTGATAGCCGCGAAACAATATCTGACAGGCAGTTTCCCCTTATCGTTAGCAAGTAATAGTAGTATTGCAGGCATGCTGTTGCGTATCGCCTTTTTTCACTTGCCAGACGATTACTTGGATACTTATGTGACAAAAATTAATGCCGTCAGTACCGCACAAATTAAGCAAGCCTTTCAAAAACAAGTGAACATCAACAAACTACTTTTAGTTTCTGTAGGAAAGACGTGAAGCAAACAGTACGCATTATTGGTGGAAGATATCGGGGAAAAAAAATTTCTTTCCCTGATATTGAGGGTTTACGCCCAACTTCTGACAGAGTCAAAGAAACACTCTTTAATTGGTTGATGCATGACATACGTGGTGCTCGTTGTTTGGATGCTTTTGCAGGCAGCGGCGCTCTTGGTTTAGAAGCCTATTCACGCGGCGCTGATAGGGTAGTCCTTGTTGAGTCTTCTCCAAAAGTTTATTCCAACTTAAAACAAATCGTGGCTACTTTTGACTCCTCAACCCTTACTGTGGTACAATGTGACGCCCAAGAGTATATTTTAGAAAGTCCCGAATGCTTCGATATTATTTTCCTCGATCCCCCCTTTGCTAAAAATTACCTCCCTAGATGTTTAGATATTTTATCCCGTTCAAATTTGTTAGCTTCTGGTGGCTTGGTTTATATTGAATCACCTGATAAACTTCAACTTGATCCAGTATTCTGGAATGAAAAAAAATCTAAACAAGCGGGACAAGTAATCTATGGTCTTTATGAAAAGAATTAACTTTCAGAAGCGGTCCTTCTTTTCCTTGACAAGGCGTCATGCTCCTGTTTCAATCATTGCAGTACACATCGTTTATAAAGTCAAAAAGATGATCAACAAGTCTGCTGTATTTATTATTGCCTCGATTCTTCTAGCAGGATGCCGAGGTGGTGGTATTTACATGAAACCGCCACTTAACAACCCAAGTGACGATGCAACGATTAAGCTTGCGCAAGCAGCTTCATCCGTTAGTGATTCGATGCTGGAGATGCAGCGCATAGAAAAAGTAATTATTCCGCAATCGAAAGATAATACTTTGACCATCCCGAATGCTTACAATTTGCAAAGCAGAGCCTCTGTTGATTGGTCCGGACCGATTGAAGAAGTAACTTTACGTGTTGCCAGAGCGGCGCATTTTCGTTTACGCGTGCTAGGAACGGAACCTGCCGTTCCCGTTCTAATTAGTCTTAATTCTAAAGATATGAGCTTAGCAGAGATCTTGCGGGATATTGATTATCAAGCAGGAAAGAAAGCCAATATCTACGTTTATCCTAACAGTCAAGTTGTTGAATTACGCTATGCGAAAATTTATTCTTAGTATTTGTGTTATATCCTTAGTCCTGTCAACCGGATGCCATCGCCGAGTTGTGATAGCAAACACGGACTCTCTTGCTGGCTTACAAGCGTTGGCCAACACCAACAAAGGAGCCAGAACCCGTAGTAAAGCCAATATGGGGAAAATTCGAGAGATGGCTCTCAAAGAAACTGCCCTAAGCATAGGCGCTCAAGGAGGCCTTGCATGGCGTGCAAAAATAATAGACGAAAATTTGACCAAGCAGGCCCGTAACCTGGACGCCATTTTTGACTTTAATTCTCTTGTACTAGAACATAATGTTTTACCTCCAGTTTTGTTGGAAGGTCGCAATACCTTTAATTTGGCAGATACACAGACCATCCGTATTTCAGATCGAACTTACAAGGTTGCCAAGCAAGCACGCTTTATAACTACACCACCAAATTGGCGACAATATTTATGGATGGATTATAAAAAGCCTGAGTGTCCTAATGTCACGCTCTTACCCAAGACAAAACAAGAAAGGCTTCTTTGGTGCCATTATGTCGAAAAAGGGTGGCAAAATGGTATTGAACAAGCAGGTGTTATTCTTGAGGAAAGCATCGCGCGCATAAAAGAGGATTTTGCTGGGATGATCCTATATCGCAAATTACTAGCCATGAATATGGTATCGCCTCCTTTCGTTTCTCATACTGATCTAGGTGTTACTGGTGATGCATCAGAAATCCATATTGATGACAGAGTGTTGCGTATAACGGCCCTACCAGCTCTTAATACCAATAGCAAGGAGTGGGTAGCCGCAGTTGCTAAAGATGAAGATGCGTTAGAACGATTTAGAAATATGGAAAAATTGGCACAGAACACTAAAATTACTATTACTAGTAAAGCGTGGCAACCTGTCATCGCTCCCATTAATGATAAATAAACTTCTAAATAGATTATGAGTAGTAGTAATATTAATTTGATGCCTGATGAACCAACCCGGTTTACGCCGGTGTTCATGGATAAAATGTTAGAGCATGCTGAAAAGCTAAGTGCTTCTGATATTACGATCCAAACCGGTGAAGCAATCTATGCTGAAGTGTATGGTCGGCTCTATAAAATCACTAATCGCCGCCTCTCTAATACAGAGTTAGGTGATTTAATTAATTCAATTTATGGCCCTAATGCCACTACGCAATTACTTTCAGGCAAAGATATCGATACCCATTATGAATTTCGCCCCAATCGCGGGGTTCGCTATCGCTACCGGGTCAATGCTACCTCGTGTCTCGTAGAGGGTCATGATGCTATCCAGATAACGTTAAGGACTATTCCCACCACACCTCCAAAATTGGAAACCATGGAATTACCAGACAATATTCTTGAAGCAATAGCCCCTCAAGAAGGCATTGTATTTATTACAGGCGCAACTGGTTCTGGTAAATCGACATTACTTGCATCCATTATTCGTGAATTAATTGAAAAAGAGGAATCGCACCGTAAAGTACTCACTTACGAAGCGCCTATTGAATTTGTTTATGACGAAATTGAAACCGTTTCAGCTGTGGTTAGTCAATCGGAGATTCCACGTCATTTACCGAATTTTGCTGATGGTGTACGTAATGCCCTTCGCCGTAAACCTCGATTGATTATGGTGGGAGAATGTCGTGACGCAGAAACCATTAGTGCAGCACTTGAAGCAGCTCTAACTGGCCATCCTGTCTATACTACTTTACACACCTCTGGCGTTGCCGAAACGATGCGACGGCTGGTTACCTCCTTTGCTGGCGAAGAACGATTAGGGCGCACCATTGATATTCTGGAGACCATTCGTCTTTGTATATGGCAAAAACTAGTACCCACCATCGATGGTAAGCGAGTTGCCTTGCGGGAATACTTGGTATTTGATGAGGAAGCACGTGATATTTTATTAGAAGGCGACCCTAATGAAGTGACCTCTACCACGCGAAAACTTGTGCGCCAACGAGGACAATTGATGACCGTCGACGCACGGAATAAATTTGAACAAGGCATCATCAGCGAGCGAACTTATAAATTAATTATTGCTGGTACTAAAGAATACCAACGATAATCTTAGATCATGCCTTATAAAAAATTCTTAAAGCATGAGCATCATCAGGATAACCCGTGGCATCCCTCAGATTCTGCAAAGAATCATAGCCATTAAATGTCCAATCACTATCCTGGTATACCTCTGTTTGTCCTGAGGTCATTCCAGCATCACGCTCTAAGAAAAATTTCATTTGCCCACCAGTGAAATTTTTCCCTTGAGCAATATTAGCTAAAGCATGAATAGGATTCGAGGCATCAGGCTTTAATAAACATACTCCATCATTCAATTGAATATCTTCAAAGTCACAACTGACAATATGATAGGCTGCCACAGCATTTAATCTACGAACAATTTGTTGAATATCCGTTACCTGGGTACCCAACTCCACAACAAATACGTCTTTGTCAAAATCATAGCGAATCGCCACATCACTTGTTGTTAATATATCATCATCCTTACAAATAACCTCTGCCAGATTAATACTTTCTATGGCTATATTTAATAGTGAGTCTACTCTCACCAAAATTTGGTACATTACCTGTTTTTTACTTTCTGCTGGAATTGAGTCCGATACAAAATCCTCTACTTTTTCTTGCATTGAAATCACATGTTCAGTTGATGCAATACACGAAACAGGCAATCTACACGCCTTCTTTTTCAATTTAGACAGAATAAACGCAGTACCTCCTGTTTTCTTCTTGCGAACTAGAGAAGCATTAACTTCTAAACTTGTTCCCTTAAAGAGATAAACCGAAAATCCTGCCTCTCGTGTAACCCCCTTGGGAGGCAAATTATTATGGCTTTGCATATGCTTATCGATTTTTTTCTGTTCCTGTGCCGAATTAATTTTATAAATTTTTTTATTTCGCTCACGATAATAGTTTTTTTCATAAATAGAAGCTGATTTAGGTGTTTCTTTCTTAGGTTTTGGCATATCAATTCACACAATGTTTAAAACAAATGCAATATAAAATATAAAAATTAAGGTTTCATTAAAACAGCAGAAATATCATTAATTTTTAAAGCAAAGCCATGCCTCAAAAGAACAGTTGTTGATCAAATAGATCTAATTGTGCATTATATGTTTGCCGATTACTTTATTTGGGATGAAACTATGGGTAAAATTTATTTTCGTTCTGATACTCGATCACCTGACGAAATATTTAAAATAGGGTTTACCCCAAGAATTGATTATGCTGATTTGTGGTGGCTTGAAGCCATTAAATCTCGCGGCTACAAAAATGATTGTGGTATAGCAAATGAAGCTATCGATGCAGATTCTAAAGCATGTATATGTCTAACCACAAAGCTTGAGAGCGCCCCTATCTTCCCACTTAATGATGAGGACACTTATATTTATGCTATTATTCTTCCTGATATGACCCAGATTGATTACCCGACGCTTAAAACAACAGATTATAGACCCGTGTTGCTAAAAAATGACAAAACTCCTACTGATAGCAAAGATTTGATCATTGATTTACATAGTTTTCAAGCAAAACAAGCAAGTAATATTTACAGCTTTTTTGCAGAGAAGGAAGTTGAAGACACTGCTATAACCAGCTATGCTGCATGGCCTTTATATGCGTATGAAGCCATCGCCTATCAAGTCCCTCCAGCAGCCATTGTTGGCGCAATTAAATGTGAGAGAAAACCCCTGAAAAATAAGGTGACTATCTCCTGTGATTTTATTTCAGAAACGCCTAAAAAATCCTATGACCGTGATTTTATACTCGAAGGAGATATAATAGTTAATCCCTTCTTCTTCATAGCTCATCATTTGTGGTTAGGAAAAGAAGGCCTCACTACATTAGATTTTAGTGTCGTTAAAGAGGAAGCGCTGGATTTATTATACAAGGCCGCAAATAAGCCGCTAGAAACTCCCAATATTTATTGGGGTTTAGGTGGAAAGACATTATAAATTAACAGGTGAGTAAGGGAGCAAGGAAATTTGCTCCCTATATTTTAAGTTATTTTTCCTTCTTGGAATCTCCGCCATCACTAAAGTTTTTACCTCCTGTTAGACCCACTTGAGGTCCTTTGCTACTAAGGGCGTCTTTCGCTTTACCGAAGGCTTTTTGACCGTATCCAGACAATTGCGAATCAATTTGTTGGGCCGCTTTTTGGGTACCCTCAGCTCCCTTACCAACTTGACCTTTAGCTTCTTCGCCCCATTGCGCAGCTTCTTGTCCTACACTCTCTGGTTGTCCACCAATCCAACGCAGTACTTTATCCGGCAAAACTACAATTAAAGTAAATGCTTTCTGCACCACAATTAGGTACAGAGTCGTATAAACTAAAATGGAGAAAAAGAAACCGTAGATGCCAGCCCAACCAGAATAGCCCTGTGTCGTATTGATATTGGAAGCATATTCTTGAATATTAGTAGTAGCACTCATACTAAATGTGGAACCTGATAAACTACCTTGCACAAATGCCATTGCATTAGCAAAACCAGCATTAATTATCCATACAGAAACATAGGTTAATGCAATCGCTGAAATATAACCAATAATCATCATGGCAGGACGCAGAAAGATATTTAATAAAATCATAATAGCCTGCTCACCCTTACCAAATGCATCGTGCCCTTCTGGATGGGTAACCCCAAGTGCGACGATGGGTGCCGCAACCATAGCCTCGATTACTACCATTAGCCAAGCAATCGAGCCGAAGGTGAAAATCATATATGGCATGAATGGTATGTAGTAGGCTGTAACAAAACCGATACTTAGCATTACCGCCATCCAAGCAAACAAAAGTGGGAATACCATAGAGATCACAGCAAAAATAAATATGCCAAATAAGGGAATCAACGAAGTTGTAATGGCTATTGTCAAAAGAAAAAACCATAACTCATTAGCAAAGTTAATATAATTAACTCCCATATTTGCTAACGCCACGACCGGATTAACCGTCGGCTGTTGGATAATAGCAACCCCTGCCTGGAAAATAGTCCCCATTCCCATCAAAGGTAAGACGAGAAAAGCCATGATCACTGAATTAACCACCTGAGCGATGATATTAATGAAGTAGTTAAAAAGGTTTCTAAGAATCAAATTATAGAAAATATCACCCATTAATCTACCTATACATAAACCCAAAATCGAACCGCAGGGAAAACTTTGTGACGGTAATTGCGCGAGATTTATGTTGGTATTGAACTTCATATTAAATGCAGGAGGAGTCAGACCCGGTTGTGACGCTAAATGCAACATGAGTGCATTATTAATATATCCAAAGGTGGTAGACGAATATCCTCCACTGTAGGCGTCGCCTTTTGTACCCGTGATATCAGAAATTGTATTTGAAGTAGGCAACTGAGGTTGGCCAGGTTGCCCCGTCGTATTTGAACCATTGATTAATCCAATTACCGGGGTGATTGCACTAGAGCTCCCTCCTAACCATACACATAAATTACCTTGGGTACCCGTAGCGCACTTACCAGTTGTTTCGCCAAATGATTTTAGAACAGTCGTCAAATCAAATTTACTGCCACTCAATCCCGTTTTGGTATCAGTCTGCTTGCTTGAGTCAGTTATCGTAGCAGAATTTAATTTTGCCAGATCAAAGAAATAACTACCGGCTAAAATCCAACCATAATTATTAGCATCTTGAATAAAGGCTCTCGCTGAAGCCGCATCACTGCCTTTCTTAGCCTGATACACCAAATTAAGGGCGGGCAACATAATGCCATTATAATCAGCAACAGCCCCCTGAAATTCTGTACCTACAAATAATGGAGCAGAGGTATTAGAGCTGTTAGGATCAGACCCCCAATTTTTACAATCAGAACCAGATTTTGACATACAAAGGTCCTGATCATTAGCCATTAGAGGTACCCCAAATTGTTGCACAGCATTTACTGAAAAATTATTATTATCCTTGGATTGGGTAGAATTACTTGGGTTCAATAAAGGAGAATTATTAACCATAATTTGAGCAACCATGGAAAGATCTACATACATTTGTTGTATCGCGATTGCTCGTGAAAACTGTGTTGTTTTTAACTCATTTTTAGTAAGAACGACAGTAGTTGGCGATTTAGGCGCGACAAAGTTACCTCCACTCCACTGGTTATTTGGATCATAGCTAGGATTCTTTGGATTACTACTTGAATCAGTACTAACAAGATTATCTGCTTCTGTAAAACTATTCCAAGTCAAGGTACCGCACATACCGTTAAGTGCAACATAAGGACCATCAGTAAAATTCGGCATAGATACATTAAATTCTGTCTGCCCTGAAGCTCCCTTATTTTGTACAGAAACAGCATTCACTGTACTTAAAAAATCAGGCACTGGTGTATTACAAAAATCAAGCATTGTTTTAGAGGGAGAACCAGAACAAGGGCCAGAATTATTTTCTTTACTATTAAGGTATGCTTGACGCTGATTTTGTAAGGCAGTTTGCAGCCCTAACATGCAAACTTGCCCCGAAAGAATAATTGCTGCTCCACTTGCAATTTCATTTCCACTTGCTGAAATTGATGTCGAAGGGTTCATCTGGGTTTGAATAATAACCCCCCCTCGATTTAAATAACTTAATGCAGCCTGCCACACCTTATCGGCAGCCCCAACGCCCTGAACGACAATCCACATGACGAATATCTGCATTAAGCAATAACCAGAGCCCTTAGGAATCAATAAAGCAAGTCCAAGGGTGGCACGCATAGGAACCCAAATGGATGACCATTTTTGACCAAGCATTTGCCCCTCATGCGCAGTATTCATCGTGGAGACTAAGAGGGTATACATAATAATGACACCACCCAAAGCAAGAACTGCAGAGTTGAATACACCAAACATTGTCCCCATCATTTGGCTACCGGTGCCATGTAAAACACCATCAACAATACCGAAAATATTACCTAAAAATATGACAGAGTAATCTTGCGGTGGGGGAGCGAAACTCATGTAAGAAGTAGTGGAATTGTCAGAAGCAAGAGCTAAAGTTGAGACTAATAACCCCAACAACATCAAAACTATTTTATTCATCACTTGTCACCTTTAAGGCCTTGTCTGTACCACTCATTAAATGAGCACCCTAACTTTCGCTCTTTAATCTGAAAATACCAAAAGTGATAGCGAAAGGCTAAGACTAAAGCAACCAACACTAAAACTAAACTAATTATAAACGCCTTGTAACTACCGTAATACAAATGGTAAGCAGCATAGAAAAAAATACACGTTGCAGCAGTAATCATGAGAATACTCAAGCGATATAACGCGATTTTTTTTGCTTGGAGATCAGCCTCGCTTAGGTTCATTTTTGCAATTGCTTCTTCGAAAGATTCCGTCTGGCCTTTTGGTTGTCGCGGAATAAATAATTTTTGAAAACCAGCCACAATATAACTAGTGCAAGCCTTAAGTCGTTCAAAATCAAGCCACGCTCGAACATTAAAAATTCTTTTGAAAATAGTAACTATTCGAGTGCTTTTTTTGATTTTCATAAAATTTACTCTTCAGATAATGGACTTTTACTCTTCATAATATACTATAGTAGTTAGATTATGCGCAGTCCATCAGTGAACTTATACCGTAAAAAAAGAGTAAAAAATGCCCGATCTTAGCCATGAAGCATCATCCTCATACTGGTTCGAATATGTTGACCCTATGATTTATCGCGTTATCACCTTTATGGAGAGCGTTGAAGACTGGACTTTGGATGGTAATCCGGAGTTGGAAGAAGCAGTAAATCGCCTGGGTAAGGAATTAGATGACATTGAAAAGCTCGATATGAGCTCTCTTGCCCAAGAAGATATTTTTATTCGTATAGTCGGTAATATTAAATCCGGAAGAGGACTCCGACTTTTGCAAGCTATCGATACCGTTCACCCAGGAAGTGCCTCACGAATCCTAATTCATGCCGAAGAAACCAGCACAGGTAGCCACGATCCAGCTGGATTTTTTCTAAAAAGAAACATCGTTTTTGAGCGTTTACGTTTACTTGCTCGTGTTTTTTCTGAATATCGTTTAAAACTTGTAGCTCGTGCTCTTGAAGGGGAAGAATAAATGAAATTAGTTAGTCGCCGTATTGCTTTATCGGGTGCTTTGCTTTTCGCTTCGTCAACATCGCCAGTCTTTGCTTCTGCTAATGATTTACCGTGGAATTCATTTAGTAACTCACTAAGCGATATCACACAATATTTACTTAATTTAGGGCAATATTTAGGTTATAACTTAGAGCAAAGTCCAGAAAAAGCAGAGAATGTTGCTGTCAGTCAAGCGCTATTGCAAGTTACATCGGATGCTTTGACAGGAATCATGCTTCCCACATTAAAAAGTGTCTTTGGAGCCCTTCCAGTAAACACAGCCGGAGTTACAACCAATGAAACGACTACTGGGACCAGTGGCAGTTCATCCCCGCCCTATTTCGTACCTAGTAATCTGGAAGCTTTCGTGCGACTTAATGATGCAGGTAACAGCACCTTTATATCCGCCGGCTATTCCAACCCAACGAATAACATTTCTGTCTCTACTTTAATAGATCAACCAACAGGTGGAGGGGCCCAAAAATATCAAAGCGACCCAGTAAGCCAGTCCATAGCCAATATGTTGATGACTCCTGATTACTCTTATTGCTTGACCAATGATGCTTCTGCTTGGGCAGAGTGTAGCTATATCACCAAAAATCCCCAAATGATGAATAACAATCAAATCATGCAAAATGTAATCGGCAACATACCTAGTACAGATACATTCTTTACACCTAGTGCTAATCTTGCAGTCATACCACAACTTAATAGTAATAGCCTTATTGCTCCTTTAATGTATTCGACTACAAGCACGGGAACCCCTCAGCCAGAAACTACAGTTGATACGGCAACCACACTTCCTACAAGTAAAGGCTCACCTGGACCTTTGCAAGCCCAAAACCCTGCTCAACAGGCTGCCAATTTTATTCGCTATGCTACTGCAGCAGTTTCACCTATCCCCTTACCTAGTCGTAGTACTTACGATGCCCTTTATGAGCAAGTACAAAACACTGATCTTACTGTGTTACAAAGGTTTCAAGCTGCTTCTAACATAGCAAATTTCCTAACCAATATCAGGGTGTATGCTGCTCAAACCTCTGTGGGAATTAGTAACCTCTATTATATTTTATCAAAAAGAATGCCTCAACCCATTGTTGGTGAAGGCAACCAATCGACCACCACCAGCCAAGCATTAAGTGAATATACCATGGCAACCTGGCGCCTTGCTCGTCCTGATTTAAATCAACAAGGAAACTCTGACTGGGTAAACAAACTTAATACCGCCTCTGCAGCAACGATGCAAAAAGAAATTGCGGTTTTGCTTGCTGAAATCAATTATCAATTGTACCTTAACCGCCAGCAGGAAGAGCGTCTATTACTAACTAACAGCATGTTGTTACTTCAAAATGCCAGAACAACGCAACTCGAGGGATTATTGCGTGCTACAGCCGATACCGCTACATCCAACAGCTCATCCAGTGACTGACAAATCACGCCATAAATATAAATAAGTGATAAAACAGCAGGAGTTACTCCTGCTGTTTTGTTATGTTTAATCAATAATGTAAGATTAATTTTTGTTAAAAATTTATGGTGACGTCCCTTTTCTTCAGGATGTTAGGGCATGCTTCTTAAAATGTTGTCGCAAATCTATTTTTAAAAAGTATATAATTATTTTTTATTGGTGCATCAGCTATAAGGAAAAGCTATGCTGAAACGTGATATCTCTCGAACCAACGTATTAATTGCAGCAGCAGGTGGAATGATCGGTTCAGGCTGGTTATTCAGCCCATTTATAAGTGCTCAAATGGCTGGTAGTAATGCTTTGATTAGTTGGATTATTGCGGCATTATTCATGCTGTTCATAGCTCTTCCCTTGTGCGAGTTAGGAGCCATGTTCCCCATTTCAGGGGGCATGACCAATTATCCAAGCTTCACTCATGGCAATGATGTTGGTTTTTTATTTGCTTGGACCTCCTGGTTATCCTATGTGGTCATGACCCCTATTGAAATTCAAGCTATTTTGCAATATTCGAGTCATTTCTTCCCTTCGTTGATCATTAAAGAGGCCACAACCTTTACTTTATCAGGCGTGGGTTATATCGTAGCCATAGGCATTATGTTATTTGTTGTCTTACTCAATTCTTATGGCATTAAGATGCTGGCAGAATGCAATAAAATTGCTAGTATTATCAAATTTTTAGTTCCTAGCATTGCTATTATTGCTTTGCTTTCTACTGCCTCATCAATGAGCAATATTGATCTCCAGCTAAATAGTAAAAATGCCTGGGTACAAATTTTTACAGCCCTCTCAGCGGGCGGTATTGCCTTTGCTTTTACAGGGTTTCAAAATGGCTTAATGTTGGCAGGTGAAGTACAAAACCCTCAACGGAATATTCCCATTGCTATTTTAGGAGCAGTCCTAGTAGGCTTTGTGCTCTATTTTATGCTGCAATTGAGTTTTTTAGTGGCAATTCCTCAATCCTATTTAGCCAATGGCTGGCAAAATCTAAGCTTCCCTGGTGATAGCGGACCACTCGTTGGTTTGACACTACTTGTCGGCTTAGGTTTTGTTGCCCTCCTACTAATGTTTGATGCTGCTTTTTCACCATTTGGTACGACTCTGGTATACACTGCGGCTACTTCACGAATTGTATATGGGATGTCCCTAAACAAGCACTTACCAAAGCTCTTTTTAAAATTGAACAAGCATAAAATTCCCTATATCACTTTATATGCAAATTTCTTTGTTGGCATTTTTTCCTTCTTACCCTTCCCAGGTTGGCAAAAAATGGTGGCCTTTCTTTCTTCCTGTAGCATTTTGTCTTATGGAATAGGACCAATTTGCTTACTGGCAATGCGCAAACTTCAACCCAACCGCGAACGTCCATTCAAACTTTGGTCTAGTACATTTTTTTGCCATATCGCATTTTACGTTTGTAATTTAATGCTATATTGGTGTGGGTTTGATATCCTTTGGAAATTAAACTTGGCACTTTTTCTTGGTTTTATCATTAATCTTTTCTACCAAAAACGCCGTCTCAGTGACTGTGGCCCAAGTCTTTTTTGGTTTGCTTTTTACATGAGTTCGATGCTGCTTGTGTCTTATATTGGTTCCTTTGGTGGGATAGGGCGTTTGCAATTTCCGTTGGATATTGCCCTTATTCTTCCACTGAGCATTGTTATCCTTCATTTTTCACAACGCGTTCTGGTAGACAATAAAGTTCATGAGGAGCTAACAGCTAACATGGAGCTCGCTGAGGCTGAGTAAAAAACCCTGATAAATTTAAAATTTATCAGGGTTTTATTTTCAAGATACAGTCATATTGATAGCAAAAATTTGTGATTAATTCCCTACAAATTAACTATCTTCGTAATGCGAAGGTTGCATAAGGACCACTATAACTTACATTATGATGAGCCTGTGCTAAGTCGAAATAATTAGCCACCTCATAACCTACTCCTATCTTTATATTTGTAGCAGAGGATAGATTCCCATTGTAAGTTATCCCTAAGCCAGCCTCAACAATAGGCAAAATACCACTATCAGCCCCCGTTGAAAATAGCGTTGTGCCTGAGCTACCGTGAAAAGCTATCTGATTATTAACGCTACCAGATAATAAAGCAGCATCGAGCATTCCTGACCACCCCAAATTTTTGGTGACAAGATACTCACCATTAAGACCAACTACCGGCCCTACTCCCTCATAATTTTCTTGTTCAGTAGCATTGCCATTAAAGATCGGAGCTGCTTGTTGCAAGCTGAAATTAAATAGGCGATCAATCTGTGCATATCTTAACCCTGCCTTTAGTAACAGCTCAAAATTATCAAAAGGATGTATCTCTCGGCTGACCATGACATCAACCTGATCCAGTTTTAATTTTAAATTGCCACTAATGGTGCCAGGTACAGGAGAAGAAGTATTCCCGGAAGAAAGCGATAGCACTCCAGGACCACTAAAACTATCAGAATCATTCGTATGGATACGAGTATATTGCAACACTATACCATTTGCTGAATTCTCAAAGGTATGCCCAAGATTAATATTAAACCCAGGATTATAGTCGGGATTGATTACATGCTCTTTTATGGTAGTAATACCATCATTTACGGTTTGCGATGTACCATAAATTAAAATGTGAGACCCTATGACAGGTTTTAAATATAGTGGCGTTATAGCTACCCAATTACTAGTAGGCAGCACAACATTCTCTTCCCCTATTGAACCGCCAATGACTGGGCCTATCAACCCAATACCCATTAATCCTATAAGTAATTTCATTAACTTAGCTCATTCTGACTATTGAAGCACCTAGAATACTTAAAGCCAATGATTTTTCAATAAAAAAGTTTCTATATTTTTTTTCTAGTTAATACGACAAATCTTTCATTGCGGGCCTTTACTCTGCTTATGTAATTTAAGCCAAAACTTAGCAATATCAATGCGGCGAGTTATCCATAAAGCTGGAAATTGTTTTAAGTAGTCAATAAATTGTTTGATAGCCATACAGCGCCCAGGATGACCACTAATTCTTGCATGCAAGCCAATTGTCATAATGGCAGGTCTCTTTTCAGCATATAAGTAATCAATCGTGTTTTTAAGATGCGTAAAAAAAGCGTCGCCGTTGGCGAACCCCGGGGACGTACTGAAACGAAAATCATTACAATCCAACGTATAAGGGATGATTAAATGAGAGTCTTCAAAGTAAGGAAGTTCATCAGCATAGCTATCAGAGTCATAGAGAAACCCCCCTACTTCGATTAGTAAATCACGCGTGTTTTCGCTGCGTCTTCCGGTATACCAACCTTGCACTAACTTTCCCGTCAATTCCTTAATCGTGCTTCTACAACGCAAAATATGCTCTTTTTCGTCACCCTTGGCCATTTGGGCATAATCTATCCATCGCCACCCGTGCCCGGCAATCTCATGATCA
Source organism: Legionella brunensis (assembly GCF_001467025.1). GTDB lineage: Bacteria > Pseudomonadota > Gammaproteobacteria > Legionellales > Legionellaceae > Tatlockia > Tatlockia brunensis. The sequence goes on along the minus strand of NZ_LNXV01000007.1, from coordinate 95,138 downwards.
GAGGTTTTTAAATACTGACTTAATTCAGGATTTAATGTTAGCGCTAATCCTGTTATAAAGAAGGTTAGCGGGATGTTCTCTGCTTCAAAAAGCCTAATCAAACGCCACAACCCCGCACGGCTTCCATATTCAAACAACGATTCCATACTTAAATTTCGCATACCCTCTGGCTTGCTGGCCAATGGAAACTCACCACCATAAGTCTCGGAAAATTTATCACCGTTAACTGGGGTAAGCTCGGCTCCTTCTTCATAATTAAGAACAAAATTTACGGCAACTTTAGCATGGTTTGGCCAAAAAATTAGCGGTGCATTTTGGCCATAACCTACAATTTGGCGAGTCATGATTTATCCTAATTCAAAAGAGGTAATTCCATAGATATTTTCAATGGGCAGTTGCGGTTCACCTTTTAAGTACATCCTTGCTGTCTCAAACACTTTCTGGAGTTGGTATTTTTTAACCAATGCTTTGGCATAAGGGTTATTCTCGGGGATATCAAAGTAAAACTCTTTGCCCTTAGCATAGGATACTAAATTTAAAAACAACTTCTCAGCGACTTCAGGGGAGGCAGCAAACAAAGGCCCAATCTTGAATCCCTTTTGGCACGCTCTAATAACCCCATAACCGCAAAGCTCGCCATTGCTAACATAGCCAAGGCTGGCTCCTTCGGGTTGATTAATCCAACACTTTAAAAAAGTTTCACGAAGGGCTGGGAAATGCTGACGATCGTATTTAAGTAATAAATCAAAATCGACCGCAATCAAAGGCGTAATATCTGAATCAACTTTTTTAATGCCAAGGGGCAATTTGCCGGTATAACGACCATTATTATGCGCAATTTTATATCCGAGGCGAGCATACTTATCCACCATATGGACAACACCATCGAGACCCGCATTACGATCGCCAATATAAGCTAAACGTGTTTTTGTCAACGCCAAACCAAATCCTTCTCCACGATAAGCTTGATCAACAATGTAGAAACCACAAAAAGCAAAATGCTCATCATAAATAACGGCAGAACCCACAGCAATAATTTTGCCATTGAGTTTTCCTGCAAAAAAACCTTGGGGATCAGTTTGATAAAAACAGTTAGCATCATGCAATCCTGGATTCCAACCCTCTTGAGCGGCCCAATCAATTGCATACTTAACCTCAGCCTCAGTCATGTGCTCCACACTATAATGACTCATTAAACTCTCCCTGCCTATGAGACGCATTTTAAGCACTGATACTTGTATTATAAAACCATTATTTACCTAAACAGCTATGCTTAATAATAGAGGGATTTTATTGCAAGTCCAGGCGTAAAAGGAGATTTGTCATGTCTAGTTTACCCAATAAAACAATAAGCGCTATTGTTATTAGCGAAAATGTGTTGGAAATCATCATTAGTAAATTAACTGAAAAAACGGTCGCGCGTCATGCCATTAGCATTCAAGGATCCCCCACGCAACTTTCTGATAAATATGGGAAACCTTATGTAAAGCCAGATACTATTCAAGAAAGCAAACATCCACCTACAAAAGAATATTTTCTACGCGATGATTTTGGCTGGCTAGTGGGTTTTACTTTTGCTATTCCCGTTTTTATTTGTATCGTCATCGGTGTGTTTCTTATTGGCGATGTACGCTCCCCTTCTGATAATTTATTTTATGGGATTTTAGGCGCAATTGTTGGTGCTATTGCCGGAGCATTTTTAGCTAAATTTGTTAGTAACCAGCAGGTGGAGCAAATAAGAAAACAGGAAAGAAAAGGAGGGTATGTACTCTGGATTACTGCGACTTCTGATAAGCAGGTTAATGAGGTTATCGCTATTTTGCAAGGATATAATGCACGAGAAATCAAAGTCAGCTAAAGCTTATGTCCTGGGGATATTTTAGACTCTTTAATAAATAAACAATTAAAAAATAAACTTGTCTAATTTTATTAGCGAAAAAATAGCAATTAAGACAAATAAGCCTGCAGCAATGAAGCGAATCATTCTCATTGGAATTTTTTCGGCTAGTTTTTCCCCTAGAAAGACTGCAGGCACATCAGCAATCAACATTCCCAATGTTGTTCCAACAATGACTGCTACCGGAGCCTTGTAATGTGCGGTTAACGCAATCGTAGCTAATTGTGTTTTATCTCCCATTTCAGCCAAAAAGAAAGTAATCCAGGTAGCAACAAAAACCCCCCAATGCTTTGCTATTTTTGTCTCTTCCTCTTCAATTTTGTCAGGTATTAGGATCCAAATTGCCATACCGATAAACGAAACTCCCAACAGCCACCTTAATCCCTCAGGACTTATGACTGAAGTGATCCATACGCCTAAGGCTCCTGCCAAACCATGGTTCATTAATGTAGCAACAAAAATTCCAAGAATAATAGGCACTGGGCGTTTAAATCGAGTGGCAAGGATGAATGCCAATAATTGGGTCTTATCCCCAAGTTCAGCAAGAGCAACCAGACCTGTAGATACTAAAAATGCTTTCAAATAAATCCTTTCTTGTTGATGTCTTAGTCCTAAATACCATACTTGGCATTTCTTTCTTCTCTGCATCCAATAACATCATTTCAAGCTCTAAAACGCTGTTGGGAGTTGACCAAAAATGAAAGCATGACACTTTACTTGACACATTTTTCTCGCCAAAGAGAAATAACATACGGTACTTAGTGAATATCAATTTAACATTATACTTGATACTTGTATAAAAAAATCACTGCGGACGATGCTGGACTGTTTCATTGGTAGCAATCAGTTTGTGGTATTCTGGATAACAACTCATCCGGCTCTTCTATCGTCGGACAGGGCTCTTGCTTTAAACTAAAAAACCCTTGTCTTATGACTTTAATAGAGTGATATATATTCTGTTTCTTCGCACTAATTTTTTCATCACTTCCTGCTTGCTTCATCACTTCCTTTGTCTGCGCAATTAAGTGATCCTCTAGATTCAGAGGCATAGGTGAATTCTTTTTAAATTGCTCACACGCTATCTTAAAGTTTTTTTGATATTCCTCTTTCAGTGATTGCAACCCAAGCTGAGTTTCATAAACCTCATCAACCAATTTTGCCGTTTCTGTTTTAAAAAAAGAGAAAAATTTTGCAAAAAAATTAGAAATTTTTACTAAAAATCCATCATATTGATGCAAAAACTCCTGCACACGAGTATCTAAATTTTTAATTTCTTTCAATTTTTGCTGCATAATAAAAGCTAACTTGAGCAAGTTTCTGTACTCTATTAAACCATCGAGCATGGCTTTGCTTGCTTCATTTATAATTTCAATAGTTTTAGGAGTCGCATCATTAATGAATTTCTCATATTGTTCTTGACTCGCCAAATTATGCTCCATGCACTCTTTAACTCTCTCCTCCGTAATTTTTAAATCTTGATTTAAATCTTTTAAATATTTTTCAACTAATATTCTCAATTCACATTTACACTCACTATCCAAGGTTGCCGGGACTATGCTTACAACCGTTTCTTGCCATGTTTGTGGGACAGTTAATCTTAATGCTGAGGCGGGGATTGCCGTAATCCAACTTGCAGCATACTGCATTGAAGAGGAGACTTTTTGATAATTATCAGGATTTCTTAATTGGGTAATTTTTTTTACTAAAGACATTTTAGCTTCTTCACCTATATTCCCCATAAGTTCAGTAAAACTATTGTTATTCTCCGCAATTAACTCTAGGAAATATTTTCTCCCCAAAACTCGGCGTTCATTTTCTTCCAAAGAAAAAAGGAGGCTTTGTATCAGTTGAGAATTGAACTTTATCGTTTCCCTTTTCTTGAGAATTTGGCTTAGTTTCTCAACATTTTGCACTGCAATTTCTAATAAACTCACTTTTTCTAAAAGAGCATCATGATTGTACCTAGGCTCTTTTTCGATCCTTTGAAGATAATTTTGATTGAGATATTCGGCCAAATTTTTAGGCGGTGAATGCTCATCCTTAGGCACAATCTGAGCCTCTATTAAAGTGAGTTTTTCCTCTGTTTTTTTAAGCAAGTTCTCTGTATCTTTTTCTAATAATTCTAATTTAATGAAAGGTTTAGCAAGACTTTTACTCCATGAATCCAAACCTTTAAGAGAAATATCAAGAATTTTTAAAAGCATAAATAGTGCATAGCATAGGGATTTTATATGCTCATTATTGCTTCTGTTGCTAGTGTGGTTATCTAACCATAAATTACAGTTAGCGATTAAACTATTTAATTTTGTCTGTGTCTCTACTTGCCCTTGAAGATAAAGCCCTTCGAGATTCAGCATTATTGCCTCTAACAGGATTTTCTCATCCTTGTTTTCTGGTTCAAGACTTTGCAAATAATCTTCGACCATAAATTTGCAATACAATAATGTCCCTAAACCTCGTTTCCCACGACGCTCTAATTCTTTGAATTTAAGCGAATTAGAGTCTTTGAAATCTTCATTAATTTTTCTTAAATCAAGATCAAGTTCCGCATAACCACTAATATCAATGGCAGTAAGTAATATATCCTCTTCTTTTTTTGCTTTGTCCAAACGCCAATGATAAAAAAGCTCATTAAAATGCTCTCTCTTCCCTGACACGCTATTTCTCCATAGATTGAAAGCTTACTTTATAAGTTATTTGCTTACCTGGTGGCTTGAAAGCCATTATAGATAGCTCGTAATAACGAATTCTCGTCAGAAAAAGGTAGATCCTGCTGCAAACTCCAAAATGACACCCCCCCTAATCTGACCCGATCTTGGGCATGTTCAGTCATTGGATTATTTCCTTCAACATAATCAATTTTTCCTAAAACTGCTTGCGGTCCATCACAACTTAAAAAACGACTTGTTGACGTATTTTCTACTGGAATTAGACCATAGAAAGTTACAGCCTGTCGCTCTTTATGCGCATAATTAATCTGGTACGCAAAGAGCCTATCTCCATAACGACTATAAGCATCACTATAGCTTATCTGACTACTAATATTAGGATCGATTACTGGCACATGCAGTCCGGGTTCATTAACATTATCAGCAACCGAGCTGTTTGCCACATAATAAGAATGGCAGTAAAAAGGAATTCCTAAAATAAGTTTTTCTGCTGCTAATCCCTGATAGTAATAATGCTTAATTGCTCTATTACCGGAAGTACTGGGATAAGGATAGGCATTATCTTCGTTACGATTAGGTTCATAGAGTGCAGCGCCAAACTCTGTTCGTGGGCCAAAAGTCCCATAATGATCATAGGCCATAACCGTGGTCCAGTTTACATAAGGCTGCCATAATTTAGCATGCGGATAATGGCGCCAATAAGCCTTTGTTGCCGGAACTGCATTGCTTACACAGTACCCATCAACACTGATGCTCTCATGTAAACGTTGAAGCAATTTCGCCACTCCTGCTATCTCTTCTTCACTGGCTAATAATTCGTTCTCCCAATCAAGATCTATACCATCAAGTTGGTACTGCGCAAGCATTTTTTTTACAGAGTCAACGAAAATCATCCTTTGTTCTTCATTTTCTAAAAATTTAAAGCTTTCGCGATCTCCCCAACCACCAACAGCGATCATGATCGGGATATTAGGCTTTAATTGTCGCAGCAATTGTATATTTTCAATATCATGCGAAGTTAACTGAAGAATAGTATTCCCTTGTTCATCTTTCGCGAACCGTGCAAATGCATAATTCACTAAATTAACTTTACCCAATTGCTCTTCTAATTTGACCAAATCCGTATTTTTCAGTTCCCAAGAAGAGTCAGCTCCCAAATAGGCAATGACCATTTGTTGATTCTTTTTTTCTACTGAACAATAAGGTTTCCAAGCATGGGTCATACCAGCAATAGCGCATAACGACAGGAACATTAGATAATGAATAAATATTTTTTGCATGAGAGTCACTTATATAATTTAGGGGGTAGGTAATGGCGATAATGACATTACCTACCTTATTACTATCTATTACTGACATGAATTTTTGAAGGTAGCTACCAAACTTCTTGGATTTGAGACAGGTAAGTCTGTATCGGCACTCCACATGATGGCTCCTTTTAACTGCTGTACTTTGATAAATTCACAGACCGCTTTAACAGCCTCAGGCGACTGATAACCCACAAACTGTTTTGTTCCTGGATTGTAAATGTAAGAGCCTGTAATAAAGGATTGGTTCTTATCATCAGTTGCTTGAATATGGTAAATCTTATAATTCAGCTCCTTTACTGCCTTATCTACAGAGCTATATGGCAACATTCCATCCTGTTTTGAATAAGAGTTTGGAAAGTGGCTCACACCAGTCCAAAGCTGCTCAAATCCGGGGTAATTAGTGTCACTTCCCGGCTCAACACCAGAAAAACCGCGGCCATAAGCTGCTAAACCAACTTGTAGCTTTTCCTTAGGCATACCATAAGAGAGAACTTGTGCAGTTATTGCATCGGTCCCATAATTGATACCAAACTCATCTTTTCGGCTTGTCTCAGGTTGCATTAAATAAGCATGGACTGCAGTATAAGGGTCACTACTTTGGCTCCAGGGACCATGCAAATCATAAGTCATTAAATTAACACTATCGGCATAGTTAGCAATTTGCTGAAACCAGCCTCCTTCTACAGATTGATTAATTTTTTCCAGATAGTCTTTATTCACTGTGATCGTTACAGAGATATAAGCCTCTTTCCCTAACTTGCTACGACTTGCTTTGACTAAATCAAAAAGATGTTTGTAATCAACCATTGTTCTTTCATCAGGCGGCAATTGTCCCCCTGTTTGCAAATCAATGGGAGGTTCAAAGTCATAATCAACACCTTTTAAATTTTTAAAATGGTTCATCCATGCTTTAAATTGATTTAAAAATTTATCTTGATTGGCAAAGATCGCGTCAAATGTCGCGGTACTTACCCCTTTATTCTCTACGGTATTAGCACCACCAATAGCAATGATACGTTTGGCCGTATATTTATTCGAATTAATGAATGCTCCAAAGCTATTTAGCTGGCCAACCCCTTTTTGATCGGTATAAACAAACAACTCTTTCTGCCCGGTATTACCGTTGGTTTGCACCGCGGCACAAGCGCCTGCATTAGTTTGACAAAACGTCAAAAAATCCTTTGTTTCTGGAGGTAAGGTGGATATCCAGGATCCCTCTAGAGGAAGCTCCCCCCACAAATCATCAAAATGCATCAAGCCATTCCAGGAACTTGGTATTTGATATTGCGCCTGATTGGGATCTTGGCTATTCCAAACCTGTAAAAACGACCAGGCAACAACATCAGCCTTATTGAACTGTGCAACCATCTCAGGATTAGAAACATAGGCTAATTGACCATATGGGCGGCCATTCTTATATGCCCCATCATACTCATAGGGATTTTCACCATACATTGACCAACTTGTTGTATAGAGTGTAAGTGCGGCATGGCTTGTAAAAGGAAGTAATGTTGCTGTGAAAGCTAATAAAGAAGTTTTAAAAATACTCATTATTCTCTCTTATAAGGATTATGGTGTATAAATTTTAGTTCTTTAGAATACCTATTAACCACTGTCATTTTTGACAGGGATTACAAGGTCAATAATTGATGATGGAGAGCTTTCGCGAGTGACTGGTATTTATTTTTGGTACCTAGCTTTTTATTGATCTTTTGGATATGAAAATTAATTGTTCTTTCACTCAACTCAAGAGTTTGCGACATTTGTTGCACGGAATAATCCTTAGCGATTAACAATAAACATTGAATTTCCCGTTGTGTTAGAGAAAACGAGGCTTTTTCCGTCACTTCATCTAAAAGATGAGACTGAATATAGTGATAATAATGATGGGCTGCAACAAAAAACTCATATTGCTCCCGAGGCTCCTGTAATTTGCGATGTTCTTTTTGCATTTGTACTAATAATAAAATGGCAAAATTGTTTTTAGGACCATGAATAGGAATAGATAACCCCTCTTTCGCACCAAAATCAATCGAATCTTGGCGCATTTTTCGCTCAGTCTCATTTTTAGCTTGAGCAAGTTGCTGCTTTAAATTCCAATAAATTGGCAAATGATTGTTATAAACAAAGCTTAGAGTACTATCGATATTGTTGTATTGCTCTTCAAGATAATGCTGATGCCACGCTCTAAAATTATCCGAGCACATATCATACTTTAATTTATTGGCAGTGTGAGGATGATAAGCATAATAAGTAAATGAGAACGTAGTGATCCCTTTTTTAAGAAGATACGCAGTCAGTGCCTCGTCACAGTCACTTAGCCTACTCGCTTGCACCAATTGCTGCTCTAATTGCTCTAATAACTCAAACATTTTTACTCATCATCCTATAGGTCATCATTATTAAGAAACTATTGATAATTAAAAGATAGATAAAAAAGAAACTATAGCCCAGCTGCTGTTGTACAATACCACTTAAGGCTCCCCAAAACACATAACTTAATGCCATTGCTGAAGTACAAAATGTATACATTGACATTGGATAATGGTTTTTATTGGCGATAAACAGCAAATATCCCATGTAAGCACCATTGGCAAGGCCTAGGACAAATTGATAAAACGCAATGACAACATAGATAAAAACAGGATGCATCTCGCCTAAGGTTAATAAAAGAAATAACAAAGGACTTAAAAACAATACGCTTGAAAATTTTTTTATGCAGTAAGACAGAGAAAAACGCGTCATCAAAAAGCCGGAAACAAAAATTCCCAACATTAAAGCCACTCCCCCTAAGATTCCATAGATCTTCCCCACTTGAGACAAATTTAGATTTAACCCTGTTTCATCGAGAAGAAATAAAGGAATAATTTTTTGCAGCTGCGCATCAGCAAAGTTAAACAAAAAAATATACAGCAATGGCACGTATAACGCTTTATTAGTAATAAGTTCACTTAAAATTAAGCCATACTCTTTTTTTATTTTAGGCTTAATGGCTTCTTTTTCAGGAAGTTTAAACCCATGATAAACCGTTAATAAAAAACCTAACATAAACAAACTATAGAAAAAAACTTGCCATACATTAAAGTGATAGTGCAAAGCTATTTGCGCAATTGATGTGAGTAAAAACCCCTTAATCACCAGACGTCCCATCTGATAGAAGAAACTACGTATTGCCACGTAGCGTTTTTGTTCTTCTTCTTTTAAATTAAGAATATAGACGCCATCAGAAACAATATCATGAAGCGATGAAACGAAGGCTATCCCAACAAAGCACACAGAACTTAATACTAAAAAATAACGGCTATCTGAACTAAGTGCTAACACCAGAAATAATAGCGATAGCAATGCTTGAGTAGTTATCGTTAACTTTTTTTTGGTAGCAATGATTTCCAAGAATGGGGCAAAGAAGGGCTTGATAGCCCATGGGAGCATCAGCAAACTCGCCCATAGGGTGATCTTATCATTTTGAAAACCTAATTGCTGATAAATGATAGTAGTAATTAAACTGACCACTACAAAGGGTATACTTTGGAAAAAATAAAGACTGCATACCCATTGAAAAGGTTTTGTTGCTGAATCAGCGTGCACGTTTACCCATGAAGGCAATAAAAATTAACATATTGTACATCAAAAATACAAATCAGCCTAGTTGTAACGGTTCATCTTTAAAGATACTTAATCAAAATAACGTTGATACAATTTTAAATAAGTACCGTCATTTTCTAATTGAATAAGGTACTTGTTAATAGTGTTAATGAGCTCAACTTGAGTCTTATTGGCCATGATTCCATATCCCGTGCTCATTGGATTGCCCACAGGCCTGAATAAATCACTGTTATTAGCAACCCAGTATTGCACTTTGCCACTATCGAGTAATATCGCATCCACTTTACCGTCATTAAGGGCTTGCAAAACTTCTGCTAAGTTTTTGTATTCCTGTACTTGAGTAGTATGACCTAATTGAGACATAACCCAGGCTTTAAAAATAGAACCTTTTTCTATACCAACATTTTTACCCTTAATATCATCAATCGTTTTAATTGGGTTTGATATGTTAGTGACGTATTGTGCTGAGCCTGGAAGATAAGGAAGACTAAACAGAAAATTCTCTTGTCTTTCTGGCGTGATAGAAATAGTTGCAATAGCTAAGTCAATACGGTTATCTAATATTGCATTGAACAAATCAGGGAAAGTAAAAGTTTTGAAAAGGCATTTAAACTGAGCACGACGACATATTTCTTGCATTAGATCGACTTCAAAACCAGACAAATGTGATTTATTATCTTCTGGAATTTCAAAAGGTGGGCCATCGTTTGCTACCCCAATGTTAATTGGTTGAGCAAACAAAATAAAAGGGCACAATAAACAAACTATCAAAAAGAGTAAGCGCATAGACGTTTCCTATCCGTTTATTTTATTGTAGATTATTTTACTTCTTATGAGGTGTGCCAAGAGAGTAAACACAATAATTTATTTTCCATATACCATCCTACTAATAATTTTTCTAATCAATTCACCTACCCCAATCTACTTTTTTCAATGGGTTAATGAGCTATCGATACGTAATACTCAACTTGATTAATTCACTCTAGCTCACAATAAGTACATCAAATAAACATTTATATCTCGCAATCTTCACTACGTAAAATTAAGACTCGCCTTGTTTTATTGCAATTATCCTTTATTTGTGATGAGCTGATTTGCTCAGTAATAAAATTTACGGCTAAACAACATTTTAACGGGACAATCATCTGGTCACTTTATATTCCTATCCTCAGCTCTTTAGTGTACCCGACAATAATTCTTATGGCTTACAAGTTGATACCTTCCTCAAGTTAGTTAAAACTCCCTACAAGCTTGAAAATATTATTGATACTAAAAATGCTCCCCCCGTGGACAACGATCAAATTATTACTGATAGTAATTGCATCGTTGGTTTTCTTTCTCGAAAATACAATATTGATTTAGATGATAGATTGACCGAAAATAACCTGCATTTCTTAGTAACACGAATTCTGGACAATCATTTGTACTTGGTTATACCCTATTCTCGTTGGCAGGATGAACGCTTTTGGCCTTTGTTTAAGGCAGAATTTTTAAAGCAATTTCCCCAGTTTTCAGAAGATTCTCTTACCAACAGTAGAAACTATAATATTGAAAAATATCAGTATCACGGCATTAGCCACTATTCTCAAGAAGATGTCTATCAATCTGGTATTGAGGATTTTAAAAATAATTAACTCCATCCTCGGTAACAAAAAATTCAACGAAAGGAACGATAATGAATAAGGAGTTTCTGGAAAATATTACCTTTGATGAGTTAATGCTTGGTCAGCAGGCCAGTTTAAATAAGACATTAAAACAAGAAGACATTTCGCTTTTTGCGGTCATGTCTGGTGATGTGAACCCTGCTCACATGGATCCAGAGTTCGCCAAAAGCGATATCTTTCGCGGCATTGTTGGCCATGGGATGTGGTCGGGCTCATTAATTTCAGCACTGCTTGGTACAGTCTTGCCGGGCCCTGGGACCATTTACCTTGAGCAAGATATTAAATTTAGAAAACCAGTACGCATTGGAGACAACATCACCATCACGCTAATCCTGCGCGATAAGCGCTCTGATAAGCCAATTGTAACCTTTGACTGCAAGGGAGTGAATCAACGTGGGGAAATCGTTATTGAAGGGTTGGCCACGGTACTTGCACCGACACAAAAAATACGAGTGGCAAGAGCTGATTTGCCACATATTGAAATTCATAACCATGACCGCTTTCAGGCTATCATTCAATCGTGTCAAGGTATGGAAGCCATCCGCACAGCAATTGTTCATCCAGTAAAGGCCAATGTGCTCACAGCAGTAGCTGACTCCATGAAGGCTAAACTAATTATTCCTATTTTAATTGGCCCAATAGCAAAAATTAAGGTAGCAGCTCATGAAGTAGACATTGATATCTCCCAATGGGAGCTCATTGATACAGAGCATAGTGATGCTGCAGCAAGCAAGGCCGTAGAGTTGGCAGCAACTGCCAAAATTGATGCCATCATGAAGGGCTCTCTGAGTAGCCAGGAGTTATTAGCAGCCATTGTACCTGCTACCTCCAATTTACGTACCAAATACCGTATCAGTCATGCCTATATCATGGATGCTCCGTCTTATCATAAACCAATCATTATCACGGATGCCGCCATCAATATCGCGCCTAATGCTGCTGAGAAGGCAGATATCTGTCAAAATGCGATTAATCTTTGGCGTGTCTTGTTCGGAGAAGATAAAAAACCCAAAGTAGGTATTCTTGCGGCCACAGAGCTGGTGAACTCCAAGATGCAAGCGACAGTCGATGCTGCCACCTTGTGTAAAATGGCAGACCGCGGACAAATCACCGACGGCATTCTTGATGGACCTTTAGCGTTTGATAATGCGATTAACAAGCAGGCCGCAGACGAGAAAGGAGTTATATCACCGGTCGCGGGGGATGCTGATATTTTACTGGTCCCTGACATTGAGTCGGGTAACATTCTAGCGAAGCAATTGACTTTCCTTGGGCATGCCGATGCAGGCGGTATTGTATTGGGTGCCCGTGTACCCATTATTTTGACGAGTCGCGCTGATTCATTGCGAACTCGACTCCTATCCTGCGCCTTAGCAGTTAAAATGGCCGCGGCACGCAAAGCTGGGAAGATAAAATGACAAACAAGATAAAAAACAGCATCCTGGTGATTAATACCGGCTCATCAAGTGTAAAATTTCAAGTGTTTTTAAGAAAGCCTTCATTGGAACTTTTGGCACATGGCAAAGTATCTGATTTAGGAAGTAACCCTTTATTTGCAGCAATAAATGAAAGGCAAGAGTTTGCGGTTAATCAATCTGAAGAAATAGGGCTCTCTGCAGATTATGACCATGAAAAAGCTTTGCATTTCATCCTGCATTGGATTGAAGCACAAAACCAACATTGGCAGATTGACACGGTGACACATCGAATCGTTCATGGCGGCACAAGATTTACCTCGAGTGTCATTATAACTCCTGAAGTGATGACCTATTTGCGGGACTTATGCCCTCTGGCCCCCCTACACCAACCGCATAATCTTATTGCAATTGATATTTTCAGCGCCCTCAAGCCTGATTTAATGCAAATAGCGTGTTTTGATACGGCTTTTCATGCCCATCATGCCCCTTTATTCACTGAATATGCCTTGCCGCAAACCATCCGTGATAAAGGGATTCGCCGTTATGGTTTTCATGGTCTTTCCTATGAATGGATAGCTCATTTTTTACGCCGGCACGAACCTGACTTGGCAAGAGGGCGCATTATTGCGGCCCATCTGGGAAATGGCGCCAGTCTATGCGCCATGGACAATGGCATTAGTATGGATACCACTATGGGTATGACTGCACTTGACGGCTTACCGATGGGTACCCGCTGTGGAGCACTTGACCCAGGGGCTGTCATTTATATGATTCGTGAACTTAATTTATCTCCTGATGATGTGGAGTCTATTCTCTATAATCAATCAGGACTACTTGGTTTATCAGATTGGACCCACGATGTTCGTCTTTTGCAAGAAAGTAATAAACCCAAAGCACGATTTGCACTCAATTTTTTTTGCATGAGAACAGCGCAACTTGTAGGGATGATGGCAGTTTCATTAGGTGGTGTCGATGGCATTGTGTTTACTGGTGGAATTGGGGAAAACTCAAGTTTTATACGTGATATGATTCTACGTCACCTTGAATTTTTAAGACCCTTTGAAGTACGCCTTATTAAGGCTAATGAAGAACAAATAATGGCGATGCACACGGTATCAGCTCTTGAAAATCATAAGGAGAAACACAGATGACTCATTTAAAAGGACTGATTGTTGGTGTAGCTAATAAAGATTCTATTGCCTGGGGATGTGCCAAAATCTTGCATGAAGCAGGTAATGAACTTGCTATTACTTATCAGAATGAAAAAACAAAAGAATATGTACAACCTCTAGTTAATTGTATTTCTTGCCCCATATTTATGCCGCTTGACGTGAGAGATGATGTGCAACTAGGAGATTTATTTCAACGCATCGAAACCTATTGGGGAAAACTGGACTTCATCATTCATGCAATCGCCTTTGCACCAAAAAGTGATTTACAAGGCCGCGTGGTGGATTGTTCACGCGATGGCTTTATGATGGCTATGGATGTTTCCTGCTATTCATTTATTCGGCTCGCAAAAGCGGCTGAACCGCTGATGCACGAGGGAGGTAGTCTAATCACCATGAGCTATTACGGGGCAGAAAAAGTCGTAAAAAATTATAACTTGATGGGGCCAGTCAAGGCTGCATTAGAAACAACCGTGCGTTATTTAGCTATGGAGTTAGGTAGTAAAAAAATCAGGGTCAATGCCATCTCGCCAGGCCCTATTAATACGCGCGCAGCATCAGGCTTGTCTGACTTTGACCAATTGATGGAAAAGGCGTGCAAAGAAGCACCTCTTCATCAGTTAGTGACCATTGATGCAATTGGCGAAATGACCGCTTTTCTCGTATCCCCAAAGGCCCAATACATCACTGGTCAAGTCATCTATGTAGATGGTGGTTATAATATTCGGGGTTGAGTGAAGCAAAAGATAGCGACAATGCCCGCAATCAAATATGTTAATTATAGCAAACTATTAGTCGTTCATTTATATTAAATGAGCTCAACTTCCTCCGCTTGAGGTCCTTTCTGTCCCTTACCCGCTTTAAACAGTACATTGGCACCTTCAGGAAGGGTTTTAAAGCCACTACTTTGAATGGCACTAAAGTGAACAAAGTAATCTTTGCCACTGTTTTCAATAAAACCAAAGCCTTTACTTTCGTTAAACCATTTTACCTTCCCACGTAATTTGTCTGCCATATATTTTCCTGCGCACTTGAATTTAATCCATTAGTTTGATGTGATAGGATAAACTTTGTCAATACGTAATTTTTTAAGAAAGTGACCCAATTAGGACTAATTATTTAGAAAATGATGATACATTTTTTATAAAGCTTGATCCGATCAAATAATCACTCGCTTATTCACCTATAATTAAGCGACTTGTTAGGATAAGGATGATGACTCTATTTTTAAGGATAGCCCATGACATTAAGTAATATATTGATTGCCAGCGACTTCTCAAAACATGCTGATTGGGCTTTGCAACGCGCCATTGATTTAGCAAAATCAAACCAGGCTAAGATTCATTTCCTCCATGTGGTAACACCACCGTTAAGTAGTGTTGTGCCGTCTTCAGAAACTGAATTACAGCCTAATTTTTTGTCTAAGAAAAAAGAAATTGAAGAGAAGATTTTAAAGAAATTAAAAGATAATAAACTATCTGACGTTTCTGTGGTATTAGGTAGGGCTTCTGATGAGATTATCAGATACGCTGATGAAAATTATTGTGAATTGATTGTTGTGGGCGCTCATGGCCGTTACTATATTAATGATTACGTTTTAGGCACGACTTCTGGCTCCATTATTAGACAAAGTCATGCTCCTGTGCTGCTAATAAAAAAAGAACCTGATTTTGTTTATGAGCGGATACTGATAGCAACAGACCTTTCAGAAGCAAGTAAAGAGACAGTGCAATATACTTTTAATTGCTTTCCTAATGCTACTTTTCAGTTGTTACATATCGTTGATATTTATTATCGACAATTCTTTAATCCAAGTGATTTAGATGAAGAATTTGTAGACCCTAAACACCATAAAACAAAAGATATTCTTGAAAAATTGGATGATTTCCTTAGCCAATGCCATATCGATAAAAGCAAATTTGAGAAAAAAATTATTGGCGGCTACTATGCGGATGCGATTATTGAGCAAGCTAAGAAATGGAACGCTGATTTGTTGGCATTTGGCACACAGAGTAAATCGGGACTACATTATTTACTGATGGGGAGTGTTGCTAAACGAATTCTTCATCTTAGCCATGTGGATATGCTCGCTGTTCCCCCAAAAGCCACACCTTCATCGTGATTAAGAAAAGAGGTTGAAGTTTTATTTGCCGGCCTTTATTGAATTGCTTTCTAATTGCTCCATGATTATTTCAACTGCTCGGGTTGCTGCATCATGAAAGGGCTGAAAAATGACATCAACTCCCATGTTTTTTAATAATTCCATTTCAGAAGTGTGATGCGTGGTTACCGCGATGCGGCTGGAGATATTGGCATGTTTTAATGTTTCGGTCAAAATAATTCGGGGATCTTGATGGGTTACTCCCAGTACGTGTTGTGGAATCGTACAAATAATCCATTTCACCTGATTTAAAGGCAAGGAAGCAACAAATTCAATATCGCAAGCATCACCATAGATTGCGTCATAGCCTTTAAATTCCCACTCTCTGACTTCATCAGGATTAAAATCAACTGCCAATACATTTGTTTTTTTCTCAATTAATAATTTGGCTATCGCTTTACCAAAGCGGCCTAATCCAAAAATGACAATGTCATAGTCGCTTTTGTTTTTTAAAGAGTTAATTTCTATCTTTTCCCGGTAGGGAATTGTACGTTCAAAAAAGGACAGAGCTGGTTCTAACAAACGATAAAGCGTTTGTGAATACGTTATCATGTACACTGAAAGCGCAATAGTAATCAGACCAACCAGTGTGACTAGCCCAAGAGACTCTGTTGAAACATGGCCTAAGGTTACCCCCATTGCCATAAATACCAAGGAGAATTCGCTGATTTGAGCCACCGTCAATCCGGCTAAAAAACCTGTTCGTTTGCGATAGCCCATCACGCCCATAATGACTAAAACAATAAGTGGATTTCCAATCAAGACAAATAAAGAGAATACGATTGCCGGTGTCACTTGATGCCCAAGTTGGTTTAAACTCAATTGCGAGCCCAACGCAATAAAGAAAAAAAGTAATAGGAAGTCACGTAAAGAAGAAAGTCTTGCAGCAATCGTGTCTCTGATTGGCGTTGAAGCCAATGAGATACCTGCAATCAGCCCTCCCAATTCTTTGCTAAAGCCAAAATAATTGCCTAAAGTGGCCATGAGTGCCGCAAAGGCTATGGCAAAAATAATCAATAATTCCGGTGAATGAGCGATACGATTAACCAAAGGATTAGCCAAGTAGCGGATAAATACACCAACAAAGGTTAAAAGCGTTATACCGTATAAAAAGATCGTTGCGATATGGGTTGTAAAACCAGCGGTGTTTTCCTGACGACCAATACCAAATGCCGATAAGGTTATCATGGCCAAAACAACTACCAGGTCTTGCACAATGAGAAATCCAATCGCAATACGGCCATGAAGCGAATCCACCTCATGTTTATCTGAAAGTAGTTTGACAATGATGATGGTACTGGAAAAGGTTAGCGCAACCGACACATAAAGTGCAGTGACTGAATCCATGCCGAGGAATTTGGCAATAAAAAAACCAATCAAGGAAGTAAACAGGACTTGTCCAAGGCCTGTAGCCAAAGAGACTAATCCTAATGTCTTTATTAAATGAAGATCCAGCTTCAGACCGACAAGAAAAAGTAATACAGCAATTCCTAATTCAGCCAATAATTCAATGTGTTCATGGGACTGGACAATCCCAAGAAAGGCAGGACCTACAAGTATGCCTACTATAATAAAGCCAACAATCATTGGCTGGCGAAGCAGCAAACAGAAAAAACCTACAATGGTTGCCATCATGAGAAGCGAAGTTAACTCATAAAATGGCGAAGCATGTATTAATGACCAATCCATCATAGGATCTTATCCCCATAAAGAGTATTTTCTCCTACACGGACATGTCTTATAGTGCTTATCCTTAAGCGAAGCTGCTTTTCAATTTCAATCACTGCGAAAAATAAAACACCCATTACAACGATGAGTACCCCATCCCAAAAAGGGATACTTTCAGTAATAAATAGTGTCTGCAAAGGAGGGAAATAAGTGATTGCAAACTGTGCCATAGTAATCACGATGACTGCCATCCATACCACTTTGGTTCCTTGTACCCCTTTCCATGTAAGTGAGGTGGTATAAATGTTGCGAATATAAAACAAATGAAAAATTTCAAGTACAACCAGAGTGTTCAACGCTATTGTTCGGGCCAGCTCAAGTGAATACCCACGATCCAGTGCATAAAAATAGATGCCAAAAACGCCACAGATAAATAGAATGGAAACCAAAATAATATGCCATACCAAGCTACCAGTGAGCAAAGGTTCACTTCGAGGGCGAGGTGGGTGATGCATGGTTCCTTCTTCTGTAGGTTCAAAGGCTAGAGCAAGACCAAGCGTCACCGCAGTAATCAAATTAATCCATAAAATTTGAATGGGCGTGACGGGTAAACTTAAGCCTAAGAGCAGTGCCAGGATAATAGTCATTGCCTCACCCGCATTAGTAGGCAAGGTCCAGCTAATCACTTTTTTAAGATTGTCATAAACGGTACGGCCTTCCCGAACAGCCGCGACAATAGAGGCAAAATTATCATCTGTCAGTATGAACTCAGCGGCTTCTTTAGCAACTTCACTGCCTGTTTTGCCCATGGCAATACCAGCATCTGCCCGTTTTAATGCTGGAGCATCATTCACCCCATCGCCGGTCATGGCTACAGTCATACCATGCGATTGCAATGCCATAACCAGTCTTAATTTATGTTCAGGACTGGTACGAGCAAAAATATCGGTATCCAATACCGCATTTCTGAGTGTCGCATCATTCATGTTATCCAGGTCAATACCCGTTAATACCTTGTCCAAATTTTTAAGTCCTATTTGCCGCCCAATGGCAAGTGCGGTACTGGCATGGTCCCCTGTAATCATTTTGAGGGCAATTCCTGCAGCATGGCATTGTGCCACCGCCGCAATGGACTCAGGCCTTGGAGGGTCAATTAAGCCAACCATTCCAAGTAACGTCAAACTACCCTCCACATCCGCAAATTCCAAAACGGTATGCTCTGGCTTTGTTTTTTTGATTGCAAACGCCAGTACCCGCTGTCCACGGGCCGCGATTTGCTCCATTTGCTCTTTCCAATACATTTCATTTAAAGGCTGTATTTCACCCCAATTGGTTTGTTGATTTTGGCACATCTTCAAAACTTGTTCAGGAGCCCCTTTTACAAGGATCATTGCATGCTTTAAATGGTTATGATTTAAGGTAGCCATGAAGCGATGTCTGGCATCGAAAGGAATCACATCGGTACGTACCCACGATGCGTTTTCTTCTTTTATAATCAGTCCTGTTTTACCGGCAAATGCGAGTAAAGCCCCCTCCATGGGATCGCCTTCTACAGTCCAGCTCCCTTCTTGTTCATGAAGTGTGGCATCATTACAAAGCAGTGCAGCACGTGCAAGTTTCTTAAGCAGAGGATGCTCGTTGCTATCAATCACTTCTTCGTTTAACATAATCGTTCCTTGAGGTTCATAACCGCTGCCATCCAAGATAAACAAGTGATTGCTGGTTAAGACTGAAGAGACTGTCATCTCATTTTGGGTCAGCGTACCGGTTTTATCGGTACAGATAACTGATACTGAGCCTAAGGTTTCAATGGCAGGTAGTCGTCGTACAATGGTGTGTCGTCGCGCCATGGCTTGCACGCCAATAGCCAGGGTAATTGAAAGAACTGCAGGAAGACCTTCAGGGATAGCCGCAACCGATAAACCAACCATGACCATAAACAATTCACCAAACGGATGATGCTGGACAAAATAACCATAACCAAGAAGAATTGTGGCAATTAATAAAATGAATAAAGTGAGCCATTTTGCAAACAACCCCATTTGTAGAACTAATGGCGTAGTTAATGATTCTACTTGTGACAATAATCCACTAATACATCCAATTTGAGTCGTGGAGCCTGTTTCTACAACAATCCCTTTGCCTTGGCCATTAGTCACCAGGGTCCCGCTAAAGGCCATGCACGACCGGTCTCCTAATGCAGCATTCCTTGAAACAGGATGGATGTGTTTTTCAACGGGGACAGATTCACCAGTAAGTATGGCTTCCTGAATAGTAAGACCATGAGATTTTATTAAGCGCACATCGGCAGGAACTTTATCTCCTGCTTCCAACACAATAATATCGCCTGGAACAAGCTTCTCGCCGGCAATGCGCAGTCGTTCACCATCCCGTACTACCATAGCAGTAGGAGAGAGCATTTTTCGAATCGCATCCAGTGCTTTTTCTGCTTTTCCTTCTTGGATGAATCCTATCAGGGCATTGATGATAACGACAGCTAAAATAACCGCAGTATCTACCCAGTGTTGTAAGAACGAAGTCACCAGAGCAGCTGCTAATAACACATAGATGAGTATGTTATGAAACTGGAGTAAAAAGCGAAAAAAAGTGCTTGCTTTTTTAGGCTCTGGTAAGCGATTGAAGCCATAAACCTTTAATCTGCTTTGAGACTCCTCTTCGCTTAGACCAAGTTCTGTAGTATTTAATGTGGCAAAAATGGTTTCTTTGGATTGCTCATGCCAGCATAGTTCTGAGAGGCTGTCTTGTTGTTGTTCTGCCATGATACTTTTTCCCTGATTAATACGCTTTTACCGGTGAAACAAAGCCAAGAGGCTTTAATGCCAGTAATGAACAATCAATTTTCTGCAAAATGTTCTCTGCGGTATTGCCAATAATAAATCCCGATATACCAGTGCGGGCGACGGTACCCATTACTAAAATGTCGATTTTTTTATGAATTATGATTTCTGGGATAACCTCTTCCGGTTGCCCTTTGGGATGTTCTATATGGTATTCTGCAGGAATTTGCGCTCGATTAATTAATTCTCGCAGCAGTAAACTATGAGCATGCTGTTCTTCAACGACCATTTTCTCGAGTTCATCTTCAGAGATTTTTATCCAAACACTGTCGCGTAAATAATTTTCCATTACGAACTCCCAGCAAGAAAGAATGCTTAATTTCCCCTGATAAAAGGTGCTCAGTGAATGTGAAAGCTCCAGTAAACGAAGCGACAAATCTTGTGCGGCAGGCTCTTCATCTTTGGGGTCTATTGCAACTGCAATTCGAATGTCTTGTAGGGTGTGTTTCAGCGGGCGATAAAGAAACAAGGCACAAGGGCATTTGCGCAATAGTTCCATATCCAGGGCTTTAAATCCTTTCGTCCCCTCTGGTGTTTCCGCTGCTTTAATGAGAAGGTCATGAGAGTTTTTAAGAACATGGCGAATGATTCGGATATCGGGTGTCGTGCCACAATCTACTTCAATATCGATGGGGATTTTCTTTTTAGAAAACCCAAGCCCTGATTTTGCAGATTGAATGGCTTTATTCATTTTATCAATTAGAGACTCTTCATAAGAAGTTTTATACTCACTCAGTGTGTCAGGAAAAGGAGGGCAGGTAATTAAGATCCGCAGTTGTGCGTCATTTTTAGAAGTTAATTTTAGTGCCAACTGTAGGGCTTCTGTTTCATCCTTCACTCCATGGCTAACGAATAAAATATTATGAAATCGTTGCATTTACTTATTCCTCCTTGAAAAGGTTTTTGGAGAAAGCAACGATTCAGCATCGTGTTTGAACCATTGCTTTTGAGCCTCTTACATGTACTGGCCGCCATTCAACTGACCTTTACGCCCGTTAATGGAGGAAATGGAGATATCCTTTTTCAAGCATTGCGGGTAAGGCATTTCTCGTCATGTTAAATACACTGGTTAAATTCGCATCCAATACAGATTGCCATTGCTCTGGCCAACATCTTTTTTAAACTGGAATCCTGAGTCCCCCTGCATTGTTGACCAGTACGTCAATACGTCCATAGCGCTCCATGACAAGCGAAACCAAATTTTCACAATTATTAAACTGCGCGATATTCACATACAGTATATCAATCAAATCCTGCTTTTTGTTGTGCCTTTTTCCACTGAATTGCTTCTTCATGATTGCCATTTTTGAAGTAGCAGGCAATGACATAATAGTCTGCTGCTAATCGTTGACAGATTGCGGTTCCAATCCCACCAGTACCCAGTAACAATAGCTATCTTTTTCTCCATGATTATCCTCCTTAATTAAATCAATTTGTCCGTATAAAAAAGTACTTTATGGTTAACGTTTAATTGATGCCCTTTTTAACATTAAAAATCCAGCTAATCCTGATATAAAAGAACCAAGCACCACGCCAATTTTAACCATAGGCATTAAACTTGAATCATCATTTTGGTACGCTAAAGTGCCAATAAAAAGACTCATGGTAAAGCCAACGCCACAAATGAGTGCAATGCCATAAACTTGAGTAAGACTCACCTTATCAGCTTTAAGAATTTGCTTGAATTTAACAAAATAACCTAAAGAGATGAAAATGCCGAATTGTTTGCCAAGAAATAATCCTAATCCGACTCCCAGTACGATAGGATGAGTAAACATCGATACATCAAGTCCTATAAAGGTAACGCCTGCATTAGCAAATGCAAATAGGGGAAGAATTAAAAAGACAACCCAGTGATGTAGGCCATCTTCCAAACGAGTGAGCATGGATTGTTTCCCCTCATCAGGAATCGTCATGGCAATCACAATCCCGGCAAGGGTGGCATGAACGCCTGATTTTAATACTGCAATCCACAAAGCGACTCCAAAAAGCATGAACACTGAAATGCGGCGACATTTAAAATAATTTAGGCCAATCAAAATCAAAGTAAATAAAAAAGCCAGTGATAGAGAAAGTAGTGATAATTTCTTGGTATAAAACAAGGCAATAATGACAATGGCCGCAATATCATCAAAAATAGCGATTGCGGTGAGTAAAATTTTGAGTGAAAAAGGAACCCGAGAACCCAAAAGAGATATTATCCCTAAAGTAAAGGCAATGTCGGTCGCAGTAGGGATTGCCCACCCTTTAAGATAGACGGGATTGTGAGCATTACAAAAAACAAAGATTAATGCTGGAAAGAGCAAACCACTTAATGCTGTAAGAGCAGGAACCACCAGATTCGTTTTGTTACTTAAAATTCCTCGATTGATTTCCCGTTTTATTTCAAGACCAATCAATAAGAAATATACAGCCATTAATCCATCATTAATCCATAAAAGGAGCGGCTTTTTTATAGATAGGCTTCCAACAGAGACATTACCACTAATATTTAAAAAATTCTCATAACCAATACGATAAGGGGAATTAGCAACAATTATTGCAAGTACTGCAGCAATAAATAATAAAATACCTCCTATGGTCTCTAAGTTATAAAAGGAATCTGATTTTTTCATGAGTTTATTTTAGAATTTATTGAAAATTTAAGTGTACTTGGTGTTGTCTTTCTAAACAACGCCGTCGAGATCTATAAGATTGAGATCTAATAGATATTTTGTACTATTAGACAAGAATTCTGATATAAAGCAATTTAACCTTTCATCTGTAATTCCATTCTTACACTGATAGTATAATTTAAGGTTTTTAGCTCCGTTGCAAAAACTTGGCTCTGAATTATACTTAACTGATTTGATCGGAAGTACCTATCCATAAAAAATCCGAAGTCATTCAAATGACGACATTTTCATGGTGAAGTAGTTTTGCAAATGCGTACGCTGGTACTTGATCTTTTAACTAATTTTAAATCCAATTCAAAATGGAGATTAAAATTTGAGCGCTCTGCCGGGGGTTTCGAGTTCTATTTGAAAATCTGATGACACTTTATATTCTTTTTGCACAATATAAACGGCTTTTATTACGAGATTCAGACAATGACTCGATGTAGGCCCAGACGTTTTGAACCTGGCAACCTGAAGGTGTTTATTCGCTCCTATAAAATCTGGTGGATTTTTATTCAGACATTCAGTGACAGAGTCTAATGCTTTATCTATAAGCTCTTTATTTTTGACGCCCATCCTATATTTAGAAAACCATTGCCCTTTTATATGAACAGCATAGGCTTCTTTTATACCAAGAACCCCTTCTTTAAGCGTATTCAAATCTCTGTGGGCTCTTCCAATTCCGCCTATTTCTAAATTTTTTACAGCCTCAGGAATGACTTCTCTAACTTCGCCCATAGGGTGAGATTTAGATATGCCTTTTTCTGTTTGAAAAGAAAAGGTATTCCCATAATAATCATGAATAAATAAATCACTTACTAAATCACTATCCAGCCTATAATTACAAAATTGGCTGAAAACATGAGGACAATTTAACATTAACTTTTCGCCATATATTGTGTTAATAGGCGCAGTATTAAAAGTTCTAACATGTAAGTTCATTGACTTTCTTGTATCTGGTTCAGTGGCATATGCTTTGGCTCCAACATATTGAGCCAAGTGGCCGCCTAGAGAATGTCCGGTTATTATTATATCCCTATGGGGAAATTTCTTTTTTGTTTCTTCATAAAAAGAAAAAGCTTCTTTTCTTAAATTATTTCCTACTGTACCAGTTATCCCTAAATTAGTGTTGGAAAGCATATCGTTAAGAGAAGCTGTTCCTCTGTAAGAAATAACAATGGGAGACTCTTCATCGATTGGCTCAAGACGTACAGCCGTTAAACCAGTAGAATTTTTTACATCCGGATTTGTTTTATCAGTTATTAGGTATCCTGCTTTAGCAATAGAATCGGTCAATTCGGTTGTAGAAGTATTACCGTTACGAGGGTCTTCATCGCTACGGAGAGTACTATTTTCACCTTCAATACGATAGGCTAAATGAGCTGCATCGACCAGCAACCCAATAGAACATTTTGACATCTCCCCCCCTATGCACCTACAAAGTATCTAAATAAAAACCGTCCTGAACTATTAATATTATATTTGTTTTTTATTAAGACAGAATTATCCTGCTGATCCTACCTTGCTTTCGTCAGGGTAACCGCATATTGGAATTGTAATATAAGGAGTGTGACAATCATTGGAGCGAAAAGGGACTCTAAGCAATAATCCTATCCCAAAAACTTGTGCATAATAATTCGCAAACTAATTTAAACAGCATTTTTTGAATTTTTTACCACTTCCACAAGGACAAGGCTCATTACGCCTAACTTTTGGAGTTGATTTAGTGTAAGTGATTGCAGTTTCAGGAATAAAATTTTTATAACTTGATGGCCTTACATAACGCTTTTCCTGTAGAGTCTCTCAAATGCACTTATCCAGCTCATTTCCTCTTCAACATCGTCAATGAGCAAATGAAAGATATCGTTGTAAACATATCTGGATAAACATTCCTCTTTACCTTTTTCTATGGTTTTAGCTATCTATTTTTTATCAACACAGTGAATATCAACTTTTTTTATTAAATACCTGGTTAATTTCATCCATTAATTCTTCTGGATAAATGTCTGATGCAATTAGAAACAGGAGAGAAGTCTTTCTGAACACATAGAACATCCAGATTAAATATCGGAATAATCGTCTGGAATCAGACCACGGAAAGCTCAAACGACTTGTTAGGATTTTAGTCGATGAAAACGGCCTATGCGACCAACAGGAGATTTGAAATAATGCGCATATTCAAAAAAAGGACAGTTCAACATCTGGATGTACGTCCACAGGAATGAAGTGTCATTTATGAATCAGATTTGTGGAATCTACAGCTGAGATCTATCCTGCAAATGGATTTTTAGTCAGCTTATTATTTTTGCAACGGAGCTCTTCGAAATCCACAGGATAAAGATTTTCATGACTTAATTTCAGAGCGCTATGAACCCGCTTCAATAATAATCACATCAAATCTATCTATAGAATAAGGCACAATGCCTATAGAGTCACTTTAGACGGTCCAAGTTTTTGGGGCGAAGGGAGGAAGCCCAAAATCAAAAATGACGTGTTATAATTTTTAAGTAAAATTGGAGAAGTTTGATAGGTAATTTTAGTCGTTTTAGGCGGTCCCTTTAGCTTGCTGAATCACAGGAACCCTATATTTGAAAATAGCTCTATGGACTTGTGGCATAAACTCAACGAAGATAACTTGGTTTTCGGTTTTGGAAATATTTTGTGACAGAACCCTTCCGGATACCTTCTACAAGGAGAGCAAATGACTAGGTCTTTTACTAAATTTCTAAAAATTTTCTTAGTTGGTGTAAGTCTTATATTATGGGTAACTGCTATTATTGCCAAAGATGCTGATTTCTGCAAGAAAGTGCGGTTATCCGATGTAGGTTGGACTGATATTACAGCAAATACTGCTATGGTCTCAGCTATTCTTGAAATGATAGGTTATGAAGCAAATATTACTCAAATGTCTGTTCCTGTGACTTTTGCCTCACTGAAGAAAGGAGATATTGACGTATTTCTTGGTAACTGGATGCCCTCCATGGCAAATGACATTAAGCCCTACCATGATGAGGGTTCAATTGAGACGATTGGTATGAACCTAGAGGGTGCGAAATATACTTTGGCTGTTGACAAGGCCCTCTATGATAAGGGGCTGCATGATGTTACAGATATCGCCAAATTCAAAGACCAACTTGGAGGCAAGATTTATGGTATTGAATCAGGTAATGAAGGTAATCGCCATATCCTAGATATGATAAAGAACCCTCAGCTTAACCTTCAAGGTTGGGAGCTAGTGGAAAGCTCCGAAGCAGGTATGTTGGCTCAAGTTGCTAAAAATATTAAGGCAAATAAAAATATTATTTTCCTTGGCTGGGCCCCCCACCCCATGAATTTAAATTATAAAATTGCCTACCTTACCGGTTTCGGACGTAATTATGGAAATGCTTCGGTATTTACTGTTGTGCGCAAAGGTTATGTAAAAAACTGTCCTAACGTTGGGAGGTTCTTTGCAAACTTGAAGTTTTCCATGGAAATGGAAAATCAACTGATGAGCGAAATTCTAGAGAAAGGAGTGGACCCTACAATTGCTGCTATTACTTGGTTGAAAAGTAATCCTAAAGTTTTGAAAGAATGGCTAGATGGTGTCACTACTTTCGATGCTTCAGAGAGTGCATTTGATGCGATTAAAAATAGTCCTGGTTTCTAAGTTTCAAATATGGGCATTCCAACAGAACTGTTTCGGTCTGCTATTTTTTTATTTTCATGCATGAGATACTTTTAAACATGGATAAGTTAACCAATTTTTTGACTGCTAACAAAATTCCAATTGGTCATTGGGGAAAAAAATTTATTACATTTATAACAATTAACTGTGAAAGTTTTTTTGATTCTGTTTCTTATATATTGACTTTTATTCTTGAAAATCTTGTTTCTATATTCCTGTGGTTCTCCCCTCCTTTCCTGGTCATGGTTATTGCTCTTTTAGCATGGTATTTGCAAAAATCATGGAGGCTGGCATTTTTTGTTGTTTTCGGGCTATTGTTTATCATTAATCAAGGTTTGTGGAAGGAAGCGATTGAAACCATAGTGCTGGTTGTAAGTGCAACAACAGTTTCTATGACAATTGGAGTTCCCATAGGGATCTTGGCGGCTCACAACAGACGTATTTACGTATTGCTACATCCCTTACTTGACCTCATGCAAACCATGCCGACCTTTGTATACCTTATTCCCGTGCTCCTCTTGTTTGGTTTAGGTATTGCTCCTGGTTTTATAGTAACAGTAATATTTGCAACTCCAGCACCTATCAGGCTTACCTATCTTGGGATTATTTCTGTGCCAAAAATTTTAGTGGACGCTGGAGAGGCTTTTGGCGCAACCAAACAACAGTTGTTATGGAAAATTGAATTACCAGCTGCGTTGCCAGCTATCATGGCAGGTCTAACTCAGTGCATCATGCTTTCACTCTCCATGGTTGTGATAGCAGCATTGATAGGTGCATCAGGGCTTGGCAATCCCGTTGTACGGAGCTTGAATTCTCTCAATATTTCTCTCGGTATTGAAGCCGGTATTGCAATTGTGATTCTTGCTATTGTCATAGATAGGATGTGCAGGGTTTCAATTGGAGAGAAAGTATGACTGTCGCCGTTGAACTCAAAAATGTGGATATTATTTTTGGCAAAAATATCAATGAGGCCCTAGCTTTGCTTGACGCAGGAAAAACACGCTCAGAAATTCTAAAAGAAACTGGTAAGGTGATTGGGTGCTTTGGAGTAAATTTGACAGTCAGAGAGGCTGAGATCAGTGTGATCATGGGGCTTTCAGGATCAGGCAAGTCGACAATTTTACGTGCTGTGAATGGTCTTAACAGAATTTCGCGCGGAAATGTCCTTGTGCGAGATGGTGAAAAGATAGTGGATATCGCCACTTGTAATGAAGCAATACTTCGCCACATACGGCAAAAACAAATTGCAATGGTTTTCCAGCAATTTGCACTTTTGCCTTGGCTTACTGTAGCAGAGAATGTAGGTTTTGGTCTTGCTTTATCTGGGACATCTCAGGCTAATTATAAGAAGCGCATTGATAAGCAATTGAAACTTGTTGGACTTGAGCAACAATGGGTGAATAAATTGCCACATGAACTATCTAGTGGCATGCAACAACGTGTAGGCTTGGCTAGAGCTCTGGCTATGGAAGCTCCAATCTTGCTCATGGATGAACCTTTTTCGGCGCTTGATCCGCTAATTCGTACCAAACTTCAAGATGAGCTTTTACAATTACAAAAGACATTAAAAAAAACGATTATCTTTGTGAGTCATGACCTTGAAGAAGCACTGAAGATTGGTAGCCATATTTCTATAGTGGAAAATGGACGTATTGTACAAACGGGTAGACCAGAGGACATTATACTCCATCCGGTCAATGACTATGTTAGAGACTTTGTTACTAATGTGAATTTCTTAAGTGTGCTCACTGCAAATAATATCATGCATCGAATCGATGAACTGGAACAAGATATGCAACATTGGATATGGCTTGATCCGCACAAGACGGCTCGATTTAAGTTGGGCAAAAACAATCAGGTTGTAGCAATTGAGAGAAATGGTCAAGTAGCAAACTGGATTCCTTGCATAAAAGCAAAAAGTAACTTGGCAAATAAGCGCTCGTTGATATTCTGGACTAACCCCAGCACTGTACTTAAAACAGTGTTGTTGGCTTTTCAGAGTGACGATACAGTACCTGTGGTTCTTCTGAATGAGAACCATACATTTGCGGGTGTGATTTGTGCAATCGACCTTCTATCACTTATGTCAAATAATCGTTCCGTTGCAAAAACTAAAATCTGAACAAAAGCCTATCTTCAGGATGAATCTCAGCCCTAAACCTCAAGACGCTCATTAATGTATAATACTTCATTCCTGTTGCCATACATCCAGATCTTAAACTATCCTTTTTTGAACATAGGCATATGAGATTATAAGAATACAACATATACCATCTAAGGAATGAAAAGAATACATTGATTCTTTGAATTGATTGTGTTGAAAAAATATTGGCGTTTAAAGTTGCTTAATAAGTCCATTGCCAGTTTGGGCTGTATAGAGGAAAACCCGTATTTGATTTTCAAACATCTCTAAAAGATTTTATTTGCGCAGAAACATCTCTGAAGCAATATTCTGACAGGATACGAAAGTTGTTAGACTATTAAAGTGACGTGGAGTTAGGATAGACAGTATTCTTGTCTCAGTTCTATCTTACAAAGATGGACACCTCTTGAGATGCTTTAGGCTTCTTAACTAAATTAAGCTTGCTCACCACATCTACAGTCTGGCCTCCTAGCAAATCCTGTTAGCCGGACAAGAAATACTATCTATGCTTTAAAAATAAGCCATTCTCTTATTAAAGGCAACTTCTCAATTGTTAATAATTAGCAAATTTCGTACTTTTAAAAATTTGCTGTAACCCTAATCTTAGTTGTTCAACCCCAATGTGCTAGGAAAGAGTTTTTATCATGTTCAGCTTGGAGTGTAGTTATGAGGATCGCCATGGGTAAGAACAAAATGCATTTTTTCTTTACTAAATTGCCTCTTCCATTGCTGAAGTAGACTTAGCCCTCTAAGCAGTTTTGTTTGATTTTCCTTAAGCCGGGAAAACATTACTGAGGCATAGGTTTTATCTTTTATTTTAACTTTATAATTAATCCATTGTTCTAAATCTATAGCATACGCAATATCGAAATTTTCTTTACTAAAGTATGGAAACTCTTGTGGGGGAAGCTTATGTAATTGAAAAAAAAGTTTTGCCAGCTTATCTGCCAATAATTGATTTGGGGTATAGGAAGGATGAACCCCTTCAATGTGATCAAACAAAGAAAGGACTACATTATCCGTCGCAAAACAAAATTTCCCAGAAGAATTGGCAATCATGTATGCAAGATTTTTTATACCAAACTAATTCCTAAATCGGTGCAATGCAATCCCTGTCTGATTAAGAGATTCTATCGTAGGATGGATAGGAACAAGTGACTAATCTTGGGGGTGAATTTTCAAGAATAGTTTTTTATTATCTTTAGTGGTAACAATAAATCCATAAAAAGAACCAATGTCAATGAACTCTAACTGAATAGCCTTAATTTGATACCCTTGATAAAGAAAATCAATTACTTGCTCGTTTGAAAAAGATAACTCTTTGCGACGCATTACTGTTATCTCCAATTCAAGTAAGGCTCATGAATATTGCTTTTTAAACTAAACAGAATATGGTTATTATCAATCCAAACATCGATTCTACCAAACCAGCATATTTTATTTAATTATATCTGGCTGCAAGCTACACTATTAAAATAGAACAACTCCATTGGTACATCCGGGACAAAATCCTATAGTCCCTTTTTGAGCCTGTTATGAAGAGAATAGCTTCTATTACCTTGAAAATCTTCTTATTCGTATTGATCATTCTATCTGGCATCCTCTGGTATCTTTACTCTAGGTATGAACCGCAATTAACTTATGACGTTGTTAACCTTGAAAATCGCTCCGGAATTTATCTTATTAACCAAGAACCAGCGATAAAGACCTTTTTTGCGACTAATCGTGACATAGCTTTAAAGCCAAACCCGGTTTATACCAGCTCCATGGCAAAACAGCTAAATTACGGCATTGCCTATGTTCCTATACCTAGACAATATCGTTCTGGTGGTGTTTTTGATACTTCCCACTTGCTTAAGTTACAACAACTTGGTGAAAAAAATTTCTATCCGTCATTAAAAAATGCCATCGGTAGTAGCAAGTCCAAACTATTAGTGATATGGGTGCATGGCTATGATAATAGTTTCACTGGTACAGCCTCTGTACTTGCAAGAGGCGCTTATGATTTAAATACAGAAGCAACTTATTTATTTTTTTCTTGGCCGAGTAAGCACAGGCTTTTCTCTTACACTGCAGACGAGGAAACAGAAAAGAAAAGCGCACCTGCCTTCGCACAATTTTTAAAGCAATTACATCAAGAAATTCCAGAAGCAAAATTAGTCATTATTGCTCATAGTTTGGGGACGCGCTTGATTTGCGACAGCTTCGATATTTTATATCAAGATAAAAACTGGTCAGATGCTGATAATGAAATAGAAGATGTGATCATGATAGCTCCCGATGTGAATGAAGATGATTTTGACTTTGAATTTAAAAATCAGATTTTATCCATGGTAAAACGGTTAACCGTCTATGTGGCTTCAGATGATCAAGCCTTACTAATTTCCCACCTTGAATTTGGCGAGAAGCCTTTAGGCCTTCCTACCGAGTTCAGATCAGATAGCCATCTTGATGAAACGCAAGCTCTTTTAGCAATTATGCCTAACCAAAACTCACATTTTAACATTATTGATGCCACCTACATTGTTAAACCTGAATTTCTAAAACACCGTTACTATCGTTCAAGAGCAATTGTTTCCGATATTTATTGGCTGCTTCATAACACCCCTAGTCATCAAAGACAGCTTTACCGCAGTAAACTAACGCCCAACCAGCATTATTGGATATTGCCTCCTTAAATAGCAAACTTACGACATAATTGTTGCAAGTTTAGCCAAGACGGCATCCACTTGAATCAGTTTCATCGCCTCTTCTCCATGGACTTTGGTTCCCCAAACATCATCAGTCTCTTTTTTTAAGAGGGTTGCTACGGCCTCAGGATAACAATCAACCACTAAATGCTTAAAGGTATACGGGCCTGAAATTTGGTAATTGGTTACTGCATGCAATGCAACCACTGGGGTGCCTACAGCACTTGCCATATGAGATGGCCCTGTATCTGGGCATAGTAACGCGTGAGCTTGGCTTATCACGGCTAATAACTGCTTGGGCTTTGTTTTACCGACTAAATCCGTGCAGTTAACTTGTTTGCTTATGGCGTCAGCCAGTTCTCTATCAAAAACACCAGGACCGCCAGTTAGGACAACTTGGGCTTGCCAGCGTTGCTGAGCCTCCTTTATGACCGCAACATAGCGCTCCACAGTCCAACTTCTTTCCGGTTTACTTGCAGCAGGATTAACTAATAATATTGGTCCCTGGGAAGGTAAATGAGTCCGAGCCCATTCATAATCCGCCTCAGTAATTGGCAAATCCCAACGCAAGACTTGCTTTTTCAGACCTAACATTTGTGCAAACTTTAAAAATCCCTCGAGATTATGTTCCTCGCCCGCAGGAATCGTTTCATTAATAAACCATTTGTGCCCATCCTTCGCTCGCTGGTAATCAAAACCAATTTTTCGCGAGGCGCGAATTAAAGGATATAGCAAATTAGCTCGGAAGCTTGCTTGTACCGCCAAAAGCACATCAAAAGAACGACCCTTCAATTGTTTTTTGAATCGCCAATAATCAGCCAAACTATTTGGTTTATTAATAACAATAAACTCTACTCCATCCATACCCTCAACCAAATCGTAGGCAGGACGCGAAATCACCCAAGTAATAGAGGCATCTGGCAAATTGGCTTGTAACGTGCGAATTAGAGGAACTAACATTAACACGTCCCCTAATGCAGACAAACGTACCACACAAATTGATTTAATCATCTTTTAGAACAAAGCGGGAGCTGCAGTAAGGACAAATTTCTGTGCCCGTTTTCTCAATGGGTAAATATACTTTTGGATGAGCGTTCCACAACTCCATTTCATCGGTTGGGCAGCTCAATGGCAAGTCACGACGATGGACAATGTAATCTTTCTTCGTGCTCGCCGGTTTTTTCTTAGTTTCAGCAGACATCATTATTCCTCTAGAAAACCTCAACATTTTGCACTCTATTATCTATTATTTCCATAATAAGCGCCACGATTTTACCTTTTGTAGCCGTCATGTCCTCGCAATCAAAAACTAAACCCTCGGGCCAATTACGCAACCACGTTAATTGCCGTTTTGCCAGTTGTCGAGTAGCAACTATACCCTTATGTTGCAAGGTTTCATAATCATAATCCCCAGCAAGGTAATTGATCACTTGGCGATAGCCCACACTACGCATTGAGGGGCATGTTGGTGGTAATTGCCATTTTTGCAGAAGTTGCGCCACCTCCCCAACAAAATCCTTCATTAACATCTGCTCGAAACGTAAAGCAATACGCTCATGCAACCAACTCCTTTGCCCCGGAAATAAGATAATATTGACAAAATGGTACTTGGCGCATCCTTTTTGTTCCGACCAAAAGAATGATAAAGGTTTACCAGTTAATTGATAAACCTCCAAAGCTCTTTGAATACGCTGCGTATCATTAGGATGAATACGCTCAGCGGAAAGAGGGTCAATTTGCTCTAGCTGTTGATGTAAATAAGACCAGCCATGTCGTTCGGCCTCTCTTAACAAACTTGCCCGGATAACCTCATCAGCCTGGGGTAAAGTTGATAAACCTTGCTGCAATGCATTGAAATACATCATGGTGCCCCCCACAAGCAAAGGAAGTTTCCCTCGCTCATAGATTGCTTCGATAAGCTCCACCGCATCCTCACAAAATTCTGCAGCGGAATAGCTCTCAATAGGATCTAAAATATCAATCAAATGGTGGGGGGCTTCCTCAAGTTCTTCAAGGCTAGGTTTTGCTGTGCCAATATTCATTTCCCTGTAAATCATTGCCGAATCAACACTAATAATTTCAAAAGGAAATATTTTTAGCAATTCACAAGCTAGTGCTGTCTTTCCAGAGGCAGTTGGCCCCATTAAACAAAAAATAGTTTTAGGCATTTAACAAATCCCAACAAATCTGGGCTGATAGTTGCCTTCGCCACGTATGCCGCTCATTGTCATTACCTAACACTTCCATATGGGCAATAAGGGCTTCTTTCTCTTCTTGAGTAGCATTTCTTGGATCAAAAAGCTGGTGCTTAAGCAAAAGCTCTACCAATCCCAAATTTGTAAGTTCTACCTCTTTAAATATAGCATTTAAGAATTGCTTAAGATTTAAGTACGGTAAGGAGATTGGTAATGTTCTAATAAATATAACATTTTCCCCCATTAAACTAATGTCTATTCCTACTTCTGCCAAATAGGATTTACAGCGATTAACCTGCTGCAAATTTAAATTATCAAGGTTATGACTTACTGGAACCAATAAAGGACGACTTATGAAAGGCCTTTCCTGCTTAAGCAACAGTGCTCTTAACCAATGGCGATATAAAGCGATAATATCCACTAAATAAGGCTGCTCTTGTAGAAAAATCAAGATAAAGTGCTCATTTAAAGTGATCCAATTTTTGGGATCGAAAGGAAATTGCTCCTTTGCGGTGGGTAAAGATGCAGGTGATATATAAGGCTCACTAACTTGAAACGCATGAAACTCTTTTTCTTCAAGCAACTTATATTGTCCTGATTCTTTAGAGAGCTGCAGAGCGTGGTGAATCTGCGTGCTTATAAAATCATGAACCAAACGAGGTTGCTGAAAACGAACCTCATGTTTAGTAGGGTGTACATTAACATCTACCTCTTGGGGAGGAATCGTTAGGTAGAGTAAGCAGGAGGGATAGCGACCCGGATGTAAGAAATTTTCATATGCCTGCTTAATAGCATGATTAAGTAATTTATCCCTAACCATACGCATGTTAATGTATATCCATTGTTTATCATTTTGGCTACGCTGATAATTCTCTTTTCCCACCCAACCTACAAGTCGCATTCCTGACTGTTCTATATCAATAAAATAAGCCTGTTCAATAAACGCTTTACCTAGGATTTTGCGAATGCGAGCCAGTTTAGTTTTATCACAGTTGGCAGCCGGTAAGTCCAATATTTTCTTTTCATTATGACTTAAAGTAATTGCTATTTGAGGGGCACTTAAAGCAAAACGTTTTACTACCATTTCTATTGCTTGAAATTCAATACGCTCTGTCTTTAGAAATTTTTTCCTAATGGGTGCATTGAAAAAAATATCACGTACATCGACTGTGGTACCCTCGTTTCTTGCACAAGGCTCTAGCTGTATGGACTCTCCATAACTTAACAACTTCATTGCATGCGTCTGTTCAGCAGGCTTAGAGCTAATTGTAAGACGCGAGATGGAAGCAATACTTGCTAAGGCTTCACCACGAAATCCCATGCTGGCGATTGAGTAGAGATCACTAAGTTGACTAATTTTACTGGTAGCATGAGGCGCAATTGCCAATGGTAAATCTTCAGCAAGAATACCAATGCCATTATCGCTAATTTTTACTTGATTCAAACCACCATAGCCAATCTCAATATTGATAAGACTGGCTTTGGCATCCAAAGAATTCTCTAATAACTCTTTAACAATAGAAGCCGGGCGTTCAATCACCTCACCGGCTGCTATTTGATTGGCTAAGGCGAGCGGTAACTGCTGGATTCTCATACGATTGGAATGATAAGTCTTTGGCCTGCTCTTAGTTGGCTTCCCGCCAAATGATTAGCCGTTTGTAAGGCTGCCACGGAAACATGATATCTGGCAGCAATCTGAGGTAGTGACTCACCTCTTTGGACCAAATGCGTATTGGCGCTTCCCGCTAATGCTTCAATACGTGTTCCATGTGGAGGATAATCCCAAAAATAACGTTTTAATCCCTCAAAGATCGCTTGCGTCAACTGCCTTTGATAAGCTGGACTATTTAAATTACTCTCTTCTCGTGGATTAGAAATAAATCCTGTTTCAATTAAAATTGAGGGGATATCCGGGGATTTTAATACCATAAACCTGGCTTGTTCTACCTTATGATTATGTAGACGAGTGATTCTATCCAAATTGAGTAGCACTCGTTCACCCATATGAAGACTGGCACCGATCGTAGCAGTTTGTGATAAATCAATTAGCACGGTGCGCACTAAACCACTTTGATCATCCAGTTCGGACAAATTCACGCCGCCTAACTCTGAATAGTTTTCTTTTTCTGCGAGCCAACGTGCAGCCTCACTTGTTGCTCCAGATTGTGATAAAGCAAAGACTGAAGCACCACTTGAATGCTGATTAATGAATGCATCCGCATGGATTGAGATAAAAACATCTGCATTGTATTTTCTGGCAATTCTTAAACGCTCACGCAGCTCAATGTAATAATCACCATTACGGGTTAGCACTGCCCTCATACCAGGCTGTCTATCAATAATTTGTTTTAATTTCTGCGCAATGGCTAAAGTCACGTATTTTTCTAATGACCTTTTCGGTCCACTAGCGCCAGGGTCTTTACCCCCATGCCCAGGGTCAAGAACAACAATGACATCTCGTAATGTTTTGGGTGGGGCATGCCGAACAGATACCGGTGTTTTAGTAACTTTTCTTGTAGTTACTTTTATCGGCATTGAATTTTGAGGTGTGTAACTAGCCCCTGAGCCACCGCCATTAGTAGTCAAATTCAGAGAGAAACTATGTTTTGCGCTCGCCAATTGCTGCAGCGGTTTTGTTTGTGTCATAACTGCTTGATTAACTTCAAATACCAAGCGTAAAGTGTGTGAGTTCGGACGGCCACTGCGAATGTACTTAATCAATTCCGGCCCCAGATTCACACGATTTAAGTTGAAAGCTAAATCTGTATTTTCAAAATCAATAACTACCCGATTAGGATTAGTAAGTGTGAACACTTTATGAGCAACTGCTCTATCGAGTGTGAATAGTACCGAAGGGGTGCCTGCTTGCTGTTTCACTTCAATTGAAAGCAGTTTTGCAGCCATTACCATCGAACAGCCTACCATCAACATACAAAAACCAAAGATGCGTTTACTCATTGTTTACTCGCAAGGCAAGACAACATTTTTTCCCCAGCGGGACTTGAAGCATTTATAGTCAACAATCGACCGCTCCCATTGATAACGAAGGCGAAATTAAGATCAACTCTCTCTAAAAAATGACCACCATGTTCTGGCCATTCGATACAGCAGACAGAATTTTCGCGAAAGTAATCCCTAAAACCAATATACTCTAGCTCTGCCTCATCGTGAATGCGATAAAGGTCAAAATGATGAACTTGAAAATTGTTACATTGGTAACTTTCAACTAAAGAAAAAGAGGGACTTTTGACCGCAGTTTTAACCCCCAAAGCACGAAGCATTGCACGAATGAAGGTTGTTTTTCCAGCACCAATTTCGCCACTGAAGCTCAAAACCAATGGGGAAAATAGCATCGTTGCTAAACTTGTAGCCAAAGATTCGCTACTTGACTCATCAGGAAGCACTAAATCGTATTTCGTCATTTATCCACCACAGCCGACCGACAATCTATTCACCTGGTGGCGCAAATAAGGCATTAGATCACTTGCTAAAAGACCACGCTCCCCCATAGCAATTGCCGCTGCATCCGCCGCCGTCGCATGTACCCAAACCCCTAACTTGGCAGCATCGGCAAGAGACAATCCCTGGGCCGCCAAACCTGCAATGACACCATTCAAGGCATCTCCCATGCCTGCACTTGCCATACCCGGATTTCCAGCAGCACATAAATAAGCTTCTGACTTATCAGTTGCTATTAATGTACCGACACCTTTAAGGATGACATGTCCTCCATACTGTTGCTGGAGCTTACATACAGCCTGGTAACGATTTTTTTGCACGTCAACAGTTGAACAACCCAATAAACTGGCCGCTTCGCCAGGATGCGGGGTTAAGATCCAGTTATCATCATGTTGGTGGTTCTTCGCCAAAATGCGTAATGCAGAAGCATCAATAACCATAGGCAACTGTGACGTGAGTGCTTTGGTAAATAATGCCATCGCCCATTCATCCTCACCTAAGCCAGGGCCGATAACACAAATTGTTGCTCGACTGATCAGGGGGGAAAGCTCTTCTACCTCCTCAATACCATAAATCATAGCCTCAGGTAGTGAAGGCAATACATGACCAGCATACTCTGGTCTTGTAGCTATAGTGACAAGTCCTGCTCCTACTCGCAATGCAGCATTGGCAGTTAAATAAACTGAGCCAGGCATACCATGACCGCCACCGATCACTAAAACATGGCCATAAAGTCCTTTATGAGAATTCTTCAAGCGACGAGGCAGTAGCGTATTGCGCAAATTTTCGTCTAACAAATAAGCTGCAGGCGAAATCGTTGACATACAATTCTCAAGCCCTAAGCTATGGCAAACAATTTTACCACAATGATCAGGACCATCTAAGGTCATTAAACCTAACTTACGAGCGATAAAAGTAGCTGTTGTTGTTGCGCGAACACAGACACCTAATACAGTTCCTGTATCTGCATTTAGGCCAGAGGGAATATCAAGAGCAAGAATAGGAAGTTCACTCTCATTAATTTGATTAATAGCCGCAACTAAAGGGCCTTTAACTTCGCCTTGTAATCCTATGCCGAGTAAAGCATCAATCACCAACTCTGCATCACTATCAATGGGGTCATCCAAACATTGACAAGGAACACCTGCGGCGATAGCAATTAACGCAGCATGACGGGCTGCAGGTGGTAAATTTTCTACGCTCTTATACTGATTGATAAGAACTGAGTAACCTTTTTCATGAGCTAAACGTGCTAATACATAACCATCTCCAGCATTGTTACCACTCCCACAAAATATAGCCAGGTTGCGTACAGCAGGATAGAGTTTAGTCAAAGTTAAAAATGCACTATGACCAGCGCGCTCCATTAGCTCATCTTCAGATAATCCTAAATCAGTAATGGCTAATTGTTCACATAAACGAATATGCTTGGATTGATACAGAGAAATCTTTGCAGTGGTCATAGCCTTTTTGTGCTCCTTCAGCAATACAAGAATAAGTTCATAACCCTGTTAGATACTCGAATCAATCGCTATCTATTAAACGATAGCTAAGAATGAGCACCATGCAGGGGGAAAACTTTACTCCTTATTTTTTACAAGAGTTAAGGCAGGTTTACGTCCCTTTTCTGTTCCTGATGTAGCTGGCGGTAACGGCTCATGAATTTCTTCCGGGAACTCCATGCCCTGACCATTTTCCTTAGCATATATTGCCAGAACTGCAGCAGGAACAATAAAAATCTGCATACTTTGGCCAGAAAAACGAGCAGTAAAGATAATTCTATCGTTCTCAAGATGCAAGCCACGACATGCTTTAGGAGAAATATTTAATACTATCCGCCCATCATTAACGAATTCTTGTGGTACCTGTACGCCAGGATAATTAGCGCTGACTAATATGTACGGTGTCTGATCATTGTCCACAATCCAATCATAAATAGCACGAATAAGATAAGGCTTATTTGAAGTCATATTCATCATCAGGCCGCTCTTACTTGCCTCTCAGCATCACTCAAGCTTGCTTGGAAGGAATCTCTCTTGAATATACGCTGCATATAAGCGTGCAAACCTTTGGCTTTGGCAGGAATATCTATGCCTAATTGGGGTAAACGCCACAATAGAGGAGCTAGTGCGCAATCTAATAAAGAAAACTCATCACTTAAAAAGTAAGGTTTATCCGCAAAAACAGGCTCAAGATTAATCAAACTTTCCATTAAATATTGACGTGATTGTTCAATTTCATGCCCTGCTTTAATGTTTTGCAGGAAACAATACCAATCTTGCTCTATGCGATGCATCATCTTACGTGCTTCAGCCCGAGCAACAGGGTAGACCGGTAAGAGTGGTGGATGAGGAAACCGTTCATCCAAATATTCCATAATGATGCGAGCTTCGTATAGAACTAATTCTCTGTCCAACAAAGTAGGAACTGTTCCATAAGGATTAACAGCAAGCAGATCGTTAGGAGCTTCACCTTGTTTGGCATGAAGAATTTCGACATTGACCCCTTTTTCAGCCAAAACTATACGAACTTGATGACTATAGATATCATCATTGTCAGAATATAAAGACATAATCGTGCGCTTTGCCACAATAGCCATCAGCAAACTCCTCGTCAATCGTTCAATTCATACCTTTTGGTATGTCAAAGGGCATTATTTTACCACAAATTTGCTCAGCGTGATGATAATTCCTGACATTTTTCTATCTTCCGAATTTATCAGCAATTTGCGGTATAACATTTTCCTCTATACTACCTTTGGAGGTTAGGATGACAAAGTTATGTTATTGAAATTTAATGGGATGCTATCCTTTCCTCTTTAAATGCATTAATGAACCTTTTTCCAATATACTCGTTTAAGTTGATACGCTATTAACCAGAAAATGCATAAGAATATAATAACAACAACTCCTATACGATAGCGAACGAGTTTAACTGGCTCTGCCACATATGTTAGAAAAGTAACCAAGTCTTCCAGAGTACTGTCAAACTCTTTTTCGTTCATTTCTC
Organism: Legionella brunensis; assembly: GCF_001467025.1. GTDB lineage: Bacteria > Pseudomonadota > Gammaproteobacteria > Legionellales > Legionellaceae > Tatlockia > Tatlockia brunensis. The sequence goes on along the minus strand of NZ_LNXV01000007.1, from coordinate 54,898 downwards.
CTTGTCCAACCAATACTAAATGGGAGATTGGCGGCTTTGGTCCATTTCCCTCAGTAATCGCAACGACACGCCCAATCAAGGGTTCTAGGACATTGGGCATGGCAACATCTGGTATCAGCAAATTATTAGTACCAAAAGGTCGTTTCTTATCTTCGTAAAAACTTTTCAAATAGGTATAGATCCATTGAGGCCCACGCTCACGAGCAGTGAGTGAAAGATCAGGGGGGACAATCCCAAACCATTGTCTGGCATCAGTATCAGACATGCTAATTTGGATGGGATCATGGATTTTGGCTGTAGTAAAAACTAAGTTATTGAACAATAAGTCTTTGTCAATCTGACCATCAAAGGTCGTTAATCCTAAATCTTGAGCCATGCGGTTGTAGCGCATATAACGCAAAGCATGGCAACCTGAACAGTAATTCATGAATATTTTTGCACCACGCTGCAATTTTGCAGGATCTTGCAAATCAACTTTTACCGGCAGCATATCAATATTAGTATTAGCATGCACAAGCGAAGCAGCCAATAATCCTAAGAGATAGGAGAATACTCGCTTTTTATTCATGCTGTTATCCTCTCTGGTACGACCTTATGCTGCTCATATCGTGTATAAATGGGCATAAATAGGAAATAAGCAAAATAAATTGCTGTGAAAGCGCGAGCCAGGTATTGTTTAAAAGGGGTCATAATCACCGTGCCAAGATAACCCAGCATAATAAAGCTAATTACAAACGCCGCTAATGCATACTTTGAGTAGTAACCTTTATAACGCATCGACCGTACAGGGCTTTTATCCAACCAGGGAATAAAAAACAAAATTAATATAGCTGCCCCCATGGCTATCACTCCCAATAATTTATTAGGGATAGCCCTTAACATGGCGTAAAACGGGGTTAAATACCATACCGGAGCAATATGTTCTGGCGTAACCATTGGATTTGCCGGCACAAAATTAGCGTATTCTAGAAAATACCCGCCCATTTCTGGTATAAAAAAGACCACCGCAAAAAAGATAATTAGAAAAACAATCACACCAACAAAATCTTTAACCGTGTAATAAGGATGAAAAGGAATACCATCAAGTGGTTTTCCATTAGCATCAAGATGTTTTTTAATTTCTATTCCTTCCGGATTATTAGATCCCACTTTGTGCAAGGCAACTAAATGTAAAAAAACAAGTAATAAGAGTAATAAGGGGACGCCTACTACGTGTAAAGCAAAAAACCGTTGTAAAGTGGCATTGGCGACGTTGTAATCACCACGCAACCAAGTGGCAACACTATCCCCAACCCAAGGGATTGCACCAAAAAGCGAAGTAATCACTTGTGCTCCCCAAAAAGACATCTGCCCCCAAGGTAGCAAGTATCCAAAAAATGCTTCCGCCATCAGCAACAGGAAGATGGTTACCCCTAAAAGCCATACTAGCTCTCTGGGTTTCTGGTAAGACCCATACAGTAAGCCTCTAAACATATGCAGATAAATTACGATAAAAAAAGCAGAAGCCCCAGTGGAATGCATATAGCGCAACAACCAGCCATAATTCACATCGCGCATAATATATTCAATTGAACTAAAAGCCTGTTGCGCAGTTGGGGTATAAAACATTGTTAGCCACAACCCCGTAACGAGTTGATTAACTAAAACAATCGTTGCTAATGAACCGAAGTAATAATAAAAATTAAAATTTTTCGGTGCATAATATTCACTTGCATGCGCTCGCCAAGTACTCAATAGGGGAAAACGCGCATCTAGCCAATTAAACCATCCACTCATCTTGGATTATCCTTGTTTCTTTTCTTCACCGATTACAATGACATGTTCACTAACAAAATAATAAGGCGGCACCTGCAAATTGATTGGCGCAGGAACTCCTTTAAATACGCGTCCAGCCAAGTCGAAGGTAGATCCATGGCAAGGACAATAAAATCCTCCTGCCCAATGGGGTCCAAGTTCATTGACATTGGGAAAATACTTTGGCGAACAACCTAAGTGGGTACAAATCCCTACAAGAACCAAGTACTCTGGATTTATCGAACGATACTGGTTTTGAGCATAGGAAGGTTGTTGCTCAACCAAAGATTCAGGGTCACGTAGCTGATTTTCTGCACCTTTTAGAGTTTGCAACATTTCCTTGGTACGTCTAATAATCCATACGGGCTTACCTCGCCACTCTACTGTGACTTGTTGCCCTGGCTCTATTTTACTTAAGTCAACCTGCACTGGTGCTCCAGCAGCCTCTGCTTGTGCACTCGGAAGCCATGAAGAAATAAAGGGAGTTAAGGCGCAAGCCACCCCAACCCCTCCCAAAATGCCAGTGGTTGTTAATAAAAACTTGCGTCTTTGCTCATCAATTTCTTCTTCAGTAGGAGTATTATTTTGGCTGGGATCAGTATTATCACTCACGTTCGTCTCGTCCTGTTTTATCCCTCGGTCCATTTCCGCTAGCTATTCTAACAAGAAAAATTTAAATTCAGTTATAACAAAGAATTAGGTATTTGAAAATGAAAACTAACAGGGTCTGTTTATAATTCTATTATCTTGGTCGAAAAGCTAGCGAATTAAAACAGACCCTAGTTCTCTTTGAGTGAAATAATTTAGAATCTGCTAAAAAGATGAAATTAGCGTATTAATTGGAATTTTTTGTCAACCAGAGGTCAAGTGTTACTTTAAGTTAAAGATGGACTATGATTTTTTTCCGATAACATAGACTATGAATTAGCACAAATGTATAATTAAAATCCTTTTAACCCTAAAATAACTCAAATGCCTTTACTGACAAACCTACCGAATGAAGCAAAATGCTCAATTTCTAGACTGGTAATGCTTAATCCAATCAAAGTAACTGTCGAAAATAACAACAAATTACTCATTCAATACTTTGAGCTCGAACCTTTTTTTAAGTATTTAAAATCCATCAGGAAACCTCTTTCTCCACTTTATCACTTACCCATTGTAAACATTGAGCTAGACAGTGAATTGAAGTCAGAAATCGATCTATTTGTTAAAGAAAATGATATCGAAAGATATGAGCAAGTAAATCCTCAACTACAATTTCAACAATTACAAGAACTCATTCAGACACTTAAGAATCCCGAAAACGCTAGTTTTTTTGCGAACTGGCGAAATAAGAATCTTTTATCAAATACTATCGTAGGCGGTAGCGTCAGCGCTTTTCTGAGCCTTGCAATGTTTTCCGACGAGATAAGAATCCCAGTCGCGATATTTACTGCAATGGTTGGCGCTTTTGCAAGTTATGAAATATCCCTTCTGGATGCCCCTAATTACAATTTCTTTTCCGGGATGAGAAAAGTTCCAGAACGATTGAGCGAGATTCGCAACGAACTAAATGAAATAAATCCAGAAGTTTGGGGCAGCATGACAATACGTGGCTAACTTACTTCAAAAATTAAGATAGGGAAATTCTTTTTGGAGTATCTCGAGCACTGCCTCTAAATGCTGCTTGCTTTTAACAATAAGTAGAATGGTATCGTCACCAGCAATCGTGCCTAGGATACCGGAGTCATTAGCATTTGGGGAAGAAAAATTGACATATTTTTTATCAAGAAACGATGCAAGACTACTTGCATGCCCCGGATGAGTATGCAAAACAATCATCCCATAATCCGAAATTTGTATGTTCAAAATAAAGGGCAAACTAGGCATGCTAAAATCGACAACCCGGTACACTCCTGCCACCTTAGCAATTTTCAATTTTTTTAATCGACGCGACAAGGTCGCTTGCGGAATGTCGTAACCTCTTTCTTGTAAACATTTTTGCAGGTCGCTTTGCTCGGGAATTTCTTGCGTTTGCACAATACTTAAAATATGCCCGTCAAGAATATTGTCATAAGACATACTCAACTCCTTTATTAGATCCGCGGTATTGAATATACAGCCATCATATTGGGAATTATATCCATAATTGTTGACAGAAAAAAGCAAACTTAATATAGTCAAAAAATGGATAAAAAATGAATACAAAACTACAATGAGACTATTAATTACTCCTGCAATTATTTTTATAGGCTTTTTTATTGTCGGACTCAACAATAAAGATGCTAAATCGCCAGCGACTATTATTCATTTTGCCACTGCAGCAGAATATCCACCTTTTGAATATAAAGATCATGAAGTATTAAAGGGCTTTGATATTGACCTTGCGGAATTAATTGCTCACAAAATGGGAAAAAAAGCCGTTTTTGATAATTTGCCATTCAGCAGCATCCTGCCAGCTTTAAACTCTAGGAAAGTTGATGCAGCCATTTCGACGATAACGATCACCGAGGAAAGGAAGAACAATTTTGACTTCAGTCATCCCTATTATTTTGATGGTATCGCCGTTGTTTTTAGGAAGAAGGCACCTATTCATACTCTTTCTCAATTCGCCGGAAAAAAACTAGTTGCTCAATTAGGTAGCACTATGGAAGTTTGGCTAAAAAAACATGCTGCAGACTCTGCAATCCTAGTCATGGATAATAATAATCAAGCAATAGAAGCCTTAAAAGCCGGACATGTCGATGCAGTATTAATGGATGGAGAACAAGGCGCGATATTTACTCAGAAAAATCCAAGTTTTTCCTATGCAATAATTGCCCAATCTGAAAACGGTTATGGCATTGCCTGCCCAAAAAACTCCCCTTTAACCATCGAAATTAATAACATCCTAAGCACACTTAAAGAAAATGGCGACATCGAGAAATTAAAGAACAAATGGCTAAAAAACACTGAATGACATTCACAAAAGATTCTAATGATTTTTGAAAAATCTTCATTTCGAACCCGTCTAAGTTTTTCACACGCGATCAAAATTTAGAGAGGGTACGCAGTAGAAACGTCAGTAGTACACGCATTTCGCAGGCTTTCAAGTCAATGAGGAACTCATGGCAAAAGCAAAACCTGAAGCTCTATTCATGCATTGCATGCCTATGGAGCATGGTAAAGAAGTTTCTGTCTCCTTACCTGATATATTACTTCAGTATTATTCACTCAAAGTGAGAATAGATTACATGCACAAAAAACACTTTTATCTTTTTCTGCAGGAGAAATGGGTTTCTAAAAATCTCCAGTGTATAAGAGAGTCCCTCTATTTTTAAGAGGGACATATCTAGGAAGGTTATTGGGAATAAAACATGATTATTCCCTACGTTATTAGCTGTTAGGATTCACCACTGCCGCTTGTCTGTACGCCAAATCTTTCTTAACGTCTTCGACAATTCCCTCCACACCTTTAGCAGAAGTCGTTGACAGATTGAAAAATCTTGTCGTTCTATCTTGGCCTGTTTTAAGAATCGCGTACTCAGGCCCTTCTTTAAACTTCTCTACCACCTTATCGATTTTTTCCTGGCTGTCTAATTTAGTAATAGAAGCTTTGAAATTTGCCAAGATTTGGGTTTTTAAAGCATCTCCCTTTAAACCCCGCAAAGAAGGATCCAGATTTTTTTGCTGCTCCTCGGTTAGCTCAGCACCGAAGCTATGTTTACGACTACCTTTATCTACCCTTGCATATTGATAATGTAGCTGCATGCCTACTAGGGCATTCCACATGCTTCTAATTCCTTCTGCCAAACTTTGGCCAACATCTTTAATACCTGCTATCATGTTCAAAATGACGTTATTAGCCTTTGGTGAAGAATCTACCATCTTTTGAGCAATAGCAAATACTTCTTCGTTACTAATCTTCCCTTCTTTTTCAACGAGAGGTAAAAGCAGATTATACATTTCGTTTAAAGCTTTGAAATTTTCTTCTGCAATGGGATTGCCAGGATTTTTATCAGGGTGCCATTTTAATGCCGCTTTTTGATAATTCTTTTTTAAATCTTTAATATCTAATATCTCAGCATTATTAAAAAGCTCTAAAAGCCCATCAAAGTTGTTACTAGCCATGATTTTTTCTCCACACTTTGTATATTGCTTAGACTTAGTATATAAAATTAACCTTAAGAAATTATTACCATTACCTAAGAGCTTATTTTTTTAACTTTGTGCTGGACAAAAAACGAATTTAAGAAAGGGAGATTAGAAATAACTCGCTGATTTACAATGTATTTTATATACTCAGCTTCGACCCAAAAGGAGCATATATGACGTACATCAGCGATGTTGGGTGGGATTTTAAGTCAGCAATTAAATTGGCACAAGTCAAGAATAGACTGTTTGGCGCAAATGTTGTTAGCCCTATTTATGGTAAGAAGTGTCAATTTAAGTGAAATTGCCGTGACGATGGATGGTGATAAAGCAAGTATTGATTCACACTATAAATGCATATACCGTTTTTTTTCAAAATTTGAGTTAGATTTTACCTGGATTGCGCGCTGGATATATGCTCTATTTTTTAATAAAAATCATAAAGTCTATTTAGCTATTGATAGGACAAACTGGTATTGGGGAAAAGCTAAAATCAATGTATTTATGTTTGTTATGAAGGAATAGCTATCACTCTTTTTGGCGCCTGTTAAAGAAAGCATGAAGTACGACAGCTAAAGAGCAAATCGAATTATTATCGCGATTTGTTAATACTTTCGGTAAAGAGTCCATACAAGGCGTTCTGGGGGGATAGAGAATTCCCTAACAAAGCACTGATTGCTTGGCTTGTAACAGAAGACATTCCTTTTTATTTACGGATTAAAGGAACCGTAGACGTGTGTATAGGGAGGAGGAAATTTAAAACCTCAGCTCAATTATTCAAGCATCTAGCCCCCTATCAGCAAAACGTATTTGGGATGAATGTGACTATTTTTGGTCAATCTCTTTATTTGGCAGGGAGCAAAAATTATCGTGAAGACTTGATGGTCGTAGTGACAAATCGGCATCCCAGAAATGCTATTGCTTCCTATTTGCGCCGATGGGAAATCGAAACACTTTTTGCTGCACTAACAAAGGGATGGCAGTTTGAAGATACCCGGGTTATTGAGCCTAAACGCATCGAAAAACTCTTGGTTTTACTCGCTTTAGGATTTGTTTGGGCCCATCGAATTGGCGAATGGAGAGCATCTATCAAGCCTATTCCGCTTAAAAAATTACGCAATCAAAAAAGACCAAAAAACAGCTTTTTTCGCTTGGGCTTAGATCATCTTAGATGACTCGCTTACTCATTCTAGAATCAATACAAAATTGTTCCTCAATTTTTCAAATTGGATTCTTTTTAAATCAACAGAGACTGTCTTTTAAAAAATTGTCCGGCACAGAGATTTTTTTAATTAATAATTTTTTTGATGAGAAATTTTGCTGTGTTATAGAGTGATCAAATACTTGATTCTTATGAAAAATATTGGAGTCACATGCTTTGGTATAAGCTGTCTCTTTATAAAAAGAACAAATTCTATGAAGATTTAATTGCCAAAGAGCCAGTTTTCACCTAATCCAGCTCAACTTCATGACAATTTCGTCACCAGCTACAGTAGAACTTATTGTGAGGTGGAAATCCTGTTGCAAACTCCGAGACTTTTGTTTCTCAGGCTCACCTCGAATGACTATCCCTTGAGTTTCTTCTGAATGGAAAAGTCTTTGAAATTGCTAAAACCTTAGTTCTTAAACTTCTGCTTCGAAACATTATACAAAAGGAAGTTGAACCAATCGTCTGTTTTGTCTAAAAAGGAATGGGGTAATAGGGAATTCAACTGTCCCTTCCTTTAAGAAAGGGACAGAACTCGATGAGGATTTTTAATTGTTAGGAGCAGCTGCTTTTTTGCTTGCTAAGTCTGCCTCAACTTCTTTAACAATATCCTCAACTGCTATAGCAGAACTTGTTTTGAGATGGAAAAATCTTGTTGCCATATCTTGGCCTGTTTTAAGAATCTTATACTCAGGCCCAGCTTTAAACTCCTTCACTATTCTGTCAACATCCTCTTGATTTTGGGCCAGACGAAAAGAATCTTTGAAATTTGCCAAGATCTTGGTTTTTAAAACATCGCCTTTTAAACCCTGCAAAGAAGGGTGTAGCTTTTGTTGCTGTTCCTCAGTAAGACCCGCAGTGCTTACGTCAACCTGACGACTATGTTGCCGGCCACCATCTATGTCTACTCGTGCATACTCATAGTGTAACCCAGTAACTGCTTCAAGATTTAGTTTTGTCAGCATATCTGTAACTAAACCCTTAATTGCATCTGCTAAATCTTGGCTAACACCTGCTATCATGTTTAAAATGGTGTTATTAGCCTTCACTGAAGAAACCGCCATTTTTTCAGCAATTGCGATTTCTTCTAGTGGGCTAATTTTCCCATTCTTAGTTTCAGCAAGAGGCAAAAGCAGCGCATAATTTTTTCTTAAAATATCGAACTTTGCTCCTGCCTCAGGATCATTAGGATTTTTATCCGGATGCCATTTCGCTGCAGCATTTTTATAGCTCTTTTTTAAATTGTCAGCCGTTAGTTCCTCAACGTCCAAAAGTTCTAGCAAGCCATCAAAGTTATTACTAACAGTTTGCTTCTCTACTTTTTTACGAGCCATGATTTTTTCTCCACACTCTGTATATTGCTTAAACTTAGTATATAAAATTAAGCTTAAGAAATTATTACGCTTACCGTACGTATAAATTTTTCCAAAATGCTTTGTTTTTTAAGGAGATTGACGAAGAACTTGTGGTATTTTTGGGGTAGGAAATTAGATTAATAAGGCGTAAAACTCTACGAATTTGTGGATATAGACTTCTTTCAATGGAGACTTCCTGTGTTTATGCTTTATTAACAATTAAGCGACTACTGAATCCCGCAATATAAAAATGTAATAATTTAAATTAAAAAACCCCGCTAAAGCGGGGCTTGAGGCTAACATCATTAATATTAGCGTTTGGAGTACTGGGTTGCTCGACGTGCTTTGTGCAAACCAACCTTTTTCCTTTCCACACGTCTTGAATCGCGAGTCAACAAACCTCGATCACGCAATTTTCTGCGATAAGAAGTAGGGCTAGGCTCAGCACCTTCAACCAGGTCAGATTCATCGTAAGCAACTAATGCACGAGCTATACCCAAGCGAATAGCGCCCGCCTGACCAGAAATCCCACCACCAACTACAGTTGCATAAATATCAAATTTACCGATTACATCAACTGTTTCTAAAGGCTGGCGAACAACCATGCAGGAAGTCTCGCGACCAAAATAATCTTCTAAGGCACGATTATTAACCCTAATTTCGCCTTTACCAGGGCGTAAAAACACTCTAGCCGTTGAACTTTTTCTACGACCAGTGCCATAGTATTGCTTTCTTTCAGCCATAATGTTTATTCCTCAATGTCAAGTTGCTTAGGTTGTTGCGCAGTGTGCGGATGCTCATTGCCAGCATAAACCTTCAGCTTACGATACATTTCTCGACCCAAAGGGTTTTTAGGAAGCATTCCCTTTACAGCGAGCTCGATAATACGTACAGGATTCTTTTTCTGCAACTTATCAAAAGAAGTTGACTTTATACCACCAGGAAAACCTGAGTGATGATAGTACATCTTTTCTTTAAACTTACGGCCAGTAACAGTTACCTTTTCCGCGTTGGTTACAATGATATAATCACCTGTATCAACATGTGGTGTGTACTCAGCCTTGTGCTTGCCGCGTAAACGACGAGCAATCTCGGTAGCAAGACGACCTAAAACTTTGTCGCTAGCATCGATCACATACCAGTCGCGTTTGACTTCGTGTGACTTGGCGCTAAATGTTTTCATTAAATTAACTCCGTACCGCCTTTATTGGTAATCTTTCAATCAGACGGGCGATTTTAACTAAAAGCTGCATAACCTACAAGTCTAATACTATAAATTCTTGCAAGCTTTTTAGATTCTATGGACAATTTACTTGTTTTGATGTGCAAAAACCCCAGCTTAAGGGTCCATGGATGCCCTCAGAGGAGGTTTAATCTTAAGCAAAATGAAACTTATATCAAAAATCCAAATATATTAAAAATTAGATATTTAATTAGAAATGAGCAAGTGCTCGACCCTATTTCCTGCAATTAAGTGCTTATCTATAATCTCATCAATATCAGTCATGGAGGCGTAAGTATACCATACTCCCTCAGGATAAATAACAATGCATGGTCCCTCACTGCAACGCCCGAGACAACCAGACTTACTGATTCTTACCTTGCCTGGACCATACAAGCCAAGCTCTAGCAACCTTGCTTTCATATAATCAAAAAAAAGCCCGCCACCTGTATTCGCACAACATTGCTTGCCAGGTATTTTTTGATTAGTACACAAAAAGACATGCTTAACATAATGAGTCAATGAGCTACTTACCCCGCTCTTCAATTTTAGTTTTCAATTTAAGGCCTGGTTTAAACGTTACTACACGTCTTGCAACCACAGGAATAGCCTGTCCCGTTTTAGGATTTCTTCCAGGTCGTTGCGGCTTGTCACGCAGTGTAAAGTTACCGAAGCCTGATAACTTAACATGCTGACCATTCTCCAGACCATGTTTTAAAGTTTCAAAAAACTGTTCTACCATGTCTTTAGCATCAGATTTACCAAGACCCAATTCATTACATAAAGTTTCCGCAATCATTGCTTTACTTAGTGCATTCACGATTAGTCCCTCAATATAATGGCAAATTTTTCATTAAGCCCTTTGATTATAGCACTGATTATTGCATTGATCTCCGTATCAACCATCGTTCGTTTATCATCCTGCAAAGTCAGCGCAATTGCCAGACTTTTCTTACCTTCAGGAATAGATTCACCGGTATATACATCAAATACATCAAATGATTTTAAGCACTCACGCTCAACAACCTCACGGACAGCATTCTCGATTTCTGCAGCACTCACTTCATTATCAACTAAAAATGATAAATCTCGACGTATTTGAGGGAATTTTGAGATTTGCTGATAGCGAGGCGTCATTTGATTAGTCAATGAATTCAAATGAAGTTCAAAAAGTATGACCTCATCATGAATATCGAGCGCATCTGCAATTCTTGGATGCAGCACACCACACCAACCCGCGTCTTGACCATGAATAGAGATCCGGGCAGATTTTCCGGGATGTAATGCCGGATGTGATTCAGCAAGAAAACTAACCTCACTTAACTGCAGTGAGGCAAACAGTGCTTGCAAATCCCCTTTTAAGTCAAAAAAATCAAATTTACCAGATTTTTCACTCCAATTGAGTGTGCCATGCTCCCCAGTTAATAAACCAGCAATACAGGGGTGCTCTTTTAAACTTCCATCCGTAAGATCAAAAACTACACCAGTCTCAAAAAATTTAATTGCAGTTTGCTGTCGATGGATGTTATAAATCATTGAAGCTAATAGTCCAGGCCACATTCCTGCTCGCATTTGTGATAATTCGGACGAGATAGGATTAAGCAATTGCATGGTGGGCACACCAGGATAAAGCGTTTCTTGCAGTTCGGGGTCAACAAAACTGTAACTAATTGTTTCGTGATAACCGCGAGATATAAACAACTGCGAAACGCGCGATGCGAGGGATTCCAGAGGATTAATAGTCCCTGCTTGTACTTCTGTTAGCATAATACTGCCAGGAAGCTTATCATAGCCATATAATCGTGCTACTTCTTCAACCAAGTCGACATCAAGACTAATATCAAAACGATGAGAAGGAACACTAACTTCCCATAACGAAGCGCTTTTGTTCACTTGCATACCCAATCCCTCGAGCATAGCAACTATTTCGCCCTCCGTTATTTGCAAACCAGTGACTTGTTCAACTCTTGCAGGATTAAATAAAACATTATTTCTTTTAGGCAACGCTTCTGGTTTGGAAGCAACACACACAGGCCCTGCAATACCGCCAACTATATCGCTCAATAGCTTAGTTGCTCTTTCTAGGGCAACAAGTTGCAATTGCGGATCAACGCCTCGCTCATAGCGCTGAGATGAGTCTGTAAATAAGCCATAGCTTCTTGCAACTCCAGCTATTGTGATAGGATTAAAGAATGCACTTTCAAGAAATATTGCCGTGGTATTTTCTTCAACAGCACTTGCTTGCCCCCCCATGATACCAGCCATAGCCAGCGCTTTCTCTTTATCAGCGATAACTAAAACCTTCTCGTTCAGACTCACCTCTTGTCCATCAAGCAATTCCAGGTTTTCATCTGCCTTAGCAAAGCGCACAACAATATCTCCGCGCAATGCTTGTAGATTAAATGCATGCATAGGCTGACCAAGCTCAAGCATCACATAGTTAGTCACATCAACGACAGGATGTATCGGGCGAATGCCACCACGACGTAAACGCTCAACCATCCATACCGGCGTATGGGCATGAGGATTAATATCGCGAATTACTCTCCCACAGTATTGTGGACAAGCCTCAGGAACCATTAATTTAATTGCTAACGACTCATCGATAGCAGGCTGCACAATATCTTTTGGCATTGCTTGCAATGGTAATTGCGTTAAGGCTGCAATCTCGCGTGCGATGCCAAGCACACTAAAACAATCCGCACGATTAGGTGTTAAATCAATATCGAATACCCAGTCATTTAAAGCCAGATATGCTCTTAAATCAGTACCAATAGGGGCGTTATCATCTAACTCCATGATACCATCTGAATTCTCCGCCAAGCCCAACTCTGACATTGAACACAACATTCCCTGTGACAACTCTCCTCGAAGCATTGATTCTTTTATTATAAAATCACCGGGTAGATGAGCGCCAATTTGAGCTAGAGCTACTTTTAATCCTTTGCGCACATTGGAAGCACCACAGACTACTTTTAAAACCTGCCCCTCTCCAGCATCAACTTCACACAGCGTTAATTTATCGGCTTGCGGATGGGGCTTAGTGTTAATAACTTGTGCAACAATAACACCCTCAAATTGACCAGCAACGGGATTTACTGCATCAACTTCCAAACCCGCCATGGTTAGAAGGGCAGCTAACTGCTGCTCATCTAAGGAAGGGTTTACCCATTCACGTAACCATAATTCACTAATTTTCATTGTAAATACCCGTTTAATAGAGTGATGTAACTAGATTCATGGAACTGCAATAAACTGCAGTACAATGGTTGGACTCCTGTCAACCTGGCTCTAAAACTGTTTCAAAAAGGTCACATCATTTTCAAACATCATGCGTAAATCGTCGATTCCGAAGTAAAGCATCGCAAGTCGATCCATTCCCATACCAAAAGCCCAACCTTGGTATTCTTTTGAAGAAATGTTGACCGCTTCTAATACGTTGGGATGAACCATGCCACAACCCAATACCTCCAGCCATCCGGTAAATTTGCAAGAACGGCATCCTGTACCAAAGCATTGCGTACACTCAATATCAACTTCAGCAGAGGGCTCGGTAAAGGGAAAATAGGAAGGCCTAAATCGCAAAGCCAACTGTCGACCAAAAAAATGGGCAAAAAAATCTTGTAACAACCCTTTAAGACCTGAGAGAGTTGCCTGCTTATCAATTAACAAGCCTTCAACTTGATGAAACATAGGTGTATGGGTTACATCGGAGTCACAGCGGTAAACGCGGCCTGGTGCAATTAATCGCAAAGGTGGTGTACGCTTTTCCATAACGCGGATTTGCACAGGAGAAGTATGGGTGCGTAACAACTGACCATCACCGAAATAAAAAGTATCGTGCATTGCTCTAGCTGGGTGATGACCAGGAATGTTCAATGCTTCAAAATTATAAAATTCAGTCTCAATTTCAGGACCTGTAACAATATCGAAGCCCAAACGACTGAAATAATCGGTAATCTGCTGCTTTACTTGGGTCACTGGATGTAATGAACCGCATTTGTTATCACGACCTGGCAAACTCACATCAATGCGCTCTGCATCTAATTTTTTCTGAAGTTGCGTCTCCTTCAGTTGCAACATTTTTTCTTCAATTAGGGTACTGATTTCTCGTTTGGCTTGGTTAACTAATTGTCCTGCTTTGGGTTTTTCTTCGGCTGATAAACCTGCTAATCCTTTTAGAATTTCGGTTAGCTGTCCTTTTTTCCCTAAATAATCAACCCGGATTGCTTCTAAGGCAGGAATATCTTTTGCCTGGGCAATAGCATCCGCAGCTTGTTGCTGTAAGAGAATGATATCTTGCATGATTTAAACCTACATGTAGAAAAGGAGGCCACAGCCTCCTTAGTTAGAGCGGCTGCAAACCATTCACGAAGAAATTGTCACCAAGAATATTTATTCATTCCTGTAAAAACGCATGACGCATTTTAAGTTACAATCTCAGGCTTTATGATTTGCTAAAGCTCTTAGTTATCACGACAACAATTATTATGCAAGTGCTGCTTTGGCTTTTTCAGCAACTGCTGCAAAAGCAGGCTTATCGTAAACTGCCATGTCAGCAAGTACTTTGCGATCCAATTCGATTGCAGCTTTCTTTAGACCAGCAATCAAACGGCTGTAGGACAAACCACACTCACGAGCCTGGGCATTAATACGAGTAATCCATAGCGCACGAAATTGACGCTTTTTCTGACGTCGATCGCGATAAGCGTATTGGCCAGCTTTGATAACAGCTTGTTTAGCGACACGATAGGTTCGACTACGAGCACCGTAATAACCTTTCGCTTGATCTAAAATCTTCTTATGACGAGCTTTTGCCGTCACACCACGTTTAACTCTTGGCATTCTTTAATCCTCCCCTTAACTACCGTGCAACATACGTCTGGCCAAGCGTGCATCGCACTCTTTCAACCTACCGCATTCAACACGCAGCTGACGTTTTTGTTTACTTGTTTTTTTGGTGAGGATATGGTTTCTATAAGCACCACGGCGCTTAACAGAACCACTCGCTGTCTTACGGAAGCGTTTGCTCGCTCCTCGATGTGACTTTAATTTAGGCATAACATATTACTCCGCATTTGTTCTGCTACTGATAATGATGTAGCTATCAATTGGTCAAAACCAATTGTTCACAACTACCTTATTTTTTCTTAGGTGCCAAAACCATCAATAATTGACGGCCTTCACGTTTCGCTTGCTGCTCAACCACTGCATATTCCCCAGTGTCTTGCAGTAAACGCTCCATAATTTTCATACCAATTTCTTGATGCGCCATTTCTCGACCACGAAAACGTAGCGTTACTTTGACCTTGTCACCATGATTTAGGAAACGAATCAGGTTGCGTAGCTTGACCTGATAATCTCCATCTTCCGTCGTTGGACGAAATTTTAGCTCTTTGACTTGAATTTGCTTTTGCTTTTTCTTCGCTTCAGCTTGTTTTTTACTCAATTCAAAGAGAAATTTACCATAATCCATAATGCGACAAACGGGCGGTTTAGCTGTTGGGGAAATTTCCACTAAATCATAGCCCCCTTCTTCCGCCGCACGCAAAGCTTCTCGCGTTGATACAATTCCCACCTGGTTGCCATCGACATCAATTAAGCGTACCTCAGGTACATTGATCTGTTCATTAACTCGCGCGCGATCGTTATCACGCTTATTTGATGCAGTAATAGTTCAATCCTCCAAATGGTTTAAAGGCCTTTTGCGGCTATTTCCCGACGCAAAGTATCACAAATTGTATCAATACTCATTACCCCGAGGTCCGTACCTTCACGAGTACGTACTGCAACTGTATTATTTTCGACCTCTTTGTCACCAATAACCAGTAAATAGGGTATCTTTTGCAAAGTATGCTCGCGGATTTTAAAGCCAATCTTCTCATTTCTCAAGTCAAAATTTGCACGAATACCTTCCTTTTGCAAAATTTGTGTCATTTTTGCGGCAAAATCATGCTGTTTATCACTAATAGTAAGGACCATAACTTGAATTGGTGCCAACCATAACGGGAATCGCCCCGCATAATGCTCTATCAAAATCCCCATAAAACGCTCGAAGGAGCCTAAAATAGCACGATGCAACATCACAGGGGTTTTTCGACTACCATCTTCAGCAACATATTGTGCTTCAAGTCTTTCTGGCATGGAAAAATCAACTTGGATAGTTCCACACTGCCAAATTCTTCCCAGACTATCAGCCAAAGAGCATTCTATCTTAGGACCGTAGAATGCACCTTCACCTGGAGCATCTACCCATTCAATCCCTCTTCCACGCATTGCTTGTTTTAGAGCATCTTCTGCTTTATCCCAAACAGCGTCGTTACCTACTCGTTTATCCGGGCGTAAAGCTAAACGATATTTTATATGCGTGAATCCAAAATCAGCATAAACAGATTGCACCAACTCAAGCATCATGGCAACTTCGGATTGAATTTGCTCTTCAGTACAAAAAATATGCGCGTCATCTTGGACCATATTACGCACACGCATTAGTCCATGCAAAGAACCAGAAGGCTCACAACGATGGCAGTTACCAAATTCAGATAACCGCATGGGTAAATCGCGATAACTTCGTAATCCTTGATTATAGACTTGGATATGGCAAGGACAATTCATTGGTTTTACCGCATACTCACGATTCTCAGTTTCTGTGACAAACATTTCATCCCGGAAATTAGCCCAATGGCCAGATTTTTCCCATAAAACCTTATCAACCAATTGCGGTGTTTTAATTTCTTGGTAACCAAAATCAACCAAGCGGCTACGCATGTATTGCTCTAAAACTTGATAAACCATCCACCCTTTGGGGTGCCAAAAAACCATACCCGGAGCAATTTCTTGAAAATGAAAAAGATCCAATGCCTTTCCTAGTTTACGATGATCTCGTTTTTCAGCCTCTTCTAAACGATGTAAATAGGTAGCCAATGATTTTTTATCTGCCCATGCGGTACCATAAATACGCTGCAACATTTCATTACGAGCATCACCACGCCAGTAGGCGCCAGCTAATTTAGTTAATTTAAATGCCTTTAAGTGTCCTGTTGATGGAACATGAGGGCCTCGGCAAAGGTCTTCAAAATCTCCCTGTCTATAGAGAGAAAGTACTTCTCCCTCAGGAATATCAGCAATAATTTTTGCCTTATATTCTTCGCCTAAGCCACGGAAATAAGCGATAGCTTCATCGCGAGGCATTTCCCGACGCGTCACTGGATAATCAGCTTTCGCTAACTCATACATTTTAGCTTCTATTTGCTCTAAGTCCTCAGGAGTAAACGACCTGGCGAAAGCAAAATCATAATAGAAGCCATCCTCAATCACCGGACCAATCGTGACCTGAGCACTGGGAAATAGCAGTTTAACAGCCTGTGCCAATAAATGAGCAGTAGAATGACGTATCACCTCAAGACTATCTTTTTCCTGCTTTTCAGTAATAATCACTAAAACACAATCACCTTGGATGACATAACTCGTATCAACCAACTTTCCATCGACTCTACCGGCCAAAGCCGCTTTGGCTAAACCAGGGCTGATACTTTGAGCGACATCGTGAACGGATATTGAGTGCTCAAAATGTCTTACACTTCCATCAGGCAATTTAATGTTTGGCATGTTATCTCCATCCTCAGACAGATAAATCTATTGTAACTCTTTAGATACTTAAACGTGGTGAATCAATAAAATTTACCAATCATAGTTGTAAAGGCTATTGATAGCTAGCCCCTAATAGGACTCTATTTACAATTCTACTCTCTTCGCCGTAAAGTCTCGATTTTCTGTGCTTCATTGTTCACATACTTCATGTACGTGCTCAAAAATCGAGATTTTTCGACTCAATCTAGCGAATTGTCTACAGACCCTAGGCACAAGAAAAATAAATTCACCATTCTGCGGCAAAAAAAAACCCTGCCAGGCAGGGTTAATCTGGTAGGCACGAGTGGGATCGAACCACCGACCACCACCATGTCAAGGTGGTGCTCTACCACTGAGCTACGTGCCTATAATTCGTTCTACTTCAAAGAATAGGCGTAGATTATATAAAAGCTCTGATTACAAAGCAATGTTTTAATTAGCATTATGAACTCAAACTTTTTACGCTTCTTCGTTTGTTAAGAAAGGCTTGAAAATTAAAACACTCTTTCAAGCCATACGATTGCGAGGTCAAACCGCTACGGGTTATCCACTTTCTTCCGTGCGGACTCTCAAGCTACTCTTCGTTCCATCGAAGGTATCAAAGCGTCCTATTTTGGTTGAAACTATTTCCATGCGTTTCGTAGCCATTATTCCATACTAACCCCAAATGTCAACAAATAATTTCCAATGGAAACAAAAAGTTTCCTTTTATTTCATCTTGTTTGCAGTTATAATATGCCTTTGTTACACTTATAAGTTTATGTTTCGGACACTCTCTCCATGGAAAAAGTTGACTTAACCAAGCAGTTTTCTTATCGCCTGCGAGATGCCATGGCTGCAGCTGGATTCAACTCACAACGCTCTACTTCAGGGGTTTGCGTCCAAAAACTGACTGAGATCACGGGATATTCCGTGCAAATTTGTAGAAAATATCTTCGTGGCGAAGCAATCCCTGAACCAACCAAACTCATAGAAATTGCCGCGAAACTTCAAGTTTCACCTGGGTGGCTACTTTTTGGTGATAGTCATAATGATTCTGGGTTAAGAAAAGACATAATCAGCATTTCTAAGAATTTATTACATTATATACTCACTCAAGTGGCTAATTTGTATAATGCATCTCGCTTTGAAGAAGAGGTTGCTGATTTTCTTTTGGATTTGATCACAAATATTAGTAAGATTAACACCAATGAAGAACAATCTAAGCAAATTATAGATTTAGCGTTATCTTCTATTAAACATTTTCGTCACTAACATGGATCAAAGTTCAGTATTATTATGGAAAATAGTTATATAAAAATCTCCCCCCATCCAAGGTTTTTGGAGCTACTTTTTACATTTAAAAGTGAATCATTTCGCGTATTTGGCGATGTCCTCGGCCTCCATGAAATTGATCATGTTGCCGTTACAAGGATTAACAGTGACGGTGAGCTTCTAGCTTTCTCCTCAACGCCTGCGCTTGAATTTAATCTCTTTAAAAATAACCTCTGGCTTTTTGACAAGTCATATCATCCAGAATGGTTTTATCATTGTACTCAAAGCGAATGGCAGGCTTTATATATCCCAGAACGTTATGATGAACTTTACTACATTAAACAGATTAAACATCAATATCCTCTTGGTTTTGCCTTAAGCAAAAAAATTGATGACACTTACTTTATTTACTCGCTAGCAAGCAGTCGTGACTGTGATGCCACACGTGAATCATTCATCAGTCACTTTGATGATTTTTATCGCATAGGTGAGTATTGCAGCAGCAGGCTAACTCATCTTTTTCAGTCTGAAAATCTGTAAGCCATTTTTTCTTAGGTCTGTTAAGTTCCTATTTGAAGAATTTCTTTTCATTGACTATGCTTTAACACCAGGCCAAAAAATGGAATTAAAGGCTAATCTCATTAGAAATGAGAGAAACTGACTCAAGGAGGAGAGCATGGACAAATCTATAACCTTTAAAATTGCAATTGTTGTGAGCTGCATCAGCTTAACCTTAGTTGCCTTTGCCAAGGAAAACCAAACCTCCAAGACTACAGCTAATCAAACCTATAACTATAAAATGATAGCCATAAAAAATGCTGTTCAATCGGCTTTAAGGGATTATATGAGTAAGGTAACCATGAAAGTTTCCAATGGCGTTGTTTTTCTTTCAGGCCGGTTAGATTCTGAAGCTAATTACGAGAAAATAATTACTCTGGCAGAGTCCACCCAAGGCGTCAAAGATGTCAACGTTGATCAATTAACTGTTAAAGGCAGCCAACAATCTTTAAAAGATATTTCTATAACTGCAAAAGTGAAAGGGGCTCTGATTAGGGAGGATATTATGGACAAAAATATTTCTTCCTGGACTATTCATGTGGATACCCAAAAAGGACAAGTTTTTCTCACCGGGCAAGTTGGCTCTATTAAACAAAAAGACTCTATTATGAAAGTTGTTAAATCAGTGAACGGTGTCCATGAGGTAAATGATAAAATAACGATGAAACCTACTTCTAAGAATAGCAAGGCATGAGTTTTATAGGTATTTGCAATTACTCAATCTGGCTCCCTGAGCCAGATTGAGTATCTAACAGATTCTCTAAACAATAACTGTATCTTGATTGAAGTCACTTAGATTAGCCTGTGAATGGCTTTTTTGATCAAGGATATGACAATAATTTTGACGTTTTAGGGGATCTTTTTCTTTGGCGCATAACTCTTGAAAAGTATCCAAGGATTTGTCGCTTTCTACATTAGTAGCGAACGATAATAGAGGCATCAAACAACCTATTACTATTGCTAATTTTTTCATTAAAAGACCCTTCTGGTTAAGTTTGGACTTAAAATCATTTAAAGCAACACATAAGGCTTACTGTAGTTTGCACCAAAACTTTTAAAATTTAAACTACTAAAAATGTTTTTCTTTAAATGATGGATATCTTCAATGTCGCAAGACCTTCAACTTGCAACAGCTTCCTATCGAGCTGGCGAATTATAACACAATAATAATTTTTTTCTCAAATTTTCAAGATTATTAACTGGACAAAACTATTCCGTTGCAAATAAAATCAGCGCAACAAGCGCAAAAACCATTCCCAAAATCTGCTTAAAAGTAATGCCTTGTTTTAGGAAAAGCATACATAGGATTAGAGTAACCAAGGGATACATGGAAGTAATTAAAACAACAGGCATGGCCGGTCCTTTACGCAAAGCGACAATGAAAAAAATGCATGCGATGCCACTCGCCAATCCATTAAGAAAGCCATAGACTCCCCCTTTAGGAGAAAGCTCCAGCTTAAAATCAAGTAAGACTAAAGCAAGAACCCCTGAAATCAAAACACCTAAGCTTGAATAAAAAGTAATCGACAATGGGTTAATAAAGCTAGATGCTCTTGTCCCCCAATACCCCCAAGCGCCGTAAAGGCATAGAGCGACAAGAGAAGGATAATACCAGGAGCTAAGATTCATTAATGTGCACCTGTGTTTTTGTGGAAATAAAATTCAAAAATCACCTAGGGGTTGCTGTCTATGGTTTGCACAGCATAACCGGGAGTTATTTAAAATGAAACTAATCTTTTTAAATTTTTTGTCACAATTCAATCCACTCTAATGCAACTTTAGTCATTCGTTTTTTATTGGTATTATCTGCTTAAATACCTGCTTCGCAATTCGTTTTAGTGGCACTTTATTCGTATTTGCTAAAATAATTATGCTCAGATTCTTATCAATATGACGCACTATCCAACTGCTGTATCCTCTTATCGCTCCATTTTTCATAGCAACCAACTCATCCGCAACATAAGATACTTGCCATCCTAATGACCACGCCCAATCTCCATGGCCAGCAGGTTTACCGTTTTTCAAAAAAACAGGACTCCACATTTGTCGATAACTGGAAGGGGCCAATATCTTTCCAGATGACATTGCCGCATCCCATTTCGCCATGTCACTAATACTTGAAACAAGCCCACCGGAGCTCCACATCTGTAACCAGGGTTTATAATTGGGGCTAGATACAGGCATATTTGCCTTGATACGATACCCTGTTGCCAAGCCTTGCGGAAATAAAACATCAGGAAAACCCGTATCAGCCATACCTAAAGGCTTAAAAACAGTTTGCTTTAAATAATCCGCCAAACTTTGTCGACTCACATTTTCAATCACCCTTCCTAATAAAATATAACCAAAATTGTTGTATTTTACGTCAGTACATGGGGCAAACTGCACCGGTTCATTTGCCATTATAAGCCACAGTTTACCCCAAGGACGATGGGGCCCTTGATGCTGGGGAATTCCGCTGGTATGAGAAAGAAGCTCACGAATTGTCACTGCTTGCCACTGCTCAGGCGCCTGAGGAATGTATTTAAGAACAGAATCATCGAGATTAATTTTTCCTTCTTGTACGAGAGTCATTAATGCAAAGGCCGTAATCACCTTCGAAACAGAGCCAATACCAAATAAAGTTTTGCTGTCCACTGGTTGCTTTAATTGAATATCAGCATAGCCATAACCTTTCAACAGCAAGGGTTTGCCATCTTTTAAAATTGCTATCGCCAAACCTGGAATCGCATATTGCTGCATGCTATGGGTGATTACATTATCTATTTCTTGTTCAACCGTTGGCGCAGTAGCACTATGAAGCCACTGCCATGAGAAAAGCTGGAAACAAGAAATAAAAATTAGATAAAATCCTTTTTTATTCATTTAATCTTCCATAAGTAATCATCAAAAGAGTACCTAAGGAGTGGGTATTAGACTCTTTTAAACACTAGGATTGACTAGTAAACAAAGTAATAGAGAACTTAGTCTGAATTAAAACTTTTCTTTGATTACAGATATTTTATCAGCACTGTCTTTAAAAATCTCACGCAAAGCATCTATGCTTTCATGATTTATCTCATTAAACTCACTGGGAGATATATCATCATCAATAACCAGATTAACCAGCTTTTGTATCCCCTCGATTGCTTTTTTTACTTCTTCAGACAGGGCGATTAACTGCTCTTTGCGTTCTATAGAAGAATCATCTATAGCAGAGCCTATCGCATCAATTTTTGCTTGAATTTCAGCTTGTAATCCTTTGAGTTTTTGATCAAGACGCAGAATATTATCGTGTGTTTCCGTATCTACAGACTCTAAAAACGTAAACTCTTTATGCTCATTAGTCATTAAACCTTCCTCTTCATCACCCATTTACTATAAGCCTAGCGTATTCATTTTGTTTCGCCAACTCGACAAACAGTGATATGATTGCACTTTTTAAGCGCAATGCACAATCATGTTGTTACATTATCTCTTTATTATGGGTATTTGTGTAGAAGCAATCACAGGTGCCATCGCAGCGGGCAGAAAGAAAATGGATTTTTTTGGTGTTATGCTAATTGCTTGTATCGCCGCCCTCGGAGGAGGAACGGTGAGGGACGTGCTTTTTAATACACACCCATTAACCTGGGTCGCTCATCCAGAATATCTACTTTATACTTCAGGTTTCGCATTTTTAACTATTTTTATCGCCCACTCCTTAGTGCGCATCATGAAAATTTTTCTCATCCTGGATGCTTTAGGTCTATCGGCGTTTGTCATCATCGGCACACAGAAAGTTTTAGTCAATGGCTATTCTCCAGGCATCGCAATTTTAAGTGGCATGATCACTGGCATTTGTGGAGGTATGTTGCGGGATATACTTTGCAATGACATACCCTTGGTATTGCGCAAAGAATTGTATGCGGTAATTGCATTAGCCGGCGCGTTGTTATTTATTACTCTGGGCCATCTTCATGTTGCTAAAAATATCAATGTAATTATCACGCTAATTGCTATTTTTACTACTCGCGTCATAGCAATTTCCTATCGTATTGAGATGCCTAAATTTGATTATTCAAAAAGTTTACAACGTCGCAAATAAAACAAAACCCGGGTATTTTTTACCCGGGCACTCAATTAATCTCACAGTTTATTGTGTTATTTCCTCTTCACGGATTTCATGAATAACGACCTCTTCCACTGGTACATCGGCATGTCCCATTCGTTGTCCTGTTTTAACTTTTACAATCGCATCAACCACATCCATCCCATCAACCACTTCGCCAAATACGCAATAGCCATAACCTTGCGCATGTTCACCGGTAAAATTAAGAAACGCGTTATCAGCAACATTGATAAAAAATTGTGAGGTTGCTGAATGAGGGTCCATGGTTCTTGCCATCGCAATTGTCCCTCTCTTGTTAGGCTTAGCCGATTTAGCTTCATTTTTGATTGCTTGCTCTGTTGTTTTTTGCGTCATGTCACCAGTTAAACCACCACCTTGAATCATGAAACCATCAATTACACGATGAAAAATTGTGTTGTTATAAAAGCCACTGCGAACATAATTAAGAAAATTTTTGGCGGTAAGGGGCGTATTTTCTTCATCAAGTTTTAAACGAATATCACCTTTTGAAGTAGCGATTACAATCATTAAGAATCTCCTGTATCTTTTATAAAAATTTAAGCCATCATTAAATCGCGCATTTTAGCACAAACATCATGCATGACATGGATGTTATGTATACTCGCTAATGCTGTGAATACGTTGGCCTTTTGTTTACACAAATGATGTAAAGATGCGCGCGAATAATGCTTACAAGTGTAACAAGAGCAATTGGCCATAACGGGTTCTAAATCCTCTGCAAAACATGCTTTTTTAATCTGAATACGCTCATTTTCATAAGGACTTTCAAACTTTAACCAATTCCCGACTTTAGCTACTTCACCGCAATATAGTGCGCCGTGACGAGCATTGCGAGTGGGAGCCACACAATCAAACATGTCAATGCCTTCTGCTACTACCTCCAGTAAATCCTGAGGAGACATCCCCACCCCCATGGTATAACGAGGTTTGTTTTCCGGTAAAAAGGAGCGTACCCAACGAATCACTTCTACCGTTGTTTCCATATTAAAACCAATAGTTTCACCGCCAATTGCAATGCCATCTGTATTCATTGAGGCAATAAACTCAGCACTTTCACGACGCAAATCTTCATAAATACCGCCCTGAATAATACCAAATAAAGCCTGGTGTGCTCCATAACGTGAAGTTGGAAATTGTTGATGATAAGCGACTGATTGCCTTAACCAACGATGGGTGCGGGTCATTATTTTTTGCACTTCGTCTCGCGAACAATTATCAGGAGTACATTGGTCAAAAGCCATAATGATATCTGCCCCAATAATTTTCTGAGTTTCTAAAGACATCTCCGGTGTCATATGAATCAATCGCTCGCTATCCGGCAATTTGAAATGCGCCCCCTCTTCATCAATAACACAAATTTCTTTATTTTTGGACAAACTAAATACTTGAAACCCACCACTATCTGTAAGCATTGGCCCATGCCATCCCATGAAAGGATGCATACCACCAGCTTCTTCAATTACCTTCATTCCAGGGGCACAAAGCATATGGTAGGTATTCCCCCCTAAAATAATTTGGCTTCCTGCCTGTAGCAACTCATTAGGGGTCATGTTATTAACCCCAGCCCGTGTACCAACCGGCATAAAAGAAGGTGTTACAAAAGTACCATGCGGTGTACTCACTCGCGTTACACGAGCCTGGGTATGAGAATGACGCTTAATAATTTCACATTTAAATTGATTGCTCATAACTTGCTTTGTTAGGCGTAATGGGAAGCGATGATAGCCAAGTGGTTGTTTATTTGCCAGTGAATTTATACCTTAGTCCGTTATAATGCCTATTAAAGTATTATAACGATTGGTTTGTAGCCAAATAATCACGTCGCTGATAAAGAATTAGGCAACCTACAACAAACATAAAAAAGAAATATAAAGCTGCCCATGCTGGCATCGATAAACCAAGCCATTTCCAGGATACCTCAGCACAATCACCTGCCCCCCAGAAAAGAGCATGAAGGACGTCACGCCAAGGAAAATAACGAAGCAGCACATCAAGCTCTGGCATACATGCCGGTGCCTGACCGCTTGGTAACGATTGTAACCAAAGCTGTCGGCCTGCAAAAAATAATCCGCCTAGTGCTGCAACTATTTGCAAAATTGCTAGTAATTTGCTGGTTTTTAAATAATCACTCCAAAACCCAATGAATCCAATGAGCAGTAACAAAAAAACACACAGACGCTGCATCAGACATAAAGGACAAGGCTGTAATCCCTTCACGTACTGAAAATAATAAGAGCTTGCCAAGACGAACAAACTAAATAGAACCAGCACTATTTGTCCATATTTATACGTTAATTGTTTCATGGTTGCGGCAACATATATTGAATGGCATCTTTCATCTCTGCATCGCTACAGTCCATACAGGTTCCTTTGGGAGGCATTGCATTAAGTCCCTTAATAGCAGAAGCAACGAGACCATCCATTTTCTTCGTATCAAGACGTGATTTCCAATCCTCAGCAACCCGAAATTTTGGAGCCCCAGCAACCCCATCTCGATGACAAACAACACAATATTTCTCATAGGTTGCTTTTCCTGGCGTTTCATCTTTAGCGGTTTTTTCTTCAGAGGTTGAGGTTGTGTTAGGAGTAGCAGTTTTTTGCTCTTGCAACCGCACCTGACCTACCGGTTTAATACGCTTCTCGATTTGTTGACGATCAAAATCCTCACTGGCATAAACGCTTATTGAAGTAACAATACACAACATCAATACACTAAAACGCATGGTTTAACCTTTTTACCCTCGAATCTAAAAATCATACCGACAAGCAGACCGTATTTCCAGTTTGTTATGTGGCATAATTTTTATCTCCACAAAAATGAGTGGATTATCTGATTTTTTTGTGCAAATTTTAATAAATTATTCGCTATCGCTTGATGAGCTTATACTTGAGCAAGCTATTGTTTAAATTATCTTTTTAATGAAAATATGGCAATGAAATGAAATAACGAATATGCTCTACATCAGAGGATTTTTCGGGGAGCACGATGGATAAAACAAGACTTGAGGAGCAATTAAGAGTAATCGAAACCCGCCTTTCCACGCTGGAAAATCAATTAAACGTTAATCAATCATCTCAATGGACAGAGCCCTCTCCTTCTCCCGTACCTCCGCTCAAAACATCTAAAATACAGACCGCGAAATCAGGAAATTGGCTTGGCATCATTGCCATTATCTGCTTTATCGTGGCTGCAGGCTTTATTGTTAAATTGTCTATTGAGTCCGGCTGGCTAACACCAGCAAGACAAATCGGCCTTGCAACCCTACTTGGTCTCGCCCTCATTGCGAGTGGCATTGTGTTATTAAACATGGATAGGAAATATGCCAGCTTGCTGCCCGCAGCGGGTATTATTATTTTCTATCTTTCTACTTTTGCCGCCCATCGTCTTTATTCTCTGATATTATTCCAAACAGCCATCGCCATAACCGTGCTAATTTCTTCCTTCTGCATTTGGCTATATATCAAAATTAAACATGATTTATATTCTATTATCACAGCGATCGGGGCCTATACCGCACCGCTTATCTTAGGAGTTGATGCATCAACCGTATTTTCTTTATATTACTGCATCATTTGTTCATTTACATTTGCAACAATTTCAATATGGGTTCAATCAAGAACCTTAACTATGATCTCAGCCTATTTAGCCATTTTAACCACCGCCATAATCGGCTTTGAGTTAAATCAGGACACATTAATTGCTATAGTTCTAGCTTGTCATTTTATTATTTTTTCACTGGGAACCTATTTTTATACACAAACGACTAAGCAATATCTCACTGAAACTGAAGCATGGAGCCTTTTCCCAGTACTCATTATTTTTTATGTGATGGAATATTATTTTATTGACCGAAGTTATCCTAATTTAGCTCCGTGGATCTCTTTGGTATTCGCAGGTTTTCTGTTTGGCCTTTATCTATCTGCAAAAAAGTGGTTTCCCAATCAAAGCTTAAATAGTCAACCTCTTATTCTGGCATTTGTGACAGTGGTCGCTTTTCACTCGATTTATCTCGAGCTTTTACCAATAAATGTACGACCATGGCTTTTTGTTTTCATCACCGTTGGCTATCTCTTTATGCCAGGAACTCGTTTACAAAACAAAAAAACCTCTTTTTTTATTCCCATGCTTGCCCTCATTACCATTCTAGCGATGGAATATCTAGCGATGTTGTCGTCACTATTATTAAGTGATTTTGACATCTCTTGGTTTATCGTGTCAGTAGCATCCTTCCTCAGTATCTGGTTACTGCTCTTATTTGATAATAAGGGCTTTGCCAAGAAAGAAGATCATGGCTATTTACTACTCGCAACGGCTCATTTGCTTGGGATCGCAGGACTTTATCAATTGATGACAGATTATGGTTCTCTCGCAGTTTCAGCATCATGGTTATTCTATGCAGTCTTAGTGATTAGTTTTGCTTTCTTTCGCAAAGACAAGACCATGGCTAGATCGGCTTTAATTGTTCTAGGTTTTGCTGCCGGCAAAGCTTTGCTTTACGATGCCGCTTCAACACCAACAACAATTCGTATTTTCTGCTTATTGCTTACTGGTGTTGTACTCTATGGTTCAGGTTTTTTAATTCGCAGGATTGCAGAATGGAAATAGACTTAAAATAGCCTGTGAAGAATCATCCTTGAATCAAGGTATAATGATAATCGGTCGCACACAGGCCATGCAACATGAAGTTAATTTGAAAAAAGACTAAAGGTTGTTGGCTTCTTTTGTTCTTGTTTTTCCAACGATGAATGATACGCTAGCATACTTGAGCAAAGTAGCTGCAGCGCAACTGCATAATCCTCTTTCTCAGGAATTACCACATCAGCATATTTTTTTGTTACATTGATTATTTCATTTTGAGGTTTAACTTTCTCGAAATACTCGCTAGTACTTTTACCAACATCCTCACTCAATCTTTTCTTTATAAAGCTAGTCAAACAGCTATCTAATGCAGCTTCAATAAACAACTTGATTTTTAAACCCTCTCCTAGAGTTTTCTTTAATGCATCGTCAACATAGAGAGTATGTCCAACCAATAAAACAATTCCTTGTTGGAGTTCTAAATCTTTTTTTAATCTTTCAAAATCAATATCCTCTTTAATTTGATAATCGAATTGATGAAGGATAGTTGTTGGGATCTTTACTTCGCGGCTTAGTTGTTTTGCAAACTCAAGAGCAGCAGATTCTAAAGGACCACAAATAGCAATTACGTACATAGTATTACCTGTTTGATTTATTTTGAAGCATGATATCGAATCAAGTAGTAGAAAGTCAAAGGGGATTTGATTATATTTTAATCAAACCCTGCGCAACGCCGTGAAATTAAGAACTTTGAACTACCTACATTCTTAATTTAGTTGAACCCGGATTCACTAAAAAATTAGGGCCAACCATCATTCTTCTGCCAAAGAAAGGTAACGAGTATTTTGTCTTTTCAGAAAATTCAGTGCCTGATTTATTCGAAGATTTACTGAAAGACTGGGAGGGCTCATTGGACTCTTCAGCAATATTGATCCTCTCTAATTGACAGTGACTAGTTCGAATGCGGTGGCATAGCTTAGTTTTTTTATGCAATGCATTGAGAAGCTGTTTTTGTTCAAACTTCCATTCATCTTCACGTTTGCTCATTTGATAATAATTAATTCCAAAGTACATACCAACCACTAAGAAAAGCCCTAAGGCACCTAGAAGTCCTATTGGCCCTGTAAGAGCAGCGGCAAGTACACTAGCCCCGAATGCCGCGACAATTGCATTTGCTCCTAAAAAAAACGTTCCAAATAAGGTACTTGTAGTGAAGAGGATCAACCCTACTGCATCTCTTATTCTTGTAAGTCGTCTTTTATCCTTAAATTGTGGTTTTAGCAGCTTTTCCTGAATAATCCCCTCTTTCTCCAAGATTAAATCGGCAACTTTATCTTTCAACTCAATCAACTGGAAAAGACGCTCCATCTTCACTTCCATTTTCTTCATTTCTAAGTAATTAGCAACGAAGTAAAGAACTCCTACTCCCAACGTGGATAAAAAAATACTTGCAGTTATGATTGTTAATGTAATAAATCCAAGATTAATTAAATTCAAAACACTCCAGAGAATAATCACAGGATATCTTGGGGCATCATTAATAAGGGCAGCCAAAGATTGGATAGCACGATTGAATTTGTGCTGTAAGACTCTAGATTTCCTGGATTCACCGATAAATTGATGAACGTTACGCTCGCCAAATATAGCGACTAATTCTTTAATCTTGTCACAATCAAGAATACTGAATAACTCATCCAACCCAAGCTCGTTTAATGACATAGAACCACACAATGGCGTAAATAAAAGCCAAATTCAATTACTTACATTTTTTTTATCCTTTTTGTCATGATAATGCAAGGAAATACTGATAATAGGATTAATCGTTATTTTTTTATTCACCCCCTTATTTCCCACTCATCAATACTCTTTGATAAGAGCGCAACTGCTCTGCAAAAAAGACCAGCGCACTCTTGCAAGGAGTTACTCCGCTCAGGACTAGAATAAAATTAACTTATTTGTTTATAATAAGTCCATCTTGCTCCTTTTTTAATTCCATAAAGAGAAATTAAGGTTGTCATTATGCACGGTAAATTTGAAGAGGGTTCCTTAATTAATAAGGAAAATAATGCAAGTCGTCCCAACTTAGCTGAATTAAGACAAAAATTTCTAACCTATCGAGTACAAGAAAGTGGCTTTTTTAAATTTAACTCTAAAAACAAAATAGAACAATTAAAAAATGAGCCCAATCAACTCATTGTCTTATACAAGGAAATGATTATAACAGTCAATCAACAAAATCTGTTTTATCAAGGTCTCTTAAAGGAAGTTGAACAATACGGTGAAGATGGTGAGAGCCTTAAAGAGTTAATTAATCTCGAATTAGCCAGACAACAGAAATTCATTAAAGAAATAGAATCTCAATTATCCGCTGCAAACATCCTAATATCTTTATTAGCTTTAAGTCATGACGAACTACTTGCAGAAGCAAAGAGAAATAAATCATCTGCATTATTCATCACCCGGATACCACAACTGATAGCCAAAATTTCTAATTCTGAAATTAAAGATATTACCCATCAAGATGAGGAAATTGTAAAATCCTTAGCCTCAATTTTGGTGTCACGTGAGTATACTTTTGAGACAGCGCAAATTTTTACCTTCCTTAAACAACAAGTTGAAACCCCATTTGGGAAGCAGTTTATTATTGATCAGGAAAATCAAAGTATCCGGACCTTATTGCTCAAAATTGATAATTATTTAAATCAAAAGATAGAGCAAGCGCTTAAAGGTAAAAATGATCCTTGGTCACTTGGATATTTTGGCTCTCGCTATAAATTAAATAAAGATGGCAAACAAGTGTCTATACCGCATGGGATACATGAGTTAAAAGCGCATCTAGCCCTTTTGGATAAGATTTCTCCATCACAAATTTTAGAGCGTATGCAAGAGACACTC
Source organism: Legionella brunensis (assembly GCF_001467025.1). GTDB lineage: Bacteria > Pseudomonadota > Gammaproteobacteria > Legionellales > Legionellaceae > Tatlockia > Tatlockia brunensis. The sequence continues at coordinate 24,181 of NZ_LNXV01000007.1, read as the reverse complement.
CATATGAAACTTAATGACATTCATGATGAATCCATTTTCACCCAGTTTAAACGTCTTGTAAGTTACATTTTTGGATGCCACCGCTCCGAAGATATGATCCAAGAGTATGAATTTCTTGATGATGTGCTCTCAGGGAAAAAACCTGTTTCGGGATTGTAAGTTTAACGATTTTCTGGCTGCAACAATCCAGCTATTGAGCCGTTTCTTTGACAAGCATATGATGGGAGAATCTCAGGAATTGCTTAAGGGTATTTATGAAATCATTGGAAGAGTTTATACGCCAATATCCATTCTTTAGTATGCTTGTTTTTATCTGTATTGGTTTTCTCTTAAGAAGCATCAGACGAATAAATCTAAATGCTGTTCGAATAAATATAGAAGCCTTAGAATTTGCTTTGGAAGATGAAGATATTGAACAAGCAAAATACTCTCTGCAAAGATTAAAATCAGGTTTTGGCTTATAACATTTATCTTATTTAGTTGATCAACAAAAGATATTTAATAAAATAGTGTTTTCTTTTTGTTATCTGTAAAAACAATGCCTGCGAACCCTAAAAAATTAAATATCTTTAATTCCCTGACACAAGGAGTCATCTTATTTTTGGGGGCTTTCTTTATGACACTTATGGCTTTAAAAAAGCTACCTATCCCAGGCACTTCCGTTTATATGTCCTTACAAAGCTTAAGTATCTCAGTTTTAGTACTTTTTCTTGGTAAGCGTGCGTTTGGGGTAGTTTTATTTTATTTGTGTCTGGCAACTTTAGCATTTCCGGTTTTCCCGGAAGGCACAGTTAATTCCCAATGGTATATTTCGCCACCAGCCGGGTATTATTTTGGCTTTTTGCTCTCATCTTTTTATTTACCAAGAATCTTACTAAGCACAAAGCCTCAAAATTTCTTCAGCGCATGGCTTTGTCTCTCTTTAAATGAGACTTTAATTTTATTTTGCGGCTATGTCGTCTTAAGTTTTTACCTCGGGCCATTACAAGCTTGGTGGGTTGCCATTTGGCCTTATCTTTTTGGTGCATCTTTAAAAATAACCACTGCTTCGTGCATTTATTTGCTGAAACTACGCTTTTCTTCGTCCTTTGATTTACTGAGTGAAAAGCAAACCCTTGAGATTGGGTGAGTTCACAATCCAGACAAATTGACGGCACCCCTCTGACCTTGTTATAACCCTAGTAACAGCAATTTATTGTTCCGATTTAATAACATCGGTAACAGCCAGGATCAGCTACTAGATGGTAGAATACAAGAGACAACTTTCATTGGCTTTTGCAAAAGGAAGTGCCGCCAGAAGCAACGATAATTTCCCCCCATTTATCCAACAAGCCATGCAACAATACTTTGAAGTTAGGGTCCAGCAATCATGGCAAGGACACCATATTCTCAAAGGCAAGACTCCCACCGAGAAAGCTTTACTACTGACTAGCAATGATTATTTACATATAAGTCGTCATCCCCTGCTAATCCAAGCGCAAGTAGTAGCCATGATGGAGCATGGTAATGGACAAATGCAATCGCCTGTTTTTTTAAATGACGATAGTCTTCTTGCAGCTTGCGAGCAACAGTTCGCTGATTTTACTGGTTATCCCGCTTGTTTATTAGCGCAATCTGGATGGTGCGCCAATATCGGATTAATTCAAGCCTTAGCGTCGCGAGATTTGCCAGTTTATTTAGATTTTTATGCGCATATGTCCTTTTGGGAAGGCGTGAAAGTTGCTAATGCAAAACCAATTCCTTTTCAACATAACTCGGTCGAGTCACTCCATAGACGCGTGCAGCGCTATGGCTCAGGAATTATCGCCATCGATGCCATTTACAGTACCACAGGCACTATTAGTCCTATAGAAGACTATGTAGAGCTAGCCAAGAAATACAATTGCTTATTAATTGTCGATGAGTCTCATTCTTTAGGAACGCACGGCCCGCAAGGAAGTGGTTTAGTGGCAGATCTGGGTTTATCCAATGAGGTAGACATTATTACGGCAAGCCTTGCAAAGGCACTCTCGGGCCGCGGAGGCATCATTATTGCCAATCATCACTTAATTGAATTAATTCGCTACACTGCTTTACCTACTATATTTAGTTCAACCCTCTTACCTCATGATTTAGCAGGCTTTCAAGCTTCCATAGATATTATTGCCAAAGAAGAATGGCGACGCAAAAAATTACATGACAATGCGTTTTTTCTGCGTGAATCTTTGCAACAAGCCGGCTTTAATTTAGGAGGAAGTAATTCGCAAATTATTCCTCTTCTTACAGGAAGTGAAGCAAATACAATCTGGCTTCGTAACGAACTCGAAAAAGCAGATATTCATGGTGCAGTCTTTTGCTCTCCGGCAACACCCAAAAACAATGCATTGATTCGTTTATCTGTCAGCGCTAACCATCAATATGATGAGTTAGAGAGAGTGCTTGCGAGTTTATTAAAAATTAAACGCTATGGAAAAAATTTGCCATTATTTAATGTACAACCCTAATTTGTTTACAAGGACTTAGGATACCGCGAGCAAGTCGCGGTATGGCTAACTTACATTAGCAGCAATTCTTCCGCATCAATATCCTCCAAATGGCGGTGATAAGAAAGTATCTTATCCTGATGCACATCGAACAAGCTCGCACCTGAGGTATATGCATAGAAATACGTTTCATCAGAAACAAAACGATGGGCGGGAACTAAACAAGTAGACCACTCATTCCATTCTGGGGGTTGTGTGTTTGCTTGCCAAAAGCAGGGAATCTTTTCACCGCTTGCTAATTGATCAAGCACCTCTTCACTAGCCCCATTATCCAAGGCCAAGTCATAATGCAAACGCATATCAGCCTCGTTTTTTACAATTAGGAAATTAACATTTGCATCATCATCTAATAATAAAAAACTCCCTGAATTATCAGCTAAATAATATTCGACGATTCCTTTTTCTTGACGGAGTTGACGAAAGAAATCAGCAAATTTTTTATCATGCAAACAGCTTGGCGATGTCACTGACAACATCCGTACTATCATATCGGACATCAATTGAAAATATTGCAGCTGCAAGTCATAGATACTCTTGGTAATTAGCTCAGCAACATTGGGCTCACTTTTCTGAATATAGCGATGAATCAATCCTTCATTAAAAGCTTCTATAGCAAGCCGCTCATCAGCTTGTCCTGTTAGAAGAATTTTTTTTATGTTCGTATTCCCCATTCGTCGGCAAAATTCAATACCATTCATACCCGGCATTGCATAATCAACCACTACAACTGAAACCTCAGTAAAGCGTTTTGGATTATAAATTTCGGAATGAATAGCCGCTAAATCAAGATTTACCGTGTGATTCGTCAAAGGGCAGTTTTTAGCCTCGGTGTACTCACTTAGACACCGTTGGCTAAGCATGTCTAACTCACAGCGTTGTTTATGAATACAATCCAAGGCATCAAACGGGGAATCAAAAACTCGATAAGCAAGCCCTTCGTCTAATTGCAAAACAAAATTTAATAAAAAGTCACGGCTGTCATCAATGAACAAGGCCGTGCTCGGAAAGTAGCAGGTTGGTATCGAGAAATGTTGCATAGCTCCTCCTGAGCAGCGCTCCTATTACAAGTACATCCTTTGTCAACATTCGTCTAGATTATCAATTCGAGAAATTGTTAGGCGAAATGTAAATTGATCCTAGTCATATCAAATAATGAAAATAATTTTCACAAAAAAGTTGCGGGCTTCCATAAGTTCTGTGAATATAAAATAACATGAGTAGATGCTTTTCCCAAATAAAAATCAATCTTCTTCAGACTAAACCTCTTTAATTTTTAAGAGTCACATCGTAGGAAAAAAGAGGGCAAATTGCGTATAACATCCTTCCTCTGATTCACAACGAATATCTCCACCAAAACGGTTCATAACTAACTTACAAAAAGATAATCCTAGACCTGTTCCCATAAATGTTGTGGTATAAAAGTGATTGAACAACTTTGAAAGTTGTTGTGACGACATTCCTGTCGCAGAATCTTTGAAATAAAGAATATTAAATTTTTCCCCAGGCACTGTCCATATAGTAATTTCTCCTTTTTGGGCAGTAGCTATCACATATAAAGCATTTTTTAATAAATTAAAAAGCACGTGCTGCATGAGCAATTTTGAACCTGTAAAAACAAAATCACCTTGCCAATTGACTAAAGCTCGCTCTTGCACGGATTTAAATGGGTAACGAGAAAAAGCTTCTTTTAAACAATCAGCCATTGAACAAACTTCTAGTATGCAATTTTGCAATGAATTTTCTCGCCCAGCCTTTACAAGCAGCATATCTATAATCGTATTAGCATAATCAATTTCCCCAATAATTCGCTCACTAACCTCTTCTAACTGTTGTAATCGCGTCTCGCGAATACTGGAATCTAATAATCCTTGCTCTTTTGCTAAATAGTAAGCCTGAAATAATTGGGGTGAATAATGTGCCATTGCTTTCGCACCACTTTTGATCCCTAACAAAGGAGTACGTAACTCATGAGCTATCATGCCGGCTGCAGCCGCCATTCCCGCTAACCGTTGCTGTTGTAACATCGCAGTTTTATAGTTGACGGTAGAACCAGCTACAATGACAAAAAACAAAACGACCGTCATTTCAAGATGTTCTTCACCAAAATAAAGCTCTGGCGAAACAACGTAATAACAGATTAATGCAAGTCCCCATCCAAACATTAACAACACCGTGAGACTTAGCAAATCCACTAATAAAACCAGCAAAAAAATACTACAAAGTAACGACATCGCTGAAATGACGCTGGCCTGGTTCATTAAGAACGAATAAGCAAAGAAGAACGATAATGTATAGAGAATAGTCACAAACCAATACAAAGGCAGATAAGGCTTGCTTGCGCTTGGCCAATAAGGCGTTAACATGAGTCCTAAACCAAGAAAACTACCTATCAAACGTAACCATAAAGTCTCATAAGGTTGCGGAAACCACTCAGTCCAGACCCAATAAAATAAAGGGAAACCAAAAAAAGCTATCGCCCCCACAGCAACAAGCTGATGCGCTGCATTTGATAAGCTTCGCTGCATCGAATTATCAAAATAATCGATAATCTTTTTTAGATTATTCTTTGCCATGTATGAAATTATCGCTATCCCTAAATAACTCCATTGTATAGCTGAAGAAACAAGCAATCCACTCTAACAATTCGTTGCAGGTCTATCCTGCACTTGTGGATCTGGTTGGTCTTTGTCTGCAGGAACAAAAAATTGCCAACCAATACGATTTGTCTCGCTATTCTCTAAAGTCTCAGGGGGGGGGTTAGCCTCCAGGAGACGTTCGGAGATAGAGTCTGAGCGATGCACTTCAAGAAACAATTTTATAATGTATTGCCCTGTAAAAGTGTTTAGTAAGTTAGTTAATGCCTGTTCTTGTTTATTAACTGTTATCGTTAGCATTTCAGGTTTTAAGAGCTTTATTAATTTAGGATTGTTACAAAATAGTTGTCGAAGTAACAATTGGCCAGATACAGATGCTGTTAGCCAATAAAAGGCATAAGAGCTGCTTCCATCTTTTGTTACACGACATAATGCGGTTGCAAACTCATCGGTCGCCAAGTCCCTTCTCTGAAAAATGATGGAGAGTAGATCGAATCGTTGCCAAAAACTAAGATAATAAAGAACTGATATCTCTTCCCCTTTATGCTTTATTATGTTGAGTGGTTTACAAAGCATTGTAGTAACAACTGCATCCATTAACCCAGGATTTTGATTTAATAATTTAATTAATGCCTCCTCTCCCTCCTTACTTTGAACTAAGAGATACAAAGAGGTGGCATTGGCCTCAGGCGACACTATACCCGGCTTTACAATAAAGGGCTGGCTTAATGCATCGACAGAAAGAGTGGGGCCAGGTGAAGAAGGAAGGTTTAATAACTTATGAAATAACTTCACACCATTTTTCACCATCAGTAAAGAATATAAGCCAGAGTATGCTTTTATATGATGAACGGACATTACACGATTAGCAGCACTACTAAACGCTTCTCCTCGAAGACACTCATTGTTCTCTAATAACAAAGTTAGGATTTCTATCCCTTCCTCCCCCATTAAACATAAAATAGAAAAAAGGGAGCTGTTTTCAAGCCCTGGGCCTTCAAGCGTAATCTGATGATATAAAGTCTCAGACGTTATATGGGAAATCATCCACGGGTACTTAATTAAAAGATAAGTAATCAACTTGATTCCCTTCTCATCGACAGCCAAGTTCGCAAATGCTGTTGTTGCTACATCATCTGGCGTATTAGCCATATGACACAGCGCCTCAGCAAATGATTGGGTTACTAGGGCTGGATTTTCAATCAATAAGTAACCTAGTATTTGCGTTCCCAATTCAGAACGGGATAATAAATAAACAGCGTTAATATCCGTACAACCCGGATGATTTTTAGACGAAGGAACTAATTGACATAACACTTGTGCAGATAGTTTATGAGCTAGCATTCGGTTGGAGCTAACTAATACATAAAGCAATGCTGGAATTTTCTTATATGGAATTAAACTGAGCAATAAAGGTTTTTCTGCCGTGCCAGCGTAGATGCTTTCTAAGTGTTTTGCAGTAATTAACTCACAAAACGCACTATTTTGATTCAACACGTCAATTAGCAAATCATGACTATGTTCCGATGAAGCAAGTTCCAAGAATAGGCATTTTTTTCCTGGAAGCACTATCTCAAAAAGATATTTTGTTGCATTTGGGTCTTTAAATAATTTCCTTAAATTATTCGCAGTACAGTTTTTTAATAATCCCTCCACGTATTGCTCTTTGGTTAATTTCTTTTCCTTAGTTAGCAGAGCTTTTTTAACTATAACATCAGGCTTTGTTAGTTTAGCTTGCTGTTCTTTTTGGGTTACTTGATCAGATCTTTGTTTTTCCTGTGATATCACAGTCACTTGCGGTTTTGGGGAAAAAAAACTGACAAAATCTGCTTCTTGCTTCCCTAGTTTTTCAATAAAAATCTGCTTGGCTTGTTCAATATTTCCGTTTTGATATTGCTTTTTTGCTTCGTCCTGCCAATTCATTGTTGTTGCCATTTCATAGGCTAATGGTTGATTACTACTATTGGGTATTACCTTTAGGTATAGACGGTTAATTAATGTCTCCAAACCCCGGTGATTTTCTTGATAAATCACTGTCATGTCCTGTGTCCGTGTTAGCATGACAAACAGTTGATTAAACAAAGGGCCAAATTTGACATTACCAATGCCTTCCTTAGCACGATGAATTGTTTTCCCTAATGACTTAATATTTTGGGTTAAAATCGTATTGGCCTCGATAAAAAGTTCATGTTCCAATGGCTTGTAGATAATAGTAATTGGATATTCAAGTCCTTTAATCTTATCAGACGAAAAAACTAACGGCGTTTTAAACAAGGCAGAGGCTTCTTTCTTGAAACGCTCATGCGTAATCACGGCTACTGCTGGAGTAGAAGCCGCTTTTATTAATTCTGCGAGCTCATTATCAGAAAATCTATCTCGCCATCGGATCTCACCTACACTATCTGTGTTTTGAGAGTCAGCAATTTCGACAAACTCATTCTTATCTGCAATCCCTCCTGTTAATACGTTTTTAATATCAATGACTTCATTCACCAACGGGATAACATTCGACGGGCAACGATATGTTGTCGATAACTCAACATGCGTTAGTTTTTTGCGCCGTTTTTCATATAAGTCGAAAAGAAAAGGTCTTTTTGATATTTTGTCTCGAAGACTTTGATGAGTATCCATAAGAAAGGCACAATCTTGAGCTAGATTACTGATCAACATCAATTGTAGAAAAGACCAATCTTGAGCTTCATCCGCAACAACAAGAGAATAATTAGATTTCGATTCAAAAAAATAAAAAGCAGGGTTTAAAAACTTACTACTGTCCAACTCTTTGGTATAGGAGGTATAAGCTTCAAGCAACCATTGTTTTCGTCGAGGGCTATGAAACAAAGATTGTTTTTCTCCTAACTTCATATATTCCATAGGATTACTATAAGCACCTAAAATCCGAAATTCTTGATAGACCTGCTCCTGTTGTTTTACAAACTCATCCAAAATTTTTATTTCTTCTGAGTTCTTTGAACGTGCTCCTTTTTGTGTGGTTTTACATATTTTTTTACGCTTAGCTACGTAAGTAGTAAACCAAGTAAAAAAATGTTCTTCTCCTACAAATTGTTTTTCTTTCGTAACTGGATCTAACTCATGAAGCATCTGCCGATACGTTTTACATTGCACTTTATTATTGGCAACGCCGTAATAAGCCGCAAATTCCTCCCACATTTCTTGGATTACTTTTACGAGATCTGCCGATTCAGTAATATAAAGAAAAGAGGCTCCATTTTCTTGATTTTGTTGAAGTGCAGCCTGGGTTAATATTGCAAAGGCCCCACATGTTTTCCCTGAACCAGGGGGACCACTGACGAGAAGAGGTAGTGGTGCTCGCTTGACTTCTTGTTGACGAACATTAAATTCAATGAATGTTTTATTGTAGAATTCTACTTGCGCATATTGCAGTTGCCCTGGATCCTCCGCACTACCTTCCAATTTAATCTCTTCTTCTGCACAATCAATAAAACCTTCTTCGAAATTAATGATCTCTTCCGTCAAACCCTTCGCATTTTTCTCAAGATAATTTCTTAAAACACCCGATTTAAGAAAACGAGATTTCTGATAATCATGCTCAGGTACTACCTCTAGCAATAATAAGTAAGCTTTTCCTTGTACATGAATTGTTGTAAAAAGAAGCCGGTCACGCCGATTAACACGCACACTATAAACACGATGCCCGGATAACTTTTTTAAGTCCAGATCAGCTGCTTTATAATTACCAAACACAATCTTGTTAATTGTTTCTTGATATCCCTCCAACAAACTCGGATCACCTATTATTCTGTCCCAATATATTTTCATAACAATTTAGCCAATTGAACTTTTAATGAATGAATTGGGCGCAAATTTACCATTTGGATGCTAAAACCTGTATGGGTAAAAGTACCCAACATGAGCAATAGCTATTGTTAAAATTAGTGATATGATCCAGGCATTGACGGCCAACAAAGAGTTCACTATGGAGCTTTTACGGATTGCAACAAGACAAAGCCCTCTGGCTTTATGGCAAGCTAATTTTATTGCGGAGAAAATTAATGAACTCCATCCTGCTGTACGCATAGAACTCGTTCCTATGCTAACCTCAGGCGATAGATTTCAAAAAGACAAACTTCAGGCAGTTGGTGGTAAAGGGCTTTTCGTTAAAGAACTTGAAGAGGCCTTATTAGACAAGCGTGCTGACATTGCCGTTCATTCGATGAAGGATGTCCCTGCTTCGTTTCCCGAAGGTCTTTGCTTACCCGTGATTAGTAAGCGTGATATTCCTTTTGACGCACTTATCACCCAAGCACATCGGAGCTTAGAACATCTACCTGAAGGCTCAATCATAGGAACTACAAGCTTAAGACGACAATCACAGTTACTTGCCCATCGTCCTGATTTAACCATTAAACCGTTACGTGGCAACGTCAATACGCGTCTAGAGAAATTAAAGGCCGGAGAATATGATGCAATTGTGCTTGCACTTGCTGGTCTTGAACGTTTAGGGATGGTGGAGAATGTAAGTGAAATTTTAGATGATGAAATTATGTTACCGGCCTGTGGCCAAGGCGCCTTGGGGATTGAATGTCGTCAAGACGATACAGTCCTTCAAAAACTTATTACGCCTTTAAATGACATACTTTCATCTCTCTGCGTAAAAGTTGAGCGGCATGTTAATGCACTTTTGGGAGGAAATTGTCATGTCCCTTTGGCTGTTTATTGCAAGCCACAACCGGGTGAGCAACTGCTTTTACGTGCCAGAGTTTTAAATATGAGCGGCACAGTCATGATTGAAGACAGCCAAGAAGGAGCCCATTCAGAAGCAATGACTCTGGCAGATAATTGTGCACAGGCGCTCCTTAGTAAGGGTGCTGACAAATTACTTTTTCAACCATGATAAAGTGTTTGCAAGGTTTACGTGTTTTAAATACTAGACCATTAGAACAAGGAAAATTACTAAGCTCCTCTATTGTCGCAGCAGGTGGTATAGCAATTGAATGCCCAGCATTAGCCATTGAAGCCCTCAAATTTTCGTTACCTAACCTGCATCATGCGACACAAGCTATTTTTATTAGTGCCAATGCAGTCAATTATTTATTTGATAAATTAAAACAACAACACATCCTTTGGCCATCGGCAATTAAAACCATTGCGCTTGGCCAAGGTACTGCTGCCGCGTTACGGAAACAAAATGTCCTTATTGATTGTCTTCCCGATGAAGCAACAAGCGAATCACTGCTAACGCTCTCTACTTTACAAGATATCAAAGGCAAAACTGTTCTTTTATTTAAGGGGGAAGGAGGACGCACTACTATTTCTGAAACATTAATAGCCCGTGGGGCTAATCTAAACATAATAGAAGTTTACAAACGCATCATGCCCAACTTTAAGCAACAATATCTTGATTCGTTGTGGCGTGAAAATGCTGTGGATATTATACTGTTTACAAGTCAGCAAGCGATGCAAAATATCTTTACGATGTTTGGTAAAGCCGCTCATGTTTGGCTCTGCAATACGCCTTGTCTAGTTATTAGTGAGCGCTTAGCAGAAGCAGCGGCGCTATTAGGGATTCGGCAAATTATGGTCAGCAATCCAGAAACCATTTTACAGACACTGCATCAATTTAACGAAGGATTAGCTCATGGCGAATAACAATGAAGTGCAGACTAAAAAATCGTCTTCCAAATCAATCCCGGATGATTCTAAAAAATCTACGCCGCACGTAGAAAAAAAGCCTTCTGTCACCTTAACTTCGTCTCCAACATTCGTTTTAATTTTCTCAATACTCGCTCTCGCCACCGCTGCTATTGCCATTGTTTGTAGCATTTATGCGCTTAAAGCTAATCTGCAATTAGTCGCAAAAACCACACAGAAAACACAACTATTAAGCACAGAATTCAGCTCATTAAAAGCACAGCAGCAAGAAGCCCAATCACTTGAAACGGATATCAAAACCCTTAATCAAAGCCAGATCCAGTTACAAGATCATATAAAAGCCCTCGATAATGCTTTAAAAATTGCACTACAACAACGTTTATATCAAAAACAAGATTGGATTCTTTTAAAAGCACGATACTATTTAGAGCTTGCACAAATTAATGCTCACTGGAGTGACGACCAACAAACTACTATTGCTCTTTTACAACAAGCAGATACGCTATTAGCAGCCTTATCTTATCAGCAAGTCTTGACTATCAGACAGGCCATTGCCCAAGAAATTGCGCAGCTTCAAGTCCTCCCTAAGGTAGATGTCGCAGGTTTATTAAGCCAATTAGATGCGGCTAAAAATAATCTATCTAATTTGCCATTAAAAAAACCAATCTCCCATCCGCAATCCCATGATACTAACGGGAAAACGTCTTCCGAATGGCGTGACCAATTGCGAGATAGCATCAACTCTCTTGGGAAATTAGTAGTTATCCGTCGGCATGAAGAGAATGTTGAACCGTTGTTATCACCGCTTCAGCAAGCCATGCTGCAAGAAGTAATTCGCCTGAACTTGGAAGAGGCTCAATGGGCCATATTGCAAAATAATTCATCGGTATATCAATTAGCATTAACACAAGCCATAAACGCAATAAAACGCACTTTTGATGAAACAGCTTCGAGCACTCAAGCGCTCATTAAGCAATTACAAGCCTTGCAACAACAAAAATTAAACCTGGCTAAGCCTGTCATCGGCAAAGCACTTCCTTTACTCAATCAATTAATTGACAACAAAAATTTACAATCACATACTCCAGCATCCAAGGAAGGAGAGCAGTTACCATGATACGTATCCTTATCATCTTTATAGTCCTGCTGGCCTCTGTTTGGTTAGGTATTCAATTAAACAGGGATCCTGGCTATATATTAATTGCTATTAACCAATGGACAATTGAAACGACTTTATGGGTTGCAATTATTGGAGTAATTCTTGCGTTTTTTTTAATTCATATTTTTCTATTAATCTTAGGCAAAATTACTCATAGTCCTGATGCATTTCGTAAATGGCAGATGAAACGCCGTACTCAAAAAGCACAAGCCAAAACCCAAAAAGGACTCATCGAATTTAGTGAGGGCTACTGGGCACAAGCGAAAAATCATTTGATTCGAGCTCTTCCCGACACAGACTCCCCATTACTCAATTACTTAACCGCAGCCCGTGCTGCCCAAGAGATGGGCGATAATAAATTACGGGATGATTATTTACGTGAAGCTCAACAATCAATGCCAGATGCCAAAATTGCAGTCGAGCTCACTCAGGCTCAACTACAATTGGCTAACAAACAGTGGGAACAAGCCTTAGCTACTCTCAGACATTTGCAAGATTTAGCCCCTCATCATCCTTATGTCCTCAAACTGTTGGTGCGTCTTTATAAGGAAGTCAAAGATTGGCCACAATTAATTACCTTATTACCTGAATTAAAAAAGAATCGGGTACTTTCACCTAAAACATTTGAGCAATTACGTCTTGAAGCTTACAAAGAAGTGTTGGATGACCTTGCAAAATCCTCCGAGGCTGAACTTTTAAACAAAATGATAGCCAACTTACCGAAAGACCTCTCTCAAAATCCCGAGTTAATGGCTATTTATTGCCGCTTTTTACTTGAAAGTCATGAAGATAAAAAAGCGGAATCAATTCTTCATCACTGTCTACGAAAAGAATTTAATGAACAATTAATTACCTTATATGGTCAATTGAATATGGGAGATAAACCTTTGATCTTTGCTGAATCACTCCTTAAAAAAAATCCTGATTCTGCAGCTTTATACCTTTGCTTGGGGCGTTTAAGTTTGACCAATAATTTATGGGGCAAAGCGCGCAACTATTTTGAAAAAAGCATTGCTTTCAGAGCTACTGCTGAGGCTTATGTTGAATTGGGAAAATTGCTTGAAAAACTTAGTGATCAGGCTGGTGCATGTAACGCTTATCACCAAGGGTTAGTTCTAACCATTCAAAAAAATAAACCTTAAGGCCTGTTACAATTATCTGAGCCAGGTGGCTTAGTTTTCTGCGTTCCGAAAATGTATACTCTAATCTTCAAAATCAAACCATTTTGGCGAAATATAAACAGCCCTAGTAATCTATTTCTCACTCAATAAAAACTTTTGCAATACGTTAATCTTCATTTAAGTATTTTTTCCTATACTATGCACAGAATTGACCCAATCGAGATAACCAATGCCTACTATTGCGAATTTTAATGCGGCCCCCAATAAAACCTCTTTTTTGCTAAAAGAAGACCTCGATACACAATTTTATCAGCAGTTAAATGCCTTATCTAAAAAAGAGAGAGAAGAACTCGCGCAAAACATAGTTGCGCAACGTGACTCCAACTTCCCTCACTTAATAGAAAAACTCAGTAGACTGTGCTTTGCAGACAAAGGCCCTCTTTTTATTAGAGGTGGAAGTGCCGACTTTTTAGGTGGTATCCTCTTTGAACTGGTTCGACAAAAAGAGCTGGCACGCGAGGAAAGCAAGACATTTGCCGCAAGCTTTAAGGCAAGACCTACGACATTACCTCTTAATTATGAATTCGATAAAGAAGTTAAAGCAATTTTCTCTTTAATTAAAAAAGTTGCCCAAGAATATGCTGCAACTCAAAAGAATGAAAATTTTGTCAAAAATTTATGGAGTAATTTGGCCAATAAAATTTTTAATCCTTTGGTTTTAGCAGCTAATGACCTGAACCTTGCAAGAAATATGCAGGCGGTTATTAGTAACACCGAGGCTCTTAATAGCTATTTCGAAGCTCGCCTCAATGATCCAGAAGCTTATGTTCAAGCTATAAAAGAAATTAAAGCTCGTATTAAAGAGCCCTGGGATTTAGGTGGTTTTGCATTTTTTCGCGGCGGGGTTACCACAACTTTAGATGGTCAAACCCTTAGAGTCCCCCACCGAGTAGCCAAAATGGTCGACTTGATTCAGGAGTATGAAAGCAAAACAACACACACTGAAGAAGAGACTTATAAACTGTATAAAGATATACAAGAGTATGCTCAAGAAGCACTCGACTCTCCGCGAACCGCTCAGAAAGAGTCAACAAAAGTTTTCTACCGAGCGCTGGTGAATGACTCTTATCTCTTAAATAGAAAAGAAGTACCGCTGAACGATGCAGCTCGTCCTTTAGCTTGATAATTCATTAAGCCTCTTCTAGGGTCTTATATGGAATTAGCTATAACATTCAAACAATAAATGGTTTATTTTTGATCAAAAATAACTTATTGGTTGTATAATTAACCAATAAGTTATTTTATTGGTCAATAATGAAAGCAAAAGACCCTTCTTTCTCCTATTGGTTTGATCCTTCCTCTGCAGAGGCAATAGATATCAATAATTACTTACACTCCATTGAAGATTATGAGGCCCAAGAAATTGTTGAAAGAGAATCATCCAAGCAAATAGTTATTTTGCAACAAAAAGAACACAATACAATACAATTAACCTATCTTCATGAGCATAAGCTACAGAAAAAAATCTTAATCATACCTTCAGATAATGCAGGGTGTGTGATTGAAGAAACATCAGCAGGCAACAAACAATACACGGGAATCCAAGATGCAATTCAACGCATTGTGGGAAAAGATGCCATTATTTTCAAAAATCTTAATTATGTTGACTCTACCTTAAAAGCTCATAAAGAGAATCCTTTATCGGATTTGACTATTAATGAAATACTGGATATTTCTGCTACTTATGCAACCTTTGTTTGCGATCAAAGTAAAGAAGCAGAGAATCTTCGGGCAGAATGTTTTTTTTATAGATTTCGGCAACAACTTCCTAAATTAGAAAATTTAAGTCCACTCCTATTGCAGCAATATATTCTCGCATTTCAAGGTATCTTAGAAGATGAGCTTGAAACAGATATTATTCGATCTAAATGTTACGTTAATCTAGCAAAATTGATCCAAGAGTTGCCAGAAACAATTCGTCTTGATCTGACAATGATGCATTGGTATGTGCTGTATTTGGCAAAAATGTATACCTCTGTTCAAAATAAAGAATACAGTTCACTAATGAATGAATATTTAGCTATTTGTTATAAGCTATCGGGGGAAGAATCATCACAAAAAAGTTTGCAATACCTCCCTTCGTTATCAGGTTACAAAGCACTTACTCAGAATATTTCTCAATTTTTATTTAGAAGATTTATTGCTGATTGGAGGCAAGAAGATTCGGAAATCAATGAAGTTCAGAATATCATTAGAGTGATTTCTGACCTAATATATCATGCTCCTATTCTTAAAGAATTTAATCTTGTCCCAATATCACAGCTAGAAAAAATCACAGCCATCTTTAAAAGTCCAAACAATTTCTTAACAACAAATCAAATTTTCAATTGCATTGACTCAAATTTCTTTGATAAAACTTTGGAACAGAGTTTGTTAGTTGATGTTTTAAATTTTATCAAGAAAAACAGTAAATTCCTTAAAATTGAGGTTATTATTAATTTTACTGAATTTGATGACACTGCGTTAAAAAATAAAAAAAGTCGCTATCATTATCCTCTATTATTTACTCCCATGCAGGATAATGATGAAAAATTACATCAGGCATTTTCTGAGTTTAAACCCCAAAAAGTTACTATTGATGTACATGGAGGCGGGAATTTAATCACCCTAAAGAATGGTAAAAAATCTCCTGATGATACTGCAATATATTTAGCCTCCTATTTAAAAAAAGCTCCCTTAAGTACTGATTCCTTTACAATTAATTTGATTAGTTGTTATGGCGCGGGTTCTATAAAAAAAAATATCAGGCCCGAAAATAGTTTTGCTTATCAACTTTGTAAAAAACTAGCAGAGCTCAATATAAATACTACGGTTATTGCACGAATAGAGACAGTTTCAGTAGATGAAATAAATGGCCAAAAAAAAGTAACGAGTACCCATCATAAACCTCATGGTAAATTTAAATTTCAATTTGATGAGCATCATAAAATTCAAATACACCACTTTGACTACACATCCCGTTCCTGGAAAGAATATCAACCAACGCCATTCAACAATGAAAAACCTGAAGAATCAACAGATTCAAACACCCAAGACTCTATAGAAAATTTACGGCCAATCTAGTGCTTCACCTAATCTAGAATAGGTTTACATGCATCCTCACAAAACGTTAAACTGCGCTCTACTTGTATAGTTGCATGATGAATCTTGTGCTTATCGCGCAACATCTTAACTAGTGATTGCCTGGCCTCATCACTCAGAGGCATTTCCGGCATAAAAAGATGAACGGATAAAGCATTTTCTTTGGTACTTAAAGCCCAAATGTGCAAATCATGTACCTCCTTTACACCGTCTTCTGCCTGCAAGGAGTCACGCACATCCATCCAAGAAATCCCACGCGGTACAGCATCAATAATTAAATGAAAACTGTCTGTAAACAATGACCAGGTTCCTTTAATAATTATAAATGCGATTAATAAACCAACCACAGGGTCTATCCACAGCCAATGGGTGAAATAAAGGATAATTGCTGAGATCACAACACCAACAGAAATTAGTGCATCATACAATAAATGCAAAAAAGCCCCGCGAATATTCAAATCATCTGAACCATGCATAAATAAGGCAGCGGTGGCACCATTCACCAAAATGCCTATACTGGCAACAATAATAACGGAAACCGCCTGAATTTCTGTCGGGGTAAACAACTTATACATGGCTTCAGTCGCAATGATACCGCAAGTAAATACCAATAAAACGCCATTAGCCAATGCAGCCAAAATGGAAGTTTTTTTCATCCCGTAAGTCGTATGATTGGTAGGGATGCGTTTTAATAGTCGATTTGCAATCCAAGCTAAAATCAGGCTAAGCACATCGCCCAAATTATGTATGGCATCCGCGAGCAAGCTGGTGGAGTTAGCCACATAAGCAAAAATAATCTGGAAAATAACAAATAATCCATTGGCAATAATGGCAATTAAGAATGCCCCATTAAATTGTGACACCTCATGATGATGCCCGTGAGCATGCGAATGAGAATGATTGTGGTCATGCTCATCATGTTCATGTTGGTGAAAAATCATTCTTTCTCCTGGTTTTCAGAAATATTGGGCAGGCCACACTCCTCACTACCATAATAGTTTATCCCAATTTTAATACGTTCACGCTCATTCTGTTTGCGCCACAAATTGGTATCCCGTAAGGAATAAACACAGCCACAATACTCTTGCTTATAAAAATTCTCACGTTTGGCTATTTGATACATTCTTTCCGAGCCGCCATTTTTGCGCCAATTATAGGTCCAATACTCCATGTTGGGATAACGACTAGCAGCGCGAATCCCGGAATCATTAATCTGACTCATATCTTTCCAGCGAGAAATCCCTAAAGAACTACTAAAGACTGCAAAACCATGTTCATAAGCATAAAGCGCCGTTCGCTCAAATCTCATATCAAAACAAGCTGTACAGCGTTTTCCACGCTCAGGCTCCCACTCTAATCCTTTCACGCGAGCAAACCAATTGTCTTTATCATAATCGGCATCAATAAAAGGGATGTCATGCTTTTTAGCGAACGCAATATTTTCTTGTTTTCTAATTTCATATTCCTGTACAGGATGAATATTAGGGTTATAAAAGAAAATAGAAAAATCTATCTTTGACGCTAATAATGCCTCCATTACCTCCCCTGAGCAGGGGGCACAGCAAGAATGGAGTAATAATTTATCCGCCCCGTTTGGCAGTGCTAATTGCTCACGTTCAATCATGATGAGGTACCCGATATATTAATAAAATGTTGACGATAGTATACAAGTTCAGCAATGGAGTCTTTGATATCATCGAGGGCCAAATGTTTAGATTCCTTTATCACACCATTCATTAATTTGGGGCGCCAACGTTTAACTAATTCCTTTAAAGTACTGACATCAAGGTTGCGATAATGGAAATACGCAGCTAATTCAGGCATATATTTATATAAAAAACGTCTATCCTGGCAAATACTATTACCACACATCGGTGATTTACCTTTATCAACATAATTTTTAAGAAAATCAATCGTTTGACGCTCGGCTTCAGCCTCATTTATTACTGATTCTCTGACACGCTTTACTAATCCAGATTGATTATGTTGTTTTGTATTCCACTCATCCATCCCAAGAAGTAACGCATCGTCTTGATGGATTGCAAAAACAGGCCCTTCCGCTAAAATTGTTAATTGCGCATCCGTCACAATTGTTGCGATTTCAATAATGCGATCTTTCTCTGGTTCAAGACCAGTCATTTCTAAATCTATCCAAATTAAATTATCATTATTTTTCATTCTGATTCCAAAGTTGTTTTGCGCAGATAACACGTTGCTCATGAAGCGCTTTTCTAATAGCCTCTCCCTGATACCCCTGGGCTATTAATGCTTGCGGAGATATTTTTGCACATTCTTTAATTAAATGACGCCAATTCGCAGCTTGATTATATTCTTTCTCCTCGAGTCCTCGCCCTTTTGCATCTGCTTCACAAACAAGGAGCAACTTCTCAAATAGATGTGGACGACGAAAAGCATCTGTTTGTTCAAGTACTCTAATTTTTGTTTGTGGCGTAAGTTCAAATAAACGATGAATATTTAAATGGAAACGAGAGACCATTTCTGCAAACTTACGGTAATCTGCAGGAATTCGCAAACGCTCACATAATGCTTTAATAATTTTAACGCCTTTTATTTCATGCTGAATTTGTTTAGGCCACTCCTCCATCGCAGTAGCAGCTTTTCCCAAATCATGCACCAGTGTTGCAAACCGGATCATCGGATCATTAGATAACTTAGCGGCACTTTGCAACGCCATTAAGCTATGTATCCCACTATCAATTTCGGGATGATGCTTTTTAGGATTGGGAACACCAAAAAGGGCATCAATTTCGGGTAAAACCACCTTGAGAGCACCACATGTTCTTAAGGTATTAATAAATACCTCAGGGTTCCTCTCTTCAAGACTCCGATACCACTCCTGCCAAACACGCTCAGGTACTAAATGGCTTAACTCTCCTCGCTTTACCATAAGATACATTAAGGTACGTGTCTCATCAGCAAGTTTAAATCCTAAATGATGATAACGCGCGGCAAAGCGTGCTAGACGTAGAACACGTACTGGATCTTCCGCAAAAGCAGGCGAAACATGTCGTAATAATTTGGCTTTTAAATCTGCTTGTCCATGATAGGGATCAATCAACTGACCATCTGTATCTAAAGCCATCGCATTAATGGTCAAATCACGACGTAATAAATCCTCTTCCAAGCTAACATGAGGATTAAAATCACACTTAAACCCATAATAGCCAGGAGCAGATTTCCGCTCGGTTCTTGCTAAGGCATATTCTTCTTTTGTTTTAGGATGCAGAAAAACAGGGAAATCCCGTCCAACTTGTTGGTAGCCTAATTGCTGTAACTCTTCAGGAGTTGCTCCAACAACTACCCAATCGCGCTCTTTTATTGGATATCCTAATAATTGATCGCGAACAGCACCTCCCACTAAATAGATTTTCATGAATATATGCTTCTCATATTATCAAGCTTGGCATAACATCGCTCAAGTGAGGTTAACTCACTATATCATAATAAATTAGTTCTGCTTCTATGGTAAAATTATGCAGAGACCACGTTTCTAAACCTTGGCAATTATAGACTATTTTTAAATCATGAGTAAAAGACGAGTAAACAAACAACAATCTGCACGCATCCAAAAAATTCAGGCAGATTACCGTCATAATGCTAAAGTCAATGAATTTTCTGCTACTGGCTTGGTTCTAACTCGTTTTAGTAGACACGCAGAAATTGAAGACAGTGGGGGCAACCGTATCCATTGCTCCATTCGTCCTAATATTGATTCTTTGGTGGCGGGTGATCGTGTTATCTGGCAACCAGAAGGTGAAGGTCAAGGAGTTGTCGTTAGCCGCTATCCTCGGGATTCAATGCTGGGGCGTCCTGACAAACGTGGCGAATTTAAGCCTGTGGCAGCTAATATTACACAAATCATGATAGTTGTGGCAGTAAAACCTGAGCTATCCTGGCATTTGCTAGATAGTTATTTAGTAATGGCCGAAAACTTAGGATTACAAATTTGTATTGTACTCAACAAAATTGATCTGGCTTGTGAAGCAATACAAGAAGAGTTATTAGAGCTTTATCAACCTTTAGGTTATCCTCTATTATTCACCAGTAAAATAATTGAACAAAGTTACCGGGAGTTATCCCAAGCACTTAATCATCATGTCAGTGTTTTTGTCGGACAATCAGGTGTGGGTAAATCTTCTTTAATTGCAGGCATCTTGCCTCACGAGGCGAACATCCAAACGGCTGAAATATCCTCAGGAACTGAATTGGGCTGTCATACAACCAGTAATTCTCGTCTTTACCATTTACCAGCAGGAGGAGCTTTGATTGATTCACCTGGAGTACGTGAATTAGGATTATGGCATATGCCCGTGAACCAAATAGTTGAGGGTTACCGAGAATTTCGCCCTCTTATTTCACAATGCAAATTTCGTAATTGTAATCATCGCGACACACCTGAATGTGCGATAATCGCCGCCACAAAAACTGGTCACATTGCAACCAGACGCTATGAAAATTTTATTAAAATTACCACACAATTTGTAAAATAAAAATTTTACCTACATCCCCCATGGACATCATGCATATTAGGATGAGTTACCTGCCCCCCTAGGCTAAATTATAAGAAGACAGTGTTTCATGAGCTATGAAATCTGGCTCTGTTCTCTCAGGGGTTATGGTTTTTTGTAGTGAGTCCAAATAACGTATCAAAACAGTGCGTTGATTTAATCCTAACTCTTGGAGCCCTTCTTTCAATTGCGAAAATATATCAGTAGGCGCAAGTTTTTCAGAGTCTTGCTTTATCAAAAAGGAAGATAGATGACGTTCTAGACTCTCTTTAATATAACTAAAGCTCTGCCTATGCTGCCCTGGATTGGTTCCAAAGATACCCTGCTTCTTATTGGCTCGGACCCCAACAACTGATAAACGCTGAACAAGAAAATTAATTAAGCTATGATGAAACTCACTTTCATTAACTTGTTCCGAGGCACCTCTTAAAACCTCAAGAATATCCTTACGATCTTTTGATGGTAAACTTTTGTTGCTTAATAATTTATTAAATTCAATATTTATGCGAACCCACTGTAAATATTCATTTTGTGGCTGCATTAATGTGTGAACTAATTGCTCTAGAAAACCCTCTATTAAAAATCTGGACTTATTGCCGTATTTTCTTGTCAAAGGAGTAAGTGTTACCAGCAATAACTTTGGATCAAAACAAACCCTATTCTCAGGTTTAAACAAAGACTCATCCTTGATAGTTTTTAACCAATGCAGCGTATCTTCATAACGCGTGTATTTTTTTATAATGTCATTTTGCGCAAGCGCCTTATCAACAATATTGCGCATTACATAAGTATAAATAAATCGAATTTTACTAAAATCACCTAACTCAAGAGCAAACTCTAAAGCCTTATATAACTCTTTTCCTGTGGCAGTAATGGTATTTGTTTCATCCCAAACCTGCAGAGCGGTCCCTGTACGCCACACGTAGCTAAAACTATGCGTCATCAAGGAAACCAGGATTGTCAAAGCTCGTCTGGTAGCCTCTTTATCATCAATATGCCTCCAATCGCGAAAAACATTTTTAGCGGAACACAGGCGCATTTCATCAAGAGCAGCTAAGGGCAATTCTTCTATACCCGGACGAAATTTGACTTGTGGATCATAGTCAATCACTAGTTTGGCAAAAAACTGTCCAGCCACAGCAATGCACTCTCGCTCTCGTGGCGGCTCTTCTTTATTAGTAGGGAGCGTTTCAGTCAGTAACAGCCCTTCCTGAGGCTTGGTAATAAAGCTACTCTCTGCTGTGCCTGAAACACGTGCCGGCTTAGAAACTTGAACCACCTTAGGCGTTTCATTGAGCTGCACATCTTCTATAATTTCAGAAATACGTTTTTTTTGAGCACGCCAAATAACTGTATGATTATAAAGTCGAGCTAATTCATCGCTCGGTAAATCACTCAAAAAGTCAAAAAATTTAATATAAGCTTGCTCGGCAATTTTTTCTTGATCTACTGTGATCTTATGGCTTAAGCGCAGCGCTAATGGATTTAAAGTACCATTTACTAAATCTTTCAGGGCAGCAATCGTTTCTTTATTTATAGGAAGATTTACTTCTTCAGTAGCGACTACTTGCATGTAATATTCATAAAATTGTGATGCTGCAAATTGTAAGCGTCCTAACTCTTTCAAAGTTAACATGCGGAATCGATTAGTAATCGAGAAGCAATAAAAAGTTCCATTAGCCTGATGCTGGCTGACACAGTTAGGTAAGTAAAGCAGCTCTTTTTCATCTTCAGATAAAATAAAATGGGATAAAGGATAATTTGTTAAATTCTCCTGAGTAATCGGGTCCGTATTGTGCGTTAATGTTGGAATTAGTAATTTATAGTAATTTGCGTCGATGTAACCGGCACCAGCTAAGTATTGGGCTAAGCGAATCCAAGAACGATTTTCTGCATTCGGCTTTCGGAAATAATCATCTGGTGTATCTTTAATTTTTTGCCAACGCAACGCATAAAGACGTTTTATATTTTCGATGATTTCGGATGTAATTTGGCCAGCTTCAGGAATCACTTCTAAAAGTTCTTGAATCTTGGGCTTGGTTTCTGCCACCCCTACATCAAGTTTAGTGATTGATTGGCGAAGATGCGAAGCATCAAAATATTCCCCCACCTTTAAGACTTCGTATACTGGTATCAAATTTTTGCATTTACTCACTAATGTAGGATCATAGCGGCACAACCACCTAGCGACATCTGCAAGTTTTTCCTCTAGGTCAGGCGCTTCATTCAAACAATCCAATAAAATATCAACAAGATAATGATTTCGTTGCTTACCATAAATTTCTATGCCATAGAAATGGTTAATATCGTCTAAAGGACAAGCTTCCAAGTCTCTCGTTAATATTTTTAATTTTTCATGAAAATCTTTTAAGTTGCCATTCGTTGCCTTAGCATCAAAATACAGTTCAATTATTTCCAGCAAGTTCGGCAATAACTGCTCAGGGCATTTACCCTTTTTTTCCCAAGTAGGAGCAATTCGCCGAATCACATAATCCCAGAAATTAACATAGGTTTCATTATCGATTTCTTTAGCTAATTCCGCACCTTTCTTGGAACGAATTCTAAACATTTCTTTTAATGTTAATGCTCTGGGTTTAACTTTTTTCAAATCATAAGTTGAAAATACCGCCGATGGCTGCTGTAACCGCTCGAAAAGCCCTTGAATTCTATGCCAAGTATTATCATCGGAAAGATAGATAGAGCGGGGGTCCTGATCTTGCTCCAATCTATAAAACATCTCCGGATCAGACTTATTCGTAAGAACAGGCATTAATATCAAAAGATAAGGCTTCTTCAGATCTATCGCCAAATCTTTAGCCATTGAAACCCAAGGTGCATTATTTTCTCTGGGATCAAAAGTATAATCTTCTGCTTTATCTGCTATTTCCTGCCATCGTTGGGCAAAGATTTCTTGAATCCATTGAAGTTCATATTCATTTAGACTGTCTTGAGGATTACGCTGAGCGACACTTAGTGAAGTAGTGCTATTAAGAAGAGGATATTTTTCTTGGAAATCATGAAGAAATTCCTTATCAACCTTTCCTAACTTATGTTCAATGCTTACTACAGCCTTGATAAATTCATGAACTCGACTGACTAGCATACTGCTCTACATCCTTGTAATGGTAATTAATTTTAATGCATTTATTTTAAACTTACGAGAACAATTTATCGTTTGTTTACTACTTTAGCAATGACAGCGTGGTGGGTAGAATAACATAAACAACTCAAATGAGAATCATTCTTACCAATTTATTTTTTTGAAAAAATGATTTAGCAATTGGAATTTTAAATTCTCAAGCCACTCAACTTTTCGCTGAATTAGGCTGTAACCAACATTCTTATCAGCAATATTACTGCTAATCAAAAACAAAAAAAGCGGCTTAAAAGCCGCTTAGGAAAAAAGCCCTGGCAATGACCTACTTTCGCATGAGGAAGCCTCACACTATCATCGGCGCTGGTCTGTTTCACTACTGAGTTC
>NZ_LNXV01000006.1 GCF_001467025.1 Legionella brunensis | reverse complement strand
CTTTTTATTCTTACTCATGGGCACCTCTTTTAAGTGTTGAAATTATAACAAGTTAAAAGAGATGACACAGTTATTTAAACACTACCGAGATTAGTGATGCTGAACCTTCACTTATTACTTAATACCGTGCAAATATGGAGTTTCTAGCGATTGAATTTCTTCATCTTTCATTTTATTAATTCTTTCCTTAAAAGCAGTGACATTTTTTATGGAAGTTGGTGTATTTATGAAATCATAAGTCCTTTGTTTAATTTTTAAGGCATCTGAGATAGAGTGAGATTGCGGATCATTTTTGAAATGAAGAAACTCTTCCACAGACATCGTACAATTTCCATCTATAAATTGATTAATAGCTTGGGTTAATGATTCGCGAATAGCTTGAGCTTTAGGGCCTGCCTTATCAGTTACACCCCGATTTTCTAGTCGTTCAATCTCTTTTTCAATTGCGGCAGAAACTTGCATAATTCTAAGTTCATTAGGGGTTGGTTTTCTTGTTAAGTCTGCGGCTATTTTTGACCAATCATTTTTTTTAATCTCAACATTTCCATCCTTGGTTGAAACATAAATAGTGTCTTGGTTAGCTTGCAGTTGAGTTGATGTTGAAGGGGATTGATAATCTGAGAAATATTTTGATGTTGCAATTTTATCGTACAATTTTTCATAGGGGCCATGACTTGCAATCTTGACAAAAAAATCAAGTATTATGCTTTTATTCGCATGATTAGTTGCTTCTATTGATAATTCTTGTTCTCTTTCCAGTTTTTGAACCTCAGGAAGTGAGGATTTTATAAATTTATGGAGCTCTATTTTATTAACAATAATAGGTTCTGATTCCTGACTTAGTACTCTTAATGCATAATGCTCATGATCATGATCCTCCAGGGTAAATGTCGCTGGGTCTTTTATCTCAGGAATATGAATTTGTGGGTTTTCTTTTTTTAAAAATTCATTGATGTTCCGAGGAATTTGTTGATATATGCGACTTAAATTTGAACTCAACTCTGCCATTTTCTGAGTGCTGTCTGAGTAAACTCGGAGTTCTTCTAACTCCCGAATTTGATCGGCACAAATGGTCTTAATTAATTCATTTTTGTCTGCTTCAGTTTTGCTGTTTAAATAAGTATTGAATAAATTCTCATAATAGGGTGCTCTTAGATCTTCCATAATGATATTGATCAAATCATTGTGGTCCTCTAAATCATTATAATCCCCAAAAGGTTTGATGATTTTAATGATTTCTTCTGCTAACTCTTTTCGAACAGCTTCTCTTTGTCTGAACTCATCAATCTCAGTACCATAAAATACAATTGCAGATTGAGCTGTTTTCATGAAATTTTCAAAATCTTTTTCCACTTCATCGGGATCAAAATTACCAGTTTTCATCACTCTATTAGAAAAAAATATTTTCCTAATATCATCACTATCAATTGCGTATTTCAATTGTGAAATAATATACAATTTTTGATCTTTCCTAGCATTTTTAAATAACTCATTATCAAATATTCTTTTATCTACTAGCTGGGAGTATTCATTATTTTCTGGTTTGCTGATATCGCTATATTCTGCACCTGTAAATTTCGCCAATTCTTTATCAATAAGATGAGCAAAAAATCTGTCTCCAACTTTGACTAGTCCTATATTGCTATTTTCAGGTTGTAGGTCTCCATCACAACAAATTTTTGCACCTTCATCAGAGGCAAATAAATTACCGCTAATTTTATATCTTTGATTGGATTGCAGATCTATAATCTCTTGAGTTTTAAAATCTAATTTGTATCGAGAATTTAAATTTTGAAATTCCTCATTTGAACCAGAATATTTTTTTAAAAAAATATGCATGGGGATGTAGCCAATTATAGTTTGAGTTGCAATAGAATCTGCATCTCCTTTTTTGGCTGCAGTTAAACGCGTTTTGGGGGTGTTAAATCCTAATTGATTAAGGATTTCCATAAAGAAATATTCTTTGTGACCATGGGGGGCGATAAAATATTCACTCTTTTTATTATCTTGTTTATTCTTTACAAAATTTCCTTCAGAAACATCACCGCCACTGCGACCTCTTTTCTCACCTACTGTAAATCGCTGTCGGTCTTTATAAAGTGTTCTGTCTTTATCTTTTTGCTGATCCAATTTGCGGTGCTTGAATATTGGCATTTGAGCATCTTCACAAATAGTTTTATTCATTAATTATAGTATTTGGTGTAATTTTATTTTCTAAAAAAGCATAAAATTTACTCTATTCTTAATGTTTTTATTTGTTTTTTTTATGTCTAAAAGAATGAAAATATTTGAATAATAGGTACTTTATAAATTGACTAATAATATATTCCCGTATTACGCTGGATTAGTAAGTATTGATACCCCTTAGCTAAACAAAGAATATTTTTGCAATTTACTTAATGACCAATATAAACGAGGAAGATTCGAACGATGTATAAAAAACTATTATTGTCATTTCTTATAGTAAGCACATGCCTGTTAACTGGCTGTTGGACTGTAAAATCTGGACAAAAATCAGGTGTGATAGTCAAAGTGGCTAAAGAAGGTAAGTACTGGGGAACTTATGAAGGAGAGCTGATTCGTGGTGGTCTTGAAGATGCGAGTGGAGCTACTGGTCGGGAATTTCATTTTACGATAGGACAATTTAAATCGGATCTGGTTAATAAAGCGGAATTAGCCATGCAAAACAATAGTCATGTGATAGTTTTTTATCATTGTGAAGAGTTTGTAATGCCTTGGCGGGGTGAAACAAAGTGTTTTGTAGATGATATTAAAATTTTGGAAACTAAAGATAAAAAAAATCCTTAATTGGGGTGAGACTCTCAGACCAAACAATAGTAGGGTTTGAGAGTCTATTTTTTAAGCAATTGAGGGTCTTGATTTTGAGATTTCTTCTTGTTGTTCCTCTATTTTTCTGACTGCAGAGGTTCGTCCCCATGCTCCCATTAAAACAGAATTATTACGATGCTCTTTAAATAAGGGCATTTCTTTTGCTGATTCTAAGAGATTAAATTTCTCCTCAGAGTTAGCTGTCTGTTCTACTTGCTCAAACAAAGTTTCCAGAGCGGCTGATCTAAATTCCTCTAAGGTTTTTCTCCAAGAGGTAGTATTTTTGATGCCAAAAAAAGTATCCAGTTTAGGGTTTGTATGAGTATTTAAAAGATCATCCAGACTCTTCACCTGAATATAGAGTATATTAAACTCATCAACGGATAATTTATGACTCTCAATCTCTTGAAGTAATATTTTTTGTTTTTGATATTTGTCTCCTTCACTAAGAGCTATTTTTTGAATAATCGCATCGACTTGGAGAGAGCTTTTTTGCTGAGTAGCAGACACACCCGAATCTTTATCAGGATTTGCTTTGCATGAAGAGATCTTCCCTAATTCTTCTGAAGTCATGGAAACCACAAAAGATTGGCCTTCCTGTTGTACGATTTTGGACAAGCCGCCTTTTTCCGTAATGCCATTAAATTTTAAAAGATTCCTAAATTCAAAGGCTGCCTTAGCATTTTGAAAGGAAATCTGATAGTTACCATTTTTCTCAGTAATGATCGGAGTTTCATTGATACCTAAGTTTCTTATATGAAGTATTAGAACTTCCACGTCTATTGATGGTTGATCAATTTTTTTGCTTTCTTTAACCTGTAGGTTTGGTATTAGCGCTAATTGGGTCGGGGTTAAAAAAATTCTATGATGATCTTCCTTATCACTTTGGATTGTTTTTGGTTTACCACCTCTTCCTGTAATACCATGGGATGTTAAGAGATTTCTAAAGTTACTGGCTGCGGTTGCATCTGTAAAAGAAACTTCGTAATTCTCTCCCCTTTTGAGGATTTTTGGAGTTTCGCCAACTTTTAGCGCTTTGATTTGTTGAGCTGCAACATTTAAATCAGGTTGATATTGCTCTTCATTCGCAGAAGCCGCTGCCTTAACTTTTAAAGTAGGTATCTTTTCTAATTGATCTGATGTTAGATAAATTACACGATATTGCTTGTCTTTTTGGACAGTTTTGGGTTTACCACCTTTGCCCATGATATTATTCGCAGTTAAATGCTCGCTAAATTTTTGGGCAGCTTTTTCATCTTTGAAAGAAACTTTGAAACTAGCCCCATTTTCAAAGACCCATGGTGCCTCCTGAAGACCTAAGTCTTGTCCAATTTTTGCAGCAAAGGGTTTTAAATCACGTTTGGGAAATGGTTGATCTGATTTTCTAGCGGTATATTCTGGAGCTTTTTCTAATTGAGGTACTAGCTGCCACTGTCTAGCTGTTAAATAAATCACATGATATTTATCATCAGATTGTACAGTTTTAGGCATTCCATGCCTGCCCACAATACCATTTGATGCTAAAAGATCGCTAAATCTTTGAGCCGCATTCTTATCTTTAAAAGAAAACTTATAATTCTCGCCACTTTGATAAATCCAGGGTGCTTCTTTAACCTCTAAGCGAACTTTAATATCTTGAGCTACAGTTGTAGCTGTGGTTTTAAAATCAAGATCCGTATCAGAGGTCTGCTTTCTTGTTAACTTTTTGACATCTAGTGAGGGTACTTCTCTTAACTGACGTTCTGTTAGATAAAGGACATGATATGGTTTATCTGAATGTACCGCTATAGGCTTATTAGAACTACCGCGAATATCGTTGGCCTCTAAAAGTTGGCTAAATTTTTGAGCATCATCTCTATTTTTGAAAGAGACTTTATAAGTACCATCAAGTGCTGGTGATATCCAGGTAGTTGCTTTAATGTCTAAATAGCCATTAATTTGAGCGGCTAATGTTTTAAAGTCTAGTTGAGTTGACGATTGCGTAGAGGATGTTTTGTGTGTTTTTTTCCGTTGGGCGAAATCAACTTTAAATTTTTCTACCATGGGTTGGTTAAATTCAGAATGCAGGAACACTAAATCGGATTGTTGAGCCATTTGCTCTTCAAGCGTTTTAGGGTTTTCATGGGTATAAGCCCCACCAATCGTGCGGTCACTCCCTGGATTTAATAAGACTACTTTTTCCTTGCCATAACATTCTTGAGCATACAACATCATGTCCTCATGAACCTTGGGTTTCATAAAGGTACTATGAGGAGCATAGCTTGCTAGTTTTTTTGCTGCTGCTTCCGGGTTATGATCACCTTTCCATACAATCCAATCGATATTAATTTTATATTTGTCAGCAGCAGTGGCAAAAGCTATATACATCGCTTTTCTTGCCATTTCTTTAGAAGGGTGATCGAGTTTATTAATATAAACTCCGACACCAAAAGCAGGCATGATTAATCGTTCCTGACCGTTATCTTTAGCGGCTTTTACTATAAAGTCAGCAAGTTTATCGCACTCTTTTTGATAAACATCTAATTTTAATTGACGATTATTACTGCCACCTGTTGAAAACTCATTTAAATCAACTTGGGATGTACCCATCATATTTGGAGCACAGGCAGTAATGACTGGAATCTCTATGGGGTCTTCAAGTTGACTTCCTAAGTAAAAATCAACAGGTCCATAAACTAACCTGTTGCGGCTTAAACGTCGATTTTCTGGTTTAATTTCACTGGCATCGGGTGCTAAAACGAGTTCTTTGGGGGAATAATTTGCTGAGTCTAGAGGCTTGTAACCAATTCTCGTGGTTTCCAATTCTTTGCCAGGTTCTATATCAAGAAATTCATCCAGGAAATAAATAGACTGTTGTGCCTGCAATTGTTTAATTCTTTGTAATCGCGCGTTATCCTCAGGCCGAAAATCTTTCCTGATGTAGCGATCAATAAAATGCATTTGTCCTGAATAATATTCTTGGTAGGATAATTTCTTAGGCATGATACAAAACCAATTCAATTTCTAATCAATGATAATTTTAGATTATTTGTATTAAGGGATTATTACGCACAAGCAGTAAATTACAACAATTGTAAAAAAGATGTTGGGGGATATATGTAAGATTAAAATGATAAGTCGCTCGTCCGCAAAAATTTCAACGACATTCTCAGTTAGCTGATACTATCGCAAAAGTGAAATTACAAGAGCCGAACCGGCAAATTCCGGTTCGGGTGTTTGCGGATTAGAGCGATGGAAAAGACAGAATTAAGCAGCCATTCCTTTGATTTTGGCGCTTAGACGGCTTTTGATTCGAGCAGCCTTGTTTTTGTGGATTAGGCCTTTACCAGCAGCTTTATCGATAATAGGCTGTGCTTTAGCATAAGCAGCACGAGCAGCTTCTTGATCGCCTGCTTCAACGGCTTTAACAACGTTTTTAACATAAGTGCGGTACATAGAACGTGCACTGGCATTGTGTTGACGCAGTTTAACGTTTTGACGGGCACGCTTGATCGCTGATTTAATATTCGCCACTTAAAAATCTCCACTCATTTCAGGATGTCACAAAAGATGACGATCATGCACAATGTGTTAGAATTTGTCAATATAGACAGGGACTAACATGACAAAGTAGTGAGATAGAGCACTCTTGGTCAATAATACTTATCCTGCCACATTTTCTAGCAGTAAAATGCATAAAAAGCCTATAAAGAAGCAGGCTGTAATAAAAGGAGTTTCAACATCATGCTCATGAGCCTCTATGAGAAGTTCTTCTGTAACCAAATAAAGTAGCGCTGCAACGCCAAACGCTAAAAGAGCTTCAGTGATAGATGGTGGAAATTTGGCAAGTAAAAAAGCACCTAAAACGCTTCCTATGGGGATTAATAATGCAAGGAGTATGCTTAAAATGAGTCTGGTTTTTGCAGTTACAGCACGCTTACCTAAAGTAGCTGTAGTTGAGATACCTAAGAAAAGAACCTCAATTCCTAGGGCAATAGCAATTAATAAGCCTCCTTTGGTGCCCGTTAAAAAAGCAATACCGATTAATATACCATCAATAAACAAATCAATGGCCACAGCACTGATTAAACCTAGAGAAACTCCCGTTCCACGTTCTTCCTCTTCAGTTAATTTATTAGCAAGCATTTTAAGAAAAAGCATGCTGATAACGCCTAAAGAAAAGCCAATCACTAAGGGGAAAGGGGTTTCTCCAATACCCAGTTTAGGAAGCAGTTCTTTAGCTACTGCTGCAAAGACCACGCCCGCGGCAAAGTGCTGAGTAGCACTCGTTAATTTGTCACTTGGTTGGTATATACTAGCGATTACCCCACCTACAATCATGCTTAATCCAGCCCAAAGAGAATAGAATGCGATGTCAACGATTGATGGTGTCATGAGAAGTCCTTTTTATCTGCAATTTACCTGATTTTCTTGAAGAAGTCTTTAGACAGTAATCTCTAAGGTATTGTTTTAGAGTTTTAAAAATCTTTTTCTGCAAAAATTATAAATTTGGCTTGTCAGAGTATATCATAGGGCATTCTTTTTTATTTTATTTGCATCATGTCTGCGATTGAAACGATGATACCTAAACGACAAAGTCTTTTACGTTCTACTACGCTTGTGTCAGCGATGACTCTCATCTCACGCATGGTGGGGTTTATTCGTGATATGCTTATTGCCCAATTGTTTGGTGCTCAAGCCGGAATGGATGCATTTTATGTGGCTTTCCGAATTCCTAATTTTATGCGTCGTTTATTTGCAGAAGGTGCTTTCTCGCAAGCTTTTGTACCTGTCTTGGCAGAATACCAACAACAGCGTCCCTTTGCGGAGGTTCGTGAATTTATTGCCCGTATTTTTGGCCAGTTAGGGGTGGTTCTTTCTCTGGTTACCGTCATTGGTGTTTTAGGTGCCCCAGTTATTATTTGGCTATTTGCTCCTGGATTTGGTGAGCATAGCATGCGCTCTACGTTAGCCATCGAAATGCTACGTTTAACTTTTCCCTTTTTAATGTTGGTTTCTTTAACAGCTTTGGCAGGTGCTGTACTAAATACCTATGGCTATTTTGGTGTACCAGCATTTACGCCAGTATTACTTAACATCAGTATGATTTTGGCAGCTCTGTACTTATGCCCACAATTAGAACAACCAGTAGTAGGTTTGGCCTGGGGGGTCTTGATTGCAGGAATTGCCCAACTTTTATTTCAACTTCCTTTTTTATATCAGCGGAAATTATTAGTGGCCCCCAAGTTATCTTGGAGTGATCCAGGGGTAAAACGTGTTTTAAAATTAATGGTTCCTGCATTGTTTGGTGTATCCATCGCTCAACTTAATTTAATGGTGGATTCTATTTTTGCCTCGTTTTTAAAAGTAGGAAGTGTGACGTGGTTATACTACACCGATAGATTAACTGATTTTCCTTTAGGCGTATTTGGTGTTGCTATCGCGACGGTTATTTTACCTCATTTATCCAGGCGACATGCAGAGCAGAGTAGTGAAAAATATTCACGTGCACTGGATTGGGGCTTACGTTTAATCTTACTGATTGGTCTTCCTGCAGGGTTAGGTTTGGCTATGTTTTCAATGCCTCTGATCGCAGCTTGTTTTGCTTATGGCAAGTTTACTGCGGTTGATTTACTACAAACCCAGAAGAGCCTTATTGCGCTTAGTTCTGGGGTTCCTGCGTTCATGATGGTTAAAGTACTTGCCTCCGGTTTTTATGCACGACAAGATATTAAAACGCCGGTTAAAGTAGGGGCTTTGGCGATGATAGTAAACAGCTTTTTATGTTTATTGTTAATTTGGTCATTAGCTCATGCAGGACTTGCTTTAGCGTCTGCTTTGGCAGGCTATGTTAACTGCGGTGTCTTACTTGTCTTATTAATTCGTCGTGGAATTTATCAGCCTTCTCCTGGTTGGCCAAAATTTGTACTTCAGTTGTGTCTTGCTAACTTTGCGATAGCTGGGTATTTATTTATGGTGATTGGTGATATCAATTTTTGGCTAGCCAAGACCCCTTTTTGGCGTTTATCTCTGCTGCTTGGGCATGTCGCTGTTGCAGTAATTATTTATCTGGTAGGTCTGCGATTGGTCGGAGTTCGCCCGGCTCATTTTCGTGGTCACATGAAGGAGTAGCTATGCACGCAAAAATGTTTTATGAAACCAGTTCTGACAAAGCAATCCCCTTATTCTTAATTAGCCAAGTCCAATGGGAGCAAGGCTTAGAGACTGTGACGTCAGCAGAGAACAATTTCTTAAAGCTTCAGCAGTTTAAAGCGAAGGCGGGGGATATTTGTCTAATTACTAATCAAGATGGAGTACTCACCAAAGTTTATTTGGGGACAGGCAATAAAGAGGAAGTTCTCGCTGCTGCATGTGCTGCATCGCGATTGCCGCCAGGTTGCTATCTGCCTCAGCAAGAGCTATCACAAAGTGCTACTGTCGCTTGGGCGCTTGCGCAATATAGGTTTACCGAGTACAAAAAACAGGAAATTATTCCGAATATCTTGATAGTTGATGAAGGGAAGCTACCTGCACTCTTTGCTGAAGTAGATGCCATCTTTCTTGTTAGAGATTTGATCAATATACCTACTAATGATTTGGGCCCTGAAGAGTTAGCCGCAGTTGTCGATAAAATAGCCAAGGAGAACCATGCAGATTTCCAACAATGGATAGGGGATGAGCTTATCAAAAATAATTTTCCCACAATTTATGCTGTTGGTCGGGCATCAGCAAAAGCTCCACGATTGTTATGTCTAACTTGGGGAGATGAAAAACATCCTAAGGTTACTTTAGTGGGGAAAGGAGTCTGTTTTGATAGTGGTGGATTGGATATTAAACCGGCGAGTGCGATGCGCCTAATGAAAAAGGACATGGGCGGAGCCGCTCATGCGATTGGTTTAGCTCAATGGATTATGAAGCAGCAATTACCGATTCGCTTGCAAGTTTTCATTCCTGCTGTGGAAAACGCGGTTGGTCCAGATGCATTTCGTCCAGGGGATATTTTGACTATGCGCAATGGTTTAACCGTTGAAGTTGATAATACTGATGCGGAAGGACGTTTGGTTTTGGCGGATGCTATCGTCAAAGCTTGTGAAGAATCTCCGGAGTTATTAATTGATTTTGCGACTTTAACCGGCGCTGCCCGCGTGGCAGTTGGGACTGAAATTGCGGCAATGTTTTGTAATAATGATGGTTTTGCGCAGTCTTTATCCATTTCATCTGCTATGACAAATGATCCAATATGGCGATTACCCCTATTTGCTGGTTATAACTCAATGCTTGATTCTAGTGTTGCCGATGTCGCTAACGCGAGCTCCTCTCCCTATGCCGGTGCGATTACTGCTGCATTATTTCTGCAACGCTTTATACCAGATTCTATTGCCTGGGCTCACTTTGATGTCATGGCTTGGAATATTTCATCTAAGCCTGGCAGGCCGGAAGGAGGAGAAGCTATGGGATTGAGAGCAGTGGCTCATTATCTATCCAAGGTTTATGGTAAAGAATAGGACTTACCGATGCAATTAAGAGGCTATTCTGGATTAGGCAACGCCCTATTCAGAATAGTTAATCTAGCCAATGCTATTCTATCTCGTGTGTGTGTAATGCACATTGTTTGGCGCGATATTCTTTATAACGTTTGCGGCTTAATTCCTTCGCGGCGTCATTGTTAATGACAATTTCCATAATACGCTGAAAACGAGAGTAAAAAGCAGGAATTTCCTGACTAAGGCTTAATAAAATATCATTAAATCCTCGAGGTTCTGCTTGATAACCAATTTGTATTGGGGGAGGCGGTTCAGGACCTTCGCCCTGTAAGTTATGAGGAATAAAACTATTATCCTTGAAAGTCCAAAGTAATTCATCGAGTCGATGAGCTTCCTGCTCGGTTTCACAATACACAAAGACACGATGGCCACGTACATAAGCTTTTTCAAGAAGACGGCAGGCTAGCAACCAACGTGCCGAATCTTCTGGACTATTTAATAAATAAAAATCAACGCGAATTGGCGACATGGCGTAACAACTGAATAAGTAAAGGAACAGGGCGACCGGTAGCGTTACGCTTTTTACCTGAAATCCAGGCAGTACCAGCAACGTCTAAATGGGCCCAACGGTATTTTTTTGTAAATCGTGAAAGAAAACAAGCAGCAGTAATGGCTCCGGCTGCTCGGTCAAAAGAGGCATTAATCATATCGGCCATGGGGCTATCCAAAGCTTCTTGATAGCTCTCATCTAAAGGCAGACGCCAGGTTTTATCGTCGCTATCTTTTGCAGCAGCCAGAATTTGTGAAGCTAACTCTTCATCTTCAGTCATAAAGCCTGTTGTAACATAGCCAAGTGCTATGATCATTGCCCCCGTCAACGTTGCAATATCAATAACCAGAGATGGCTTAAGTTGTTCTGCATAGGTTAAAGCATCGGCTAAAACTAATCGACCTTCAGCATCGGTATTTAGAATTTCAATAGTTTGACCTGACATGGAGGTAATAATATCGCCAGGCTTTACTGCTGAGCCACTGGGCATATTTTCTGCACTGGCAACCAAACCAATGAGATTGACACGTAGTTTTAGAAGCGCACAGGCTTTGATAGTGCCGAATACACTTGCAGCCCCTGACATGTCATATTTCATTTCATCCATCGCGTTAGCAGGTTTTAAGGATAAGCCTCCTGAATCAAAAGTGATTCCTTTTCCGACCAGGACAATCGGAGGCGTGTCACCACCGCCACAATAATTCATTTCAATAAGACGAGGCTCCTGGATACTGCCTTGTGCTACTGCTAGCAGAGCACCCATACCCATGGCTTGCATTTCTTCAGGCCCCAAAATTTTAGCAGTTAAGTTCTCATGCTGTCCTGCCAATTGCACAGCCTGTTCACCGAGATAAGTAGGGGTACAGATATTGGCGGGTAGGTCAGCTAAAGTGCGTGTACATTTGATACCTTCTGCAATTGCAGCGGCTTCTTTTATAGATTTAATTGTTGCTCCTGATAAACAAAATTGCACAGATTCAAGAGCATGCGGCTTGCTATTACTTGTTTTAAAGGCCAATGACTGATAGAGTTGAGCATCTATTTGCAAAAGCATCTGCTCAACTTGCCAATTAGCACTTCGTTCAAAAACTTGGGGTAAGCAAATAGTGGCTGCGGTGATGCGTTGTTTGAGGAGGGCTGGAACGATATCGCTCAAACGCTTGCGCAAATTCTTGGCATTAAATTCTGTTTTCTTACCACAATTTAAAAGCATCAAACTATGACCGTCGATATCCGCTTGCCATAGCCAATCGCCATTTTCTGGTAACTTGTTAAATAAACGACCAATGAGGCTCTGATATTGCTTGTCCAGAATTTTGGCAAATTCGCTAAAATTTTCATCCGCAAATAGTCCTAAAACCAAGCATTCACTGGTTTTTAATGAGGGATTCTCGATAAGACCATAATTCATTATACTTCCTATCCTGAGCTAAAACTGTTAGTTTACCTAGGGTCATTATGCAATTCCACTACTTAGAGATAACCTTGTGCTGATTTTTCGTTACTTAGCCAAAGAAGTTTTTATAACTCTAACCGCTCTAACGGCGATATTATTGTTAATTTTTATGAGTAATCAATTTGTGCAGTACCTTAATCGTGCTGCCGCGGGTAATATTCCTGCTGTGATTATTATGAAATTAATGATGTTGGAGTTACCTAATCTTATGGGGTTGTTATTGCCATTGGGTTTCTATACATCGTTGCTAATTGCTTATGGACGTTTGTATGCAGAAAGTGAAATGATAGTTCTGCAAGCTTGTGGTTATGGTCCTTCGCAATTAATCAAACATAGCTTCATTATGGCGACAGTAGTTGCTGCGTTGGTCACGGTAATCATGCTTTGGGTAAGCCCAGTTATTGCCACAGAGCGTACTAAATTGATGAAAACTACAGGAGTACAGACTTTAATTCAAACAATTGTTCCGGGGCGATTTCGCCAAATAGCCAACGGTAAGCAGGTTTTTTATGTTGAATCGATGACTCGGAATCATACAAAAGCACAACATGTTTTTCTTGCACGCCAAGTTACTAAAGACCAGGTACCACAGTGGGATATTCTCTGGGCTGAGCGGGCTTATGCAGAAACTGATCCCAAGACCTATGAGGATTACATTGTATTGCAGCAGGGTAAGGAATATGAAGGCTTGCCCGGGCATGCGAATTATCAGGTGGCTCAGTTTGAAGAGTATAAAATAAGGTTACCGCATCCTACTCTCACAGCGCATGATGATATTCGGACGGCAACTACAGCAAGCTTGTTCCCTTTTGCGAATTCGGATTTACGAAAAGCTGCAGAATTACAATGGCGTTTATCATTACCCATCATGGTGTTCGTATTAACATTGGTTGCTATCCCTCTAAGTCGGGTTAATCCGCGTTCGGGAAAGTATGCAAAATTATTACCCGCTATCGTTCTTTTTATTATTTATGCGAATTTTATGTTTGTTTCACGTGATTGGATAATTGCGGGTAGGATTCCATTGTGGATAGGTATTTGGTGGCTACATCTCTCAGTTGCTTTGATTGGTTTATTTTTAATTTGGCGTAATAGGGTAAAGCTATCATGAAACTTCTAGATCGCTATATCGCCAAAACGGTACTTTCTGCTATTGCATTAGTCACATTAATGCTTGCAGGTTTACAAATCTTTATTCTTTTTGTGAATCAATTAGACGATATAGGCAAGGCTGATTATGGCATTTTGCAAACCGCGCTTTTTGTATTTTTACAAATGCCTTATCAAGTTTACTTATTCTTTCCTTTAGCAAGCTTATTAGGATGTTTAATTGGTTTAGGCATCCTGGCTAATAATCGTGAGTTGGTGGTGATGCGTGCGGCTGGTATGTCGATTGGACAAGTCACATTGGCAGTACTAAAGGCAGCATTGATGGTTATAGTATTCGTTACGGTTATTGGTGAAACCATTGTGCCTAAACTGTCGCAATGGGGAAATGATCAAAAGATGCAGGCCTTAAGTGGAGGACAAACATTAAGAACTGCCCATGGAATTTGGTTACGCAATGAGAATGATTTTATTGCCATTGGTACTATCCTTGCGAGTAATACTTTAGAGAATGTTTATCAATTTCATTTTGACAAGGAGCATCATATGCGCCTTGCCCGTAAAATCGCCAAAATTACTTATGCCAATAACCAATGGCATGCCTACGGTATTAGCGAAACAGTGATTGAGAATGATAAAACAGTCGCTCGAAAAATCCCGCAAATGGTTTGGGATGTGTCTGTAAAGCCAAATATCTTGCGTGTAAGTAGCAACGAACCCGATGAGATGACTCTGCAAGAGTTACGTCAATTTTTACGTGCCCAAAAACAAAACCACCAAACTGCTTTAAATTATCAATTAGCCTATTGGCAACGGCTAATGCAACCGCTAACAACGGCTGTCATGATGATGCTTGCTATTCCTTTTATCTTTGGACCACTTCGGTCTTCAACGATGGGCTCTAAAATTGTTGCTGGAGCTACTGTTGGTTTTGGTTTCCATCTTATTAATCGCTTTTTTGGTCCTGTTAGTCAGGTTTTCCAATTGCCTGCGGAGATTGCCGCCATTGGTCCTACATTTTTATTTGCTTTATTGGGTTTTTATCTAATGCGTAGAGTAAAATAATGGTTCTTGTACGTCATTTACTTGAGATGATTTTAAATCCTTTCTTTCTTTGCTTGTTGTTGTTTGCAATTTTTTTAACGCTATTGTGGTTGAAGGGTAACAATCGTTTGGTTCGTTGGGGATTTGTGTTTGTACTTTGTTTATTTTTTATTTTTAGTACAGGATGGCTGCCGAAAGCCTTAACTCGTCATCTGGAAGATCAATATCCTGCGGTTACAAAAATTGATCCTACTGTTCATTGGGTAGTGGTATTTAGTGGTGGTCAATCCGAAATGGATGATAAGCCTGTCAATGCTTTGTTAAATTCAGCGAGTATTAAACGGCTGCTAGAAGGTGTTCGCTTGTATCGAGAATTACCCCAAGCTAAATTGTTATTATCAGGGGGAGGGTATGGTTTTGAGATGCCAGAAGCCTTGCGTCTTGCCCAAATAGCTTCCTGGTTTTCTATACCTCAAACCAATATTGTTCTTGAAACAACTTCTATTAATACTGCTGATGAGGCCAAAGCGATTAAAATGTTTGTTAAAGACGAGCCGTTCTACTTAGTTACTTCAGCGATTCATATGTATCGCTCAATGACTCTTTGTCTTGCACAAGGATTACATCCAATAGCCGCGCCTACAGATTATACTTATTTTTGGAATGATGAGCGTTGGGGAAAAATGTATCTTCCTAACCCTTATAATCTTTTCTATTTAAGTATTGCTATGCATGAAGTATGGGGTAGCTTGTGGGCTAAATTGCATAATTACTATCGATAAAATAAAAGGCAGATAAATTATCTGCCTTTGTTCTAGCCTTGATTACAAATAAAATCATTCGGAAATACCACAGATACGCTATCCCCTGAATTATTAAAAGAAACATCACCAGCTTTCAAAGTGCATTGGCCAATAGGTGATGTGGCTAAATTTGAAGGTGTCGAATAGAGGGTTGCACTAATTGTATAAGCATTAAAACAAGCAATGCTGTCGATAGTTTGTGGGGCACTGCCACCGCGAACTGTTAGCGATTTATTTGGGCCTGTGCTGTCTACAGAATTAACATTAAAAGCGACGCTATGAATCAATTGTACAGGTGGTGTAGAAACAGCAAACTCAACCTTACAAGACAAATCATTTTCTGCGTAGGCTGCAAAGCAGACAAGCGTAGAAAAAGAGACAGCAAATAATTTATTTAACATAATTAAAATCTCATTTTTGATGGTAATATTTTTTGAAAATAGGCGTTAGCCTAAATAGATAGTGTTGTTTACCCTATCTATAATTCAAAAATTGAATTATAAAAACCCGAACCTAAAGTTCTATTTCTGAGAATAGGACCGTTTGATTTCTAACATTATTTTTAGCCTGGTACAAGGCTTTATCGGTTGCTTCGTTAAGCTCTGATGATGTTTTGGCATCGAAGGGATAAAGGGAGCACCTATTGAAACAGTAAGATGCCTACCGTACTTGATTTGCGGTTTGGAAATTTCCACTCGAAGCTACTTCAAACCATGATTTCCCAAGCTTGAATAATATTTCCAGGTTAAACTATTAATAGAAATAATGTTTGAGAATGAGAGGTTTGAATTTTCTATTAGCTCAATCTATGCGATCGCAGTAAAATCAAACAAGTGGGTATAATCTTTAGGCAAAAATCGGTAAACTAGGCCACTTTACTCTTTTTTTGTAGTTACTATGCCAAAGCGAACTGATATTCAATCCATTCTTATTCTTGGTGCAGGCCCTATAGTCATTGGTCAAGCTTGTGAGTTTGACTACTCTGGAACCCAGGCAGTTCGAGCTCTCAAAGAAGAAGGCTATCGCGTAATTTTGGTCAACTCCAATCCGGCAACCATTATGACGGACCCTGAGCTTGCTGATGCCACTTATATAGAGCCGATTCAATGGCAAGAAGTCGCCCGTATTATTGAAAAAGAGCGTCCAGACGCTTTACTACCAACGATGGGTGGGCAAACTGCTCTTAATTGTGCCTTGGATTTAGTGCGGGAAGGCGTCTTGGCTAAATTTTCAGTAGAAATGATTGGCGCCACTCGAGAGGCAATTGACAAAGCGGAAGATCGAGAAAAATTTCGTCAGTTGATGAAAAAAATTGGTTTGGAAATGCCTCGTTCTGCAATAGCTCATAGTTTAGAAGAGGCTTTTCAGGTGCAGGCACAATTAGGTTTCCCCGCAATTATTCGTCCTTCATTTACTATGGGGGGGAGCGGCGGAGGAATTGCTTATAATCGCGAGGAATTCGAAGAAATCTGCTCTCGCGGCCTGGAGTTATCGCCTACTCATGAACTGCTGATTGATGAATCTGTACTCGGTTGGAAGGAGTATGAGATGGAAGTGGTACGCGATAAAAATGATAACTGCATTATTGTCTGTACTATTGAAAATTTTGATCCCATGGGGGTTCATACCGGAGATTCTATTACTGTCGCCCCAGCACAAACACTGACCGACAAAGAATTTCAACGCATGCGTGATGCAGCCATTAAGGTTTTAAGAGCAGTGGGTGTAGATACCGGTGGCTCAAATGTCCAGTTTGCGGTGAATCCACAGGATGGACGGATGTTGGTTGTGGAGATGAACCCTCGTGTGTCGCGAAGTTCAGCTCTAGCGTCTAAAGCAACAGGGTTTCCTATTGCTAAGATAGCAGCCAAACTTGCGATTGGTTATACCTTGGATGAGCTTGCTAATGAAATCACCGGCGGGAAGACACCTGCCTCGTTTGAGCCTACAATTGATTATGTTGTTACTAAGGTTCCACGCTTCAATTTTGATAAATTCCCTCAGACGTCTCCAACCCTGACTACACAAATGAAATCGGTTGGGGAAGTTATGGCCATTGGCTCCAACTTCCAAGAGTCCTTACAAAAGGCAATCCGTGGTCTGGAAATTGGACGCTCAGGTTTAGAACCTTTATTTAAGAAAGGGGATATGGCGCGACTCCGTGGTCATTTACGGGAACCTACCCCGGATAGATTATGGTATATTGCTGATGCATTTCGTCATGATCTATCACTTGAGGAAATCCATCAGGAAAGCAGGATTGATCCCTGGTTCTTAAATCAGGTTCAAGAACTGGTCTTATTAGAAAACACCCTTCACGGTCAAGCTCTTCATGAAATTGATAAAACGACGATGCGCCAATTTAAGCGACGCGGATTTTCCGATGCTTATCTTGCTCAATTAGTATATAGCAGTGAAGAACAAGTCAGGGCGCACCGTTTAGAGTTAGGGGTAACGCCGGTCTATAAACGCATTGACTCTTGTGCAGGGGAGTTTCCTAGCGATACTGCCTATCTTTATTCTTGCTATGAGACAGTTTGTGAAGCAAAACCTGAAACAGATAAGAAAAAAATTATGATTTTAGGTGGTGGCCCTAATCGTATTGGGCAGGGAATTGAGTTTGATTATTGTTGTGTACATGCTTCCATGGCTTTAAGGGAGGCTGGCTATCAAACTATTATGGTGAATTGCAACCCTGAGACTGTGTCCACTGATTTTGATACCTCAGATCGTCTTTACTTTGAACCTGTAACACTTGAAGATGTGTTATCCATTGTTGCTGTCGAGAACCCTGCAGGGGTAATTGTTCACTATGGTGGGCAAACCCCACTGAAATTGGCTCGAGAACTCGAAGCCAATGGCGTCAAGATTATCGGTACTTCTCCTGACGCAATTGACCAAGCAGAGGACAGAGAGCGTTTTCAAAAGCTTGTCGCAGAACTGAATTTGCATCAACCTGCTAATGGTACTGTGCGTAGTGAGGCTGAAGCTATTGAGCTTGCCAAACATATTGGTTACCCGTTGGTTGTAAGACCTTCCTATGTTCTGGGGGGAAGGGCCATGGAAATTGTGTATCAGGAAGAAGATTTGCGCCAATATTTGTCACAGGCTGTTGCTGTATCTAATGATTCACCTGTTTTATTGGATAAATTTCTCAATGATGCTATCGAAGTGGATATTGATGCCATTTGTGATGGTGAGGACGTGTTGATAGGTGGCATCATGGAGCATATTGAACAAGCCGGCATACATTCGGGCGATTCTGCTTGTACCCTACCGCCCTTTAGTTTAAGTGTCGTTGTACAACAAGATTTAATGGAGCAAATTCGCCAATTAGCATTGAAATTAGGAGTAGTGGGATTGATTAATGCCCAGTTTGCTATTCAGGCCGATGATATTTATGTTCTTGAAGTTAATCCACGAGCCTCAAGGACAGTTCCTTTTGTTTCTAAAGCTACAGGTCTACCCCTGGCAAAGATTGCTGCGCGTTGTAAAGTGGGGGAAACTTTGAAACAGCAGGGTTTGAGCATGCATTATCCTATGCCTGCTTTCTATTCTATTAAGTTGCCAGTGTTTCCTTTTATTAAATTTTCCGGTGTTGATTCCATTCTGGGGCCAGAAATGAAATCAACAGGAGAGGTTATGGGTATTGCTAGACGCTTCGGACAAGCTTATGCTAAGGCACAATTAGGTGCGAGTTGTAATATCGTTAAGCGACGACGCGCCTTTGTGTCAGTACGCGATGCTGATAAAGCACGTGTAGGGGAAATCGTAAAGCGACTTATTCAACTTGGATTTGAAATTATCGCAACACGAGGAACTGCGTTAGTGTTACAAGCGGCTGGAATTGATTGTCGTCGAGTGTTTAAAGTGGCAGAAGGCAGACCCCACGTGGTAGATTTCATTAAAAATAATGAAATCGATTTTATTGTAAATACTACGGAGGGTAAGCAAGCAACAGCTGATTCTTTTGCTATCAGGCGCAATGCATTACAGCATAAGGTTAGCTATACTACCACTTTATCTGGGGCAGAAGCTGCGTGTTTAGCTATGAAATATGAGGATCGAGAAACGGTAACTCGATTACAGGATTTACATTAGAGGTGGATATGCAAAAGCATCCAATGACAATTCAAGGCGCAGAGGCGCTTAAAAATGAATTACATCGATTAAAAGTGATAGAGCGACCACGAATTATTGAAGCAATAGCTACTGCTCGAGCACATGGCGATTTAAAAGAAAATGCTGAATACCATGCTGCCCGTGAACA
Organism: Legionella brunensis; assembly: GCF_001467025.1. Lineage (GTDB taxonomy): Bacteria > Pseudomonadota > Gammaproteobacteria > Legionellales > Legionellaceae > Tatlockia > Tatlockia brunensis. Next base: position 11,865 of record NZ_LNXV01000006.1, on the reverse strand, counting down.
ACAGAGTTTTAATGAAGGCAGAATTAAAGAGTTGGAAGCAAAGCTTTCTAATGCACAGATTGTCGACATTAGCAAATTACCCAATAATGGCAAGGTTGTTTTTGGGTCTACTGTACATGTGTGTCATCTTCAAACTGATGCTCAGATTAGCTATCGAATTGTCGGTGAAGATGAAGCAGATATTAAGGTAAATAAAATTTCTTACAGTTCTCCAATTGGCCGTGCCCTAATCGGCAAATTGGTTGATGATACCGTTGTTGTGCAAACGCCGGGCGGTATGGTTGAGTATGAAATTGTTGGGGTTGATTACGAGTAGCATGACTTGCCGCTTCATGGCACCAAGTCAAGGATTTGGTGCCCTTCTCATCGAATTAGCAATGGTTAATTAACTATTATTGGTTCGTCCTAATAGACGCAGTGGTTTACCACTCATCGTATATTCTTCAATGAATTCAAGACTTAAGTTTTTTGTCTCTGGCATGTATATGTAAGTATAAATAAATCCCAGCAGACAGATAAATGCATACATCAGAAACGTGTATTCGATTCCTAATGCATAGAACAATATGGGAAAGGTAAATACGGTGATGCCATTAAACCCCCAGTTACTAACGGATGATAATCCCATTCCCGCACCTCGAACATGGAGGGGAAAAATTTCAGCCATAGCAATGTAAGGTATAGGGCCAAGGCTTATCGCAAATGAAAGGATATAAAGTGCGAGGCAGCTAACCGATAGATAGGCTAACCAAGCTACTTTGTGATAGGAAAATATCCCAAGAATTGCCAGACTCAGAAAGGTTCCTGCAAAACCGAACAACAGCAATTTTCGCCGTCCAATCTTATCAACATAGATGACTGCTAGGATTGTGACAAGCATATTGATAAGGCCAATCCCCATGGTTGCCAGGATTTGGCCATAGGCACTGGAGAAACCAAGGTTTTTAAAAATTTCTGGTGCGTAATAAATAATGACATTAATACCACTTAGTTGCTGCAGACAAAACAGCATTACCCCTAATAAGAGTACTGGCAATAATGGCATTTTAAGAAGCAATCGCCAGTTACTTTGTTGGGGTTCATGAGATAAGGTTGTTTCAATTTCAGCTAGCTCTTGTTCAACTTTTTCCCCTTTACGCAGTTTTGCTAGCGAATCTTTGGCTTCTTTACGTTTACCCTCACTAAGTAACCAACGAGGTGACTCAGGTAAAAACAACATACCAATAATGAGAATAAAAGCGGGAATCATGCTGGAAGCGAACATCTCTCGCCAGGATCCACGGTCAAGCAGAAGATAGTTCACACTATAGGCAGAGACAATACCAATAGTGATTGCCAACTGGTAAATTGCAACCATTGCCCCTCGAAGTCGTGTCGGAGCTGTTTCAGCCAAGTAAAGTGGAGTGGTAACAGCGGCGACCCCAATGGCAAGTCCAAGAATAAAACGAGCGGCAATCAAGACCCATTCAAAATTGGCAAAAGTAGCCCCCAAAGCCCCTATAAAAAAAAGAAAGCCTGCAAAAGCGAGACAGCGCCTTCGCCCTAAATGCTTGACTGCGCGAGAAGCGAGTAATGAACCGATAAGCATTGAACCAAACAAGGCTCCAAAGGGTAATGCTGAGGTCATCATACCAATTGCGGTATGTGTCATTTGAAAATGTTGTTGTATTAGCTCCAAAGATCCCGCAATAATCCCTTCATCGTATCCAAATAAAAAACCTGCTACTGAACCAATGATTGCAACCAACCAAGCCATATCGGTCATCCTTTACGAGTGATTAAAAAATACTTATCTACAAATAGAAAATGGTAAATCTTTTCCTATACTTAACTTACAATCAACAATAATTGCAAGTGAATTTGTGATGCCCCTGACTGGAGAAACAATGGTGGACATGCTAACTCAGTTAGCTCCACAACATTATTATGGCCAACAGGTGATTAATCTAATTCCTGAGCTGAGCTGTTTTATTGCTGAGAATTATCAACTGCAACAAACCTTGACTGACGTGGCTGAAAAAACAAATTTTCAGAGTAACCAACAACTTGATTGGCCACAGTTGAATAAAAATGAGAAAGACATAATCAACAGCTTTTTTGATTACCTTTATTTTACTTCACCACAATTTCTAAAGGACGCAGGGTGACAGATAAAGTATATGATTGTTGTATTGTGGGCACGGGTGCTGCTGGAGGCATTCTCGCGCATCGCTTAGCTATGGCTGGTCTTGACGTGATATCCGTCGAGCAGGGTGATGCCTTACCTGACGATTACTTTAGTGATAAAAATCCACCAGGAATCAAAAAATGGTATGGAATAAAACCAAAAACGACCTTCCCCCCTAAAGTTGCGGATGCACTTTTTATTCACGAACTATTTGCTGATCATCAAAACCGTTCGAGTAGTCAGCAATCAGAAGCTATATTTCGTCAATTTCAGATTTATGCCCTTAATGGTCTCCAAAACTTATGGAATGCCGTGTCAGTCCGTTTTAGTGAAGAGGATTTGGCAAACTGGCCTATTGATTATCAAGACTTGGCTTCTCATTATTCTGCCGTTGAAAATCGCATCGGTGTTTGTGGTACTAAAGAAGCCATCCCTGATTTACCTGATGGGGAATATATTCCACCTAAACCGCTTCGTCCTGCTGATCAACTGATAATCAATGCGGTTAAACGGCTAAATTGGCCTGATTGCTATGCTATTCCGAATCGTAAGGCTATTGAAACTAGAGCTGAGAAACCGAATCATTGTCTGAGTTCAGGTATTTGTACTTTTGGTTGTGTTGCAGGTGCTGTCTACAAATTTTCAGCAAGGTTGTTACCCGAAATCAAAAATTTATCCAATTACACATTACTGCTCAATGCTAAAGTAGTGCGTTTAATTCGCAATAGTAAAAATAATCAGATTCAATCTCTCGAATATCTTTGCCTTAAATCAAATGAAAGGAAAACCCTACGCGCACGCTTATTTATCCTGAGTGCCGGAGCTCTTGAAACCCCGCGTATTTTATTTAATTCCCGTGACCAAAATTTTGAAGAAGGTTTAGCCAATCAAAATGGCTCACTAGGACAGTATCTTCAAGATAATCCCAAAGTTGTTCAAGCAACCTCGTTATACAAATTATGGTTTAGTAAACGTCCTGCTGACATTGGTTATGGTGATTTGCTAATTTTAACAGGCAAGGCATCTTTAGATGCTGAGGAGTCATTTCGTTTTATTGGTCATTCTATATCGGCTCCACCTGATGTTCCTTATTATCTTGCAGGGATTCGTTGGGTGCCGAGATCATTACGACCTTTTGTCGTCAAAATGATGTTTCATTCCTTTGTTACATTGGGATTATTTTGTGAAGGTGACTTAATGGCCTCTAATCGAGTCACTCCTTCGCGGCAGGTCGATTGCTACGGTGTACCTCAAGTTGATATTTACTATAGTAGTTCTGAAGCGACATTGGCTCGCATGAAAAAAATGGCTGAATTTGGACGTAAAATTCTACGCCGGGCTTCAGCAACTCATATAGTAGAAGATTTTAGTAATGATGGTACCGGAATTCATTATGCAGGTACATGTCGTATGGGAGCGAATGAGAATCAGGCTATTGTTGATGCGAATCTTAAAACCTTTGCCCATAATAATTTGTACCTTTGTGATGGGGGTGTTATTCCTCATTTACCTGATAAACATCTGACACTAACAATTATGGCGTTGGCTGACCGGCTAGCTACACACCTAATCCATAATCTTGCGACAAAAGGAGATTGAAATGAATGAGGAAAAACCAGTACGAACTCAACCTCTACCTTGGGAATTTCCTGGTGCTAATTGGATAGATGAAGAAGAGCAACGATTGGTCAATGAAGTCATCAAGTCGCATAGTCCATTTCGTTACTATGGTCCTGACTTGCAACATATGGTGGATAGGCTCGAGTCGTTATTCTGTCAACAATTAGGTGTGAACTACGCTTTGGGTGTTAGTTCGGGTACTGCGGCTTTGCACATTGTTATGGCTGCATTTGGCGTTGGTCCTGGCGATGAAGTGCTGGTACCAGGGTACATGTGGGTTAGTTGCCTTTCGGCCATTGTCAGGCTTGGTGCAATACCTGTATTGGTGGATATTGATAATACTTTTTGTATGGATCCTAAAGATTTGGAACGTAAAATTAGTTCTCGTTCAAAAGCTATCCTATGCGTCCACATGAGTGGAGCTTCTGGTTATATTGACAAAATTGCTGCAATTGCTGCTAAAAATAATTTGTATTTACTTGAAGATTGCGCCCAAGCAGCAGGCGCTACTTATAAAGGACAACCTCTCGGCAGTTTTGGTGATGCTGCTATTTTTAGTTTCCAGCTAAACAAAAATATGACCAGTGGCGAAGGGGGCATGATAGTTTGTAAGGAAAAAAGTTTATACCAGCGTTGTTTTGCTATTCATGATTTGGGCTATCCACGCAATGATGCTGGACGTCTTGATACACAACATGAGGAATTTCAGCTTTGGGGTATAGGAGCCAGGATGTCGGAATTAACTGCGGCTTTTGCTCTGGCACAGCTTGGCAAACTAAACGCCATTACTGAATCCATGCGAAAATCCAAGTGGCAGATACGTGATGCTTTAACGGGTATTCAGGGGTTTGGTTTTCGCGAAATTCCTTCAAGGGAAGGTGACTCTGGACCCTTCCTGATTACTATCTATCCCAATCAGACGCTATGTCAGGATTTTACGCAGCAATTGCAGCGTCTTGGCATTAAAGGCCAGCCAGGGAGTTTAGCCTGTATCACCATGCGGGAATGGGGTTTACATTGGTATTTTAATAATTTTAGTTTAGTTAAGAAACGATCTTTAAGCGCAGATGGTTTTCCCTGGACGCATCCTAAAAATGAATTCTCGCGAGAAATTAGTTATCAGCGAGGAGCATTGCCAACTTGTGATGATTTGCATGATCGTGCGGCTTTATTAACAATTGCCTCTAATTTGTCGTCTGAGGATTGCGAGCAAATTATTACTGCATTCAAAATTGCTGCAAGCCGAGTTTTACAATGAAGGACAAAACTTCGGCGATCGGGCGTCTGTCTGGTATATTCGCCGTAGCCGTTTTTTCAGGAGTTTTGGTTGGTTATGGAACAGCAGTTATTGCTGGGGCACTGCCTCTTATTCAAGAACAGCTGAGACTGGATTCTTGGCATCAAGGTTTTCTAGTCGCTGTGGTTTTAATTGGTGGCTTTGTAGGGTCGCTATTATGTGGTCCGATCATTGATTTATCAGGACATAAAAGAACATTGATGTCAGTGGCCATCATATTTGCTATCGGTTCTCTGGGGAGTGCTTATGCTACTGACTTCTGGTCATTGTTTGCTGCTCGATTTTTAGCGGGGATTGCGGTTGGGATGTCCACAGTGGTTGGTCCAATGTATGTTGCGGAAACATCCCCGCAACATTTCCGTGGGTTTCTTGTCGGTAGTGTGCAATTGGCAATTACTTTTGGGATTTTACTGGCGTATTTGGGTAATTATTACTTTGCACCAACGCACAATTGGTCGCTGATGTTTGCTGTGGGTGCTTTACCTGCATTGGTATTATTCATCATTGCCTGTGTGCAATTAGAAAGTCCGCGTTGGCTTTTGTTGAAAAATCGCATGGAAGAAGCAAAAGCTGTTTTTATGAAACTACATGATACCGAGATGATAGCTGAGGCAATAAGTGTTAAACCAGAAAAACCAGCACAATTTAAAGCGCTCCTTGCTCCATTGATTTTGCCTACTATGTTGTTCGCTTCAGGTCTTTTTTTCTTCCAGAATTTAAGTGGTATTGATGCTATTTTGTATTATGCCCCCACTATTTTTCAGCAATCCGGATTTACTGGTTTGCAGGGAGGGTTGCAAGTAGCCATCATACTTGGAATTATCAATATTTTTGCCACTTTATTATCAATGTGGCTTTTGGACCATTTAGGTCGACGGCCAATTCTGCTCTATGGATTGCTGTTTATGGCGGTGAGTTTGGCAGGATTTAGTTATTTTCAATATTACGTGGCTGTTTACCCGGTTATGAAATGGTTATCGGCTTTTATGCTTTTAATATTTATTGCCTCATTTGCTTTAAGCATGGGGCCTATTCCCTATGTACTTATGTCGGAGCTTTTTCCAATGCAATTAAGGGCATCAGGGATGGCAATTGCTTCTGCAACCGCATGGGGAATTAATGCCGTAGTGACCTTTGCTTATCCATTATTAGTAGAAAGTATGGGACTTAGTCGATTATTTCTTGGTTTTTCTTTTATTTGTGCTATTGCCTGGATTATTAGTCTAGCTTTTTGTCCAGAAACCAAAAATCAATCTCTGGAATCTATTGAAGCAAGACTTCATGCAGGCGTCGGTATCCGACGCCTGGGTGGTTAGGGCAAATGATAAAAGGGGTTTGGCAATTTAAAGCCTTTTTGCATGTAGCCACCTTTTATATCACTATATTGATCGCCAATAGAAGCTACAATTGTATACCCTTGTTGGGTAATGGATTCTCTGGCTTTTGTTTTAAAAGGAATAATGGAAGGTTTATTATACTCATCCGGGCGAAGATAGAGACCTGCCCAGTTTTTAAAGCCTGCGCGTAAGAGGTTTGTTCTTGTCGCATTGAGTTCTGACATCCTTCGTCCGGTCACAAAAAAAACTTTGACACCATTTTTGACAGCATCATTGTAAAGTTCCAGCATAGGAGCAATCACAGGAGAGTTAGCGGCTAATATTTCCTTATGAATTAAGTTAGTATCGCCAATAAAATCGCGTTTCACCATCTTGTTGTAATTACTAATACTTGTCTCATCAATATCAAGAACAACTGCTAATTTCTTAGGGCTACCATGGCGCTCATTGATTGCTGCTTGCTTGATAATATAATCATGAGCTTGGGCGATAACCTGCGCTAATTCTTTTTCATAAAGGCCTGAATCATGATAGGTCTTAATTTCTGTTTTTAAAACACTTAAATTATTGGGTTCAGCGAATAAGGAAAAGGAGAGGAATAAGCTACAGCTTGTAGTAATGAGAATTTTAGTGATTGTTTTAATGGTTCCTTTCATTATTAACCCAATGAGCTTTAAAAGTGGGTTAACATTATACCTTAAAAAACATGTGTGTCAATTGAGCAGTTTGTTTATGCATTGCGTTTACACACAAAATCTGCTATTTTTTAAGGTTCATTTTTACTTACAGCTTAATTTAAAAATAATAATTGTCATAAAGAGAAACTCTCTCTCTTACTCCTATTAGAGAACACTATGTCTCAACCGTTAATTAATATTACTCGAAAGCAAGCTTTGATTTTTGCTTGTTTTTTAGTTCTTTATGAATTTCTTACCTACATTGCCAATGACATGATTATGCCTGGGATGGTTCAGGTTGTTAATTCTTTTCATGGGCCTGAATCCGCTATCGCTACCTCATTAACAGCTTATATTTTAGGAGGGGCAAGCCTACAATTATTTCTCGGCCCAATTTCTGATTCCTATGGCCGTCGTCCTGTTATGATATTTGGAGCTATCTTTTTCTTTTTGTGTACGGCATTAATTGCTTGTTCAAACTCTATCGATCAGTTTCTTTTAGCGCGATTTTTCCAGGGGATGGGACTTTGTTTTATCGCGGTTATTGGCTACGCTACTTTGCAAGAAATTTTTGCTGAAATGGATGCAGTCAGGCTGATTGCTATTATGGCGAATGCTGCCATTTTAGCGCCTCTAATTGGCCCTTTATTAGGGGCTATATTTGTCCATTATTTTAATTGGCGCTTTATTTTTGTGATTATTGGGATGTTTGCTTTATTGGCTTTATGGGGATTATGGCGGTTCATGCCTGAGCCGGTAGGGCAAACAAAGCATGATGGTGAGGAAATTAAGCCAATTTCTTTAGCTCCTAAAGTTGTTGCAAAAAATTATAGAGATTTATTGTTAAACCCAGCTGTAACTTTCGGTTCAGTAGCATTAGGGCTCGTAGGACTTCCTTGTATTGTCTGGATTGCCTTAGCTCCGGTCATCTTAATTAAAGCTGCCCATTTATCGGTAATTGAATACGGTTTTTGGCAAATTCCCTTATTTGGGGCTAGTATCGGGGGCAACTGGTTTTTACAAAAATTAACTCGAAAGGGAGCACTTAGAAAAATTTTGCTAATTGGTTCCATGCTTGTTGCCTTGAGTCTTTTGGCGGTAATAATTCTGCCCTTACTCATTAGTAGTTATTTTTTGTGGTTAATGCCAGGGTTAATTGTTTATTTTTTTGGTCTAGGTGTTGTTGCAGCTCCTTTAAGTCGTTTAATCCTTTTTGCAACGCCAATAGGGAAAGGAACCACTTCTGCATATATGAGTATGCTTGGAATGATTATTCAAGCAGGAGGTATTGAAATAGCAAACTACTTATATGCCACCCACAATAATTTATTATTCGCACTTTATTGTGCGATAACAGGCATGATTTATTTACTTTTTTTAGCTGGAACGTTTTATTTGGCTAAAAATGAAGCGCAAAGTGCATGATGGATAAGTGTCAATAAGGTACAGCAAATCAGAGGATAATTTCGTATACAGAAGATGAAGAGAAAACAGGAAAAATTTGCCCGGTATTTGTGATGCGCAAAGATGCAGAGTTTTATTTTGCACCTATGGGCGCACGTAAATTAGATAGCCGGTTAAAAATAAGATCAAAAGGTGATTTTTAATCTTAGCATCAGCAATTACTGCAAATACAGGCGGGCTTAGGCCTGAGAGGGCGTGATCTCTAAGACTTACATTTGTAGTACCACGCACCTAGCTTTAACCCTTCAAAATATATGTTCTTTTTATGGTCAAATGCGGCTATAATGGCACAAAATGAAATATTATAATCATTTTTCTAATGAACAATTGGGAAATTAACCTATTGTTTTCAACCTGGAACGTATTGTTGTAACTATCAACCCCTGCCTATACCGTCAAAATGCCGCAAGCAAGTCGTAGGATGTAGAGGGGGCTATTTAAAGAAGAAGTTGTTGTATGTTTATAATCGAGATTGTCAAAGAGGTAAAAAGAGAGGATTTAATAACGAATACCGATATCTCCTCTCCGAAATTAATAAGTCATAAACCCATTTCTTTTTTATTGGATGTCACCAAGAAAAGAATTAGAGAGTATGAAACTAAAAAATACCCTACTCCGCTCTACAAATACAAAAGGATACCCGATTTAATCCATGGAACAGGGAAGGTAACCGCGACTTATGTTCATTATAATGGTTCAGAGTTTACTAAGGAGCATGCAGAGACTATGGAAGTCAATACGCTCAAAGTGCGTAAGTTAAGTCTCATAGCGGGCATTTTAAATATGATGTCTTTTTCGACTTTTTCGAATGTGGAAGGTAATTATCTTAATATCACTAATGAGGAGCAATTATCGTTAGTAATTGAGTTATTAACTAATCTTTCTAAAGATATAGTGTCTCCTAAGCCAATAGAAGCTACTGAAAGCATCGATAAATTTATTACTCGCTTGATCGATGAAATTCAGAAAATAACTAAACTTAAAAATGAAGATCTAATTACTCATATACGTACTGCTGAACGGTATTTTGTAGCAGAATATAAATGCAATCAAATTCTTATCAATGAAGCAAAGGTTAGGGGAGGTAGTAACAGTATTCTCCAAGTAGATTATTATTTTGGTAATCAACTTACGCTAGATCAGAAAAAAGAATTTATCAGAATTCATCGACCTGAAAAAGACCAGCCACTGTGGTTTAGTCGTCTACCTTCCTGGGAAAAGAACTGGTTAATCAACCAAGTACCAAAAACTTTAGAAGAGTCTTGGGAGCATTTTGAAAGTTTAAATCAATCTTCAGCGATGACTCATATTCCAGGGATCCAAAATGCGAGAATGAATTACCTAGTGGCTTGTGATGGTGAAAATTACACTATTCTATCACGCAGTTTTAACACGAGTACTATGGTTCCTTATGAATTAGATGAACCTAAAGAAAATAAAGCTACTTATGTTAAACAAACAGCCAATCAGGTTTTAGGGCATTTGAGCCAGCAAGTTACTACAGATTTTAACAAAATTTGGGAAAATATTACGTTTGATAAAAAAATTCGGCCTTTAATTTTTGTGCAATCGCTGTTAAGCGATACCGTATTGGCAAAAGCGGATACTCATTTAGCCAGAGAACAGAAAAAAGCAATACAAGAAATCAGCTTGCTAGAGACTTATCCTCAAGTACAAATAATTACTGGCAATGATCCGATGAATTTTCTCCGTCATGCTAGTTTTTTATCTGGCAATTTGTCAAAAGCATTAGGTCATTGGAACCACACGGATGCTATCCTAAATTATGCGGAACAATTTATCTCTTGTCTTGAATCTCCTAAGAATACTCTAACTTCTGAACAACAATTTCGTTTTGATTTAATAAAGGCAACTAAAAAAGAATTAAGAAATTTACGTGATGAGCAGTTTAACAGTCAAGGATTAGCAAGAAATTTTGTCGCTTTTAAAGCAGCCTATACTAGTATTCTTGTAGAGGCAATGGGAGGGGTTGTTTCTACAAATTGTAAAAGTGGTAAAGACAGGACCGGATTAGAAGAGCTCTATAAAAATGCCATTATTTATTATTATTCACTATATAAAACACTACCTAAATTTGATGATGAAAAATATTCACGAAAAAGATTTGTAGCAATTTTTGTATTACTTTTTAATAGCATGAAAGCACAAGAAGCAGCGTCAGGAAATGCTCCTGGTTCTTTGGGGCTTAAGCTTGACCCGACCATGCTCTGTGCTGACATCCAAGCAGAAATCGAGATCTCTTATAAGCTATCTACTATACTGGCAAAACTAAACAAACCTTTATCATTTCAAAAGAATGAAGCCAAAGCCAAATCGAAACTAAAGCGCGAAAACTCAGTTTCTTCTTTTTTAAATTTAAAGAAAAAAGTTTCTCCATTAGAAGAATTATCTAAACTCACTGAATCCCATCCTATTGCAGAAAAAATGGAGATCGTGAAGGATCTTAGAGAGAGTATGCGTGAATACCAATCCCAGTCGGACTTCGAACTTCAAAGGAAACAATATCTGGCAGATCTTGAAGAAGATATTAAAGAAGTCGAATTATTAAAAAATAAATTAGAAGAATTTGAACAAGAAATAAGAAAATTTGTTGAGAGTCACAATTTATTAAATAAGAAATTAAACAATGAGCAATCGAAATTGCTGAGGCAAATTGATTTAATATTAAAAATTGTTAGCAACCGAGATGAGCTATTTTTTAAAAGCAAAGATCTCATGAGCACTGTACAACAACTACAGCTTAAAATAATTCCTACTGCCGAAGCAGTATTTAATCATGTTAAAAAATCACTCTTAGAAAATAAAAGCCCCAAAATAACCCCCTTATCTTCACCTAAAAATGTAAAATTATTAGGTACTTCAAAATCACCGTCTCACTTTGACCTCGATCGTCCTGAAAGCAAAGTAAGAGAATTAATAGCCCGATATAATGAATTGTCGATAGGCAAAACCCCAATAAGTCCAGATACGTTTTACTCAAGTTCTAATTTTTCCCTATATTCGAACGCATAGAAGGCATGGGCTAGCAAGCACAGGTCATCATTAATGTGAGTTAGGTTTGGATCCCATGGTCGGTGCCGCGGGAATTCGGCTTTGTTTTATTATTTTTACTATGCAAAATGGGACAAATTGAATAGGTTAAAATAGGGATAAATTACAGAAACGTGGTAAACGTGAACTAACAAGTTTCTAAGTCGGTAGTGTTTAAATAACTGTGTCATCTCTTTTAACTTGTTATAATTTCAACACTTAAAAGAGGTGCCCATGAGTAAGAATAAAAAG
>NZ_LNXV01000005.1:116373-127872 GCF_001467025.1 Legionella brunensis | reverse complement strand
CTTTTTATTCTTACTCATGGGCACCTCTTTTAAGTGTTGAAATTATAACAAGTTAAAAGAGATGACACAGTTATTTAAACACTACCAAGGTAAACCCTGAAAATAATAAACCGACTACTAAATTCTAGAGTGAAAGAGTTTCCAACAATCATTCAGGGCTCTACGTGTGATATTCTTGCAATTTATTTAGGAGCCTGCAGTGTTTGTTTAAAGGAGAAAGCTTGTTGTAAAGCATTTAAATCTACCTTTTCACTTTTCTTCATATCAGCAATTGTTCTTGCTACTTTAAGTAAGCGATAATAGGCACGTGCCGATAATTTAAGGCGTTTCATAGCCTCTTCTAAAAAAGCTCGTTCGTTATTCCCCAATCCACAAACGCTTTCACAATCCTTTGTATTTAAGTGGGCATTAAGGCAATCTTGTCGCTCGAGTTGCTGCGCTCTTATTTGAACAACGGTTTGTCTGATGCGCTCACTTTGGCTAGATTCTATAGGCTTTGGTTTAATGAGCTCTTTATGTGTTAAAGCTTGAACAGTAATCTGCATGTCAATTCTATCTAATAAAGGTGCTGACAATTTGGCTAGATAGCGGGTGATACGCTCAGGGGTGCATAGGCAGTTTGCATGAGGATTACCCCATTGACCACAGGGGCAGGGATTCATTGCCGCTATGAATTGAAATTTAGCTGGGAATTCAATTTGATTTGCTGCCCGCGAAATCCAGATGTTACCTGATTCTAAAGGTTCACGTAACGTTTCCAGCACTTGTTTTTGGAATTCAGGTAACTCATCAAGAAATAAAACACCATGATGAGCAAGAGAAATTTCTCCCGGCTTAGGTGGATTGCCGCCTCCCACCAAAGCGATGGGCGAGGCTGTATGATGGGGTGAACGAAAAGGAGGCGAACGCCACTCATTAAAATCAGGAAAACGCCCGCGAATGGAGCTAATAGCAGCACATTCTAAAGCTTGTGTTTCAGTAAGCTCAGGAAGGAGAGTGCTGAAGCGTTTGGCTAACATCGTTTTGCCACTTCCGGGTGGGCCGCTTAGCAAGATGCTATGTCCTCCACAAGCCGCTATTTCCATAGCGCGTTTTGCATGCTGTTGTCCTTTAATATCTGACCAGTCAAGTTTAGACGCTGCTGTATTAATTTCAGGGCGAGAAGGCAATGGGTCTAAGGGCGTGTTCTGACATAAATAACTACAAACTTCGCGTAGATTCTTTGCTGTATATACACTGCTATAGCCTGCTAATGAGGCTTCTTCAGCATTGGCAACGGCAATAATTAATTGTTGATTATCACGATGAGCTGCTAATACTACAGGAATAATTGCAGAGACACCGCGTAAATTACCATTTAATGCAAGTTCGCCAATGAATTCATGAGAAGCTAATTTTGCTAAGGGCAATTGTCCAGAAGCTGCCAGAATGCCAATGGCTATAGGTAAATCAAAACCACTTCCAGATTTGGGCAAATCAGCGGGTGCAAGATTTACTGTAATTTTGCGACAAGGGAATTCAAATTGACTGTTGATAATCGCACTTCGAACTCTGTCCTTGCTTTCTTTAACGGCTGTTTCAGCAAGGCCGACAATGGCAAAGCCAGGCAAGCCATTGGATAAATGGACTTCCACTGATACGGGTTGCGCATGAATACCAAGAGTACTACGCGTCTTAGTTAAAGCGAGATTCATTCTTATCTTCCTGATTATTGGACTATTGCGATAGACAGTTAATTCTAACTTGTTTTGATGAGGCTTGGCGAGAAAATTTATCGCTGTTTCAAAATGTTACGATTGAATGGTAACAAAAGGCAGTTGATACCTTTTGTTACTTTCAAGAATCTAAAGAGCAATTATGAGGGGACTATTTTTTATTCTTTGCTAATAGCTTTTCAATCTGCGTTTGTAAATCATCAAGCTTCTCTCGTGTTCTTGCCAAGACTTTGGTTTGAACATCGAATTCTTCCCGAGTCACTAAGTCTAATCGGGAGAAAGCAGTTTGTAATACTTCTTTGAATTTTTGTTGAATATCTTTTTCGAAGTTTTGTAGACTTGTGGGTAAGGTGGCAAAAAGTTTTTTCGCTAAATCGTCAAGGTTTTTCGAGTCAAACATGTAAACCTCCTGCGTGTTTATTTATTATGGGTCACAGTCTAACAAAACTTAAGGCTGTCAGTCATGTATTTATCGATGTTGTATGAGGAATAACTTATGAAAATGCTTACAGCGATTATCAAGCCTTTTAAACTTGATGATGTGCATGAGGCTCTAATGGAAATTGGGGTGCCTGGAATAACTATTTCCGAGACTCGTGGATTTGGTCGGCAAAAAGGACACACGGAGCTTTATCGAGGTGCGGAGTACGTAGTTGATTTTCTACCAAAAATTAAAATAGAGCTTGCCCTACCAGACAATATGATTGAAACTGCAATTGATGCGATTTGTAAAGCAGCTTATACAGGTAAAATTGGAGACGGCAAAATTTTTGTTTACGAATTGCAACAAGTCGTGCGTATTAGGACTGGTGAAGTAGGGAATGATGCTCTTTAAGTAAGCAAATGTGTTGGTTTGGTACGCAAGCTTATACCGATAGCTTGGAAGGTTATTTTTTCTGATCTAAAATTTCGCTTTGCAAATGCCAATGAACAACAATAACCATCCCATTATAAAAGCCAATCCACCTAAGGGGGTAATCATACCTAGCCCTCTTAATCCAGTTACACTAAGAATATATAGGCTACCTGAGAACAAAATACATCCTAGAATAAACCCGATTCCAGCAGCATTGACCCATTGATTTTTTATATGAAACATTAAAATTGCCAAAGCCAATAACGCCAAGCTATGGTAAAATTGATATTGAGTACCCGTCTGAAAAATACTTAAAGAATAGGCACTTATTTTTCCCTTTAGGGCATGTGTACCAAAGGCACCTAAAATGTTTGCCACCAAGGCAAGTAGAATGGCAATTAACATAAAACCTTTCTGCATAAATGGCTGTCCTTTAAATCCATTCCAGTATTTTCTATATGATTTCTACCAATAAAACCTGCAAGGATAAGTCCTCTTGATCACGAGGTTAAATTACTCATTATAAAATCCCACTCTTTCTTATCTACTGGTAATACTGATAAGCGGTTTCCTCGTCGCAGAAGCATCATTTTTTCAAGTTCAGGGTATTGTCTTAGGGTATCTAAAGAAATGAGGTGCTTAAATTTCTCTTTAAAGCGTATGTCAACCATGAACCATCGGGGATTATCTGGGGTACTTTTAGGATCGGGATGCTCACTCTCGGGATCAAATGCAGTATGGTCTGGATAAGCATGGCTACTAACTTCGGCAATACCAATAATACCTGGTGGATTACAATTAGAATGATAAAAAAATACTTGATCACCAATGGTCATTTCATTGCGCATAAAATTACGTGCTTGATAATTACGTACGCCATCCCAATGGGTACTTTGATTTGGGGCATTGCGAAGATCATCAATACTGAAACAGTCAGGCTCTGACTTCATTAACCAATAATGGGTCATGGTTTACTCCAATAGATTGCGCGTTGGGTAATTACAGCAGTGAGAGGTACATCCCAAGCGTGCGCTTCAATATAGTTTTGTCGTTGAAATTCATAGGCTACGCCGATGAGTAAGGGATGAGTCTCTCTTTTCAGAGTACGGTCGTAATAACCAGCTCCCATTCCCAAACGAGTACCTTTTTTATCAAAAGCGACTAAAGGCATGAAAATGATATCCAGTTGATGGGGTGATGCGGCGGTGTTTCTGTCAACATTTGGCTCAGGGATTCCAAAACGATTTTCAACAAAAGGTGTGGCTGGGGTCGCAGGTAAAAAAGACAGTGTCTTATCTTCGTTAAGCGCAGGGAAATAGCAATATTTTCCTTGTAAGGGAGCCGAATTCCATAAAGCATTTAAACTGATTTCACCCCCCACTGCTTTATAAAGTGCAATCCGTCGCGCATAACGATATTGTTCAAGACTGCGAATGCGAGCACAAACTTGATTGGAAGCTGTCTCCTGATAGGAAGGAGACAAATTTTCACGTATTTGTCGACAGCTACGTCTTAAAGCAACTTTAAAGCGATCCGCCATGTTTCAAAGGTCTCTTCTTAAAATTATCGCTGAGAGGTTGTTGATAATTGCTTTGATAGCAGCAAATGTCAACAACCCCTATACTAGGGGTCTGTTTATAATTCTACTATCTTGGCCGAAAAGGCTTGAGTTTCTGTGCTTCGTTGCTCAAAATTAAAGCCTTTTCAACTCAAGCTAGCGAATTGTAGCAAGAGCCTAATTTAGTCCTATCTTTTATGGAATATTTTTTTTGAAAAACACTGGTTTTATTAGAAAAAATAAGGTATATAGCTGTCGAATTTACTGGTACTTTGTAACAACTGCAGAGTGAATAACGAGTAAAACTAGAGAGAGTGGCATGAGCGATATGTTTGATGATGATATAGATGAAGTTGATTCCTTCTCGGATCCCGAAGAAGAGTTGATTAATACCGAGGCAGCTGAAACTGCAACTTTGGATGCTCGTAGACGTCTTGAAAATATGCTAGAAGAAAAGCGACTGCGTGATGAGCTAGATGATTTTGTGGACTACTAAAAATGTCTACGCTCATTTTTATTAATGAAAATGGGCAGAATACCCCCTTCCCTATGGATGATCGCATTTTTTTAGGGGAGGGGCTTTTCGAAACTCTGCGCATAGCTGACGGTAAACCTTGTTATGCAAAACTTCATTGGCAACGTCTACACAATGGAGCCTCTCTTTTAGGAATTCCTTTGGAAATTCCTTTTGATCTCTGGCTGGAAAAACTTCACTACTGTATTGAATTAGCTTCCTTGCAAAATGGTGGTATAAAAGTAACCTTGAGTGGAGGGAGTGCATCTAGAGGATTAGATGCGAAGAGTCAGGAATCCCGTTTGTGTTTTGATACCTTTCATTATGTAAAAAATTCACATGCTCTTAAATTGATAAGTGCACCGTGGGTGCGGGATAATAATAATCCTATTTATCAGGTTAAGTCAGTCAATTATCTTGAGGCAATTATTGCTCGACGGCAGGCTCAGCTTGTCGGTGCCGATGATGTTTTATTTTATAATTTAAAAAAACATGCTACAGAAACATCGATAGCAAATTTATTTATTATTAAAGACAACCTACTATATACGCCTAATGTAGAAAGTGGAATTTTAGCAGGAATTGTACGTCAGCGATTATTATTCCTTAGTAAAGCTAATGCTATTAGTTATTTTGAATGTGAATTAGATGAACTGGCCTTACATAATGCCGATGCCATGTTTGTATGTAATTCATTGCAAGGGATACGCACGGTTTCAATGTTGGATAAGAGTTCCTTTGTTCCTCACCACCCTCTAGTTAATCTATTGCAGGAGTTGTTAGCAAAAGATAATTGTTAATTTGCTACCCGGCGACGTTGGTAATATTTAAATATTTTTACTACAAGGAATAAGCCCCCTAAAGCAAATACAATAAGCATACTGGAGCTTTTGTAAAAAGGTGCTTGCTTAGTTAAAACTCCCATTCCTGCATAACCACAATAAGTGTACGCGATCTCAGCAGGGGTTAAAAAAATAAAGGTGGTAATAATATAGTGACTAAATTTAATTTGGGTAAGTCCCAAGCCATAATTGACTAGATTGAAAGGAATAATGGGAACCAGGCGTAATAAGGCAACAAATTGCCAACCACTTTTTTCGACCCCTGCAATAAGCCTGTTAATTCTTGGTCCTCTTTTCTTGGCAAGCCAATCGATAGCCCAATGTCTGCTAATACAAAAAGCACAAGCAGCACCAAGAGTGGCTGCTAGTAAATTAAGTAGAGTCCCAAACAAAGGGCCAAATAATGCCCCACCAGCAAGGGTAAGCACCATAGTTGGCAACAGTAAAACAGTGGCAATACAGTAAAGCAACAAAAACAAAACAGGGGCTAACCATCCTAAGTTTTTGATGCCATGAAGAATAATCGGTGCATTCTGCTGAAAATAATAAGCACTGGCAATGAACGCCGAAATTGCCAATAGCGTGCAGAACACTCTCATTCGTAATAATATCTATGCAGCATCTTCTCACTTTATTACAGAGTGCTTATTTGGGCAAGTTTCTATTTCTCATTAAATTTAAAGAAGTATATGCCACTAGGGAATATTTGGGGAGTTATCTTTAGCTTGTTGAGGTACTTCTGGGGTGGTGGCTTCTGATTCCTGGTTTTTATGATGAACTGTTGTCGCTTCAAAAAAGCCTACATTTGATTTTGGCAAAATATTGATTTGTGATTCTGATAATTTTTTATTCCAGCTAAAGTATTGAGCTTCTGTTAAATAGGGCTTTAGGTGGTCCATAAGAAGTTCTCGAGCCTCAGTAATTTTGTGTTTTTCGGGGGGATTCATGGTATATTCATCCATTAATACAGCGAAATAGTGCACAGCCATTTGCGAGCAATTTTGAAGGTAAGAGAAATCAGCATAAACTCCATTTTGAAACGAAGCTGCTGCAAAACACAGTTTTTGGATTACTATTAAAGGCTCTTTGTTTTTAACAATGGCAGCAATATTTTCGTCCTTTTTAAATTCCTCTAATTGAGTTTCTGTTAAGTTGGTATTCTCTGCAGTCCAGCACATTAAATTACTCAGTAATGTTTTAATTTGTTGGTTCCAGTGCAAAAAAAGCTCTTGCTTAATACAATGATGTTCAAATTGCTGTAGAAATTTATAAGCCAAGTTCAACTGTTTGGCATTTAACGTACAGTGATTAAGTAAATAATGGAAAGCGTTTAGCGCTTGATCATGAAACGCGTTTTCCGCTTCAACATTTAAGTCGGAGTTTGCTTCTCTTGCTGCCTGAAGATGCTGTGTAATATTGATTATTATTTCTTCAGGTTGCATAGCCAAAGAAGATTTGTTCCAGGAAGAGAGATGACTAAGGTTAAAAAATATTGTTCTTTTAAAGATATTTTCAAGTTTGAGAACTAAATTAGGATTGGGGTATACAGAGGCTACACGATCGAGTATCCAATCCAATTGTTGTGCATTGAATTCCTTCGTTGAAATACTATTAATTTTTCGTGCCTGGCGTAAGCCATCTTCCCCTGATAGGGTGGTATGAATAAGAATTGCCATGATAGATAACTCTGCAGCTTGATAATCAGGATGTACATCTGAATGGAATTGGTAAGGATCGAGCAAGAGGGAACTTTGTTCCAAATTATTAAGATTAAAAGGAGAGCGCCAACTTCCCAAAATTTTTTCAGAGAACAACTTCAGTGTTTGATAGGCTAAGGTCGATGGTTGCCATTCTTTTGTTTTTGAGTCTGAAGTTGCGGAATGATAAGTCAGAAGAAAGAGCTCACAGGCTAATCTTGTAACTTGTATAAGAAGAGGATGAGTTTTAAGTTTAGTATTTTCAAAAAGATCTTCAGCAACCTTCAGAGGGGTGCTATAAGAACGGGATTCAAAACGGCTTTGTTCTATCTTTGTCTTAAGTATCTCCAAAATTTGGTCACTTACGTCTGTATAGACTGTCTCTAAATCGATCGAACCGGAGGAGGACCTGGAAATTAATGTTTGTAGTGGATCATTTTCTGCGCTTGTGAAACTTAAGATGAGAATTAACTGCTGTGCAGCGTAGAGATAAGGATTTAATTCAATATCTTCAGGAATGATTTTTTTTCCAGATACAAAGAGCCTCATGAGTGTACGAGCCATGAGATGATGCTCGATAAATTCATGGCTATTGAAGACTTCATAATTATCTTCTCGATAAAGCTGATAATGATAATTAAGGCATTCTTTAGGAGCTATTTCAAAAAGATTACTTAGGAAATGACAATAATCTTGCGGTGAGAGTCTAAATTTAATAGCCTCCAAACGCTCGATGGAAATCAGGATTTCAGTTTTAGACGTGTTTTTTAGGTTTTGCATACGAATTTGAAGGTCATTAAATGCTTTTTGTGGTTCATAAAAAAGAGCCTCTTCAAATTGCGCATCATCTAAACTTATTATTTCTAATGGTGAAGCGATAGTGACAAGTTCGGTATTTATGGGGGGTAGTTCTTCTAGAGCTTGTCGTAATCTGGAACCGGGTTGTGGATTAGTTTTGAATAATTGAAAAAAAGTAAGAAAGGAAAGAATTCGCCATAACCAGCTGAAATTGGAAGTCCAACTCCACCCTTGATTATGCTCATCATTTAATAGTTGAGTCCGCATTCGGTTGAACTGTGATAGTCGAAAAGGTGCACTGGTTTTAGATGTACTCTCTAATAAATCAAGTAATTCTTTTTTTAATTGAGTTCTATTTGTTGTAATAGCTTCAAGCTTTTTTTTCCATGCAACTAATAGAGCTTCTTCTGAATTATATTTAAGCATCTGTGGTCTCAAAATATCAAATGCAGCTTAAAAATTATTCACTAATGATACCTCAATTAATAATTAGCAAACGTTAAGTTATTGTAATGTTTTGCATCAGCTCTTAATTTTGTTGTCAACAAAATACTCAATACTTGTTTAAATTATTTTGCTAATAGTTCTTGTTATTCCTTTTTAATTCAGGCAATTTATAAAGAAGGTGATAATTTTCTGTCATGTTGATAATTCTAGGTCATTTTGTAGGAAAAATTTTACACGCTTAATAAAGCCTTAATCTTTGTTTGTTATTATGCAAACATGAATTAAACGCGGGAGGCTGTGATGGCTACTAGCACGAATTACATGTTAAGTAAGATGAAAGACATAAAATCTTCTGCTGAAGTAACAGTTAATAAATCTATGCCTGAAGTTCCTGCGCAAACTACAGAAACTGTTCCTACGGAAATTTCTAATGACTCTTTTGCAATAGACAAGCTCGTAGCTGACTGTCTAGTTAAAAAAGATAAACGTGATTATACGCCCCAATCCTAATTCTCCTCGTAACCCTTCATTTAGTAGTTGCCAATTTATTGCTTGAATTCTCATTGATGAGCGATATACTGTTAATATATCAGTCAAGTAGTTTGAGGTTTGTATGGCAGCTGGAAGCTTTGCTGAAACAGCTCACTGGCGAGACTCGGCTAGGAGTGCTCGGTTTTTCATGGTTGACGCAAGAGCAGCATTTCCTATTTTTCTTTTTTTAATGCACATTAGAATTTGGACCGGCATCCTGGTTTTAGTCTCTGCGGTATTTTTTGGTATTCTTGAACATTATGGGTTCACCGTTCCTGTTTTTTTACGTTGGCTAAGACAGGTTTTGGCTGGAACTGTTAAAAGCTCTCAACCGTGGTGGCGATGATGGAAGTAGACATACGTAAAAGCATGGCATTAATTGCGGGAAATATGAACGCAAAATTTTATTTAAATGATCGCTTTGTAAGCTTTGATGAGGTTTTTGCGGATACGGGTTTGCTTCCTGCAATCGCAAGACGAGCTGATCAATTATGCTCTCTTTGCTTGGGTTATGGTTTAGGAGTTACTTTTGATGAAGCCGAAAATGCTTTATTAGGGATACGGGTAGTTTTTGACGAGGTTACCCCCAATGCATTGCGTTTATTGTGTATGACGGATGTATTAAATGAATTAATTCAAGGAGGACCAAGCCGAGATTATACCCCTTTAGATGAGCTGATGTATGACTAGGTATTAGTAATTGTTTATTAAAGTAAATTGAATTGTAAAAAATGTGAAAGTTTAGTGTTTCTTAAGTTTGCCTTAAGCAAACAGATGGTAACCTAAGCAGAACTATAAAGTAGTAGGAGTAATTGTAATGGCTGCTGAAGAAAATAACAAAATGACAGTGGTAGGGTTATCACGTAGCCGCCATAGTGTATTTAGTACTAATGTTCCTAATATCCCTGCACCAAAAAAAGAATTAACACCAGATAACTTGCTTGCAGCAGTGCAAGGTCTTGTAAGTGCGCCCATGACTAAAGGTGTAGTTAATCCTCTTACTCAAGTAACTGCCATTAAATCAAACCCAGCAAATGACAAAGCTAACACAGTAGTCGCTCAGTGCACGAATAGGATAAAAACAAGAATCAGTGCTGTGCAAAAAGAGATAGCTGGTCCTGCAACTCCTCCTGAAGTGACTACAGGCAAAGATGATTCGCATAATTATTCACCACCGAACCCTTTTAATACTTAGGACTAATGCAGCGTTTTTTCTGAATGCTGTTATAATGTTCATATTCGTTTTTAATTTTAAGAGCGCGGTTAGCGCTTGAGAATAACCTTTCCATGAATGATAAATCGACTACTGAAGAGCATGCCCAAGCTATTCTTAAAGCATTAGATGACGCCATTGAACAGGGGCCGTGGGAAGAGTCTAATTTTTTACGTGTGATTGGTAAAAATTTACGACAGATACGGCAAAATTTTGCGAACTATCTCGGTAACCACCAAGAGCTAACGGTGACTAGGGGAGAGCATGGGGCCGTTCGTGCAGAACCTAAAGCAGGCCAACAAGAAATTTTTATTGCTCTTTATTCAACAGAGGGTAATAGCATACAAGCTTGGGAGCGTCTTTTGGCTAATTTACCTCGTCAAATGATCTCACGCCCTATTTATGCTAATGAGCAAGACGTGAGAAATTTAATAAAGTCGAAAGAAAATAAAATTAACGAGGCTTACGTAGCTGTCTATGTGCATGAAAATGATATCCTGCAAGTTGCAGCAGATAAGGTACTCACGGATCGGTTTGGTAGGCCTTTAATGTCACTTAAAGACCGCTCATTAAGTCTGGATAATATTATTCGTTTTGTACATTTATCAGGTGTATATCAGTATATCAAAGGGCGCCTAGTAAAAAATTCTTCTTCAGAATAAAACGATAGTCGCACCACACTTAAAGAGAGTATATACTTCTTTTAACCCACATTTATTTGATAAAACGGATGGCTCAACAATCACAGCAACAGGGCGGCGGCGATAATTCAATGGCACCAATATGGATCATGGTGCTAATATTTTTTACGCTTTTTTTTGTTTGGAAACTAGGGCATCAACATATTGTTGCTTTTGTTTTTTACCTCAATATCTTGCAAGCTAAACTGGTTGGTTTTTTTGTGAGCGATGCTCAACTTGAAAATGACGTTTATTTAATGCAGACCATTGATCCTGCTACAGTGGGTTGGGAGCAATTCGTTAATTTAACGAAAAGCGTGGGAGATTATATCCGGTATCCAATCGTTCTTATTCTTGTAAGCTTGGCTTTCCTTCTTTATAAATCAGATATTACTCTTAAATTTCGCAGAGCGCATAATATGAAAACTTTGCGCGCTCAGGAACAGCATAATTGGATGGCCATTATGCCTGTTGTTAAAGAGGATTTAGTGAGTGTTGATATTAATAAGGGACCTTGGGCGATGGCGCTTACTCCCATGGAGTTTGCTCGCAAATATAAATTATTAAAAAAGGATGATGCTTTACTGGACAATCCAGTGCCTGGACAGGAAATGACAGCTGGTGTTCGAAAAGGGGATGCAAAGCGAG
>NZ_LNXV01000005.1:0-116236 GCF_001467025.1 Legionella brunensis | reverse complement strand
AAGCCGCTGCCTTGGCAGCCGTATTTATGGCTCGCATGAATAGAGATAGAGGTGCGGCTAGTGGCATTTTGGAGTCCATCGATAAGTCTTATTCTGGAGGTAAGATTGATTTTTCCGCAGCAAAAGCAGTGTTGAGAAAATACCAGGGTGCTGAGAACGTACAAGAAATTTTGGCAAAACATGCCTATCTTTTAACTGTAATGGCTTCATTATTAGAGGCAGCACGTGAGGATGGTGTTGTGCCGAGTTCAGAATTTTTATGGCTAAAGCCCATAGACCGCCGTTTATGGTATATGCTTAACTGTGTAGGGCGACAAACTCCCTTTGCTGAGGTGGCGGGGCCGTTCGCTCATTGGCGTGCTGAAAAGGTAATGGGACGACGTTCGTTGGTGCCTATGATCGATGAGGCAATTAAAGCGTTAGAAATTGCGGTAAAAGAAGTTAAATTAACACCTAAAGAATTGCAGGAGTTAGAGCCATGATGCGCGGTATTGATTCACGTCATGAGATAGATCCTACCCAGCTTTTGCGGGATACTCGGACTCTTGGCCAGCGTTTTGCTGATTTCTTTTCTGACCCCACAAATGTCGCTATCGTTTTAGTTTCTTTATCGGCTGCAGCTTATTATTTATCTGAAGTTTCCAGCCTAATGTTAATCGTTGGGGCCTCTTTCTTTTTATATGCCTATTCAAAAAAACAAAAGCTTCCTTTCAGATTACCAAAGATCGCCAGGGTTAAGGATTATAACGATTTAAAACCAGGTATTGGAACTCCGAATATCGCAAGAGGGATCGCATTTTTCGGTAATGATCGCAAGACCAAAGAAGAATTATGGTTTGCCAATGATGATTTAAGAACTCATGCTCTTATTTTCGGTTCCACTGGTAGTGGTAAAACGGAAACCTTGGTTTCACTGGCTTATAATGCACTAGTACAAGCAAGTGGTTTTATTTATGTGGACGGTAAAGGGGATAACTCTCTTTACGCTAAAGTTTTCTCCATGGTACGTAGCATGGGGCGTGAAGATGATTTATTGTTGATTAACTTCATGACAGGTGCTCGTGATATTGTTGGTCCGCAGGAAAGACGCTTGTCAAATACTCTCAACCCTTTTTGCCAAGGCTCCTCAAGTATGTTAACCCAGCTTGTGGTAAGTTTGATGGGCTCTTCAGGCCAATCATCCGATGGGGATATGTGGAAAGGTCGTGCTATCAGTTTCGTTGAAGCGCTGATGAAACTGTTAGTTTACATGCGTGATGAGGGAGCAATTTTACTTGATGCGAATACGATTCGAAACTATTTTGATTTAACACGCCTTGAGTCGATTGTTATCGATAAGGTTTTCCCCCGTGATGAACAAGAAAGCGTCAATATAGAGTCTGTTCCGAAATTAATTACCGACCCATTGCGTAACTATGTCTATAACCTTCCTGGTTATAACAAAGAGAAAAAAGGTAAGCAGGTCTCACAAGTATTAGAGCAACATGGTTTTATTACCATGCAGTTAGTTCGTGTGTTTTCTTCACTGGCAGATACTTATGGTCATATTATTCGAACTAACCTTGCAGAGGTAGATTTCAAAGACGTCGTTCTTAATCGAAGGATTTTAGTAGTGCTACTCCCGGCTTTAGAGAAATCCCCGGACGAATTGTCTAACCTTGGTAAAGTTATTGTTTCTTCACTAAAAGCAATGATGGCTGCGGGTTTGGGGGACCAGGTAGAAGGGGATTATCGGGATGTAATTGAAAGAAAACCAACTAATTCACCCACGCCGTATATGTGTATTTTGGATGAGTATGGGTATTACGCAGTACAAGGTTTTGCTGTTGTACCAGCTCAAGCGCGTTCACTCGGATTTTCAGCAATTTTTGCAGGGCAAGACTTGCCAGCATTCCAAAAAGCTTCTAAAGAAGAAGCTGCATCAATCGGTGCTAACACTAACATTAAGATTTGTATGAAGCTTGAAGACCCTACCGAAACATGGGACTTCTTTACAAAAACAGCTGGTGAAGCCTATGTCACCAAAGTGGACTCTTTCCAGACTAAAGAGACCAGCATGGCTAATAGCTATATGGATACTAAAAGTTCTTCTTTTGAAAAACGAGCCCGTATCGACCTACTAGATTTAAAAGAGCAAACTGAGGGTGAAGCTCATATTTTCTTTAAATCAAAAATTGTTCGTGCTCGTATGTTTTATGCCAATCCTAAACCGGTAAAACAATTAAAACTTAACCAATTCCTGAAGGTAGAGCCACCACCAGATGAATATTTAATGAAGTTACAAAAGCAGCTCTCAGGATTTCAAAAAATATTGGAAAGTGGTGATCTAAGTATCAATAAAATGGTCGAAACGGAAGAAATCACTCTAATTACTAAAGCTCTCCATGAGTCTAAGATTAGTGAGCCAATTGAGCGAGGAGTAGCGGCTTTATTAGCATTTCATGGCCATAATGAACCTCCTCCGGCTGAAGAGTTGATAGAGGAAGAAGAAGAAGGCGTACTAACCATCTTCAGTAGGCTTCGTCGTTCGGCCAATGCCTTACCAATTCTTGCTAAGGACGTTGAACAATTTTCGCAACCATTAATTGCAATTAATGAGACAAGAAACTACTTGTCTATCATTGAACGCATCAGTGGGGCAAAGGATAAATATGCCGGTACTGTGGCGAATGAACTTATCAAAGACTTCCAGATGGCAACTGGCTACCCACCACAAGAGCGTGATGAAATTAGCGCTTCTGACTTGTCTCAATTGGTCAATATGCTTTCCGAAAAAATAGTTAGCGAGCGTGAAAAAGCGAATGCTAAGGCTTCAGAAGAACTGTAAGATCTATTCTCAAAGAGTGTTTTTGACAAAACCTTAAAATATCGTAACTAATGTTGATTCTTTAGACTTGCTTGAAAAAATCAAGCAAGTATAGGGATTATTGTAAGGCATTGTTTAAGATCTAAGTTTGAATAGCGCGCTAATTGAATGTCAAACACCTGATAGCTGCTGGGATTCATCAATTATTTTGCATCTTGTTAAATAGAGTTTGCATTTCTAGAAATTCGTTCTATAAAATTAGAATGTTAACAATCAATCCTAAATTCTACTTTAATTTTAAGAATTGCTTGTAACGCAATGATTTGTATGTTTTTATTTGATCTAATGAGAAAATCTAATAATTAAGAGGGTATGAAGTGAAACGATTGCGTGTTGGCGTATGTTATTTTTCAACATGGCATGCCGCTTTGCTAGCCTCTCTATTATTGCTCGGTTGCAACAGAGCAACGTGGATACCACCCTTTGATGGTCCAAGATTACCTAGAAAAGTTGAGGGTACTTCTGATAAGGAAGTCATACGGCTACAAAAGAGATTGACTAAATGCGGTGTGAAAGTAGTGACTATTGGTTCGGACTATATGATAAGTATTCCTTCTGCAGCATTATTTGCTGATCAGTCCCCACGATTGACTTGGGAATCGTATGGTTTATTGAATAACGTCGTCAGCTTTTTAAAGCAATTCCGTAAAGTTGCTATTACCGTTACAAGCTATAGTAGTAAGTATGTTTCTCCAAAACGTGAACATGCTTTAACATTAACGAGATCAAGAGCAATAGCTGATTATTTGTGGTCACAAGGGGTAGACAGTCGATTTATCTTTACAGTTGGGGCGGGTAGTGATAAACCTATCATGGCTTACACTCAGGGTGGTGATAAATCGCCCAATTCGCGCGTTGAGATTACTTTCAGAGATGCAATCATTTAGACGGTGATAGGATGGGGCGAGAGACTTGGGATACGATAAAAAATTCTAAAGCATTTTATATTCGTACCTATCGTAAAGGTGCAACATTTGTTATTGTATCCCTGCTTATAAATTTACTGTTAAGTCTTGCAATTTATTATGTTCATTTTAATCAGCCCGACCCTGATTTTTATGCAACGAGTGGAATTACGCCTCCTATAATGCTAACTCCACTAAAGACGCCGAATTACTCAAACACACCCTTACTGGAGCCTGATCCTATTAATGATGATGAAACAAGGGTCATACCGCAATAACCGAGGACATTATGGCTGAAGATGCTTTAACAACAGTTGCAATGAGAAATACTTTTTACCGCGACAGTCAACGTAAAATCATGGTTGTACTTTTGATTTCCGTGCTTATCAATTGCATTTTAGGCTCTTTGCTTTTTTATTTATTGACTCATCCTCCTGCACCTAAATATTTTGCTACCAGTATCAATGGAAGAATAACCCCTTTATACCCATTAAATGAGCCCAATCAATCGGATTCAGCAGTATTGCAATGGGCAAATCAAGCAGCAATTGCGGCATTTACTTATAATTTCGTAAATTACCGTGAAGAGTTGCAAGCTTCTTCCGGATTTTTCACTGCAGATGGGTGGTCGCAATTTTTAAACGCACTGCAAGAATCAAATAACCTTGATGCTGTAAAAGCAAAAAAATTAATTGTTTCAGCGGTTGCAACCCGTGCGCCTATCATTCTGCAAAAGGGAATTTTAAATGGAAGATACTCCTGGCGTGTACAAATGCCAATTTTAGTAACCTATCAGAGTGCTAGTGAGTTTTCCCAGCAAAATAACGTGGTGACTATGTTAATAACAAGAGTTTCAACATTGAATTCTCCACGTGGTATTGGTATATCTCAGTTTGTTGTGGGGCCAGCTACTGGTGGATTAAGTCAATGAATAATAAGAAAAAATCAATTTTTCAATATGTTGGGGTAGCTGCTATCCTTCTTCTCGATTCCATGCATTTAGGATATTCAGCGGATCAGTCGGACTCAGCTCAACAAGCATTGCAACAATTGCGTCTTTTGCAACAAAAACTTTCGCAAACAGGGACGCAATTTCAACCAGGACAGCCTACGCAAGGGCAGGGGGCGCAGCCAACACAAGGACAGGGTGCACAACCAACACAAGGTCAGGCGACACAGCAACAAACTGGTACAACGACACCTCCCAATCA
Source organism: Legionella brunensis (assembly GCF_001467025.1). Lineage (GTDB taxonomy): Bacteria > Pseudomonadota > Gammaproteobacteria > Legionellales > Legionellaceae > Tatlockia > Tatlockia brunensis. Next base: position 111,254 of record NZ_LNXV01000005.1, on the reverse strand, counting down.
ACCTGCAGGCCCGCAAACGCAGGCTCCGCAAGTACAGGGACCTCAAGCACAGACACAACAAGATAATACTCCCTCTACACCTGAGGCTGATAATGAACTTATTGATAGTCAGGCATTTGAAGGAGTGACACGACAATTGTTCCCACTAACTCCAGAGCAAATTGTTAGGTTAAAGCAAATATACAATAGTTCTGAATATGCACAAGCTGCAACGGCTGGCACGCCGCCCAAACCAACGGCTACCTCACAATTTGTCAATTTGTCTCCAGGTTCCACACCACCGGTTATTCGTTTATCCCAAGGATTTGTTTCCTCATTAGTTTTCCTGGATTCAACTGGGTCGCCGTGGCCTATTAGCGCATACGATTTGGGAGACCCTGCTTCTTTTAATATCCAATGGGACAAATCAGGTAACACCTTAATGATTCAATCATTAAAACTATATACCTATGGTAACTTGGCAGTTAGACTGCGTGGTCTTAATACCCCAGTCATGTTGACATTAATTCCAGGTCAAAAAGCAGTGGATTATCGCGTGGATTTACGAGTACAAGGCATTGGTCCTAATGCGAAAGCAATACCCATGGAAGAGGGTATTCCTCCTAGTGCCAATGATATTCTATTGCATGTATTGGATGGAGTTCCTCCTCCGGGTAGTCAGCGTTTGACAGTAAGCGGTGGGGATGCCAGAGCGTGGCTTTTGGATGAAAAAATGTATGTGAGAACAAATCTTACAATCTTATCTCCTGGTTGGATAGCTAGTATGACCAGCGCAGATGGGATGCGTGCTTATGAAATGCAGAAATCTCCAGTATTGCTTGTTTCCTGGCATGGTAAAGTCATGCAACTTAAGGTAGAAGGGTTATAATAAATGGCAGGTAAAAAAGAAAATCTTAAGGCGCTCTTCACTAATACTCGCTCACGAGTAATTATTATTTTTACTGCAATCTTGCTACTAATAGCTGTTGCCGTAGGAGTAATCAAGCTAAGAAGTACTGGAGATGTTGCTTCTGGTGTTTCCGCAGTCACTAATGTTCCTGGCATTCAATCTATTCCTGGAGCAATTGACCCAACTGTGCAATACGCAAAATTGCAGCAAGAACAAAATGTTTCTCAAGCTGTGCAGGCGATGCAAACAGGTGGAAGTGCTATTCCAACCATTATCCGTTCTCAGGCACTGGGCGAAGGTGTTCAGGTGATAGGTCCTCAACAAGGGGAAGGAGGCGTTGGATTTGCTACCCTTGCGCGTGAGGATGAAGCGGGTGCACAGCGCAGCTTATGGATTCAATCTTTACAAAATAGCAGTTGTAGTAAAGCAACTGTCACTAATGTAATGAATCAGGGGGCTACAATTGCTGACCTGAAAGCGGCTTGTACTTGTACACAATTAAGAGATAATGGATTTCAAATTAAAGATCTGGAGCAGACTTGCTCATGTAAAGAGCTAAGAGCTGCTGGATTTAATGCACGACAATTGAAAGATGCTGGTTTTGATGCTGGGCGTCTCAGGCTTTGCGGCTTTGATGCTTGCGAATTAAGAAATGCCGGCTTTACAGCCCAAGAAATGAAAGACGGGGGATTTACTGATGGTGAATTAAAAGGTGCTGGCTTTTCTGATAATGACATAGCAAAGGCAAGTGGTTTACCAGACGGTATCACATTAGCAGATGTGCGTAATGCAGACTGTCAAGTGGATGCTTTAAAACGTTTACGGGCTGCAGGTGTGACAGCATCAGCAATTCGTCGCATTAATGGTTGTAGTGCAGCACAATTAAAAGCTGCAGGATACACGGCTGCCGATTTGAGGAATGCAGGCTTTAGTGCCGCTGATTTAAAGAATGCTGGGTTTACTCCGGCGCAATTAAGACAAGCAGGATTTGGTGCAAGAGATCTGCTCAATGCAGGTTTTACTCCAGATGATTTAAGAAATGCGGGCTATACTCCCGGCGAAATAGCTGCTGCTGAATCTGAATTACCACCAGGAATTACCCCTGCAGATATTAAAAGCGCAGGCTGTGATATAGAAACTCTTAAGAAAGAACGTCTTGCAGGGGTAAGTGCTAAGCTCATTAGACAATATGCTGGATGTAGTGCTCAAGCTTTGAAGGCAGCGGGATTTACTGATGCTGATCTAGCAAATGCAGGTTTTACCCCAGCACAAATTGCTGCTGCAGGACCTGTGGATGACGATACCATTCGTGCTGCTGGGTGCGACCCGGATAAATTGAAGGTTTTACTCAGTAAGGGTGTATCTGCCAAAAGGATCCGCACGTTAAATGGTTGTACTGCCGATGCTTTAAAGGCAGCCGGCTATGATGCCAAAGCCTTAAAGGATGCAGGATTTACTGATACAGATTTGGCAAATGCAGGCTTTACTCCTGCCCAAATTGCTGCCGCAAGTCCAGTAGATGATAATACCATTCGTGCAGCAGGATGCGATCCTACTAAATTAAGGGCTCTTTTAGTACAGGGGGTATCTGCTAAGAGAATTCGTGATTTGAATGGTTGTAGTCTTGATGCCTTGAAAGCAGCTGGTTTTGATGCCAAAGAGTTAGCGGCAGCAGGGTTCACTCCCCAGCAATTGTTGGCTGCAGGATTTACTCCCGATCAAGTAGGCGCTGCCACTGGACTTTCTGATGCTACGATTCGTTCGGCAGGTTGCGATCCCGCCAAATTAAAATATTTGTTTAGCCAAGGAGTCTCGGCAAAACGAATACGGGATTTAAATGGTTGTAGTGCTGAGGCTCTGAAGGCGGCAGGCTATGATGCTAAAGCCTTGTCTAATGCAGGCTTTACCCCAGCAGAACTTTTGGCTGCCGGTTTTACTCCAGAACAGCTAAGACAGGCTGGCGTTGGCACTGCAGCTGTAGTTGCTGCTGGTAGAACGGCTGATTGCAGTGTCGCTTCTTTAAAAGCTGCCAGAGCCGCTGGCGTTTCTGCAACTACCATTAGACAAACGTTAGGTTGTAGTGCTGCTGCGATGAAAGCTGCAGGATATACAGCTGCCGAATTAAGAGCAGCTGGTTTTACTGCTGCAGAATTAAAGAATGCTGGTTTCAGTGCAGCTGATCTTAAAAACGCTGGTTTTTCTGCTAGAGAGTTACGAGCAGCTGGTTTTAGTGCAGCTGATCTAAAAAATGCTGGGTTTTCTGCTAGCGAATTAAAAGATGCAGGTTTTAGTGCAGCCGATTTGAAGAATGCCGGATTTTCCGCGAGTCAGCTTAAAGCAGCCGGATTTAGTGCGAAGGATCTGAAAGATGCAGGATTTAGCGCAGCAGACTTGCGAAATGCAGGGTATTCAGCCAAGGATCTCAAGGATGCGGGTTTTACTGCTGATGAATTGAAAGATGCAGGCTTTAGTGATGCAGAATTGCAAAATGCAGGTTTTCCAGGCTCTCAAGTTGCCGGTTTACAAGGAGTGACTCAAGAAGGGGCTCCTTCAACTGTTCCGGGTCTTCCGGGGGTACCAGGTGCGGCAGACGGGCAGTCATTGGCTGCTGCAGACGCTTCTAATTCCAGACAATTGCAAGCAATTTTAGACAGACAGAATCGGCAATTGGCTGACCAACGCTTTCAGCAAAAAATTCAGCAACGTATGGCTCAGATGCTTGGTACAGCGAACCAATCTTTACAAGCTTGGCAGAAAATTTCGGTTCAGTCATACAATGCTACATCGGAAGGGGATACTGCAAAAACTGCGGCTGAAACGGCTACTTCTGCGACTGGACAAACAATCAGCCAAACACAAACTACTAGCCAAGGTGGTGGATTTAATACGAATCAAAAAGCTATTATTAGAACGGGTGATATTCTTTTTGCCGTATTAGATACCTCGGTAAACAGTGATGAACCAGGCCCAATTTTAGCGACAATTGTTTCTGGTAAGTTTAAAGGTGCCAAACTAATTGGAAGTTTCAATTTACCAAGTAACGCCGATAAAATGGTCATTAGCTTTAATACGATGTCTATACCTGGGGCTGCGAAAACAATTTCAATCAGCGCATTTGCTATTGATCCAAATACTGCAAGAACCGCACTAGCTAGCAAAGTGGACCATCATTACCTATTACGCTACGGTTCATTATTTGCCTCTTCCTTCATTGAAGGATTTGGTAATGCTTTCCAATCTGCGAACACTACAGTTACGATCGGTGGCACAGGTGGTGGAGATAATATCACTGTACAAAATGGTATTGGCCGCTCTGCCTTAGAGAATGCGGTAATTGGTTTGGCAACCGTGGGTAAAAGCTGGGGGCAGGTGGCGCAGCAGCAATTTAGTACTCCTGTAACGGTAGAGGTCTATTCAGGGACTGGCGTGGGTGTACTGTTTACTCAGGATGTAACCTCACTTTAACTTGAATGAGTAGGTAAGACATGGTAGATGATGACAAAGAAGAAAAAAATGAATATGGTGATGAGTATCAATTTTCGGATCTGGATGTTATTAGTCCAGATGCAGCAGAAGAGGATGCGGCTACTCAGACTCCCGCTGCAAAAAAAGGGGAGGGTAGTACGAATATTAGACGTAATGCTCTAGTGGCAGTGGTCATAATAGTTGTTGTTATGCTTGCTTATAAATTCTTAGGACCTCTTTTTACAAAGAAACCACAAACGTCTGATGTACCGCCTATTGCAGCGACTACTTCGCAACAGATAACACCACAACCTCAGCCACAGGAACAGCCTGTTGTAACGCCTACTGAGCCGCCACCAACTGCGCAAACTACAACGCCAGTAGTGCAGCCGCCCCCAAGTGAAGATAACTCCCAAATTAATCAAAGATTATCAGCTCTTGAAGTAAGTCAGCAAAATCTCCGTTCTGAAATGGATGCAGTGAATAGTCAGTTGGCAACGATTAATACAAACCTTAATGCACTGGCTACTAAGATAGCTCAATTGAATCAGGCATTAACTGTTATTGTAGCTAGGGTCGAGGAACAATCCAAAGAAATGGCTATAATAACATTACGAACAAAGCCAAAAACTTTAAAACGTATAGTAGTAAAAGCACCACCGCCACCTACTTATTTTATTCAGGCTATAATACCAGGAAGAGCGTGGTTAATTGCGCAAAATGGGTCTACAATTACGGTAAGAGAAGGAACACAAATAGCAGGTTATGGTGTTGTAAAAATGGTTGATTCTAGACAGGGAAGGGTCGTAACAAGTTCTGGTAGAGTGATAAGGTTTAGCCAGCAAGATAGTTGAGGCAATTTATGTCTAGTGGAAATAATACTGGTAATTCAGTTATTAATTGGTTAAATAATCAAGCCGATATATTGAATAATATTGCTAATAATTTGTTACCAGTTGAGCGCTTGGTTACTGGAGCTGCTTATTTAATAGGTCTGGCATTTGCATTTAAAGCAATATATAGTTTAAAAGCATACGGTGAATCAAGAACCATGATGTCCACCAGTACTAGTATAAAAGAGCCTTTAGCTTATCTGTTAGTGGCTGGGATATTTATTTATTTCCCTACAGGATTGGCAATTTTATTGCAAACTACTTTTGGTTCATCCAGTATTTTACAATACGCTCCTGTAAATAGCGACAATCAGGCAATAACAGCAGTATTTGGTACTGGAAGCACAATAGGTAGACCTATAGCAATAATAATTCAAACACTAGGTGTGATTGCTTTTGTGAGAGGATGGGTTCTTATCGCTCGTTCTGCTTCACAGGGACAGCCACCAGGTGGAACAGGAAAGGGGTTAGTACATGTTTTTGGCGGTATTTTAGCAATGAACATTGTGGCGACGCTTCAAATCATTAATAATACAATTTATGGTACTAGTTAACTGTTTTTAGAAGGAGAAATTAAGTGAATAAGCCATTAAATTTAAAGCACAATTTGAAACAGCTGCTTATATTTACTGCTTGCCTTGGTTTAATGGTCTTTGCAGGTGAGGTAGCTGCGAGTAGTAAAACTTTGGGGAATATGGCATCTAGTATTACAGGTTCGTTCACTAGTGTTGCTAAGTTGATTACTGCAGGTTCGTATTTGGCGGGTCTTGGTTTTTCTATTGGTGCGATTATGAAATTTAAACAGCACAAAGATAACCCAACGCAAATACCGATTGGTACTCCTATTGCACTTGTATTTATCGCAGCAGCTTTATTGTTCCTACCTTCTATTCTAGGTGTTACAGGTCAAACTATGTTTGGTGAAGCAGGGTCTGTGGCAGGTCCTACTGGAACTATCTTCACTGGTTCTGGCGGTTAAGAGTAAATGTAGAATCAGGAAGACAAGTACTTGTCTTCCTGATTTTTTTTACTAAATTTTTTATTTATAGTTTTGCTATTGTGAGTATTAAATGGCAGGTCACCAAGAACGTGGTAATTTGAAACTTACAGCGAGTGCGGGTTCTTGGCGTTTATATTCTGCCAGGAAGGCTGATGAGCGTTTTAAAGCTTTCGAATTGAAAGTTTTTCAGCGCGATCGCTACACTTGTCAGTTCTGTGGGTTCCAAGCCAAACTCTTTCAAGAAATAGTGAATGTTGATTACGATTTCACTAACAATCGATTATCAAATTTGGCAACGGCTTGTTGTTTTTGTGCCCAATGTTTTTTTATTGAGTCCGTTGGTGTCGGGGGATATGGCGGAGGAACTCTAGTTTATCTTCCAGAACTTAGCCAGGCAGAATTAAATAGCTTATGCCATGTATTATTTTGTGCTATCACCAATGATACAGGTTATAAAAGTAGTGCTCAAAATATTTATAGAAGTTTTAAATTTCGTTCTCAAATTGTTGAAGAAAAATATGGAGAAGGTACTAGTGACCCTGCAATTTTTGGACAGTTGATTATTGATTCAGCTGTTACTCCAGATGTAGCTGAGAATTTATTTAAAAATATTCGGTTACTACCTTCTCGAGCCAAATTTCGCAAGCAAATTGAGCGTTGGGCTGCTAGTGCATTGGAAGAAATTACAGAGAATAAATAAAGAGTGAGTGACTTCTAAGTTGTACCCAAAAGGGTTACTAAATTGATTAGTTAATAATAGGAAATGACATGGGGAAATGGGCAGAGTCATTTTTTGAAGGTGTTGATACCTTTTTTGCCTGGCTAAGTACATCATTGAAACAAACGACTGAGGCCTATTGTGATTTAGAAACAGCAGATAGTCCGACTGTTTTGGTGAATCATGATGGTAGTTTGTTATCGATTCTTAAAGTTGAAGGTATTACTGCACTTGCAGGTGCGGAAGAGTTTGAACGTTTGGTAGAGGGTTTAAGCAATGCTTTCCAGGCAGCAATGGGGCGTCCTGGTCATTCTTTGCAAGTATATTTTAGCCATGATAAACAGAATATAAAAAAGGTTATACAAGATGTTTATGCGCCTGCTGAGGCGACTGCCAAAAGATTAGAGTTATCGCTCGATGATTTATTTACTGAGCGGGTCAATTTTTTGGCGCAATATTGTGCCGAAGAGCGTGTATATTTTGTGCTATACACCCGCCCTTATAATCTGCCTCAAGAGCAGTTAAAAACAGCATCTAAAGCGAAGATGAAGATGCTTAGAGATTTAAAAGCGCCACCGTTTAAGAATACGCAAACTATTTACGCAGCTATACCTGAGTTACGAGATACCCATGAAGCGTATGTGCGCGCTATTATGAATGACTTGGATGCATTAAATATCATTGCAAGATTAATGGATGTGCATGAGGCTGTGCATGCTATCCGTATGACGGCGGACCCTGATTTTACTGCTGATGATTGGCAGGCCGCTTTGCCGGGTGACAAAATATTACCTCGTGAAATTAACGGGTTTGATGGCGACCCTTCTGATCTGCTATGGCCGTCTCTCGCAAAGCAAGTCATTCCTCGTGATGTTGAGTCTTTGGATTTAAGAACGGTCAAAGTCGGAAACAAATTATATTCGTCTGTATTTATCGATCTTTTTCCTAAGGACATTCGGCCTTTTATTAGTTTATTTGCACGTATTTTGCCTTCACATATTCCTTGGCGCATTTCTTTTTTAATCGAAAGTGAAGGATTAAATACGTTGAAGCTTAAAGGGTTGTTGTCCGCAATTTTAAGTTTCTCTTCTGCACAAAACCGATTAATTAGTGACTCTGTTAACCTATTAAAGTATTTGCAGCTTAACACGGATGATGCAATCGTTCGCTTACGGGTGGTAGCAACTACTTGGGCTCCTGAGGATCAATTACCGTTATTAAGAAGACGAAGTTCGGAATTGGTTAAAGCTATTCAAGGTTGGGGTTCTACAGATGTTTCAGAGATTTGTGGCGATCCCTTTGCTGGATTTGTTTCCAGTATGTTAGCAACCACATTGAAAAGTGCAGCAGTTCCTTCTGTCGCTCCCTTATCTCATGTCATTTCTATGCTGCCAATTACGAGGCCGGCATCTCTATGGGAAACTGGTGCGTTATTATTTCGTACGCCAGATGGTAAGCCTTGGCCATTCCAGCCAGGCTCTACACAACAAACAACATGGATTGATTTGGTTTATGCGCGTCCAGGATCGGGTAAGTCTGTTTTATCAAATGCACTTAATTTAGCACTTTGTCTCTCAGGTGGATTAACCCGTTTACCTCGTATTGCAATTATCGATATCGGACCTTCCAGTAGTGGCTTAATTTCTTTGCTGAGAGAAGCTCTTCCTGCGTCTCAACGACATTTAGTAGCCTACCATCGCTTACGAATGACTCCTGACTACTCAATTAATCCTTTTGATACTCAGTTGGGTTGTCGCTATCCTACAGCTTTGGAACGTGCATTTTTGGTAAATTTTTTAACGTTGCTAACAACACCACTCGGAGCGGCAAAGCCTTATGATGGTATGGCAGATTTGGCTGGGATGGTGGTTGATGAGCTTTATAAGAGCCTCGCTGACGAGTTCAATCCCACTCCCTATGCTTCCGGCGTAGAAGAGTTTATTGATAGTATTTTAGAAGAAATTGGTTTTGTTAAAGATTCCAAATCAACCTGGTGGGAAGTAACAGACTCTCTTTATTCAGCGGGCTTTGTTCATGAAGCAATGCTTGCTCAGCGTTACGCCATGCCCCTTCTTGCAGACGCTGCGTCCATTTGCCGTACTCCATCTATTGAAGATTTGTATGAAAAAGTAACGGCGCCTACCGGCGAATCATTGATTAATGCTTTTTCTCGTATGATCTCTGGTGCAGTTCGCGAATATCCTATTTTGTCGAGAGTGACTAGTTTTGATATTGGTGATGCGCGTGTTGTTTCTCTTGATTTGGACGAGGTGGCTAAAAGTGGGGGGGATGCTGCAGACAGACAAACATCGGTAATGTATATGTTAGCTCGTTATGTGTTGGCACGTCATTATTATCTAACAGAAGAAAGTTTGAATAATATTCCAGAGCAATACCAGGAATATCATAAGGAAAGAGTTCTGGAAATTAGAGAAGATCCTAAACGCATTGTCTATGATGAATTCCATCGCACTTCAAAATCTTCTGCTGTGCGTGATCAAGTGATTATTGATATGCGGGAAGGTCGTAAATGGAAAGTACAAATTGCCTTGCTGTCGCAATCTGTTGATGATTTCGATGCCATTATGATTGATTTCAGTACAGCAATTTACGTGATGGATGCTGGCCCTTCACAGGCAGTGGAAAAAACAAGTCAAATTTTTGGATTGTCTAATACTGCTAAAACGGCACTGCGTACTCGGGTTCATGGGCCTCGTATGGGAGGAGCGACGTTTCTTGTACAATACGCAACAAAAAGTGGTGTTAACGTGCAGTTACTTACTCTCACCTTAGGCCCCGTGGAATTATGGGCATTTAGCACCACCGCAGAAGATGCGACGGTTCGTAATCAACTTTATCGTCATTTAGGTCCTGCGGAGGCACGAAGGTTGCTCGCTAATCTATTTCCCAATGGTTCAGTCGCGAGAGAAATTGAAGTACGTTTAGCATCGATGAGAGAACAGACTGGCCTGATTGAAGAGGATGCTAAAGCATCCGTGGTTGAGCAATTGGTCACAGATATTCTTAATGCTTATGCAAAAGACCCAGATATAAAAATATTGCCTAAGGCCTCCCATTGATAGATTACTAGGTATTGATACTTCACAAATGAATTCTGTTATTTAGGCTCTGTTTACAACTCTACTATCTTGGCTGAAAAGTTTTGATTTTCTGTGCTTCGTTGCTCATGCCCTTCAAGTATGCTGCGCTATAATGTTCGAAAATCAAGACTTTCGGCTCAAGCTAGCGAATTGTAAACAGACCCTAGTTAACGCTAAAATTGAACGCAAGAATTTTTAGGTTGAATAGGGATAAATATGGATGTTATTTACCTGGCAAGTCTCCTTCTGTGTTTATTACTAACTGCAGCACTTATTATCGGTTGCGATAAGCTTGGAGAAGATTAATGAGTCTTTTCTATTGGATTGGAGGAGTTGTTGCAGTCGCCTTATTGGTTTACCTGATTATTGCCTTATTAAAGGCTGAGGTACTCTGATGGCATTTCAATCACTGCTGCTATTGATTGTATTTCTTATAGTGCTATTCCTTTTTGCTTATCCTCTCGGCCTATACATGGTAAAAGTTGCTGAGGGAAAAATCATTTATGGCTTTGGTTGGCTTATACGATTTGAAAAATGGTTTTATCGATTAGCAGCTACCTCTCAAGATGTGGTGATGAGTTGGAAAACTTATGCAATGTCGTTATTGATCTTTAACGTGATTGGGGTTTTTGCCGTTTATGGTTTTCAACGTCTTCAAAACTGGCTGCCACTTAATCCGCAAAATTTTCCCAGCATAAACCCTGACTTAGCGTTTAATACCGCTATTAGCTTTGTTACAAATACTAATTGGCAGAGCTATAGTGGTGAAGAAACTATGAGCTATTTGACTCAGATGGTTGCTTTAACGGGACAAAATTTCTTTTCAGCCGCTACGGGAATGGCAGTATTATTCGCTTTGATTCGTGGGTTCAGATCGCATTCGATGGAGACAATTGGTAATTTTTGGGTAGATCTGACGCGCTCCATACTCTACGTATTAATCCCTTTATCGACTGTTTTGGCCATTGCTCTCATGAGTCAAGGTGTGATTCAAAATTTCTCACCTTATAAGCAAGCTCAACTAATAGACCCTATCCATTATACGCAAATGAAGCAAGCTATAGAGGGTAATCTGGTCGCAGAAAGCTATAATATTGAAAGTCAAACTTTGGCAATGGGGCCTGTAGCGTCGCAAGAGGCAATTAAACTTTTGGGGACTAATGGAGGGGGCTTCTTTAATACAAACTCTGCCCATCCTTATGAGAATCCAGCGCCATTGAGTAATTTTTTACAGATGTTAGCGATTTTTATTATACCTGTAGGTCTTTGTTTTACTTTTGGAGTGATGGTTGGAGATAGAAGACAGAGTTGGGCAATATTGGGTGCGATGCTCTTAATTTTTGTAGTACTTGTCATGAGTATATTTCATGCAGAGCAACAAGAAGATCCTGGTTTGACAGCATTGGGTCTAGATCAATCCTATACCCCTTTACAATCAGGTGGCAATATGGAGGGTAAAGAAACCCGTTTTGGAATCAGTGCTTCGACCTTATTTGCCTCGTTAACCACAAGTGCTTCTTGTGGAGCGGTCAATTCCATGCATGATTCTTATTATCCCATTGGGGGTATGATACCGTTGGTATTTATGCAATTGGGTGAAGTAATATTTGGGGGAGTAGGGGCTGGACTGTATAGTATGCTTATTTTTGCTATTTTAGCCGTTTTTATTTCTGGTTTAATGATTGGCCGCACTCCAGAATATTTAGGAAAAAAAATCCAAGCCTACGAGATGAAAATGGCGTCAATAACCGTACTCATAACACCAATTTTGGTCTTAGTAGGAACCGCGATTGCGGTGAGTTTTCAGGCTGGTAAAGTCGGAGTAGCGAATCCCGGACCTCATGGATTCTCTGAGATACTCTACGCATTTACTTCAGCAGGTAACAATAATGGTAGTGCTTTCGCTGGATTATTAACGAATACCCCATTTTATAATACATTATTAGCTATTGTAATTTGGTTTGGACGGTTTGGAATGATCGTCCCTGTTTTGGCTATTGCAGGTTCTCTGGCTCGCAAAAAACGAATCTCAATAAATGTGGGAACTATGCCAACTCATGGCCCTTTATTCATTTTATTATTGATAGGAACTGTCATTCTTCTAGGGATTTTAAATTATATACCTGCTCTTGCATTGGCCCCCATCATTGAGCAACTACAGTTTTTAACCAGGTAGGGAAGCCTGTATGTCGTCTAAACGTGTGGTATTTTTTGATTCTAAATTATTAGGTAAGGCTATTTGGGGCGCATTTAAAAAATTAGATCCTCGCATTCAGTGGCGAAGCCCTGTTATGTTTGTTGTTTACATTGGCAGTATCTTTACTTTTATATTATTTATTCAAGCGATATTGGGACAAGGTGAAGCAAGCCCTGACTTTATTTTGGCTATCTCAGTATGGCTATGGTTCACCGTATTATTTGCCAATTTTGCTGAATCTCTGGCTGAAAGTCGTAGTAAAGCTCAGGCTGATTCTTTAAGGGCATTAAAGAAAACGGTTACAGCAAAAAGGTTAGCTAAGCCTAAGTATGGTGCTAAATGGTCACCAAATGTCGCTACAAATTTACGCAGGGGAATGACTGTATTGGTTGAAGCGGGCGATATTATTCCTGCTGATGGTCAAGTGATTGATGGAGTGGCAACTGTTGATGAAAGTGCGATTACAGGAGAGTCTGCTCCTGTAATTCGTGAGTCTGGTGGTGATTTTTCTACTGTGACAGGGGGAACGCGGCTATTATCCGATTGGTTAGTCGTGGAAGTATTAGCAAATCCTGGCGAAACATTTATTGATCAAATGATCGCTATGGTAGAAGGAGCAAAACGGCGTAAAACCCCTAATGAAATTGCATTAAATATCTTATTAATAGCTTTGACTATTATTTTTCTAGTCGTGACAGCCTCTCTATTGCCCTTCTCTTTGTTTTCGGTGGAAATTGCGGCCACAGGCACACCTATATCGATGACTGCATTAATTGCCCTTCTCGTGTGCTTAATTCCCACTACAATAGGAGGCTTGCTTTCTGCAATTGGTGTGGCTGGAATGAGCCGTATGATGCAAGCGAATGTCGTTGCGATTTCCGGGCGGGCTATTGAAGCTGCTGGTGATGTTGATGTTTTATTGCTCGATAAAACAGGAACAATTACTTTAGGAAATCGCGAAGCAGCATCGTTTATTCCCGCGCCAGGGATAACGGAACAACAACTAGCTGATATTGCTCAACTAGCCTCACTCCCTGACGAAACGCCTGAAGGGCGAAGTATTGCGATACTGGCTAAAAAGCGTTTTAACCTTCGCGAGCGCACCATTGCTACTCATAATGCAACTTTTATCCCCTTTTCTGCACAAACAAGAATGAGCGGGGTTGATTTTGATAGCCGTACCATTCGCAAAGGTGCTGCCGATGCAATCAAAGAATATGTCGAGTCACTGGGAAAAATGTACCCTAGAGAAGTGGCACAAAAAGTAGAAGAAACGGCAAAACGAGGTAGTACCCCCTTAGTTGTAGTCGATGATGGTCAAGTTATGGGGATTGTTGAGCTTAAAGATATTGTTAAGGGCGGGATCAGAGAGCGCTTTGCCAAATTGCGTCGTATGGGTATCAAAACAGTGATGATTACAGGAGATAATCAACTGACAGCTGCTGCTATTGCAGCTGAGGCTGGAGTAGATGATTTTCTTTCTGAGGCAACCCCGGAACAAAAATTAAAGTTAATTCGTCAATATCAAGCAGAAGGGCGGTTGGTAGCTATGACTGGGGATGGTACCAATGATGCACCAGCATTAGCACAAGCTGATGTGGCTGTTGTTATGAATTCTGGGACACAGGCCGCAAAAGAAGCGGGAAATATGGTAGATTTGGATTCGAACCCCACCAAACTGTTAGAAATTGTTGAGATTGGCAAACAAATGTTAATTACTCGTGGTTCATTAACGACTTTTTCCATTGCCAATGATATTGCAAAATATTTTGCAATCATTCCCGCTGCTTTTGTGAGCACTTATCCTCAATTAAGCGCCTTGAACATTATGCATTTAAATAGCCCTTCTTCTGCTATTTTGTCGGCGGTTATTTTTAACGCATTGATTATTATTGCTCTTATTCCTTTGGCATTAAAAGGCGTGCGCTATCGTTCCATAGGTGCTGTTTCACTTTTGCGCCGCAACCTCCTCATATACGGTTTAGGCGGCATTATTGTGCCGTTTGTAGGTATCAAATTAATTGATATGTTGTTAGCCTTGTTGCATTTTATTTAGGAGTGATGATGAGTACTAACTTCCGACCTGCACTAGTTCTCTTTCTCTTACTCTCTTTGATTTGTACAGTATTTTATCCCGCAGTGATCACTTTGATAGGACGAATTGTTTTCCCTACACAAGCAGAAGGAAGTCTTTTAATCCATAATGGCCAACTTGTCGGTTCCTCTCTAATTGGTCAATCTTTTTCTGCGAATCACTATTTTTGGGGGCGTCCTTCGGCTACTACGCCAATACCAAACAATGCAGCATCATCAAACGGGTCAAATCTAGGACCTACTAATCCAGAAAAAATTGCTATTATAAAAACAAGAATTGCGGCTTTAAAAGCAGCTGATCCTCAAAATACCTTACTTATTCCTATTGATTTGGTGACGGCTTCTGCTAGTGGCCTGGATCCTGATATCAGCTTGGCGGCTGCATTCTATCAAGTATCGCGAATCGCGCGTGAGCGGCAAATGACTATCAATGAACTTCATGCTTTAATCATACAATACACTCAACCGCGATATGGAGGGATTTTTGGAGAACCCCGAGTCAATGTATTAAGGCTGAATCTAGCGTTGGATGAAATTAAGCTTTCTAACTAATCTGGTGAAATATATAAAAATTATTATTTAGCTTGTATAAAAAATTCAATTCTTTACAAAAAGCCCCTCTGTTATCTAAACTGTTAATATTTAGTTCATAAAAGGGAATTATAATGAAGCCAGTAGCATAGGCTTAGTAAGCATGAATTGCTGAAAATTTAAGGTGAATAAATGACTGATATATTTGAAAAAATTAAAGAATTTCAGCAAGCACTTATAAAAATAAATAATAAGACTCCTTCTCCGAAAGATAGTGCAGTTTTAGATAATAAGGAATTAGCGCGCACTTTCTTTGTCGATCCTAGCTTACTCCCCAAATCCCCTGACTCGTATGGACTTCGAATAGCCCTTTCAGAAGAGAAATCTGTAAGCATTACTGAGTTTGTTGAGGACAATAAAAAGAAATTAGAGGAATATTCGTTTAATGCACTCCAGGCAGCTTTAATTATTACTCAAAGTGCTGCCGATGGTTATGCTTTAGCTATGAAGAATGGGGGAACGATTACACGAGCCCTCAATTTTTTAGATTCACGTGAGTGGGTGCCAAAAATCGTTGATCAAAGAACCTATGAAGTAGGGAAAGCTTTGCAAAAATTTTTGAATGATGCTCTTAGCCCTGAAGTTATGGAAAATATTTATGAGAGTTTTCTTCTCGTACCAATACGGGAGCCAGCTAAACAACAGATGCTTGATATGCTGAAGGTTTTGAATCCGCGATTAGAGGCCTATGAAATGCACTCCCCAGAGAAAGTTGCTGAAGTCAAAGCTTTTTTCTCTTTTGTGAAGGAGCGTGAGAATACGATATGGAAAAAAGAAAAAGAGTTTGAAAAAAAGGAGAGAGAGATAGGTGATTATGTTCTCTCAATTGAAGGCCGTTTAAAAAAACCTCCTGTATCTTCCCAAGAGTTGAAAGAAATCATTGAGTCTCTACCTCAAAAATTACATGAGCTTCGAGAGGCCCGCAGAGTATTTGTGGAGCAGACTGAGCAATGGCAAGCTGAAAATCAGGGCGAATTTGAGATTAATGGTATTAAGCAAAGTTTGCCGGCATCTATTAAAGTTTCTTCTCCTCTCTTCTCACGATTAGGCAAAAACAAACTGGTAAGTGACGATGAGGTGATTGATGAGTGGGTACAAGTTTTTAATGATCCAGAACAAGTAAAATACTCTGAAGAACCTATCAAGACATCACTGGATAAGACTTATCAAAAAATGAAAGATGCCTCTAACTCACAACGGTTAGAAGAATATCTTCAAAAACAGAAAGCGATAGCGGAAGAGCAATTTTTTGCACAAACTGTCCCAACTTTCCTAGCGCAGCTTCAGGGAGCTATCGCGGCCGGCTTTGCTGTGGCAATTCCTCCTGCTTCCTACCAGCCTGGTCAAATTCCTAATGATGCTGACGCTTGTGAGAAGACACTTAGGGAGGTAAAGGCTTATTTGGAGGAGTTTGAGGAAAAAGCAGGGGTTACTTATAGGGATTTTGAAGTAAACAATCCATGCCCAGAGGAGCTCAGTACGCTGGATAGAAAATCCTATGGACGTGCCCTCAAAGAAGCAAAAGGGCAATTATTGAGTATACAAGAACAACACATTGGAGAGATAAAGAATTATATTATAAGCCTGCAAGAAAAGTTGAATACTCTTTCGGCGAAGGTTAGGAGTGAAAAGTTGCGTGAAATGGGTAGGGATATTGGAGAACTTTATAAAAGCACAAAGGCTGCCAGTGCAAAAGAGATTCAAGCGAAAGTAGGACTCGAGCGATTTACCCATGACCAGTATTGGCCGGCTAGAGATGAAATTGAGAAAAGATATGAACCTCAATTCAATGAAATTGAGAAAAAATTTGACACTAGGGCTGAAGAGCGTCGTGTTTTTCTTAGAGAGGCGCAAGAAGCGTTGTTACAATATAAAAAAGCTTTAACCGAAAGTACTGATATTTACATCCCTGAGAAACAAGTTCCTCAAGAAGAATTGAAAAAATATTTGGAAATAGGTGGCAATCCAAAAGAATCAGAATGGATTGATGGTTTATATAAGCAAATCAAGGATGCGAGTGGGTGGAGGGGCTTTTGGACAAATGTTTCCAACTATGCCTCTCACTATAATCCATTAGGAGCCAGCGGTTTTGATTTAGACAATTATTATCTTATACAAGATATCAACAAAAAACTTGAGCAAATAGAAGCAGAGTTGGTGGTTAACATTCGTGAAAAAGATGTCCTGCCAACTCATCAAAACATGGCAGATAATAATTTGTACGCATTACAACAACAATATCACCAGTCTCCAGAAATTAAACAATTAGAAGAAGCAAAAGCGAAAGAGATAGCTGCGTGGAATGAAAAAAGGAAACCCTATGTGCAAGACCATTTGCAGGCGCAGCTTAGTAATCAGTTAGTTACCGTGGTTCATGAGCAAGCTATCATCCAAGAACGTATTTTCAGACTTGATTGTGGGCTTAGTGATCTACAAGATAGTGCCAATCACCTCCTGGATGAAGTAACCCGCTCCCTAGTTACCATGAACGGTGCTCAAGCTTTAGAGTATTGGGAGCATGTAAAAAATGAAGTCGCAGCTATTGATATTCATGGTGCATTTTCTACGGCGAAAAGCTATAAGGAGCCATCTGGAGTAACTGTAAGTAAAGAAATTGATGGTTCGCTTAAGTATAAAGAAAAAGAATGGGGCGAAGAAGGTTCGATTAAAGAAACGAAAATGGAACTAATAGAGATTCCTGTAGAGCTGGAAAAATTAGAAACGGATGCAAGAATGCGCTTTCAAGTTCTAAAGCAACAAAAAATAAAGCTTGATCAAAAACCTAATGCAATAGTTGGTCAAATTGAGGCTAGAAAAGCAGTTATAGCGTCCCTAATCGAATTGGCTGAGATTCAACAAGAGCTCTCTGATTTACTAAAGAGAAGGGAAACTGCTACTGACGATAAAGCTAAAGAAACTTTACTGATAGATATTAGTAAAATGGAAGCCAAGGTAAAAGTTAGCATCAGGAGTTTTGAGGGGAACAATGATTCTGATGTTAAACAAAAATTAACTACTACCAATAAAATGCTTAGAGAGCTTGCTGAGGTTAAGACAAAACTTCAAATAGAGCTGCTAACGGGCATAGACTCTGAAATTATGAGTTTAAATGAGAAAACTGGTGACTTTTTATCTGTTGGTTCAGAAGCCAGAAAAATAGTAGCACAAAGCATTGCGCAGTTTGAGGAAAAAATAACTGCAATCATCGAAGATTGCAGTCAAAGTGAGGTTGAAGAGGTTCGAACAAAATTAGCAGTAACCCAATCGCAAATGGTTGAACTGCATGCAAGGAGGACCATTGTTCCCATCCTTAATCGGTTGGATACTATTCATACAGGTTATAGTGACTTAGCAAATGAAGTCAGATCCTTGTCTGATACTAAGTTTATTCCTTCGTTTGCACTACTTGTAAAAGCCAAAGAATTGGATAAGCAGTTGTCTGCATTAGACACCGTTGATAATCATCCTTTAGTCAGTAAAAAGCTTGCCTTTATTGAGGAAGTTAAGGCGAAGATTAGTCCTGTAAAAGAGAAGTGTGCGGAAGCTTGGAGTAACAATCCATTAGACGTACTGACAGAAATCCATGAAGCTTATCAAGCTTTGAACGAGAAACGTAAGGTTTTGGAGCCTCAATATAAGCATGGAGAAGAAGACAATAAACCTCGCTCTATGCTGCCTCGTTATTATCAGAAAGATAAGAGGCAACTCTATAAAGAGATTGCGTTTTTGGATAGTGTATTCACCGAGGTAACGCGAATATCTAATCAAATTTTAGGGGAAGCTGAGCAGGAAAAACTAGCATTAATTAAAAAAGAGCAAACAAAAATGTTCTTGTTCCAACAAGTCAATGCACCTCAGTCTGAAGATGCGAAAAAGCTTTTTGGAGACGAAAATAGCGAAGAGCAATACAAGGAACAATATAATGAGGCGAGAGTTTGCCTTGAAAAAGAATATTTTGGTGAACAAGCTAGTGATGAGACATCCTTGGGGGGCTTTTTTGGTGAGTATCTGCAAGAGCGGGCTCAAACATTCTGGTTTCGTGATTTAATGAGCTCTGTTGCTGCATTTGCATTGGGATGTTTTGGGTATAAAACTGAAGCTCAGGAAAGACAAGAGTACCTACAAGATTTAAAAGATACTTTTGAAGCATATAAAGAGGATCCAGAAAACTACGATCAATTGATGATCAAGATTGATGAAGGGGAGCGATTTAAACCGCGGAGTAAAGAAAAAGCTCATTTCGAGCACACTTTACAGTCTCACTTGGCTAAATTTAAAGAAGAAGTAGGGAAAATCCATGAGCAAAATACCGACCTTGAGGAAGAGGAAACGCTAAAAGCATGTCTCTAAATCAAGCTGCAGGAATTTTTCTGAGTAGCAATTGGTAACGGTAGCTACAAAATATAGATTGTGTTTTTCAAAGGGATGGTTTTAAAGGCAAGCAAGGGAGTTAACCCATGGTTGGGATAGATGACCAGCGACCCGACCCTGATATTTTACTGGCGAAAGTGCAAAGCCAAGAGAAACTAGCTTCTCAGGGTAGATTAAGAATTTATTTCGGTGCCTCAGCGGGAGTGGGAAAAACCTATGCAATGCTCACAGAGGCGAGAAAACTTAAGTTAGAGGGCTATGATGTCGTCGTGGGCCTTGTGGAAACCCATGGTCGCAAAGAAACCGATGCCCTTTTATTAGATTTACCTATCCTTACCCGTAAAGCTATCCATTATCGCGGTAAAGAAATTTTTGAATTTGACATCGATGCTGCATTAGCAAGAAAACCCGACCTAATCTTGGTGGATGAATTAGCCCATTCTAATATTCCTGGCACCCGCCACCCAAAACGTTGGCAAGACATTGAAGAGTTACTTGAAGCAGATATAGATGTTTTTACCACGCTCAACGTACAGCATCTGGAAAGTTTAAATGACGTTATAGGTGACATTACCAATATTCATATTTCTGAAACAGTTCCAGATACTATTTTTGATAAAGCCGATGAAGTGGTTATAGTGGATATTACGGCGGATGATTTGTTATTGCGCTTAAAGGAAGGAAAAGTCTATCAAGGAGCCCAGGGCGAATTAGCTGCAAAAAATTTTTTTCGTAAGGGGAATTTAATTGCTTTGCGGGAATTGGCATTACGGCGTACTGCTGAGCGTATCGAAGAAGATGTTCAAGCTTATCGTGTAGAACAATCGATTAATGAAGTTTGGAAAACTGATACGGCGTTGCTTGCTTGTGTTGGAGAGCGTCCTGGAGCTGAATATGTTATCCGCAATACAGCAAGACTGGCTAATCAATTAAATGCTGATTGGCATGCTATTTATGTTGAAACGCATCAATTAATGCATTTACCATTTTCAAAGCGTCAGTATGCGTTAAAGGCATTAAAACTTGCTGAGGAATTAGGTGCGACGACATCAATTTTAACCGGTGAGGACATATTGCTGACTATAGTTGACTATGCCCGCAACCAAAATTTTTCGAAAATTGTTTTTGGTCGAAGGAGCCATTCTTTTCGGTTCTGGCGTCGTTCGCTATTGTCACGGATGGCTAATTTTGCACCCGATTTGGATTTATTAGTTGTTGGCAACATAAAAGATACTGAGACAGGAAAAGTAAAAGAAGTAGACTATGAAGTTCAAAAGCAAAAAAAGGGCTATCAGCACTATTTGATGGTTATTGGGTTGAGTTTACTTACCATTCTAGTGGTCAAGTTGTTCGAGTCATTACTTAACATGGTCAATATCGGTCTTTTGTTCTTATTAATGCTGTTGTTAATAGCGATTCGTTTTGGCCGAGGTCCTTCAGTTGTTGCTTCACTGGTGGCAGTTTGTGGTTTGGATTTCTTTTTTGTAACCCCTCGCTATTCTTCTCTGATTGCAGATAGGCAATATCTGATTATGCTGATATTGATGTTTATTATTGTAGTCACGACTGGTTATTTAACATCAAATCTACGTTATCAAATATTTGCAGCGGGGCAGAGAGAATCTCAAACGCATAGGTTGTATCAATTTTCGCGCGAATTATTAAGTGCGCTGCAAACAGAGCCCATATTAGAAACGACCAGAATGTACATTCTACATGCGTTTAATGCACGAGCCTGGTTATTATTACCGGATGATGCCGATCGTCTAAAACCACTGTCTAGCAACTCTAATATGCAAGATTTTGATATGGGCATTGCTCAATGGGCTTTTGATCATAAGGAGGCTGCGGGATATGGCACCGACACTTTGCCTGGGAATAGTTTTTTTTATTTGCCTCTTGTAGCACCAATGCGTACACGAGGCTTATTAATCATTAAACCCAAAAATCGACATTGGATGAAAACACCAGAAGAGCGGCAGCAACTTGATACATTTGCTGCTCTTGCAGCACTAGCACTCGAGCGCGTTCATTTCATTCAAGTTGCTCAAGACGCTCTTGTGCATATGGAGTCAGAGCGAATACGAAACGCCTTATTAGCCGGATTATCCCATGATTTAAAGACTCCTATGGCCTCCATGCTCAATTTGTCGAAATCTTTAGTGAAGTCCGACTCAGCTTTAACTCCCCTACAAAAAAAGCTAGCTCAATCTTTAAAAGAAGAAATACTGCACATGGAAAGGTTAATTAATAATTTACTGGAGATGGCGCGTATAAAAAGCGGTGAATTAAAATTAAATCTTCAATGGCGTCATTTTGAAGAAATTATTGTTAATGCCATGCGTGTTATTAATGCCAAAATAACTACTCATCCAATAGATACTCTGCTCGAAGAGGACTTACCACTCATTTATTTAGATGCTGTTCTAATGGAAAAAGTACTTTCTACCCTGTTAGAAAGGGCTTGTAAATATACCCCCAAGGGTACGAGCATTATTTTGGAGGCCGCAATTAGTCAAGATAATTTATGCATTAATATCTACGATAAAGCGTTGACACTTTCTGCAGGGCAAGCAAAAGCTATAGCGCATTTTAAACATGATTTTCGTATTGACTTGGAAGTTGCTATTGCAGGGGCTATTATCGAAGCTCACGGTGGTAAGATCCACCTTGGACATTCGCCCATGGGCGGAACATCAATCATTTGCTCGATTCCATTGAAACCATCGACTGACTTGATTGTTTCTGATGCATGATTGAGGTTCAAAATTTTTGATTAATCTTTACACAATAACGCAAGCCTGCTATGATAATCTGCATGAAAGTAATGACTACATTGTTTCATTATATCATTATAGTTAGTCTGGTTTTATTTACTATAAAGCCATTGCTGTCCTATGAACAATCAAAACAGCCTTTTCCTATTCAATACACGACTACTCACAGTAAATGCTCAAGTGGAACGACCACAGTGTCTGCTTGTCAAATGTCAATTTTTTACACCATAACTGAAGAACAAATCACCAAGAATTTATATTTATTTATTCTAGCCGGCTTACTTTGTTATAACTATCGGCAGTTAAAATCTACTTCACCGCATTCGAGGTTATTTAAACCACCTATCTTATCCCATTAATCAATAGACCTCTTCCCAAACTCTACTGGGGCGAATTGCTTCATGGATGCAGTGCTGGCATGTACACTCCGGTTCTCCGCTGTGCGTCTCCTTGTACTTCGCTCTCCTCAGCAAGTTTGGAAGAGGTCTAATACATCAAATGCTTCAGTATTACTTTATTAATTTGATTAATAGGAATAAAAATGAAAAATTTCAAACGCCTTATGAGTGTCTTGACGCTCATGCTTATTTCGCATGTAGTCTGGTCATTTTCACCCGGATTTGAAAGTTCCAATCCAACGACAATCATGCATTTTATTCAAGGAAATAGTGCTTTAGTTTATTTAAGTGCATTTTTTGGTCTTGGTATTTTGCTAGCGTTTACCCCTTGCGTTCTACCGATGATCCCTATTTTATCAGGTATTATTGTGGGGCAACGTTCTTTATCGACGGCTAAGGCTCTTAAACTTTCACTTAGTTATGTCCTTGGCATGGCGATAACGTATGCTGCTGCTGGTATGGTTGCAGGTTTAATGGGAAGTACCCTACAAACTTTAATGCAACGCCCCTTGGTAATCATTGCTTTTAGTTTGATCTTTGTGCTAATGGCTTTGTCCATGTTTGGTCTATTTGAGTTACGCATGCCTTCGAAAATCAGTGCCAAACTGACATCTTTTAGCCAGAAAAATGGCAGGACCAATTTAGCCTCTGTCGCGATTATGGGAGTTATTTCGACTTTAATTGTTTCGCCATGTGTCACTGCGCCATTAATTGGTGTTCTGACTTATATTGGCCAAAGTGGTCAGGCTGGAATGGGGGGGCTGATTCTTTTTGTTATGGCTTTAGGGATGGGTATACCTTTGATTTTGGTAGGAGCAGGTCACGGTTCATTGCTACCTAAAACAGGGCCATGGATGATAAAAATCAAGCAATTTTTCGGTATCATTATGATCGCCATGGCTATTTGGATGTTGGCGCGAATTTTACCTGAAGAAGTCGTTAAACTTTTATGGGCAATATTATTGATTGTCGGTAGTATCAGCTTAGGTAGTCTGCGAACTAAATCGACTGGATTAGGGCGCTTGTTTCAAGGAGTAGGGGTTATTGCGCTTATTTCAGGAGGAATTATTGCTTATTCAGCAGTGCCTACACTGATGACAAATAACAAAGTTATTGCATCAGAAGCAGAATCATTTATTCATGTTAATAACTTGCAGGCTATACAAGAAAAACTACTGGTTGCCAAAAAAGAAAATAAGGCAGTTTTTCTTGAATTTTATGCGACTTGGTGCAGTGATTGTCAGGAAATGGATAGCAAGGTTTTTAATCAGCCTGAAGTAGCTAAGGCAATGGCAGGATTAGTAAATATCAAGGTGAACATTAGTGAGAGTGACAGTCAGGAAGTCAGTAAAATTAAACGGCTCTTTGCTATTTACGGTACACCTACCATGCTTTTCTTTAACGCAAAGGGAGAGCAGCTGACCAGGCTAAACGCTGTGGGGTATATTGATAAAAATGCGTTGATTGTGTTATTAAAACAACTTCATTCAGCAACTTAAATTGAAAGCCCGTATTTCATGTTAATACGGGCAGGTTACGCTCCCAATGATTTACTTGAGGGTAGGCCTAACAAGTCATTAATGTTAGGTGATCTCTTGTTTTAAAGTAAACCCGGTTAAGATGCCAGGACTAAATGGATTAATCTGATTCTGTGTTTTTAATAAATAGCGACCGGAATTACCATTGACTTCAAATAAAATCTGCAAGCTGGCACTATCCTCACTGTCTACTAGCACATTTACTTTTTGTAACATTTTAAAGAATGCCCAAGGGCCAATTTCCTCGAGTTCATAGTGGTTACCCTCGATGGAATCCAAACTAAGTTTTGCATCGCTCTGAGGCCAGCTGAATTGAGTGAAAGAGTCGCTACCTTGATTATCTGTCAGAGTTTTGTTGCCAATAGTTAATTGAAGATTGGCAACCACAGGATCCAGATTAATTTTTTGCAGGCTAAATTCAATTTTACTTTTCTCATTGTCGGGAGAGAAAAACATATTTGTAATCACATTGGCACGAATCAATTCATTGGTAATGTCGCTGGAAATAGGCATGACATAACCATTGACTTCCTTAGGTTGCCATTGCGGTGAAGACGTATCCAGAAATGGCTTAAGATAATTACCTACAAATGTATTTAGAGTCCCATGAGGGGAAAAGAATCGATCAAAATCTGCTAAAGAGACCTCAGTGGTTTGTAGCGGATCGAGGGGATAGCGACTGGCAATAGTCAATTGATATTCATTATAAACCATTTGCTGCCATTGTTGATTGAGATAATTTTTGCTCTCACTAATAAAAATGTACCAGGTATCATCACCAATTTGCTTTGTCCATGTGGCAACAGGCTCAGGTAGTTGCCTCGCTCTATTGTATAATGTACTCAGTGGATCAGCCGAAGTGCCTCCTTGGAAGCGAGCTTTTGTTAACTCAAAGGCTGTTCGCCCTCTGTCATTGACTAAAGAAAGAGTAGTCAAGAATTTTTCTAATTCATTAATATTTTGCGTAAGTTCAGTAGCAGCCGAGTCGCTCATTAAGTTTAAACTGGTAAATTCATTCGCTATTTTTTGATTAAATAACGCTGAGTTTTCATTAGGCTCAGGAGCAGTTTGTTGCTGAATAAGTTGAATAAGCTTAGTCATCGCATTCGTGCGATACAGTGTTTGTGTAAGCTGTCTTGCTTGCTGATAATCTTGATAATGGAAAGGTTTTGTTCGACGTATAAAATTTTGCCACCAAGTCACGTATTCAAAGCAATAAGCTTGTTCTAGTTGGGCGTGTAAATTATTCAGATCTTGGCGAGCAAGAACCCAGTTTTCACGTTGTAACTGTGCTGAAACCTTAGGTAAAACCGCAATAATTTCTTTAAATCCTGCTTTTGTGTAGTAGTAAGGCAGCTCTTTACTAGGTAATTCAAATCCTTCAATCGCAATATTTTGAGTGGAGGAAGGGAAATTATTTTTTGCTAAAGTGTAGTATAGGTAGGTTGCTGGTAACGCATTGAGGTAATTGCGAACATCACTGACTAATTGTCGGTTAATAGCTACTGGCTGCATAGGCTGTCTTAAAGCATGCTGAAGTAGAGTTAATTTTTTATGTAAAGTGTTTTGCTGGTTATTCGCTTTCCAGTACTCACTAAACCAATTCTTAACTTCTGCTTCTGAATAATGTTCTGGCTCACCTAACATCAGATATATCTTTAAAGCCTGATAACGTGCTATTTGAGTTTGAGTCGGGTCTAAAATAATGTGTTCAATTCCCGCAATTAGTTCCGGTAGAAAATCATCATGCAGATGATGTTTGGCATTTGAATGAAGTTGATTTTTTAATTGCTCGACTCCCGAAACAGATAAGAGATTAGTAGGTATTTGTTGTAATTTTGCTGCTGCCAGTGATAAGTGGTAAAGCGCTGAGGTTTTATCATTTGCCTGGCCAAGGAAAGTTTCATAAGCAATTAATTCTTTACTCGCTTCATCTAATAAGCGAGAAGTTTTAAAATGTTGCTGTACAAGCCACACGAGCGATAGGCTGACGATACCGGCTCCTAAACCGATTAACCATTTTTGCGTCGCATTCATTTGGGCGGTGTAACGTTTTGTCTGCTCTTGAAATGCCCTAATGGTACCCTCTATAAAATAAGCTCGGTAATTATTGGATTGGGGATATTTATCTTGGATAGTCAATGCATACTCGTGCTGAATTTTTTTGTTTAAGCGGTCGACACTTAAACCGCCTTGCTCGGCGCTAACAAAGTAGATTGCCTGTAAGCGAAAGAGTTGCATCGGTAAATTTTGTATTAGCGATTGCACAGGGACTCGCAAACTAGCCAGCTGCAAGGGGAACTCTCTAACTAAAGTTCGCTTGACACTAGAGCGTGCGGGGTGCAATTTATTAATAATTTGCTGTCCTAAAACTTCGATCATTTGATCAAATTGCTTTCTGTAATGCTCGAGTAAATTCTTTCTTTGCTTGTTAGCGTTTAATGAAAAACCAAGAGGTTTGGTTAATTCGCTGATATGGTCGGATTGGAAAAAATCACAAAATCCAGCAAGAGCATCCAATTTAGTAAAAATAATTGCTGTATCGACGCTGTAACCTAAGCTATGACCAAAGCGCGCAAGTAATTGCGCATGGGATTTACATTGCTCTAAAAGTTGTACAGGTTCGGCTAATAATAATTCACTACTATCTACGCATAAAATCATCCCTGTAATTCTGACACTGCTATGACAACGATTTAATTGCTTCAAGGTGTAGGCAAGTAGATTTTTACTCTGGTTAAGCCATGACTCCCCTAATTCTAAAATAACGCCATGCTGATTATAAAAAAAGTTAGCGCTATTTTCTGTATCCACTGGGTAATGTGTTAAAGTGCTTTGGCGCAGAAGAGTAGTTTTGCCTTGATTAATTTTGCCAGTTAAGAGTAAGAAAGAAATGGCATTATTTTGTGGTTTTAAAAAACCAAGAATTCTTTTTAATGCTTCACATAGTGTAGTTAATGATTTATCCATCAGTCGTCCAGTTTAGCTGTCACTGTATGTCCAAACTGGACAATTTTAGCCTGATTTTCTAATAGAATATGGCTAATAAGATAGCCTCCTGCCAATATTATTACAGCAAGAACAGAACTGATTATTAGCGGCTTATAGTTTTTGGGGAAGTCATCTACGTTTTTCTGTTCTTTGAATAATTGATGGGACTTATTAACACGATGCTGATTAATTAATTGATACAATTCTTCAATTAAGTTATCTAATACTTGTCTTCCATCACTGCGCCCATGTTGTTCACCTTCAAAACCTGTAATCAAACAATAATAGGCTAACTCAATTAGATCCAAGTATTGGTTGGGCCTTTCTTTAATATACTTAATAATGTCAAAAAAGCGTTGCTCTGGTCCCACTCCATCATGAGAAGAGGGGGTGAAGGCTTTAAATTCAGCTATTTTGCCGTAAAGACGAATATAGTTTTTCCCTAATAACTCATCGATTGTGGCACATAATAAGTAGTGGGCGATGGCATCTAATTCTTCTGAATATGTTTTATTGCCTAATCGACTATGAAAAGCATGTAATTCGTGTTCAATATTTTCTCGGATACCGTTTATTGGCGGTAACGAAGGGGTAACATATAGACGCTCGAGTAAGGATAATAAGGGGCCTGCTGCAGCTACTAGCGGATTGGTCGTAAAAGGAGCAATAAATAATTTAGAGCGATAATAGCCTTGGGGCATTTGTTGGGTGCCGGATAATGACAGTCGGTTCACAAGAGAGGCCGAAAAGCGTTCGGCTGTCATGGCTTCACTCCAAAATATTAATAACTTGTAACTTCTTTTCTATATCAAATCGAGCATGACTTGGTATAAACACTCAGTAGCTACTACTTACTCAAAGCTAATGTTTTGAGTTAAAGATAATACGTTATCTAGGGGCGGTTGACAATTGCTTTCACGACTGCAAAGTTAGAATCCTTACAATGAAGATATTCATGCGGTTTCTCAGTCCTTATTGATGCTGCGAACTATAGGGAGTATTCAGTTTCACTAAGCAGCGTCATAAAATATCGTTCAATCCATTCTTTACCAAGGAGCTCAAAGGCATCATCGAGAAAGTCGGCGAGCTCTTCAGGGCTTAGTTCATGTTCGCTGCCAATAGGTTCAATATGGTGGTGGACATATTCACCAAAGTAACGATTACAAAAATTTACATAATCTTCTGTGTGCAATATAAAAGTATGCCAGACCTTATCTAAAATCAATATGGGACCAAACAAATAGGTATGACGATGAGATGTTTTACGATAAACATTTAACCACAGCCAACCTAAGAAATCATTGAAAAATTGTTGGCTTTGTTCATGAGAGAAATGAGGATGATGATGACAAAAATAATGAACTACTTGCTTATTTTCGTAAGCAAGTAATTCCGAGAGTAATGGTAAATTCATCTGCAGCAGGTTTTCTGCCAAGATTGTTTCGTTATTTGGCGCACAATACGGCATATCATTTCTTCTTTAGACATTTGTAATCTCCAAATTGGAAGAGTTAGGGTATTTGAACACCATAATAGCCAGGAATCAACCAATATTATTAGACTCGGTGTTTTTGGCACCGAGTCCTTAATATCTTAGGCTAAAGCCGGTTTGAGAGAATTTAAATCAGCTATTTTCTCGTCTATCATTCTAACAGCTGTCGTTCTACCCCAAGCTCCAGTAATAACGAAATTATTACGGTGATCTTTAAATAAAGGTAGACCCTTAGCATTTTCCAGAATAGCCAACTTCTCATCAAGGTCTTCATGAGACTCTACTTCTTTGAACAAAGCGTCTAGAGCTATTGTTCTAAACTCTTGTAAAGTATGTCGCCATGTCGTGGTATTGTTGAGGCCAAAAAAAGTATCCAGGCGCGGATTTCTATGCTCATTTAAGCCTTTTATTTTCTGGACTTCATTGTAAAGTTCAATAAGTTCATTAACAGTTAGCTTACTTTCTTCTTTGAGCTTGCTGACTAAAATGTCATTCTTCTCACGCTTGTCCTGACCCTGGGTAACCGCAGCAATGATTTGCTCAACAGCGGTTGGTTTAGGCGGTTCAACAGTTATTAGTGCTAGGGTTTTCTCTTTTGTATCAAGTCCAGACTTAGTTTCTTCTGAAGTTGACTTCTCATCAACAGTTTTTGTTGATGTCTCAGCTTTTGCGATAAATCCAGACTCAGCTGAAACTTCAAATGGAAGATCAGTTGTTTCTAGTACTTCTTTTAGCTTAGCCAATTGCAGAGTTTCATCTTTCAGAGCTTTTGCATCTCCAAGTTTAGCCAAGAAGTCTTTGTCTAAGCCTTTTTCTTGCAGCGTAAACAACAGATTAGCGAAAGCTTTTTTCTGAGTAATGTCTGTTTTTTGATACCAAAGGAAGACCTTTTCAATGATCTGCGCTAAGTTATTTACATCAATCACACCATAAGTAGCTGACTTGCTAGCTTGCAACGCATATAACTTCGCATACAAATCTAGTATTGGTGTTAAGCAATCCGCTATAACTTGCTGATCAACCGGATCCTTAGCAGCTAATTCACTACCTGTAGTTGCAGTCAACAGCAATTTCGGAGCATACATGACCATAATAGCAGGTTTACCTGTTACGCCCACATTTCTATTGAGTAGCTCAACTAATTTCTCTTGCTCAGGTTTAGATAGCTGAGCAAAAGCTGTTTCAATACTTTTAACAAACAAGAGAGTTCTTGCGTCATAGTTTCCACCTTCAGCAATTGTAAGCTGTTTGGTTTCTGGATTAGTCACAGTTTTGAATAAATGACAACGAAGCATTTGGGCAAGACGAGTCTTGGCAAGAGTTTCTTCTTTCGATTGTTTTTCAGCAGCTTGAGTTATCTCAGGAATAGCTGTTGCTAATTTTTGACGATAACGATGATAAGCTTCTCTACTGGAAAGAGAACCAATGTTTTCTTCTGCTACTGCGATAAGTGTTTCGTAGAGCAAATTTATTTTTAAATGGATTTCTGGACTGCGACCTGCGTTGATACTTGCGAAAGAATCGCGTGGAACCCCACCAAAAATATCATAACAGTGGTGAGCAAAGACAAGCTCAGCTTTTTTAGGGTCTTTCTTATAGGCTTCAAAGAATAAATCCAATCCTTTCTTAACGACGATAAAAGGAATTTCCCCTTGAACGATTTGCGCAATATTGATTTCGTTACATAAAGTAATTAGCTCATCACATAGTTCAATAGCTTGTTTATCAACTGCTTCAGTCGGAACCCCACCCCATAATAAAAATTCAGTGGGAGAGCAATTCATTATCTTCGCACCAACGATACTGTATGCTTCCAGGGCATTATCATGATCAACATGTGCTTTTGCGAGATTAAACTCTTCTTTGCCTGTTTGGCTAATTGTTTTAGCGGTAGTATCCAGTCGATAATAATTCTTATCGATTAGAATGAAATAAATTCCTTCTTCATTAACTTTAACTGCTTCTTTGATAGTGTCGCCTTTTCCTGCGTCATGGATGGCAAGATGGTAGAGAAAAGCTTGCTGATAAGCAGGTGATTGATCTTTTAAGCTTATTAGCGCTTTATATTGCTCCGTCATTCCTAAAATACCTGTTGGAAACGGATTGGATAAATGGCCACTAAGGACTGCAATTGCATAAAGCATACTGTTTCCAGTACGTTTAAATTCAATACCTAATTTGCCGTTTTCTTCGAGTAATTTGCTGCCTCTTGCAGTAAATAATGCGGTTTTTCTTAGTTCACTCATTAAGGTTGTAGTGAGTGGTGTTAATTGTTTCTCAGATGAAACTTGTGCGAGTGTTTTTACCAAGTTGTCAACCATGGAATCCGTTAACTCGAACTTCATTTGTTGCATGGATTCGGCAAGATCTCTAATCCATTTCAACAGATTTTCATCAAGAAGGGAGGGATCACATGTTTCACTCCAGCTAACTAGTCCATCAATTAGTTTCTGAAAACCTTGGGCTTGTTTGACAGTGAAGCCTGTTAGGGAGAAGTTAGGATTTTCTTCGCCGAGTATATATAGAGTGTCATCACTAAGAAGTTTATCTTCAGCGGCGAGTAAGGCTAATTGCTTTTGCAACTCCATAAGGCTTGTAACGGCCCAAGCGGATTTAATTTGTTGTTCCAACTTTAGTACTTCGACTGACTCTTCTTTGGCATCTTGTTTCATCTCAAACAATTGTGCTTTTAAAGTTAAGATTTTTTTATATTGAGCTTGTAATGCTGCAGCTTGTTCTTTTTGCTCTTTAGGCAACGCTTCAATCGCTAAGAAATGAAGAAGAGACGTAAAGAAAATAGCATCCAACTCTTTACCGAAGACAAAGGACTGAGTTTCTGTCCCAATGACTACATCTTTGTCTTCATTCGCGACAGAAGAGTCAATTAAAACGCCAGTCTTACCCTCTACCAACCGCAGACGCAATTGATTGGCGGGTATTTTTTCGATCCCAGTAAACAGCATTTCCGTCTTAAGCTGACCCAAGTCAAATTTTTCCCATTGTCCTAGCTCAATCATCAGCATTAAGGATGCAACCACATCATGTGGCCAAAAAGCTTGGTATTTTGAGTGTTTGATAAATTCAACCATCCCAGACAGCAGAGTAGGTGTATTAAGATTTTCTTCTGCAATTGTCCCAGAAAATTGTTCAGTATAGATAGGGTAAGCGCGGCTAATAATTTCCATGAAACTTGCTAACCAGCTGTTCTTGTCATATTTGGGCAAGCTGCGTGTGGTTCCAGAGACAATGTTCGTGTTGCGCATTTTTATCAGGTTCTTAATGATTTCCAATGCGTTATTCGGATTAGTGCTGCGTGCATTGTAAGGAAGTGAGTTGAGGTCGTTAATTTTTTGTTCGTACTCACTTTTTGAGTAAGGCTTGTTGTATCCCATAGTGATAACACTAAATTTATTGAGATCTTCTACAGGGATTTGCACAATAAAATCATTGACTGCATCAAAAGCGGCAATACTGACAAGTTTTGCGCCTTCCTTTGTTGATTCTTGCAGTTTTTCTATCCATGCAGCAGCGTTTTCTTTGGGGCTTAGCAAACAAGAAGGCTTGTCACACGCTTGTTCTGCGTAATATTTATTTACTTCTTCAGCTGGGTAAAATGCAAGACTTTTTGAGTCTTCATTATAAAAAGCATTTTTTTCAGGATTATATTGGTAATAAGTCGTTTGGGGGCCCGCGATAATTTCGGGGAGAGCGTTAGCGAGTGTAGGGAATTGCTGTTTTAATTTGGCAAGCTGCATATTTAGGTAAAGAGCACGCAAGCCATATTGACCTTCAGGATTTTGTATTCCTTTTTCATCACAGGGTATTTCATCTGTGGTTACTAATTTTATTGGGGTGTCAGCGGGAATAATACCTGCTGCTTTTGCTTGTAAAATGACATGAATTGTTGCAATAAGATCATCGCCATCTTTACCTGGGTCTGTAAAAAAAACAATTGGACTCACTTACCATCTCCTAATTAACGGGTAAAAAACTGCCTTATTTTATCATAGTATCGCCTAAAAATATACAAACGGTATCGCGCAGGAGCATTAAAAATCTTTTTAATAGTTTTTTTCTATCAAATTAATAAAAATATTCGATTTTACTCATTAATTGTATTTGCCTACAGTTACATCGAAAGCCAAATAATTTATTGAGGAGAAGCGAATGATTAGTGTAGGTCATAAATTTCCGGAGTTTCATTTAAAAGCAACTGTAAGTAATGAAATCAATGAGGCTTTTAAAGAGGTTTCCCATGAAACTTATCAAGGGAAATGGTTAGTCGTTTTTTTCTGGCCGAAAGATTTTACTTTTGTTTGCCCGACTGAAATTGCTGAATTTGGCAAGCTCAATGGCGAGTTTAATGACAGGGATGCCCAAGTTTTAGGCGCTAGTGTGGATAGTGAGTTTGTGCATTTGGCATGGAGAAAACAACATCCTGATTTGCATAATTTACCTTTCCCGATGTTAGCGGACATTAAACGGGAGCTGAGTCAAGAGTTAGGAATTCTTGATGAGCATGAAGGTGTTGCGCAAAGGGCTACTTTCATTGTCGACCCTAAAGGTATTACACGCTTTGTTATGGTGACTGATTTGAATGTAGGAAGAAATCCAGAAGAGGTTTTGCGAGTTTTAGATGCCTTACAGACGGATGAACTTTGTCCTTGTAATTGGAAAAAGGGTGGAGAGACTATCCATGTTGAATAGCCTTGTTGACTATAAATACCTTGGTGGTGAGATGCCACCAAGGTCGTAGCAATAAATATAAAAAGGATAAATCCATGCTAGATAATATTAAACAACAATTGCCAGATTTCGCAACAGATGTGCGGATAAATCTGGGTAAGATACTTGATTTAGCTCAAACCAATGATTTAAGCGAGCAGCAAATTGCGGGGGCTGCCTTGGCAGTGAGCTATCATTTGGGAAACAAGTTACTTATTAATGAATTGCTCATATTACCTTATACAAAGGAGCTTCAGGAGGCTGCCAAGTTGGCTGCGAGTTTGATGGCAATGACTAATATCTATTATCGTTTTGTTCATTTAAGTGAACATGCCGAGTTGGCTCAGGTTCCGGCAGGCCTTCGGATGCAGGGGATGATGAATCCAGGTATTGATCGCATCACTTTCGAAATAATGTCTCTGGCGGTATCAATATTAAATGGTTGTGGATCCTGTATTAGTGCACACACTCATCAACTACAAGAACATGGTCTGACAGCACAGGCGATTGCAAGGATTGGGCGTATTAGCGCGGTGATTCATAGCACGCATGTGACACTTGGGTTATAGGCTTGCTGCCCTTGGGCGCCTAGCAAGATATAAATTTGGTGTGAGATTATGTTTGGACCCCCGCGGTCGAGGCCGCGGGAATTCGGGGTTGAGTGAGCTATAATCAATCCGCGTCAAAAAATCTTTGCGATGCTCTTATTGCTTGATAGGTCCGCAAGCAATTCTCGCACCGCCGCCACCGAGTTCTGGTTTATTGCTATAGTTGTCACCACCTGCGTGGATCATGACAGCTAATCCAGCAAGATCTTTGGTTGTTAATCGTGGTGCTAGTGTAGGTGTATTTGCGTTGCCATCACTATCGACATACAAGACTGGCAAGTCACCCAAATGTCCTTTCCCATAAGGGCCCTGATGGCTATTGGTATTTTTAGGATCATAGTGGCTGCCTGCATGCATGCCTTTATCAGCGCAATCAGGATGCTGATGCAGATGAAAACCACGCAATCCTGCAGGTAAGGAAGAAAGCGTGGGTACAATCAGCAATCCAAATTCTGTATCTGAAAAAAGAACCTTACCAATTTCTTTTTTCTCTCCTTCTGTCATATAAATAGTGGCTGTGATCTGTGCCGCATAGCTACTTGCGCAGAAAAGAGAGGATAACAACAAGGCAGATAATTTATTCATAGGGCTCCATGCAATATTTTCAAGTAGAGTGGAATAGTAATCAATTAAAAATTTTCTAACAATCTTTTTAAGATTTTAATAATCTAAAGACAGTATCAGGAGTCAACAGTACTTAATTAACGTATTGGAAGAATATACAAACCAGAAATAGGGGTGGGTACTATCTCAAAAAAACCAAAGGTAATTCTGACCAGCGACTTGTATAATGCGGTGATTTCAATTGTCGTTTCATAGACCAGGATTTTTGAAAACCTTCTGCTGCAAGTCGAATGGTTCTGGGACCATATTTCTGATTAATCTCGTTAATTAAACTCATGACCTTTTCGGTTTCAAAAAATTTTTCATCACTAGGTTGATGGAATAAATCCATTTGTCGATATTGCCTATCGATTAAATCAGCGAGTAAAACGCCACATTTATGGTATTGGATCCCTTTGCGATAAATACGCTTAATACATAGTTTAGCTGCGGTTGTTAAATATCTGACATCATCGGTTGGATTAACTAGGCGAAAGCCAATCGAATTGGAGTATTGAGCAAGGTCTTCTCGAAATGGGTTTGAGCGAATAAAGACTGACAAATGTTGGGCAATTAAACCTTGTCGTCTCATTTTGTCCCAGGCAGTCCCACAGTGATGGCTGATGGCTTCTTGAATAAAACCAAAATCAGATTGTAATTCACCGAATGAGCAGGATGACATGATGGTTTTTTTAGGAGCAATTGCCTCTAATTCAAGACAGGAGGTTCCTGATAACTCCAATACGGTTCGTTGTAATACCACATTGAAGTGGTCTTTTACGAATCGTGGATTCAATTTTGAGAGCTCATAGGCATTAGTGACGCCAAGGCTTACAAGCTTTTTATGCCATTGATGTCTAATGCCCCATATATCATCTACTTCTAAATGAGGCAGCCAACGCTCTTCTTGATGTGTGACATTGAACACTGGAGTGTTTAGTTTCTTTTTAGCGACGTGATTAGCCACCTTCGCCAATGTTTTTGTTCGCCCAACCCCAATGGATATAGGGATACCAGTATTTCTAAAAATCTTTTTTTGTAAATCCCAGCAGAAGGCATCAATTTTGCCTTCGGGTAGGGTTTTTAAATTTAAGAAAGCTTCATCAATGGAGTAAATTTCGGTATCAGGCCAATTTTCTTCGATCACAGTCATCACACGATGGGATAGATTACCGTAGAGGGTATAGTTGGAGGAGAATACCTGCACATTATGCTGTTTGCAAAGCCCTTTGACTTTAAAAAAAGGGACGCCCATTTGAATGCCCAATGCTTTGGCTTCATTAGAGCGAGCTATTACACAACCATCATTATTACTTAAAACAACAATGGGGGTTGTTGCTAAATCTGGACGAAATAAGCGCTCACAGCTTGCATAAAAATTATTGCAATCAATAAGGGCAAACATCATTACACCGCCTGATGAATGATGTGAGTAACAACACCCCAAATGACTAAATCCTGGGAATCCGTGATATCGATGGGGTTATAATTTTTATTTTCTGGGAGCAATTGTACGCCTTTCGTAGTTTTTGAAAGCCTTTTTACTGTGAGTTCGCCATCAATGGCGGCAATCACAATTTTGCCATGAGTTGCTTCAATACTTTTATCAACAATGAGCATATCGCCTGGCTGGATGCTTGCACCGGTCATGGAATCACCTGCGGCAATTAAAAAAAATGTAGAAGCAGGGTGTTTGATTAAATGTTCATTTAAATCAAGATAGGATTCGATATAATCATCGGCAGGGGAGGGAAAGCCTGCTCGAACCTTAGAGCTATAAAGAGGAGTTCCTCTGGGTTGGTCTAGTAAGTATTCTTTAATTTCCTCAATACGGGAAATGGGAACACGAAGAGTTTTAGTTGCCTCACCATATCGGTTACTCCCCGCTGGACGCCCTGCACCATATCTTTTTCCACCACGACTCATACAGCCTCATTGTTATGATTTTTGTGACAATAATCAAATCATAGAGGGCATTTATCGGATTGTAAATGGGTCAAAATCCAAGTGAACAGCATTCTTGAAATTAACTTTAGGAATAATTAGAAGAAATCGGAATAAAATTTTTTTTCCTAAAACGCGAGTCAGAAGAGAAGTTTTAATCATGAGAATTTTTCTCCACCATATTTGTTTCTTGGACTTATCGCCTTGAGAATAATTATCAAATATTTTTGCTAACCTAACGAGTTAAGTGTGGGCTGATAGAGCAATTTCTTAAATTGCTTCATATCGTTGATAGGCATGGGATTAGTAGGTTAATCTAGTGAGCGTATGACCTGATTTACTGCATCCCATGCCTGCATTATTTCAGATACGACTGGCCATCAAACTGGCTCGAGGGTTGGGGAATGTTCTCTCTTTTGTTATGCAACAAGATGGTCGGATCCACTTAAAGCCAGGAATTTTACTTGGAACTTAATATTAAAAAATTTTTTTATTTATTGGTGATCGGTTGCGGCTACGTCGGTGTGAGTTACTCGAGTACGCCCCAGCATAGTATCAATAATTATTCTGTGGGTCTTGGAGCTCCCATTGTTACGGCAACTGCAGATACAATGGATAAAGGAGGCTGGTCTATAAACCAGCGAACAGAATATTACCGTATGAATCCACTTTCCGATGCGACTCTATTAGAGTTTTCAACCAGTGAAAGTGAAAAAGCGCTTCTAATCAATTATTTTATGATGAGCTATGGTCTACTGGATAACTTAACCGTAGGAGCAAATTTACCTATTCAACATACCTATAATCTTCGGGCAGCTACTGATGCTGAGGATAATTTATTTCCAAGCGTCAATAATCTTGGTGATATATCCGGGGCGGCAGATTCCTCACTTTTTGGGCTTTGGCGAATAGGGGATGAAAGTGAAGGTAAGTTGCCTATGGCAATGGCCTTGCTTTTTGGAATGAACCTACCAACTGGAAAAACTACGGCAAGGTCACGACAAGGTGAATTATTTTCAGCATCAGATCAGCCTGGAACCGGAGCCTGGGTACCATTGGGGGGGCTTATTTTTTCTAAAAAGTGGGGCGACTTATCAATAAGTAGTAATTTTATTTATACTCAAACAACAAAAGGCTCCCAAGATACGATTTTAGGTAGTTATTTTGATTATAATTTCGCTGCCGATTATCCTCTATTAGAGCATAAAGGCAAATTGAATTATAACCTTGAAGGAATGTTGGAATTAACGGGTGAATACGCTGCTAAAGATAAAGTCGATGGGATAAAAGATCCTAACAGTGGTGGAAATAGTATCTATTTAAATCCAGGGGTCAGGATGAACATCGAGGAAAAGATTTCCTGTTATCTTGGCATAGGCATTCCTGTGTCAGAGAAATTTAATGGGACACAGGTTACAAGTAGATATGCAATCTACACGGGTATTGATATTAATTTTTAAAAGGATGTTTGAGTTTATCACCGAATATCTGTTCAATTATTGATATATCTTTTTGCAATGGATCGAATATGGGCTCCCATAAAAGTTAATTGCGTACTTATTTTGACATTACTCTTTGGACATCGGCATTTGTCGGAATACGCATAGGTCTCACTGCTTATTCGCCTGGCTCCTTGGCTTTGTTACGATTTCTCATGACCTCTTTTTGTATGGCACTTATCTACGCAAGACTCTCTAATAAAAAAACAATGTTACGGAAAGACCGGTTGCAGCTATTGTTGATTGGGTAGCTGGGATTGGTGTTTACAATATTTCTTTAAATTATGGTGAAGTGAATGTTTCTGCTGGTATGGCCAGTTTTATTATGGGCTTAATGCCAGTGTCTCATCTAAAAACAAAACGGGCAAATAAAGAGATTTAATTAAAATTTAATTTCTTTCAGATGGAAGTAGGAGAGTTTCCCAATAAAACCTTTATATCCTGGTTGCAAGCAAACCATCTTCCGTTCTACATGAGAATTAAACAAGATACAGTAGTCAGAATCTACACAAGTTACTTATCTTAAACGATTAGAAAAAATACTCGCTTTATGGTCATCTTGCTTGGGCTCACAAAACAGGAGAGTGGCAAGCCAATTCACA
Source organism: Legionella brunensis (assembly GCF_001467025.1). Classification (GTDB taxonomy): domain Bacteria; phylum Pseudomonadota; class Gammaproteobacteria; order Legionellales; family Legionellaceae; genus Tatlockia; species Tatlockia brunensis. The sequence goes on along the minus strand of NZ_LNXV01000005.1, from coordinate 72,758 downwards.
GCTAATTAAGTGGACTACTATCAAAAACAATACCGACCTCGAATAAGCTTTTTTAAGTATGGGTTAGATTTTCTACGAGATAAATTGAAAGGGTTTGAATGTCAATTATCCGAGTTTAGAAAAGATATTGCACAACTCTTGCCTAGTTCGTTGCAACCGGGGATCATCGCATGATGTATTTTTATATACATAGCGCATTTTATGTGTTTTTTTTTGATTTATTAATAACACAATGTAACTGTACTATAATAGAACTAAAATAGACTTCTGATGAGGGGCCTTTAAAATGTCCTAAGGTAAAGTAGAAACAGCTAAGAGAGCTGAGAAAGAGATTAATGAAGAATTTAATGCTTGTACGCAAGTTGCGGATGAACTAAAAAAAGTTTTTGAAGACAAGGGATTCACGCAAGAAGCTAGTCAGATATACGTTTATCATCCTACGCGTGGCAGTCAAATATATTGTTCTGATTCGCAATCAATAAGCCAGTTTGGGATTCATGATTTAGGCAATCCAGAGGATGGTGGTATTTTAATTGTTGTAGATGAGAAGAGTGACCTTAATGCCTTATTAAAAAATGCGGGGTTTAAAGAACACACTCGTAATTGGGCTAGTGAAAACATGGGCGAGGTAGTTTATAGCATCTCCCCTTGGGCTAAAAATGGTCTCACAATGGATGCTATAAAAGCGTTACCAGCCAATCTAGAGAAAGATTTGCCCAATAAAAATAATATGACAATTATATAGTAACTGTTCACGGGGGAATGTAAATTTCGTCATTGCTTGCTTTAAGTGGCGCATCATTGCAAACCGTTCTCAATCAAAAGTTCGTTGTATAAATATGGACTTGGTTTAAAAACAAAATTTCTTAAGAGATCAGAGCTCACACTGTGCGAATCGGTGATAAAAGCATTATACTTAATGTTTTAGTCTTTGTGAGTTATTCAATGGAATTGAAAATTGATAATACCCCCTTCAAAGCATTATTCCAGCCATTAGATCTGGGGTTTACGCAACTAAAGAACCGTCTGCTAATGGGGTCGATGCATACTGGTTTAGAAGAAGATAAAGAAAATTTATTACGTTTGGCGACTTTCTATAAAGAGAGAGCATTAGGGGGTGCTGGTTTAATTGTTACGGGTGGGTTTGCCCCTAATCGTGCTGGTCGTCTAGCTCCTTTTGCAGCGAAACTAACCTCGTCTAAAGAACAACAGCGCCACGAATTAATAACGCACACAGTTCATGATGCAGGTGGTAAAATTGCCCTGCAAATTTTGCACGCTGGTCGCTACGGTTATCATCCCTTTATAGTGGCCCCAAGTAATTTGAAATCCCCTATTAGCCCTTTTAAACCATGGGCGATGAGTAAACGCCGCGTTGTAAAAACGATCCACCACTTTGCCCGTTGCGCACGTCTTGCCAAGCAGGCAGGTTATGATGGTGTGGAAATTATGGGCAGCGAAGGCTATCTGATTAATCAATTTATTGTTGCCCATACTAACCAGCGTACTGATGAATGGGGAGGAGCTTTTAGCAATCGCATGCGCTTTCCGGTCGAGGTTGTACGAAGTGTGCGTGAAGCAGTCGGTAAAGATTTCATTATTATTTATCGCTTATCAATGCTGGACTTGATCAGTGAAGGGAGTAGCTGGGAAGAAATAGTGCAGTTGGCTAAGGCAATTGAAAAAGCAGGGGCAAGCTTAATTAATACTGGGATAGGTTGGCATGAGGCACGGATTCCAACCATTGCGACAATGGTGCCGGCGGCTGCTTTTACCCAAATCACGAAAAAGCTAAAACCAGAAATTAGTATCCCTATTATCACTTCAAATCGAATAAATACCCCGGAACTTGCAAGTAGTCTGCTTGAAGAAGGAGTAGCTGATATGATTTCTATGGCCAGACCTTTTCTAGCCGATCCGTTGTTTCCTAAAAAAGCCAAAGCAGGGGATACCAAAGCCATTAATGTCTGTATAGCTTGCAACCAGGCGTGTTTAGATCGCGTCTTTGTTAACAAGACTGCGTCGTGTCTTGTTAATCCACGTGCCTGTAATGAAACAGAATTGGTTTATGAAAGTGTGGCGCGCCCCAAAAAAATCGCTGTTGTGGGGGCCGGGCCTGCCGGTTTGGCTTTCGCATCTGTTGCTGCGGAACGAGGTCATAAAATTACTTTATTTGAAAAAAGTGAAGTATTAGGCGGACAATTTAATTTAGCTAAGAAAATCCCTGGTAAAGAGGAATTTCAACATACTATTAATTATTTTACGCATCAGTTGGAAAATTTTCAGGTTGATATTCGCTTGAAAACACAAGCAGACATAGAAACATTGCAAGGATATGATGAGGTCGTATTGGCAACGGGTATTACGCCGCGTATCCCTGAAATTAACGGCATCGATCATGAAAAGGTGATCAGTTATGTCGATTTAATTCAAGAGCGAAAAGCTGCTGGAGAACATGTCGCAATTATTGGGGCGGGTGGCATTGGTTTTGATGTCGCTGAGTGGTTAACACATAAGCATAATGGACATGAGCAGCAATTTTATAACGAGTGGGGTATTGATCTTAATATGGATCACCGCGGTGGCGTAAAAAAACCAGAAGTAGTACAAAATTCTCGTCAAGTTTATTTACTACAGCGTAAAAAGGAAAAACACGGTAAAAATCTGGGGAAAACGACTGGATGGATTCATCGATTAAGCTTGAAGCATAGACAGGTTAAGATGATTTCAGGAGTGCAATATGAGCGTATTGATGATGAAGGCTTGCACATTAATGTTCATGAGAAAAATGAATTACTCAAGGTGGATTCTATCGTTGTTTGTGCAGGACAAAAGGAGTTACGTGAGCTTTATGAGGGGTTAAAACAAGCAGGTCAATCTGTTCATTTAATTGGCGGAGCTTTCAAAGCGTTAGAATTGGATGCACGCCATGCCATTGATCAAGCCTGTCGCTTGGCTGCAATTTTATAATCAATGAGGCACGGTTCGCTTGGGGTACGCTGAGTGAGCCTAAACCTGTTTTTCTTTTTCTGATGGATGAATCATGGCATGGTTGCTCTTAATATTAGCGGGTCTTTTTGAGGTAGTTTGCCATTATAGGTTTGAAACTAAGTCATCACTAGAAAGAATGAGAATAGGGTTTGTTTATAATTCTACTATTTTAGTTGGAAAAGCCTTGATTTTCTGTGCTTCGTTGCTCAGATACTTTCTATATACTGCGCTACGATGCTTGAAAATCAAGGCTTTTCGACTCAAGCTAGCGAATTATAAACAGACCCTAATTCATTTTGCTTTATTTATGGTTTTTTTCCCCGTGTTGATTTATGCGCATGAAACAGCAAAACAAGGTTTTGAAAGCCATGTTTCATTAATCCCCCCTGCCGTTCAAAAACGCATAAAAATGTATACCTGGCATAAAGACTGTCCTTTGCCATTAAAGGACCTACGTTATATTAAATTGTCTTATTGGGGGTTTGATAAAAAAACCCACTTCGGAGTATTAATCGTTAATAAATCGCTTGCTAAAGAAGTTGTGCAGATTTTCAAGTCACTTTATTTACAGCATTTCCCTATCGAACAAATGCAGACAATGGACGCATTTAAAGGAAATGATGATGTCGCTATGGCAGCAAATAATACCAGCGCTTTTAATTGTCGGCCTGTAACAGGTCATCCAGGTATTTTCTCACAGCACAGCTATGGTCGTGCTATTGATATCAATCCTAAAATTAACCCTTATGTGTCTGGAAAACGGGTGACGCCGCGCAGTAGCACTAAATTTGTTGACCGTAAAAAAAACTATCCTGGCAAAATTACAAAAGATAGTTTCATTTATAAGCTTTTCACACAAAATGGCTGGGATTGGGGAGGCAACTGGTACGATGTGCAAGATTACCAACATTTTGAAAAACGAGCGCATGGTGCAAAACGAAATCCTTACGGGTATTAATTTAAACGAGTAAATTCAGCCCCTTTGATCTCCAGATTGACTGCTTTTCTTAAATATGTTGGCAAACTATTTTTTGCTATCAAGATGCTATTATTAACAGTAGGATTTTCTTTTATACCCAAGCAGTTGTAGCTAAAACGCAATTCAGGAACAGGTGATGAAGAGAATTAGACAATCAGCTGCCTTCATTATTTTATTATTCTTTTTTAAAGTTATCTTTGCTGCTTTACAGTCGCAAGATTATAGTGATTTTGATGTCCCTAAAGCGACTTTACAACTGGAAGCCATCCATCATCAACTATCAACAAAGAATGTTAATTACGAGCAGCTCTATTCAGCAGTAAAAATAATCCACTCGCTACAAGAGCAAGCCAACAACTGTGTTGAAAATGGAAAAATACAATTAAAGAAAATTAATGAATTACTCAGTAGTAATGAAATATCTTCGATGCTAATGAAGCAAAATGATTTGCGCTATCAAGAATTGCTTCATGATAAAAATATTAAGGTAAAAGAAACGGCTGAATGCGTTTTCTTTAATTATCAGGCACAGGAGTTATTAAACGAAATTAATACCAGAATGGCTAACACGCGTATGTTTAGCTTATTAATAAAATCACCACCCATCTGGGATAAACTTGATCCAAAACAATTCTTCACTATTGCTATTCAAAAAGATAAATTGTATCAAGCAAGCGGTATCTCAAGATTAAATAAAAATGATTTAATAATCATTGGCTTGATTTTCGGGGTGGGGCTGCTTTTTTCTCTTGTCTTTAATAGCATTTATAAGCGCTCTATAAAAAATAGAAAGGGAAAATTTACTTCTAAACTGCTGATAGCGGTTTCGCAAAGTGGGTTATTTTTATTTTTAGCCTTGCTGCTTGCTGATATTTACTTGCATGGTGTGTTCACTAATGCTCTTCCCCGGCCTAGTTTGCTTTTACTATTTGATGCATTGTTATCCTATGCATTAATAATTACGGTCATGCGATTTTCTTTGGCATTATTGCGTCAATATGTGTCGCATGTAAGTGAGCGTTTAATAGATGATATAAATATACGGGCCACTCTATTTATTACGCTCTTATTTCTCGGTCACCTCGCTGCTATTGTAATACAAGAACAATGGATTCATCCGGTTCTTTTAGGGTTTCGTTTTTTGTTGTTTTCTACCTTACTGATTCTGTCTTTTGCGTGGTTGAGTTGGCTTATTTTTCGCTTGGATTTTTTTAAAGTAATACCCGGTATCGTATTGCAAATTATCAAATTTTTATTAATTGGTGTTTATGCTTTTACAATTGTAATGGCTTGGTTAGGGTATAGTAATTTTGCCGTTTATTTTATTCCCAATATTATTATTACATTGCTTATTTTTGCCATTATATGGAAAGTTAGTCATCTTCTCGGCAAGTTATTTTCATTGTTTGATAACCCAGGAAATCCTGCCTCAGAAAAAATTCATACCTGGTTAGGACTTAAATCAAACCAACCCCTTATTGAACTCTTCACGATACGCATCATTCTAAACATAGGCTTCATTATATTTTCTATGTTTGTACTAATGAAAATATGGGGTGTTTCCCAATACTATATTGATTATCTAAGAACATGGTATTTCAAAGGTGGCTATGTCTATGGCCTATATATTTGGCCAATGAGGATCGTACGGGCAGCCATAGCATTTTGTTTGTTACTTATGCTGGGTAGGGCGCTTGCAACGTATGCGGCGCGGCATAGTGCTTTTAAGGGAGAGAAATATAGGCAGGATAATGTTGGTACCCTGATTAATTATTCGGCGTTTAGTATTGCTTTAGTCATCGCTTTATTAATTGCCGGCATAAACTTTACAAGTCTTGCAGTGATTGCGGGAGCCTTATCGATTGGTATTGGCTTTGGTTTGCAATATCTTGCGAGTGACTTTGTCAGCGGTATTATCTTGCTAATTCACAAACCTGTAACTCCAGGTGATAGAGTCGTTATTGATAACACCGAAGGTTATATTAAAAAAATACGTTTGTTATCAACGCAAATCACAACGTTATCTCATGCGGATGTTATCATTCCTAATTCTCATTTAATTAATAAATCGGTTACTAATTACACTTATCGCGACAATAAAATCTGCCGTATCAATAGCCAGGTAATTTTAGATAGTAGTAGTGATCTTGAACTTGCTGAACGTGTATTATTAAATGTGGTAAAAAAGAATCCCCATATCGTTCAAGAACCACCTTATAATGCCACTGTTTCTTATGAGCTGGTTCCCGCTAAAGATAGTTTACATGTGATTGTTGATTTGTGGTATTACATTAAGGACATTGACTTAAAACAAAATATCTCCAGTGAAATCAGCTTTAATGTCGTCAAGGCATTAAAGGAGTACAATCTTTGCCCTGGACAAAAAATTGAAACAAAATAATGCATTATTTGTGTTTCCATCGTACCGAATATAAATCGTGGCGTCTGTCTTTCAGATTAAGAACAGTGCCTTGATTACGTACGACCTCCAGGTTATGCATACTAAGGTCAGCAAAACAAACCATTTCTACATTAGGCGTTGTATCGGCTGCAATGCCGTCTCGCGCAAAAGGAAAATCACAAGGAGTAAAAATACTGCTTTGCGCGTATTGAATAGCCATATTGGTAACGCCGGGTAGGTTGCCCACATTGCCGGCCATAACCACGTAACATTGATTTTCTATAGCTCTAGCCTGGGCACAATAACGCACGCGCATGTAACTTTGTCTTTCATCTGTACAAAAAGGGACAAACAATATTTTAGCGCCTTGGTTAATGACATGTCTGGCTAATTCAGGAAATTCACAATCATAGCAAATAAGAACAGCGATGGGGCCACAGTCTGTCATAATTGTGGTCAATTGATTGCCGCCATGGATATTCCACCAATATTTCTCATTAGGGGTTGGGTGAATCTTGTATTGTTCATGTATTTGCCCATCCCGTAGAAATACATAGGCAATGTTGTAGATAGTGTCATTGGTTTTGGTAGGATGGCTGCCACCAATAATATTTATATTGTATTTCACTGCTAATGATGACATTAACTCCAAATAAGATTCAGTATATTCAGTCAATTTTAAAATCGATTGTTCGGGGCTTAAGTTTTCATTTTCAATAGAAAGTAGTTGTAACGTGAATAATTCAGGGAAAAGAACAAAGTCGGCATAATAATCAGCAACTACATCAATGAAATATTCCACATGCTGGGAAAATTCTTCAAAAGAATGAACTCGACGTTGCATGTATTGCACAACACTTAATCGAACCTTATCCGCTATTTGTTCAGGCAAAGATTTTTTAGACTCGGTTTTTTCGGAAATCATGGCAAGGGGGGTATACCAAACTAAATGAGCAGCAAAACCTAATGATTGTTTATCAATTGGGAGATAGTTCGATAATACCCCAATCAGTTGAAAATCATTACGTAACTGAAAAGACAAGACAGGATCCTTAACCTCTTTTGTGATTACAGCGTTAATATAATCATTGACGTTAGGGTATTTTTTATATTGCCTATGATAGCGAGGGATGCGACCACCAAAGACAATGCCTTTTAGACCTTCTGCCAAGCATAATTTTTTACGGACGCTATATAAGCGATTACCAATCCGTAAACCACGATATTCGGGATGAACACAAACTTCCATGCCATAAAGAAAATCACCGTTAGGATCATGACGAGAAGCATAACCACCTCCAGTAATTTCATCCCAGGTATGAGGTTGGAGAGCAATATCTCCACTGATTTTAAAGGTGGCACAATAGCCTACGATTTGTTGTTCATATTCCACAACAAATTGACCTTGAGGAAAATGGTGAATTTGCCCACGCAGCGCATCAGGGTTATATGTATCCATATGAGTAGGATAGGCGCGTGCCACTAAAGTGCGGATGCGGGGAATATCACCGATTTTAGCATTACGGACAACCACGATTGGCTTTTTACTTACATGATCACTCATAAGTCATTATTCATTCCTGAACTAGAATTCAAGTATCCTATTATAAATTATACATAATTGTGCTTAATTTTTACAAAAATATTGAAAATTAGACAAAATCTTGCTATCATAATGCAATTCGAGTCACCTATAAGTCTGATTGCGAATTTTTTAATCGAACAAATGCAGTTTCTTAAAGAAGAATAAATTTCGTGCATTTTCCTGTTTATTTTGTTATTATACTGCGCATTTTTTACATTAGTTAACCCACTGGGATTTCTACGATTTTTTTGGATTTTTTATGACACAAGAATTACTAAACTTCACTGCCCTCAATTTATCAGAGGCTCTATTAAAAGCACTTGAGGACATGAAGTTTAAAATGCCATCACCAGTGCAGGTGCAAACCATTCCCTTATTACTAGAAGGTCGAGATGTTATTGCTCAAGCACAAACTGGTACAGGTAAAACGGCGGCATTCGCATTACCCATTTTGCAACGATTATCTACCAAATCGCAGGCTACGCAGGCATTAATTTTGGCCCCCACTCGTGAATTAGCGATCCAAGTCGGTGAGCAATTCGAGCTATTAAGTGCCCATACGAATGTCTCTGTTTCCGTTCTTTGTGGTGGTCAAGATTATCGACGCCAATTAAAGCAATTAAAGGATGGTGCACAAGTTGTCGTAGGAACGCCTGGTCGCATACTTGATCATATTGATCGTGGAACTCTACAACTTGGTAATTTAACCACCTTTGTCCTTGATGAAGCGGATGAAATGTTACGTATGGGCTTCATTGAAGATGTAGAAGCTATCCTAGCTAAATTACCTGCAGAAAAACAAATTGCCTTATTCTCAGCAACAATGCCTTACCGTATTCGTCAAATAGCGAATAGCTATTTAAATAACCCCGCCTCTGTTGAAATTCGTGCAGAGACTGCCACGGTTAAAACAATTGAGCAGCGTTTTCTTTTTGCCTCTGGGGCGCAAAAACCAGATGCATTGCTACGAGTTTTGGCAGTTGAGGACTCTCAGGGTGTTATTGTCTTTGTTCGCACTAAAAGTAGCACGGAAGAAGTTGCCCAGTTATTGCAGCAGCAAGGTCATCGCGCTATGGCAATTCATGGTGATATCACACAAGCTCTGCGCGAAAAAGTGATTGCTCAATTTAGACAGGGAGCGATTGATATTTTAGTTGCAACTGATGTTGCAGCACGAGGCTTGGATGTAGAGCGAGTCACTCATGTCATTAACTATGATGTTCCTTATGATTGTGAAACTTATGTCCACCGAATCGGGCGGACTGGAAGGGCAGGTCGTAGTGGTGTCACCATTTTATTTGTTACGCCGAAAGAGTCGCGCATATTAAACACTATCGAACGTCATACTCGTCAGCGTATTGAAAAGATTATTGTCCCTAATGACTACATGATTCAAACTGCAAGGCAAGCACGTTTTATGGCAAATATCAGCGCGCGTTTGCAGCATGAAAATTTGTCCGATTATCGTCATATTATTGAAGAATTTCTTAAACAAAATCAGGCTTCACCTCTTGATGTTGCTGCAGCACTGGCTCTTTTACTCAATCAAGATAAACCTTGGAAACGTGAATTACCTAAACTTCCTCGTGCACCGAAAGAATCTCAAGCTCGTTCGCAAGATAGGGGCCATGATTTTAAATCTGGTCGTAGTTCCAAAGCGGAGAGAGGTAGCAGTAGGAAGCAATTTCGTGATGATTACCCACAAGAGTTATTCCGTCTTGACGTAGGACGAGTACATGGTGTTAAACCTGGAAATATTGTTGGCGCTATAGCAAACGAAGCCGGATTAGAAAGCCGTTTTATTACTGGTCTTAAAATTCATGAAGATCATTCTACCGTTCGGTTGCCTCAAGGCATGTCAAAAAAGATATTCCAGGATTTAAATGGTGCCTGGGTTTGTGGACGCCAGTTAAAACTCACTTCACTAGGTAACGCATAATTAGAGATATTTGTTCTAATGTAGGTTGGAATTTTACAAACCAACCTACAAGGTTAATCTATGGATTAGGTTGTGCCAAATTCCAAGCAACGGCGGTTGCAACAACAGCTACAGCTGATACACTTGCAAATAAAACATAAGGATTTTTAAAAGAGAGTTCTTCTTGAGAAAGTTGTTTTAATTCTTTCTCAATCTTTTGTTTAAGTTCTTCAAAGGGATTCTGGTGATTTAAATTTAGAGTTAATTGCGGAATTAGTTTTGTCTTGATTGTTTCACTGCAATCTTGAATTAATCTTAATTTAGCATCGTCTGTAGTAAAAAAAAGAAGTGTTGTCTCTCTTAAGGCTTCTGCCACGGCTGCACTAAATTTACTAGCATCCTCTGGATTCCAACCGTATAGACCGAAAGTTGCCCGACAGAAATAACGTTCGTTATTTCTATCTTCTTGCTGAAAATAAATTTGTGTGTCTTGCAATTGTTTCTGATTATTTAGGATAGCTAATAATTTTTGATAAAAAATGGTGATAAATTGTTTGCTCTTCATGTAAAAATCCTTTTTAAATAGAGTCATGATTATAAAAAAATTAAATTTTTTAACCTGTGTAGTTTAAATTATAAAAAAAGAAAAAGCGCTCTCATTTCGAGAAGCACTTTTCAATAAACAGTGTAATCATAGAAAGGCCGCTTAAATCCAATACATCATGATCAGAGCCATATGCTTTTTCTCCAAGGCTTGCTAAAGCATCTGTTGTCGCGTATTGAGTGCCCCTGTAAGGATGGCTGTGGCAATAAGAGCTGCAATTAATCCATACTCAATGGCTGTCGCATTAAAAGAATAAGTTCCTTCAGAAAATTAAGTTCAGCTACATTATCCACGTTAGGTCCACCATTATTAAACTCCATTTCCATATTTAGTTTTTGAATACTACCAATTGTCGGAAGACTGGATGATTCATAATTTTCAAAAAATAGGCCAACATTTGTTGCTCCTGTTTCCTCAATCATTTTTATTGTGGTAGGCTCGTTATTGCTATAGTTATTCGCATTGGCTGCAAAGACAAAATTATAATCAGCGTCTTGATCTAATTCTTAAATCTAGGCGTCTACTCTAAATGAAATTGAAAACTGTGGTTTTAAAATGATTCAATTAAACGTATTTTCTACTCTGATTGTCTCTTCGAGTGATATTTCGTCTTCTACAGTAATCCTATCTAGTATGTATTGAATTCGACGAGCAATAGAGCCTTCTTTATTAGCAGGTTGTATCGTTTTTAATTGGGAAACAACGTCTGGAAGTTCAATGGTTTTATTCTTTATTTTGTCTACGATAGACGCAATTTCTTCAGTATGATGCCTATTCCAATGACCATGAAAAAACCGGCTAAAAGATGAGTTTTTTTTCGTATAATCTTCCAATAGGGCACAGATTTTATCAATTTTATTTTCATGCGAACTAGTTAAATTGTCATAGGATTCGGGAGAGGCAGCATTTTTTAACCAAAACTTAAATTCGTCAGATACTGTACTGAATGAGGCAAGTCGTAAATGCTCTCTTAACTGCTTTTTATTCATTTCTTTGTGGGTTCGTTTAAAAATGATTCTGTACAAAGAATATTGGTCATTACAAATTAGAGTACGTAATTGGACTTCACCTACTTTGGGTTTATTATTGATGGGAGAGGCATTATAAAGTTTAGTAGCGAGATCAAATTTCCCAAAATTAACTAAGCCAATGAAGACATTGGTTAGATCTTCTGCAAAATTATTGGCTCTGACTAAGGGCAATAAGCTCTCAAATGTTTGCATAGCAGGTTCTTTATATCGGTTATCTTGGGCTGAGAATAGAAAAATTTCGCGTAGGTCATTTAGGCTAGGGCGATTGTCACTTTGTAGTTGACATAATTTCTGAACGAGTCGCCACTCTCCATGTTCAGCTGCCCTAGTTAATGTGCGACTTATGCTTGCTTGCCAAGGTTTGTTGTCGGTAGTTAATTCACATAAATATTCAACAGTTCTCCATTGTTTCTTATCAGTAGCGATTATTAAAGCCTCACTGATATCTACTTTCTTTAGGTTGCTATTATCTATTAGTAATTCAGTAATAGATAAGTGCCCCTCTGAAGCAGCATTAACCCATCCTTGATAAAAATGCTGATTCTCACTTTGTTCGTCAAGTACTGGTTGTGTATCCTTATCAATAGCAAACTTAACAAGATTGGTATTTCCATGAAAAGCAGCTGTTTCAAGCACAATGCCCCAACTCGCAAGATACTGATCCGGCCTATCTTTTAAAATAGAGCTTATTAGGTATTCAACCATTTCTAATCTATCTTTTTGAGTAGCCCCCAATAATGCTCCACGAATTATCTCTGTATGTGCTTCTCCCATATATCTATCTTTAATAACTTTTTCGTATAGGTCTCTAACGAGTTCTAAATGACCGCAAGAAGCTGCTTTTATAAAAATTGCTTCATATGTTGAATCTATTGAGGTATGCGTCAGATTGTTTATAACATCCAAAGGTTGTAGGCAAGTGATAGCCCAATCAAGAGGTGACGTCAAAGTGGGAGTAAATTGCTGATAGATTTGATTCAAAAGACCTTGATTGCAATTTAAAGTAATCCAATCCAGAAGAGTAAGATTTCTCTTATCGACTCTATATAAATCATTAATATCCTGAATCTCCTGGATGGACAGTTTATTTTCTTTTGCTAAGGAAAATAAGTTGATACTTTTTTCGGGGTAATCTTTATATTCTTCCTGGTAATTTTCCCAAAAAAAATCAAATTCAGTTTGTCCTGCTTTGCGCATTAATTGGGTATTTGGGAAATGTTTTTGGCATTTTAAAAGCCAAAAACCATCCTCCTTAAATAGCTTGAAAATCTTGCTACCTTCTTCAGGAAGATAGGGTATCGCAGCTTTAATTTCTTCAGGTGTAAGGTAATTTAATATTTCTATAATGACAGGATGAGGAAGGGTTTCAATCTGAACCAAAAGATCGACAATATGTTGGTTTTTAACCTTGGCGGTCTCGGTTTCTTGCGTCATATCTATCTCAAAATGCAGACGTTTTAAAATGAATATCCAACTTTAAGCTTAGCCTAAGTTCAAGAAGTTAGGGTGGGTTGAATTTATATCAATACTTGATTTTAATCGTAACGCTTTATAGAAAAAATTGATCAACTTACCTTTTACCTATATAATTCGACGTTTTTCTATGGAAAATCAACTGATTAGGTGGCGGATGAAAATTTTATTTACCGGGTTCCTCCTGCTTTTTTCAGGATTGCTAACTGCAAAACCTTTAAATGATATAGTTGTATTTGGTGACAGTTTATCGGACAACGGCAATCTTTATGAATACATGCATCAAAAATTGCCTCAATCGCCTCCCTATTACCATGGACGCTTTACTAATGGTCCAGTGTGGGTTGAGAATTTGGTAGCGGCGTATTTTCCGACTGCACCTTCCGCGCATTTATTTGACTATGCTTTTGGTGGTGCAGGTATTTCAGAAGATCCCGATGAAGATGTTTTGTTTACCTTAAAGAAAGAAATTGATACTTATTTTCTTGCGCATCAGGACAAAGCTGATGAAGACAGTTTATTCGTTATTTGGATAGGTGCAAATAATTATTTGGGAGTTCCTGACGACACCGAAAAAACGTTGAGTGACGTTAATCTGGGTCTTACTCATCAATTAGAGCGTTTGGCAGATGCCGGAGCTAAACATGTTTTAATCGTAAATTTACCTGATTTAGGCAAAACACCGATTGCTAATGCTTTTGATTCCCAAGAAAAATTGACTTATCTAGCTAATCAACATAATGAACTCTTGGAATCAAGCCTCAAAAATCTTCAACAGGATTATCCTGAAATTCAATGGCTCTATTTTGATGTTAATAAAACATTGCATGATTTAGTTGTTTCCCCAGAAAAATATGGGTTTAGTAACATTACTGATACTTGCTATGATGTTGTAGTGGACAAGCTTTCAAATCGAGCTGTTCTCCATATGGCTGCCAAAATTAAACCTAAAAATGAAATGGATGCTTGTGAAGGCTATTTATTTTTTGACCCTGTACATCCAACTGCTCCTGCTCATCAAATCATGGCTGAACAAGCCAAAGCATTCTTAGACTCTCAAGGTGTAGAGTTTATCAGCTAAATAAACATTATCTGGGTGGTGTTTGCTCATCGCCCAGGACATTTCGCAGTTTCTGCAAACTGAGAGTGCAACACTGAATTTCATGACTCCTAATAAAGTTTAAATAGGCAGGAAAATTGCTTAGTTTACCGAACCTCAAACAACAGGATAAGGGCTATGCGATTACTCTTCGGTTTTTGCTTGTTGTTTTTTCTAAATTTTGCGGAAGTGCGTGCGGCAAGTTTAGAGATTCTTGTAAAGCAACAAAAAGTTGTTTTGCCGTATTTGCTTTTTAAGGGTAAAAAGCAACGAGGAGGAGTGGTCATAATTAATGGTGAGCAAAATAATGAAGGTTCAGAACTCGTCGATAACCTGGGTACGGAGCTTGCCAAGCATGGTTGGTCTATAGCCTTATTGAATACTAGCCTACAGATTAATTCAGTACCTTGGATTGAGCAATTACCTGAAGCATTATCAGCCTTACGACAAAAAAATAACCCAAGAATGATTGTTATCCACTATGGCTCTCAGTTGGAGGGTTCGGTAAATTATTTTACTAAGCTTCAGTCTAAACAAGTTAATGGCATGATCTTCCTTTCTGCTTTTGACCAACCGGAAAACAAAGAAATCCCTAATTTAATACACAAAATACCTTTTCCTTTGTTAGATATTATTGGGCAATTTGATTATGAGCCTGTATTAGCACAGGCAGCAGCTCGTCACTTGTCCATCAAGAATGATCGTTATCTTTATCGACAATTACCTGGAGCTAATCATGATTATTCTTACAATAAAAAAATTTTGATGGCTAATATTCATGGTTGGATGAAGAAATTACGCACTACAAATCCTGTGAAACCGCCTATTAAGCATGATAAACCACAAATATTGCTGCATTAAAGCACATGTTATACATACACAGTTCTGTGCTTCGGTTTCTTTGCAATTCTCTCTGGGAGGTAGTCTATCTATTTAAGGGCACCACGAAATTACCATAGTGCCAGTTAAATCAACAATTGAAAACCTAAGTTTGAAGTTTGAACCGAAGCTCAAACACATCAGCATTAATGCGTACCCGACCTGTAGTGAAAGGAGTCTGTTGGCCATTGAGAGGTAAAAAATTATTAATCGTTGTGTTTGAAATAACATGACCATAAAGCATTTCCATCGTTGCGGTTTTGCTAAGATGATAATCAGCCCCTAAAGCCAAAAAATACTGCGTATCTGATGGAAAATTAAGCGTACGAAGATGATCGCGTTCGGGGCCATCATCAATAAGGCCAATTAAGGTAAGGCCTAAATTTTCACTTTGTTGCTTCCGCACGGCGGCAGCATAAGCCCATGAGGCATTATACTTCATCGTAAATGTAAAATTTGGCCCAAAAGGTGGTGGCGCGGCTGTATTGCGAATTCGAGCATACTGATTCGCATTCCATTGCGAACAAAATACTTGAAAACTGGCTAGCCATTTTGGATTAAAAAGATGAACATAATTAAGCACAGTCGTTGTTGGCATACGAAAATTGAAGACTAGGTCATTGCTTACACTAGTATTAAATATACTTTCTCCTCTCGTTTTTTGTTTGATTGAGGAGTAGTAGGTAGCGCCAAAGAAATTACTGGAATTCGCCATGTAATAAGCGCCTAAATCATAACCAACACCAAAGCCTGAGGTACGATTGACAAACTTGGTATAAGCAGTTTGACTAATAGGTAAAGCCCAGTTAGTTTCGTTATCTTTTAGGAAATTGAAGTTTAGGCCAGCTCCAACATTTAATTTGGGAAAGGCATTAAAAGAAAAGCGAGGGCTTATATCAACGTCAGTCATTAATGTGTCTGTAACGGCATAACGTGTAAAGGCATCATCACCATAAATTAGGTTAGAGTGAAAAGGTTGTGTAACATCAACACCTATGACAAGTTTGTCGTTTACTCGAGTGGCAATACGACCATAAGGTAATAAGCTGAATCTGCGTGAAGCACTAACGCCATTGTCGTATTGAAATGTATTAAAATTTAAAACACTGCCCGCAAATCGGACGTCGGCATAAAATCCTGTGGCGCCGATTAAAAAATCATTCTTTTTTACCTTAAAAAGCTCAGCAGGATTGCTGTAAGTTATTCCTGTAAAATATTGCAGGACATTTGCATGGCTACTGATGCTAGTTAAGCTTAAGAAAATTGCAAGTGAATAGCGCATAATTATTCTATTTAGTAGGGATGCAAGTATAAGATTTCATACTTGCACCAATATAATGTAAATTTATTGAGTTTGAGCAGGAGTAGCTGATGTTGAGCTAGTGCTCGATGCCGGTGTTGTATTGGTACGAGGAATGGCAATCATTTGCATAATTCCCAAGTCACCAGAAATTTTACGTCCGATCACCAGATTTATTGTAAGCGATTGGGTTAATTTTTCCTTATTGTTTTGGTAGACCACTTGCAAAGGAAGGCTGATTTTCCATTGATTATCCTTTACTTCAGAAATTTGCCCTGCGCCGTTAATCATACTACTTACCATTAGTTGCTGGGATTTAATCGCGTTGAGGTTACCGGATTTCTGCAATGCATCAGTAAAACCTTGCCAACCAAGATCGGTATAACAAGCTTTAAGTGCAGCAAGTTGTGTATCCATTGTTGTATAATCAAAATCGAAAGACTGTGCAGTTGCTTTTTCAGCCCATTTCATCACCAGCGCTTGATCGATTTTTGTTGTTGATGCAGGGATATGATAATTACAGTCGATTGGTTTTGGAGGAGTTACTGGTTGAGTTACTACTGTCGTTGCCGTATTTGGTGTTGTAGGCTGTGGAGTGGCGGTAGGGGTTGTACTTTGGTTTACTGTAGGCTGCGGTTGGGGATTAACGGTTGCTCCTGGTGAAGTCTGCCCGGAAGCTCCCTGAGTAGTCGTTGTTGATACGCCTTGGGAGGTTGTAGTCTGCGTAGTTGTTTGTCCTGAATCTTGTGGAGTGGGAACTTGCTGCCCTTGAGGAGTTGGGACTTGTTGGCCTTGAGAGGCAGGTAGTTGAACATTATTAGATTTAGGAGTTACTGTTTGTGAAGCCGAAGCCAAGAGTTGATGGTGTTGTATATTCTCTACTTCTTTAGAAGTTGTTTCTAATTGTGAATTGGAAGTAGCCTGCATTGCAGTGATAACTTTATCCAAAGTTTTATCATTATTTTCTGCATAGGTAGGAACACACAAAACGCTCATTAATCCTGCACACAGCATGGATTTTTTCATTGAAACACTCCTTACATTAATAGTAATCCAATAATTCTGCCACTAGGCTCGCAGCAAGACGGGTCGTTTTTTGCGCCTCATCCAGCGGAGGTGAAAGTTCAGCTACATCAAAACTTACAACTTTGCCAGTTTGTAAGATGTATTTCAACAGGGGCAATGCTTGCCAAGGTGTTAATCCCATGGCTTGAGGAGCGCTAACACCAGGCGCGAAACATTCGGCAAACACGTCAAGGCAAATCGTAAGATAAATGTCATCATGGCTGAGCAAAAAGTCATCAAGAAAAGCAATTTGCCACGCCAAACTTTCTGTATTAATTTGCTCGGCAGTAAGATAGGAAACTTTTAAGTCATCCGCTGTTGAAAAAAGACTTCGAGTATTACCCAGGGCTTGAATACCAAGACAGCAATAACTAAAAGGCTGATGATTCTCCATACAATGTTGAGCTATTTGGCGAAAGGGGGTACCAGACGTTCCTAGTTGATTGTCTTTCAATGGGCGTAAATCAAAGTGCGCATCGAAATTAATGATACCTAATTTCTGATATCTTGAATTTAAGCCTGAAAAATGTCCCCATGCGATCTCGTGTCCTCCTCCCAAAACAACGGTTTTGTACCCTTGTTCCTGCAAATAGCTGACAAGCCTTGCTAATTGTGACTGAGCCTCTTCCAAGTTACCGTCTTTACAAACAATATTACCCACATCAACCAAATGTTTTTGAGCGTGATAGGGCAACTTCGCTAATTGCTCTCGAAGCTTTATAGGGCCTGTTTGAGCCCCAATTCTGCCTTCATTTCGCTTGATTCCTTCATCGCAACAAAAGCCAAGAATAGCTATCTTTTGTTGAGGATTTTCTAAAGCAGTTTGGGATCGAATGTCTATAAAATTAACTCGCTGAAAAAAACGCTCACCTGGCAAACTGTCTTTACGCCCTTGCCAGAGTGATGGAATGGTAGGCTCATAGTTTAAAATATCAGCTAGCATGAAAATCTTCCATAGAGAAATACTATAGCTAGAAGCGAGATGCTGTAGTTTTAGCTATAGATTTTATAGAAAAAAAACCTAAAAAAACAGAGGGTTATTTTAAGATAAAAATTATTGTACAGGTTACATTAAATCACGCCTTTGATTGTTTGTGTTGTGGGAATAATGGATAAAGCGCTTTATAGCTCATATCTCTGTTCTCACAGGGGCATGCTTTGCGGATTGTTTGGTGATATGCAAATGGCATTTTTGTCTCTTTTGCGTAGAATTAACGCTATCTAAATTGTGCCAATTCAAGCGAATGTCTGTTATTATCGGCGCAAAAAATTTAAACCCTAGTAAATAAAACTTGATTTGCTTTGATTTGTTCCATAGCTTTTCTAGTTTTCAGGTTAGGACTGTCGATAAATTAAGCTTGCTAATTATCTAGGAGAGTAACTGTGTTTGTAGTCACTGGTGGTGGCAGCGGAATAGGTCGAGCATTGGCTCAAGTTTTGGCCAAGCGAGGTAAAAAAGTTTTGGTCGTTGGCAGGCGCGAAGAGCTTCTAAAGGAAACAGCAGCTTTTTCCCCTCTTATTTCTTTTTTTTGTGCGGATATTTCAACGGATGAAGGGAGGCAAAAGCTTGCAACTTTGCTGCAACCGGCTATTTCTATAGAGGGATTAATTCATAATGCCGGTACAATCGAACCGATAGCTCCTATTGCAAATATTGATGAATCATCCTGGCAACAAACGTTAGCAACTAATCTTAATGCCCCTTTATTCTTAACACAGCTATTACTTTCTAAATTAAAACATGGCCGAGTTTTGCATATAGGTTCTGGTGCTGCTTATTTCCCTGTTACAGGGTGGGCTGCTTATTGTGTTTCAAAAGCAGCCCTATCAATGCTAACTCGTTGTTGGCAACTAGAAAGCCCTAATGTCGCTTTTGCTAGTGTGATGCCTGGTATTATTGATACCGATATGCAAGCACTCATTCGTGGTGCTCAATTTATGGATGAAGAAAAGCGTCATTTTTTCCATGTTCTTAAAGCAGAAGGCCGTTTGTTAACTACGGAAACTGTTGCTCTTTTTTTGAATTGGTTGCTTCTTGAGTTGGACAAAGAACAATTTATTTCTAAGGAATGGGATATCTATGATAAAAGCCACCATCAATTTTGGCTCAGTCCCCCCCATAAAGTTCCTGAATGGGAGTAGGCAATGGCAAGCTGTGAGCGCTTACTGCTAAATGCAACAACAATCGATACCGACGGACAACAACTGCAAATGCAAGCGATTGCTATCGAAAATGGTTTGATTGCTTGGTGTGGTGATATGGATAAGCTACCCCATGATTACAAGCATCATGCTATAGCTATTCATGAGTGTGATGGTCAATTGGTAACCCCGGGGCTTATCGATTGTCATACTCATTTAGTCTATGCTGGTAATCGTGCAGATGAATTCAAACAGCGACTTGAGGGCAAAACTTATGCTGAAATTGCACGAGATGGTGGCGGAATTTTGTCAACAGTAAGAAAGACGAGGGCTGCTTCCGAAGAAGAGCTATTGGAGCAGTCTTTACCAAGAATTTTAGCAATGCGAGCAGAAGGGGTTACCACTGTAGAAATTAAATCAGGATACGGGCTTGATTTAAAGAATGAATTGAAGATGCTTAGGGTTGCCAGGCAGTTAGGCGTATTAAGTGGTATTCGCGTAAGAACAACCTTTCTAGGAGCTCACGCTGTTCCGCCAGAATTCAAAAATAACGCTCAAACTTATGTTGATTTTTTATGTTCAGACATATTGCCTGTGGTGGTAGCGGAAGGTTTGGCCGACGCCGTTGATGTTTTTTGTGAGTCAATAGGCTTTACTTTAGCTCAATCTGAACAGCTTTTCAGGAAAGCAATAGAGTTATCGTTACCCATTAAATGTCATGCGGAACAATTATCGAATCTTGGGGCAACCGAATTAGCAGCAGATTTAGGGGCTTTATCTTGTGATCATTTAGAGTATTTAGATGCCATGGGTGTTGCCGCTATGGCTCGTTCTGGAACAGTAGCAGTTTTATTACCAGGTGCTTATTATTTTTTACGCGAAAATACGAAGCCGCCAGTAGATAGCTTGCGTAAAATGAAGGTCGGTATGGCTATCGCGACAGATTCAAATCCAGGCTCCTCGCCAACAACGTCTTTGCCCTTGATGTTGAATATGGCTTGTCAATTTTTTAATCTTACTGTCGCTGAAGCTTGGGCGGGAGTAACCTATTACGCTGCAAAAGCACTAGGGCTTGAACAAAAAGTTGGTGCTATTGCAGTTGGATTAAATGCGGATTTGGTGCGCTGGTCGGTGAATGACAGTGCGGCCCTTTGTTACCATTTTGGTTATCCCATAGACCATAGCACAATGATAGCTGGTAATTGGTTAAGTGTTTAATGTAAGGAGCAGAATCATGCTAAGACTGATTTGGGGTTTTGTTTTAGTGCTTTCTTTGACAATTAATATTGTTTGGGCAGATGTACCGAAAACGATCACCGTAAAAAAGGAAACATCTACGTTTGATTTGGATATTAAATACCCTCAAGGTTTTACAAATAAAAATGTTGACGAGGTTGTGAAGGCATTCATCGATAAAACTCAAAGTGCTGATGCGAATCCAGATGCAAATGATATTCCTAATGCACAGGGAAAAAATAGCTTATACATTGATTATAAAATCGAATTCCAAAATAAAAATGCCCTAAGTCTATTATTCTCAATTTCGTCTTATAGTCGTGGTGCGGCTCACCCTAATAATGTAGTAAAATCTTTCAATTTTATTGATGGCAGAGAAGTTACTTTAGATGATCTGTTTAAGCCAGGAAGCAATTATCTACCTGAAATAGCTAAACTAAGCCGTGCTGCTATTCTTGAGAAAAAAATCTCCGAGGAGAATTGGGTCGTCACTGGGACAAATCCAACTCAAGAAAACTATCGGAACTGGTATTTTACTGCTGATGGCTTGGCGATAGTTTTTGATACCTATCAAGTTGCAGCTTATGTTTACGGGCCACAAACAGTGACTATCACTAAGTCAAAACTTATCAATTGGCTACGACCAGAAGTAGCCAAAGCGTTATGGGGTAATCAATGAGTAAATCTGCTCCGTTCATTGCAGCGGATAAAAAAATTGCAGAATTAACACTTCGCACAATTGTTCTTGCCGTTATTCTAACGGTGTTATTAGCACTATCAAATGCGTATCTGGCGTTAAAGTTAGGCATTTTGACTTCTGCATCCATTCCTGCGGCAATTATTTCAATGGGAGTTTTGCGGTTTTTTAAAGATGCTACGATTCTTGAGAATAATGCAGTACAAACTGCCGCATCTGCTGGCGAAGCCGTTGCAGGGGGAATTGTATATACTATCCCAGCCCTCATCATTATTCAGTATTGGAATGGGTTTGATTATCTCACCAATTTTTTTATTGCAGTAACGGGCGGTATTCTCGGTGTCTTGTTTTCTATTCCTTTGCGTCGGATTTTAGTAAATGAGCCTGCTTTAAAATTCCCTGAAGGTCGTGCTATTGCTGAGGTCTTAAAATCCTCAGCAGAGAAAGCGGGGATTCAAGATATCTTTTTAGGTGGTGCTGCAGGTGGTCTACTTGAGTTGTTACAGACGGGATTTAAAATCGTTGCCAATAACTGGAGCTATTGGTTTGTTGCTAGGCGCTCTTTGTTTGGCTTTGGTGCAGGCTTTTCAGCAACCATGATAGGGGCGGGTTATTTGGTTGGTCACGAGATGGCTATCAGTATTTTCTTAGGCGCCATCATTTCCTGGCTGGTTGCAATGCCTGTTGTGAGTCAATTTTACCCTCAATTTCTTGAGCAATATTCTGCTGATCAAGCCGCAGGCTTTTTGTGGAATAGTGAAATGAGGTACCTAGGAATTGGTGCTATGCTTTTTGCCGGTACCTGGACTTTTCTAAAATTAATAAGGCCTTTAGTGAAAAGCATGCGGGCTTCATTTGGCGCTTTTATGACCAAAGGGCGTATGGAAGCAGAAATACCACGGACTGACAAAGACATACCAATGCCTTTTATTTTAATTGGCATACTTATCATGGCAGCGATATTGTTCTTATTCTTTCAATTTATCTTTCCTTTGGAAGAAGCTGGTCTTGATGGAGATTACGCACCTACTTTAGTCTTTGGTGCTGTTTTATACATTTTAATCATTGGTTTTTTATTTTCTGTAATCACTGCTTATTTTTCGGGTATGGTTGGGGTTACAGCAAGTCCAGGCAGCTCAGTAGTGATTGCGGGAATGTTATTTGCTGCCTGGATGTTATTAACGGCAATGAACCATATTTTTTCGTTACCTCTTACGAATCATCAAATCAGAGCTGCAGAAGCGATTACCATCATTATTGGTTCTGTAGTGACGGGCATTGCAGCGATTGCTAATGACAATACGCAAGATTTGAAAGTTGGACAGCTTGTAGGTGCTACACCCTGGAAACAACAGGTAATGCTTTTGTTAGGTGTCGTCATTTCATCTTTAGTTATTCCGCCTGTGATGCAACTTTTGTTTGATGTCTATGGAATAGCAGGAGTGATGCCGCATGAAGGAATGGATGCTAGTCAATCTCTGCCTGCTCCGACAGCAGCATTAATGGCTGCTATTACTGAAGCAGTTTTTCGCAATACCTTGCCATGGACGATGATGTTCATAGGCGCAGGGATTATATTGGTCATTATTATTTGCAATCGTTTGTTTAATTTAGCTCGGTTTCTAAGGCTGTCTATTCTTGGTGTTGCTATTGGGATGTACTTGCCATTAGCTTCATCTTTCCCATTATTTTTAGGAGGAATGATAGCTCTATTTGTAAGACGACGATTAAACAAGTACTCTCTCGAAGAGGAAGAAAAACAGCAACGCCGACAAAAAGGGGTTTTAATTGCCTGTGGTCTTGTTGCTGGTTCTGCTTTGGTCGATGTTTTGTTGGCGATCCCATTTTCCATTTTCCATACCCCCGATGCTTTAGCTTTAGTTGGTGCTGGCTGGTATAACTACGGGATAATATTAGGAGTTTTATCTACCATGATGCTTGCTGGTTGGATAGGACATCGTGTTTGCGGTAAAGCATGAGGCAAGATGTGGCATGATTATTTATGAGGTCAATATAGAGATTGATATGGCCGTTTTCGAGGAATACATCGGTTGGTTAAAGCCACACATTAAAGAGCTGTTGGCTATAGATGGTTTTATAAAAGCCGATTTGCTATTTGAAAACGATGATAAGACGGAGGGAATCAAAAAGATTACAGTGGCTTATTATCTAAAAGATTATGATGCTTACCATAATTATGTAGAAACGCATGCCAATAAAATGCGCAAGGATGCAATTAGGCGATTTGAAGGCCAATTTAAAGTTGCTAGAAGAATATTAGAACTAAAGGACTCTTTTATCTCTGGGCTTGTTAGCTAACTCAGCTAAAATGAACTCTTTCCTTGATTCTTGCGTTTCTCTGCTTATGCTCTTCTGTGTGCGCAATGATGCTTTCAAACTTAGGCCTTAAACTCATCAGTAAAGAATAATTACCAGGAAGTAAGCCGTTAAATTTATTGAGTAATTTTTTCAAGAAAGTCTCACCAAAACAGCGCAAATGGCGAATGTCTACAATTGTCATATAATTATAAATACGCCTTAAATTTACAAATGATTAGTCATTGAGTGAAATTTAATGTTCCATCTATTGCGAATTTTGGAATAAGTCATGAGAAAGGGCTGAAATGATTGCAGTATCAGGTTATGCAATTCAAGAAAAAATGCGTCATAATCGCAATATTGACACTTATTATGCCTTGCGGCAAAAAGATAAGTGTAAAGTCCTATTGAAAATACCTAATAATCATCTTTCTTCCACTGAAAATTTGGCAATTTTGCAACATGAATTTCGCTTGTTGAAGAAAATTAATGCTCCTACAATTATTAAAGCTTATGATTTTTTGAAAAATACACCCGTTCCGGTTTTGATTCTGGAAGGGGTAGAGGGGATGTTACTAAGAACATATTTGAATACACATCCATTAGAGATCAGTGATTTTTTCAGATTATCATTGCAGCTTGTTGATATTATAGGAGAATTACATCAACTAAAGATTATCCATAAGGAAATTAAGCCATCTAACATCATTATAGATCCCGAAAAGCTAACTCTTAAATTAATAGATCTTAGTGCTTCTACAGGACTTTCTGAAGAAACATTTGATTACTTGGTTTTAAATAGTTTTGAGGAGGGTTTGGCTTATATTTCACCTGAGCAAACAGGACGTATAAACCGTCCCGTTGATTATCGGACAGATTTCTATTCGCTTGGTATTACGTTATATCAGATGCTCACTAATCAATTGCCGTTTCAAGCAATTGATCCGTTGGAGTTAGTGCATTGCCACATTGCAAAACAACCACCAAACGTATTAGAAACAAGGCCAAATATTCCCAGCATGATAGCGGCAATAATTGATAAATTACTGCAGAAAATGCCTGAAGAACGTTACTCAAGTATCATGGGTTTGAAATCAGATCTTCAAGAGTGTCAGAAGCAATGGGAAAATAAGGGCTCTATCACTCAATTTTTGCTAGGGTTAAATGATACAAAGGAACATTTAAGTATTTCTCACAATCTCTATGGTCGTGAGCAAGAAGTTGGTCAATTGCTTGAAATCTATAATCGAGTGAGCAGTGGCGCTAAAGAGATGGTGTTTATTGCCGGTTATTCTGGGGTTGGTAAAACGTCTTTAGTTAAGGAAATCCATAAGCCAATTATTCAGAATAGGGGCTATTATATTCAGGGAAAATTTGATCAGTTACAACAGAATATACCCTACAGCGCTATTGTTGTAGCCTTCCAAAATTTGATGAAACAAGTTCTTGCAGAAAGTGAGGTAAAATTGCAAGAACTTAAGACTCATCTTATAGCCGCTTTGGGTAATATTGGACAAGTTGTGATTGATGTGATTCCCGAAGTTGAATTAATTATTGGACCCCAGCCGCCAATTCATAAACTGAATCCTACAGATGCGCAAATAAGGTTTAACTTAGTATTTCAAAATTTTGTGCGAGTATTTGCCCAGGCTACTCACCCTCTTGTTGTTTTTTTAGATGATTTGCAGTGGGCGGATAATTCCTCCCTTAGTTTTATTGAAAATTTACTACAGGATCAGGAAACAAATTACCTGTTAATTATTGGCGCTTATCGTGATAATGAAATTGATGCTAATCATCCTTTACAACTGACTATTGATAATTTAGACAAGAATAAAGTCGAATTTAATACATTAACTCTTAAGCCCTTACAATTAAAAGACATTCAACAGTTGTTGCACGATACTTTGTCTGGGACAGAAGAAAAAATTAACCAATTGGCAAAATGTATTTTCGATAAAACTCAGGGTAACCCTTTTTTTATTAATCAATTTATTAAAATTCTTCATCAAGAAAAAATATTAATTTTTTCTTATAAAGAGAACATTTGGGAATGGGATCTAAAAAGGATTAGACAGCAAAGTGCAACAGAGAATGTTATCGAACTGCTGAGTAATAAAATTCATCTCCTTCCCACAGCAACTCAAGAAATTTTAAAGTTGGCTGCTTGTGTCGGCTATGAATTTGATCTCAAAACCTTACTGACAATTAGTGGGGATAAAGTGAGTCAAACGGCGGAAAAATTAGCACAGGCCATTAAATCCGATTTAATTTATCCGCTTGAAGAGACTTATAAAACATTGGGTTTGGTTGGACTAGAAGATGTTATCTGTAATACCGACTTGAGAACCTTACACTATAGATTTATTCATGACAAAGTTCAGCAGGCGATTTATGAACTAATAGATGAGAGAAATAGACCACACATTCACTTGCAGATAGGTAGATTATTGTTACAAGAGAAATCACTGGAAGAGGATGATGAGCGCTTATTTGATGTAATGAAACATTTCAATCATTGCATAACCTTAATTACCGATGTTCATGAAAGATTACAATTGGCTCAATATAATCTATGGACCGGACAAAGGGCGAAACTGGCATCAGCGTATTACACCGCTAATGAATATTTCTCTGCTGCAGCGGCATTGCTAAAACCTGAGGATTGGGAAAAAAACTATAAGCTGGTATTTCAAATTTATAAAGAATTAGCAGTATGCAAATATCTCATTGGTGATTTTGTTGCGGCAGATAAATATTTCTCTGAATTGTTACTACAGGGACAGGATGCACTTGATAATCTTGAAATTTATCGTCTAAAAATTGAAATGCTATCCACTTTGGCAAAGCATGGGCAAGCGCTGGAAATTGGTTTACAGGCATTGCGGGACTTTGGTATAAAAATCCCCAATAATCCAAGTAAAATCAATATATTAACTGCTATTTATAAAATAAAATTTCAACTAAGAAATTCTAAACTAGAAGAGATTGATTTGCCACCGATGTTAGATTTAAAACAAAGGGCAATAGCTGATTTAATTACCCAATTACTAAACAGTGCTTTTATTACTAATCAGCAGCTATTCGTTCTTCTTATCTGCAAAAATATTAGTTTGAGTCTGAAGTTTGGGTATACGGAATGCACGTCAATGTGTATTCCGGTTTATGCCTTTGTAATTATGCATTCAATGAACTTGTATGATGAGGCAATTTCTTTTGTAAAACTCTATAACAACTTAAAACAAAAATATGGGGCTTCGAACTTTGAAGGCAAAAATCAATTTGTTCTAGGTAGTTTTATCGAACCTTATCAATTATCTATTAATGCTTCAAATAAAACGGTGAGCAAGGCATTTAGGCTTTGTTGTGAGGTGGGCGATTTAGTTTATAGTAACTACAGCAACTTGCTACTTGTATTACACGCACTTTCAGCAGGAAAAACACTGAGTGAGGTTAAAAAAAATATTCAATCTGCATTGTCATTTATGTCTCGAGTTAACATCTCTGATTTTAGCACTGTCGCAAAGTTTTGGGATTATTCCATCGAGTGTTTAGAGAATCCTGAGCTTGCCAGGCTTGAGCAATCAGCTTTTTTTGAAGAAACTATTATCAAAGGACAAAATAAGACTGAATCCAGTTTTTTTTATAGTTCAATGACGCGATTTCATTTTCTATTGGGTAATATTGAAGAGGCGATTAATACAGGAAAAAATTATGAGACTTATGCAGATTATGATCAAGGATTAGTTAGCCATTTGGATGCCAAGTTTTTTTATGCACTCGCGCTGTTTAATGATTTTCCTCACCAACCAAAAACTAAACAGAAATGTTATTTTAAAAAATTAAAAAATCTGGCTCTGCTTATCGAAAAATATGCGTCTTGGTGTCCTAAGAATTATAAAGCTCATGCCTCACTTATTGCCGCAGAATTTGCTCACATAAAAGCTGAGTATCAGCAGGCTCTTGTTCTTTACGAGCAAACCATAGAAATAGCTCTTTCTCGTGGGTTAATCTTAATTGCTGCTATTGCAAATGAAAATGCTGGTCGTCTTTGCATGTCTACAAAAGTCGAGCGGATTGCGAAATTATATTTACAAAATGCCTATCGCTATTTTAAAGAGTGGGGCGTAATTACCAAAATTAAACTTATGGAAGAAACTTATCCAGACTTAAACCTTGCCAAAGATAATCTGGCATTAGCAAATACCTATCCTCATCAAGCTCCCCAAAATTTAGATATGCTGGCTATGTTAAAATTTACTCAACTGATCTCTAGTGAAATTCGTCTAGATAAACTACTGCAGAAATTTATGGTAATTGTATTGGAGAATGCAGGGGCACAGCGCAGCATAATTTTAAGTAAAGTTAATGATCAATGGGTCATTGAAGCAGAGGGAAATTTGGAACAACAAGTCGTTTACCTGAATAATCATGAAAGAGCTGAAGAATCGTCAAAATATCCTCTTTCTATATTGAATTATGTTCAACGGACGCAAAAGTCGATTATTGTAAATGATGCAATCCAGTCTGAATTTTACTTTAATGATCCTTATATACAGCAAGAAAATCCCCGATCGCTTCTCATGATGCCGTTATTTTACCAGGGACAATTATGTCGTATTTTATATTTAGAAAATAAGAGTAGTAGCTATACCTTTACGGCAAATCATTTAGATAGTCTGCAATTATTATCTTCACAAGCAATGACTTCACTGGAAAATGCCAAGCTTTATTATCAAGCTACTCATGACCCATTAACGGGTTTAGCAAATAGAAATATGTTGTATGAAATATTTCAACAAACCACGAAACAATTGGCTCGCTCCCATGGCAAGGTGGCCTTGCTATTTTTAGATTTGGATTATTTTAAAGTTATCAATGATACCTTAGGTCACGATAATGGCGATAAGTTACTGGTACATATTGCAAAAACTTTAACTGCAACGTTACGTGAAGGTGATATTGCTGCGCGTATTGGTGGAGATGAATTTGCTGTTATGCTCGCAAATATTGTGTCTCCTAAGCAAATTACAGTCATCATTGAGCGATTATTTCATGAAATGTCTAAACCCTGTCAAATCGATGCACATTTATTGCAAATTACAGCCAGTATGGGGATTAGTATCTTTCCTAAGGATGGTCACGATATTCAAACATTACTGAAACTTGCTGATACGGCATTGTACCAAGCTAAAGAAAAGGGTCGAAATCAATTTCATTATTACTCAACAGAGCTACACGAGGAATATCAGAAAGTTCATGGTTTAGACAAGGAATTGCAGCAAGCGTATGAAAATAAAGAATTTTTCCTCATGTATCAACCCGTTTACAACATTCATACTGGAGAAATAGTGGGGCTTGAAACCCTGCTGCGGTGGAACCACCCGGAAAAAGGCATCTTGGAGGCTAAGGATTTTATTTCTACTCTGGAAAAAAGCCCTTTAATTATTGCTGTCAGCGAGTGGGTTTTTAAGACCGCTTGCACGCAAGCAAAAATTTGGCAAGATAAAAAAATTTTTTCAGGCGCTATTGCTATTAATGTGTCAGCAATACAATTTCTCCGTCATTCTGTAAGCGATTTGGTGTCAAAGACTTTGGCTGAAACACAATTAAGCTCAGAATCAATCGAGTTAGAAATTACCGAAACAGTTTTTATTGATTATAACGAAGAGTTTTATAAAGAGATTGAGGCACTGCGGGAACAAGGGATAAATTTAGTGATGGATGACTTTGGTACAGGTTACTCTGGCTTATCTTATCTAAAACATTTACCAATTCATAAAATCAAAATTGATAAAATATTCATTGAAGATTGTGAAAATGACTATTCAGATCAAACAATTATTAGTGCTATTACCACAATGGCTCACAAACTAAATATCCAGGTGATTGCTGAAGGTGTGGAAAATGAAACACAACTTAAGATTCTGCAAGCACAAGGGATTGATGGCATTCAAGGGTATTATTATTCTCGACCGCTGACCGTAGAAGGTTGTGAAACCTACTTGAAACGAAAGAATTTGCAAAAAGATTGATTCCAGTTCAAATACTCTAGGATGTTCTTTACCCCAGCCGCTCAATCTCTGATCCAATTTTGTCTTTTTTAGGATCCCAGAAAGATTTTTTCACTGGCTCATCCCTTCTACTGAGAAGGGAGCAATTATTTATGACAATCAAATTGAAAAAAAATAAATCAAATAGATTAAATAATCTATAATTGTAGTATCCAGTAAGTTTTGGGGAAGTTCATGCCTAAATATAATCCTTCAATACATAATGTTGAAGTATTGACTTGGGGGACAAAAAATAAGACAAGCAATGGAATGGATAATTTTGTTGAGCAGGAGTTATTTGGAGGGAATGTTGGTCATGCTTCTATAGTTATGTCGCTTCCAATCAATGAAGAAACTAAAAAATGGATTGAAACGTATTGTTATGAAGAAACTTTTGAAGAATACGCGCGTAAAGGATTTGAGGAAGATGTAAAAGAATATGAGGAAGATATAGAAGGATATGAAGAAGCAAGAGAAGTTTTATATGAGGAATATGAAGAGTATAAAGAATATTTAGAAGAGGACGAAGAAGAAGAAGAGAGAGATATAGATAGAGAGAAGGAGAGAGAGGGTTTAACTTTTAAAAAATATTTGCAAAAAAAAGGCAAGTCGACTTTAGAGCAATATGAAAACTACAGAGAAATTTTATATGAGAGGTATGAAAAACATAAAGATACCTTAGAGGATGATGAGAGAGATGGAGTATTGGGAAGACAATCCTTTGACTTCTGAAGAATATTTGAAATGCAACAATTTGTCTTTTGAAGAATATTTGAAAAATGCTAAACAAAGAATACCAACGACTCAAAAAAAAGATACCACCCATTCAGCAAAATACAACGACGAAGGTAAACTTGTTAAAACAGACGAAGTAGCATCTGAAACTGAATATTTTAAAATAGAGTTTAGTTGGTGGCGTGGTGATACTTTTTTCTTATCCAATACAGAACAAGATATGAAGGATGAGCGTAAAGGTAAACACCTTGAGTACAGTGAAAAAGCAAAAGAGTATTTGCAACCTGAACAGAGAAGGCATACTGGAAAATTTGGTGGCCAAGTGATGACCTATGCTCCCTCGTCGATAGTTCACCAAAGAGATTTGTCGGATACTGAATTAAAAAAAGTTGATATTGAACTACAAATAGAGAGATTAAAAGAACGTTTAGAAGTTCACGACTTGTTAATGGATAAAGTCAAAACAATGAAAAGACCTAAGGTTGAAGGTAGTTTAAAATTAATATGTAATAATATTGGGTTAAAAAGCGATGATTTAGTAAAAGATTACCTAGAAAAAAATCCTGGAGAAGTAGATATTGAGAAATTCAAGGAGTTTTTTCTGGAAAATGCCAAACAACATATGGCAGAACTTAAAAAGGAAAGAGAAGCCTTAATAGAAGAATTACGCGCACTGGAGGAAGATGAAGAAAATGAGTTAGAGGTTGATTATGTTACTAAGGGAGTGCCTCCAGATCATGTAGTAACGTTACCTTATGTAGATGAGGGAAGACGAGGTTTGTCGCCAGAAGCTATGCTTAAGAAAATGCGTGAGTTAACTGAACCCGATGCACCAGGTTTTAACTTGCATACCAAAAATTGCTCAAAAACATCGACTGATATCTTAACTGCTGGGGCTGAACATGACCCACTACTTAAGCGAACTTTAAGTGAAGAGGCGCTAGGCTTTTTTGGTACGCCACAGCAAGTTATTGTTAATGCTCAAAGAGCTAAAGATATCATTGTTAATAATGAGGAAAATACACTTCTAACTAGAATAGTAAATAGCAATTTCTTACAAAAAGCCATGGGAGAGTACATTAGTACCATTATGGATCCAAATGCTTCCAGAAGAGATAAAGGCTTGGCAGGAGGTATGCTCTTACTTGTTGCTCTTGCAAGACTCCCTGGCGTTATGGTTAAAGCTTTCCTTAACCCAACAGAATCAATGGGAAATATAATTTCAGGAGTTTCAACGGTTGCAAAACATGCCGACTCGGTTGCATTAAAGGGGGCGGTAGGGCTAATAAGTGCGCTACCTTTGGCTATTTTATCTCCTTTTGCTTTAGTCGAACAAGGTATAAAAAAAATTGCAAAACCTTTTCAAGCTCTGGCCACCTGGATATCAAAAAAAGATCCTTCTCCAACTTTAGACGATCAAATTACTACTCCGCTTCCTTCCGCAAAAAAAGATCGACCACAAGAGGACAAAGCAAGCTATCATTCAATGATGGCTGGTTTAGTTGATAAGAAAGTTGCAGGTAAGGTACAGGAACAGTCAAAAGAATTATCGAGTCACAAAAAGCCATTGGATATTCTGGTAGATTTTGAAATTGAATTAGAAAATAACCCCAATAAAGTAATTACTTTGAGTGATAAAGATTTCGATAAAATTAATAAATATATTACAGCAAAAAAAGATCCTGGGTTAACTGAAAGATTTCAAAAATGTTGTGATGAATCTCTACGTAGGGCAAATAAACTGAGTCCCCAAACCCCTGAGGAAGTTGACAATCTTATTCAGGAAGAAAGTCTTAAAACTCAAGTCAATCTATAAGAGAGTGTTTATTTAACTGTGTCACATAGGGAAGTAACGCTGCAGAGCGGTTAGCATTGTCAAAACCCGTGGATCACCCGATTTGGACTATTAGCCATTACTTGATCCCGATTCAGTGTTCTTGGGCTTTCTTTCTCGTTAGAGTCAACAATAGGAAAAGGCTTAAGATAAACTTCTTTACTGGACAATTTCTTCAATTGGATCATTACATGAGTGTCTATTTAATGTCTATCGGGGGTTTAAAATATACATATTGTGCTAATATTAAATATATTATTTTTTAACCTCAAAGAGCTGGATATCTTGGAATAGTTTGTTGAGTAGCCAATATGCCACTTACAGTCGAGCAAAAAACAATCATTCAAAAGATAAAAGAGTCATCTCCTTTTTTAGATGATACATTAACTCTTAAAGCTATAATGGATGAGTCTGGCTATGGTGAGCTTGCTCAAGCTTTAGCCATGAATCACAACTTTATTCGTTTTAAAATTAATAATTGGGTATCAAATGAAAAAGCGATAGAGCAGATTGCGAGCGCACTTAAAGAAAGCAGTGAGAGTGGGCTTAAATTCATATGGGTAGAGTCCACTGCCAACATTTTAGAATGTGTAGCGTTAATCCAAGTACTTCAAAATAAATCGCTCGAAAAATTATTGATTGAAGATCATAAGATAGATAGTGTTGATGATTGTATTATCTTAATTAGAGCGTTTACTAGACTATTTAAAGCAAATCCAACTGATAAAAAAATATTGATAGAAATAAACGGCAGGTTTTCTTCACCGGAAATAATAAAAAATTTGGAATCGAATGTCGAGGTTAGACAAGCTCTTTCGGAAATGCTCAAAGAGATGAGTAAAAGTTCTGCTCTGGTCCAGTTTTATGTTCCATTTATAAATAGCTTATCTGTTGGTAATAAAGTCGAAAAGATTTGCGAAAGAAACAGGAGTAACTTTCAAGAAAAAGAAATAGAAGAAAAATTTAAACAAATTGAACGTAGAGATGAGGATGGATTTAAAAACCAAGAGTTAATTAAAGAACTAAAGGAAATAAACACTCAACTAAAATCTTTATCCTCTCTCATGTTAGATTTTTCAAAAAATACTTCTCAAGGTGATGAATTACAAAATAAAGAACTAATACAATCTTGTCAAAAGAAAGTGATGAGAGCAGTTATTAGATTAGCTGATGAAATTCATCCTCCCAAAATAGGTTTTGTTCTTGAAGAATGTCATTCAGAAATTGCTGGTGCTTTAAACGATCTAAAAAAATTAACGTTTGCTAAAGCGTCTGAAAAAGTGGTAATTGAAAACCTTATTACCAAAATGACTCAAACAGAAAATCACTTAAGGGTAGCAACAGAGAAAGAACATGTTATATCTGGCTGGTATCAGCGCGAACTGTATGAGTTTACCTATGAATACAGGCATTACAATAAAAAGTCTAAAAATGTTGAGGTAAACTTAAGCAGGGAAAGTGTGTTAAAAAGGGTTAATAATACAGGGGCATCAAATACGGAATCTACTTATCAAGTTTGTTTGTTAATGAATGAGCCCGCCTTTAGGTGTACTGCAAGTATTCCTAATAAGATAGAAAATCCCCTTGAAATTCAAATCAATTTTTTTGGTACTATTGATTTTGCCTCTAAAAGTGTTGCTCTTGACGAAGGCGGGCCTGGACAAGAGTTAATAAAAAAACATGAAGAAAAATTACTTGAACAAGTTAATTTTTTAATGGAGCAGATATCGCTTATCCATCCAGGACAAACATTTAGATTAAGAATTGCAGGACATAGTTTAGGGGGCGCGTTGGCAAAGGCCTTTACACACACTGTACAACGAGGCATTGCGGTTCAAGATAGAGAGCCTGGTGAGATTATTAAAAGAATTAGCAGTCAGTATTCTGACTCACATCAGCATCAACAAGAACTTATTGTGTTAGAAAGAAATCTTGAGCAAGATAAAGAAAAATTCTGTAATAACAAACAGCTAAAAAAAATAGAAGGAATTACACTATACGCTTTAGGTGCACCGGGTATCGGCAAAGAAATGGACGCCCATGCAAGTTTGATGACTTATGATCAGAATTCAAATTTTTTACGGGCTTATCATCATCAACATGAAGAAGATATAATTACACGATTTGGTGAGACTGAATTTCTTTCAGGAACCAGAATAAAACCCAATATTAATGTGAATCTACATATCGTCTATAAAGTAAAAATAAAAGAAAGCGAGTTAAGGTATGAAAGATTGCCATTTCCTGGCTGTGATAAAAAAGTAATGGCGGCCCATAATAAATTAATATTTGGTCTTATTGTTGAATCAATGATACAAGAGCTGTCTGAGTCTAATCTTGCAAAAAAATTCGAGTTTCATCCTTTAAGGTATTCTCTGTATCGAGGCATTAAGGACGTGGCTGTGCTTTGTGCTAAAAATCCATTGTTTTTTAAAACAATAGATTCCCTATCAACACTCCCTACTTCTAAAACAGAATTTCCGGTGTTGGGTGAAGAGGCTTTTCAAGATTCGATAAGCTCAGATGAGATGAAATCCGAGGCGGATTTGCCAAGCGATGAACCCAAGAAGAAGGACTTTTTGAAGTGATTGTGTACCTTTTGTTATGGGTAGAAGCATTTGATGGTGGGTTTAAGCCAACATCAAATGCTTCTTAATTAAAGAGATTCAACAGTTTTTTTGTGATGCAATAATTTATCCCTGGTCAGTAGTGCTTGTGCAAGTTTTTCTTGTTCCTTCGCTATAATTTCTGCAGGTGCATTGTCGGTAAATTTGGGATTACTTAGTTTACCTTCAGCAAGGGAGATATCTTTCTCAAGTTTGGCAAGTTCTTTGAGAAGACGTGATAATTCAGCATCTTTATCAATAAGTCCAGCCATTGGGATGAGTAACTCCAATTCGCCAATTATTGCTGAGGCAGAAACAGGGGTTTGCTCATCTTCTTCCATACAATGAATGTGAGTCAACTTACTTAAGGCGAGCAGTGTGGTATGGTATTTCTCTATTCGCTCTTTAATCGTAGGAGTTACATTCTTTATATATAAAGGAATGAGTTTAGCAGGGGAAATAGTCATTTCACTACGAATTGTTCGCACAGATTGAATCACGGCCTTAAGCCAAATAATTTCTTCTTCAACTTCAGGGTTGATAAAACCCTTATTAATTTCTGGATAAGGGCTTAACATGATGGTTTCACCATTCATGCTGGTTAATTTACTCGTGCGCTGCCAAATTTCTTCAGTAATAAATGGCATAATAGGATGCAATAGTTTTAAAATTTGATCTAAAACATGGATTAAAGTACGACGAGTGCCTCTTTTCATTGCCCCTAAAGCCTGGGCATCATAGAGAACAGATTTAGAAAGCTCGAGATACCAGTCACAATACTCGTGCCAAATAAATTCATAAAGTGTGCTGGCCAATAAATCAAAGCGATAAGTTGCAAAATAATGATGGCATTGAGCAATCGTATTCTGCAGACGTGAGAGAATCCATTGATCTGCTGGGCTGTATTGGAAAGCACCATCGCCAAAATCAATTTGCTCTTCGTCAGTGTTTAGTAAGACATAACGAGAAGCATTCCATAATTTATTGCAGAAGTTCCTGTAACCTTCAACACGTCCCATATCAAAGCGCACATTGCGACCGGTTGATGCTAAAGAACAAAAAGTAAAGCGCAAAGCATCCGTGCCAAAAGCGGTGATGCCTTCAGGAAATTCTTTGCGAGTGGCTTTGGCAATTTTGTTACGTACAGAGGTTAACATTAAATTAGAGGTTCTTTTAGCCACTAGACTTTCTATATCAATACCATCAATGATGTCTATAGGATCGAGCACATTTCCTTTTGATTTAGACATCTTGTGCCCTTCGCTATCGCGAATGAGTCCTGTGATAATGACTTCTTTGAAGGGTACCTTTCCCGTGAATTTAAGGCCCATCATAATCATACGAGCAACCCAGAAGAAAATAATGTCAAAACCTGTGAGTAGAACAGAAGTTGGATAAAATTGCTCGAATTCAGGTGTCCGTTCTGGCCAACCTAATGTTGAAAAAGGCCATAAGGCAGAAGAAAACCAGGTATCCAGCACATCTTCATCTTGTTTTAACGGTATTGACTCATCCAATTTATATTTAAAGCGAACATCATTTTCACTATAACCGACATAGACATGACCATGACTATCATACCAAGCGGGAATACGATGTCCCCACCATAATTGTCTGCTGATACACCAATCTTCAATATTTTCCATCCACTGAAAGTAAGTTTTGGTCCAGTTTTCAGGGATAAAACGAATTTCTCCTTTCTCAACAGCGTCAATAGCAGGACCAGCTAAAGGTTTGATTTTGACATACCATTGGTCAGTCAAAAGAGGCTCAATAATGACGCCCGATTTTTCACCTCGTGGGACTTTTAATTTATGAGGTTCTGTTTTAACCAAAAGACCTGCTTTATCCAGGTCTTGAATAATTTGCTCGCGGGCTACAAAGCGATCCATGCCTTGATAATTCACAGGAGCATTTTTATTAATGGTTCCTTTCTTGGTCAAGATATTAATTAATGGCAATTCATGACGCTTGCCAATTTCATGATCATTAAAATCATGAGCAGGTGTTATCTTGACACAACCACTGCCAAAATCTTGCTCGACATACTCATCAGCAATAATGGGGATAATTCGGTTGCTAAGAGGTAGTTGAATTTGTTTGCCAATTAAGTGTTTATAACGTTCATCATTGGGATTTACGGCAACAGCAGTGTCACCTAACATGGTTTCTGGTCGTGTGGTAGCAATAACCAACGATTCATTGGAATCAACTAAAGGATAACGGATATGCCATAGAAAGCCGTCTTCTTCTTCAGAAAGAACTTCAAGATCGGACACTGCAGTTCCTAATTTAGGATCCCAATTGACTAAACGCGTGCCACGATAAATTAAACCTTCATCATACAGTTGGACAAACACTTTTTGTACAGCTGCTGATAAACCCTCATCCATAGTGAAACGCTCACGCGACCAATCTACGGAAGAACCGATTCGACGCATTTGTTTGGTAATTTGATTGCCGGATTCTTCTTTCCATTGCCAAACACGTTCTAAAAATTGTTCACGCGTCATATCTCTGCGCGAAAGACCTTCGGCCTCAAGTTGACGCTCAACAACCAATTGGGTCGATATACCTGCGTGGTCAGTGCCGGGCTGCCAGAGCGTTCTGGCTCCTTGCATGCGATGATACCGGATTAAAGCATCCATCAACGTGTGTTGGAAGCCATGGCCCATATGGAGGCTGCCGGTAACATTGGGTGGGGGTAACATGATGCAATAGCTTTTGCTATCACCATGTGGTGCAAAATAATGGTGGCTTTCCCACTTTTCATAGCAAGCTTGTTCAATTGTATGTGGGGAATAAGTCTTATCCATGTTTTAACCTGTACAGATGAAAGTTGCGAATATACTGAAGATACTGAATTTGTGCGATTAAATTTTTGTTCATACAAATTTAATCATACTAATCCAGCGTTTTCGTTTCCGATGGTTATATTAGCATATCCTGCAGGGAGAAATCATCGTTAAGTCTAGGTAGACGCAAAACCAAGAATAGACCTCTTTATTCTGTAAGAGGTCATTAGTGGTTACTCCGACTTAGGAGGGTTAAATTCCGAAGAATCTTGGCTTATGGTTGCCTTTTTTTCTTTTTCCAAGTCATGACGGTGGTCAGCGGCAAGATAAGTATACATGGTTGGGACAACAAAGAGGGTAAAGCTAGTACCTACTAAAAGACCCATCGCAATAACTAAACCAATATCAAATCGACTTACGGCACCAGCGCCTGTAGCAACTAATAAAGGAATAACACCAAACACCATCGCCGCAGTAGTCATCAAGATAGGACGCAAGCGAATGCCAGCTGCTTCTTCAACGGCTGCTCTGCGGTCAAGTTGCTTTTCTCGTTGTAATTGATTGGCAAAGTCAACAATTAAAATTCCATGCTTACTTATCAGACCAATTAAAGTAATTAAGCCAACCTGAGTATAAATATTGATACTTGCAGCACCTAGGTTTAGAGGTATTAAGGCTCCACAAATCGACATGGGAACACTAATAAGAATAATTAAGGGGTCCCTGAAGCTTTCATATTGTGCTGAGAGTACGAGAAAAATAACAATAATTGCTAAGAAGAAAGCAAGGATAAGAGCGCTACCTTCCTGCACAAATTGTCTTGACTGTCCACCATAATCAAAAGTGAATCCTTTAGGCAAAACGTCTTTCGCTTGTTCAGCGAGGAAAGTTAGTCCTTGTCCCAAAGTTGTGCCTGGCATCATAACTCCTTGAATGGTCGCGGAGTTAAGTTGTTGGAAGTGCGACACCGCATTGGGTTGTACCTTTTCTTTAGCAGTGACGACAGTGGATAGAGGAACCATGGCTCCATCAGCGGTACGAACATAAATTTTTCCTAGTTGTTCGGGCGTGAGGCGATATTTCCTATCCAATTGGGGGATTACTTGGTAACTTCTGCCTTGTAAATTGAAGTAATTCACATAATTGCCTGATAACGCGCTGGTTAAACTGCTACCAATTGCCTGCATATCCAGGCCTAAATCGGAAGCTTTTGAACGATTAATTTGGAATTCCATTTCAGGTTGATTAAATTTAAGGCTGTTATCCAAATAAATAAAAAGACCACTTTTTTGTGCTTTCTCTAATAATTTATTAGAAACATCAAACAAGGTTTGGAAATCATTAGTTGTTTTGATAACAAACTGAATGGGTGTACCGCTACCACCTCCTGGTAGAGGGGGGGGGATTACGGCGAATGATTTTAACCCTGCAACTTCATCTAGTTTTTGCTGCAGAGGTTCTTTTAATTGAAATTGTGTACGATCGCGTCTGTCCCAGGCTTTAAGTACCATACCAGAAACCGGCGCGCTCATATTGACCGTAAAATAATGTTCTGTTTCAGGAAAGCTCTTATAAATTGCATCAAAAGGTTTGGTGAATGCCTCAATGTAGTTAATTGTTGCATATTGAGGTGCGGTTCCTACTACAAAGAAAAAGCCTTGATCTTCTTCGGGAGCTGTCTCTTCGGGGGTATGCGTATATAAATAAGGAAGAACTAGTAAGACAACTGCAGCAAACACCAGCATAATGGATCTTGTATTCAAAAGACTATGCAGAGTGCGTTGATAGCGAATTTTCAGTTTATTAAATTTATCATCAAGAAAATGTACAAAACGTCCACTACTAATGTCTGAGGTAAGAATTTTAGAACACATCATAGGAGTTAAGGTCAACGCAATAATTCCTGAAATAACAACTGCACTGGCCAATGTAAATGCGAATTCTTTAAATAAGGCGCCCGTTAAGCCCCCCATAAAACCGATGGGAGCATAAACAGCAGCTAGGGTGATAGTCATTGCAATAACAGGTGTAGCAATTTCACGTGCGCCAACGATTGCTGCCTGCAAGGGTGTGCGACCTTCCTCAATATGTCGATGTACATTCTCAACAACAACAATGGCATCATCAACAACAAGTCCAATTGCCAGAACAAAAGCAAGCAAAGTCAGTAAATTAATGGAGTAACCTAAGAAAAGCATGAAGGTACATACACCAATCAGTGATAAAGGTATCGTCACTACTGGAATAATTACTGAGCGTATGGAACCCAAAAACAGGAAAATTACCACAATCACGATGAGGGCTGCTTCAAGAATGGTTTGTACTACTTCCTCAATGGAGGCACGAATAAAATCGGTGGCATCATAAACAATAGTTCCTTTCAAAGACGGAGGAAACTCGCGCTGAATCGAAGGCATCATTTTGCGCGCATCATTAATTACCGTGAGAGGGTTTGCTGTTGGAGTTGGGGTAATGGCAAGGAAGACAGCTTTTTTACCGTCAAAGCGTACAGAGGTATTGTAATCTTGTGAGCCTAATTCAATCTTGGCGATATCACGAAGACGAATAATAGAGTTTTTATTGGAGCGGACAATTAATTGACTGAATTCTTCAGCATTATTGAGATCTGTCTTTGCAGTCATATTGATAGCAACATACTCACCCTTAGTGTTACCGGCCGCGGTTAGGAAGTTATTGCGTGCTAGCACATTGGAAACATCGGCAGGAGAAACATTTAATGCTGCCATCTTAATGGGATCGAGAAAAATCCTCATTGAATAAGTTGCACCACCTAAAATTTCTGCTTTTGCGACGCCATCTACAGTTTGCAATTGTGGTTGTACAACGCGGGTTGCATAGTCAGTGATCTGTTGCGGCGTCATATCTGTACTGTCAAGACTGATATACATAAGTGGCGTTGCAGTATCTGAGCTTTTCACAATCACAGGTTGTTGTGCTTCAGGTGGTAATTGATTAATGACTTGTTGAACTTTACTCATCACATCAGTAAAAGCAACTTGAGGGTCGAAGTTAAGTTTAATGGTCAGAGTAATGGTGCTTAGACCTTGCGTACTTGAGGAAGTCATGTAATCAATCCCTTCTGCGCTGGCGACAGCAGCCTCAAGGGGGGTAGTAATAAAACCTGCTATTAGATCGGCATCGGCGCCAGGATAGGCTGTAGTTATGGTGATTACCGTATTATCCATACGAGGATACTGACGTATTTGCATAGTCAGGATGGAGTTCAAACCAAATAAAAAAATTAGAAGACTTACTACAGTGGCAAGAACGGGGCGTTTGATAAATATATCTGTAAATTTCATGATTATCCTGACAAAACTTAATTCTTAATAACCCGAGTATGGCTAAAATGACTCACAGGATCTAAGAGGATTGGAGATCGGGCTTATGCCTGATCAACACCTTAAGATGAGGGGTGCTTACTCACCTAATTGATCTGGATTAGCAACATTGTTTAATTCCACACTGTTGTTAATGACTACTCTTGTACCGTTTTGTAATTTCAACTCTCCTGAGCTCACTACTTGCTGGCCTGCTTCAACTCCTTTTTTAATAACAGTAAAATTACCTTCTTGCTCACCAGTGCTCACAAAAACACGTTTCACACGTAATATGTCTTTGCCTTCACTATCTTTTTTACCGTCTTTATCTTTTTCTATGACAAATACTGAATTGCCATACAGACTGTAGGAAATGGCTGTTGAGGGTAAGACAACAACATTTGGAACTGCGGGTTGTTCCACAGAAATGGAAGCAAACATACCGGGAATAAATGCAAATTGTGAGAGCTTATTTTTTGCGTTCAAGTTGCTGTCGCAAGTAACAAGCATTTTCTCTCCATCCTTTTGTTTGTTGACTGTTACCAATTTTGAGTCTTTTGTTGTCGGACAATTAGGAACAGTCGCTTGCACTAAAATATTATGAGTATTGGTGTCTACCTTGGCATTGAGGGCAGTTATTTTTCCTTCGAATAGGGTATGGGGGATTCCTTCAACGCTAAATTGAATTTCCTGATTGATATGCAGACGTTTTAGCATTTGCTCAGGTAAATAAAACTCAAGGAATAGAGGGTCCATGGACTGTAGGGTTACAATGGACGTTTGTCCAGGAGTAATGTATTGACCTAAGTTCACCTGACGAATACCTAGACGACCTGAAAACGGAGCTAAGATGTGTTTTTGTCTAATTTCTGCTTGTGTTTTTTCAACATTGGCTTGGGCTTGTTGTAGGTTTGCGGTTGCTTCATCGACATTAGAACTGGAAGTTGCGCCACGTTTAAATAAATCGGCTTGTCGCTGGTAGCTGAGTTGTTTTAGTGCCAAGTCTGCTTTATTAAACTTAAGAGTAGCTTGATCGACACTATCATCAATGTCTATCAAAGGTTGGTCTTTTTCGAGGTATTGCCCAGATTCAAAATGAATTTTTACCACATTTCCAGCAGCTTGGGAGTTAACATCAACACCATTAATTGCCATAAAATTGCCTACAGCTGAAATGCGCGGCTCCCAATTCTTTTTAACCGCTGTGACAGAAGATACAGTAACTGCAGGTGGTTCGTAGGTTGCAAAAAATCGCTTAATCATAAAGCTTTTAAAGAGGTTAAACGCAATGATCCCTCCAAATACAACCCCTAGAGCAATTATCATGATGGTCATGCGTTTTTTCATTTCTAGTCCTCTAAAGAGATTGAGAGCGATCAATTAAACGGCGTTTACTATAGCATAAATACTTGATGGCTCAAGCTAGCGAAATGTAAACAATTCCTAATGTTGTGAATGAGAAAGGTTAGAAACTTCCTAGGACGATACCGTGGGCACAAAAAAAACCTGTTGACTAAATACAAAGCTTTGTTAACATTTGCTTTCCACTAATTTTAGGGGTTTATTATAATGAAACTTAAGTCACTGCTTTTTGTTTGCTGTCTTGGGTTGTTAACATCAGCGTTTGCTGATAGCCGTCATTTTCACCCTCAGGCAAACAATCCTAATGCCAAGGCTGCCGACGCTAAATCAACAGCGGCGAAAGGTGCTAAGTACCCTGGCTATTGTGAAATTGAAATTATTAACAGCAGCTATGATAACATACGTGTTTACGGTATTTTTGACGATGGTTCTAGCTTAGTTCCATTCAATATTTATCGTTATGAAGGACCTCATTACGTTGACTTATTTTATTATGGCTATTGCCATGCTGGAATGAACTTATACATTGACACATTCAGTGGTTATCGAGTTTATGGCGGTTATACTAGCGTTGGTAGTACAGTTCATGTTGTTCCCTACCTCACTAACAAAGTAAAGGTAGAAATCACTGCTAAATAAGTATTTGATGATTAGATCATTATCCAAAGGCACGAGATTATCGTGCCTTTCTTTTATCTGGGATTTAATTCTAGAGGTTGTATATGAAACGCATGCTTGCTTTATTATTCTTATTATCCCTTCTGACTTCATGCACGCTTGAAAATGATTATTACGATAATGGCTACTACTATCGGCCACCACCACGTGCACGAGTTGAAGTTCCCTATGGCTATTCCTATCGGTCAGCACCACAAACGCACTATCATGGCAGTGAGAGACCTGTGGTCTACAGCCATTTTTCACAGCACGGACATAGACATGTAGTGCCACGCCATAGAAACCGTATTCAGCGCAAAGACTTGAATACGCATGGGCATGCGAACACGGATGTGGGGGCACATGAACATAGAAACAATACAGCGACTCACGGCCACGATAAACAAAATGCCAAGTCTCACGGACATGATAATCAGGTAGCAAATAACCTTCATGGTCATGACTAGCAAATAACAGTGTGGTATCTTCTTTGATTTAGGGCGTGTTACATTCCTGGTGGCATTGAGGAAGTCTTCTGACACGCCCCCGTTAAGGAAAATAGAATGTTAAGAATGATCCAGTTATTTGTGATGAGTTTACTAGCATCAATAATCATTGCTTGTGCTGCGTCACCTACCAGCGAAAGCACAGGTCAATATCTTGATAGTTCTGCAATCACTGCCAAAGTTAAGGCGGAATTGGTAGATAAACTAGGTGCTCAAGGTTTCGCAATTAAAGTGAATACTTATAAACATGAAGTACAATTGAGTGGTTTTGTTAACAGTTCTGTTGTTAAGCAGCGTGCAGGCATTATTGCTGGAAATGTAGATGGTGTAGGACATGTTCGGAATGCTCTCATTGTCAAATGAAATTATCCTTAACCATCGCTGATAGCGGTCATTTCTGTTCAACCCTATATCCAAGTTTGAAAATTCTGATGAATTGATATACTTGCTTGCGCATTGTTAGTAGAATGCAACAGCAGTTTTTTAGGATAATTGTTTTGGGCATTTTATGTCTGTTCTGCGAATGTTGCTGTAGGGATTAATTATCTTAAATGTTTGCGTGACAGTATCTAATGAGCAGTACTATAATCCTAGAAAAAGCAGTTGAACCCTACTACGCAAGCTTAATGCACTGAATCTTCCGTATTTTTTTGAATTTTTTCACTCACTGTAGTGGTGACTACTGCTTTCGCGAAAAAATTCAAAAAAATGCAGAATTTTCAGCACATTAAGCTTGCTCGTTACGGACTCAACTGCTTTTCTAGATAATTGTTCAATTATTGACAGGGTGAGGATTGCAAATGTTTGATAAAAACTACACGATTGCAGATTTTGATGAGGAACTTTGGCAAGCCATGCAAGCTGAGCGTGTGCG
Source organism: Legionella brunensis (assembly GCF_001467025.1). GTDB lineage: Bacteria > Pseudomonadota > Gammaproteobacteria > Legionellales > Legionellaceae > Tatlockia > Tatlockia brunensis. Next base: position 28,276 of record NZ_LNXV01000005.1, on the reverse strand, counting down.
TCAAGAAGATCATATTGAGCTCATTGCTTCAGAAAATTATGCAAGCCCTCGAGTACTTGAAGCCCAAGGCTCTGTTCTTACCAATAAATATGCCGAAGGCTATCCAGGTAAACGCTACTATGGCGGCTGTGAGTATGTCGATGTGGCAGAATCTTTAGCCATTGCTAGAGCTAAAAAATTATTTGCTGCTGATTACGTCAACGTGCAACCTCATTCCGGCTCTCAAGCCAACGCAGCGGTAATGATGGCTTTGCTCTCTCCTGGTGACCTTATTTTAGGGATGGCATTACCGCATGGGGGACACTTAACCCATGGTTCAAAAGTAAATTTCTCCGGTAAGCTTTATCAAGCGATAGAATATGGAGTCAATGCCGATACGGGATTGATTGATTATGATATTTTGGAAGAGTTAGCATTAAAGCATCGACCCAAGATGATCATTGCCGGGTTTTCAGCCTATTCCCAGGTTCTTGATTGGCAGCGATTTAGAACCATTGCTGATAGTGTAGGGGCTTATTTGATGGCGGATATAGCTCATGTTGCTGGGTTGATTGCGACAGGTTTATATCCTTCTCCTGTGCCTTATGCCGATGTGGTCACGTCCACTACCCATAAAACTTTACGTGGTCCGCGAGGTGGTTTGATTCTTGCTCGTGCGAATGAAGAAATAGAGAAAAAATTAAATTCATCAGTATTTCCTGGGATGCAGGGTGGGCCTCTTATGCATGTGATTGCTGCAAAAGCTGTTGCATTTGCTGAAGCACTACAACCTGAATTCAAACAATATCAGCAACAAGTTTTACTCAATGCAAAAGTAATGGCAGAAACACTAAAAGGACGAGGATATCCTATTGTTTCTGGGGGGACTGAAAATCATTTACTACTAGTGAATCTAATTTCAAAAAATATCACTGGTAAGGAAGCTGATGCTGCGTTAGGGCGGGCTCATATCACTGTGAACAAGAATACAGTGCCTAATGATCCTCGCTCTCCTTTTGTAACGAGTGGTCTGCGTTTAGGAACGCCAGCAATTACTACGCGAGGCTTTAGAGAAAGAGAAGTAAATCAATTGAGCGAATGGATAGCCGATGTGTTGGATGACGTGAACAACGAAGCTACCATTGCGAGAGTCAAGGCGCAAGTGTTGCAATTATGCCATGAATTTCCGGTATATCGCTAATCATGCATTGTCCATTTTGTCACACTGAAGAAACCAAGGTTGTAGATTCTCGGCTTGTTGCTGAGGGTGCTCAGGTACGCAGAAGAAGACAATGTCTTCTTTGTCATGAGCGTTTTACAACATTTGAAACGGCTGAATTGATTATGCCTTCAATTATCAAACGAGACGGTCGAAGAGAGCCATTTAATATTAAAAATTTACGAGCAGGGATGTTACGTGCTTTAGAAAAAAGGCCTGTTAGTGTTGATGCACTGGAAGAGGCTATTGTAACCATCATGCAAGAAATCCGTCGTCGAGGGGAGCGTGAAATCGATTCTCGCGAGGTGGGGGAATTGGTTATGAAGCAATTATACCGCCTTGATCATGTGGCTTATGTACGATTTGCCTCAGTATATAAACGATTTAAAGACGTTAGTGATTTTAGACAAGCTATTGATGAAATGAAAGATGACAGAAATTCATGAGGTAATTTGTGGAAAAACAAGCAATTAGCGGCAAAAGACGTGCTAGAAAGTTAGCATTACAAGCACTTTATCAATGGTATATGTCTGGCCATGAGTTATACGAAATTGAGGCACAATTTCGCGTAAACAATAATATGACGAAAGTAGATAGTGAGTATTTTTGTCGTCTTCTTCATGGTGTTCCTAAGTATTTAGGGCAGTTAGAAGAAAACCTCAAACCTTTCCTAGATAGGCCAATTGAAGGATTAAATCCCATCGAGTTAACGGTATTACGTCTGGGGGCTTTTGAACTGCTCTATTGTCTGGAAATCCCTTATCGTGTTGTCTTGGATGAAGCAATTTCTTTAACAAAAGAATTTGGCTCACAAGATGGTTATCGTTATGTTAATGGTGTGTTAAATAATCTAGCTCAACAGACTAGAAAAGTTGAAATCGACAATGGATGAATTTTCTCTCATTGATGTTTTTTTTAAACAACCGGCGCGTCATCGTAGAGATGTGATTTATGGAATAGGGGACGATGCTGCTTGTGTAGTAGTCCCACATGATTACCAGCTCCTGATCAGTACTGACACACTTGTAGCTGAGGTTCATTTTTTAAGTTCTTGGGATGCCTACGATATTGCTTGTAAGGCAGTCATGGTTAATGTCAGTGATATGGCCGCAATGGGGGCTACACCTTGCTGGGTTAGTTTGGCTCTTACTTTGCCCGAATTAAATACCACCTGGTTACAACGCTTTTCGCAAGGTCTGCATGAGTCTCTAGCGCGGTTTAATATGGCACTGATCGGCGGTGATACCACGCGTGGACCTTTAAGCATGACCCTCACGATTCATGGTTTGGTTCCTACTGGCAGATCGATACGACGTAATGGTGCTGAACCTGGTGATAGGATTTATGTTAGTGGTGAATTAGGTGCAGCTGCACTTGCAGTTCATTTTTTAAAACGTAATGATATTGATAGCAGAGATAAGCGGATTTTAATGCAAAAATTGCAACATCCGCAGCCGCGAGTTGATTTAGGACCAATCTTGCAAGAATATGCTTCTGCTGCAATTGATATTTCGGATGGTTTGAGTGCCGACTTAAATCACATCTGTGTAGCCAGTCAAAGAGGGGCTTTTTTAATTGAGGAAGCGATTCCAGTGCATCCTTTGGTAAAACAATATCAACAAACGAAAGCAACCAATTTTGCTCTTAGCGGTGGTGATGATTATGAGTTATGTTTTACGGTACCTCCACAGAAAGAAGAGGAGCTATTGGCTTCTCTGGCAAAGCATGGGTTAAACTGTTATCCAATTGGTACTATTGAAGAGAAAACAGGATTAAGGCTAAAACAAATAAATGGCAAACTAAAGACATTTCCTCCACGAGGCTATAGCCATTTTTAAAGCATAATCCTACCTGTGCTTTGGAGAATAAGATGAACGCAGTGAAATTAAAAGAAAGAGTCTGGCAGGATCCTGTTTATTTTATCGCATTTGGTTTTGGCAGTGGTTTGTTGCCAAAAGCGCCAGGAACTTGGGGCACTCTTGCCGCCATCCCTATTTATCTGTTGGTTTCAGGGCAATCGCTAGTATTTTATTTGGCAGTGACTGTTGTAGCATTCATCTTAGGGGTCTGGGTGAGTGATAAGGTGTCTCGTGATTTAGGGGTTCACGACTACTCAGGGATTGTTTGGGATGAGGTTGTTGGATATTTATTAACCATGACCATGGCTCCTGCAGGGATAATATGGATAGTTATTGGTTTTATCCTGTTTCGTATTTTTGATATATGGAAACCAGAGCCTATACGTTTAATCGATCGTCATGTCAAAGGTGGTATAGGAATTATGCTAGATGATGTTTTGGCTGCTATACCAGCCTGGCTAATATTACAATTGCTAGCCTGGGGTTTAGCATGAATGAAAACCATAAAGAATTAATCAGTATTGCAGTTACCGTAGGCATTATTGGACTTGCCGTATTTATTGTTCACCGTTTTATCCCCTCAATGATCTGGGCGAGTATTATAGGTATCGCGACGTATCCCTTATATCTTCGTTGGCGTGGTTTTCTGGGTAATTATCATAATCTATCTGCTCTATTGTTTACCTTTATTCTGGCCTTGTTATTTTTGCTTCCCTTAAGTTGGCTTGTCAGTATTTTAGTGAAAGAATTACAGTTATTTATCAATTACTTACAACTAATAAATCGCCAAGGTGGTCAAGCTCCTTCTTTTTTTCAACAGTTCCCTATCATTGGCAGCGATCTAGTTGATTATTGGGACACTAATATTGGGCAACCGGGAAAAGTCAGAAATTTACTATCCAATTTACACTTGTCATTGACACCTGCGAGTTATTACATCAAGCAGGTAGGCGTTAATTTGGCGCATCGAGGATTCCAGCTTGGGTTTACATTATTGGCATTGTTTTTCTTTTATCGAGATGGTGACAAATTAATTCAACAGGTCAATCATATTGGTGAGTTTTGTTTAGGCCAACGATGGTTTCGTTATGCAGACAGGTTACCTTCAGCTTTGCGTGCTACAGTTAATGGCACCATCGTTGTAGGGTTAGGTGTGGGATTCCTGATGGGCATTTGTTACCTATTAGTAGGTTTTCCTGCACCTACATTAACAGGTTTCATTACTGCTTTTGCAGCGATGATTCCTTTCGTTGTACCTATTGTGTTTACGATAGTTGCACTTATTTTGCTATCTTCAGGCTCAATGATTGGCGCAATTTTTGTCGTAATTTGGGGAACTTTTGTTATGTTCGTGGCTGATCATTTTATTAAGCCCGTTTTAATTGGTGGGGCAATTGAATTACCATTTCTTGCTGTGCTTTTTGGTATTTTAGGTGGGGTAGAAACTTTAGGCTTATTAGGATTATTTGTTGGGCCAATAATTATGGTCTTGTTCGTAACTCTTTGGCAAGAACCCCAAGGCAGTGTTAAACCATTAATAGGGTGAAGACTGTTTTCTAGTGACAAATTTTTCTTAAATTCAAGCCTTGCAATTTTATTCTTTGACCCAATGTGATTATCATGATGTTGCAAACGGCCCGTAGTGAAGTAGGGGGATAGTGAATGAATAAAGATTGGCCTACAAGGGATAAAGACATGTCAACCGCACAGCGGATCATGGAAGAATATGCCAAAGAACAAAATACAGATTCTTTAGGATTATTTGAACTTGTTGTTAATCAAGAAGAGAAAAGAATGGATTTTCGCCTATCTTCTTGGGTTGTAATTTTAGCGGAGCACTTCAAATCCCTTTACGGTGCAAGTCAAGGTGATTTCATTACAAGACAAGTGATCAGCCGTTGCATTACCAAAAACGAAACGCTTCATTAGGATCTTTCTGAAACTCTATTTCAAAGAGTAATTATGTTACTTATGTATTAATTAGACTTCTCGCTTTGGCTTTGCAGCGAAGCGAGAAGTCTAAGGATAGAGTGCTGATTTCATTAGAAATGGGCGATATATTTGTCAAAATCTTGCTTAAAATTAGCGCTATCCTGGTATTGCACAATAGCTTGATTAATGGTTGTTAATAAATCAACTTCATTACGATTGATAGCAATTCCCAATCCAAAACCAGTACTAAATGGCTCACCTAACACACTGAGCAGGCCTGAGGATTGTGATTGCCAATACATGGCAGAAGGATCGTCCATGAGAGCTATATCGACATCCCCGTTTTGAAGAGCATCGATTAAAGTAGGAGCATCTTTAAATGTCTCAATCGTGGGATTCCTCACCCCCATAGCGTTAATCACTGCTGGGAAAATAGTACCTTGTTCAACGCCAATAGTATGATCATTTAAAAGTTGCAAACTGAAATGTTCTTTTGCCAGTTTACTAGGCCCTATGAATCTGGAATGACTGAGTAAATAAGGTATAGAAAAATTAACCCTGGTAGCCCGTTCTGGGGTAATAGTAATAGCACTGACTGCAACGTCGATTTGTCTTGCTTCAAGGGAGTCAAAGATTTTGTCAAAATCGGTTGGTACAAAAACGCAGCTACGATGAATAGAGTTACAAATATATTTCATCATCGAGATATCAAAACCAAATAACTGAGAATTTGCTCCCTCCATAATAAAAGGGGGTGTAAAGGTATCAACACCGACTCGTAGAGGTTCATTTTGGGCATGAAGTGGCCAAGAAAGCAAGGCTGAAAGATATAAAACAAAAGATAACAGTCGTTTCATTAAGGTTAAACCAACTATTCAATTGCAATATCTATAGCATATAGCCTGATTATCTTTTTTAAAAGTTAATATTTTTTCTAATTGAGTTTTTGATTACCCTTCGATAGGCTTACGTATCTTCCTTTTTATTAAAGATGCAGTGATGGAAATCCCATCTCTATTACAGCCTAAAATGGCTTTATATTTAAAAAATTTTACAGAAGTTGAGCCATGTGAGGCGGTAAAAAAACTATTACTCGTTAGTGATTATGCATGTCGCCATATTGATCTGTTAAAGCAGTTAATCACCGAAGGCTATGGCAAGGCTCTAGCTTTAGAGGACTATTCGGGCTTGCTACAGAATTTGGAGCACCAGCCTTTTAATCTTTTTGCCCATGCATTGCGTCAATTTAGACATACTCATTTGTTGCGCTTATTACTCAGAGAATTAGAGGGACTAGCTACTACTGAAGACATCATGACAGAATGGTCAGATTGTGCTGATGCCATCGTTTTAAGAGCTATTCAATTTTGTGAAAAGGAATTAGCCGTTCGCTATGGGGATGCTTGTGATGAACAGGGCAAACCTACTAAATTGTATATATTAGCAATGGGTAAACTAGGGGGACGCGAGCTTAATTATTCTTCTGATATTGATGTAATTTGTGCTTTTTCAGCGGCAGGTTATACCAATGGTACTGAGCAAATATCGAACCAGCAATATTATACCAAAGTGGTGCAATTGTTTATGCAGCTTTTACAAAACATCACGGCAGATGGGTTTGTATTTCGTGTTGATTTGCGTTTACGTCCTAATGGTGAAAGTGGAGCCTTAGTTTCAAGTTTGGCCGCAATGGAAACTTATTATCAAGAACAAGGGCGTGATTGGGAACGCTATGCCATGGTGAAGGCTCGCTTAATAGGTGAAAATACAGAGGTTGCAAATCATTGGTTCCATCGTTTAATAACTCCTTTTGTTTATAGGCGCTATGTTGATTTTAGTGTGATTGAGTCTTTGCGTAGTATGAAAGCGATGATAGAGCGTGAGGTGCAGCTAAATCCTATGTTAAATGACATCAAACGAGGATTTGGTGGCATTCGTGAAGTGGAGTTTATTATCCAAAATATGCAATTGATTCGTGGCGGCCGTTTACCAAATTTACAAAAACAAAATACATTGGCAGCACTTAATGTCTTAAAGCAAGAAAAATTACTTTCACATACAGCAGCTTTGAAACAAGCTTACCTTTTCTTAAGAAAATTAGAAAATACTCTGCAAAGTCAAAATGATCAACAAACTCATGCCTTACCACAGAATGAAGTTAAGCAAATGCAGATAGCCTTTGCGATGGGCTATAGCAATTGGCAAGACTTACTAAAAAAATTGCATCAATACCAGCGAATTATCAGCGCCATTTTTCGGGCAGTTCTTGCAAAAGCGGATCCGTATGAAGATGAGAAGCGTCTACTTGCGAATCAATTGACGAGCTTATGGCAAGGACATGTTGAAAATACAATGGCCATTAATTTATTAGCAAGCTTAGGTTTTCAACAAGCAGAACGTTGTTATCAGATGATTCATTCATTTCGTCATTCACCTCGCTGTAGGCGTTTGTCGCAAGGAGCAAGAATGCGTCTTGACCGCTTTATGGTGTTATTACTCAGTGAGTTGATAAATGTTACAGACACCGATGCAGTATTGTCACAAGTATTACAGTTATTAGAAAATATCGTGGGTCGTAGTTCTTATCTGGCGTTAATTACTGAAAATCCCCAAGTATTAAAAGAATTATTGCATTGGTTCGCGTATAGCCCTTTCATTACTACTTTAATTGTTAATCAGCCTTTTTTGTTAGAAGTATTGCTCGATCAAGAGCAAAATTGGCGTCTTCCTACTCATAAAGAATTAGAGAAAACTCTGGAAGAGCGGTTGTCCCATTGCTCTGAGGTAGAACACCAAGGGGAAATCTTAAGGCAGTTTAAATTAATTAATTGGCTTTCAGCGGCACGGGCAGAAATATATGGACGCTACCATGCCGTACGTATAAGTGCTTTCCTTGCTGATGTGGCTGAAATTATTGTGGCTAAGGTATTTACTCTGGCCAGCGAGCAATTAGGTCAACGTTACCAACAAATGGCTAAGATTAAATCTCATTTTGCGATTGTGGCTTATGGTAAATTGGGTAGTCGAGAGATGAATTACAATTCTGATTTAGATTTGGTTTTTATCCATGCTGCGACTACGGAAGAAGAGGCTTTGGTTACCCGTTTAACGCAGAAAATCCTGCATATGCTGACTACCCGCTCGCAATCTGGCGTTTTATATTCAGTTGATACACGCTTACGACCTTCTGGCGAAGCTGGTTTGCTAGTGAGCCATATTGATGCGTTTATAGAGTATCAACTGCATCAAGCCTGGACTTGGGAGCATCAAGCCTTAATACGAGCAAGGGTTTTGGTAGGTGATAAGCGTCTATTTTTATCCTTTAAACAATTAAAAAAATCAGTATTCAAAATACCCAGAACTCTTTCTGTTATTCGCGATGAGGTTCTTGGAATGCGTAAAAAAATTGATAAACACGCTCAAGGCGATGAAGTTAAGTATGGAGCAGGAGGTTTAATTGATTTGGAATTCTTGGTGCAGTTTTTAGTCCTTACACATTCCCATAAAGATTTTTATCTTTATACAAATACTCTCAGTCTTTTACGAAAGTTATTTTCTGAGCAGGTGATTGAACGGGATCAGTTTGAAAAACTTGCTAAAGCTTATAAACATTATCATCAATTGCTGCATCAAAATTTACTTAAGCCGGGAACGGATGAGGTGCAAACTCAACAAAAGAATGTTATAGAAGTCAGTAAACAAATTTACAATGCTATTTAAAGTATTCTGCATTATTGCTGTTGTAACCAATCAATAATCGCAAATTTAGTTTCTTCCAGTACTCGGATTAATTGAGAGTACAATTTCTCTAGAAGATGGTTATCTTCCGTTTTTTGATAATAACCCTCTAGATATTGGCAAGCATATCGTAGTCGCGTTGTCCCACAATAAAGTGCACTACTCTTCATTTTAAGCGCAAGCTTTTCTACGGTTGGCCAATCTTTTGATTCATAAGCTTGCTGAATTTTAGCTTTATCTTTGGGAATATCCTCAGCACTCATTAGGGTTAATAGTTCTCTTAATAGGTCTACACTACCAAGATTACCAAGCCCTTGTTGTATGTCGAGCAGGGGAAATTTTTGTAAGGTGAAAAGCTCTTCTTCGTTAGTCGGGGTATCTTGCTCGAATAGGTTTTCCACTGTTTCTAGCTTGCTACTAGGAATGAGTGTAGTAACAATATCTTTCATTGTAGCGAAGTTGATGGGTTTCGCTAAAACTTTGTTCATACCCGCTTCCAAACATTCATCGACGGAGCTACCAAGAGAATGTGCTGTCAAACCCACAATAGGGATGGGTTTTTTATTTAAGGCTTGTTCCCAATGACGAATGTAAATAGTTAATTCGATTCCAGACATGCCCGGTAAACCAATATCCGTGATAATTAAATCAAAATGCTTTTGTTTGACTAAATCAAATGCTTCCTCAGCATCCATTGTTGATGTAAATTGGCATCCAACCTGTTTAGTTACAGACTCAAGCAATCGTAAGGCAATGGTATTATCTTCAATTAGAAGCAGATGGGGTAGCTGTGTTCCATGCTTAAGAATTTGATCCTCGCTTAGAAATTGTTTATTAGGAACCAAAGAATCCTCGTGAGTATTCTCACTCACTAATTTGTCAAGATCAAATGGAATTTTCGATAAATTTCCTGTGTCTGCTTTTGCAGATAACCTAAAGGAGAAGGTACTTCCCTTGCCAACCATACTTGTTAACCTTATTTCACCACCTAACAGAGCAACATATTTTTGTACAATATGTAATCCTAACCCATACCCTTTATAAACCCCCTGGTAAGAAGGAGTAATACGAAAAAAACGATCGAATACTTTCATTTGTTGCTCATCTGCAATACCAATGCCTGTATCTTCAACACTAAACTCTAATTCAATTTTGTCTTTGTCAAAAGAAATTTGTTTTACGGACAGAATTATATGCCCTTTTTCAGTAAATTTGATCGCATTTCCTAATAAATTTAATAAGATTTGATGAATTTTGGTATGATCACTTTGTATGAATCTTGGAATTAACTCATCTACTTCGACTTTAAATTGAAGATTTTTCATTTTAATTGCCGGTAATTCAAGTTTACATATAGTCAAAATCTCTTGTCTTAAATCAAAATAGCCTGGCTTAAGTTCTAATTCTTTTAAGTTCTCTAAGGCAATCAATTCCAGAACGTTGTTCAGTAGATCTAACAACTGCTCGCCACTTTGATTGATCCAGCGAGCATATTCTTTTTCCATTTCTGTTAGGGCTTCTATCTCCAATAATTTAGAAATGCCGACGATGCCGCTTAAGGGAGTTCGGATATCATGGCTCATATTAGCAATGAACTCGGTTTTAGCTTTGTTAGCAATTTCGGCTGCTTCTTTTGCTTTCTGTAAATCCTCAGTTTGCTTACGCTCTTCCGTTACATCAGTAGCCACACCCGTGACACCATAGCAGTTTCCCTTATGATCAATGAGAGGGAAGCCATTATCTGTTATCCAGCGAATTTCACCATTGGGTCTTATAATGCGATACTTTTCTGAGTAGCGTGCCTTTTCCCCTAAAAGCTTAATTTGCTCTGCCATGTGATGGATTGGATGATGGTTCGCGATGTCATCTGGGTGTAAGAAATCAATCCAAATCTCAGGATTGGCATAGAGTTCTTCTCGCGAGCGCCCCCAAATCCGCTCATAAGAGGGACTAATATATTGAATTTTCTTGAAATCAGGGCTACTTATCCAATAGACCTGATCGCTATGCTCAGAAAGTTTGGCTAAAAAATTGCCCACGTCATCAAGTGTTAATTGAAATTTAGTTTTTTTTTCTTGCATTGTCATGCTTTCTATAACAAGGGTATAATTAAAATATTAGCAAACAACTTAATATTTGTTCATTAAACAAGGAATTTAACCATGTTAACTCCAGATGGCCAATCCGCTGATAAATTGGACAAAATCATGCTGCTCTCTATGTGGGCTAAAACCTTACGCAAAGAAAACGCCAAGCTGTCGCAATCCGTTGAACAGTTAAAAAAAATAATTACTGCAGGTATGGGGCAGCCGACTTACCCAATTAATATACATACAATACGCTATTATTTGGCTTATTGGAAAAAAATGGAAGAGTTGGTTAAAGAAGCGATTACCAATCTTGATAAAATTAAAGAAGGGGCTGCGATTGATTATGGTCATCCACAGGGGGATGAGGAGGCAAGAACCGTTATGGCTACAGCAATGTCATCTTGGTATGACATTGAAATCAAGCCAGAACATATTTTATATACAGGGGGGGGCGCTGGGGCTCTAAATGTTCTTTTTGAAACATTGAGCGATCTCCATAAAGATACTTCTGGTTATCGTGTGATTACGCCGTTCCCTCATTATAGTTTGTATGCTAATCCCAATCATCTTTTGCATCCTATTGATGTAATGAAAGAAAAAGGATACAAACTTACGGCAGAAGCTCTCGAGAAAAGCATTCTTGAAGCTTATAAACTGTCAAAGGTGGATGGTAAGCCTCCAGCTGCTGTTCTTCTTTGCAATCCTAATAATCCTTTGGGTACTGTTATTGATGAAACAGAGCTAAAAAAAATTGCTGATGTCTTACGGAGGTATCCTGAGCTACACATTATTTTTGATGAAGCTTATGCGGAAATGTCGCATGTAAAAGTACCTTCTTTTCTTAGCATTGCGCCTGATTTAAAGCCCAGAACGTGCATTATGCGTTCAGCAACTAAAGCACTATCGGCAGCGGGTGAACGTATGGCCATCCTTTTAGCCTTTGATGACGTATTGATGAGTAAGTTATTAGCTAAAAATATTAGCACTATCGGACATGCCCCTCGTGCTGCGCAAATGGCCTATGCAGAAGCCATGAAAAATTTGGTTGGTGAGGAACATGAGAGACTTAAGCAATTCTATAAAAAGAAAGTGGATTATGTAAATTCTCGCTTGAAAGAGATGGGTGCTTGTATGCCTGATCCTGATTATCAAGTCGAGGGCACTTTTTATGTACTAGCTGATTTTAATGACATGTTAGGTCTGGAAATACCTAAAGAGGCCAGGCGAGCATTAGGCAAAACAGGGAAAGTAAGTACAGATGAAGAGTTGGCTTATTATCTCTTATTCCAGGATTCAGTAATGATTGCCCCGCTGTCTTATTTTGGTACGAAAAAGGCGTCAGGGTTTATGCGCATTACTTGCAGTAGAGACCTGGATGAATTAATGGAATTAATGGACAGATTGGAAACTCGCTTACTTGAGGCAAGAAAAATCAAAAATAAAGCTTTGCATGCAAAAATTGAGGCATTGATAGCTGAATTTACGATTATTTCTCCCGACAAATCTAAAGAAACTCTCAAAAAAATTGATGCCTTGTGCGAGGAAGACCAGAGTTGCATCTCATTAAAAGAAAAAAATGCACAATTAAATAGTCTTTATAATCAAATGATAACTTTACTGAAACGAAATAAACCAATGGCACAAGAACAGGCCGCAAATAAACTGCAAGCTTTTTTTAAAAAGCGTCAGAATAAAACGGAGCAGGTCAGGATAAATAAAGAACAGGAAAAAGAATGGTCGAGTTTTCTTGATACTCTGTTTTCAGAACCCTGTGCAATGAAAACGACATTATTAAAGATGCCTGAATCAGAACGCAGTAAATTCACTCTATGGAAACAGTATAATGAAGTTAAAGTGGAACAGCTAAAGAAAGCCAAGTTGCAGTGAAGTTTCTATTTGCGGACCGTGTCTGGTCTATTTTTTATCATGGTAGGGTTCTAAAAATTTAATCAAATCATTTTGTTAACTAAAAAGCGGGCATTAAATTTTTACTTTTCATCGAGAAGTCACTGAATAATATTAATAGAACCTTTTTGAATTGCAATATGTGCTATTGTCATGTCATCTGTTCTAGTCTGGTCAAGATCAACACCATATTCATGAAGCTTCTTCAATATTTAGGCATGACCATTGTATGCAGCGAGTGTTTCCGTGCATCTTACTCCCATTCTTGGCGTGACGGGGAGGCTAGAGTATTCGCTTGCGAAAGCCCTTGTGCGTATAGCCAATTAACACAGCTGTAACGAGCTATTTTTGACACTTAACAAAAATTTTTTCAATTAAAGTTAATTGTTGTCTGATTGGTTGCCTCGTCTTTCCTGTAAGTTTCAGTGCTTTGAGTCTCAGTTGAGGCAAAGATACTCCAATTGAGAGGTATTTTTGATTCTGTCTGTGTGGGCGCGCTATTTTCCTCTGAGGGGAGCAGTTGAGCCAAAGTATCAGTATAGCTTACGAAGAATGGATGCTGAGTGAGTAAACCAGGATTTTCTTTATGGATCAATTGCACGATTGTCTTTCCTTTTGGTGTTGCCAACAAAGCATCTAAAACTGTTTTATTGGCGTATAAACTACCAGTTAAAAACTCGATAGGGAGGTTAGAAATAATTTTAGGGTTTTTCTTTATTAAATACTCAAGGATGAATTGCCCATCAAGGCTACCTGCTAGATTACAAAATACAGAAGTATCATCCTTCTTGGTAGATTTCTGGCCTAAATCGACAGTGACCATGGTTTCTGCAAGTGTAGAATTCCTCTGTAGCATGTGTAACAGTATAGCTCGCCCCTTGGGAGTAGCTGCCAAATAATAGAGAGGGGAAGTATTTTCAGCTTCGCCCGCCTTGGCAGTTCGAGCCCGAACCAAGTCAGCTCTGGAAATTGTTTCTACAAGTGTTGGATTTTGCTGTAAAAACGCAAGCAGTATCATATGTCCCTCTGGAATATCGGCTGCCAAAAAATAAAGAGCAGAAGTATTTTCTTCTGAACCTCCTTTATCAGTTCTAGCCCGGACCAAATCAGCTCCAGAGATTGTTTTTGCGAGTGTAGGGTTATCCTTTAACAGGCGTAACAGTATACGTTGCCCGTCTTTCGTAACAGTTAAACAATAAAGTGCAGAAATTTCCATATGAGGTCGCCCTAAGTCTGCTCCTGAAATCGTTTGTGCGAGTCCAGGATTATTTTGTAGCAAATACATCAGTATGGCTCGTCCTTCTTCAGTAATCGCTAAAATATAAAGAGCAGACGTGTTTTGGGGTATACCTGCTTGTGTAATTAGAGACCGCCCTAAATCTGCTGCTGAAATTGTTTGCGCGAGTGCAGGATTCATTTTTAGTAGTTGGATAAGGATTGCTCGTCCTTCTTGAGAACAAGACAAGAGATAAAAAACAGAGACATTCTCATATTGGCCGCCTATCATTGGGCGGCCTAAATCAGCACCTGAAATTGTTTTGGCCAAATTACGATTATTTTTTAGCAGTTCTTCTAGAATTAATAGACCCGTAGGGGAGCTAATCAAGGAATATAAGAGAGAACATTTAGTCTTAGGGTAAATTCTCCCCAGGGGTATTGTTGAGAGTCGTTTGGCTAATTGGGGGGCTCGGAGAACAGAATACAATACTTCTATATAAGTGCTGTCTGAAATGAACTTCAGGAAAAGACAACTTCCATCATTCATTAGATCATCATAAAGATAAGTTTCAACGCTTCCACTATTGAATAGATTAACGAGATTAGTGGGAGAAACTCTATCTAATAATTTTTCTACATAATCTTTTCTTTTTGAATCATTTTTAGTTTTTTTAGCCAGGGAGGTTTCTGGTTGATTATTTTCTTTAATACTGTTGCTCGTTACAACTTTTTTTATAGATGTATTTTCCCTTTCTTTTTCATTCTTAAGCTGTGAAGCCACGGGATCAGGCTCAATTTCTTGCTTACTTAATTTTTCTTCGTGGATTCGCTTAGCCAAATCTAAATTACCCTGTTTCACCTGCCGTTGTGCTTCTTTTTCCCAATCCTGTTCACTGGTTTGAGTAACAGCAATCTGCTGATTTACTGTCTTGGAAATGACTTGCTCTAGCAAGTCAGAAAGTCTCTGTAATTTGTGCTTCTGTGATTTTTCCTGAGGTTCTTGATAAACAATTAAGGTGTTTTTTGCCCGTGTAAAACTGGTAAACAATTTATTGAAATGAGGACCAAATTGAGCATCACCTCGCGAATCTTTAGTGCGGTGTTTCCGCACTGGCAAGTCTGAATCACTCGTTTGCTGCAAAATATCATTGGCTTTTCTAAAGGTGTCTGTCTCCAATATGCGGTAAGCAACAATCGTATGATATTCCAAGCCTTTAATTTCTTCTGCAGTAAACACCAAGGGGGTTTGAAATAGTTTTGAAGCATCCTTTTTAAATTCAGGCAGAGTAATCACGGCAAAACCCGTCGATTTTGCTGCTTGTCGCAATGTTTGAATATCTTGTTCAGAGGCTTCATTAATCCAACGTACGTCACCCTCGCCTGTTTCTTCTGAAACAGAATCAATCGACAGAAATTCATTCTTATCAGCTATACCACCAGTCAAACTGTTTTTTATCTCGATCACCCGATTAGCCAAAGCGACTACCTTGGCAGGACAACGGTATGTTTTGGTTAATTCTAGATGTTCTACCTTTTGCTCTCCCTCACCAAGCAGTGTGAATAGGTAGGGGCGTTTGGACTCCGGATCGCTCAAGCTCTGGTGAGAATCCATACAACAACAAATCTGGCAGTTGATTGCCAAATCACGCAATACCTTTAACTGTTGATGGGATAAATCTTGCGATTCGTCAACCACAATGAATGAGTACCCAGGCTTTACTTCGGGTTGGTATAGGCTGGGATCTACACTGTTTTGTGCTGCCAAAAAATCCGCATAAGCTTTCTTCATAGCCAGTAGCCATGCTCGTTCTTGTTGATCAAAAAAGAGAGATTGTTTCTCGCCTAAGTTTAAGTACTTTTCCGGCTGGTAGGCGGCGAGTATGCGAAGTTCTCGATAGATTCTTTCGTGCTGCGCTAAAAACGCTTCACTGACGGGCATTTCTGCTTTGCCAGCTTTGTAGATTGACTTATATTTTTTGATGTACTTTTTAATCCAATTCTGAAAATCTAATTCTGAAACCATTTTCTGTGTCCTGGTTTCAGGAGCAACTTGGGCCAAAAGCTCCTGATAAGTGCAAAATTGTACCGCACCCGCAGGAAATTCCGCCGCAAGCGGCGACTCATTCCACATTGTCTCCAGGCTTTTTTTCAAATCCAAAGACTGCGTTATGTATAAAATGGGGGCTTTCAGATTATCAATCGTTTGACCGGCCACTTGGGTCAATAAGGAAAAAGCGACACAGGATTTTCCTGAGCCTGGTGGACCACTGACTACCGCAGGTAGGCGGGTCCTCTGTATTGCTTTTTGCTGGTCACTTAGCTCGATGTACATCTGGTTGTAGTATTCCAACGAGGTATAATCTATCTCTATTGCTTCCGTTGTCTCCTCAGGTAATATTTCTTCTATTGATTTCGCAAAGCTGTCTTTATCAATGACCTGGTGCTCAAATACTCCCGTATTAGTATCCAAATAATTCTTAAGCACAGAGGGCTTTAGAAAACGCGATTTGTAATAGTCATGGTTCAATACCACATCCAGTAACAACAGATAGGACTTTCCCCCTCTCTTAATTGTGGTAAACAATAAACGGTCGCTGTGATTAATTCGTGCACTATAAATTCGATGAGCGTGCAATTTCTCCATGTCTGCTGCTTGATAATCGCCACGCAGCAATTTATTAATCGTGTCTTGATAGGGGGCAAATTGACTGACATCGCCTATCAGACCATGCCAAAAATATACTTTACTCATCGGATAACTCAAGGGCAAAAAGTTCAATAATACTACATATTGACTTGGGTGTCATCTTTAAGTTATTTTTATTGACATATTAAATACAGGAAATTAACTTGCTGATTTAACTGGATAAATAAATAGGGGGCAAATAGGATAGACTCAAATTGGCTTCTTTCCTCGCGATTATTGAGGAGGATCGGAAGTTGAGAGAGGTAGCCGTTTATTTTAACGGCCATCAAATCAAGAAACTCTCAGTTCACAAGGTTAATCTGCAAACTCTCCATATAAATCATAATCATCACTCTTGGTGATATTAACATCAACGACACTTCCCACCACGGCTTTGTTGTTAGGTGGTAAATATACTAAACCATCAATTTCGGGTGCGTCACTTTTACCACGAGCAATAATTTGTTCATCATTAATGTGATCAATTAACACGGTTTGTATGGAGCCGATTTTTTCTTTTAGTTTGTTACGGCTTATTTCTGCTTGTACTTGCATAAAGCGATGATAGCGTTCCTCTTTAATGTCTTCTGGAACAGGATCTGTAAGCTCATTGGCTTTAGCTCCTTCAACAGGTGAATATTGAAAGCATCCGACGCGATCCAACTGTGCTTCTTGCAAAAAGCTCAATAACTCTTCAAATTCATCCTCTGTTTCGCCTGGGAAGCCGACAATAAATGTTGAGCGTAAGGTAATTTCGGGGCAAATATCACGCCATTGAGCAATTCTTGCTAATGTATTCTCACTGCTTGCTGGTCGTTTCATTGCTTTCAGTACACGAGAGTTAGCATGCTGCAAAGGAATGTCTAAATAAGGTAAAATTAAACCGTCACGCATGAGGGGAATAATTTCATCAACATGAGGATAAGGATATACATAATGTAAGCGTACCCAAATGCCCAGCTCGCCTAGTTGTTCGCATAAATCATAAAATTTAGTGTTAATAGTTTTGCCTTTCCAGTCAATAGCCTGATAACGTGTATCGACACCGTAAGCACTAGTATCTTGGGAAATGACTAATAATTCTTGTACGCCTGCATCTTTTAAGCGTTTTGCTTCGGAAAGCACTTGCGTAAGAGGATAGCTTTGCAACTTGCCACGCATTGTTGGAATAATGCAAAAAGTACATTTTTGATTGCAGCCTTCAGAAATTTTTAAGTAGGCATAATGTCTTGGTGTTAGTTTGATGCCTTGTGGAGGAACCAACTGAGTGAAGGGATCAGCAGGGGGCGGCAGATGTCGATGTACAGCTCGAACAACTTCTTCGTAAGCATGAGCGCCACTGATATGCAGAACATCAGGACAAGCTTCACGAATAATGTCAGCCTTAGCACCTAAACAACCTGTAACGATTACTCGTCCATTTTCAGCCATGGCTTCTTTAATGGTATCTAAGGATTCTGTCACCGCGGCATCAATAAAACCACAAGTATTTACCACAACAACACCAGCATCTTGGTAACTGGAAACCAGATCATATCCTTGGGCACGCAGTTGGGTAATGATTCGCTCGGAATCAACTAATGCTTTAGGGCATCCTAAACTGACAAAGCCTACCTTATGATTCATAATTCTCTATCTGCAAACTGTAAAAAAAGTGGGCGAATTATAACGCTTCCGCAGTGAATTTGTCTAATCCACCACAGATTTTGATAAGGTCAAATTAATCGAGTGCGGATGCCTGAATGAGCTGCTCTAAAAATTTACTTGCTGAAGCCTCACCGACAACACGTAAGTTGCTTTGCTCATTCCCTTGTTTATTGAAAAATAAAAAAGTAGGTGGAGCAATTACCCCATATTGTTGAAGTAGCGCTTTATCTTGAGCATTATTGGCTGTGATGTCTACTTTTAGAACAACAAAATTTTTTAGTGCTGCTTCCACTTGAGGATCTTTAAATGTTGTTGCTTCCATAATTTGGCAGGAAGTACACCAGTCAGCGTAAAAATCCAATAGAACAGGTTTACCTTTAGCTTTGGCAATCGCTTGTTGCACCTCACTGATGGTGCTTACGGTTTCAACTGGAAAACTTTGAGTTGCATTTGCAGTGGTCGAAAATCCTGCCAGAGGTTGCAAGGGATTGCTATTACCCATACTCGCACCCACTAAGATGAGTAAACCATAAACTAAGCTGATGAGCCCAAATCCTTGTCGGAATTTAGCATGATTAGAGAGTGCTTTAGTTAGTGCGCCGCAATAAATTCCTATAAAAATCAGTAAGCTTGCCCACAAAAGCATGACAATAATATTTGGTAAGATGCGACTCAACAGATAGATGGCTACAACGAGCAAGAGTATACCGAAAAATGCTTTGACGCCGTTCATCCATTTTCCAGCTTTAGGCAGCCATTTTCCTGCAGAAGTACCAATTAATAATAAGGGGGTTCCCATGCCTAAGCCTAAGAAAAATAAAGCCAGGCTGCCGAGTATGATATTATGACTATGGGCAATGTAGCTGAGAGCTCCGATTAAAGGAGCTGTAACGCAAGGAGACAAAATAAGGGTTGATAAACTTCCCATGACAGCGGCGCCTAAATAATGGCCACTGGCTTGATTGCGGCTTGCTCCTGCTAATTTTGCTTGCCATGAAACAGGAAGACGTAATTCATAGTAGCCGAACATTGAAATAGCTAGTAACACGAAAAGTAAGCTAAATAAGCCAATAGCCCAAGGAGATTGCATGGCAATTTGCAGATTGCTACCTAATGATGCAACGACGGCACCCACCAAAGCATAGGTAGCTGACATGCTTAAGACATAACTTAAGGAAAGGAAGAAAGCCTTTCGAGTAGATAGATTTTTACCGTGCCCAACAATAATTCCGGATAACACGGGGATCATTGGTAAAACACAAGGTGTAAAAGATAATAATAAACCAAAGCTAAAAAAGCTTAGAATTACTATTGCCCAATGATGATTAGCAAAAACAGCTTCAATTTCATTGGTTGCAGACGGTGCATTGGTTGTTGCTTGCAGAGGTTCTTCTATACTGGCATTAGTTAATGCTAAATTGTTATCTATAGTGAGCTTAATTTGGCGCATTTCAGGAGGATAACAAAAACCATCGTCGGCACATCCTTGGAAACGTAAGTTAATTAATGTTTCACCTGGTTGTTCACCTAAAATAGCAACAGGAAGTGATAATTCATTGCGATAAATGTTGTAGCTTTTTCCTTGCTTGTCTGTTTTTAATAAGGATTCAGGGAGTCTTAATTCTCCTAAATGAACATTACTGTTAGTCTGTTCTGTTAATTTAATGCGATCGGCATAGATAAAATAGCCAGGCTTAACTTGCCAATTAATGGCTAAGGTATTAGGATCAACTGGTTTTACATTAACCTGAAATACTTCTGCAGCTGGAAGTGGGCTTGCGTGGTTAATAAACGACGCGAAACAAAGTAATGAGAATAGTAACCATTTCTTCATAGGTGTATTGCAACCAGTCAAATAGTAAACATTGTAGTAGCAGTATTAAAAAAAGCCAAAATTTTTTTTTACATCACCCCTTGAAAGCTATTTTTGAGCCCCCATATGGCTGTCATCAGTGAAGTACAATCGTAGGATACATAGAAGTACTTATCATTGTGTAACGCTAAAAAATCAGAGCTTACTCTGAAAATTATAGGTGATAATTAAAAAACCAGGAGAAAACAAGTATGAAAATTCGTCCTTTACACGATCGTGTTGTTGTTCGTCGTATGGAAGAAGAACGCACTACAGCTGGAGGCATCGTTATTCCAGATAGCGCTACTGAAAAACCTATGCGCGGCGAAGTTATCGCTATTGGTGCTGGTAAAGTATTAGATAATGGCGACGTTCGTGCTTTGGCTGTCAAAGTTGGTGATGTTGTTCTTTTTGGCAAATACTCTGGTACAGAAGTTAAAGTAGCAGGTCAAGAACTGGTTGTGATGCGTGAAGATGACATCATGGGCGTTATTGAGAAGTAATCTAACATAAAGATTTGAAGGAGATTATTATAATGGCTAAAGAAGTACGTTCTGGCGATGATGCACGTCAACAAATGATTGCTGGTGTGAATATTCTGGCAAATGCTGTGCGAGTTACAATGGGTCCACGTGGACGCAATGTTGTTTTAGAAAAGTCTTTTGGTGCTCCAACTGTAACTAAAGACGGTGTGTCTGTTGCTAAAGAAATTGAACTTGAAGATCGCTTCCAAAATATGGGCGCACAAATGGTTAAAGAAGTTGCTTCTAAAACCTCTGATGCTGCTGGCGATGGCACTACAACTGCTACCGTATTAGCACGCGCTATTATGGTTGAAGGTAACAAGGCAGTTGCTGCTGGTATGAACCCAATGGATCTGAAGCGTGGTATTGACAAAGCAGTTGCTGCAGTAACTAAGCACTTACAATCAATGTCTAAGCCCTGTAAAGATGGCAAAGCAATTGCTCAAGTTGGTACCATTTCTGCAAACTCTGATCAATCGATTGGCGATATCATTGCTGAAGCAATGGAAAAAGTGGGTAAAGAAGGTGTTATCACTGTTGAAGATGGCAATAGCTTGGAAAATGAATTATCTGTGGTTGAAGGTATGCAGTTTGATCGCGGTTATATTTCTCCATACTTCATCAACAACCAACAAAACATGAGTGCTGAGCTTGAGCATCCATTTATTCTTTTAGTTGATAAAAAGATTTCTAACATTCGCGATATGCTTTCTGTGTTAGAGGGTGTTGCTAAGTCTGGCCGTCCTTTATTGATCGTTGCCGAAGATGTTGAAGGTGAAGCATTAGCAACTCTAGTTGTTAACAACATGCGTGGTATTGTTAAAGTATGTGCAGTAAAAGCACCAGGATTCGGTGATCGCCGTAAAGCAATGTTGCAAGATATTGCTATCCTAACAAATGGTCAAGTTATCTCTGAAGAAGTTGGCAAGAGCCTTGAAAGTGCTTCACTAGAAGACTTAGGTACTGCAAAACGTGTTGTAGTGACTAAAGAAAACACCACTATCATTGATGGCGAAGGTAAAGAATCTGAAATTAACGCTCGTATTACTCAAATTCGTGCGCAAATGGAAGAAACATCTTCTGATTATGATCGTGAGAAGTTACAAGAGCGTGTTGCTAAGTTAGCAGGCGGTGTTGCTGTTATTAAAGTAGGTGCTGCAACTGAAGTTGAAATGAAAGAGAAAAAGGCTCGTGTTGAAGATGCACTGCATGCAACCCGCGCTGCGGTTGAAGAAGGTATTGTTGCTGGTGGTGGTGTTGCCTTGATTCGTGCTCAAAAAGCATTGGATGGTCTAAAAGGCGACAATGCAGATCAAGATATGGGTATTAACATCCTACGTCGTGCCATTGAATCTCCATTACGCCAAATCGTTGCCAATGCAGGCTATGAAGCTTCTGTAATTGTTAACAAAGTTGCTGAAAACAAAGATAACTTTGGTTTTAACGCTGCAACTGGTGAATACGGTGACATGGTTGAGATGGGTATTCTTGATCCAACTAAGGTTACTCGTACTGCCTTACAAAACGCTGCTTCTGTAGCAAGCTTAATGCTAACCACTGAGTGCATGATCGCTGATCTTCCTAAGAAAGAAGAAGCAGTAGGTGCTGGTGATATGGGTGGCATGGGCGGAATGGGTGGCATGGGCATGATGTAAGCCTTAGCTCACTTTCCTTTTGAAAACCCGCTTTAAAGCGGGTTTTTTTATGCTCGTAATGTCTATCAGATGTAAGAAGTTGGGCTAAAATAATAACAAAGAAGACAAATTATCAACTGGTAACTAATATCTGTACACAGGAGTGTTCATTATGACAAGCCAACGAAGTGTAGTGAAAGCTAGTGAAGTTACTGGTGTGGATGTTAAAAACATGGATGGAGAAAATCTCGGCACCATTAGTGAAGTAGTGATAGACAAAGCTTTTGGGAAAGTTAATTACTTAGTACTCGACTTCGGGGGCATTTTAGGTTTCGGAAATAAATTTTTTGCTCTTCCTTGGCATTTGTTTAAATACGACAAGACTGGGGATTGTTTTCTGATTGATTTGGATAAAGAACGTCTAAAAAATGCACCAGGTTTTGATAAGGATCACTGGCCAGATTTTGCTGCTCCTGAATTTGCAGCTAAAATTCATAAATACTATGAGTAGAATTGTAAAAAGATCCCAATTAATTATTCAATTTTATAAGGACATATTATGAATAAAAACCCTCCTAAATCATCAGCTAATAGTGAAAAGCGTTCGCAGAAGGAAGAAAGTCTTTCTGCTGTTCCTAGTTCAAGAGTTAGCAAGAAACGAAGTCGTGAAGTGCAAAAAGAGCGAATTGATGAGCAATATCAACAGCTCAAAGATAGCACTAATGAGTGGCTAGAAGAGAGTAAGAAAAGATTTGAAGAGGCCCAGGATACGCTTAAAGAGTACAGGGATGAACTCGCGAACAATGTAAAGAAAAATCCAATTACATCCATTCTTATTGCAGGAGGTATCGGTTTTATTCTGTCATCACTTTTTAGAAAGTGATCATGATTAATTTTATTGAGCATTTAGAAGGCTTAATTGTTAGCAAGATAGCTGTGGCTAGGGGAGTTTTGACTCTATTTAGGCTGGAAGCCAAACTTGCTGGGTTAAATATTGTACCTTTGTTAACTAGTTTGGCAGTCTTGATAGCGCTTTGTCTCTCAACATGGCTAACGGTAATGGTACTAATTGGCTACTTAATCACCCTTCTAATAGGGCCCTTATTAGCAATGATTACTGTCTTGCTACTCAATGCCGTGGCTTTGTTTTTTGTTGGTATAAGCTTAAGTTCTTGTATTAAACAGATGAGCTTTGAAAAAACAAGGGCCTTATTAAGTAATCAACAGTCCGAGGGTAGTCATGAGCTCGCGAAAAGAACTACGAAAATCCATTGATCAGTTGGAAGTTAAGATTCAAATGGAGAGAGGTAGGTTAACAGAACATCAGCTATATTTCAGGAGATTAAAAGAGCGAAATAGATATCTTTTATTGGCGCTACTTATCCCTACATTTATAGCAGGTTGGCAAGAAGGGAAGATGGCTGCAGAGAAAAAAGAAGGAAGAGTGAAGAGCTTTGCGAAATTTATGCTTGGTACGGCGTTAGCGACGGTTCGAACTCAAAAGCTATTGAAATAGACTTTTCCGAAATTCTACAATTCTACGGTAACAGTAGTTTTGAAAGAGGTCTAATAAAAATACCGTCAAAAATTTTTATTTTGACGGTATTTTTTTAAATTCTACTATTTTCTGTGATCACGTGAGTTTTCTGAGGTACGTGGATGATTAGATCTTTCTGAAAAGTGTTTGTCAGCTTTGTCAAAATGACGGCGTTCATCCTGGGATTGGCGATTGGCATCAGAACCACGGTGATAAGGTTTATCGCGATTTGTATTGGGAGCTTCACTGGAACGACGTCCTTGTTGATCATAAGAACCTTGTTTTTTTTCATTTCTATCGGCCATGATAATATCCTTATTAAAGTTTAATGAATTTCCAAATACAGCAAATTTAATAGTAGAAGTCGATCTTCAAAAAATCCAATAACCTATCAAATTTTTTTCATGTCAATAATATTCACTAAATAAAAACATTTTAAATCAATTACTTACCGTTCTTATTGCTCTTGTTGCATATTTTTTCGTACTCTTTTTCCAATGCCTGCAGTTGTTCGTCTGTTAATTTGCTTAAATCGAGTGAAGTGTTACTTGCTGTTTTGGTAGCTTTAATTATTTCATCCAATTTTAAATTTAATATGGTAGTATCGCGATTTTGTGTATGCTGAATTAAAAAGACCATCAAAAAAGTAATGATGGTAGTTCCGGTATTAATGAGAAGTTGCCAAGTATCAGAAAATTTGAACACAGGCCCCATAATAATCCAAATAATGATGATTGCTAGAGCAAGTATGAAGCTCCATACGTTCCCAACGATATCAGAGGTAATTTTTGCAAAATCCGCAAAATAATTATTTGCCTGATCAGTTTTCTTTGCTTTGGGTCGATGTTTCATACTTTCATCCTTAATGTCTTAAATGACTTAAAATTACTTAAGTACTTCGCGATTTATTTGTCAATATTCAAAATACTTTTAAAAGTCATGAAAATTTTTTGTTGCGTAAAGTATCAGAATAGCTGTTGCAGACAGCTATAATTAATCTAAAGAACGAATTATTAAATTTTGTTGCGACCAATGAAGTAATATTATGAAGACTATTAGCGTATTGGATGTCTCCCTAAGAGATGGTGGACATAGAACCAATTTTCACTTTGAAGATTATGAATTACAACATATTTTAACTGCACTCGATAACTCCGGCATTGAATACATTGAAATTGGTTATCGTAACGGTTCTTTACAGCCTATCGCCAATATAGGGAGAACGGGATTGTGTCAAAAAGATTACCTTCATTTTTGCCATCCTCTGATTAAGCATGCCAAGGTAGCTGTCATGATTTATCCTAACAACGTTTCACATGCTGATCTTTTGGAGCTTAAAGAGTTTGGTGTCAATTTAATTCGAATTTGTGTTCCTAAAGATAGGCTTACACAGGCTTCTACAATATTGAAAATGGCCAAAGATCTTGGCTTTGAAGTAGCTATTAATTTTACGAACATGACTCATTATAAAGAACTGGAACTGGATCAAGCTGTGCAAGAGGCAGTGCAATATGAGCCTAACATGATTTATTTTGCAGACTCTAATGGGAGCATATTACCTGAAAAAATTGAATCTATTTATCAAAAGTATACGCAACAATATTCAATACCATTTGGTTTTCATGCTCATGATAATCTTGGTTTGGCACAAGCAAATGCACTTGCTGCAATTCGAGCGGGTGTTCAATATATTGATACATCCCTAGCAGGTATGGGAAAAGGTATTGGTAATTTGAAAACGGAATTTTTTATTGCTTACCTGCAGGCGGTAAAAATGAAAAAATATAATCTTGAAGAGCTTTTAACTGCTTCTAACTATATCCGAGATGCTATGGGTATTGGTCGTGAACCCATTTTATTGGATGAATTTAATAGAGGGATTTTTGATCCAACGTAATAGCTTTCGCAAAACTTTAAAAAATTAAGATAGAGATCATTCAATAAGTTACCTATGATTAGAATTTCAGCACCAAAGTTTCATCGGATAAATCTATTAAAGTTATAGAGTTAATTGATTTTATAAAATATGATTTTTTAACTATGTTTACAATATAAAATAACAAAATAGGAGCATTAAATATGGACGATGTAATGAAAAAATTATCTATACTCATGGCTGATACCTATGCTTTATACTTAAAGACTCAAAATTACCATTGGCATGTAACAGGACCTCAATTCAAAGCAATGCATGAGTTATTTGAGATGCAATATCAAGAATTGGCAGAGGCTGTGGATACCGTTGCTGAACGCATTCGCACTTTAGGTCATCATACTCCTGCCACTTTCAAAGAGTTTGAAAATTTAAAACGCATAAAGGATGGTGACTCTAGGAAAAATGCGAATGAGATGGTTACTGAACTTGCCCATGATCATGATACTTTGGTTAAAGATTTAAATCAGGCTCTTGCCCTTGCCCAAGAAAAAAGAGATGAGGGTACAGCAACTTTGTTAGGTGATAGAATTGCTGCGCATGAAAAAGCACGGTGGATGTTGAGCGCTTCGCGTGAAAATGCTTAGCACTATTCTCTAGAGAGGGCTTTGTAGTGAGGTAAGAGCTCTCTCGGATATTTCTTTTCTATTTATCATCATATGACCTATTTTTCTAGGAATTTCTGTTTAAAATAAATTATTTGATATTTAATTTGCATTTTGATTATTAATTAAGCATTTGATATGATCGTCTCACGCCAGCAATGAGAGAAATGATGTTTTTCAAGATTGACAAAATGCAGGGTAAGAAATCATTAATTGAGCGACCCCAACAAAATTCTACGTATGAGATTAAATGCTCTTATTTGCCGAAAGGGAAAATGACAATTTCTCTCATGGGTAATTTTTGGCCTTCAATAGAGAGCGTTAATCTATCTGCTTTGATGTGTCGTTTCTTTTCGGGTAAAGTCTTAAATTTATCTGCGATTTGCTCCCCATTTTTTCCTGTATCAGACGAAAGTTTACCCCCAGGAGTTCTTGACTTAGGAATTCCATTGGTATTTTATGATGGTCAATCTACATTGTCTGCTATAAACAGTCTTAAGTTAACTATTGATAATGGTGGTATTGATATAGGAGCAGAAGGAGCTCCATTTAAAACCAATGTGGAATTACATAACGATATTTTGCAACAAGAGTGTCAGGCATTAGTTGGTAGTATAAAGGTAAAGGTAGGTGAGTATCCTATTTTAAAGGCAAAATTTTATCCCGACTTTGATTTCCTTAGCAATTTGTACAAAAATTTTTGGAAATACAACAAGAATAAGCTGAGTACACAATACGCAAATACAGCGGGTTATTGTCATATAAGAGCGCATTTTGTAAGCACTATGCTGGCTTATTATGGCATTGATTCGGTAAAAATTTATAAACTGTGGAACAATGAAGATTGGCAGGCTTTCGACGATAATAAAAGCTGGGGGTTTCACAGTGCCGTACTGGTTACTGACAATGATAATAAGAAATGGGTATGGGATTCTTGGGTAGGATTGAATTCGCAATTATTAGAGATGAATGATTGGCTAAATCGTAAAAATGAACCAAAGCCTTTTCAAGTGGTTATTGGAAACAGAAGTATTATTGATGATTTCTACAATGGTAGACAATCTTACCTTTCTTTTGAGTATGGTTCTACTCCTGAATATTATAATGCATTTCAAGCTATATTAGGTAGCGCGATTCCTAATTCTCCACAGCCGATGATTTCTTTAGGCTATAATTTTGCGCAATTTTTTAATGCAAGAAAATGCAAACATAAAGAAGAAGAGCATGCAATTCAGCTGAAAACATCATCGGTTTTTTAATGTCTTTTAGATGTAGCGAACCTACAAGCTGAATCTTTTTATCGAAAATCGGCCTTTATTCTTTCTGCTCTCTAGGTAATATATTGAGCAGTTTATTGTTTTTTTGAATTAAAAGTAATGAATCAGTCTAATCAGTTCATCAAAAATGAGATTCAGAGTATAATTTTTTGTTAAAAATACGAACTCACCTAAGAAACTGCAGCCTTAACTAAAAAGGAAAACTATGACGAAAATACAAATATCTTTAAAACTTCCAAATGAAGACAAAAAAGAATATGCCAAACCCATCGAAGGCGGGGAGGGGCTCAATCATCTGGCTTGGTGTTTGCAAAAAGCAAGTCAAGGGTTGGAGGAAAAAAAGCCTTTTTGGGTGATACAGGAAATTTTCATTAAATCAATGGAAAAATGTTCTGAAACACATAAACACTATGAGTTGATGCCTGGTAAATATAAAGAGCTTTTGAACAGGTTAGTTGATATCCAACAAGGAAAAATAAATTTTACCTCGATGCTACTTAAAGGTTTAGCGGCCGATGGCAATATTCTGATAGAGGTCCAACAATCGAATAACTGAGAGTGTTCATCTAACTGTGTCACCTCATTGATTATCTAAGTCTCAGGTTCATACGGTCTTCAAAATAAATATGAAGCTGAGACGC
>NZ_LNXV01000004.1:209263-487781 GCF_001467025.1 Legionella brunensis | reverse complement strand
TTATAGTTATTAACAGATAAAGGTAGTTGCAACACCAGTAATCAAGGCAGTCAGAAAGGGGTTGTCGCACTTCGCCCGAGATTCTCCACACTTTAATTTAAGTCTGATTATCAAAATAATCAGACTTAAATGGTGGGTTGTAGGGTGCACTCCCCTGTGGGATACTTTGTACAAGATTTCAGAGATAAGTACTTGTCATAACCAACAAACAAGTAGTCGGGTAATATAATAAATCGTTCTTCTAGAATATATAGGACGCAGCTTCTATATTTTCTGCCCCTCTTTTTTCTTCTTGACTGAGCTTGTTCATGATTTCGTCCAATAGGATAGATTTTGTAGATAATGGGCAGATCGTTCATGTTTTTCTATCATTTCATTATCAAATTTATCTTTGAATTCCTTTACTGTTTTTTCATAACTTCCATCAATTAAGTTTCCTTTCTTAAGTAGAGAGAAATAAACGAAATTTTTGTAGATGGGTTTTATCAATACCTCGCAATAATTGGCTAGTTTCATATGGAGTTAAACTTCTCGATACGGCACTCTGTGCAAGCTGTAATAATTCAAGCTCCTTATTTTTTTTAGAATTATCAGTCCTTTCAGATTTTTTGTAAGACATGTCTATCCCCCCAATTTATATAAAAATTAAGGGAATCCTACATAGAGTAATGCGTAATTGTAAAGCTGTTTTGTTGAGTTCCAACTGTCCATTAATGGTCTAGTTAGAGAACAGCCACGTAAGGCAGCTTGCTGTCTCAAAAAGAGAGATAAAGAGTACCTGATTTATTATTCATCATTGTTAAAATAGCGGTTCGTCAAATACAATATCTTTCCAGCCCTTGTCACTAAAGGTAGTAGCGGGGTTTTGTATAGTCAGCATTAGAGTATCTGTTTCACAAACTATCTGGTGAACGGTTTTCTTAGGAACGTTAATTGTAGTCCCGTCGTTAAATTCTAGAAAATAATCCCCAATTAGAACCTTACCTCTACCAGAAATAAAGCAGAGTTTTGCATCATAAGTTTCATGATGATGTTTAACGTTTCGATCACCTGCATTCATAAAAGTCAGATTGTAGCCTGATCCGTCAAAGATCCCCAAAACTAGATCATATTCATGTACTCTCTCACTCCAAATTTCTGGCAGCTCAGAAAGAGCAGAAGCTATTTTATTAATGGACATGTTTAAACTCGGCTTCATAAATATGGTTATATTATTGGACAATAATTAAACAAATGCAAATTTGCCGTTACATTTTCAAGAGGTTGTCTACTCCTCAATTGGATATTGTTTTTGCTTCATCAATTGATGGGTAGAACTACCCATCAGTTATTTGTCTTAGGGACTCTGTCCTACACTTTATAAGTTGCTTTTAATGCCTTCAACTAATTCATCCATGCCCGATGTCAGAAGTTTCTGGCCTTTTTGATCCACGGTTTTAATTTTGTGGGATGCAATAAAAAATGAAGTGAGCGCAACAAGGCTTGCAACTGAGGTTTTAAATCCATATTGTCTAGCCAAATTTCCCATAGCATGCTTGTCTCTAGCATCAGCAGTTGATGAAGGTGAAGCTGTAATAACAATATTAGGAACATGAGAAAATGCTTGGCGAAGTGCCTTGAGTTCTTCGTCATTGAGCTTTTTTAGTGTCATCTCATCTAGATGCAGTGTTTGCAAATTAGGAAATACATTATCTAGTTGCTGGATATCCTTAGCGGATAAGTATTCAAACCCATTTAAATGTATTGTCTTTAATTGCTGAAGGGACGAAAATATTTGTTGTACTTTTTTGCCTGATCTTTCGTAGAAAATATTAGTATAGTTCAAATTGATCTCGATAATATTCTGATTAATCCTCGAAAAAGCCATTTCTAGTTCATAGGAGGAGTAATTTCTTAAGTCATTACTTTCTATGCTCAATACTTGCAAACCCTGCGGAAGTACTTCGAACAATGTTTGGAGCGATGCATTATCATCTAGACTATCCCTTAAGCTCAGACTAATTAGGTTTTGCGGCAGACAAGGAATCCATTTCGTAAGGTCGAATTGTCTAAATGGATTAACATTAACTGCCTCAAGATGTTTAAGATGGGATAAGATGGGTTTATCATTCTCTTGTTTTATAGAACAAGTTATAGTTCTCAAAGGTTCATGTCCCAACACTAGCTGCTCTAGGCTTGGAGGTAGATTCTCCCACAAAGAAATCCATTGAGTGTCTGTAGGAATATTCAAGTCATTGTAAGTAAGGTCAAGCTGTTTTACTGACTTTGGTTTAAGCCAGTCGAGTATCTTGATTATCCCTTCATAACCTAGTTCATTATGAGATAAATTCAGATTGATTACATTTCTATGGAGATAGATGAGAGCATATTGCAAGAAATCAGCCTCAAAATCATTGTTACTTAAGTCAAGTGTAGTAATTGAAGGAGGTAGACTTTCTAACAACGATAGATCCCCTCTGTTTTGGTGTTTAAGGGTGGTGTTAAGTTGATTAGATCTCAGGTTAAAATGGGTAATTGAGCAACTTAATGCGGAAAAAATGTGTTTTAAAGCAAAGAAATTTAGATTACCCAGTCCATTATTTCGACAATCTACTTTTCTCACGGTTTTAGGTAAATTCTTAAATGCTTCTGCTATTTCATAGGTTGATTTATTTTGCAAGGTATAATATTTACCATCAGCCATTATAGAGGCTTTGAATACAACAGATGTTGTATTGGCTGGAAGTTTTTTTACTTCATCAATTAATGAAAAATCGATTGGATTTACTTCAATAGTGTACAGCATAATTACCATCCTTTTGGAAGCAGTTCAATATATGTTAAAAGTGGCGTATTTTAGTTCAATTTGAATGGTTAATGTATGGGTAGTTTTACCCATTATTCATAAAAAATATGGTTAATATATTTTTTGAACAGGTTCTGCGAGAAAAATTTGAGTTTTAAAAATGGGGATCAGTAGTTTAGTTGAGATTTTTTCATATCATATTTTGAAATTGGGTTATAGGAGCTATCCCCCCCTATTTTTTTAAAAAATACAGATTACTTAATACCTGCCATATAATAAATGGCTTCTGTTATAGCTTTGTCAGAGCAATTTTTATGAGGTACATCTGCTTCTTTGCATAGGCCACCATGAGGCATTAATCCTTTGCCAATACTTGCTTTATATAATAAATAGTCCATGGCCGTTTTAAATTGAGTTGGATTATTTTTAGATTCAATCGCTGCCTTTTTAAATCGCTCAGCCCATGCCTTTTTATTAAATGCTGCAGGAGCATGCATCCCTATAGCAAACCTAGGAGTGTGACAAGTCTGACAAGTTATTTCATAAGTTGCTTTCCTAAGTCACTCGCTATAAGGGGGGTATTCAATGCAATAAACAGAATAACTAATATAACTTTCATAGTGAACTCCTGTAATAATAACGCATAAAATCCTAATTATTTCTCAATTATAACCGTTAGTTCTCGAAAATCTTATTGGATTTTAGAGAGCCTACATTATAATCAAGCTAAGTTAGGTGGTTTGTGTTTCAAAATAAAAAGCACTCTTGTTTATTTATAAGGTATCATGAAAATTTCTTTTTTTAGCACACAAAAATATGAGCAACCTATTTTTGAGAAAATAAATCAATTTCATCAACATGAAATTAATTATTTTGATTTTCATTTAAACTCGGACAGTATTGGTGCTGTTACACCAACGGATGTAGTATGTTGCTTTGTTAATGATTCGATTAATGCCAAAGTAATTGATGGACTTTATGAGCGGGGTGTTCAGCTGATTGCTTTGCGTTCTGCAGGATATAATCATATTGATTATGCTTATGCACAAAAGCAAGGAATAAGTGTATGTAGAGTTCCATCTTATTCACCGCAGGCAATCGCGGAGCATACTATTGCCTTAATTTTGTGCCTCAATAGAAAAATTCAACACGCCCACAATAGAATAAGAGAAGGTGATTTTTCTCTCAATGGATTAATGGGGTTTAACTTATACCAAAAGACTGTAGGGATAATTGGTACGGGCCAAATAGGAACAGCATTAGTAAATATTCTTAATGGTTTTGGTTGTCACTTACTTGCATTTGACCCTCAACAAAATGAACATTGTATTAAACTTGGTGTAAGCTACGTTGACTTGAACACGTTATTGGAAAATTCGGATATTGTTAGCCTAAATTGTCCATTAAACGACAAAACATTCCATATGATCGATTGTCATGCTTTAGAGCTAATGAAACAAGGAGCTATGCTTATCAATACCGGCCGAGGAAAACTCCTTGATACAAAAGCAGTTATTGATGCATTGAAGTGCAAGAGGTTAGGTTACCTTGGAATTGACGTATACGAAGAAGAAGAGCCATTATTTTTTGAAAATCATTCCTCTGAAATTATTAACGACGATGTATTTTGTAGACTTCTCACATTTCCGAATGTATTGATTACTGGCCATCAAGGTTTTTTTACACAAGAAGCTGTACTGAGCATTGCTACAACAACACTCGAAAATATAAGTAATTTTGAAAAAAAATCAGGACAAATTTATTGGCTCCCTACCTCCCTACCAAATCTGAAAGTATGAATAAATTATTATTCATAAAAAAATGTCGCTAAATATGTTTTTCGAGGAAACTCCTGCAAGGAAAATTTGAGTTTTTAATTTGTTGGTCATCTCTTTAGGCCCACAGACATAAACTTTCGTTTGCATCGGCTCCTGCAAATACGTTAATGCATATTTTTCTATAAAGGCCTCAGGAAAAAGCCCTTGGCTTTTTATCACACAAGGCTTAAAGAAAAATGTGTTGAACATCAGCGAGAGCATTTCAAGCTCCTCTCGATAATAAATATCTTCATCAATTAAGCCGCCATGAACTAATGTAATCCTCCCTTGATGATTTTGATTTAGAGCGCTCTTGATAATGGGGCTTAAAGGGGCGAGTCCAGTTCCTGTTCCTGCTAATGACATATTGAAAGACAGTTTTTCAGGAACCTAATTTTGATTTAGTCCCGTGCTTTAATAAAGAAAAAAGCTAATTGCTGTATTGTTCCTGAGGCATATTGGCCCAGGCAACGTTTATAGAGATTTTAAAGCGCTACACCGTGGCTGATGTACTCTATAACAAACATGACTTATCAGCTTTGTTAAAGATTCAATCTGTTTGATTTTTATTCTATGTTGCCGTATCATGAACAATTAATTGTATTTTCAAATTGAGGCTTTGAAATCCGATGGAAATTACAGCTTAAGTAGACCCGGCAAGACTGGGTAAATGTTTTTAAACTGCCCTATCAATACTTAAGGTGTAATATCATGCATAAGCCTATCCGATTTAAAGATGTCGGTCTTTCCTTTCCAAATAGACAGTGCTTCTCTGACTTTAGCGGACAAATTCTGTACGGTAGCCGTATTGCAATTATTGGTCGTAATGGTGCAGGTAAATCAACGTTGCTTAAAATCATATTCGGAACATGGGATGTCTACGAAGGAAGCGTAACGTTACCTGATGACATATGCATCGGCTATCTGCCTCAAGCAATTCATGCTTTTGAGACATTGAGTGGTGGGGAGCGTTTAAACCGTGTGCTTACAGAGGCACTTTGCAAAGCCCCAAACCTCTTATTGCTTGATGAGCCCACTAATCATTTAGACAAAACCAATCGACGATCTTTAATAAACCACCTTCGTCATTACAGAGGAACGTTAATCCTTGTGACTCATGATCTGGAGTTATTGGATAATATGGTGGATACAATTTGGCATATTCAGCATGGAAGATTGCATGTTTTTAATGGAAATTATGATGATTACCAACGTGTTCTGGCGCATAAGGCTGCTTCTATAGAACAGGAGCTTGGGCAATTGCAGCAACAAAAGAGAGAAACTCATCTTGCTTTGATGAGAGAGCAAGAAAGAAATAAACGTATGCGCATACGAGGAGAAAAAAGTATTGCTCAACGCAAATGGCCAACCATCCGTTCACAAACAAAACTAGGCAACGCCGCTAAAACAGGCGATAGGCGTTTAAATCAAATTCGCGAGGAAAAACAAGAGCTAATTAACCAGATGTCTGCGATTTATCAACCCGAAATTATTCAACCCAAATTTCAAATGACACCCTGCCCTACTCAAAAAACAGTGATTACCATCAAGGATGCTTCTGTTAGCTTTGATGATGGAACTGTAATTTTACGTAATATTGATTTCCACATGCGTTCATTGGAAAGGGTTGCAATATGCGGTGACAATGGTTCTGGCAAATCCACGTTTGTCAAAGCCATTTTAGCTCATGACAGTTTGAAAAAAACGGGATATTGGGTGTTGCCAAATCGTGCAAACATAGGGTATTTAGATCAACATTACCAAAATCTTCATGCCGATAAAACCGTATTGGAAATGGTGTCATCGAACATGTCTCATGCGACAAACATTGAGCTTCGAAAACATCTCAATGACTTTTTATTCCGAAAAAATGAAGAGGTCGAAACTCAAATTAAGTACCTTTCGGGTGGAGAAATGGCAAGACTTTCTTTATGTTGTATTGCAGCATCGCCACCTACATTACTCATTATGGATGAAATGACTAATAACTTGGATTTAGAGACAAGAGAACATGTCATTCAGGTATTAAAAAGTTACCCGGGTGCTTTGGTCGTGATTTCTCATGATATAGATTTCTTGCACGCTATTCATATTGAAACAACTTACCAGATCCATCAAGGACAAATTAAATGGACTGGAGCCTTTGAGAGGAAAAAATGAATGGTCATGTTTCAAGTCGAGCCCGTATTAAGCTTAGTTAATACGGGGCATCTTGATAATTACATTTGATAAGAATCTACCCATTCATCGATATGTGCATCAATTTGTTTAATGGCTTGGCGAAGCTGGGATTTACGAGGTGATAACTTGGAAAAAAACATAATATTAGAAAGACTTGGTGATTCTAATGAAGTATTCTCTTCATAAGTGGGTGATTTTTTTCTAAGTTGTTTTAAGCTTTCTTTGAGATATTCTAAAGACAGTTTTCTCTCTGAAAAATACTTATCCAAGTCTTCTATAGTATTTTTTACTGCATCATATTGATTAGCTAACGTGGATAATGAAGCCCTTATACTTTGATATTCCCTTTCAATATCGAGGGTCGCATAAGCTTCTATGGTTTTTAGATAAGATGTGTCGTCTTGTTCTGGTTGTAATGTAATGGGGCATATCTCTGGTGACAGTTGTATTTCTGTTTGTGCTGTTACCAGGAAATACTTATTAAGCTTGTTTGGGTTTTCCCTGCTAAGTTTCTCCAAGACAGCAGGCACTACCTCATTTAAATTTTCATTCTCAGTCAGGAAGTATCGTTGCCCTACTACAATTCTTTCTTCTTCTAATCTCCGGCGTAATTGGATGTATTCTTTTGAAGTTCTCTTGGAGGTATCAATAAACCATACTTCGTCAAATAGTTTTAAAGTGGATATAAAAGATAGGTCATATCTTTTTTTAGCTTCCTTATGTTTGGGTGAGGAAACTGTTTCCTCCGCACTTTTATCAAGAGTTTCGTCAGGTGCTGTCTTACTAGTTGGGTAAAAATAAGAACTAACAAATGTGAAAGCAGAGGATAAAAAATTTACGAAATAAAAACCACTTCGTGGTGATGGCATAACTTTTTTTCTTCTTGTGAAGAGTGGTTATCAGATTCTTTGACGATGGGAGTGTTGTCTTCATCACAATTCTTTATTTCTTGAATATAATGTAAATATTCATTAACAGAGAATAGAGCAATTTTTCTGGGAGGTTTTGGCAATATATTTGACAGGGAATGTTGTATTGTTTCAAAAAATTGTATCGCTTCCTCTGGGGTAGGTCGGATCTTGGGATTTTTATTAGCCATTCTAGAGAAACAATAAGAACGAAGCTTCAGGTAAAGATCTCGATCTTTAATAGGACATAATGAGGGATCGCTTAAGCTTAATAAATAAAAAAAGTTGCGCCCAGTGCATAAATGTCTGTTTCCTCACTGTAATGGCCTTTTTGCTCTATTTCAGGAGCCGTATACCCTATGGAGTATATTATTTCTTCTCTTTTAGTATTTAAAAAAGATCGTTTTTTTCGAGATGCGCCAAAGTCAATGATAGTTGCTTTATTTTTGATGAAACAGTAAAAAATATTTCCTAGCTTAAGATCCTTATGGACGATACCTAAGTCCTTTACTTTTTTATATTCTTTTAATACTTGCAGGATGATTTCAATCCATTTATTAGCAGATAAAACGTAGTTGCCTGTCGATAGATCAGCCAATGAAATTCCGTCGGCAAGTTCCATTAAGAGATTAGCTTGATAAGCTGACCACCAAGTACCAGAACCACTGGCATGTTGTTTTTTCTGATTTTCAATAAATGAATTATCTTTAAGCACTTTTCGCTCAAGATAACCCAAAGCCAAGTCAACTTTTTGCAGCACAAGGTATTCATTGTGCTCTTTATCTGGAACTGCCAGTTTTAAAACAGCCCATACACCTGTTTTAATATTTTGTACTAATTTTACATAACCGAAGCCCCCTATGCCCAAATGAGTGTTTCGTTTGGCTCCATAATAGATGGCGTAATAATTTTCATCAAAAGCAATAATATCGTAGGGAGTGTTTAATTCATTCTTTTTAAATCTTTGTGCAAAAGGTGCTTTTTTTAATGTCTTCGTGGATGAGTTTTTACTACTTTCAATTTTCTCAATGACTTGAGTTAGCAGTTGGTTGTCTAATAGTTTACCATCTGGCGTGAGGTCTTCTACTCTTACTTTGAGTGGCACAGAAGGGAGAACGATTTCATAGATTGTTGAAGACGGCATTTAGAACTCCTGTAATATTATGAATTGTCCTTTCTTCTAGATACCCCTGAAAAGACTATAAAAATGAACTTTCCAGATCATTAATTGGATTAGCTAGCATAGCTTAAATCCTAGGTACTATCTCTAATTTCTGTAGCTTGAGCAGAATGTTTGTAGAAATGAAACAACAAATTTGAGATTTTGAATGAGCCGAGCCATACTTTAAGCGTCCACCTGATTGGGATTTAAAATGAAAAAAATCAAAACCTATTTGTATTTATTCTTTTTAATTCTCCCTTGGTATAGTAATACCCACTCTATGAACCTTCGGATTGGTACTATCTTCGACAATGCCCCTTTTGAAATAATTACCAATAAAGAAAGTGGCCAATTTATTGGTTTTGATATTGCCCTAATGGAGGAAATTTGTAAACGACTCAAAGCGACCTGTACTTTTAAGGGGGTGTATTTCGATGAACTTTTTAAATTAGTTGAGAATGGTGAAGTAGATTTAGCAATTGCAGCAATTATTATAACACCAGAAAGAAGGGAACAATTCTTATTTAGCCTTCCTTATAAGGAAAGTCATGTACAGTATATAACCCATCATAATGCTCCATTTCAAGATGTTGAGGATTTGAAGAACCAAAAAATCGGCATATACTTAAATTCCCCCACAGAAGATTTGGTAGTACAACAATTTGGAAATACTGTGCAGC
Source organism: Legionella brunensis (assembly GCF_001467025.1). Taxonomy (GTDB): domain Bacteria; phylum Pseudomonadota; class Gammaproteobacteria; order Legionellales; family Legionellaceae; genus Tatlockia; species Tatlockia brunensis. The sequence continues at coordinate 478,248 of NZ_LNXV01000004.1, read as the reverse complement.
TACAAACTTTTCGAACTTCTGCTCAAATGTTTGATGCGCTGAGTGCTCAAAAGGTCGATGCAATTATTACCAACCCCCCTCAGGCTATTTATTGGATGTCTAATGATTCAGGGGTATATAGATTACTGGGTGAGGTATATCCTATAGGTGAAGGTTACGGAATAATGACTCAGTTAGGTCGTGATGACTTAATTGCTCAAATTAATAATGTCTTAAATGATATGGAAAAGGATGGGACCTATCTTAGCATTTATAATTCGTTTTTTAGTGAATAAGCTGTTTAAGGTCACCGTTAGCATGACTCCCAACTAGGCAATACCTCCATTCACACCAATCGTTTGTGCAGTTATCCAGCCTGCTTCGTCACTGACTAAAAAAAGAGCTGCTTTGGCAATATCTTCAGGTTCTCCAATACGATTAAATGCGCTAAGCCCGGCCAGCTTTTGTATCATTTCAGGTGTTTTACCTTCGGTAAAAAGCTCGGTATTAGTAGCCCCTGGAAGAATGGTATTAACACGAATGCCTCTCTCCCCTACTTCTTTGGCAAACACGCGAGTAAGTTGTTCAACAGCTACTTTACTTGCTGAGTAACCACCATAAGTTGGCATTAACAATCGTGTAACGGTTGAGGAGATATTAAGAATGCTGCCCCTATCAGCTAAACGAGTTGCTGCTTCTTTAAGAGCAAAGAAAACGCCCTTCAAATTAATGCGTAAAAGCTTATCAAACTCTTCTTCGCTAGTGTCCTTGATTTGTTTATAAAGAACAATCCCTGCATTATTAATTAAAATATCCAATTTACCGTATTCATCAATTGCTGCATCGAATAATTTAGTTATATCAGCTGAACTGCCAACGTCAGCTTTGACGGCTATAGCCCTACCTTTAGCTGCTTTAATTTCATTAACAACCGTAGTGGCTGCAGAACTATTACTGGCATAATTAATTACTACAGAGGCGCCAGCGCCAGCCAAGTGTTTGGCAATAGACGCACCTATGCCTCGAGAAGACCCAGTGATCAATGCTACTTTATTATTTAAGGTACACATCAGTCTTTCCTTCTTCCCCTATCAGGAAATTAAAAATGAATAGGGAGAATTGTAGTATCAATGACTAAAAATAATTACTATAACGCATTTTATAACGATAAGGATATATGAATTATGTTTAGTGCAATTGTAGAACTGTTATCTAATGCTGTTGGAACATTTGATGATATTTTGCAAGACACTCCAGCCCACCAAATTGTTTTAGCTACCGCAGCACTTTATTTTCTTTACAATCAATATCACAATCCTTGGATAGCTCGGTCTTACCGTGCACGTCACAGCAAGACCTCTCAGCAACGTATTCTTGATGTAGTCTATGAGATGGCTAAAAATTTACCGTCTGTCCAGCAATATTTGGAGAAAAAACTCGATAAAGAACTTGAGTCCACTCGAAAAAAATTGGCTGAGCAACGAAAAGAAATGTCACTTCTGGATAAGATGCCTGAAAAAGGCCGCCCTATCATCGAGATTTTAAATGAGTTTGGTATTGATATAAAAGATTGTAGTTTTGATTTCCAGGCATTAAAGGATGGGGATAAAGCTAGAAAGTTTAGGGTAAATCAAGGTGATGGCCAGGATTCAGGGGCACTTTATGCTGTTCATCCTAAGGAACTTACGGAGTTACTCAAAGAAGTCTATGGTGAAACGGCTTTAAGTAATCCTATGCATGATAAATGGCCTCGTATCAATGCTATGCAAGCCGAAGTGATACAGTGGTGCCAAGAGTTGTTTCATGGATCAAAAGAAGGATATGGCCTCATAACTCACGGTGGAACGACGAGTATCATTGAAGCAATGGCAGCCTATGTGATTGAAGCTCGTGCCAGAGGTATTGAACACCCTGAAATTGTGGTGCCAGAAACGGCTCATGCAGCATTTAAAAAAGCAGCAGAACTTACTGGTGCAGTATTAGTAACGGTGCCTGTTGATCCTAAGACAGGCGCTGTTAGTGCTGCTACAATGAGTAAATATCTCTCTGGTAATACCGCTGTCATGGTAGGGTCTGCACCATCATTTATGAATGGAATTAATGATCCGATTGGTGAGCTTGGAAAATTAGCGCAGCAAAAAAAGATTCCTTTCCACGTTGATGCTTGTCTAGGTGGTTTTTTAACAGCTTACTTGGATACAGATGGTAATCCAATGGATTTTCGTGTACCTGGTGTAACATCTATTTCGGCTGATCTGCATAAGTACGGTTATTGCCCCAAAGGAACATCGGTTTGTTTATTTAGTAAAGACTCCCCTGCGTTGTCAGTTTATGCGGCATTGAACTGGTGTGGAGGGTTATATGCTACGCCCGGGATTCTAGATGGTTCAACCAGTGGTGCACGTGTTGCTGAGATCTATGCCACCTTGTCTTACTATGGACGACAAAAATATCAAGAAATTGCTGAAAACATTATAAAATTACGTCAAAGTTTACAAACAAAAGTAGCTGGATTAAGCCAACAAAAAAACATTAAACCTGGTGATATCTATGTGTATGGTGATCCAAAATGGTCAGTATTGGGATTTCGTAGTGATTCGTTAAACCCACATCTGATTGCTGATGAGTTAGATGCTCGTGGCTGGAAGTTAAATTTATTACAAAATCCCCCCGGATTTCATTTATGCATGACTCATGTACACACGCTAGTGGAGGGGTTTGAAGATAAATTTATTAAAGATCTTAATGAGGCTATTGCTACTGTAAAGAAATATCCTGCAAATAAAGAGCCTACTGGGAATGTGAAGACCTATGGTGCCGTTGGAATGATGCCTACTGCTGTACAGCGAGACGTATGCGTACAATATCAAAAGGAGCGCCTGCATTATAGAGCTGCAGCTACCAAATTAGGGATATTCACCACTGAGCCTGACACGAATAATTTAAAACAGGAAACAGATATAATTAATCAATATGAATCTGTAATGTAACTAGATTATAGCTAGCCAAAGCACACATCAAAGTAATTTGGCTAGCTATAAGTACAATCACTTTAGTTTATGATTAGCAAAAATTTGTATTATTTGAAGCAAGAGTTCTGCTCAGCTATCTAAATGAACAAGACACATGATATAAAGATTACGTAACGTGAATTCAGCAAATCTGAATAAATTTATTTGGTTTGCAGTAGTGAGTTTTAAGGATTTGTTTGGTCTGATTGGTTTTGATCCAATGTTTCATTCTCTTCTTCTTTAGTTGTTGCCTTATCAATAAGATTTCTGTAATTTTCTCGCCAGAAATTATTTTTATTCACACTACCAGGTAAGCTTTTAGTACTTTGTTTTCGTGTTGTCCATTGTTGTTGCCACTCTTTTTCTTCCCAGAAAGGATCGACAACCTCTAACACATAACCATTGGGTGTTGAAGTTGCTTTGACAAATTTAAACGTTTGTTGGGCTACCTCGTTTAATTTATCGCCAAATTCGTGGGCAAGCTTATAACACCTCCGTAGTTCTGTTAATGTAACTCCTTTTTCAAAAGGATCTGGTGCTCTTGCGGAAATTCTGGCGAGATCATAGGACTTTTTATCCAAGCCTACAACAAAAAATAAGGGAGTTATTGGTTGACCATTCTGTTGTTTCTTATAATTCTCCAGCACTAAGGCATTTAGAAGATATTTAAAATGATCATACTGCCCCATAGTTTGTCTTTTATCAAAAACCTCCATACTGTAATCATAATCTTCTGAATTATAGGCTTTCATACCAGAAAGGGCATTGATAGCCTCGCATATTTCTAAATAATTAAAATTACCAAAGCCATAGACAACAACCTCCTTGCTTTCGCCACAAATAGCTTTTACGGATTCCTCATCAACAGTTTTCATATGGATTAGTCGCTATGAGAACACTACAACTATATTATAGATTAAATTATGAACATCACTGACAATTGCGCTTTCTGCGCTAATTTAGTACCGTAAGCTTTTCTTAAAAAAGTAAGGACTTGATACAAAATGCAGAACATGACCAACAAAATAGTCTTGATTACTGGTGCATCAAGTGGCATTGGTGAGGCATGTGCTCGGCTTTTTGCATCAAACGGAGCAAAATTGATTCTCTGTGCCCGTAGACAGGATCGTATTGAGTCTCTGGCAAAAGAATTAAAATCTTTGTATGGTACAACCAGCTTGCCCCTGCAACTCGACGTTAGAGTTAGGGAAAATGTTGAATCGACTTTAGGCTCCCTTCCTGGGGAATGGCAATTTATTCATGTATTAATTAACAATGCGGGACTTGCCTTATCAAGTGACCCTATTCAGAAAGGTTCATTTGAAAACTGGGACACGATGATTGATACCAATGTTAAAGGATTATTGTACGTAAGCCGCACTTTATTGCCAGGCATGATACAGCGTAATCAAGGGCATATCATAAATATTGGTTCTATTGCTGGTCAGGAGTGTTATCCGGCTGGAAATGTATATTGTGCTACCAAACATGCTGTTAGGGCGATAACAAAATCAATGCGTTTAGATTTATTGGGTACACCCATTCGAATTACCGAAATTGCTCCAGGGGCAGTGGAAACAGAGTTTAGCGAAGTAAGGTGGGGAAATAAGGAAAAGGCAAAGGCATTTTATCAAGACTTCAATCCTTTATTAGCGGCAGATATTGCTGATGCTGCTTATTATTGTGCTACGAGGCCTGGACATATGGATATCGCTGAAATGACTATTATGCCTACTGTACAGGCTTCAGCAAATCATATTCATAGAGGGGACAAATGAGTTTGCAAAAAAACTCATTTGTGTTTATTGGTTTAGCCTTTTGATTGAACAGCTTGCTGTTGTACTTGTTTGATTTGTTGTTGAAGATCATTTTGTATTTGTTTCATTTGATTCTGAGTTTGCGAGTTTACTGTTTGAATTTGTTGCTGTAGCTGAGTTTGCATCTGCTTCATTTGTGTTTGAAGTTGGGTGCTTAAGTTATTAATTTGCTGCTGTTGCTGTGCTTGCAGTTGTTTTAATTGAGTTTGTATTTGCGTATTTAATTGTTGTATCTGTTGATCGGTAGAACCTGATAATTGGGCGGTTGGTGGTGCTGCATAAGCATTTATAAAAACAATGAAAGAGAGACTAAAAAGTCCAATTTTTTTGTTCATAGCTAACTCCCTTGATTATAGAAGAAAAATTCTAGCATCTACTTTAAAGGTTTTTACTATGAATGCAAAGTTAGATAACTGAAAGAATTACATTTTAGAAGTAATGGTTGATAATTGATCTACAACATGTTAAATTATTGAGCAGTTTCACTTATTTGATTTGCCTTACTCATGTTTTTAAAAGAGACTAAAGCTGATACTACTATGAACCCTCAAGAGTTCGTAAATTATACGAGTTTCATTAATCAGACTTGTAAAGAACTGTTTAGAATCACTGGAGTAAATCATTTCAGCTATGTTGAGATGAACGATAACGGCCAATTTTTTTGGCTTGGTAGTGATGGTAAATATTTAGAGGAATGTATTGATAGTCAATTGGTCAATACCGCTCCTTTAAGCATCCTTAAAACCTATCCCAAGACGGGTTTCTATATTATTGATGTTTATCAGGAAGAATATAAACAACATAGTTTACCGGTTTTTCAAATGCTTAATCGCTTTGATTATGGTCATTCATTTCGGATATTGAAAGTTGATGAAAACCAAACTGTGAAGCTATTTTCTTTTGATGCGCCAATCGAAAAAAATGATATTAATCACATGTACTTAAATAATTTGGAAACCTTTAAAAAATTTAATAATTATTTTGAGGACAGGATTACTTTCATTCGTGAAGACCTACAGAAAAGCCACATTCTAGAAACACAGCTTTCAGAGTTTATTGATTTATTTAATGTCTCTTTGAAGCAAAAAGATCTAGTTAATCAAGCGCTTTCTACGGATTTTTACCCCTCAGAGACTAAAATCCAGCTTACTCCTCGTGAAAAAGAAATATTATTCTGGTACATCCGAGGTAAAACCTCGGATGAAACAGCTAAATTGCTTAATATATCGCGACGCACTATTGAAAGGCACTTTGAAAATTTACGTGATAAATTCGGTTGCTATTCAAAAAACCAAATAGCACTCAAAGTAATGAACTTGTTCGACACTAATGCGTGGGTTTAAGAATCAGAGGCTAATTATTTGCAAAAAGCATTAAACTTTTGAGGAGTGCATAATTTGTGTTGTAAAATTGCTGCGCAAATAAAATCCACGAGGAAGTGTTAAAACCTTATTCCCTTCTTCGTCAAAACCATAACAGAGAGATTTAGCGTTTGCTGCTTTAGGCCGGACTTGTAAATATTGACCAAATTTTGCATTAATTTCTTCTAAACGGCCACTACTTATCATGAAGACCAACTCCTGCCAATCATTCGCAAGAATGCGTTCGTCGGCTTCAGATGGAGACCATAAAAAACCACGCCCTATTCGGCGTTGCTCAAAGGGAATTTCTCGAGCGCCCTCAATAGGTATCCAAAGTACTCGCTTTAATTTAGCGTAGCATTGTGAAGTTAGCCATTGTTGTTGATGAATGGTAAGCAAAGGAATACTGGTAACAAAGGTGGATTCGGCTGATTTGCCATGATTATTGAGTGGTAAAGTTTTTAGCTCAATTCCAAGATCTGAGAAGTCAGGAAGAGACTTGGTTCCTGCTGTAGTTCCAAGTGCGAGTTCTATTGCAAGTCCTGTCCAGCCTTTACGTTTGGAGTTTTCGGGAATATTGATTTGTAATAAAGCTGCTAATTGTAAAAAACTTAAACCCTCAATGATGGCACAGCGCTCTAAAAGTTCAGATTCATTCTTCAATTGCTTTTTGGGCAATAATTGAGCCATATTCATTCTCTTTCAATTCTACACTGATAGGAGGAATAGGAGCTTTCACTCCCGCTGCTTTAAACTGCGCAGTAATAGCAAATAATACTTTTGAGCGGATTTCGAAGCGCGTATACAATTGCACATTGATAAAGTAACGTATCTCAAATTCGATAAGTGCGTCATCAATTTGTTTTAAAAATACCTGGGGCGGAGGATCAGCGACAATCTCAGGAATAATCGCCAACACATCAAAAATTATTTGTTGAATCATCACTGGATCATCAGCACGACTTACCTTAATGGGAACTACAGTTCGAACAATACTGTCTTGGTGAGTCCAATTCGTAAATGGTTTATTAAAGGTTTCAGCATTTGGGATCAATACTTCCATGTTGTCCCATGACGATACGCGCATAGAGCGAATACCAATATGAGCAACTCGCCCTTCATAGTTACCTAGGGTAATTAAATCCCCTACTCTCACGGGGCGTTCGATTAGTAACATGAGTCCGCCAACAACGTTAGAAGCAAAGTCACGTAGACCAAATCCCATGCCTACAGCAAGTCCACCTATAACCATTGACATGCCACTGAAATCTAAGCCTAAAACGCGTAAGGTTATAAAACCACCAATTAAAATAACGGCATATTGTGTAAATACTGATAAGCTATTGCGAATACCTGCATCTCTCACGTCACGATAAAGCCAGCGATAACCAAATTCTCTTGTCCACTTGGCCGCCCAGATAAACACTGAAAGCAAGATGAGAAACTCAATAATACTAATCGAGGTTATATAAACCCCCGATATATTGACCAAAGGATACTCACCAAATGTTAGAAGGTTGGTGATAACTGCTGAATCTGAATGCAAACCAAACAGTTGACCTAAAACGAACAAGCTAAAAATTAGTAGTAAAACACGGAAAATTTTATCCAGGGGCTTTAAGAAAACCTCGATCCACAGCCAGCCATTACGCATAGAGGAAATCATCCATTCGGATAAGAGCTCTAAAGCGTCAACAAGCAACCCTCGCGTCAACACGTAACTTGTAATAATAAGTAAAATTTGAACTTCATAGCGACTCATCGTCCATGCCAAATTAATATAGCCAATTTGACCAATAATCGCTGTGGTAAATAAAGTTAATGGAATTAATACGACTAATAGCATGACCGCGTTGCGGAAATAACGCTTTTTTGTTTTCAGTAAGGGATGTAATAAATGAGTAATAACCTCTTTACTTTTCCAGCCAACAATAGATACCGCCAGCAAAAATAGCATGAATAAACGATTAAAAATGTCTTGCAGAAGCATTGATAGTGGTAGTAGGTGGCTAATTACCATTAGTGCTGTAGTCCAGCCTCCAGCTAATAACAGCCATTTAAGACGATAATATAAACGAACATCAGTGCCTGATGAGTCACTTACCCTCTCAAGTAAAACAAGACGAGCTATTAAAATGAGAACTCGGAAGATGAGCCAGACAAAAACTAAATTTAAAAGTAATTGGTAATTAGAAAAAAGAATATGGTTGGAATAGAGCAATATCAGAATAGACGCCATCATAGCTATATGAGGAATATTGCGACTTAATAAAACTAAAGCACCGTCATAGAGGTGACCTGACAATCGAGACCGTTCTTTATCATGAGTCAATCGTTTTAGTAACTTGTGCAAACCATAAGCACTAAGGATGATAATTCCCAGTATTCCCCAAAGCAGGGTCGCAGGGAAGAAGTCTTGCCATAGATAGTTATCCTTAACTTTTAATGTCAATGACTTTAGATAATTATAAAATTGTGTAGGAATATGAATTAATTGTTCAAAAATAACCGGCCAGCTATCCAGGCGATACTCTGACAAACTTTGCCTTACAGATAGTTGTTTTTTTAATTCTTCTTGATGATTTTCCAAGTCCTCTTGCAAGGTTTGTTGTTGGATTGCAATACCCTCTATTCTTGCATTAACTATTCGCAAAAGTGCTGTAAATTGCTGTTTTAAATTCTCATTAGGCAAGTGTGTTTGCTCTTCAGTTAGCATTAGGACCATTTTCTTAAGAGACAGTTCCATCTCCGATAATTGGCTGATGGCATCTCTATAAGTTTCGGTAATCTTTTGCAGTGTTCTTATATTAGGATCTTTTAGTAATAAGTAATCAGCTTTAACCAGTTTTTTTTGTAAGTCCAGCTCAGAAATTTTATATTGAGTTAAATTAATAACCTGGTTATTTAAAAGTAATCTGGCTTCGGCAATATATATCGAAGGAAACCCACTGTCTGATTTAATTTCTTGCTGCAACTTGATGGTATTTTCATATAAGCGGTCGAGTGATTTATGGAATTTATCTTCTTGACTGCGTAGCTTTTGTAATTGCTCTTGCATCAGGGCTTTGGAATGCCATAAGTCTAATTGCTGTTTTTGTTGAGTCAAAGCATCCTGATAACGATTTGCTAATGCTAAATCTTCATTGATTAATTCAATAGTCTTTTTATTGACATCATTGAGTGTATTAATTTTACCAATTCGTTCTTGAGAGTTATTTTGAGTTGATTGCGATAAAGGGGTTTGCTGTAGACGCTTTAATCGTTGTATAAAATCCTGTTGCAACTGTTTCTGATTAGCTAGAAAACTTTCGAGGCTGGTAATTCTGGCATGATTAAGTGCGGCCATCGCATCGTTTTCTTGTCTTAGTTTGAGATAAGCCACCTCATCAACGGGGGATGCTGTTAATTTTATTTCATTGATAGCAAGAGTTAATTTAATTTTTTCTTGAACAAGATATTCTATTAGCCGATTGGCAGCACTATCTGGAGTTTTGGCAAAGCCTAAGCTTAATGGAAGCCAGGCAATAACCAAACCAAGGAGAAAATACCAGTATCTCACTGAGAGTATACTGGCTTTAGAGTGTTTATTTTGTTGCTGTGGGTGCAAGACGAATACCTAACTCATTAAGCTGCGTATTACCAACAGACGTGGGTGCATTAGTCAAAAGACAAGATGCAGACTGTGTTTTGGGGAACGCAATAACATCACGAATTGAGCTGGAATAAGTTAACAGCATTGCTAATCGGTCAATACCTAATGCAATGCCTCCATGGGGGGGACAACCATACTCCAACGCATCTAGTAAAAATCCAAATTTCTCATTGGCTTCCTGCTCACCAATACCCAATAAATCAAATACGGTCTGTTGTAATTTGGGTTGATGGATACGAATGGAACCACCACCAATTTCATAGCCGTTAATAACGATGTCATAAGCTCTGGCAAGGGTTTCGGTTGGGTTTTGCCTTAAAGCTTCAGCCGATAATTCTTGCGGTGATGTAAATGGATGGTGCATTGACTGTAATTGTTTTGTTTTAATATCTATTTCAAACATTGGCCAATTGACAACCCATAATAAACGCCAGCCCTTCTCTACCAAATTGTTATCATGCCCTAATTTTACTCTTAAGGCTCCCATCGACTCATTGACGATTTGTGCATGTGCTGCACCAAAGAAAATGACATCGCCTGTTTTAGCTTCAACACGCTCAAGAATGGCACGGACACAATCTTCGGAAAGGAATTTAAGAATTGGGGATTGTAAGCCCTGCATGCCTTGATCGATATCGTTAACTTTAATGTAAGCCAAGCCTTTAGCGCCGTAGATACCTACAAAAAGACCATAATCATCCAGTGCCTTGCGACTTAATGCACACCCATTAGGCAGTTTTAGAGCTACAACCCTTCCCTCAGGATTAGCAGCTGCTGTGGCAAACACGTTAAAGTCACAATCTTTCACTAAGTCAGCAACATCGACTAACTCCAAAGGAATACGTAAATCCGGCTTATCGCTACCAAAGCGACGCATGGCTTCAGCATAGGTCATTTTGGGTAGTTTCTCAGGTAATTCAACTTGTAAAATTTCTTTGAAAACCTTCTTTAACATGCCTTCAATAAGATGTTGAATGTGCGTTTCGTTAATAAAACTCATTTCAATATCAAGCTGAGTAAACTCAGGTTGCCTATCTGCACGCAAATCCTCATCTCTAAAGCAGCGTACAACTTGATAATATTTGTCGAAGCCTGACATCATCAACAATTGCTTGAATAACTGAGGAGATTGAGGCAGCGCATAAAACTGTCCAGGATGAACCCGTGAAGGTACTAAATAGTCTCTTGCGCCTTCTGGCGTTGCTTTTGTGAGCATGGGGGTTTCGATATCAAGAAATCCTTGTGAATTTAGATATTCTCGTATAGACCTGATTAAATTATGACGAAGTGACAAATTGTATTGCATGTCAGGACGTCTTAAATCCAAGTAGCGATAGCGATAACGTAAATCTTCATTAATGGTTTGATGTTCATCTGGTAAAAATGGTGGAGTTTTAGATTGGTTTAGTATCACTAGCTCTGTGCCAAGGACCTCAATGCGGCCTGTGGCCATTTTGTCGTTGATCATTCCCTCTGGGCGATTCCGAACTGTACCGGTTATTTGTACTACATACTCATGTCGCAATTTTTCAGCAATAGCAAATACAGTGGCAAACTCAGGTTCATAAACAACTTGTACTAATCCTGAGCGATCACGGATATCTAAAAAGATAACACCACCATGATCTCGGCGATTATGAACCCAACCACAAACATTAACTGATTGTCCAATCATTGATTCATGAATACTAGTGCAGTAATGTGATCTCATAAGGCCGCCTGTTTTAGATAATTAAATTTTTGAATTCTGGAGTTGTAGTTACTGGCTGCATAACTCCAAGTGAAATGATAAATTTCAATGCCTCATCCACTGTCATTGGAACTTCAATGGCCTCTTGTTTAGAAATCATCATCAAGAAACCCGATGTGGGATTAGGTGTTGTCGGTACAAAAAGCGAAAGCATCTCTTCACCAGTATGCTCTGAAATCACTGAACCATTTGTATTACCTGTCAGGAAAGCAATACTCCATATCCCCTTTCGTGGGTATTCTATTAATAAGACTTTGCGAAAGGCTTGGCTATTTGTTGCAAATAATGCATTAATAACCTGCTTGACTGCATTGTAGATTGAGCGAACCAAGGGGATTTTGGCGAGTATCTTTTCTCCCAAATTAACCAAGCGCTGCCCCAAATAATTCGTTGCAATAAGTCCTGTCACCAAGATAATGACAAGGGAAAGAATCACCCCTAAGCCTGGAACATGGAAACCCAATAACTTATCAGGATGATAGGCGTTAGGGAGCAATGACATCGTCTTATCAAGCATCTCAACAATAAAACGCAAGACAATAAAAGTCACAACAATGGGTAACCAAACTACCAAACCTGCAAAGAGGTAGCGGCGAAAAACTTTAGATTTCAATCTTTATCACCTTTTTTTTCTGGTTTGGCAGAGGTTGAATCTGCAGGTTTGGCTTCTGCTGTTTTTGTACCTGTTTTATTTTCTTTATTCTTAAAGTCAGTGACGTACCACCCTGTGCCTTTTAATTGGAAGCCAGCTGCAGAAACTAGACGTACGGCAGCATTCTCAAAACACTTTGGGCATTGTTTTGTTGGCGCATCACTAATTTTTTGCATCAAATCGAAATGATGATGGCAATTTTTACATTCATATTCATAAATTGGCATCAACTAATCTCCATAAATTGACCATTCACGCTATTTTTTAGCTTTTTTAGAAATAGTATTGAATTATAGCTAACAAGATGATTCTGAACAATGCATTATGTCGTTTTAACCAATCGCGAAGGGGACTTTTATTAATTGACTAAATTCATAATAAAGCAAAAGTACTTATTAAATGATCACCTGTTACCATAATGCCAAAAAGTTATCCATTAAGTCAACTTGATTAATTAAATATCATCTTTGGTTCTACGCACAAGTTAAGTAATAGGAAGAAGAATTTTTATTATTCATTATGTGAGATGGTAATAATCCCCTACTCCATTAGTTATAAGACATAGAATTTGACGTACATCAACAAGTTGTTTAAAATTAGAACCATTTTATCAATTTATGGCAATATCTATATGCGAATGAAAATAGTATCAGATCAAGTGACTTCAGAGCAAAAAAGCACAAAAAAAGTTACCCTTTATACCGTGACCAAAGCAATTAAATCTTTAACAACGTTTGCCGATATGCAGTATAGAGAAATTGAAAATTTTTATCGTTATGATGATAGAGGCTATGTTTTTTACAACCCCATGAATGTCCCAGCTAATTTACCTGGAGGAGTTAGTCGAGGGAATTGGGCGCTGCAAATTAATGCTTTCGTCTTAGCGAGAGAGGTTTACTTTAACTTAGTCCAAACTAACAAGAATTTACCCGCTACATTGAAAAGCATTAAGGGGACGCTAGATAAATTACAATTTGAAAAAGACTCCGACCTTCGAGCTAATAAAATTAGTAGGGATGCTTGTCCTCTTGAAGATCGATTCTATCCTGCCTATCAAGAATTCTCTCAAAATATTGAGGAAATTCTTACTAACCTCGACAAAATTCAAACTGCCTCACCTGGCTATGAACAAGAAATTATATCTGCCTTAACTCAGCATGCTCGTTATCTAATTATAGAAGGAAAGATGACTCCAGAGGATTTTCAATCTGCTTTAGATGCGTACAAAAAGGAAGAGACGAAAGACGAGTATGAAAATAATGCAATTAATTTTGATTACTTTTATCAAATGAACAATTTATTTTCTATTCATGGTGCGTTAATAATTGATTTACAAACAAATGGTAAGGTTAAATCTGTTTCCGAAATAATCCCTAAAGATTCGCAAGTCAATAAATTAGTGAATTATTTGAAAAAATTAAATCAAGAACATGTTGAGCTCTTTTTTGAAGTTTTTGGTGATGTCTATTTTCAAGAAGTCCTCTACCCCAAAGCACAGCACTCACTTCAGTCTGAGGTCAACATTAAAGATGAACCAACAAGATGGAACATGTTTCAATTTTGGTCTCAAGAGCAAAAAGATCATTATCAAAACATGACTGCGGTACGAGAGGAGATTCAACGACGTAACTCCATGTAACCAAAGATTTAATAGACAGCTTGTTATTAGATCCTGAACTTTACTCAGTTTATTACCCCATAAAAGGAAGAATGGGGTATAAGTTTCCCTTGAAAAGGTACTGTGGCAAGTAATGGCATAGGCATTTTTTGTGATAGTGTGGTAATGTTCTCATTTAAAACCAGCATATTTTTATCAAGGCAATTAGCCACCCAACCCACATAAGGGATTTTATGGTTTTGGAGCACTGATGCAGTTAGTAACGCATGGTTAATGCAACCTAGTTTCATGCCGACCACCAGGATAGTTGGGATTCTGGTTAATCTCAGAAAGTCTAGCCAAGTTTCCTCCTCGTTCAATGGAACTAACAATCCTCCCGCCCCTTCAATAAGAAGACAATCGAGATTTTTATATTGTTCATGCTGACAAAATGCCGCAATTTCTTTTACAGACAGAGAACAACCCTCTTCTTTTGCTGCAAGATGAGGTGATATAGGGGAGCGAAATTGCCAACAGTTAACAGTGTAGTCTGAGTTTAAATTATATTGTTGCAAATGGTTTACATCTTCGCTGAGTAACTGCCCGTTTATCTCAATGCAGCCACTTGCAACAGGCTTAATAGCCAAGATTTTCTTCTCAAAATTTTTTAAATAATCAAGCAATTGGCAAGTTACATACGTTTTTCCGCAATCGGTATCGGTGCCTGTAATAAAAAAAGGTTTCATTTTAACAAACTCTCTAAAATGGTTAAAAACTCTTCCTTATGAGACAAGAAAGGCATATGTGCCGCTTTAGAAAACATAATGTAATTAAAAGAGGGGTAATTTTTTTGCATTACAGCCATGGTTGCTCTAGGAGTAATTGCATCAAGCCGACCAAATAAATAAGTCGTTGGTTTTTTAAAGTGGTATAACTGTTCTCGCAGATCCCAATCAGCAAGAATTGTTAAACCAGCTTCTAAACTGACTGGATCAGGTAATATTTGATCGCGATATTCATAATTTTGATTTTGTAATTGTAATCCAACAAATTCAGAAATAGTTTGTTGCGGATTAGTGACCAGATTTCTTAGGAAATTATCAAAAACCAATGGCTCAACCCCGGGCCAGTTCTCTTCTTTAATGAATCGCGGTGACGATGCTACATTAAATAAATGAGTGGTTCGCTCTGGTATTTCAAGGGCTAATCGTGAAGCAAACAACCCGCCCATAGACCAGCCAACTACTGCAAAATGCGCGGGTAAGTGTTTCAGTAGATCGGTTTTAAAATGTGGCCAATCCATCAGTGGACTAAGTCCAAATCCTGGAAGGTCGACCAAATAGAGTGTATATTTTTGCTCGAGAGCATCAACTAAGTTAAGCCATACTTTGTGATCAAAGCCCCATCCATGTAAAAATACGAGCGCTTTACCCTGCCCTCTTACCTTAATATTCAGATTCATAAATTTGATGCAACTCGGAAAATAAAATATCAATATCTTCAGGTTCATGATGATAATTTAAAATGACCCGAAGACCTGTGTTTTTTTTGCTCACCGTGGGCTCGCGCATTGCTTGACAAAAAATTCCCCGCCTCTTTAATTGCTCAGTATAGTTTAAGGCCTTATGAGGACAAGCCAACTGCAATTGCTGAATAGGGGTTATAGAATGACGCCATTTTAATGGCGATAATGCTATTGCTTTATGAAAATAATCTATTAACTGAAAAAGTTTATCTCTTCTATCGTTGGACTCTTTGATCACAGTTAAGGTCTCTAGTAAGCCGTGGGCAATCGCAGGACTGACAGCTGTTGAATAAATATGTGATCTTGCAGATTGTAATAAAGCATCAATCCAAATATCTTGGCCTACGACTATAGCTCCTTGACAACCAAAAGCCTTTCCGAAAGGAATAATACGCAGGGGTATCTCATTTTGAGTTAATTGATAATAAGGGACAGCCCCCATGCCCTGTGGGCCGAAAACACCAAAAGCATGGGCTTCATCAACAATAATTTTAGCCTGAGTGCCATTACATATAGACATCATATCTGATAAAGGAGCTACCTCACCGCTCATACTAAACACCCCTTCGGTAAGAATGATTGGGTTTGTGCTAGAATGGGGTAATTTAAGTTGCAAGTCGTTTAGGTCATTGTGTAAAAAGCGAGTGTAATGAGCATCATTAAGTTGTATACCATCGTAGAAAGAAGCATGGATCCCTTTATCAATATAAAGATGGATTCCTATGCGAGCAAGTAATGAAACGACACCCAAATTGGCGGTATATCCAGACGAAAATAATAAAGCATCATCTGTTTCTAAAGCTCGTGAAAAAGCTATTTCCAATGCTTTATGGGTAGGATGGTAACCACAAACAACCATGGAACCACCACTACCGCAGGGGTAATTATTAAATCCTTGCTGAAAAGCTTTTTTGATACGCTCGTCTTGAGTAAGTGATAAATAATCATTTGAGCTGAAATTTAATAAATTCTCAGAACTACTTGTCAATAATTGCCGCTGACGGTGAAGCCCCTTTGCTTGAAGTTGCTTGGAGTAATTGACCAGTATTTCCCCTATCATGCTTCTTCAAATGCCTTTAAACCTAATTTTTGAAACAGTTGATAATCTTTATCTTGTTTAGGATTGTCTTCCGTTAACAATTTATTACCAATAAAAATGGAGTTTGCGCCGGCAAAATAACACAGAGCTTGTAGCTCATCACTCATTTCGGTTCTACCTGCGGTCAAGCGAATTACACTTTTAGGCATTAAAATTCGTGCTGTTGCAATGGTTCGGACTAATTCTATTCCTTCGACCTGGGGAGAGTTGGCCAGAGGAGTACCTTCAACTGGGATTAAGCGATTGATAGGAACACTTTCAGGAGGTGTTTCCATATTGGCTAAGGTGAGTAAGAATTCTATTCTATCCTCGCGGGTTTCTCCTAAACCTAAAATACCACCGCAACATACACCGATACCAGCTTGACGCACATGCTCTATTGTTTGTAATCGATCGTTAAAAGTTCTGGTTGTTGCTACTTTATTGTAATAGCTGGGTGAGGTATCAATATTGTGATTATAGTAATCCAGTCCTGCATCTTTCAGTGTTTTGGCTTGGTCGGAAGTGAGCATCCCTAAGGTCATGCAGGTTTCTAATCCCATTTCCTTTACCCCGGCAATCATTTCTTGCAGCTGAGGCATTACCTTATCAGGGGGACACCGCCAGGCTGCCCCCATGCAGAAGCGTTTTGCCCCATTTTCTTTAGCTTCTTGTGCTTTGGCTAGTACTTGTTCAACAGACATCAATTTTTCTTTTTCCACATGGGTTTTATGATGACCGCTTTGTGAGCAATAGCCGCAATCTTCTGGGCATGCCCCTGTCTTAATGCTTAATAGTTTTGCAAGTTGCACGACATTTTGAGGGTGATTTTCCTTATGAACACAGTGTGCCTCATGAATTAGATCATTAAAAGATTGTTCATAAATTGTAGTAATTTCACTAAGAGTCCACTGCCGACTAGTATTCACTTTTTCCCCTTGCTTATTCTGTGGTGTACATCTTCCGCTCAACGTGCCAAACATGATAAAGTCACTGCATTTATTGTCAACCTAAAAATAAGGTTATGGTTAACATTCAGCAAGTTATTGAAAAAGATTTAAAGCATATTTGGCATCCATGTAGTCAAATGAAAGATTTTCAGACGTTTCCTCCCCTAGTAATAAATTCTGCACAAGGTAGTTATTTATATACGGATAAAGGGCCGCTTATTGATGGTTTATCGAGTTGGTGGTGTAAATCGTTAGGACATGGCCATCCAGCTATTCTTGCAGCGATTAAAGAGCAGTTAGAATCGTTTGAGCATATCATTGGGGCTAATACAACGCACCCTGTATTAGCCGAATTGGGAGAGAAGCTGGCAGGCATTAGTAAAAATCAACATGTCTTTTTTGCAAGTGATGGCTCTAGTGCTGTTGAAATAGCCATGAAACTTACCCTTCATGCTGCTCAGTTAAAAGGACAAGCTCATAAGACAGAGTTTATTGCTTTGCAAAATGCTTATCATGGAGAAACACTTGGGACGTTAAGTGTCAGTGATTTAGGCATTTTCAAAAAACCTTACGAAGGTTACGGAGTAACTTGCCATTTTCTTGACTGTATTCCTTATGTTGATAATCAATGCGACCCGCTATGGTCAAATGCCGATCTGTACTGGCAAAAAACATTAACCCAGCTCGAAAAAATAAAAGAAAATGCCTGTGCAATCATCGTTGAGCCTATTGTGCAGGGAGCTGGGGGGATGCTTTGTTATAGTGCTGATTTTTTAAAAAAATTAGCTAATTGGGCAAAAGAAAATGACATCTACTTTATCGCTGATGAAATCATGACTGGTTTAGGGCGCACCGGGAAATGGCTTGCTTGTGAACATGCGAATGTTAATGCGGATTTGATTTGCTTATCTAAAGGATTAACTGCTGGCACATTGCCTCTAAGCTGTGTGTTAATTAAAGATGAAATTTATGAACTTTTTTATGATGATTATGAAAAGGGAAAATCTTTTCTTCACTCACACACCTATAGCGGGAATGCTTTGGCTCTAAGTGCGGCCCTGGCCACAATAAAGGTTATGGAAACCGAAAATATCAATGAACAAGCAACGAATCTTGGTTATTTCATGCAATCTTTATTGCATGAAATTGCATCAATCACAGGACATATAAGTCGCGTCAGGGGAATAGGTGCAATAGCAGCGGCTGATTTAGTGGAAGTAGAGAACCAGCGCATGGGTTATCAGCTATACATGGAAGCAGTGAATAGAGGCGCATTGATAAGGCCTTTGGGCAAAACTTTATATTGGTTACCTCCTTTAAATGCTAAAACTGAAACTATTGAGAAATTGGCAGAAATTACCCTAAACTCTATAAAAGCAATCTATAGCTAAATTTATTTAATGAAGAAAACTGTCCATAATAGCTTATCCATTGTATGGATGCTTCTTACTCTTATGTTTCTTATGATTGCAATTTATTATGAGCGAGCGAGTTATCAGGTAGAGAAACAAAAAGAGGTGCAGATTCTAGTTAATAATACCAGAAGCAAAATTGATAATTTGATAGAAAATGTCTTGAGTTCGGCTTATTCTCTGCCCTTATATGGACATGAATTTAATGATTGCCAGCACGAATTATTACCTCGTCTAAGAAGCATCTCATTTAACTCTCCTTTTATTTCAGGGGTTGTGATCAGTAATATCAATAATCAAATTATCTGTTCTACCTTGGGAAAAGAGTATCTTCTTCCTCCTCCTGCGAAAATTTACCCGACACTTTTTGGACCTCTTAAAATTGACAATTTAAGACAAGATGCTTTTTTGCTGCAACAAAAATTGGGAGAATATTATCTGGGTCTTTATTTAACTACTAATATTATTAAAAATGCATTAACTCCCACTTCTTCTGAAATTTCTTTCGCAGGACTTTATAATAAAAAATCAAAGAAATACGTAATGGAGGCCGGAAATAATCCTGATATTTTCCATCAAAGAGTGCCTGCCTATCAAGCTGAAGCTCAGCTAGAGTATGTAGATGATTTTAAAATTGTATTCGCTGCCGATCAAAAACAATTCAAGATAGGTTTTCTCTATCATATTCTAATAGCTGCACTGGCTGTGCTTGTAATTTCTTTTTTCTTGTATTTTAGAACCAGGAGCATCGTTAGTAAGCGCTATTCTTTAACGTATGCCTTAAGCATGGCAATTAAAAAAAACAATTTTCAGCCCGTGTATCAACCAATCATGGATTGTACTCAAAATAAATATTGCGGTGCTGAAATTCTCTTGCGTTGGCAGATGGGTAAAAATGAAGTAATGCCTGAATCCTTTATTGAGGAGGCTGAACAATCAGGCCTGATTGTTCCTATAACATTGCAAGTGCTAAAAAAAGCATTTAAAGAAATTCATCAATTCCTCAATACGAATCCTGAGTTCCATCTTGCTGTTAATCTTTCAGCAAGTCATTTCCATGATAAAAACTTTTTCATTGAATTTTATAGCTTATGTGAGCATTATGAAATTAAGCCTCAACAAATTATGCTTGAATTAACTGAAAGGGAGTTGCTAGATCAAAATAATAAAAAACTTGTTGCACGGATGTATGAGTTACGGGAAAAAGGATATTCTTTAGCAATTGACGATTTTGGTACGGGTCATGCGAGCATAAAGTATTTACAACATTTCCCTTTTGACTATTTAAAAATTGATAAAATTTTTATCCATGCAATTGGCACAGGAGCAATTACAGAAAACCTTAATCAAGCCATTATTCATATGGGAAATTCTTTAAAGCTGGAAATTATTGCAGAAGGCGTTGAAACCAAAGAACAATTTATGTTTTTACGCCAATCTCAGGTAAGATTTATGCAAGGCTGGTTTTTTGAAAAAGCAGTACCCTATGAGCATTTAATACGAATAATCGACGGGATTGAACATGAAGAATAAATTATTGGCAATTGTTTTTAGTGGATGTTTTTTCTTATCACAATCTTCTAGTGGAGTAACAGTAGTCGATACAACTTATTGGAAATGTACGGCTCATGATGAAGAAAATAAAATGTGGGTTGGGCATAGTGATTATCAATTGACTTCATTAAATAGAGCGATGGAGGCTTGTAAGAAGCAAAGCCAAGCTCCCTCAACTTGTAAGACTTCAAAAGCAGATTGTGAGGCTATTGTGAATGGTATGACCACTCGTCCAATGTGGCGTTGCATTGCTCTGGATTTAGCCGCGATTCCTTGGTCCAGTAATATCTACGATCGTGCTGATGATGCCGCATTGGGTGCCAAATCCTACTGCCAAGCTAATAGTGCGCTGCCTGAAACTTGTTATGTTTATTTATTCACCTGTCGAAATTTAAATATGCGGAAATTGTAATGTATTGTGTTGGGTTAACTGGAAATATTGCCAGCGGCAAATCCACGGTAGCTACCTTCTTTAAGGACAATGGGATAACAGTAATTAGTGCAGATGAAGTTTCTCGGGAGCTAACTGCTCCCAATCTACCAGCATATGAAGCTATCCATCTTCATTTTGGAAACTCAGTTATTAAATCGCCGGGGGAACTCGATCGTTCCAAACTGCGGCAAATAATTTTTACTAATCCTAATGAAAGAGTATGGCTAGAGCAATTATTACACCCTCTTATTAGAGAGCATATTATTCATCTATTAAGTGTTAGTAAAAGCCCATACACGGTGGTTGAAATCCCTTTGTTAAAAGATCGCTCGATTTATCCCTACTTAAATAGAGTATTAGTGGTGTTAGCTGATCCTGAAGAGCAAATCAGGCGAGTTATGGCTAGAGATAAGAGCTCCCGGGAGCATGCGCAAGCAATTTTGACTACACAACCGAGCAATTTAATGCGACAAAAGATAGCCGACGATATTGTTTTAAACAATGGCTCATTAGTTGACTTAAGAGAGAAAATTGCACAGTTGCACGAGAAATATTTACATTTAGCCGCTCAAAATGCAGATTAGAGCTGTAAGTTTTTAATTTTCCTGAAATTTTTGTATTATAGCTGTTTCATGATACACTGAGTTAAGACGCGGCTAAGGACAGCAAATTTTATATGCTCGATGATACAATCACTTTTCAATTAGCAACACATTACTTACCTAAAATTGCGCTGCGGCTAGAGTACCTCTATCAAACAATCAAAGAAGGCTCTGATGAAGCTCATCCTGTTATTCATCATTATGCTTTGAAAAATGTGATTGAAATTATTAAATTAATTGAAAAGCCAGAGTTGAAAAGCCGCTTTTTAAAAGAGTTAATGCGCATTGAGCACGCTTTAATCAAAACAAATACTGTCATCTCAGAGACTTTGCACAGAGAGCTATACAATCAAATTCAAATCTTAACTCATGTCGTTGGCCGGTTTGGTGGAGATATCCACAATAATCCTTTCCTGCAATCAATTCGAATTACACAATCAACTCACAGCAATGATTGTGAAATGTATTCTCCCCAACTTTTATTGTGGCTAGAGTCTGCTCCTGCACTTCGCCAGGCTGATTTGACAAATTGGCTGAAAAATCTAAAGGCTTTGCATTCAACGGTTGAGCTTTATCTATCTTTATTACGTGATAGCGCAGAGTTTGACAAAATTGATATGTTTAACGGTTTTTATCAACGCCCATTGCCACCTAAGACTTCCTGCCATCTTATTTTGTTAAGAATTGAGAAGTCATTTGGAATTGTCCCCCGAATGCAGTTGTGTCATTATGGATTGAGTCTGCGGTTATGCGAAATAGGTACTATGCGCGAAGTGCGTGAAACCAATGCCAAACTGGATCTGGCTATTTGCCAATTATAGCTTTGCTGTTCAGCTAGATTCTGTCCTCTTTTTGTTGTATTTTCTGTGAATGATTAATTCTCACATAGGGTCTGTTTACATTCCCTAATATTCTAAGAAAATTTATGAGGTATTTTCCTTGTCCTCCAGAAACAACGGCGCATTATACGCCGCACTATCAGGGCTTTTTTTTGGCTTAATTGGTTATTTTGGCGTTAGTGTCATGAATGCTAATATCTCTGTCAATAACATGTTGTTTTGGCGCTTTTTGGTTTCTAGCCTATTTATGTGTGTTCTTTTAATACCCCATCTAAAGACACTGCAATTGGATGGGAAAGAGCTCGCTAAAATAACCTTTTACGGGGCAGCCTTCTATGGTAGTTGTTCTATTTTTTACTTCGTAGCTACTCAATACATTGGTTCTGGATTGGCAATGGTAATATTTTTTACCTACCCTTCCATTGTTTTGTTGATAAATTTTGCATTTTTTGGGCAAAAAATAAGCAAAGCCTATTACCTGGCGCTGATAGTAATTTTTATTGGTATGTTACTATTGATGAGTGGAAGCAAATTTAATTTTAATCTGATGGGGATTAGTTTAAGTTTATTATCAGCTGTTTTGTACGCCCTATACTTAATATTCAGTAAAACAAGCACTGTCCCGGCTCTCTTATCTACCCTTTTTGTTTCTATAGGTGCCATGCTTGTTTCTTTAGTCGCAGCCTGCATTGAAAAAACATTCGTGATGCCAACTCGTTTTGATACCTGGTTCAATATTTGTGGCATAGGCATTATTTGTACTGCTTTGCCCATAGTCTTACTTTTAAAGGGACTAAAACACATTACATCATTACAAGCATCGATCTTGTCAGTTTTAGAACCAGTTTTTGTTGTTATTTTCGGTATCCTGCTTTTAGGTGAAAAAATTACTCCTATCCAGGGGGTAGGAGTAAGTGTTCTTCTTGGAGGGGCTTTACTTTCTTTATTAAGTTATCGTTTTGATGGCAAGATCACTAATTAGACTGTCGGATTCTTGTTTGGTCAGAAATTTAAAGACTTCAATGGATGACGATAATGTGTAGTTAGTAGGAGAGATGTCGGAGTCAATTTTTCCAGAAGATATGATGTACGATACAATTTTTCATTTAAATAATGAGGGTATGAAAATTAGGACTAAGTTATTTGCAAAACGATTTTGTAAAGAAACAAATTACTGTAAGAAGCTAGTTGCTTAAGGTATTGTCGAGTAATTGTGTTAACCTAGTTCAAGTTTCTATTTTTATGTAAATTATTTTGTATATATCTGTCTAGGAATTTTATGAGTGCATTTAAAAGCAATCTGTCCCTTCTGCTTAAAATAGCATTTCCCTTAGCATTCACTGGCTTATTACAGTCCTCCACTTTTTTTTTTGAAACACTTTTTCTTGCCCGTTTAGGAGCAGAAACCTTAGCTGCAGGAGCATTAGTAAGTTGGCTTTTTGGTACGTTTGTTGTAATCCTGTTTGGTATTTTAAGTGCCATTAATATTTTGATAGCACATAAATATGGCGCCAATGATCATCGAGGTATCTCCTTTGTTGTTCGAGATGGTTTTTGGTTAGCGCTTATTCTTGTAGTGCCTGCATTTATACTCTTCTGGAATATGTCATCTTTTTTCTTACTAGTTGGGCAGAGTCCTGATGTTGTTAGACTTGCTGAGTCTTATTTGCACGCCTTGACTTGGGGGCTTTTACCAAATTTTATTATGATAGCCTTACTTGAGGTAATTATAGGATTAGGACATGCTCGTGTTATTTTAAAGTTTACAATCTTCTCGGTGCTATTAAATGTCCTGGTCAGTTTTATATTAATTTTTGGTAAATTTGGTTTCCCTGCTTTAGGTATTGCTGGTGCTGGCTGGGGAATGACAGTCAGTTATTGGATTACTGCAATTATCTTATGTATCTATTTATCACGAAATAAAACCTACAATTGCTTTTTTAACCAGCTATTTACTTTTACAAAGCCTGTTTTTCTTTTCGAACTATTTCGAGTGGGTGCCCCCATGGGGCTGATGTATTGTGTAGAAGTAGCCTTCTTTTTTGCCTTAACCGTAGTGATGGGTTTGTTAGGCAGTCAGGAAATGGCTGCTAATCAAATTGCACTACAATATCTTGGTACTTTAATGTCTGTAATTTTTGCGATCGCTCAAGCAATTACTGTTCGAATGGGGCATTTGTTGGGTAGTGGTGATATAGAGTCTTCTAAAAAGACGGCTTACGCAGGGGTCGGAATCGCATTTTCATTTATGTTCCTCGTTGCTATTGGGTATTGGTTTTTTCCAAAAATTTTAATTTCAGTTGATTTTAATATTCACAAACCAGAAAACTTTCAAATAACCAGTTTTGCTATTCAGTTTTTGGCGATAAACGCACTATTTCAAATTTTTGAAGCCATGAGAATTTCCCTCTTTGGTGCGCTACGCAGCTTAAAAGACACACATTTTACTTTATTTGTTTCAATCGTTAGTTTTTGGGTAATAGCGTTGCCGCTTGGTTATTTATTGGCAACCCGTTTAAAGCTTGGCGGTACTGGCTTATGGTGGGGGATGGTATTGGGTGCTATTAGCAGCGTATTGTTATTATATTGGCGATTTCAGTACAAACTAAACCATTATCCTGTTGAACAGTCAATTATAAATGTTTAATCCTCTCGCGCCTTGGGTAATCCTTAGCTGGCAACGGACATGGATAAATTGAACTATAATTCAAGTAGTGCGATCTTTTTTAGGAGCACCACTCATGCTAAGCCCGTCAATTAGAAAATATATGAACAGCCATGATGTTACATATAAGACAATCAGCCATCCTAGAGCATATACAGCCTCACAATGTGCTCAAGCAGCACATATTAAAGGAAACTATTTTGCTAAATCTATTGTGGTCAAATTGGATGGTAAATTTGTACTTGTAGCAATTCCTGCGAATATGCGATTAGATTTAAATCTATTAGAAAAAGAAACTCACGCAAAACATGCAGAAATTGCTAAGGAATTTGAATTTCAAGACAAATTCAAAGAATGCGAAATTGGAGCTATACCACTTTTTGGTGAACTTTATGGTATGGATGTCTATCTTGCAGATAGTCTTGCGCATAAAGAATGGTTAGTATTTAATGCTGGTAATCATAATCAACTTCTAAAAATTAAAAGTGAAGATTTTTTAAATTTAGTGCATCCAAAAACTTTATCTCAATGTTAGAAAATGCACTATTTAAGCAGTATAAGAATAGGTAGAGAGACGAGGGCTACTTAAGTAGCTCAATGATTTTAACATTTGCTTCGGGGAAATTATATAAGGATAACTTGTTGACGTTTACCCAGCAAAGATCCATTTGGGATTCAAGGCAAGAAGCATCTCCTGCAAACTCTTTAATGCTATATACAAGTAAATGAACTGTTTTAGTACCATAAGAGTGAGTAATTTCCCCCAAGAAGCGATGCGAAACCACATCAATGCCTACCTCCTCCTTTACCTCTCTAATCAGTGCATCAGCAGGCTCTTCATTGTTTTCTAATTTCCCACCTGGAAATTCCCACATGCCCCCATGAGGGGCATGTAAGGGGCGGCGTGTAATTAAGACCTCGCCTGTTTTATTAAAAATTACTGCAACAGCAACTTTTATGCTCACACCAAGCTTCCATGGCAAGATTTGTATTTTTTGCCTGAGCCACAGGGACAAGGATCATTACGACCAATTTTTCTTTCAGCACGTCTAAAAGTAGTATCACCTTGCTGCTCACTATTTTCTGAAGTTTCATCTTGATGTAGAAACTGCATTGTTTGTACTTGTTCTGCACGTCGTTGTTCTTCAACAGCATTAACATCCTCGGCAGTTTGTACTTCAACTGATGAAAGTAAACGAACAATGTCATATTTCAAGTTATCAAGCATCATAGAGAATAAAGTGAATGCTTCGCGCTTATATTCTTGTTTAGGATCTTTCTGCGCGTAACCACGTAAATGAATACCCTGACGTAAATGATCCATTGCTGCCAGGTGTTCTCGCCAATGATTATCAAGCGTCTGTAAAATAACTGATTTTTCAAAATTAGATAGTATTTCTCTACCAGTTAACTTTTCTTTTTCCTGATAACGCTCTAAAACAAGTGAGTAAATTCTTTCACGAATTTGCTCTGGCTGGAGGCTATGATCCGCCTCAATCCATTCGCTAACATTTGCCTTAATTTTAAAATCCTCAAGAAGATCTTGTGACAATCCTTTCAAGTCCCATTGATCTTCCAGACTTTGTGGAGGAATAAAATTATCAACCAGGTCATAGATAACATCTTGGCGCATAGCTTCGACAACTTCCTGCGGATCATTCATCGCCATAAGTGCCGCGCGCTGAGAATAAATTACTTTTCGCTGTTCATTAGCAACGTTGTCATAATCTAATAGTTGCTTACGCACATCAAAATGATGCCCTTCCAATTTACGTTGGGCATTTTCAATGGCTCGTGTAACTAGATTATGCTCTATAGGTTCTCCTGGTTTCATACCCAAACGACGCATCATAGAGGCTACTCGTTCTGATGCAAAAATTCGCATAAGGTTATCATCCAGCGATAAGTAAAACCGGCTGCTTCCCTGATCTCCTTGACGTCCAGCACGACCGCGAAGCTGGTTATCAATACGACGAGATTCATGGCGTTCCGAACCAATAATTCGTAAGCCGCCAGCTTGCAAGACTTCTTCATGCCGTTTTTGCCAGTCAGCTTTGATTGCCTGACGCTCGGCATCAGTTGCTTCTGCGGGCAATTGGGCAAGTTCTGCAGATAAGCTGCCGCCCAATACGATATCTGTTCCACGCCCAGCCATATTAGTTGCAATGGTAACTACCCCAGGTCGGCCTGCTTCCGCGATGATTTGTGCTTCTTTTTCATGAAATTTGGCATTTAAAACTTGATGTTTGACTCCTGCCTTTTTCAAAAGCTGACTTAGCAACTCAGAAGCTTCAATTGATGCAGTACCAACTAATACAGGCTGTTTGCGGGCGATACAATCCTTTACATCCTCAATAATGGCCTGATATTTATCTTGTTGAGTTAGATAAACTAAATCTGGCTGATCATGTCGACGCATGGGTTTGTTGGTAGGAATAACAACAACTTCAAGATTATAAATTTGCTGAAATTCATAAGCTTCGGTGTCAGCTGTTCCTGTCATTCCAGATAATTTGTTATATATTCTGAAGTAGTTCTGGAAAGTGATGGAAGCCAAAGTTTGGTTTTCATGCTGAATAGCCACACCCTCTTTTGCTTCAACAGCCTGATGTAAACCTTCAGACCAACGACGACCTGCCATTGTACGGCCTGTATGCTCATCAACAATCACTACTTGATTGTCTTTTACAATATAATCGACGTCACGATGAAACAT
This sequence comes from Legionella brunensis, assembly GCF_001467025.1. Classification (GTDB taxonomy): domain Bacteria; phylum Pseudomonadota; class Gammaproteobacteria; order Legionellales; family Legionellaceae; genus Tatlockia; species Tatlockia brunensis. The sequence continues at coordinate 450,655 of NZ_LNXV01000004.1, read as the reverse complement.
GGCATGTGCTCTAAGGGCGGCATTGACATGATGCATAAGTATAATGTTACTTGCGTGATACAGGCTTTCTCCTGGATCAAGTAGATTTTTTTCGCTAAGTAAATCTTCTATGTATTGATGCCCTGTTTCGGTTAAGTGAGCTTGCTTTTGCTTTTCATCGACCGTGTAATGGCCGCCATCACCCTCTTCTTGTTGTTTTCTTAGTTGAGGAATTAACTCATTAACCTTTCTGTAGAGTTCTGAGCTACCTTCAGCGGCACCGGAAATAATTAATGGGGTTCGAGCCTCATCAATTAAAATAGAGTCGACTTCGTCGACAATGGCAAAATTCAATTCACGTTGAACTTTATCCTCAAGGCTAAAGGCCATATTGTCACGTAAATAATCAAAACCAAATTCATTGTTGGTTCCATAAACGATATCGGCACGGTAGGCAGCTTGTTTTTCGGGGTGAGGCATATCAGGGTAAATAACCCCCACTGTTAATCCCAAAAATTCAAAAATTGGTTTCATCCATTGACTGTCCCGCTTTGCAAGGTAGTCGTTAACAGTAACAACGTGTACACCTCGGCCAGTCAATGCATTTAGATAAGCAGGAAGAGTTGCTACTAAGGTCTTACCTTCCCCCGTACGCATTTCCGCAATATTGCCTTCATGAAGAACCATGCCACCAATTAACTGAACATCAAAATGTCTCAAACCTAGTGTCCGAATTGCTACTTCCCGGACTGCCGCAAAAGCTTCTGCAAGCAACTCATCTAAGGTTTCACCTTCATCTAGGCGTGATTTAAATTGCGCTGTTTTAGCTGCTAATTCTGCATCAGAAAGTGCTTGCATTTGCGATTCGAAAGCATTGATCGCTTGCACTGTTTTTTCCATGCGTCGCAAAGTACGTTCATTGCGGCTACCAAACATTTTTTTCATCAGGGTATTTAACATAGCCTTGATAATCCTCTAGACAATTCCAGCTTCAAAACCGCCTAATTTACTAGAAATTTGCTAAAAATGCCACGTAAAGTGCTCATCGATTCATTGAAATAACAAAAGAATACCAGCGAAGCAGTCTATTGATTGTGGATTAGAAAGTAAAATTGAATTTTCTCACTCAATAATAGTAACAAATTAAGCCCTAATAACATCCTATATTATAGGTTCTTTCGTAGAATCTTCCATTGCTTGTTCCATCGTAGCTAAGAGGGCTACCGCATTGTGTAGTTTTGTTATTTGCTTGCTTTGTTGCGTTGTTGTTAAATGTTCTTTCCATTGTTTAGCGCCAACTAATCCATGCGCAAAATTAAACAAGGGCTTTAGTAAAATACTTAAAGCAATCCCTTGTGAGAATTTTGATTCAGCATAATTGATATAACTATCTAAAATGGAACAGCGTGTAGGAATGGGAACATCAGAATAATAATAGTGATGAATTGTCGCTAAGGCATATGGATTTTGACACGCAAGTCTACCAAGCATTACTCCATCTACAAATTGCATATGGTGATCAATTTCATTAATGCTATTAATATTTCCATTAATGATGATAGGCAGATGAGGAAGTTCTTCTTTAATTCTATAAACAAAATCATAATGCACCGGCGGAATTGTGCGATTTTGTTTGGGATTTAATCCATGAAGCCAGGCTTTTCGTGCATGGACAATTAGTTTATCACAGCCTGCATCAACTAATTTATGGGCAAATGCAGCGAAAAAATCATAACTATCCTGATTATCAATGCCGATTCTGGTTTTAGCTGTTATGGGAATAGATACCGCTGCTTTCATTGTCTGGATGCAGTTGGCGACTCGCTCTGGCTCTGCCATTAAACAAGCACCAAAATGCCCTGCTTGCACTTTATCACTTGGGCAACCAAGATTTAAATTAATCTCATTAAAGCCTTTTTCTTCCGCCATTTTGGCGCATTCAACAAGCTTTTCTTTATCGGCACCACCTAATTGTAAAGCTAATGGATGCTCCGTGGCATCAAAAGAAAGAGCGCGTGTCGGATTATTAATAATTGCACCAGTAGTTTGCATATCCGTGTATAAGAGTGCTTTGGGTGCAATCATGCGCATGAATACACGAAAATGAGTATAAGTCCAATCAATCATTGGCGCGATGGATAATGGAGATATTAATGCTGACAAATTACTAAACTTCCAAACTGATCATTAAATTCTTGTCCTATCCAGGTTTGTATAAGAGGATAATTGGTTGCAAGATGACAAAAGTGGCTTAATTATACACTTGCAAAGCCTCAATAACCAACTGTAAGCGCGTCCTGCCCTGATAAGAATTAATATCTAATTTATAAGCTGCATGAACTTGCCGGGCGCGATAATTAGGCCAAAGCTTAACATCAACATTGAAGGCAATTGCATCAAACACCCCTCCTTCTGGATGTGCTAAAGTAATTTTTAAATGATGCTGCCCCACCAGGCGCTGATCAAGGACTTCAAAAATATTATCGAAACAGGGTTCGGGAAATTGCTGTCCCCAAGGACCTGCTTGTTGCAAAAGAGTGGCTGTCTCAAGACTTAGTTCCTGAGAGGTTAATGAGCCGTCAGTCCAAAGCTCACCTTCGCATTCAGAGGCATCAATATGCTTGCTAACTTCGGTAATAAACGCTTGCTGAAAATCTGTAAAACATTGAGGTGATAAGCTCAAGCCAGCAGCCATAGCATGTCCGCCAAATTTAGTAATTAATCCAGGATGGTCTTTATCAACTGCTGCAAGTGCGTCACGAATATTTAAACCTGCTACGGAACGCGCAGACCCTTTGAGTTCTGTTTCACTGACTTTGGCAAAGGCAATGATTGGCCTGTGATATCGCTCTTTTAATCGACCGGCTAAAATACCAATAACGCCTTGATGCCACGAAGGGTCAACCAAGCATAGGGCAGCAGGTAAATGATTAGAGTGCTCTATTTTCTTTGCTAACTTATCAACAGCCAACATTGCTTGCTCTTTCATTTCAGCCTCAATGACCCGTCGCTCTTGATTGAGCTCATCCAAATGAGAGGCAAGTGTGTGTGCTTTTTCCATATTATCACTTAGCAGGCATTCGATCCCTAAGGACATATCATCTAACCTTCCTGCTGCATTGAGCCTTGGCGCCACTGAAAAGCCTAAATCACTTTCACGTAAGCGTGAACAATCGCGTCCCGCTATTTCAATTAATGCTTTGATTCCGGGGCGGCATTGACTTTGACGAATTCGTGCTAATCCCTGATTTACCATAATGCGATTATTTTGATCTAAAGAAACAACATCAGCGATTGTTCCAAGAGCGACTAAATCAAGAAACTGAGCCATATTTGGCTCGGCTAGTCCTCGTTGTTCAAACCAGTTGCTCTTTATAAGTTGACGTCTTAAAGCTAGCATGACATAAAAAATGACACCAACTCCAGCGATTGATTTGCTGGGAAATAAATCACCTACTTGGTTGGGATTTACAATCGCACATGCTTTGGGCAATTCTTCCGCAGGCAAGTGGTGATCAGTAATTAATACATCAATCCCAAGTGCATTTGCAGCATCCACTCCATCAATACTGGCAATACCGTTATCAACAGTAATAATTAAATGAGGTTGCCATTTTTTAGCCACTTCAATGATGGCAGGTGTTAGGCCATAGCCAAAATCAAAGCGATTAGGGACTAAAAATTCAACATGAGATGCTCCCATTACTCTTAATGCTGAAATGGCTAAGGTAGTTGACGTAGCTCCATCTGCATCAAAATCCCCGATAATGAGGATACGCTCTTTTGCGCGTAAAGCTTGCTCTAAACGAAGGGAAGCCTTTTCAATATCCGTTAAAGAATTGAAAGGTAACAAGGCCTGAAGGCTCTTATCGAGCTGTGAGGCATCTTTAATCCCACGAGAAGCATAAATTCGTTGAAGAACAGCAGGATAATCTGATAGAGAAGGTAATAAAGAGGATACCCCACGTTGTTTAATACGCATAAATTATGATCTCCACAATCTCGACCACCATCTAATGGGATGTTTTACATAAGCGAGGTTATTCCAATACCACTGGACGGTGTTTTTTTGAGTTTTTTCTTGTAATAAAGCAATATCCTTTTGATGCGGGTATTTAATAAGCAGCAAACTATCTTTATCATGTGATGAGGTTTGAGTTAGAGGCTGGAATGGTTTATCAGTCTTTGCCGAAACACTTAAAAAAATCTCATCATCAGTGAATACCTGTTTCTCTGTGAGGAATTGAAACTCCCCTTCCCCCCAAAACCACAAGCCATTAATAGCTAGCTTGTTCTGCCGATTATTATTAAGAGGATGTGAACTAAGATACATTTGCAATTCGGTAATAAGGCGTTGCCAATAAAGCTTTTCATCTAATGTATTTAAAGCGGGCATGAGAGATTGATGCAACATGGCATAAACAGATTTGCTAGAAATTGTTGGTTTGTGGTCAATTTTTAACAACCAGGTATAAGGATCATGGTAGAAAGATTCAATGTCATTAGATTGAAGAAATGCTGCAATTTCTAAGAACCAAGCACGAGATTCTTCATCGCTTAGGGCAAGCTCCTCATTTGTTGCAACAATCATGGCATCATTGTGAGTTACTTCCCAATGGATGGGGGAAGCAACTAACCAATGCCCCTCTAATCCATGATAAAGGCGTAATAAATCTGCCAATGGTGGATTAGAGGGATCAAAGTCCAGGCAAGTTAAAGCATTAAAATAATAGCTACCCTGATGGACTGATGGTTCACTATCGAGAGGGGCTTCCGTTATGCCATTGACCACTATCTCCATATTTAAACAGCCAGTGAGTAACCGTCTCGTTTAAATAATGCTTTTAAATTTCGTAGAGCTTGACGGATTCTTTGATGATTCTCGATCAAGCCAAAACGGACAAAGTTATCACCTTGCGGGCCAAAACCAATACCTGGGGATACAGCTACACATGCTTCTTTAAGTAAATATTTGGAAAACTCAAGCGAGCCTAAATGCTGATAGCAAGCAGGAATCGGGGCCCAAACAAACATAGTTGCCTTAGGTCTCTCTACATACCAACCGAGATCTTGTAAGCCGTCACATAAAACATTACGTCGCTGCTCATATAAATCTCTTATTTGATGTACACAATCATCAGAACCTTCAAGCGCTGCGATTGCCGCAACTTGGATCGGTGTGAAAGTTCCATAATCCAAATAAGACTTAATACGTGTCAAAGCAGCAACGAGTTCTTCATTTCCACAAGCAAATCCTACACGCCAGCCAGGCATGTTGTAAGATTTGGACATAGAGTAAGTTTCAATTGCTATATCAATAGCACCTGGTACTTGTAGAATAGACGGTGCTTTATAACCATCAAAGACGATATCGGCGTAAGCTAAATCGTGGATAATCCAAATTCCGTGATGCTTGGCTAAAGCGACTACCCGCTCAAAAAATTCATAATCAACGCAATGAGTACTAGGATTCGCTGGAAAATTGATTACAAGGGCTTTGGGTCTTGGCCATGTTTGTTCTATTGCGGAGTTAACGGCTTCAATAAATTGATTTTCATCAATTAAAGGAACTTGTTTGACATTTGCGCCTGCGATAATAAAACCATAGGTATGAATGGGGTAAGCCGGATCAGGGACAAGAACAGTATCGCCGGGCCCACTAATCGCTAATGCAAGATGTGCTAATCCTTCTTTGGAGCCGATGGTTGTTAGGATTTGCGTTTCACTATTGAGAGTGACATCGTAATTTCTTTTATACCAAGTTGCCATAGCACGTCGTAAACGTGGTATGCCCTTCGACATCGAGTAGCGATGAGTGTCTGGGCGCTGTGCAGTTTCTACTAATTTATCAACAATATGTTGTGGAGTGGGCTGATCGGGATTTCCCATCCCAAAGTCAATAATGTCCTCGCCTCGCGCTCGCGCCTCAGACTTTAGCTGAGTTAATGTATTGAATACATAAGGTGGCAAGCGTTTGATGCGGGGAAATTGACTCATGTTTTTCGCCTCTGTGATATAATGAACTAATAGTATAAATTATTGCTCGATTAAACACCATGCATATCAACTTAGAGGCAAGCGATAAACACACTATTCAAGCTTATAGTGAACGAGAGGTACGAATTGATTCAATTACCTATAGCAATAGTTTAATTGTCAGTAGTCATGAAATCATTACAGATTGGCCTATTAAAGCCTTTCACGAACTTAACGAGGACACCGTGTGGCCGCTTTTAAGGTATGAGCCAAAGATTGTTCTTATCGGACACGGCCAACAAGGCCAGCTTGCCCCTATTCCACTCATGCAAATGCTTGCAAAAAAAGGGATCGGATTGGAATGCATGTCTATTGGTGCAGCTTGTCGTACATTCAATGTATTACTCAGTGAACAACGCGAAATAACATTAGGACTCATTGTTTAACTTTTCTTGATATCACTGACCACTATGATGAACTACGTGGTGGTTTTTTTAAGTTATTTCACATGACGAGAAATAGTGTAGCTTTCATTATTATCATCTTCATTTTTGATAGTAAGTTGGCCATTCACTGGTATTGCCCCTTTGAAAAGGGTGTTAACAAGTTTATATACCGATAAGGTCTCATTTGAGTGTGTTTCGCTTCGGAAAAAATGCCGTTCCTCTTTCAAGAAGTGGTTTGGACTGCGCAAGATATGTAATGCTAACTTCTTCATTAGATCAGTATCTAAACTACCATAAGTCACTAGATTGTTCAGCTCTTGGAGATAGGCTTCTTTTTTTGCCTTAAGATCAGGTTCATGTCGTACTAGACTCCGCAAATGTTTATCGACATCCTCCGCCGTTTTGAATACAAGAGGTGTAATTGGGGTTTTTGGAGTAATATTGGATTTATTTGCAGCAGTTGGAGATTGATTTAATTGTTGAATAACTGAAGCTACATCCTTATCGGGAATATTGACAAATTTGTAATTTCCAGAAAGCCATCCTGCCTTTGAGCCCGGATATGCAGTAACAAATCTCTGGGCTTCAGCTACATCCTTAAATTGAATGCTTGTCATATTTGTATGACGCTGATCTGCTTGAACACGCGTCCCAGCTAATTGATAACCACTTTTTGTTAAAGCATTCCCCAAACCTGCCCTATCAACCGTTGCAGTTGGGGATTGACTTAATTGTTGAATAACTGAAGCTACATCCTTATCGGGAATATTGACAAATTTGTAACTTCCAGAAAGCCATCCTGCCTTTGAGCCTGGATACGCATTAACAAATCTTTGGGCCACAGATTTATCCTGAAACTCTATTGTTGTCATATTGGGATGACGCTGATCTTGCTGAACGCGAGCCCCTGTTAATTGGTAGCCATTTTTTGTTAACACAGTCTCTAAACCTGCTCTATCAATCGTCGTGGTTGTCGACATTGGCGCCGCTGAATAGACCTTGGGAGGTTGACGTAGCACAAGAGGAACAGCAACTTGATTACCTGCCAAAATATCTAACGTACTACAGCCTCCGTTTAATTGGGCATAACCATTTTGAACGTAAGCCTGCATGGTGGGGTAATCTTTTTGGTCGATATTCGTATCGCCCGCAACAATTCCAGAGTTGCTTGCTGCTTGCAAAAAAGCTAAACGGTTGTTCAATGCTTGAGCGGATGGTGGTTTATACATAGAACCCCAATCAAAATGGACATTGATATAAATTTGACCCTGAGCAGTTTCAATTATTTGATACTCTTTGTCCTTCAGTCCCAAGCTTTTGGCATAATTTAAAAGGTCACTTGCTGATTTTGAATAATAAGGTGGAAGAGCTGGATTGTTTTTTAATGATGTATAACAACAAACCTGGCCTGTTTCTCCCGGATTCTTTATTCCTAATCCTGGAATTAAACTCGCAACATTGGGATTACTATTTAAATAAGTGCTACTCGGACCTTCTTGTATAAGTACAGCTTGCATACCACCAGACTCATGAAGTGAACTAATTACTTTCGAACACAAAGCTATACGCTCAGCTTCACTACGTTCATCCATTGTAGAGGATGGGTTATCTCGTCCCCTTGTTCTGGGTTGTTGACCTCCTAGTGCGGCATCATTTTTTTGAACCCATTGCCCACCACAGCCCATATTCCATGATGCAACGCCGCTTTTTTCATCAGCTACTATCGTTTTATCACTGATATTGTTTTCAATAATAATCTTATTTAACTTAGATATGTACTCTTCTTGAGAGATAAGATCATATCGTTTATCGTCATTTAGCTGATCTATTTCAGCGAGAATGGCCTGAGTTAATTTAGGCATAATGCTTGGATCTCAACAAAATTTATTAAGTATATTATAAATAAAATAAGATCAAATTGATAGTATTTTAATCTTTTTACTTTCGGTCAAGCGTTTTTTGCCTCCGGGATATTCATCTAATTAGCCTGCAACCTGAACAATGATCTCCCGGGCATCCGACAAACCATGATCATCAACTACTCTTACTATAAATTTGCCTGTTTTTGCTGTCCATAAAAAGGGCTTGTCAGGTGACGTTTTTCCTACAAAAACGTCATTAATAAACCAATAAATCTTACGAATATCCGCGTCGGTGACTGCTGTTAATGGAATTTGAGTTTCTTTAGGAGAATGAGCACGAACAACATAACTTAGTTCAGTTTGCGGGGATGTGATTTGAGGACTCATTCCAGAATTGCCGATGCTAGAGCAACTAGGTTCATAGGCAGGGGGAATTCGGCGCTGTATTCCTGCCTGCTTAAAGATTTTAAGCAAATCAGTGGGCCAAAACTCATAAACTTCAAAGCGAGTATTTTCATTAAAATGACAAGTCCGTAAACCGGTATCTTTATTAATTGCGACTTCACGATAGATAGTGTCTGATTTAATTGGTGACTTGCCAGGGATAAACCAGGTCATTTCAGTATCATGACAATAGCGAGTTGGTAACATCCCAGAAGCTTTGCAAACCTCCACACGGGTTAAACGAAGATGCTCCGGATATTGTTCAATCATAGGCAAAGTTCCCTTCTCTTGTTCAATAGCATCAATTATTTCAAAAAATAAGGGAGCGGCTATGTTTTTGCCAACAAATGCGGGGTTACCTTTGTTATTAAAGTTACCAATCCATACAGCTAAAACATAAGGACCAAATGCACCGACTGACCAGGCATCGCGATAGCCAGAAGAAGTTCCTGTTTTCCAGGATACAGAAAGTGGATGAGATAGTTTTGAAAATGAATTGGATTCTGGCCGTGGGGTATCTTTTAAAATATCCAATATCAAAAAACTTGCTTCGGGGCTTAACAGTTGCTTACCGGTATCAGAAGGCTCATCTTCCCGCATACGCAAAGCATGCCAGACTCCTCGATTCACTAGCATCGCATAAAGTGAAGTGAGCTCTTGCATACTTAATTCAACACCACCTAAAGTTAAAGCTAGGCCGTAATAGGACTCTGGTTTTAGATTACTAACATGAGCTTCTTGTAAAAATTGATGTAAACTTGGATTTGACAATTGGCTGGCAAGATAAACGGCAGGAATATTGCGACTTAAAACGAGCGCATCTTTTGCTTTAATAGGCCCCATAAAATCATAGTCAAAATTTTCAGGATTATAGCTGCCAAAACTATGAGGAATATCTTTTAACACCGTATAAGGATGAATTAAGCCTTGATCAAAAGCTAGTCCATAGACAAAAGGTTTCAGTGTGGAACCTGGTGAGCGCTTAGTCTCTGTTCCATTGATTTGCCCATCGATATTTTTATTAAAAAAATCAACTGAACCAATTAAACCTTTGACACTCATGTCGTGAGTATCAACTAATAAAACTGACGCATTGTAAACCCCTAGATTCTTTTTACGAGCTATGTACTGGCGTGTTATTTTTGCAAGAATGTTTTGTAGATGAATGTCTAATGTCGTGACGACATCTTGTTTTTTAAAAGAAAAATCATTGAGTGCTGAATACACTAAGTGTGGGGCAATAAAAGGCATATCATGCAGGCTGCGCATGTCTATAGGCAAATTAATAGAGGCTTCTTTATTTTTATCTTCAGGATGTTCGGTAAGCCAACGAGCAAAAAGTTTATTGCGGATTTCTTTGAGGTTTTCATTACGCGGGTTACGCTTAATAGGGTTTTGGGGAATAACACTTAAAGTCAGTGCCTCGGATAAACCAATCTTCTCGGGCGGTTTATCAAAGTAGACCAAACTAGCTGCCCCTACTCCTTCAATATTACTACCATAGGGAGCAAGGTTTAAATAAGCTTCGAGAATTTGTTTTTTGCTGTAATGCATTTCCAGTTGCAGTGCGCGGATGACTTGCCAAATTTTACCTGATAATTTTTTTGAATTAATGCCATAACGGATACGGGCAACTTGCATGGTAATGGTTGAAGCTCCCATGCGGCGTGATTTTACAAAATAGGTCTGCCACCCTGCTTTCAGCATGGCTAGAGGATTAACACCATAGTGCCAATAAAAGTACTGATCTTCTTGCAATAATGTTGTTGCGATCAGTTGAGGGGAAATTTGTGAAAGAGGAGTAAAACGGCGATATTTATCATCATGACTCAGAGTTAGCCTCAATAAATGATGCTGACTGTCATAAACTGCTGTTGAGAAGCTAATGCCATTTAATAAAGGGGGCTTTGGCAAAAAAAATAACAGTGCCCAAGCACCAATAAGAAGAATGACGAAAGTTAAGCATACCAACTTTAAAAGTCGTTTCATGATCGCTAATATAGTATGTGAACTGTTTTACCCAACCATATTTAATAAAAATTTAGGTGGTGTTAAAATAACCAAGTTTACCTTAAAAGTGCCCGCCTAGTCATCTCAAGTTGGATATTATATGAACAAACAATCACGATTCCGGATTTTTGCTGCTGTTAGCGTTTTTTTTGCACTTATATTTGGCCGCTTAAACTGGACAAGTCCACCTTGGGTGTCCTCATTACGTTATCAAGCAACTTCCCGACCCAAAACTTTCTGGGGTGGAATGGTAGGCATTATAGTATTACTCGCAGCGGCTGGATATGGCTACTATTGGTATAAAAATTTACCAAAGCCTCAGTTAGTAACTGCATCAATTACTTCTCCCAAAATTACGCCGATCGAAGATGATAAACTCGTACCCGACAATCTGGTTATTGATTTTGGTATTGATACCTCATCGACTGATGCAGACTCTAATGCCAATGCAAATACAGATTCAAATAGAAACTCTGATGATTCAAACGAAAGTGAAGAAGAAAATAGCTTCACAGCTAAATCGGTAGCCCCTTTAAAACAAATTGGGAAAGACGTTACTGAAGGCATCGAGGTGCAACCTGCTGTAAAAGGGACATGGGTTTGGGAAAGTGATAGCCGATTAGTATTTACCCCCGATGAAGATTGGCCGGCTGGGCAAACCTACCGAATACATTTTGCTAAAGATTTTTTTGCCCCTGAAGCAAGTATGGAAGGTTATGACTATTCTTTTGCAACACAACCTTTCGAAGCTAAAATTTCAGAGTTTTCTTTTTATCAAGATCCTGTTAATCCCAAAATAAGACAAGCGATTGCAACAATTAATTTCAATTTTCCAGTCGATCCTACCAGTTTCGAAAATAAAACTTCCTTAATTCTTGAAGCGATGAAGAAAGGGAGTCTAGATCTTAATGCGCAACATTTTAAATTTAATGTTACCTATGATACGCACAAACGGGTAGCCTATTTGCGTTCTGAACCACTCTCACTACCTGAAATATCTCGCTATTTAGTATTGAACATCAATGAAGGGTTAAAATCATTAAAGGGTCCTGGTGAGACCACTGCAACTGTTGACAAAAATCTGTTGCTTCCTGATGTAAGTAATTATTTTAAAGTGAGTGAAACAGCAGCTTCTATTATTCGCAATGAGCAAGATAGACCTGAACAAATCTTAACGGTAGAAACTTCCTTGGGTGTTACGGAGGCTGAGCTTAAGAAATCTCTCCACGTCTATTTATTGCCAGAAAACTACCCGGCAACGGTTTCAGAAGAAGAAAAAAAGAATTATGCATGGCAAAACCCTGGTGAAGTTTCCGCAAGCATTTTAAAACTATCATCCCCCCTATCATTACAAGCAATTCCTGCCGATCGTAACTTTGCAACTTTACACAGTTACAAATTTACAGCACAAACACCTAGATATATTTATCTTAAAATCGATAAAGGGACGCGTGGATTTGGTGACTTTGTTTTAAACAATGATTATGCAACTATTATTAAAGTGCCTGAGTATCCAAAAGAAATTAGTTTCTTGCATAAAGGAGCATTGCTTGCGCTCAATAGTGAAAAAAAACTCTCGGTTTTAATTCGCGGCCTTCCGGCAGTTAAATTTAATTTTGCCCGAGTGTTGCCCTCGGATATCAATCAGTTGGTTACCCAAACTCAGGGCGACTTCAATAATCCCTATTTTATCAACCAAAATTTTAACCAGCAAAATATAAGCCAGATATTTTCAGAAATTCAGCAATTTGATGCATCAGATCTTACCAAACAACAATATACCGCTTTAGATTTTGCTAAATACTTGTCAACAACTACTAACATCAGTGGACCTCAAGGCTTGTTTTTGTTGCAGGCAACGGGTTGGGATACACAAAATAATTCACCTCTGGATGCTAAAGCAAGTCGTCTGGTTTTAATTACTGATTTAGGGCTAGTGGTTAAGGACAATCGTGATGGTAGTCATGATGTTTTCGTGCAGTCTATTACTGGAGGAGTGCCTCTAGCCAATGTTAACGTCAGCGTCTTAGGCAAAAATGGTCTTCCCCTATTAACTTATACAACAGATGCGCAAGGTAGAGCTACCTTCCCTACATTAACTGATTTTATTGACGATAGAGAGCCTGTTGTTTATCTTGCAAGTTTAGGGAATGATGTCTCTTTTATCCCATACAATAACTCTAATCGCCAGTTAAATTTTTCTCGTTTTGATATCGGTGGCATTTATACTAATTATCAAGATCAGCATAGCTTAAGCGCCTATCTATTTTCTGACCGAGGTATCTATCGTCCTGGTGATGTTGCTCATATTGGATTGATCGTCAGACAAGCTTATGCTCAGCCACAACCTGCAGGATTAATGGTTGAAGCAACAGTAACAGATCCAAGAGGTGCTACTATTCGCGATGAAAAGTTCACCCTTGATGCGAGTGGTTATGCAGCTTTCGATCTTGAAACTAATGCTGCTTCTCCTACTGGGCAGTATTCAATTAATCTTTATATTGTAAAAGATCAGCATCCCGATAGTTTATTGGGCTCTACTTCCATTCGAGTAGCAGAGTTTCAACCCGACAGGATGCGAATTAAATCTAATTTTTCCGCAAATCCAACGGAAGGCTGGATTTCTCCTGCAGGGTTGACGGCAGAAGTACAATTGTGGAATTTGTATGGCGCACCCGCTGTAGATCGTCGAGTCGGTGGCAAAATTTTATTGTCACCCAAAAGAGTAGAGTTTAAAAAATACCCTGATTATGTATTTTCAGATCCACTCGTTGATCCCAACAAGCTCACCAAAGTATTTACGGATACTCTTGCGGATGTCAAAACAGATGATAAAGGTGAGGCGCGATTTAATTTAAACCTTGAGCGGTTTGATAAAGCTACTTACCAACTTACTTTTTTTGGTGAGGGATTTGAAGCTGAAGGTGGGAGAAGCGTAACTACACAGTCAACTGCTCTAGTGAGCCCACTGCCCTATTTTATAGGTTATAAACCTGATGGTGATTTAGGGTATATCAAACAAAATAGTCAGCGTAGCGTGCATTTTATAGCTGTGAATCCACAATTAAATCAGCAAGCAATCTCTGATCTAAAATTACAACTGGTTTCTTTACATCCAGTCACCACGCTGGTTAAAAAGCCAAATGGAACATATCAATACCAATCTATTATTCAAACCACTGTGATTAGTACCAATCCTTTCACAATAAATGGTCAAGGCACTGATTTTCCTTTACCAACTCAGCAGATTGGTGATTTTGCTGTGAATATTCTTGATAAGAATAATGTGGAGTTAAGTCATCTTAAATTTAGCATTGTGGGCGCAAGCCAATTGCCACTTGCTAAAAATGCTGAGCTTAGTATTAAGCTCAACAAGGAGGAGTTTAAAGCGGGCGAAGATATTGAGCTGCAAATAACAGCCCCCTATACTGGAGCTGGGTTAATTACGATTGAACGTGACAAAGTTTATTCCACTCAATGGTTTAAAACGAGCACGACCAGTTCTGTACAAAAAATTTATATACCTGAGGATTTCCAAGGTAATGGCTATGTGAATGTAGCATTTGTTCGCGATTGGAACTCTCCTGATATTTTCATTAGCCCATTAAGCTATAGCGTAACACCATTCAGTGTCGATCATGATAGCCACAATGTTCATATCACGCTTAATACCCCCGAGCTTGGGCGCCCAGGAGAACCATTTACCATTAATTACAGTAGTGATAAACCCGGCAAAATAATTGTCTTTGCAGTTGATGAAGGAATTTTGCAAGTGGCTAATTATACCACGCCAGACCCTCTTTCCTTCTTTTTCCAAAAAAGAGCACTAGAAGTCTTAACTCAGCAAACTGTAGATCAAATTTTGCCGCAATATATCCAAGAACGAGAGCTTTCCGCTGTTGGTGGTGATGGTGGAGAAGAGTTATTGGCCAAACATCTTAACCCCTTCAAACGTAAAACTGATTTGCCAGTCGCTTATTGGTCAGGAATTATCGACACTGACAGTACACCACGTCAATTAACTTATAATGTTCCTGATTATTTCAATGGTACTTTGAAAGTGATGGCGGTTGCTGTTGCCACTGACTCTGTTGGGGCAACAGCAACCGAGTCGCAAATACGTGGCAACTTTGTCATTAATCCCAATGCCCCTACCTTTGTAGCTCCTGGCGACACTTTTGAAATTACAGCAAGTATAGCTAACAATGTTAAAGATTCAGGTCAAGATGCTAAAGTGAACATACAATTGAGCACTACTCCGTCCCTTGAGATTATTGGGCCTGCAAACAGTACTTTAACTATTGGCGAAGGGCGCGAGCAGACCGTTCGATTCAAAATAAAAGCAACACCCTCTCTAGGCTCAGCCAAAATTACACTAGTAGCAAGCGCCGGTGGCAAGTCAAGCTCTATGGATACTACCCTTAGTATACGTCCTGCTACAGCGTTTATGACATCAATAACTAGCGGTGGTAGTAAAGACAACAAAAAATCACTCACTATTGAGCGTCAGTTGTATTCTGAATATCGTAATGTTAATGCGGCTCTTTCCACCAGTCCAATGATCTTGGTTACTGGTTTACAGCAATATCTTGATAGCTATCCTTACGGCTGTACGGAGCAATTGACAAGTAAATCATTCCCCTTGTTGGCAATGGCTAATCAACCCTGGTTTACAAAAAATTTAGCAGACATCAATGATAAAGTGATGAACACCATTCAGCTATTAGGACTACGACAAATGTCTAATGGAAGCTTCAGTTATTGGCCTGGTGCTGGTGATAATTACAGCAATAATTTCTCATCCGTATATGCAATGCATTTTTTAACAGAAGCACGCGCACAAGGTTATAACGTTCCTAATGAAATGTTTAGCGCAGGACTTGGCTATTTAAGAGATTTAGCGGCGCAGAATGCTTCAAATCTGGATATGGCTCGTATCCAGGCTTATGCGACTTATATTTTGACACGAAATGAGATTGTCACGACTAATTATTTAACTAATTTGCAGCTTTATTTAGAAAAAGAACAAGCACAAAGCTGGCAGCAAGATATTACAGGTGCGTATATTGCCGCAACCTATCAATTATTGAAGAGTTTCTCTGAAGCGAATCAACTAATTGATAAGTATAAAATACAAACTCAATCTGCCGTAAGCACGGATTTTTATGATAGCAACATAGCGAATGCTCAGTATCTCTATTTAATCGCCCGCCATTTCCCCGAACGTTTGCCAAAGGTTAGTAATAAATTGGTTATGCAACTTGTCTCAGCGATTAACAGTGATGAGATTAATACCATTCTTTCAGGATATACAAGCCTGGCCTTAAGTGCATATGGCCAATCATCACCTGTCGAAGCCGGTACTTTTACTATCAGCGAAGCACTTGCCGATAAAACACAAAAAATACTCAACACGGCTGATAGTAATTATGCTCAAGCAAATATTGATGAGGACGCTAAGCAAGTTGATTTTAATAACCCCAATAAACAAATGTTTTTCTATCAACTTATCCAAGCAGGTTTTGACAAAAAATCCCCCGATAAAGCAACCGGAAAGGGATTGGAGGTTTATCGTGAGTACCGAGATAACAAAGGTAATGTCATTACGAGTGTCAGTTTAGGTAGTGAAATTGAAGTGCATATTCAAATACGTACTTTAGAAGACCGCTATTTATATAATGTTGCCATAGAAGATCTCTTGCCTGGTGGATTTGAAGTAATACGTGATTCAGTAAGTAATGGAAATATCAATTATGCAGATATAAGAGAAGATCGTGTTATTTTCTTTACAGGTGTAGATTCTACAGCAAAAGAAATTGTTTATCGCATAAAGGCGACAAATACCGGGAACTATCAAGTGCCTGCGGTTTTTGCAGAATCCATGTATGATCCAAGTATAAAAGCCAACAGTGCAGCAGGAACAATTGAAGTGACAAAATAGAATGTAGCCCGGGAATACAAAAGTATTCCCGGATATTCTAAATTAGCTAAAACTTAATCAACAATATCGCACTCACCCTTTCCAGTCGAACTCCAACTTGCGACAATCGTATGAACACTCATACACCCATTATCTTTACAAATCTTATTAGCAGGTATAATTTGACAAGCATTCGCCCAGCCGCCATTAAAAAAACTAATCATAATTCCTTCTGCACCTTTAGGTAACGAGGCAATACCACGACTTTGTGAAGTGCTAGCAGCAACAATCCAATTGGTTTGTGACCCATCAAGATTGTAACTGATAACTAATTTTTTAACCGGGCCTAAATTTCCACGGGTGTAGGCTACTCTGACAGTTTTAGGTAATGCACCACCTTCTGGTTCATTATCATGATCGAGGATGTCCACTTTTAGAGGGATAGGATAATCCTCACCCTCTAGTTTTCCAGTGTATTGAAATGGATTAAAGTTAAATTTATTGATCAATACCCAGGAGGTAGCTGTTGTACTGGGCAAGGTATTTGCATTCCAAATGAAAGGGAGGACAAAACGCCTACTAGCGTAAAGATAAGCTCGGCCTAATTCAATCGATAAAACAGTATAAAATTCTTTTGGGGTTGCACCAACGAAATTAGCGCTTAAATATTCATCGTTGCGTAGATGGAAAAAGTTATCCTGTATACTTTGCAAATCACGCTCTAGTTCTACTGTATTTATTCCCAATTGGGAATAGTAATCGATTAATGCCTGCAATGTATTAATAGCGCTGGCGGTATTTTCCGCTGACATAATGTCTTCAGGTTCAATATCTGTATGGTTATTTAGGGTAAAACCAACCCCCCACAGTTGTCCATTTCCGTAATAGCCGCCTTGATTACGAACGATTCGCCAGATATTCAAGGCAGTTCCCGGGCCAAACCATTTATCCACCGTTTCAATTCCTAATGCGGACATTCCCCATAGATTTACATCGACAGCCATGGCTGCCAGTACTTCAGAGGTGTCTGGAGTCCAATCATTTTGGGAGGAAGGAATATTGACCGAGCCGCGGGTAAAAAAGACTCCCTGTTTGGCATCGAAAGCTCCATTATATAGAAAACTTAACAACCCAAGTGTTTTATAGCCGTTTACTGTAGTACCACCATTGAGCATAATATCAATGGATTCCAAAGCACTTGTTACTTCTGCAGTTTTCTCCGTTTTTTCCAGTATCCTCTTTAAAATTTGTAATCCAGCTAACATCGAGAAATTATCTTCTATAGAGATTTCTCCAACCGGGAGAGTTCCTTGACCATCCCTTGTTCCCCCGGGGGCATAATAGAACGCGCCTATACCTGTTTGCATTGCAGAGAACGCATATAAGGTATTTATTGCGTTACTGAGCGTTTTAGAGCTCGCAGGAATTTTTCCTTCGGTAAATATATATTCAGCTTGTAGTGGCCCAATTAATTGAGCCCATGCATTTTCACCTGTGAGTGGCTTCCAATCGGACCAGGTGGTTACAAAAGTAAAAAAGTCTGGGGAGTGTTTTTCAGGATCATTTTTAGCCAAATCGAAGATATTATAATCCCAACTGAGAAAGTCTTGGTATCGCCCCCCAAAAAAAGGATCCTTGTTATAATAGTTAGTCGCAATTAAACGAAAAGTGAATGCCTTGAGAGGATCGAAAATTAAAAGTTGATAGCCATATAGAAAGAAAGTACCGAATGCGCGATTTGCTGAGTGGGTAATGGAGTCTAATTCATTCGCTACTAATTCTTTTGCTTTTGCCTCACTCAGGTAATCATTCTCAGCGGCTAGTGCCAAGGCAATTTGCCAGGTTGCGGCATGATAAATATCTGTTCCGTATTTTGTATTTGTTCGTTCAATTTGCGCTTGTGCTTGGAGCCACTGTTGTACTGTACTATCCTGTGGGGGCAACCCACGACCTAAAATAACATACGGGCTCGTCAAAAATGGATAAGGGTTGCTGTACAGCGTATCCACAACGGTACAAGTATCGTCAGCAGAGCAAATATAATCACCAAAATATCTGGCGACATCTTCAATACTGCCTACGTAAAAGCTTAAAGGAATTAATAGCGAAGTCTTACTAGGTACAAGAATTGCGTCAGAGGTAAGAAAATGCACCAGGTCTTTAATCTCTTTATCCCGAGTGTTTGCGGCAAAGGTAATATTGCTGCTTAACCATAATCCGATAAATGCTATTAAGATAAGGTATTTTCTCATTAAATTGTCCCTGGTGAAGCAATTAAGAGAATCATGCTTATTTTAAACGCTGTCCTCTATCCATCATGCATATGTCAAATAATAAAAACTCTGTATTCTTGATGGACTTAACCTCAATATTGTTTGTGATAATGGCAGCTCCATCACCTGTCGTAAGCATTTGACCATTTAAATTCAGCTCACCTTTAATTACTTGTAACCACCCTCCACGTTTTTGTTCAAATTCATGCTTGAGCAAATGCTCTGGAGTGAGAAATGCCCTGTACAATTTCACATCTTGGTTAATTTTAATAACTTCTCTTCCTTCTTTTGAAGCAATTAATGTTAATTTATTATTCAATTGGGGAATCGATTGTTGCTGGTATGTGGGAGTAAGGCCTTTTGTTTCAGGAATGATCCAAATTTGTAGGAAATGAACGATTTCTGTTGCGGATGGATTAAATTCACTGTGTTCGACGCCTGTCCCTGCTGACATACATTGAATTTCACCGGGTGTAATAATGGTACCAGTTCCCATGCTATCTTTATGTTGTAAACTACCCTCAATCACGTAGGAAATAATTTCCATATCTTTATGAGGATGGCGTCCAAATCCTTGTCCAGGTTGAACTGTATCTTCATTAATGACTCTCAGACTTCCAAATCCCATAAAATCAGGGTCAAAATAATCACCAAAAGAAAATGTGTGGAAACTATTGAGCCAATAGAACTCAGATTTTCCTCGAGAACTTCCCTGTCTGACTAAAATCATAACAATTATCCAATGAAGAGATATTAATAGAATAGTACAAGATTAAAAATTATAGAGGTTTCATTGAGGTTTCTGTGATTTCAATATGAAACTCCTGTAAAACTTCAGTTTTCCTTGCTCTCAATTCTTCGGTGAGTTGGGCTAACACGACAGCAGTTTTCTCCCTCATAACTTATACCAATTATCTTGAAACCATTGAAGGCATTGATTTCAATATTTCTTCCTGTTGTTCTTCTATTTTTTTGACCGCCGAGGTTCTTCCCCAGGCTCCTGTGAAAACTGAGTTATTGCGATGTTCCTTAAATAAAGGGAGTTGTTTAGCTGATTCTAAACGTTGAAATTTCTCATTTGGATCATCTATAGCCTCTACTTCTTCTAACAAAGTGCTAAGCGCTCTTGCTCTGAATTCCTGTAAGGTATTTCGCCAGGAAGTGGTGTTTTTGATACCGAAAAAACGGTCCAAGTTAGGATTTCGGTGTTCATTTAAAGGTTCTATATTCTTCACAGCATTATACAGCAGACTAAACTCTGCAACTGACAATTGATTCTTTTTAATCTCTCGGAGTAATATTTCTTGTTTTTTTAATTTTGTCTCGCCCTCATCAAGGGCTTGAATAATTGCTTTTATTTTGGAGTTTTTGAGATCACTATCCTCTATCTTAGGATCTTTCATCTCAGGATCTTTTAAATTACTATCCTCTATCTTGGGATCTTTCATCTCAGGATCTTCTAAATTACCATCCTCTATTAAAAGATCTTCGATGCCACTATTATGAATAACATCCTCCTCCAAGTTTTCAAGAAGAATCTTTTTAGACTCAAGATTCCCTTGAAATGCATTCACACTTAACTGATGATTTACTCGGTAGACAGCACTAATATTCCCTAGTGAAAATAAATCAGAATCTAGAGGCGACTCTTTGAAAATAAAACAATTTCTATTGGCATGATGATCATGTAATAGCTCTAGATTAATTTCGCGGCCATCACTAGTCGCGAAACGGGTTGTTTTTTGTAAAAGTTCAGGGCTTAGTAAACATTCAATAATAATATCATCTCTATCATCATCCCATTTTAGAGTATCCAGACCATGGGCTAGACCACTAGCTCTTAGAGCCTCTTCTTTCGATTCAAATACCCAAACAATCTCATTACTGTGCAACTCTTCGGCAATTTTTGAACGAAACTCTTCATTCTCAATATCAAAAAAATCTTTGCTGGAGTCAAAATTTATGCTCGGATCAAAACTACGAATATAAATATAATAAATTTTGCTTCCAGGAGAGTTTTTCACTTGCTTATCGCTGATATGAGGTTTTACTTCCTCGTCAAAAAGCTTCTGTGCTTCGTCTTGCGCTTTCCTGAGCCGCTCTCTTATATCATCAGGATCAACGAAAGAGGTGAAATTCTTCTCATCAAAAAACGTCTGTGCTTCTCGTTCTTCCTCAGCACTCTCTGCTTTTGGGTTGCCATTCTCATCTATTAGACCCTCATCATATAGAGGACGAAGTGTTGTATCTGACAAAATTGCGTAGGCATTGTTAAGGGCTTTGAAATTTTCTTCAGCCTGAGGATTGTCCCTGTTTTTATCGGGGTGATTTTTTAAAGCCTCTTTTTTATAAGCCTTTTTAACTTCTTCAGCAGTAGCAGTTTCATCAATCTTAAGTATCTCATATAGTCTTTTTGACATGATTTTCCCCTCAAAGCCATATGTTCAAATTTTACACGCTTTAGATTAAGAAACCATTATGCTAAGCTCAGCATAATGTCGTTTACATGTAATCTTTTGACTAGATCCAGTCAGACTGCATTTCTTGGAATTTTGATGAATTAATTTCTGCAAGACGTACTTTAACTTCCTCTTGTGAAAGTTGTTCACAATTATCAAGTACAAAGCGACTAATTAAGATTTTGGATTTAAGTGGTTGACTCACCAACCCGATATGCAACAGATAGTTGCCTTTTGAGTATGCCAAAATAATTTCAGCAAATCCCATCAGGTTTGGCTTATTAATGTATTTGCGATACCTTCGATATAAAGGGCTGAATGGATCAATTTCCCATAGAAAATGACACACTGTATAGTTCTTGTATCGATTTTTACCCTTAAAAATATCATTTATAAAATTTTTAAGTCCTTTTGTACCTAAATATCGAGTTCCTTGATCCCCATAATGCATAAAAAAAGTTTCAGAAAATCGTTCCAGCGGGTTCTTTTTAGCGAAAAAATAAGGCCAAAAAAAGATCTTGAAGACAAAATCACGAGTTAAATTGGGCTGTATCTTAAACATGTCAATGGATAAATTACGCTTGATTTTTTTGATACCCCATAAAGTAACTAAATTTTGCCAAAGAGAAATCAGTAAACCTACCCCATAGATAACTAAAAGTAACCCCATCTTGATTATCGTACCTTATTAAAAGTTGCATACTATCTCATGAGAGCATTCATTAAGATAGAAATTTTGTCGCTCTTTTAAGAAATGAAAAAATAAAAACTATTCTTAAAATTTCTTGATTTTAATTGACGAACCTTTATGTGGCATGACAGTATAAAATTCTGGTCTAAATTTATTCAAGGAAAGAATATGCCATTCGCTGAGGGATCTAAAGCGGTTTTTTTAAAAGATTTAACCGATAAGGGAATTTCGCATAAAGTAAAAACTTGGACTAATTATATGGAGAATGTAAGGAAAAACGCGGTTATAGTTCAAGTTGACAATGAGAAACAAGTTCAAGAAGTAGCGCGTGCGGTTAAAAAACAAAATGAGCAACATACTGATAATAAAATTACAGTTCGAGCAACAGCAGGTTGGGCAGATAAAAAAAATGATTGTTGCTTTTTCCCTTGGGCAAAAGATCAAGAGCAACGCTATAATGAATCATTTTCGTTTTCAGAAGGTTCTGCGGCAGACGTAATTATTCGTTTTAGCCCTAAATATCAAGCAGTCAAAAAGTTGCATGAAATAAAACGAGATGTTCCGGTTGATTCCAATAATCCTCTAGATCACCTTAAAATGTATGAGGTATTCGTTACATCTGGCGTGCAAATCGCAACTCTTGCACAAAAGCTTAGGGATCTAAAGCTATCACTAAGAACCGCAAGTATGCTTTCATGGGCAAGTGCTGTTGGCTTGGCAGGTACAGGAGGGCATGGAACTGGTCGTGATGAGCCGGCATTTAGCGGGCAGATTACTAGTTTAAGGGTTTGTGATAGGGATGGAAATATTCGCGAAATAACTTCTGATCATGAAGATTTTGCCACGTTGTGTTCTGCTCATTCAGGTGCATTAGGTATAGTTCTTAGCATGAATCTTAAAACAGTTGAGGCTTTTAATCTTAAAGAAACTGTTCATAATTTCCCCGATGTAAAGACAATGGCTCCGCATTTAAATGACCTATTAAATAACAATCAATATTTTAGCTTAATTGGAATTCCTAGCCATGGCTATCCTCACGAAGATCTGGTGCAGCTTAATAAATGGCAGATCCGTTTATGGAATTATACCAAGGAAGCACGTACCCAAATTCAGGATCCTCCTTACACTGCTGATGCTCGATCCTGGGCACAGGAATTAAGCGTTAGAGCAGGTGATTCAGTCCAAGAGTTTTTATTAGATAGTAAGCTTCTAAAGCTTTTGCCTTCTTATTTACTACTAGCAGCAGCTGCTATTACAGGGACACGAGGTACTCAATCAATTATTGATCATGAAAATAGCATTACTCATTATCAAGTCGCTTTCCCTAAAGCAATGCGCGATGTTAGTTATCTTCTCCCTGTTAAGGATAAGCAAGCTGGCGATTTATTGGCAGAGGTTCTACAAAAAATTGATGGGTTGCTGAAAGAGGCTTCTGAACATGACGAATATCCAGTTACCTATGCTGTTTATGCGCGCTACATCAAAGGTACAACTGGCGGGTTATCTACCACGGCAACCAGTTCTGAGGATGAGCATATTCTAGCGCTTGACATCGTAACTCATCCTGATGCGCCAGGTATTGCTAATTTTGAGAAAAAATTGTTGGAATATTTCTCCGAAATTAATATTCAACCTCGTTTTCATTTAGGGAAAAACTTCCCGTCAGGAATTCAAAGTTACACAGATTTTCTACAGCCAGAAGCTATTTCAGAGTATAAAAAAGCGTTAACTAAATGGTATGGTAGCAAAAAAGAATTCGATGCAAGCCCTTTTATTACTCCATATTTCAAACGCATGTTAGAACCCTCTTCAATGGAAAATCTATTGAATTTTGAGCAACCGCATCATGCTCCCAAGCACTCTGACGAAGAATGTATACACTTCTTAGAACAATTGATTACAACCGTGGAGATTCTGCCGTTAGCAAATAAAGAATCAAAACCATTTAAAGATACCTTTATTGGTCATTGTCGGGAAACGCTGAGTTTAATCAAAGAACAACAGAAAGAAAAAGTTAGTGTACTGTCTTAAAAATATCTCCGTTGAGACATAAGGTTCTTTAGCACCTCATGTCTCTCTATCAAGTGAAAAGATTGTTTGGATTAGACTTGTCTTCTTGCCTCCAAGACATTAGGTATTTGCTCTAATTTATTTAATAAACGTGACAAGCTGCTCAATCCATCGATTTCTACAGTTAACTTAATATGGGCTGTATTGTCTTGTTTATGACTTTGAGTCTGCAATGCATACACATGGGCTTTTTCGTTAGCAAGCAAGGATGTTACATCTCTTAACAAGCCAGCGCGGTCGAAAGCCTTGATCAATACATCTACTACATAGTGATCTCTTGTAGAGCTCCCCCAATTAACCTGTAAAAAGCGTTGTCGTTGTTTTTCGCTTGCATGAATAATATTAGGGCAATCTTGTTTATGAACAGATACTCCGCGCCCTACTGTAATATAGCCAACGACATCGTCCCCAGGTACAGGCTGACAACAGCGAGCCATATGTGTGAGTAAGTTACCAACTCCCTCAATGCGCAAATCACTACCTGTTACCTCTGGTTTGGCATGTGGTTTGACAATTTGTTGAATAGATGGAGATACAGCTTCGGCAGGTGATAATTTATTGAGAATTTGTCCTAGCTTAATATCGCCACGTCCGAGGGCTGCCAATAAATCATCAGAACGCTTAAAGTTAAATGAAGCAAGAACGTCATTTAGTCGATCTGTTTTAATACCAAGCGTTTTTAATTCTTTATCGAGAATTTCATGACCCTCATCCTTATTTTTGTCATAGTCTTGCATTTTAAACCAATGCAACACTTTCGCCTTGGCTCGCGATGTTTTTAAATAATTTAAATGTGGATTAATCCAGTCTCTCGAAGGACGCTCATCTTTTCCGGTGAGCACTTCAACTTTATCACCTGTTTTTAGTTCATAAGTTAAAGGAACAATCGTGCCATTAACCTTGGCGCCTCGGCATCGATGACCAATTTGACTATGAACATGATAGGCAAAATCAAGAGGAGTGACACCTTGAGGGAGATCAAGAACATCACCGTCTGGGGTAAAAACATATACTCGATCTTCAAGAAATTCAGCTTCAATTGACTCAGAGACGCCTTTTGTGGCAGCCATCTCTCTATGCCAAGCTAATACATCACGCAACCATTCAATCTTACGTTCATGACTTTCTTTTTGGCTGACACCACCCTCCTTGTATTTCCAGTGGGCAGCAACACCCATCTCGGCAAGATCATGCATTTGAAAAGTACGAATTTGTACTTCAAAAACTCGCCCTTCGGGGCCTTCAACAGCGGTATGTAAGGATTGGTAACCATTGGGTTTCGGATTCGCAATGTAATCATCAAACTCAATGGGAACTTGTTTCCATAAAGAGTGAACCATACTTAAAACTTCATAGCATTGTTCTTTTGTTTCTACTAACACTCTTACTGCTGTGGCGTCGTAAATTTCTTCTAATGAAACATTCTTACGTTTCATTTTGCGATAAATACTGTGAATATGTTTTGAGCGACCATAAACAGCAAAATGATGGGCGCCTGTGGTGCGAATTTGTCGATTTAATTCTTCGACAATGAAATCAACATAACGATCCCTATCTAGGCGTTTAGCTTTTAATCCTTTGGCAATCGCTTTGTAGTCCTCTGGATGCAAATAACGGAACGCAAGATCTTCCATTTCCCATTTGATAGCCCCAATTCCTAGACGATTAGCGAGAGGTGCATAGATCTCCATGGCTTCAGTTGCTATTTGTTGCCGCATCCCTTCAGGAAGTTGTGCTGAGGTGCGTAAAATGCAAAGACGCTCTGCTAATTTAATGAGTACAACACGAACATCATCAACCATTGCTAGTAGCATTTTGCGAATATTATCAATTTGATGCTTGTTTTGAGGGTATTTACTGAGCGCTTGCAAGTTATGCATCGCGCTCATTTTTTCAATCCCTTTCACAAGCTTGGCGATATGAGGACCTAGTTGTTCTTCCACATCCTCTAATGACAACTCAGCATAATGTACGTTTTCAAATATAATTGCCGCAGTTAAAGTCTCTTGATCTACTTCCAAATCAGCCAACACATCAGCCATTGACAGACCCAATTGCAAACATGATACGCCGGTTTCAGTGGCATGGTCTTGTCCAGCCAGTTGACTTAATGTACAGGCGTTACGAATCAAATCTAAGTCTTGAAAATACCCTTTACTGCCTAATTGTTGCAGCCACTGTTCAACATCAATATTGCCATCTACTGACCAAGGAGTATCTTCTTTAACTTTAACCATAACTATTTATCCTTCACAAATAAGGCTATTGACTCTACATGGGCTGTATGGGGAAACATATCCATAACGCCAGCGGCGTCTAACTGATAACCTTTATGATTAACCAAAATATTAGCGTCCCTTGCCAATGTTGCAGGATTACAAGAAACATACACGATGCGCTCAGGATTTAGACTATCGATCTGTTTTACAATTTCCAAAGCACCTAATCGAGGAGGGTCTAACAAAATTTTCGTGATTCGATGAGAACCTAATTTTGCAGCAACATCAATTTTTTCTAAGTCAGCACAGAAAAATGAGGTGTTTGTCAAATGATTGAGCTGGGCATTCATTTGGGCTCTGGTGACCATTGCATCGCTACCCTCAACACCTATTACTTTTGCACAATGTTTTGCCAAAGGAAGTGAAAAGTTACCTAATCCACAAAACAAATCTAAGACAGTGTCATCTGAAGTTAGCTCCATCAACTCAAGAGCCAATGAGACCATTAATTGATTTAATCCGGAATTCACTTGTGTAAAATCAGTGGGATGAAATTGAAATTTAATATTTTCCTGAGGTAAGGTATAGATTAAATAATCCGAACTATCTTCAGGATAAAAAAGCTTTACAGTATCACTTCCGCCAGGTTGTAAGAAAAGACGAAAATTAGTTCTTCGCCCAAACTCGCGAAGTTTTTCTTCATCGGCGGTGGTTAACGGATCTAGGTTGCGGAATATTAAAGCGATATCGTGATCCCCCGCCGCCACTTCAATTTGAGCAATAACGCGTGGATCTGTAAATGAATCGATCAATAAGCGTAAGTTAGTAATTTCTTTATCAATTCTAACATTCAATACGGAGCACTCATTGATTTCAGTAATAAATCGTGGATTATTTTTTTCCCTAAATCCGACAAGACTCCCCTGTTTTTTTTCTACATAACGAACACTAAGGCGAGCTTTATTGCGATAATGCCAACTTCCACTTGTCAGAGGGGATAAAATTCTCTGTGGTTCACAATGTCCTACACGTTGTAGTAAATCAAGCAATAAAGCTTGCTTTTCGTGAATTTGCGTCTTCTCATCTAAATGTTGCAATGAGCAACCACCACAAAGAGTATAGTGAGGGCAACGCGGTTCTACGCGTGAAGAAGAGGAAGAAAGAATAGAGACTACTTTGCCTTCATCAAAATCACTTTTAACTCGGGTATATTGAAAGGATACCCTTTCGCTAGGGAGAGCTCCTTGAATGAAAGTAGTTTTTCCATTTAAACGAGCAATGCCGCGACCATCGTGACTAAATTTTTCTACTTCTGCAATCTTTGTTTCAGTGGGTAACTTTTGTCGTCTTCTACTCATTAGTACTTCTCTTTGAAAACCTTCATTATTACTTCTGCCACCATAATTCCCCTAACATGATAATTCTAGGTGCTTGATGGCTTTTTTATAAGCAAATCCGGTAAAAAAATAAGATGAAAGAATAACACAGAGCTTTGATGTGTGTCATGAATGTTGGAAATACCGGGGCATTAAAATCAGTACTCTGAAATTTTGAATCATCTCGTGAGTCGTGAACTTTAGAACAGAAATAATATAATTTTCAAAATACGGTGATTAGATGTATTAGAAATCTTCCTGACAATTGTCGGGAAGATTTTAAGTTAGCGTAGTAATGAAAAGGAACCTTTCACGCCATTGGCTGCCAATTTATTTTTCAATGAATCAGACATTTGTTTAGTGGCAAATGGTCCAACTCTGACAATATAGCGTTGTTGATATTTCTCAATAATGACAGGAGATGGGGTTAATTTGGCCAATTTACTCTGTAGTATATTAGCTAGATTTTGCGAGCTGAATGCGCCTGCCTGTACATAATAATGAGCTACTCGTCTTCCAATGTTAAGTGCTTCAATCTCAACAGGAGCTGTGCCTTTTGGAAGCAAGCCAAGCTTGGTGGCAGCCGCGTAAGATAAATCAATCACTCGATCATTACGAAAAGGGCCTCTGTCATTTACTTTTACAATAGCAACTCGACCGTTGCTTAAATTTTTTACTCTTACATAGCTTGGTAAAGGCAGAGTTTTATGTGCAGCAGTCATAGCATACATGTCATAATCATCGCCACTGGATGTTCTTTGCTTATGAAATTTTGTGCCATACCATGAAGCTACACCGCGTGTCTTATAACCACTGGCATTTTTTAATACTTCATAGGTCCGCCCTTCTACCGCATAGGTATCAGGATTGCCATAGCGACTAAAAGGTTCTAGCTTAGGTTTAACCTCCTTAAAAGATGTAGGCGGAGGTCCTTTGGGAGCACCATCATTTTTTAAGGCATATCTTGATTTGATAGATGAGGTTGCTTGCGTTGAAGTTTTAGTCGTTTTGGAATAAGAATTTTTTTGATTTTGGATTGTTGATATAGGAGAGGTTGCGCAGCCACTTAATAGACAAATTGCAAATAAATAGATCAATTTCATGCTTTAAAACTCAAATCAATTATTTTTTTGTAATATATACAAAGAGAAATTACATTAAAATACCTTTAATGTAATTTGGTTGCTGAATTGAGGCTGTGATAAGATGGCGGCATTTTTTGTAACTATGAGTATAGAAACATGAAGTCATCACTCTCAACCTGCAAATTATTATTGGCAGCTACCCTCCTACTAAAAACAGGCGTTTTTTATGCAGCAGATGTTTTGCCAACGGCAAACTTATCAAGCGTGCCTCCATCGGCACCAATTAATAATAAACCGCTAATTACCCCTTCTGCCCCAACCCTTAATGCCAAGGCTTATATCCTTATTGATGTAAATAGCGGAAAAATCATCGCTGAAAAAAATAGTGAGCAAAAGCTACCACCAGCTAGCTTAACTAAAATGATGACTCTTTATGTTATCTCCAACGCTCTGAATAGCGAACAGATTCATTTAACAGATAATGTTCGCATTAGTCGTGAAGCTTGGAAAACCGGTGGTTCACGAATGTTTGTCAAAGAAGGACAACAAGTTGCCATCGAAGATTTGCTGAAAGGAATTATTGTTGACTCGGGGAATGATGCTTGCGTAGCGATGGCCGAACATCTAGGCGGTAGTGAGCAAGGTTTTGCTGAAATCATGAATCAACAAGCTCAAAATTTAGGGATGAAAGACAGCCATTTTACCGATAGCACTGGTTTGCCAGATGAAAATTTATACACAACTGCCAAAGATTTGGCGATTTTAGGCCGTGCTTTAATTGTCAATTTCCCGCAGTATTATCACTGGTACAAACAAAAATGGTTTACCTACAATGCTATACGTCAACCTAATCGTAATCGCTTACTTTGGAGAGATAGCCAAGTAGACGGTATAAAAACTGGCCACACTAACGACGCAGGTTTCTGTCTCGTTTCGTCAGCAAAGCACGATAATATGCGTCTTTTGGCTGTTGTTATGGGCTCTCCTACAGAAACTGCACGAGCTGATGACAGTGAGCGTTTGTTAAATTATGGCTTCCGCTTTTTCGAAACGCATGAACTTTATAAAGGTAATAAAACTATCACTGAAATTCCCGTGTTTAAAGGTGCTACAAATAAATTGACTATTGGATTACATGAAGATCAGTTTGTAACCATTCCTAATGGACAATACCAGCGATTAAGTGTTAATACCAAGGTTTCTCAAAATTTGGAGGCGCCAATTAAAAAAGGTGATAAAGTGGGTGAGTTGGTAGTACAATTTGATAATAATGTTATTAGTACACAAAACCTCTATGCGCTTCAGGATGTACCACAGGGAGGTATCTTTACACGCATGAAGGACTCTATTCGCTTAACGTTCAGGAGCTGGTTTGGTTAAGGATACGCAATAATGTCAGGCATTGTTTTTATCAACGGTGACTACCTCCCTGCTTCTGAAGCAAAAATCTCGGTATTTGACCGAGGTTTTTTGTTTGCTGATGCTGTTTATGAAGTTATCCCTGTTTATAAAGGTCGCTCTTTTTTTGTTGAAAGGCATTTAAAAAGACTAGAAACAAGCCTGATGCATGCCAGAATAGCTAACCCGAAGCTTAATTGGAGGACTATCTTCAATACGTTGATCGAACAAAATGGAGCTCGAGATCTGCAACTTTATGTCCATATCACACGGGGCAATCAAGGTGTTCGTAAACACGACATCCCAGGCGAATTAAAGCCTTCGGTCATTGTTTTTACTATCCATACGCCTTATGCTTCTTTTGAGACAAAAAAACTCGGTTTACGTGCGAATATTGTTGAAGATATTCGCTGGCTACGTTGTGATATCAAAACGACATCCCTGCTTGCCAATATTTTGCTTAATGATGAAGCCGTATCACAAGGTGCCAATACAGCTATTCTATCGCGCGATGGTATCCTTACTGAAGGAAGTGCAAGCAACGTATTTCTAGTGGACCCTGACGGTATTATCTATACCCCTCCCCTTGATAATATGTGTCTACCTGGTATAACACGTCAAATTACTATTGAACTTATAAAATCCTTATCATGGCCCCTTCGAGAGGAAAAAATTCCCACAAAAGCACTTTTGCAAGCACAAGAGGTATGGGTAACAAGTACTACCAAAGAAATTTATCCCATAACTACCATTGATAATTTACCAATAGGTAATGGCTATGGCGGTGTATTTTGGGAACAAATTAATGCGAAATATCAACAACTAATCCATAACCAATATGACCGATAAAAAATCGCTAATAGAGTTTCCCTGCAACTTTCCACTAAAAATTATTGGAACCAATACGGATAATTTTTTTGTAGAAGTTACTGAAATTACGCGCAAGCATTTTCCAGCAACACCTGACGACGCAATAATTTGTCAAGAAAGTCAGCAAGGTAATTATCTAGCTATCACTGTAACAATTTATGTTTGTGATCAAATTACTCTGGATGCTCTATATCTTGAATTGACACAACACCCTGATATTAAAATGGTACTATGATGTGGAATATTAGAAATTTAGGACTGCAACCTTATTTCTCTGTTTGGAATGATATGAAGGAATTTACCTCAGTAAGAGATGAAAATACTGTTGACGAATTGTGGTTACTTCAACACCCAGCGGTCTATACGCAGGGACAAGCAGGTAAAGCTGAGCATATCCTAAATCCCAATGCTATTCCCATTGTACAAAGTGATCGAGGCGGCCAAGTCACTTATCACGGTCCAGGCCAACTTGTAGCTTATGTCCTGATGGATATTCGACGGCAACATCTTGGAATAAGAACTCTGGTCTGCCAGTTGGAGCGAGTTTTGATAACCTTGCTGGCTCGATTTCATATCGATGCATCAACACAGCAAGGAGCGCCTGGAGTCTATGTGGATGATAAAAAAATAGCATCAATAGGATTACGTGTGAAAAATGGCTGCACCTATCATGGCATTGCTCTTAACGTTGCTATGGATTTAACACCGTTTGAAGGAATTAATCCCTGTGGATTTGCCAAACTTAAAATGACTCAAATTAGTGATTATATTCCCAATGTAAGTGTTGCTGGCGTCAGTAAACAATTTACTGAGGTATTTTTAACTCAATTTGAACATTAAGCCATGCATTTTTTTGCCGATTATATTCAACCGCTAACTATCTGGCTCCATGCTCATCCTCATTGGGCATTGCTAATTACTTTCCTAATTTCATTTACTGAATCACTAGCAATTATTGGCAGCATTATTCCTGGGTCTGTTACTATGACTGCCGTTGGTATTCTTGCAGGCTCTGGCGTTATGCGAATTGACTTAACCCTCTTGGCTGCTACTTTAGGGGCAATTGCTGGTGATAGTGCAAGTTATATGCTCGGCTATACATTCAGTGAAAAATTGGTCAACATTTGGCCGTTTAGCAGATATCCAAACTGGCTACTGTATGGCAAAGAATATTTTTCTCGACATGGAGGCAAGAGTGTTTTAGTTGGACGCTTTGTTGGTCCCTTGCGCTCAATCATTCCAGTTATTGCGGGAATGATGAGAATGAGCCAGTGGCGTTTTTTTATTGCTAACACACTCTCTGCAATAGGCTGGGCAATTTTATATGTATTTCCTGGTGTGCTACTTGGTGCAGCAAGCAGTGAATTATCTCGTGAAAGCGCTACGAGGCTTTTTATCGCAGTCTTGTTATTACTTGCTGGTATTTGGTTGTTAAGCGTAGGACTTAAGTGGTTATTTATCCGATTAAATCGTTTGCTCCGCTCTGGATTGCACAGTTTTTGGTCCTGGTCCCGTGATTACCCAAAATTAGCTAAAATATATAAACTTCTTACGCCAGCCGAAGAGCTAAATTATTATCCAACTGCAGCTCTGGTTATTTTATTTATACTGAGCACGTTACTATTTTGGATATTAGCAGGCTTAGTTTTTCAAGAAATATGGATTGATGATGTTAATCAGCCGGCTCATCTTTTTTTACAGAGCTTACGCACGCACTCATTCGATACTTTTTTTATTATTGCTTCGCAAATTATAAGTCCGTTTACTCTTTTTTCGGTAATAATAATCATAGCTCTTATAGCCCTTTACTATCGTGATTGGCGCTCTTTAGCCTATTGGCTTAGTCTTTGTTTATCCTGTACCCTGATTTTACTTTTTGTACATTGGGCTATCGACAGTCCAAGACCACAAGGATTATTAGAAAATAAAACTAATAACTCGTTTCCAATAATAGGATTAACCTATGCGACGGCTCTTTTCGGAGCCCTTATGTTTTTTATTAATGCTTACGAAGCAACTCTCATAAATCGCTTCGTAAAAATTATTTTTTCTTGTGCTTTGTTTCTTGCAGGGTTAGCCCCTCTATATCTTGGAGATAATTGGTTAACGGATAGTTTAGGAGCCTACTTATGCGGGTTTAGCCTATGTTCGTTTCATTGGCTTTTCTATCGTCGGTATAAAGCAAATATTGAATGTACTACTTATGGCCCTTTGGCTATCTTGGTGATAATCATCCTGATCTCAGGAATGGTAGGAAGTTTGACCTATCGCCAGGCACTGCGAAATCATCAACCCTATTTGGCTCAATATGTTTTTACCGAGGAACTTTGGTGGAATCAACAAAAGCCCCTTCTACCTGTATATAGAACCAACCGAATCGGAAGCTATATCAGTGCTTTTAATATTCAATATGTTGGTTCCATTTCCAGCTTGGAGAAGGCATTAACCGCTTTCGGTTGGAAAAAATTTAACGACTCCTTGTTTAACTCACTGTTAACAAGAATGAGTGGACAACCCTCGGCGCAAGATTTACCACTAATGTCTCAACTTTATTTAAATCGAAAACCAGTTTTGATGATGACTTATCAACCTAAAGATGGTAATCCTGTACAAATTCTACGAATTTGGCGTTCTAACTACCATCTTCAACATTATCGCCAGCCAATATGGCTTGGTAGTGTACACCCTCGCAAACTCCCAAGACCACATGAGTTACAGAATGCTGTTATCAACAATGCTAATCTACCAATCTCACTTTTTTATATAAGCTCGGCTTTATCTCAATTTCCACAACGACAAACTCCTTTGCTGATTAGTTTAAAGTTACCAATTCAAGTCGAGCCTGTTTTGCTTTTAGTGAGAGAGCCCAGTGTATATATTGAGCCATTAAATGCCCTTTAAATTGGGAAGACATCTTCATGAGTCTGAGTTAAACTAGAAAAATTCAATTTAATCATTATTGGTGTGCAAGAAATGCCCTAATAATTTAGAAGGATTAACTTAATGATTAATATTGCGGACGTAATTCACTCATTGCTTCCTATCTTGGGACTGTTAGTGTTAGTTTGGGGTATTAAGTCCAAGCGGAACAATTATATTCTGGTTGCACTATGGGTAAGTTTAATCACCTTATTATTACAGTATCGAGCTTCGGGTGGAGAAATTCTCGGTAGTTATTTTGATTATCTTCATGCCGCAACTTATTCTTTAAATTTAATAGTACTGATTATTTCTATATTATATCTGCTGTTTTCTTTTTTATACGCAACCAAAAATACTTTCTTACGCTATGGAGCTGGTTTTGTCTCAGCAACATTGGTCACGGGAGTAGTATTATTATTAATTAATGTATGGGTAAATGCATATTTTATTGAAAATCGGTTACCAGGCACTCCAATCCTTCAAGTAGCTACCTTTAATAAACAAACCTACTGCGACTATAGATATGTCTTCTATAAAATAAGTCCGGACAGTAAAGTGAAATTTATGTGCCCGAATCATTATGGTTTTTTGCCATCAGTTGGTGAGCTAACAACAGCGCCTAGCTTTGTTACTAAGCAATTACCCAAGCATTTGCAAAATAAATTTCAGCAACCAACTTAGAGGTATATCCTGCTACTGAGTAATAAAAGCAAGTAAATTTGAATTGACGATAGACCTTGCTTTTTTTACCATGTAAGAAAACGGTTTATGGGACTGTTGACACTTTGTTCTTTTTGTTAACATATCGGAAATTTTTATATAGTCAATACTATGCGAAGTCTGTTTTTATCCTTTTTAGTTTTATTTTCTTCAATGTCATTGAGCATGGCTCCTAAGTTAAATTGGGATAAAGCAATTGATAAAGCAGTATCGCGTTATGGATTGAGAACTGAACCTGAATTAAAACGATTTTTTGCGCACTCAAATGTGGCTTATCCACCAAAAGATGTTGCTCTTTTGGCCTTTAAAAAAGAAAGACAACTGGAATTGTGGGCTAAGAATGACAATGAGTCTTGGCATTATATACACACTTATCCATTAACAGCTTTTAGCGGTCGCCTTGGTCCTAAACTCAAAGAAAGAGACGGGCAAATTCCTGAGGGGATCTATCGATTAATTACCTTCAATCCTTTTAGCGCCATGCACTTATCAATGATGATTGATTACCCCAATCATTTTGACCGGTTACAGGCCATTAAAGATGGACGAAAAAATTTAGGAAACAATATTTTTCTTCATGGTAAATCCCTCTCGGTTGGTTGTTTAGCTGTAGGAGACTGGGCTATAGATCAACTCTTTTTACTGACTCGTCGAGTAGGACTGAGTCATGTGAAAGTAATCATTGCTCCGAATGATTTACGCATAGGAAAGGCCGCTACTTCTAACTTCGCACAGCCTCGATGGTTACCTGAGTTATATAAACAAATAGGTACAGCACTAAACCAATTTCCTGCTACCCATAAAAAGATGCTTATGGCTAAAAAATAATACAATTGCTATGCCTTGACTTCACCAAAGCTATTTTTTGTCACAGAAAAAGCATGCCACAATGAGGCAATGTGTGTTTTATGCAACAGAATATTATTTAACATGACGAGGAATAACATGATCTTTCTTGTATTCTTCATCATGGATAGTAATTTTTCCATTCTGTTGTTCTACTTGCATCAGTGTGTTAACAAGCTCGTGAACGGAGAAAGTATCATTTGAGTGTGTCTGGCTACGAAAGAAATGTCTTTCTTTTTTTAAGAAATGATCGGGACTATTTAAAATGTAGAGTGCTAATCCTTTTCTTTCCTCTGCTTCCAGATTATTAGCTAACTTTTTCAGACACTCAATATAGGACTTTTTGCACTCTTTAAGACTAAGATCCGGAGATAATTTGTTCTGCAGCCATTGATCCACTTCTTTACCACTTCTTGTACTGGAAGGGATATCTACAAGGCTAAACGGAACGTAGGTAGTATCTTTAATTGCCTGATTAGTAGTCGCCAAATTGCTGATGGTATTTTGCAATAAAGACTCCATATCATCAACAATCGATTTTAAGGAGAGCTTGTTGGCTTGATGTCGAGTTCGTGAAACGACCAACCGCGATGGCGAAGAGCTTTCTGGTTTTCCCCTTGAGCGCGAAGACATGTTGGGCATGGGCGGGTGACTTGAAACGAATAAGACATTTTTATTTTCTGCGTTTAGGTTGATGGGCATTCCCGGCTCGGTTATTGAGTCTTTTGTGTGAACGATGATCTATAGCTTCGCTCATCTGTTGAATGGGTTTCGTGTAGCCTCTCAGTTTGTCCGGCACAATAACCCGTGGTTTAGGATAGGCGTTCAGGAGTCGCGTCAGAAGGCGAATGGCTGCTTTTTTTGTTACGGCGCTTCTACAACAACACATCCAGCTCGAAAACATCGTCATCTACCGCCCGCCATAAATAATAAATCTCGCTTTTAATGCGCAGTTGCTGCTCATCCAAATGCCACTTATCCGATGGCCTTGGCTCTCGTTTCTTAATCACGTGCCCAAAATGAGGGCCAAATTTGATACACCCTTGGCGTACGGCTCATAGCTCACTTCAATCCCTCGGTACAGCAACAGCTCTGAAACATCTCGGTAACTGTCATTAAATCGGGGATAACGATATCTTTTTCAGCTTTTTATCCAACATCTTTCTGCCACCTAAATAGACCTTAGTTTAACGCAAAAGTTAACTTGAATATGCAATTTATTTGATCACTTAATAACTTACTAATACTACACCTCTGGCGGCTTATGCCGCCGAGCTCGTCGACCGGCATGATGTCAATTCGGTAAAATCTGAGACATTTGGTGATGATTATCTAGCGTCATCTGATCTTCAAGCTGTGATTTAAGATCGAGAAAATCGTTTGTTCTTACTTTACATAATGCCGTCATGGCATCCAAATCGTCTGCGCCGGCTGGGGGGAGGCGCGCCGCGCGCGAGGCCCGCAAGCCGAGCGGGGCCTTGTATATTGCAAAATCAACCGACAACTTAGAATCAACACTAAACCAATTTTCATGTTTTTCAGTTATGCAATTATAAAACTGCTTTGATGATTTAGGCTGCGAGGTAAAGTTCAGCACAGGATAAAAAGGTTGATCAGAGCAGTACTCATAAACAACATGCATAGGAAAAAGATTTTGGGCACTACCTACACCTTCTCTCCATTGTTTATCAATGGCATCCCAATTTTTAACCCCTGGTGCGTTTATTGAGTCCACTTGTGTTTGCAGCTCTTTGATGATGGTATTATTGAAATCAAAATGCTGTTCAGTGATTGTTTTCCCATTAAGCTTATAAGTGACTCCGTCTGTGTTCACTTTGTTGTATTGAGCAATCAATCTTGCGAATACCTTTCTGCCTTCTTCATTACTTGGAATGCACTCAATCATTGCTGCCCACATATGTTTATCCAGGGCCCACAGCGCATATTCAAAAGCGCTGATGCTCTCAAATTCTCGCCCAGAACAATCCGTAACGATGCCCCTTTTAAAAATTAAACTCATGTCCTTCTTTAACATCGCTTTAACCGCATCATGTTCCCCGCGTGTCACATGATGTAATAACTTACGAACAGCAATCAGAGGTTCAAACAAATTAAAATGATATTTTGATGTTATAGACAGATTTGCTAACTCACGGTTTGATAAGTTTGGAGCGGTTTCAATTTTAAGTTCTTTTGGTAAGTCATTAAAATTCTCGAATTTGGATTGCATATTTTCGCCTTTATTTCTATTCATTCACATTAATTTAGGAAAAATTATACGCGAATTAATTGGAAAATAAAATAGCAATATGATATTAAAATAAACAGTCAATCCCCTGTTCTAATACAATCTCATATTAATGCGAGGTCACACCCTAAAGATTCCCTACTTTTTTATAATTAGAAAAAATCTCATCATTGTAGGTCTCAAGATCCCGACGCTTTGTCATTTGCAAGCTCACAGTTGTTTTTTTAAAATTATAACGTTTGAATATGAACGAATTATTAAAATTAATTGTCAACTTAAATTATTTCTTTGTACGGGACAAAAATTTCTGAAAAGATAGACAGGAAGCAAAGATAAGAAATAACTCGCTGATTTTAAATGTATTTCATATAATCATTTCGTCTAAAAAAGGATATAATATGAAATATATCAGAGAGTTGCTTGAGATTTTAGGTCAACAACTGGATTGGCACAAGTCACAACTAGATTGTTTTGGTCAAATGTTGTTAGTGTTGTTTATAGTGCGCAGTGTAAATTTGAGTCAAATTACTGCTGCAATGCACAAAGAAGTATTAATTGAGTCACGCTGTAAACGTGTGAAACGATTTTTTTCTGGTTTTGAAGTTGACTTTACCCCTATTTCTCTATGGATTTATTCATTATTTTTTTCAAAAAACCAGAAAATTTATTTGGCCATTGACAGAACTAATTGGTATTGGGGAAAGTCAAAGGTCAACATCTTCATGCTATCAGTTTGTTATGAAGGTCTAGCTATCCCCTTATTTTGGACCTTATTAAATAAAGCAGGAAATACTATTGCCAAAGAACAAATTGCGCTCATATCAAGATTCACCAACACCTTTGGTAAGGAGCAAATTCAAGGGATTCTGGCTGATGAGAATTTCCTAACAAGTTACTCATATCATGGCTTGTAGAACAAAATATCCCCTTTTATTTACGCATTAAAGGCAATGTGGATGTCTTTATAGGAAGAAAAAAATTTAATACATCAGCTCAACTATTTTCACATTTAGCACCTTATCAACAGAGTCTATTTGGTATGCGCGTCCATATTTTTGGTCAACTTCTCTATTTGGCGGGAAGTAAAAATTCTCGTGACAAACTCATGATTGTTGTCACTAATAAAAATCCAAAAAATGCCATTGCCTGCTATTTGCGCCGCTGGGAAATTGAAACGCTATTTTGTGCCTTGAAAACTCGCGGATGGCGATTTGAAGAAACTCATATCGTTTGACCCAAAGCGAATTGAAAAACTTATCGCTCTTCTTGCCATTGGGTTTGCTTGGGCACATAAAATCGGGGAATGGAAAGCATCTATTAAACCTATTCCTCTTAAAAAATTGCGAAATCAAAAAAGGCCGCAAAATAGCTTCTTTAGGCTTGGCTTGGACTCTCTGCGCGACTTCTTAACCAACTTTAAAATCAATACCACATTGTTCCTAAAATATTTAAATTGTATCTCTATTAGAACCATGGAGAACGATTTTTAAAAAATTGTCCCGTACAAAGAAATTATTTTCAATTGGCTATAAGAGAAATAAAAATCAGTCCAGATTTTACTAATAGGTAAGATCATTTCGCGGTTTTATCGAAAATTTTAATATTAAAGCGATTATGAATCGCCAAGCCATAAATTTAAAGCCGGAGATTCACAAAAGAAAAATTGATCACTCGTGCTCTGGGGCGACAACAAAAATACCGGGAGCGTTGCGCAGATATTCATTATAATCCATCCCGTAGCCGAAAATATAATGATCATCGACTTGCAAACCTACAAAATCAGCTTGCTTTAAACCATTAGGGACCCGCTTGTGATGTTTATCGACTAAAACTGCGCTATAAACCTCACTAGCTCCCATTGTCTCAATTTCCCTGATAATTGCAGCTAAAGTCACACCACCATCCAGAATATCGTCAACCACTAAAACAGTCCTGTTAGCTAAATCAAGGCTTGGTTTTACCTTCCATTGCAACTCCCCTCCTTTTATGCCACCACAGTAACGGGTCGCATGAACGTAATCAACCTCCAGGGGAAAATCGAGACGGGGTAATAAATTTCCCATAGGCACTAAGCCGCCAATCATCACACAGAGGATAATTGGGTTTTTATCGTGCAAACGCTCATGAATATTAATTGCCATACGATCTAACGCTGCTTCAACTTCTTTAGTGGTAAAAAGACAACTTGCTTTTTCGGATACTTCTTTAATTTTACTTGGAATAGACATCAGGAATCCTAAGATTTTAAGGGGTTAATCTTTACGTTTGCTTGGTACTGGAAACATGCTTACTTTACTGTCTTCCGTTACTTTATCACGAACCTTGGCCACACCTTGTTTATTAACCTCGTCAATGCGAAAAACAGCATGCATAGGAATATAAGTGCGTTTAACACTATTAAACTCTATTTTTAAACGCTCTTCAGAGGGGTCAACAACAAGTGAAGTGTTTTCACCAAAAACAAATTCTTCAACCTCAAGAAAACCAAAAATTTCACTTTCACTTATTTTTCGCGCATAGATTTCATAGATTGCTTCTTGATTGGCAAAGGTTATACGGTATAACGATTTTTTTGACATGCAGGTTACCTAAAATTGAATCCAGTATTATTATAACGAATCTTATTAATCCTATCCAATCTTCCTATTTAAGTTACTAATTATCCTAAAACATAGATGCTCATTTATCACCAGAGCAGAGTGTCTGGAGCGGCATCCTTTCTCTATTTAATAGCTCCTCTTCAAGTTTTTCCGGAAGTAAATCTGTATGCCCAACTTCGCATTTTTGCACCACCAAACAATAAAAACCAGCAGGACAAGGCCACATCATTTTTCCAACTTCATTTAAAAACTCTAATCGATGAATTAGGCCTTCTTTATGAACAGGCGGAATAAAATAGAAGCTGGATAAATTGCATTGAACATAACCACGATGAAGCATAGCGCGTTTTATAAAAAAAACTGACATCGAATGAGTAGGTAAAGTACCAAAACAAGTGTGCCAACCAAAACGCATCAGTAGTCCCCAAAGGCTCATTGGATTTATACCAAAAAAAATGGCGTATCCCATAGGCTTTAAGATTCTATCAATTTCATCAATGGGATTTTTCTTATGAGTAAAAGCCTCCATGGTCAAAGGAGCAATAACACATTCGACACTATTTCTATCAAAGGGAATAGAATTAAATGCCGCAACTATCCCACTTGAGGGGTTGGAATAAGGAGTTACCAGCCATTTATGGCTGTAATGAAGAGCCTGCAACCAAGGATTAGTACCACAATCGCCCAGTTGCAATAACGTTTCTCCGTATAGAAATTCAGTCAGAGGTTCTAGTTCCGCCGTGAAAGCATCACCCACATGGCGACCCTGATCGGATAAAAACCATTTTTGAAGGGCTTGAAATCTATTTTTTTGTTCCTCAAAAGACAAAGTTT
This sequence comes from Legionella brunensis, assembly GCF_001467025.1. Classification (GTDB taxonomy): domain Bacteria; phylum Pseudomonadota; class Gammaproteobacteria; order Legionellales; family Legionellaceae; genus Tatlockia; species Tatlockia brunensis. The sequence goes on along the minus strand of NZ_LNXV01000004.1, from coordinate 409,407 downwards.
TGCCTCGTGGTTAAAGCAAATTATCTTTTTGTACCATACAGTTATACTCAGCAGCAAGAGCATTACACAAATGTTCTAAGACGTATGGCTGAATCGTTAATGGCGTTCTAAAAAACTTAGTAAATTATTAATCTCAGCTATTAATGTTACATCCGCAGTACTATTGCCCATATTTTCATCAATGGCCAATAATCTTAAATTAATATCATCACGCCAATTTTTCAGAGCAACTATCCGCTCATCTATAGTCAGCTCCTCGTCGACTAATATTGAGGAGGGATGACTATAATGACGCGGCGGATTAGCAATTCGTTCAATATTCTCCATCATCTCTCCTAGTCACCGCTTTATTAATTATAAGTTTAGCATATTGCCTTTTTATTTAGGTTTGACTGAGCTATATTAGCAAGGCAAACATAAACGCAAAGTCTACTCATGGAAAGAATAAAACAAGAACAGCAGTTGCAGACTGTTGCTCAATTGCTGATACAAAGTAATTTGATTAGTAAGATAGAAATAATTGAATATCAGCATGCAGCACAATCATCAAAGCAAACGCTACTGCGATATCTAATCTCCAAGAATCTCTTTTCGGCACAACAATTAGCTCTCCTGCTATCAGAGCATTTTGGTATTTCTTATTTTGATTTAGATTCAATTGATTTTGATTTAATTCCTTGGCAATTGATAGATGAAAAATTGATGCGTCGGCTTCATGTAGTACCCGTGTTTATCCGTGGAAATCACTTATTTTTAGCGCTTGATGATCCAAGCTCTCAAGCATCAATAAAAGAGGCTCAATTTCACACCGGACTGTATTCAATACCGATTGTTGTAGAAGCTCCAAAGCTTACTCATCTTATTGAACGAATTTGTCAGCGCAAGCTAAGCCAAGGCCCAACTAATTATCTGGAGACAACTAGAACAATAGAGCATATTGAAATAACAACAAGCTCTGATGAGATGGATACCAGTGTAAATTTTAAAGAAGATGCACCAATTGTTAAATTTGTTAACAAAATTCTTCTAGATGCAATTAAGAGAAAGGTTTCCGATATTCATTTTGAACCCTACGAAGACAGTTATCGTATTCGTTACCGTCTAGATGGTGTTTTAGTAGAGGCAGCAGTACCTGCGAATAATTTGGCAAACAGAATTACTGCTCGTATTAAAATTATATCTAACCTCGATATTGCTGAGCGCCGTATCCCACAAGATGGCCGATTTAAAATGAGACTATCAGATACCCTTTCCATAGATTTCAGGGTTAATGTTTGTCCTACCGTTAATGGGGAAAAAGTCGTCGTTCGTATTCTCAACCCAGACACTCCTAAAATTGATATCGAAGAGTTAGGATTTAATGCTTTTCAAAAAAAAACTTTCTTAGCGGCTATTGAGAAACCACAAGGCATGATTCTAGTAACTGGGCCAACAGGTAGCGGTAAAACCGTCTCGTTATATACTGCACTGGCTTTATTAAATACTGATGAAAAAAATATTTCTACTGCCGAGGATCCCGTTGAAATAAAAATAACCGGCATTAATCAAGTCAATATTAAACCCAAAGTAGGATTAACATTTGCAAATACGTTGCGCTCTTTTTTGCGGCAAGATCCAGATATTATTATGGTAGGTGAAATTCGTGACTTAGAGACAGCAGAAATTGCCATTAAAGCAGCACACACTGGGCATCTTGTTTTGTCTACTGTGCATACTAATAGTGCAGCTGAGACATTAACGCGTCTAAATAACATGGGAATTGCTCCCTTTCACATTGCAAGCTCAATAAGCCTTATCATTGCTCAACGTTTAGTAAGGCGTTTATGTGAGCAGTGTAAACTATTACGAGACGATCTCTCCACTAAAGAACTAACTCACCTTGGACTTAGTGTGAATACAAAACTCTATAAAGCTTGCGGTTGTAAACAATGTATTAGCGGATATAGCGGGCGTATTGGCTTATTTGAAATGATGCCAATTTCATCATCAATTGCCAACCTAATTATTGCCGGGAATAATTCGTTTGATATTTTTCAACAAGCTCAAGCTGAGGGTATGTTAACACTTTATGACTCGGGTATTGAGAAAGTTCGGCAAGGAATTACTACCATTGAAGAATTAAATCGAGTGATTGTAAATTAAAAAATGAAGCAACATAAAAACTTTAGCTATCATTGGCAAGGCATGGATAAGAGAGGACAAAAGGTCAATGGTACATTTCAAGCGCCAAACCTTGTGCATGCTAAATTTGAGATCGAGAAGCAAGGTATCTCTATAAAAAAAATCACAAGAGAACAAGCATTGATTGCTTTTTTCTCAAAGAAAATCAATATTAGCGACATTGCAGTTTTCAGTCGACAAATGGCTACTATGATGGAGGCAGGCATCCCATTAATTCAATCATTTGATATTCTGCAGAAAGGTCAATCCAAACTAGCTATGAAGCAATTAATAGCCGAGATCAAAAGAGACATTGAAATGGGAACCACCTTTGCTGAGGCCTTAAATAAACACCCTGCTTTATTTAATAATTTGTTTTGTAATCTTGTTGATGCGGGTGAAAAATCCGGCTCCCTTATAATCATGCTTGATAAAATAGCTGATCATCAAGAAAGGTTGGAAGGCATTCGCAGAAAAATTAAAAAAATTTTAACTTACCCTATTGTCGTTTTATTTATAGCACTACTTATCACAGCTGGACTTTTGATTTTTGTAATTCCTCAATTTACTGCCATATTTAACTCTTTTGGAGCAGAGCTACCATTTTTAACACGATGCATTATCGGTCTATCGAACTTTTTTCAAGAAAGTTGGTATTTCCTATTCAGTGTTTTTGTTTTGGTCATTTTTATCCTCCTGCATGCTAGGAAACATTCTTTATACCTTTCTAGATACATGGATCTCTTACTCTTAAAACTCCCCTTTTTCGGATCGATTATTCAGAAAACAATTATTGCACGCTTTGCACGAACTATAGCAATCACTCTTTCAGCTGGACTTCCCCTAATACAATCATTGCAATCCGCAACTGCGGTCATGGGTAATCATATTTATTGTCTGGCCAGCGATCATATTAAAGATGCTGTATCCTGTGGCCAGTCAATCCAAGTAGCTTTAGAGAATACTGCTTTATTTCCTCCAATAGTTGTACAGATGGTAGCCATTGGTGAAGAGTCAGGCATGCTTGATCAAATGCTAAGTAAGATTGCTGATTATTATGAAGAGGAGGTTGATGATACGATTGGAAATTTAAATATTTTGTTAGAACCGCTTATCATGTCAATATTAGGAGTTGTAGTTGGTGTTCTGCTATTAGCTTTGTACGTTCCTATTTTTAAACTTAGTTCAATCATGTGAGTATTATGTTTGGTCATTTTGAAATTATTCAATCACCCCTAAGTTATATCTTCTTAGCTCTTTTTTCACTAGCAATCGGCAGCCTTCTGAATGTTATTATTCACCGACTGCCAATTATGTTACGTGCTGAAATGGACAAGGAGTGCCGCGCCTATCTGGAGCTACCACCAGGTTCCGATGTGAAAATCAATTTATTTTTTCCCAGATCGTTTTGCCCTACTTGCAAAACAACAATATCGGCTTTTAATAATATTCCCATTTTAAGTTATTGCCTACAGCGTGGTCGTTGCAAACATTGCGGACACGCTATTTCCATCCGCTATCCTATTGTGGAATTATTATCTTGCTTGCTTGCTTTATTTTCGGCCTGGATATTTGGTTTTGGCCTACCGCTTTTTTTTGCCTTGTTATTTAATTGGCTCCTCATCTGTTTATTTTTTATTGATTTAAAACATCACTTGCTACCGGATGCTTTGACTTTAAGTTTACTTTGGCTTGGTCTAATTGCTAATACCCAATCACTATTTACTACCCTTCCTGATGCTGTTTTAAGTTGTGCTATCGCTTATCTCAGCTTGTGGCTTTTTATAAAATTGTTCTATTTATTAAGAGGCAAAATAGGCATGGGAAATGGAGATTTTAAATTGTTTGCAGCTTTTGGTGCTTGGTTTGGTTGGACTCAGTTGCCTTTAATCTTACTTTTGGCCTCTTTGCTAGGAGCAATTGTTGGCATTATTTATCTTAGACTGCAGAAAAAAGAGAAGGATACCCCTATTCCTTTTGGTCCTTTTCTTTGCTTAGCAGGATTTTTCTCTTTATTTTGGGGCAAAGCAATTATGAGTTGGTATTTGAAACTATATGCGTAGTACTAGAAACTTAAGCTGCATTAATGATTTAGTTATTTAATGCAGCTTAGACATCATTGTTTCAGTATTTGTAAAGATAAACTTTGACTCTAAATTATGTCGATTTTAAATTATTTTTTAGCTCCTGTTCTACTTGCTCCGTTTCCGCGACCATTGGTCCTTTGGCATATGTAAACAAGGTAAATCTACTACCGGTAGTATAATTGATTGCCTTAATCACTAAGTTAGCAATTGATTTTAGGAGATTAGTTAAATATGCGCCCCCAACCCAATTCTTTTTCCAGAATAGATTTACTCTCATGATGATAAAAACTGGCTTATGTTATGTTCTCTTCAATGCGTTTAATCATGTATGGAAAGAAAGGATTTGAAGCAATGCGAAGAATAGCATCCAAACTTACAATAAGTACATTACGTTCTCCTCGTGTAGCTGTTGCACCTAATTGAATACCATAGTCTTCAGTGGGATCAGGCTGTAAGCCGTATAAACCATCATTGATTGGAAAAGGGAGCGCTACATGCGATAGCGAGTAGACGTCACTTGGATAAGACAACGCTAGGGGGCGAAGATTTTCGTTAACTGCGTTAGCCTCAGTTACTCGTTCAGCAACCTCATTACTGTTGTCGCTAATGTTTGTAATAATAGTGGTACGAAATAACCTGGGAGGTTTATTCAGAAGTTGGGTTACAGCTGTATTTGCCGCTGGCCGTAGTAAAAGGCCGAATTTAGCTGCTCTATTAATATCAAATAATACCAGCTCGCTTCCATTAGCGGGAAGTTGAGCATAAAACGCAGAAATGATAGCTCGGGTACTCACGGTGAAGTCCACAACAGATTGAAAAGTAAGTACGGGAGGCAGCGAAGCTAAACGGTTTTCCGTAGCCAAGTATGTAATCTGTTGTTGGAGAGCCGTCGTTAAACGATATGATTGCCGTGCCCCATTGACTGGAAATGAGTTGTACTTAAAAGGATTAAATTCAGGCAATATACTAAGCCAAGCTGCCTTGGCAAATGGGGGTAGTATTGCAGGTAAACCAGCAAATCCTGCGAAACGAGCAAAGCGGGTAATACCCACCATTGGAGAAATTAAAACAATTTTGTCGACTCGGGTTAATTGATTATTTTCAATTGCATCAAGAGCATATTTTAGGGCAAGGGCACCACCATTGGAAAACCCTATAAGATGGAGTGGCCGTGACAAACCGATGCGTTTTCGTGCCTCTTTTATGGCTAATCTCGTTGCAGCCAGCCAATCCTCCCACTCAACATTCGTTAGAGCAGCTGGCACTGTGCCATGAGCCGGGAGGCGAATGGCTATTGCAACATAGCCATGGTCAACATATCGTCGGGCAATGTGGCGAAGACTATAAGGGGAATCAGTTAGCCCATGCAACAATACAACAGCCCCCAGAGGCTCACCACGTGGTTCTAATATGTATGAACGATTCCAATTATGAGAAAGTTTATCAGGATAGATAGAGCTTCCAGCGAAATATCGGTTAAATAGTACCTGCTCTTTCACATCTAACTTTTGCGTAACCTCAGTTCGTACGGCAGTAAAAATTGCATTTTCGGCCTTTATATATTGCTCCCAACTGAGTTGATCAATTTCTTTGGCATGCATTTCTTTGGGAACATAGGTATGCCATAACTCCAGAGAAGGTCCGCGTTGTGAATCGTATATTCGTATCCCAAGTAAAACGACAGCGCTTAGCGCAAGTAAAATGCTCGTAGATTTTAAGAATTTAAAAAATCTGGTTTTCATTACTTAGCCATGTAGAAGATTAACAACAATCCTTTGAGCGAATAAGAACTCGTCTATTTTAGAGTCGCGATAATATGACACCTCTAAAATTTTATTATTTATAATTAAGAGGTTTTACGATGCTTCATAATAGCGGCAAAGAATTCGGGTTTATTTAAGCCAATTTCAGCAAATATTTGTGGTACCTTCTCCCAACTATTTTCTTGTTCAATGCTAGCAACAACCAACTCGAAACCTTTATCCTTATCCGTACTCACACCCCAACCGTTAATATAGCAAAGACCGTGTAACCGCCTTGCTAAAACATGATTGAGCTTTTCTGCGGTTTGTAAATAGACAAGGGCTTCCTCATATAATTGTTTCATTTGCCGTTCATTACTAGGACTAGCAAAAAGTCCTTCAAGTTGCAGACGCTCCCTAAATTTTGCTTCATCTAATAATGACTTGGCTACCTCATATTGAGCATTGGCATCATCTAAAGCTCCTGCTCCACGTAGGCAGGCAATCACCATATCTGCAGCAAAAGGGTGTTTTTTGTGACCTAGCAGTGTCTTATAGATATTTGCTAATTCGTGATAATAACCAATTTCCTTTGCCAATACTTCATCCGACGGTTGATTATGAATACGATTTTGCTGCATGGATTTTAATTTTTTTGTTAATCTTTTAATTTTGAAGCGTTTTAAAAACATGCTATCTCCTATTCAGGCGAAGGGGTTGGTACAGCAAGCAACCATTGAATAATTGAAATGCCAACTAATATTAAAATGATCGCACCTAGAATTTTGAGAACAAATCCAAGCGTTTCCTGTATATCTTTTTTTAGTTCGCCTTGTCTTTCATTCTCAGCTCTCTTAGGTACGACGTTGTACAGACGATTATCAATATAATTTGATGCAAGATAAGAAATATAGCCAAAGATCAAGGCCGGTATAATAAATATTAATAAAATTAGCCAGGAAGCTCCTGTATCAGTAAAAGTATATTCTTCTTTTAACCATTCTCTCCAAATTGAAATGAATTCAGGAACATCATAAACCCAATCGAATAAAAGAAAAGGGAGAATATAAAAACTAAATGCAAATAAGCTTAAACTCAGCAGTAAGGTTATAATTCCGATAACGAAAAGAACGCTATTTTGCTGAAAACGATCATATTCCATAGTCTTACCTTGAGTTCTTAGTCATCACCAAATAAAAATCCATATTAATTTAAATTTCTGCAAAAATTGAGCCAACGCATTTAATAATAGCCTATTACAATAAGCTGTGAAGTTTTATTTTAATATTATGTGTTGCTTAAACTCTTTTGGCTATTTTCTTACTCACCTCTTCTGGAAGAAGACAAGCTTATCAATTAGAATCTTTGAAAGAAACTAATTTGCAGAGAAATTAATGAAACAACATGTATTTATGCTGTCGGATGGGACAGGTATTACCGCTGAAAACCTCGGCAATAGTTTAATCACACAGTTTGAGAATATTCAATTCGAAAAGCAAACTATCCCCTATATTGATTCTATTGCTAAAGCACAAACAGCCGTTCTTCGTATTAATAGTTGTTATGAGGAAACAGGAATAAAACCACTTGTTTTTATGACTCTCGTTAACCCTGACATTGTTAGTACTATCAAACAATCCAAGGCAAGCATTTTTGATTTATTTAATACTTTTATTGGACCCTTGGAACAAACACTCAATGCTAAATCCTCTTACACGGTTGGACGAACTCATGGCGTGGCAAATTACCAATTCTATGGGCAACGAATTGAAGCAGTCGATTATGCCTTAGCACATGATGATGGCATAAAGATACGAGATTATGATAAAGCAGATATTGTTTTAATCGGTGTTTCACGTTGCGGCAAAACCCCAAGCTGCCTCTATATGGCTTTACATTTTGGTATTCTTGCAGCGAATTATCCTTTCACAGAAGAGGATCTAACTTTATTTGCCTTGCCTGACTCGCTAAGACCTTATAAGCATAAGCTGTTCGGGCTCACAATAGATGCTGAGCGTTTGCAACATATCCGCACAGAACGACGTCCTAACAGCAAGTATGCTTCAGCAGAACAATGTCGCCTTGAGGTAAGTGAGGTTGAAGCAATGTATCAGCGTGAAAAAATCCCCTACCTTAACTCTACACGATACTCAATCGAAGAAATTGCAACAAAAGTTCTCGCAACGGCAGGAATTAAACGTAAATTTTAGGATTTAATAACATTTGACGCGATAAAGTTGGGCCGAAGCCCAACTTTGTTATGATTGCCAAAGAACCATAAAATCAGTAACAGACATTGCCGCCAAGGCATTCGTATCATTCATAGCCGCAGTAATTTTCTCTATATGCCCCGGGCTAAACCGTGTTGCCAAGTTATGCTTAAATTTAGTCAGTAACACAGCAATCCCATCTTCCCGGCGTCTCTTATGACCGATTGGATACTCAACAGTAACTAATTTTGATTCTGTCCCATCTTTAAATATCAATTTAATACTGTTAGCGATTGAGCGCTTCTCAGGATCATGATAATCAAGCGAAAATTGTTTATTTTCAGTAACATTCATTTTTGCACGCAGTTGATCAATACGAGGATCCGCAGCTGATATATCTTCGTAATGTTCTGCTCGTAAATCACCATGTAATAAACCAATAGCAACCATGTACTGTAAACAGTGATCTCTATCTGCAGGATTATGCAATGGACCCTGTTTGCTAATGATACGAATTGCAGATTCATGAGTAATTAGTTCTATCTTGGCGATATCATTAAAACGATCCTTGATTATGGGATGTAAAGCTACAGCACATTCTACAGCGGTTTGAGCATGAAATTCAGCAGGATAGGAAAGTTTAAATAAAACATTCTCCATTACATAGCTGCCATAAGGCCTTTGGAATTTGAAAGATTGACCATCAAACAAAACATCATAAAAACCCCATTTAGGTGCCGTTAAAGCACTGGGGTACCCCATTTCACCGGCTGCAGCAATTAAAGCCAAGCGCACTGCTCGAGCAGTAGCGTCTCCTGCTGCCCAAGATTTGCGAGAACCGGCATTTGGAGCATGTCTATAAGTTCGAAGACTTTGGCCATCAACAAACACCTGAGATAAAGTACGCAGTAACATATCCCTATCCGCACCCAATAATTGAGCAGCTACTGCAGCACTAGCAACTTTTACTAGAAAAACGTGATCTAAACCTACGCGGTTAAAACTATTTTCAAGAGCCAAACATCCTTGAATTTCGTGAGCTTTAATCATAGCCGTCAGCACTTCATGCATTTTAAATGCTGGTCGGCCATTCTTTAGATTTTGGCGACTCATGTAATCAGCTACAGCTAATATTGCGCCTAAATTATCAGAAGGATGTCCCCATTCTGCGGCTAGCCAGGTATCATTAAAATCAAGCCATCTTACCATCGTGCCAATATTAAATGCTGCTTGTACCGGATCTAATTCGTAATTAGTTCCAGGAACACGAGCACCATCTGACAACTGAGCACCAGGCACTACAGGTCCTAGCAGTTTCGTACATTCGGGAAAATTTAGAGCCAACATTCCGCAACCCAATGTGTCCATTAAACAAAGACGCGCAGTTTCGTAGGCATCTACACTTGTAATTGGAGTATTTAAAACATAATCAACAATATCTCTAATCACTTGGTCATAATCAGGCTTAACATTATCTTCAACATAAGAATGCATATTAACCTCTTGTATCAATAGCAGTAAATTTTCTAGGCTCAGGACCGATGTATTCAGAAGTAGGTCTTATCAAGCGGTTGTCAGCTCTTTGTTCAAACACATGAGCAGACCAACCGGTTATACGTGACATAACGAAAATGGGGGTAAACAAAGAGGTAGGAATGCCACAGAAATGATAAGCAGAGGCACTATAAAAATCGAGATTAGGGAACAACTTCTTTTCTCGTCTCATAACTGCCTCAATACGCTCGGATACATTATACAAAAGCATATCATTTTTAGCCTCGGCCAATTTATGCGACCAGGCTTTAATTACATCCGAGCGGGGATCAGATACTGTATAAACACGGTGACCAAAACCCATGATTTTTGCTTTTCTTTCTAGCATTGACATCAGTTCTTTTTCTGCGTCATCAGGACTTTTAAACTGCTCTATAAGCTCCATTGCTGCTTCATTTGCGCCACCATGTAATGGCCCTCGCAAAGTGCCGATTGCTGTCGTGATAGCTGAATAAAAATCAGATAAAGTTGCAGCAGTTACCCTTGCCGCGAAGGTTGATGCGTTAAACTCATGCTCTGCGTAAAGAATTAATGAGACATTCATCATATCACATTCAAGTTTGGTGGGCTTTCTGTCATGTAAAAGGGCTAGAAAATGACCACCAACAGTTTGTTCCTCACTTTCCCCAGAAATTTCTTTGCCTTGGAAATGAAAGGCATACCAATAACACATCATCCCCGGAAATAAGGCAAGTAATCTATCTGCAATATCATATTGCTGAGAGAAATCTTTCTCAGGTTCCAAGGTGCCTAACATAGAACAGCCAGTTCTTAGAACATCCATCGGGTGAGCATTTTTTGGAATTAATTTCAAGACAGCTTTTAGTGCCTCAGGAATTTTTCGTAACCCTACTAATTTTTTTGTATACTCATTGAGCTTCGGGCGCGTCGGTAACTGGCCATAATGGAGTAAATAAGCAACCTCTTCAAAAGTTGCATGTTCTGCTAAATCATAAATTGAGTAACCACGATAATTCAACCCTTTACCTTCTTGTCCTACCGTAGCTATAGCTGATTGTCCGGCTACTACCCCAGCCAATCCTGCTCCTGACTTATTGACCATCCTCACCCTCCATTAATTGGTCCAGTTTTTTTTCATAATCGTGGTAACCGATAACATTATATAAATCATTACGCGTTTGCATACTATCGAGCAAATCGCGTTGCGTTCCCTTTTGTTTTATAGCTTTGTAAACAGTTAAAGCTGCTTGAGACATCGCTCGAAATGCACTCAGTGGATATAGAATTAACTGAATTCCTGCTTCATTAAGCTCTTCTCGAGTAAATAAAGGTGTTTTGCCAAACTCAGTAATATTCGCCAAAACAGGGACAGTAAAGTGACTGCAAAACTCCTTGTATTCGGCTAGGGTAGTCATCGCCTCAGGGAAGAGCATGTCAGCGCCTAACTCGACACAAAGCTGGGCACGTTCAATTGCTGCAGTCATTCCTTCAACAGCATAGGCATCTGTACGCGCCATAATTACAAAATCATCATCTGTGCGTGCATCAACAGCGGTTTTTATTCTGTCTCCCATCTCTTCCATGGAAACTATTGCTTTGTTTGGACGATGCCCACAGCGTTTCGCAAGAACTTGATCTTCAATATGAATGGCAGCGACATCTGCTCGCTCCATAAGTTTAACAGTTCTTGCAATGTTAAATGCATGCCCCCATCCTGTATCCACGTCGACTAAGAGCGGTAAGGAGCAAGCTTGAGTAATGCGTCTTGCATCTTCCAGAACCTCTGCAAGACTTGTCATGCCTAGGTCAGGTAATCCATAAGAGGCATTGGCGACCCCCGCACCTGACAAATAAATTGCTTCACATCCGGATGATTCAGCTAACATGGCTGCATAGGCGTTGATAGTGCCCACAATTTGAAGTGGAGCATTATTTTGGACAAGAGATCGAAAACGCTTTCCCATAGAACCAGACATTAATATTCACTCCTTGACATTGTGAACCGCTTTTTTATCATGCTCCCACACTCATGGCAAGGTAACTCGATAAAAACATCTGCTTTGAAAAAATAATGAAATAGCCCGAGTTAAATCGGACTATTAGCGAACAATTACTTAGCAGGCATCTCTTTCCACCAATTTGTTTTTGTTTCAGTAGCCCAATGCCCATCCCTCATGCGAGCTACAAACTCATGAGTCTTTTCAGGAGAAGAAGACTTCATATCTAACTTAATGCACCAATCCCAATCACCAGTGGTAGACCACATTTTTTCTACGCCTTCCCACTTCGCCATAGCACTTAATTCTGACCATGATTTGTTAGTTTTCATGAAAATTACACTATTCCAAGCATTCATTTTTTACCATCCTTAGTTAAAAATCACGAATTAGCATATGCTTAACAGCTAAGCCCATCCAGCATAAAGCAAATATCTTTTTCTTTCTATGTATTTCTCAGAAATTTTTAGTGCTGATTTTCAAAGAGAAAACCCGAATAATTATCATCGACAATTAAGACAAGTTATTAGTAAATTATGTGCAACATAATTTAGTGTGTACACAATGAAATTATCCTATCTTTTTATTTTTCTTTTTATTTTCAACTGCTTAATGCCCAAGCAACTTTGGGCTATACAAACGGTGGAAAGAGTGTGGTCTACGCTTGGATTAAATACACAAATAGGAAAGTTCTCTTATCAATTAGAACCGCAATTACGTGTTATAGACCAACCTAATCTATTTGACCAATTTCTTACAAATTTTAGCGGTGGATATCAATTTTCCCCCCAATGGAACATCGCACTAGGAACGACTTCGGTCACAACAGCGCAAAATCCCGGTTTCAGTCCCAGTACTCAAGAAATGCGGTTATGGCAGCAAGTGACTTATACACAAAAACACTTTCCGGGATTTATGATACGCTCGCGCATTGAAGAAAGAAAACGTCTAGATGCTAGCGCAATTGGCTATCGTCTAAGAGAGCGCATTACCCTTAAGAAAAAATTGACAGACAGTCTCAGTTTAGTTGGCTTTGAAGAGTTTTTTATAAATATAAATCAACCCAACTGGCTCCCTACTCAAACAGTTGATCAAAATCGAATCTTAATTAGTCTTGATCAGGCGGCCTCGAAGACCCTCACGGTTGGAGCGGGATATCTATATCAATATATTTTTTCGAATCCAAGACAAGCAAGTCATGTAATCTCTTTGTATGCTCAGATTACCCTTCCTAACGAACCTAATTAAATCACTAAATGTCCTTTTAAGTACCATTTACAATGTCCAGAAAGATACACTCTCTCATCTAAAACTTCGCAATGAACCTCTCCCTTTCGGAAAGAGCCTTGAATTGCACGCAATGTATTTTTATTAAGCTTATCAGCCCAGAATGGAGCCAAAACACAATGCGCTGAACCTGTAACAGGATCTTCAGGAATATTGTGTTTGGGATAGAAGCAGCGGGAATAGAAATCAGCCTCACTACTATTAGCAGTTAGAATCAACCCCCTCTTGGGTAATTTCGCTAAGGTTCTAACATCAACTTGAGCTTGAAATACCTTATGCTCATCAGCAAGCAACACCATATAGTCAAGTTCGCTCTCATAAATCTCAACACAGGATTGATCGATCAATAAAGCAATTGTTTCCGGGGATTTACTAAGTTGGTAACTTAAACGGGGAAAATCTAATGTATAACGAGCGCCCTTTTTTCTTACAGCTAATGGACCACTTTTACTGGAAAAATCGACTGCATCACCTTCACATTTCTGCAATTCATGTAAAACAAAACCAGCCGCTAAAGTAGCATGGCCACACAAACTGATTTCCCCTCTTGGAGTAAACCAACGAATATGAAATCCTCTTTTATCCTCAATAATGAATGCGGTTTCAGAAAGATTATTTTCAACAGCAATAGCTTGCATGAGCTCGTCATTCAGCCACTCATTTAATAAACAAACTGCAGCTGGGTTACCGTGAAAAATTTTATCGGTAAAGGCATCTATTTGAAAAATCTCAATACTATGCACGGTATACCTAATTAAGTAGCTAATGATGCGCGAAGAGTAACGATCTCGAATAGGATAAGCAAGAGTCCTGATGAATTTTCCTGAATTTCTATTAACAATAGATGACATTTGATCTGCCATTAAGGAAGTAAGTCCTGCAGCATTTGAATCGAGTTGGCGTGTTAATGCATTAGGTTTATTTGCAATTAGTCAGGCGGTCATCCCTGAGATAAAAAGAAAAGGCCAAGGCAAAATTATTGTGATAGGTGCAACAGCTTCAAGACGCGGTGCAATTAAAACAACAGCTTTTGCTTCTGCGAAGGCAGCACAACGCAGCCTAACTGAGTCTATGGCAAATATTTGTGGCCCCTGGGCATTCATGTGGCCCTTGTGATTATTGATGGTGTGGTCGACTTACCAAAAACTCGTGAAGCTATACCTGATAAAGCAGATGAGTTTTTTGTCAAATCTAAGGGCATTGCAGATACTGTTTTTTGGCTAACAAATCAATCTCCTTCTGCATGGTCCTTTGAAGTTGAGACACGTCCTTTTGCGGAAACATGGTAGCGAGGGTAATATCAAAAATTAAAATATTGCGGGCGGATCTGGCCAGGAAATTAACGTCGCCTGAAGAACTAAAGCGTGATTATGTAAGGTATCCTTTGCAGCATAAAATAACGTGACAGGTTCATGCCTTGCTGTTTCTTTAATGGACTCAATTAATTCTTGGTGATTTTGTAACTCGTCTATATAGAGTCGAGCAAAATTAATCCACTTTTCAGGTTTATGATCAAACCATTTGCGTAGTGAGGGACTTGGGGCAATTTCCTTTAGCCACAGATCAAAAGCAATACTGCTTTTCTTAATACCTCGAGGCCAAAGCCTGTCGATAAGGATCCAGACTCCTTCCTTGTGTGGGGGTGGAGTATACACTCTACAAATAGATATATTTGCGTCCACTATTATTCACATACTCCCTCTTTAAGAAATCGTTATACTATTTTTTGCGCTAGAAGATGGCCAAATAATCCCTGCAATGGCCTTCCAGACTCATCTAGCTTATGAAGTAACCCTACAGTTTCTTTATATTCTAGTATCGACCAACCACAGTTCTGATATAAATGATAAAGCTCTTCTTTTTCCGGTAAAAAAGTAAATGAAGCAGGCAGAGAGTAAAGCTCAGATTTTATAGGGAATACCAAAAAGTGATAGCCTTGCTTCATCGTTGCATACTGCAACTCATTCAATAAAGAAGGTATACGCTGAGATTGTAGGAATTGTAAACTCACCGTTGAAAATACAAAATTAAAATGCTCTTTCTCTAAATTTAAAGGTTGGTTTAAATCATGAGCCAGTGCTTGAACTTGAGTTAAGCTTTCTTTTTGCGCAATCTCTACAATTTGCTCAATTGCCGATTTGTTAATATCGATGCCCTTTATTAAATGACCAGCTAAGGCCAGATATAAAAGATTTCTTCCAGAACCGCAACCAATATCTAGAATAGTCAATTGATCTTGATGAGGTAAATAAGCATGGTAAATATGGTGCAAATCGCCATGAACAGCTCCTAGGCCATATTTTTTGCTGAAATAACGATGTTTTTTGCAGTAGAACTTCAGCGAAGCTTTAAAATCCCCACTCGCTGGTATAATTTTATGCCATGATGCAGGAGGAATAAGTAAATGAGGATTTTCTTTATTAAGCCGGGTGCGAGCAAGCTCTTGTTCAGAACCACTCAAGAAAACAAAATCGATGTCTCCCTCTTCTAAACAAAGACGACCCCAAGTTCCTTCTTTAGTGCTATGTTTTTCCAGAAAAAAATTAAGCTTGCCATGACTTTCTATTAGGGTTTCTTTATAACAAATTAAATCGCTACTCACAGTTAACATATTGTGCTCAATCTTTCTGATCAATGAGGAGTTCGTGCTTCCTTAATATTAAGCTGCGTAGGAAAATGGTTTTTATCAATGGCTAATTTTTCAGCTAAAGAAGATATTGCTTGCTGAAAGGTGTTAAAACTTTGTTGCAATTCTTTATCAATACCATTCAAAACAAAAGCATTTTGTAAAAAATGTGTTGCTTTTAATGAAGCCAAAATTTCTCGTGTTAAAAATTGTGAATCCAGGTAATTAAGTTCTTTCATCACGATGGAGAAATATTTACTCATTATTTCAAAGGCATGATTTTCATCCTGTCGTAATCCAGTTGATGTAACTGCAGGTTTGGTTTTATGTAATAGATATGATTGATGGTGAGAGTTAACTTTTCTTATTGCTCGCATGAATGTCCCCTTTTATATTTTGATTATTCGCGAAATCCTTTTCTATGCAACAATTCAAGTATAGATCATTGCTCTCATTTTTTATTCAAGATAAAAGAATATTGCAGAAAATTACGATTTTCTTATTATTGTTTTACGTAAAAATCGCGCTGGTGATAACGCTTGTATTAACGTGCGCGGTAGAAAAAAAGGCTCGTTATTAATTAAAGAAGCCAACCATTCTGCAGCCAAAGGCACAGTAGTTAAACCTCTAGAGCCAAAGCCTGCACAAAGATAGAGTCCTGGATAATAAGCACCAGGAAATGGTAGCCAACGTTTTGCATTGCTCTTTAGGGTGGCAAATCGTTGGTAAAACTCTAGCTCCGTAGGGACTGGTCCAACTACCGGCAAGTAATCGGTTGTAGCTCCTCTTATTCCCGCCCAATTGCTTTTAAGCTCTTTAGACCAAGCTAACTGCGCTATTTTTTCGAGACGAACTAAATTTTTTTGATCATCTGTTACATCATGCGTCTTATCAGTCGAGCCCAAATGATAAGTTGCCCCAATTGCATGGGTTCTATTGTGCGCAGGCAAAACATGTCCATCACCGCATAAGGGAATTTTTAATTTGTCACTGGCTTCATTGCTTTCAATCTGCGTCATTTGACCGCGAATTGGTTTTATTGGTAAGTATTGAGTTTGCGGAAACTGAGCAGCCTGATAGCCGTTTGCAATAATCAAAACATCAGCAGTATGGGCATCAGCATGCCACAGTTCTTGTTCGAAATTTAACTCCTTTATGATGGTCTTAGGAACGAATTGAATGCCAGGATATTGCGAAAGCAATTGGCATAATGTTTGAGAGTTTAACCAACCTGAAAGAGGAATAAATAAACCATTAGTTTTTAGTGGTACACCCGCCAATTCAGACGCTTGTTCATTATTGACTAATCTCCCTAATTCCGGATACGCAGAGAGCCATGAGTCCAGGCTAGCTTGGGCCAAAGTCTCTTTCTCATTAAAAGCCAATTGTAATATTCCTGATAACTCTCCTAGCGGATATTCTGCTAGTAGCCTTTTATAATAACGAGTGGCAAATAAAAATGCCGCTAACATAAACTGCGTGAGTGGCGACTGATAAGAAGATAATTTGGGATATAAAACTGCTTGCTCATTGCCTGAAGCACCACAACCCACATTATCTTCGGCATCAATCAAAGTAACCTGCCAATGACGTTTAGCCAACGCATTAGCTGCATAGCAACCAGCAAGCCCAGCGCCTAAAATAATCGCTCGTTTATGAGTTGTTTTTGTCAAAGTAGTTGCATGCCAGGGTGTGATACGGAACTTTGCTCGAATAGACCCTTGTATCCCTTTAAAGTTTGCAACGATCATATCTCGCTTTCTGCCAAAACCTTTTACCTTGCTAACAAGAAAACCCATCATTTCTAAATTTTTTTTCACCAAGCTTGCAGCAGAAAAAGTAGCTAATGTAGTACCTGGCTTAGATAATAAACCGATCGTATGGAATAAATTTTCAGACCACATAGCCTCATTTTTAGCAGGAGCAAAACCATCTAGAAACCAAGCATCAACGTGATTGCTTCTTAATTTACTCTCAAGTGGAGCATCTCCACATATCAAAAGCTCATTAAAGCAAGATATAGCATCCCCTAGCATCAATGTTAAATTGACGCGTCCCTCAGCAAATGAGAGATGATGAAATCCAGGGGTTAAAATAGGATAATCAGCCAATAATGATTTGGCTTGCTCCTGAAGCTCAGGCCATAAATTTAAGCATCGAGCCAAGTCAGTTTTTGTTAAAGGGAATTTTTCACAACTAATAAAATATAAGCGAGTCGATGCAGGCGCGTATTTTAGCCATAAAGACCATGTTAGAAGGAAATTTAGACCACTACCGAAACCAGTTTCGGCAATTATGAAAGCATCACTTGATAGTGCCTGCCAACGTTCAATTAGCCTATTTCCCGTTACAAAAACATGCTCTGTTTCCTGCAAACCACCTTCGGTCGAAAAGTAAATATCATCAAATTTAGTAGAAAACGGCAAACCATCGCGCCATGATAGATTTGCCGTTTCAATAGGAACAAAAGGAGTACTCACACATCTCACTCATTAAGCCATTGCAGAAGCTGTCTCGCTGGACAGGTTGCTTTTTTTGTCATTAATCCACGTGCGTAGTCTTGGGACCAATAAAAAGAGCAAAAACGATGCAGCAATTGCATACAAACCAAGATTTAAAAAAACATCACTATAGCCAGCATTAGTTGCCAAAGGTAAATTGGTTTCTTGTCCAGCAGTCATCCAATTGGAACTATAACTTGATAAAGTAGCCCCAACCCCCATAGCCAACATCCACATCCCCATCATTACCCCTTGCAGGGAACTAGGAATTAATGCCCCCACCATTGCATAACCAATTGGTGAAATTAAAAGTTCGCCTGCACTTTGCAATATAAAACTCACAACGATCCAACCAGGATTAACCATTCCAGCGGCATCGGCCCTAGAAATTCCAAGTGGCAGCAAGGCAAAAGCCAGGCCAATTAATAGCAGTGCAAAGGCAAATTGTGTGGGTATATTAACCTGAATTCCTCGTGAACGCATGCGATTTAGAATAAAACTCAGCACTGGTCCACCAATGACAATACAGATTGTATTAATATTCTGGAACCATTGTGGTGGGATAATCATTACACCCCAGTGACGCTGTACATTATTTTCAATAAAGTGTGTTAATCCCATCGGGCCAATCTGATAAAGAACCCAAAATACTGTGCTCACCATCATTAACGCAACAAAAGCAAGCATTTTCTCACGTGCATCGCGGGACTGTTGTTGTAAAGCTAAAATTGTAGCTATGGCTAGCATCACAGCCCCCACGACCAAAATCAATTTATTTGCCCAATCGGCAAAATGAATGAATTGACTGAGTAAGAAAGGAAGCCCTAAGACAAGCGCAATACCACTTAAAACAGCACGCTTCTTTTGAAGCATTGGAAGACGGCTGTACACCGTCTTTTGATCGCCCAAATCATGCCAAAAATATAAACATATAAAAACAGCGACTAAATTTCCTAAACTACTCAATAAAAATAATCGATGATAATTTTGTGATAATTGAAAATATCCACTTAAAGTAAAGCCTATTAAAAAGCCAATATTCATGCCTGCATAGTTCCACAGAAAAGCACTTTCACGGCGATTATCTTGCGGGCTAAAGCGTTGCGTAAGCATACAATTGATACAAGTAACATTAAGACCACTGCCGGTCAAAAAGAAACCTAGACCGTAATAGAGATAGCTTTCATTTTCCAAAGCTAATAAAAAACAACCTACTATTTGGGCTAACATACCGAAACAAAAAAGAGCTCGATTTGATAAAAAGCGCCCACCACAATAGCCTCCAAGAAGGTGCAAAGCAAAGTTGGCTGCAACAAAAATCCCTGTAATGCTATTTGCAGACGGCGCTGACATTCCTAGTTTTTTTGTCATGTATAAGACTAAGGTTGAATAAAGCACACTAAAGCTTAAAGTCGAAAAAATCTGAATGAAGAATATTGCAACAGTACCCTGAGGCAAACCACTCCAAACTGCTTTTTTGCTATCAACTTTAGACATTAGATGCCATCCTTTGTTAGCTTAGTTTCTTCGAATATGACATGCAATTTTTTAACTGTCTACGGTCCTTTTGCAGAAATCTCTGTAATAGATAATCTTCTTACAAAAACCATCATTTTCTTTACACTACAGGCAGTTTCTTTACAATTTTATTTGCAATTTTATATTTACGCTTGATGTGCTGTTGACATTTGCTTTTACGAAGCGAAAATGTCATTGCTTTTAGATCAAATTTTAGCTTTGATGAGATTTTTTTTAGCGAATTCAGACTAAAATTTAAAACAACTCAGAGGACATTGTCCTGAAAAAAACTCTGTAACTCAGACAGAATAGAGGTTTGCATGCATAAAAAGATATATCTAACGGGGATTGAAAAGCGACCTGGAAAGTCTTTTGTTTCTTTAGGGTTTTTATCACTACTTAAGGAGCAGCAGGCATCACTACGATGCTTTAAACTGTTCTCTGAGTCTGATGAGTCTCAAATCCCCTTGCTTGAAGGAATCGCAAATGAATCTCTGAAACCGTTAATGAATATTAATGAAGCGATAGCCCTCATGCGTACACAACCCGCGGATCTTGCTTCTGCCGTTCTTGAGGCAACGCAAATTACCCAAGATTGTTCTTTAAGCTATTTTGAAGGAACCGACTTTGAAAGCGACAATGATGTTTTTGAATATCAATTTAACTTGATGATGGCTTATCAGCTTAACTGCGATGTGGTACTGGCGGTTTCCGCCAAAGATAGAACTTTAGAGCATACAATTTCACTGTTAAATAATGCCATTGAAATTGGTAAAAAAAACCATGTCCGAGTTGTCGGTGTGATTATAAATCGCATTTCCAGCATGCAGGAAACAGAGGCACTTGAACTTTTTCATAAACAATTGCCGAAGCTTCCTTTCATTGCCGTTATCCCTGAGTTTGAACAATTGGCCAATCCTTCCGTGCGTGATGTTGCTCTTAAGTTACGCGCTGAAATTATTTGTGGTGAGAAAGAGTTGCATCGTCCGGTACGCCAATTTACCATCGCAGCCAAAACAATAGGCAATTTTTTGGAATCACGCCTCGATCGAAATGGAATGTTAATTATCACTCCTGATGATAGGATTGATATTCTTCTAGGCTCACTCTTAGCAGACCAATCCGCCTATTATCCTAAAATCGCAGGTATCATTTTAACTGGTGGAGAAATGCCAGGGCCTGTTATTCGAGAAATTCTTGCCGGCTTAGAGCACCCTTTTCCTGTGTTATTAACTCGACTTAAAACTTATGAAACAGCAACTGCCTTATTTTCTGCAAAATTTAGCTTAACCAAGGCTGATCCGGTTAAGGTCAATAAAGCAATAGACTCCATGAGACCTTATCTTGCCAAATCAGTTCTTAAACTGCTTAGCGACAAACTACAACAGCCGCGATTAAGTCCTGCGGTCTTTTTGTATGAAATCAGTAATAAAGCCAAGCAATTTAAACAACATATCGTTCTTCCCGAGGGTGATGATTCACGTATACTGATTGCTGCAGACTATCTATTAAAACGAGGTATTGTCAAAATTACCTTACTAGGGAAACCTGAAAAAATTCATCTTTCAGCAAAGCGCCTTGATTTGGATTTACCGGGTGTCTCTATTATTGATATTGAAAAATCCAGCCAAAAAGAAAGCTATGCAAAAAAATACTTTGAACTCAGGCAACATAAAAATGTCAATTTGCCTATCGCTAGGGAGCGCATGACAGACTTAAATTATTTTGCCGCAATGATGGTTTTTTGCGGGGATGCTGATGGTATGGTTTCAGGTGCAGCACATACCACTGCAGACACAGTGCGTCCAGCATTAGAGATTATCAAAACAAAGCCAGGCATTAACAAAGTTTCTTCCATTTTTATTATGTGCCTACCTTCGCGTGTTCTGATTTATGGTGATTGTGCTATCAACCCAGAACCTGACAGTCAAACTTTAGCTGAAATTGCAACGCAGGCAGCACAAATTACTAAAAAGCTTGGTATTATCCCAAAAGTAGCCTTGTTATCTTATTCTTCAGGTGATTCGGGTAAGGGGGAAAGTGTCGAAAAAGTTGCTAAAGCAATGGAGTTAGTGAAACAATTACAACCTGATTTGATAGTTGAAGGACCAATTCAGTACGATGCTGCAGTCGACCCTGAAGTTGCAGCCAAAAAACTCCCTAATTCTAAATTGTCAGGCGATGCTAACGTCCTTATATTCCCCGATTTAAACACTGGCAATAATACTTACAAGGCAGTACAGCGGGAAAGTGGTGCCCTAGCAATTGGTCCTGTTTTGTTGGGTTTAAATAAACCTGTCAATGACTTGAGCAGAGGGTGTACACCTCAAGACATTATTAATACGATTCTTGTCACCGCTATACAGGCACAAGGGGAAAAATAATGAATGTTTTAACTCTAAATGCTGGCAGTTCATCGATCAAGTATAAAGCGTTTAAGGTTGATAACCAGCAAGTAGAACCTTTGGTATTTGGATTAATTGAAGGAATCGGTGAAATTGAAAGCCAGTGGCATCATACTAATAACAAAGGTATTAAAGAATCCTATAAATCTTCGTTTCACGATCATAAAGAAGCATTTGACGCATTGGCAACTAAACTAAAGCAAGATTTGAGTAAATATCCTATTCAAGGTGTAGGCCATAGGGTTGTTCATGGTGGTGAAGAATACTATTTGCCGACCATTATTACACCCGAAGTACTAGAAAAAATACGTAAACTGTCACAACTTGCTCCTATCCATAATCCAATTAATGCTTTGGGGATTCAGTTTGCCCAACAGCATTTCCCTCACGCCCTGCATATTGCGGTATTTGATAGTGGGTTTCATCACAGCATACCGCCACATATACATCAATATGCTATTAACATGGATGTTGCTGAACAGTATCAAATTAAGCGTTATGGTTTTCATGGCATTAATCATGAATATGTTGGTAGAGCTGCCGCTGCTTATCTTAATAAACCTTTTGATAAATGTAATTTTATTACTCTTCATTTAGGTAATGGAGCTAGTGGTTGTCTTATAAAGCAAGGACAATCTTTTGACACAACCATGGGTATGACTCCACTTGCTGGCCTTATTATGGGCACACGTTGTGGTGATATTGACCCCGCTATCCCCTTGTATTTGCAATATCAAGGCATGAGTCCAAAAGAAGTTGATAACTTGCTGAATAAGCAAAGCGGACTTAAAGGTATTGCTCAAGAAAATGATATGCGTAGACTCATCGAACGTGCATTAGCAAACGATACCATGGCAAAGCTCGCTCTGGATATGTATGTTTATTCTTTACAGAAAACAATAGGCGCCTACAACTCACAAATTGCTCAATTAGATGCTCTTATTTTCACTGGTGGCGTGGGAGAAAATGCGGCTTTGATTCGTGAAAAAACACTTGCCCCCCTTAAGCATCTGAACTTTGAAATAGATATGGCAAGAAATGAGAAACGCAGTGATGAACATTGCCGAGATATCTCTGCTAATAGCAAACCTATCTTGGTTATCAAGGGGGATGAAGAGGCATTAATCGCACAAAAAGTAGAAAATATTGTCATTAAATTGCTTTAAGTTTAGTAAAGTAATCTTTTACTAAACTATCTTTACCGTCCCGCGGATTGTCCGCGGGAAGAACTCCTAACTGAAGCGCAATAACTCTTAAGCTTAGGTAGCAATAGAACTTGGAGGAACAAGTCTGTAATTTTTGGCAATAAATTCATTTTTTATTACTATTACCTGCTCTCGTTTTAGACGAGCACCGTACTGCCCCACCACTGCGGTAGCCGCTTTATTGGCTAACATTGTTGCCAACTGGGGCGCATAACCGTGAGTTATCGCATACAGATAAGCGCCAGCAAACATATCGCCCGCCCCAACACTATCAACCGCTTTAATCGGTGAAGTAGGAATTGAAAGAATTTCTCCATCAATAGCCAGAATGGCACCAAGACTGCCACAAGTCACAATTAGATGTTTTGCTAAAGGTTGTAGTAATGCGATAGCGGCTTCTAAATTATGTGTGTCCGTAAATAACAAGGCTTCTTCTTGATTACAAAATAAAAGATCAACATGATCATCTATTATGTTTAATAATTCATTTTTAAAGTAACGAACTATATTAGGATCTGACAATGTTAGAGCGACTTTGGTGCCCGTCTTTTTTGCATGACGTTTCGCTATTAACAATGCATCACGCGCAGAAGGAGATGTAACAAGATAGCCTTCCAGATATAAATACTCTGCAGCAGTTATTGCTTCTAAGTTTAATACTGTAGGGCATAAAGTCTCAGATATTCCCAAATGAGTATTCATCGTACGCTGAGCATCATCTGTTACTAAAACGAGGCATTGTCCTGTCACTCCTGGTGATAGAGTTTGTGCGTCTAAGTTGCAATCAATCCCTAAAACAGATAACTCGCTCATGAATAGCTGGCCTGCATCATCATTTGCTACCTTACAACTGTAGAAACCAAGACCACCAAATTGACTAAGTGCAATCATACTATTGGCAGCAGAACCACCGCAGCCACTATGACAAAATGTCCCTTGTAAGGCTATTAGTAAACGTTGATGAGTCGCTTCATCGGTTAGGGTCATAACACCTTTTTCAATATTTAAGGTTTGTAAAAGTGCATCATCAACTTTTGCATCACTATCTACTAACGCATTACCTATGCCATAAACATGATATTTTTTCATTAGACGCCAACCCTCTTAATGGTTGCCAAAACTGACTCAGCTGCCTCAAGCGTTAAGCGAATTTCTTCTTTCTGATGAGCACTTGACACAAAACCAGCTTCATACATTGAAGGAGCAAAATAAACCCCCTTATCAAGCATACCATGGAAAAATTGCTTAAATAGTGCTTCATCTGAAGATGCAACATCATTGTAATCCTGGACTTGCTTTTTAGCGTTAAAGCAAAAACCAAACATTCCCCCCAACGAAGCGTGACAAAAGGGAATATTAAAAGACTTAACAACATCCGCTAGACCGCTAATCATAGCTATTGTATTTTTGCCAAGATTTTCGTAAAAACCAGGTTTTTCTATTTCCGTAAGTGTTGCCAAACCAGCTGCCATTGCCAAAGGATTTCCTGACAATGTTCCCGCCTGGTAAACAGCACCCTCAGGGGCTAAATGACTCATAATTGCAGCTTTTCCACCTACAGCGCCAACCGGCATTCCTCCACCAATTACTTTTCCAAGGGTTGTCAGATCCGGGATAATATTAAACAAAGCTTGAGCCCCGCCTAAAGCAACTCGGAATCCTGTCATTACCTCATCAAAAATTAAAAGTGCATTGTTGCTATCACAAAGATCACGTAGTCCCTGAAGAAATCCTGGATTAGGAAGCACAAAACCCATATTTCCAGCTACAGGCTCGAGAATAATCGCTGCAATGTCCCCAGAGTATTGTTCAAACAATGCAGCTGTTTGTTCTAAATTATTAAAATCTGCCGTAAGCGTATGCTCAGTAATACTTGCAGGAATCCCAGGCGTTGAAGGAATGCCTAATGTTAGTAGGCCAGAGCCGGCTTTAACTAACAAGCTGTCATTATGACCATGATAACAACCATTGAATTTTATAATCTTATTTTTTCCAGTGTAACCACGTGCCAAGCGTATGGCTGTCATCGTAGCTTCAGTTCCTGAGTTAACCATGCGTATTTTTTCGATAGCAGGCATAATCTTAGTTATTTTTTGAGCAAGTCTTACTTCGAGTTCGGTTGGCGCTCCAAAACTCATACCACTATGCAATACTTCACTGACCGCATTAATCACATTTGGCTCGCAATGGCCAAGAATTAATGGCCCCCAGGAACCAACATAATCAATGTAATGTTTGTTATCTGCATCAATTAAATAAGCACCTTTTCCTTGTTTAAAAAAAACTGGACTGCCTCCCACTCCTTTGAAAGCGCGGACAGGTGAATTAACGCCGCCAGGAATTACAGCTTGTGCCTGGGCAAACAATTGTTGAGAAATCGTCATGACTACTCCATCGCCTAAAATCTAATATTCTATCTCTTTTTGCCGATAGTGACAAAAATTGTAGCAGAGCCATACTTTACATTGTTGAAAGCAATCGCTAAATTAGGCCCTTTAAATTTAGAGTAAACAGAAATGCAAGAGTACAAGCGATATATTTGCGTCATTTGTGGCTTCATTTACGATGAAGCAGAAGGATGGCCTGAGGATGGGATAGAGCCTGGAACCCGTTGGGAGGATGTGCCTGAAAACTGGTTTTGTCCCGACTGTGGTGCAGGCAAAGAAGATTTTGAAATGATTGAAATGGAATAATTTAAGATCATACCCTCTCTTCCCTTTTAAAGAGGAAGAGAGAAGTATCAAAATGGCTTAACAACTACCAATAATACAATACCCATCAAAAATAGTGTGGGTAGTTCATTGAAAAATCTATAAAACTTCGAGGTCCTGATATTTTTCTCTTCAGAAAACTGCTTTCTAAAATACCCACAGCACAAATGATATATCCACAATAAAAAAACCAAACCAAGCTTTGCATGCATCCATCCAGCTTTTAAGTAATACGAGGGATCGTAAGTGAGGAGTATTAATCCCAGTGCGGTAGTAATAATTGCAGAGGGCCAGGTAATGCCATAATAAAGCCTTCGTTCCATTATTTTGAATCGTTCAAGGCTGATGTTATCAGTAGTTTGTGCATGATAAACAAAAAGGCGTGGAAGATAGAAAAGGCCAGAAAACCAAGCAACCATTGCAATGATGTGAAAAGCTTTAATTGTTAACATGACTAAAACCTACTGTTTCCGTTTATGTTGCTTAGAGCGCCTAAGAAGATTAAGCATCTCGACTCCCAGAGAAAAACCCATCGCAAAATAAACATAGCCACGTGGAACGTGAAAATGAAAACTATCTGCAACCAAGACCATACCAATTAGAATTAGAAAACTTAACGCAAGCATTTTAACAGTGGGATGTTTATCAATAAATCGACTTACTGGTTCACTTGCATAGAGCATCACCAAAATCGCACAGGTGATTGCAGTAGCCATGACCCAAAAATGATTAGTCAACCCAACAGCAGTTAATACGCTATCTAAAGAAAAAATAATATCCATTAAAGCAACCTGGATTACCACCCCTTTGAACGTCACTGCTTTCGTTGCAGACGATGTCAAATCTTTAATATCGTCGTCTTCCCCTACTTCGTAATGAATTTCTTGCGTTGCCTTTGCTATTAAAAAAGCACCTCCTGCCAAAAGAAATAAATCACGCCCAGAAAAAGAGAAGTCACCAAAACTAAGGAGCGGTTTTGTTAGCCTAACTAACCAAACTGCTGAAGCTAACAAGAGCAGACGGGTTATCCAAGCAAAAGTTAACCCCCATCGCCGAGCATATTTTCGTTGCTCTTTGGGTAATTTCTCTGTCAGGATGGATAAAAATACCAAATTATCTATCCCCAATACTATTTCTAGGGTAGTGAGTGCCAAAAGACTTAAGATAACATCTAAAAATTCCATTTTGCCGCTTTATTTGTTATTTAAAGTCCTTATTGTCTACTGTAATGATAAAAAGGTAAATAATTCACTTTTCTACTATCCTAAGCTATAATAGTGCGGCGTTAGATAGGCTATCACAGGTGACCACAATAATTAAATTAATCAAAAAGCTGTTACGTAAATCCAGGACTAGTCATCCACCAGTGGATGTCAGCTACATTGTCCCCCGCACTCAGCATAACGTTTCAAAAACAGACATTAGTGTTAATGCGCTTAAAGTTTTAAACCGCCTAAATAGTGCCGGATTTCAAGCTTACTTAGTTGGTGGTAGCGTTCGAGATCTCTTATTGGGTAAAGCACCTAAAGACTTCGACATTGCAACCAATGCTACTCCAAATCAAATAAAAAAATTATTCCGTAACGCCCGTATTATAGGTCGGCGTTTCAAATTGGTTCATATTATTTTTCATCGTGACATTATTGAGGTAGCAACCTTTCGTGGAAACAGCGAAGCCGAGAACGAAACATTTGAAACTCAGTTGACAACTAATGAGCGAGGAATGCTTGTTCGAGACAATGTTTACGGGACACTTGATGAAGATGCCTGGCGTCGTGATTTTACAGTCAACTCGCTTTACTACAATATTGATGATGCTTCAATTGTAGATTTTACAGGGGGAGTTGAAGACGTCCACAATCGTCTATTGCGTATTATTGGCGATCCAGTCACCCGGTATCAAGAAGATCCCGTCCGAATGCTGCGTGCTATTCGCTTCAGTGCTAAATTACATTTTAAACTTGCTACTGAAACTGCTGCGCCTCTGCCTCAGTTGAGTCATTTAATTAGGCACGTATCAGGTTCGCGCCTGTTTGATGAAATGACGAAATTATATCAATGTGGGGAAGCTGAAACAGTGCAACGCTTACTTGTAGAGCATGGCTTGTTCCCTCATCTTTTTGAACAAACAGCAAATTTATTATCTGGCGACTATCCAGTAAATGCCTTACTCGGCATAGCATTGGAAAATACCGATACGCGTATTCGGGATAGTAAGCCAGTTACTCCAGCCTTTCTTTTTGCTGTTCTACTTTGGTTTCCCTTAAAAGCTCGCGCTGTTTTTCTCCAGGAAAAAGAGGGCATGGATCCCTTGCCCGCCTTGGAGAAAGCAATGTCTGAAGTTATCGTTGAGCAAAATAGAGTTATTACAATTCCCAAACGCTTTAGCCAAGTAATGCGAGAAATATGGTTATTACAATTCCGCTTCCCCAAGCGTTATGGTGGTCGAGCATTTAATTTATTACAACATCCAAGGTTCCGTGCTGCCTATGATTTTCTCGCCTTACGAGCTTTAGCTGGTGATGAATCCCTTGAGTTAGCACAATGGTGGACAGCCTTTCAAGACTCTAATGAAGCGGAACAGGTAACAATGGTTAAAGCGCTCGTTCCCCAGTCGTTGCCCCAGAAAACGCGAAAACGACGTAAACCTAAAACCACCACAGCTTCAGAATGAATCTTTGCTATCTAGGCCTAGGCAGCAATTTGAAATCGCCTGAGCGACAGTTAAGAATCGCACTAGCAGCTCTTCGTAAATTGCCATCCACAAATTTGCTTAAAGTAGCAACACTTTATCGGAGTCACGCTTGGGGAAGAAAGACCCAACCCTGTTTTTTCAATACCGTGGCCATTGTCCAAACAACCCTAACGCCATATGAACTACTTTCACATTGCCAAAAAATAGAACAGAAACAAGGACGAGTACGGCATGTTCATTGGGGAAGTAGAACCATAGACATCGATATTTTATTGTATGGTTCGTTAAAAATGCAGTCAAAAAAGCTTTCCCTACCTCATCCACGAATTCATTTAAGAGACTTTGTTTTTATACCCTTGCTCGAAATCTCCACTAAGCCAATAAAAATTGGCAGCCTGCTTTTAACTGAACTCATTCAGCAAAGTAACCATTGTGTGACCATTAAACCCAGCTTATAAAATTTAAGCTAAACTTATTATCAGTAAATCAAAAATTGAGGTATAAGTGCGAACTATCGTTGACAATGTACCCCCTCCTTTTGTCTTCTTGTTCATTGCCTTGATTTTTATAGGCGCGAGCTGGTTTATATTTTTCCTGAAAAAGAAATCAATCCAGGATACCAAGCCTCCTAGCGGTCTTTTGGCAGGTATTTTAAGTGGCTTTTATAGTATCTTTTTAGGCTTTATCATTTACCTTCTTTGGAGTGATTATCAAGATGCTAGATTAGTTGTTGTTGATGAGACTACCAAATTGTACGTTATATCAGAAAGTAGCAAAGATTTTCCCCCTCAAGTCAGCAAACAAATCAAAGAGGATTTAATCAATTATATTTCAATCGTAACTCATGAAGAGTGGCATGCAATGAGGACGGGCGATGAAAGTTTTAAGGCTCACAAAGCAATTGATAAAATTTACGATACCTTACTTAAATATCGTCCTGATAATAGCGTTTCTCTACTATTTTACGACAAAGCACTTACCTCCCTTAATGCTGCCATTGAAGACCGTAGTCATCGGATTAATATGCTAAATGTAGCTATCCCCGTAGCCTGGTATTTCGTAATCTTTTTTGGTGCCTTTGCGCTTCTTGTTATGAGCATTTTTTTATTAAAGGACACTTTTATTAACGTTATAATGCATTTACTTTTTTGTATTTTTTTAGCCTTTTATGTCACAGCAGTTATCGTCTTAAGCTTCCCCTTTTCAGGTATGATTTCAGTCTCGAATGAACCACTGAAAAAATTATTAGTGCATATTAATAGTGAATAAATCTCATATCGAGTTCACAGACCAGAGTTTCCTTTCACCTCAAACGAAGGAGCTACTTCCTTCTCTTCTGATTTTTGTGCCACACTAGCGAAAAAGGTACTATGGTTGCTAGCCATTGTTATTGTTTTTTCTTCTTTGTTAGCTTCCTCGAGGTTTGCATTTTTAGCAACAATAGATTGTAGTTTCTCTTTTTGCGCTTTACTCATAAAAGGTAGCAGCTACTCAAATTGATTAAAAAAAGTAAATTCCTGTCGATTATCAAGAGCTGCTTTCCTGCGTTCTTTACCATCTTGGGGTAGCGACCCCACCTGTGTCAGAATTTACAGTTTGACGTCTAAGTTTGTTCTAAAACCGTAAACTCTCCCACATCATCTATTTCTGGTTGATCAAAAGCAATATCGGTAAAATCAAATGTTTATGGGGTAAAAGGATATATGAGTTAATCGATTTCGTGTAATCAGTTTTAGTTGCCTGACGCATTGGCAAATTAACGGTATCAACAATAATTTAGATTAATCGCGTAAGAATCGTGTAATCGATTTTGAGTTGCCTGAAAAAGCGTTGAAGTCGTTTAACGGGAACTCACTTCCGCTTTCGATGCAAAAGCCACTGCTATTTCACTTAAATTGACCGTGCGAACTACAAATAACGCAAGTAACAGCCGTGTAAAACAATCTAATCTGGCCTTGTTCCAAGGAAGATTTTCACATAATGTTCTCTTCAATTCGCTGATTTTATTCATATAATCCTCTTTTTGGGCGAAAATAATTATATAAAATGTCTTAAAATCAGTGAGTTATTTCTTTTCTACGCTTCTTCTTTCAGAAATTGTCCTCTCCAAAGCAAATTGAATACAGGCCTTTGGAAATCCCTACTCTATTATTAATAAATAAACTGGTTTTGAAAGCGATCTATTTTCTTATATAATTCCATGCCAATAGTTAACAAGGATATTTACTATGCCGCAGTTTTTTAAAAAGAAATTGATACATCCAGTTGATGTAAGCCCTATAGTTCAACCAGTACAGGATTATATTGTTGAAGAAAAAGCTGTTGTTATTAAAGAATTAGAGAAAATTAAACAAAAGCTACACAATTTAACTGTTGAAATGACGAATGAGGAACTTGTAAGTGAATCTCAAAAAGATCCTAAGAATACAAAAAATTCTGATAAGAATCGTCATGATCAGCAGTTTAATGAGATATTGGAGTTAATGAGAGAGTTTTCTGTTACATTGAAAACATATAATGATGTAGTGGTGAAAAGAGTCAATAAAGTTTGTGAAGATTTACCCGCTAAGATTGGCTATATAAGAAGTCATCACACTATAGAAGCCTTAAGGTCTGTGCATGACTTTTTAACCGAATCACAAATGCATATAAATAATGCGGCTCGTCTTTTATTAGTAGATAATGCTAAAGAAATTGTTAGGCTACAAGAGGTTGAGCATAGCAGTTCCTCTTGTATCATAATTTAACAACCGCACCAAGATTTTGAGAGATTACCGTTAAATAAGCTCGCGCAGATGCTTCTGGCAATCGCTCGCCTCTTTCCCATTTTTTGAGAGTACGAACACTGAAACCAAACTCTTCTGAAAATTGCTGTCGGCTCATATGTAGTTTTTCCTAATTTCAGCAACATCTACCTGAGCCGGCACATTAACTTTATGAGTTTTATGGCCATTTTTTTGACCTTTTGCGTACTCCAGGGCCTTCATTGCACCCTGAATTAAACTTTTTCCTACATCACTCATGAGAAGTTCCTCCATAAGTATCCACAATATGTGCAATAATTGTTTTCAATAAATTTCGTTCTTGTTGCGAGAGTTTTGCTTTTTGATTTTTCCCATAAACTGTAAAGAGAAAAATTGGCATCTGCTGATTATGATAATAGTAAATTATCCTCACACCACCACTTTTCCCAGTATTAGCATCAGAAGCCCAGCGCTTTCCTCGCACCTCCCGTTCCTACGATCAAATCCCCTTTCTCTGCGATAAAATCAATAAATGACTTTCTACAGGCTTCATACATACAAATTACTGCTTGTTTAAAAATTCTGGAGTCTCTACTACTACCTGTCATGTTTTTGTTGTTTTCATAATTGTATAACAGCCCCAATGGAGTTATTTTTAAACCCCGTTGGTATGATTTTATTCTATGGTTATATAACTTATAATAAATTGCTCTCTAATTAGTGAAAGATCAACTACACTTATGCGTAACAGACTGTCGTTCAGTGAGGGAATCGTGTACACATCTATTTTACACGCAACGGATCTGAGTGAAAATCACTTTGACATTTGCAAGCAAGCCTCTGAAATTGCCCAGAAATTTGAAGCCAAGCTTTATTTACTCCATGTCATCGACCCACCAACCAGTTTGCAACTGGCCCAAAGTCTAGGATTTGCAGAGCTTGCCAATCCAGTCAAAGATGATGCTCAAACTGTGATGAGTATACTAGGAGAGGCACTTAATATTCCTTTAGAACAACAATTTGTTGAGGTAGGCCCCCTCAAAATACATATTCTAGAAAAAGTGAAAGCATTAAACTGTGGCTTAATTATTTTAGGAAGTCATACTCCAAGTGCGTTACCTGCTTTTCTTGGAAGTACCGCCTATGCCATGCTTCACCATGCACCTTGTGATGTATTAACCTTACGTACAACCCCACCCATCGAGCGTGTATAAAAGATTGAATTGAAAAGACCAGAACTTATTAAAGGAAAAGTTATCCCTGTGAAAAGCAGGGATAACCTTTATTGCTTGTGAAAAAATTGTGATGAATCCACAAATCTATAGAAAAGTTATTTTCTTTTCACTCGTTTCATCAGACGTTTTTTCTTTTTAATTTGTCGAGTTGTTAATTTATTTTTTTTATCTTTGAAAGGATTAACACCACCTTTAAACTCTAGCTTCAATGGTGTCCCTATTAAACCTAGATGAGTGACGAAAGCGTTTGTAATATAACGTTTGTAGCTATCAGGTAGAGACTCAAGTTGATTCCCATGAATCACAATAATTGGAGGATTATGTCCTCCTGCATGTGCATATCGCAGCTTGATGCGACGTCCTTGCACCATTGGTGGTGTATGTTGATTAACAACATCCTGTAGCAAACGAGTTAACTTAGGGGTTGAAAATGTCTGCATTGCAGAAGCATAAGCTTGCTCGATGTCTTTAAATAATAAGCCTACTCCACTACCATGCAAAGCCGAGATAAAGCGAATTTTAGCGAAATGAACAAAATGCAACCGACGCGATAGCTCCGCACGCACATGCTCTTTATGTTCTTCCTCTAAGCCATCCCATTTGTTAACTGCGATCACCAACGCTTTGCCCGCTTCAATGATGAAGCCAAGCAAATGCATATCTTGCTCTGTCAAGCCTTCCTTAGCATCTAATAACATCATGCAAACATGGGACTCTTTGATTGATTGCAAGGTTTTGATCACAGAAAATTTTTCAACCTTTTCCTCAACACGGGCACGCCTCCGAATCCCGGCTGTATCAATTAGAATGTAGGGTTTCTCATCCCTGGTAAAAGGGATAGAAATACTATCGCGAGTTGTTCCAGGCATATCATAAACAACCACTCGCTCTTCACCTAAAATGCGGTTAATTAATGTAGACTTTCCTACATTAGGTCTGCCAACAAAAGCTATCTTAATTGCTTTATTATCAGATTCTTCTTCAACTACTGGCTCAAACGTCGCTGTCAACGTACTGAGCAGTGTATGCATACCCCGTCCATGAGTGGCAGAAATAGGATGTATTTCACTAAATCCTAACGTCTGGAACTCAGAGCAGGCTACCTCTTCATCCAGCCCA
Organism: Legionella brunensis; assembly: GCF_001467025.1. Lineage (GTDB taxonomy): Bacteria > Pseudomonadota > Gammaproteobacteria > Legionellales > Legionellaceae > Tatlockia > Tatlockia brunensis. The sequence continues at coordinate 375,650 of NZ_LNXV01000004.1, read as the reverse complement.
TCTGTTTTATTAACAACAAGATAAATAGATTTGTTTGTTTTTCGCAATTGCTGCGCAATGTTCTCATCTATTCCTGTTAGCCCCGCTCTACCATCCACTAAAAATAAAACTATATCAGCCTCTTCCAAGGCTACTGCAGATTGTTTAGACATCAACGCATCGACAGCCAAGTCATCGACACCAACACCACCCGTATCGATAACAATAAAGGGCTTCTCGTCAAAATATGCCTGTCCATACTGCCTGTCACGAGTCAAACCAGGGAAATCAGCGACCAAAGCATCTTGAGTACGCGTTAATCGATTAAATAAGGTTGATTTCCCCACATTAGGGCGCCCAACAAGAGCAATAACAGGAATCATTAAATTAACTCACAGAAAAACGGTTTAACTTGCCATTGTTAGTCATGACATAAATATTATTATTGGAAATAGACGGAGCAGTCATTATAGGGGCACTAAGCTGGGCTCGGGAAATCAAATCGCCGCTATTTTTTGCAAGCACATGTAAGAACCCTGTTTTATCGCCTACAATTACACGATTCCCCATTAAGACAGGCTCTGTAAGTCCGCGAGCTTTTAATGCTACTTGTTTCCAATTGACTTGACCATTTTGTCGATTGATAGCCCAAACAACATCATCACTATCTGTAAAATACAACGTATCACCATCAATAGTCATATTTTTATACACAGAGGCCGGTTTGCGCCATATAAATTGACCGTCGGTAAGAGATAAAGCCCCTACATATCCTTGATAGCTGGCAAGATAAGCCACATCGCCACGAATTATTGGATCAGCATCGATATCAACCAAGCGCTCAACATCGCTAGAACCACTCGCATATGCAATACTACGCTGCCAAACTAGATGACCAGTTTGTAGATCAACGGCATCCATTTTCCCATCAGAATAACCAACCAAAACCAACTTACCAGCAATGACTACAGGAGATGAGCTAGCTTTTAAAATCAGGCTCGGTGCACCATGCTCAGAAACCCAGAGCGTTTCTCCAGAAGCGATATTCAAAGCATATAAATTGCCGTCGATAGTTTTGGCAATAACTTTGCCATTTGCAATAATTGGTTTGGATAAAGCTTCACTAGAAACTTTTGCTTTCCATAACTCTCTACCATCGTTTTGTTTTAGCAACACGATAGTTGAGGAATCTGTACCTAACGCCACAGAATCTGCCGAAACGGTGGGACCGCTAACTATGCCATCTGTCAATTTTTTAGACCAAAGCAATTTCCCGCTTGACTTATCGACAGCCTGAACCAAACCATTTGCATCGGCTGTATAAATCACGTTGCCAACAATTTCAGGCTTTAATTTTAAATTGCCATTCATTTTTGCGTTAAGAGGAACTGACCATTTTTCCTGCAAAGCTACTTTAGATTTGATTGGTTTCAACTCACTTGGCGTAGGAGTATTGTCTTTACCCAGCATGTAGTTATCAATATGATTACATGATTGTAATAAAACAGAAACAGCGAGAACTAGGATTTTCTTATTCATATGCAACATCGACCTCTTAAGCAGCTTGGAGATTGCCGTCTTCTCTTCTCATAGATTGAGTGAGAGCAGCTAACTCATTAGTTTTCATTTCAAGAAAAAGATTCCCCATTCCATTGGTACGTACTTCCGTGATGGCTTCCTTATAAGAATTAATTGCTTGCTGATATTTACCAGTAGCTGCATAAATATCTCCTTTAAGCTCATTCACTACAGGCATATAGGTAGCATCATCAACTGTGCTTAGTGTGGCCAGAGCTTTATCATAAGCTTTTTCCGCCGCCAAGAGACGAGCAATTCGAATTTTAGCAACTTGCTTTAGAGCCATCATTTTTGAGTTATTTGCTACGTACTCCAAAGATTCTCGAGCTTTAGCATATTTATCATAATTTATGTAGAGCTTAGCTAGCGTCAAACGAGCAGCATCAGCATAAATGGTTTGTCCATAATCATTAATTAACTCGTTGGCATAAGAACGTACACTTTTATTATCCTGATTAGAAAATGCTACCATTAAATGCTCATAGGCATTGGATGCCTGCATACTTACTTTATATTGATGCCAAGTCCAATATTTATAACCAGCAACAATCAGCAACACCACCGAAAAAAGTACTGTAATAATAGTATTATTTTTTTGCCACCATTTTTTTATTGCTTCTAACTGTTCTTCTTCTGTCATATACACTGACATATTAATCTCCTACTACCGTCGCGGGCGTGTTACAAAAGTCTACTAAAAATCGCAGCTTTTGCCTCACTTTTAGCGAATTTGAAGACAAGCTCTAAGAGAGTCTTGTAAATACTTGACTAATTCCTGTTGAGGAATAGTTACTTGTTCTTCTTGCTTACGCAAGTTTTTTATACCTATCATATTAGTCTTTACTTCATCCTCTCCTAGAATTAGCGCAAATTCTGCTCCACTTTTATCTGCCTTTTTAAATTGGCTCTTAAAACCGCCACCTACGGTGTTAGTGATAATTTCCCAATCTGAATTAACATCTCGTAAGACTTCTGCAAGTGACAACGCTTGCTGCATAGCTTCATCACCCGTAGCAATAAGAAATACTGAGGGCCCTTTTGGGGAGTCTAACGATAGATTTAATGTTTCGAGCAGTAAAAGCAAACGTTCAGCACCCATCGCAAACCCAACTGCAGGCGTGGGATTTCCACCCAATTGTTCAACTAATATATCATACCGCCCACCTGCACAAATCGTTGCCTGACTACCCAGTTTATCGGTGACCCATTCAAAAACAGTATGACCATAATAATCTAAGCCACGAACTAAAAAAGGATTTATTGTATAAGGAATCCCAAGTTTGTTTAAACCATCACAAAGATCTTCAAATCGTTTTTCACTATCAGCACCCAATGAATCACTCAATTGCGGAGCATCTTTCAGCAAAGCTTGCATATCAGGATTTTTACTATCCAAAATCCTTAAAGGATTTCTATCTAAACGGCGCTTGCTATCCTCATCTAATTTATCGAAATGGGTTTTAAAAAAATCAACAAGCTTATTACGATAATTATGGCGCTCACTCAATTCACCTAAGCTATTAATTTGTAGCTGAACGTACTTATCAATTCCCAACAGCCCCCACAATCGTCGACATAAAGCTATTAATTCAAGCTCAATAGCAGCTCCACTGATACCAAGTGCTTCCACACCAAATTGATTAAACTGTCGATACCGACCCTTTTGAGGTTTTTCATGACGAAACATAGGCCCCATATACCAAAGCTTTTGCTGTTGATTATGTAGCAAGCCATGCTCTAGACAGGCACGTAAACAGCCTGCAGTCCCTTCAGGTCTCAAAGTTAAGCTATCACCGTTTAAATCGGTAAAGGTATACATTTCTTTTTCAACGATATCGGTAACTTCACCTATAGAACGCTTAAACAACTGTGTGCTTTCGACCAAAGGAAAACGAATTTCCTGGTATCCATACTGCAACATACAACGGATAAAACTTGTCTCTAATTGTCGCCAAAAAGGTGTATCTTGGGGCAAAATATCATTCATGCCCCGTACTGCTTGAATTCTATCAACCACCGTGAGTCTCCAAGGGGGTCAGTTGACCTGTACTGCTAGAAGATGAAAACATGGTTTGCATCTTTGAAAGATCTGTTAAGCGGATATCAGGATCACTTTTACTTGCTGTGACTTCGTTTGGCGTACTTTTTGTAGTTGCAAGTTCCTGCGTGTCCCTGTTTTTCTGCCACCATACCCCTACAGCAACTAGAGCGCCAATAGCTATTAGACCAGTTAGCCAGCGCACAAAGCGCTCTCCTTTATTTGATTCACGCTTGCTTTGCCATAGCGCTTTCTCCAATTTTCTTTCTGATGTGTGCATGCTATTAAAAGCTACTAGCAAAGGCTCTGGTGAAATACCAAGAAGTTTGGCATAAGCACGTAAATACCCTTTAATGAAGACAGGCTCAGGCATTTGTTGGTAATTATCAGATTCTAATAATTCGATAATTCTGACTCTTAAATGTAATTTACCGGCCACATATTCCTGACTATATCCTCTTTTTTCGCGTACTCGTGCTAATTGCACACCAGGTTTTTCATGGCTGTCATTTTGAACTTCATCCATTGCTACTGTTGTATTCATTTTTTGCTCCGGTATAGTCCGTGAAATTATTTAGTCGACTCAGACGTTTTTTATAATCAAGTTCTATGCTTGGTTTGCCTGCTTGATGAGCAGAATTAATTGCCATAGCAAGTAAAGTTGGATCATTTGAAGAAAGATCTGCATATTTCTGTAAGTACATTAATGCCTTACCGGCATGTTTTTGCTTAAGTTCGATTGTCGTTAATTCATATAATGATTGTTTTCTTCTTGGGTCTTGTTTTAAAGCCTTCACAAAATATCTTTTAGCTTTAGCATAATCAGGAATAGCAGCCACACACAATCCGGCATTTTCATATGCTGCGGCCGTATAAAGATAACGAACATCTTTTACAGCCCTTAAGAAATAACTTTCTGCCTCAGAATACTTACCAAGCCGACATAAAAAAGTACCGTAGTTATTCAACTGAGCACCACTATCAGGGGCTAAGGATAAAGCTTTATGGTAATAGAGCTTGGCTTGTTTGATATTGTCAGTTTTTTCCAGATAATATGCCATAGCAACATTTACATCAGCAGAATCAGGCGCCAAATCCAAAGCTGTTAACAATTTTCGTTTAGCTCTAGGCATATCACCTTGTTTTAAATAAGCCATTCCCAGTTGGGTATTATAGGCAGCAGCACTTGCCTTTTGTGAATTCTGAACAGTTTGGTCAGTCTTCGTTCCTATATTGTGTTGGCATGCTGATAACAATATCAAGCTTAAAAATGGTAAAAAGCGCAATAAATTCAACACATTCTTCACATGGCGCAAAAAAGATGGATTATTATAACCGTGACGTAGGAATTTAAAAAGAGTTATGTATTTTTTTCAACAGTTTCATTGGTGAGGTACTCTCGTTAGTATTCCCATTAAAAGAAAAATTGCGGGCAAAACCCCTTTAAATCAAAGCATTGGAAACACTCTGTTGGCAATGTTTTCCATCAGCCGCTTACTTTTCTGCAGCTTCTTTTGTCTCTTTTAAGGGCACAAAATGTAATTTTTGCCATCTTGCTGAACGGCTAGTGCGATCTTTTACATCACCAGCAAGCTGCCCACAAGCAGCATCAATATCATCGCCGCGAGTTTTCCTGGTAATCGTGTTGATTCCCTTCGCCACTAATCTATCACGAAAAGCATCTATGGTTGCTTGCGAAGAGCGCTCGTATTGCGTTAATGGAAAAGGATTGAATGGTATGAGATTAACTTTTGCAGGCACATCTCTTAGCAATTTTATAAGTTGTTCGGCATGTTCAAGTTGATCATTAACACCCTTTAGCATGACATATTCAAAAGTTACTCGTCGCTTCGGCTCATTCTTAAAATAGGTTTTACATAGAGCCATAAGCTGGGCTAAAGGATATTTTTTATTGATAGGGACAAGTTCATTGCGTAACTCATCATTGGGTGCATGCAGCGAAACGGCAAGCGCAACAGGGCTTACTTCACGTAGTTTTTGAAGCTCAGGTAGGACACCTGAAGTGCTCAATGTAACTCGTCGCTTTGATAATCCATAGGCAAAATCATCCATCATAATATCCATGGCTGCTACAACATTATCAAAGTTCAACAAAGGCTCTCCCATCCCCATCATCACAACGTTAGTGATTCGTTTATCATGAGCTCCTTGCTCTTGTGATAACTCTCTGACAGCCAACCAGACTTGTCCAATGATTTCTGAAGTGCTTAAATTCCGGTTAAATCCTTGCTTGGCAGTTGAGCAGAAGCTGCAGTTCAGTGCACAACCCACCTGAGAAGAAACACATAAAGTTCCCCTATTTTTTTCAGGTATAAACACTGTTTCAATGCAGTTACCACAGTCCAGTTTTAACAACCACTTATGGGTTCCATCAGCGGATTTTTGACAAGTTATAATTTCAGGTAGGCGAATTTCAGCCATCTGGGTAAGTTTTTCGCGTAGCACCTTACCCAGATTACTCATTTGAGAAAAGTCATGAAAACCGGCCTGATGAACCCATTGCATCACTTGCTGCGCACGATAGGGCTTGTCACCAATATCACTAAAAAAATTACGCATTTGTTGATAATTAAAGTTCAACAGGTTTATTTTCTGACTCATTTCTCAACCTCTACAACAAATTATCTTTTGCAAATTTCATGAGGCTCAAAGAAAAATGCTATTTCTTGGGCAGCTGTTTCGGCGCTGTCTGAACCATGAACAGCATTCGCATCAATGCTATCAGCAAAATCAGCACGAATAGTACCTGGGGCAGCCTCTTTAGGGTTAGTTGCCCCCATTAATTCACGATTTTTTGCAATAGCGTTTTCACCTTGCAGAACCTGAATCATCACAGGACCTGAAATCATGAATGAAACTAAATCGTTAAAAAAAGGACGAGCCTTGTGAACAGCGTAAAAACCCTCAGCTTCCTCACGAGAAAGGTGAGCCATTTTAGCAGCAACAACATTTAAGCCTGCCTTTTCGAAGCGAGAATAAATTTGCCCAATCACAGATTTAGCCACCGCATCAGGTTTGATAATTGATAACGTTAACTCGTTTGCCATAGCGCACTCCAATTACATAGATTAAAAGGGCAACATTATACACGATATAAGAGTTTGCTGGCTAATTAAATTCACTTTCCAATTCTCTCCACTTTTGAATCTACTGTCATTGCTACAAAAACCCTATAAATCTTCAACGAGCATTAGGTCTTTTTTACTTAACTTTGCTCACCAATCGCTGTATCAAAATAAAGCGATGCACGATTTTCCTCAGTTTGCGCCGGATCAGCACGATACTCAGGAAGTAATTTAACTAAGTCGTTGGTCTTTAAAATTAGATCATAAAATCTGGTACGAAACTCCCTCAAAGAAGCAGTCATTGCCGCTATTTTATCAATAAAATTTGTTAGAGTTTCTTCCGTTTGCATCATAAACTCTCGAAGCTTAGCTATTTGATCTACAAATATTTGTCTTAAATCACTGCTAAGATGTTGATTGATTATTTTTTCAACCCGTTCCCAACTCTCCCCCTTAAGACTTACCCCTGACTCTTTCGTGAAATCCTGCATAATCAATAAGATATTGATTGCTTGAACTATTGAAATTTCACCAATAAAAATTTGCTGAGCTTGCAACCCTACTTTAATTTTCTTGGCTGCAGCTAACAAAACTTTTTGCCATTCGTCCGCTAATTTAATAAGGCTACGCTGGCTTTCAGCAATGAGATTACTATGAGCTAGCTCTTGGTCATGAAACTCTGTACCTATTTTTACCAAAACTTGTCTCTCATTTTCGAGATCCTCACGAGTGCCTCCACCAGGAGACTCTTCGCTCTTAGTTGTTTCACCGGATAGTAAATAATCAATAAACAATTTTTGAGCATAAACTTGATAGTCATGGGCTTGCTGTAAAATTATCCCATTTAATACATTTTTTAGCGGTACACGCATTAGTTGGTGATAAAAAGTATTTGGACTTTTTATCGCACTAGCAAGATCTTCCTGCTGAAGTCGTATCTTATAGCGCTCTAAAATTCGCTCGGCTGTAATTAAACCATAGGTCGACAGCCACTCCGATAAATCATTTTCTACTTCTTCGCTCATTATTCACCCAATATGATTTTGCAACAGTCTGTGATATAACGCTCTATTTTTAAAGAGTATAGTGTAATTCATCATGCTAAGCCCACTTGCCAGCGATTTGCAAATTTTAATTGACTTTCTTCGTGTTCCCACACCTGTTGCCTGGTTGGATGCAGCCTCGCAAAACCTACCTACTCTTTTAATTGATCATGCTCATTGTGAGCGAAAAGCAGCAGCTACTGCCGTTAATTTCATTAGTAAATATCCGGAAAGACCAGAGCTTGTTGAAGTCATGTCACCATTGGCACGTGAAGAATTATTGCACTTCGAAAAAGTTATCAACCTAATGACCGAACGCCAAATTAGCTTTACTCCTTTACCGCCCTCAGATTACGCTCAAAAAATGCACAAACAGGTTACCAAAGGTGGTTGTATACAGCGATTATGCGATCAATTGATCGTAGGCGCTATTATAGAAGCACGCTCTTGTGAACGTTTTAATGCGCTCATCCCCGTACTTACCGATATGCAGTTAAAGAAATTCTATGCCTCTTTAGTAAAATCTGAAGCACGTCATTTTCAAGATTATTTGAATCTAGCCAAACTTTATGGCGGCAAAATTGATAAACGAGTGGAGTTTTTTTTACAGATTGAAAATGCGTTTATCAATTCAAAAGATAAGGTATTCCGCTTCCATAGCGGTATACCTCAATCAATTAGTTAAGGCCCTGTTGGACGAAAAGAATCATTTTCTTCTAACTTTAAAGCATGCATATCACTTAGATGGCTATGCAACCCTTTGGTAGGGTCTTTCTTCAAATTATCAAAAACAGTTTTATCGCTTAAGACTTGCCCAGTTGTCTTATGTGTTAAGCTGAAACGGCCTTCGGGATCATTAGGAATTCTTTGAAGTCGATAATTATTCTTATCAGCCCAACTAAACAAAGCCATATCAAACAGCCTTTGGTCTCTTCCACCAACAGGTTGACCATTAACTACTGCTTGGGATTTGATCTGCCCAGTATCATCCATAGCAACATGATAGCTAACTTGGGGTTTTACGTTTAACACATCTTTTTTTGTCTTATCCCAGAAGGGATTAGGGAGATCTGTATTACCAGTCCATTTAGCGAGTGCTTCCTGAAAAACTTTAAGATGATTGGCTATACGGTTCATCCCGGTTTCCCATTGGTAATAAGCCTCAGATTTTCCATCAAGAAGCTCTTGACAATTTTTATCAACCTGTTCCCACAGTTGAGCACTTTCTTTATTTGTTTTTTCGTTATACAGAGCTTTCTTTAAGTGTTTTTGGTTCGCTATTTGCGCTTCATTATTCTGTGTATTTAGCGCAGTCTGCTGTCGCATTACCGATTCACTAAAGGTCTTAGGTGGTTCTGGTGGTTTCTTTTTGAAAGGATTTACCATTGTGCTCTCCTTTATACGGGGCGAATAAAATTAAAGCCATTTGTATTATCATAACACAGTAGACTCGGACTTTCATCCCAGTCACTTAAAACATACTGTTGATATATACTATTATTATACTGATAATTTATTAAGCCTGGCTTATGCGTATGTCCGTGAACTAAAATATTTATATGCTGTTTTAGCATGTGCTGAAGCATAGACTCCACTACTACATCCATTTCTATGGCCGTTTTAGTCCTATTGGTTTGGCTATGCTGCCTTACTTTATTCACTATTTTGTTTCGTAATGAAAAAGGTAAGCATAAGAAAATCTTAGCAAACCAGCGATTCCTAGTTAGTCTTCTAAATCTTTGGTGTGCTTTATCTAAAGTACAGTATCGGTCCCCATGTGCTAACATAATAGATTTCTTTTGAAGCTCTACTGCAGCGTGTTTCGAAAGAGGTCTAATGTCAGAGTCGAATGTAAGAATAGCAGGCTCTGAAAGTATAGTCATGCCTGCTAAATCAGCAAATTTCTTGCCTAATAAAAAATCACGATTTCCGTGGAGGTAGTAAATAAGAACTTTTTGTTGAGCTAGCCAAGCTAGTCGCTGTGCGATTGTTTTACTCCAAGCATCGAGCCCATCATCTCCAGGCCAAGCATGAAAAAAATCGCCAAGAATATAAACAGCTTTTGTATGAGCAGCAGCCCAATCAATAAAAGCATTAAACCGAGCATTAATTTCAGCTTCCGCTGGGTGTAAGTGCAAATCTGAAATAAAAACAGCATCTAACATAGTGCTTCTATCTGAATGTGCTCATCTTGCAAATAAATCTGACAAGGTCCAGTATGGGATTCTATGGCATCACTTAAGCGATAAAATCCGGCAATCGAAACAAGTTCTGCTTCTAACGAATGACAAAAAATACGTGCTTGCTTATCTCCTGAGATGCCTGCCAAAGCCCGGCCTCTCAAAGCACCGTAAACATGAATATTGCCATCAGCAAGTAATTCAGCACCATGGCTTACAGAAGCAGTAATGACTAAATCGCCTCCCTTGCTCACTACTTGTTGTCCCGAACGTACAGGAGTAGTTAATAATTTTGTTTTAATAGGTTCAACATTTGCAGACTCTTGTACGGATTCCTCAAGAAGAGGTTTGTCATGAGCTGATGAAGCATTTAATACGGCTAATCCCTGGCATTGCGCCAAAGTAGCTAATAATGGACTTGCTCCTTGAATAGCAACCGGCAACAGATTATGTTCACGCATGCAGCGGCAAAAAGCTTGCAAATCAATATCCCCTTCTTCTACAGCACTACAGTCCAATACAACTGGTGTTTTGTCAAAAAGACGAGGCGCTTTTGCAATCACCTCAATGAGCTGCTGCTCAAAAAGAGCGCAATTTCGGCTTAATAATTGCAAAACTGTAAATGTATATAATCTACCCTTAAGCTTAAAAGCCTGTGATTTCAATAAATTATCAACCATAATCACGATATCCATCACCCTGTTTTTTGTTTATACTATCATGAGGGGATTAATAACAGAAGGATATAAACGTGGATAAAGTTTGGTTAGAACATTACCAAAAGGGCGTTCCTCACACTATTGATGCTAATGAATACGAATCTATAGTAGCTTTATTTGAAGAGTCTTGTCGTAAATATTCATCTCAAGTTGCCTATGTCAACTTAGGTAGCTCTATAACCTATGCAGAACTATATAAGAAAAGTACCCAATTTGCCATTTATCTGCAGCAATTAGGCTTAAAAAAAGGGGCACGTGTTGCCATTATGATGCCCAATGTATTGCAATACCCCATTGCTTTATTTGGAATTTTAAAGGCAGGATATGTTGTAGTTAACACCAATCCACTTTATACCAGCGATGAAGTTATTCATCAAATGAATGACTCTGGTGCAGAGGCTATTATTGTTCTTGCTAATTTCGCAAAAACAGTTGAGAAAGCATTACCTAACACGAAAATTAAACATGTGGTTATTACTCAAATTGGAGACGTTTTTCCATTTATCAAGAAAACTATTGTCAATGCAGTAGTCAAATATATAAAAAAAATGGTACCCAGTTATCATATTCCCCATGCCATTCCTTTTAATCAAGCTTTGCAACAAGGTGAGTCAGGTCACTTAGAGCCTGCTCAACTTGACCATCAATCCATTGCTTTTCTGCAATATACAGGAGGAACAACTGGCGTTGCCAAAGGGGCAATTTTAACCCATGGGAATATGGTTGCTAATGTATTACAGGCCTATTCATGGATAGCTCCCTTAGCAATAGACGGCGAAGATATCATCGTAACTGCACTTCCCCTGTACCATATTTTCTCGCTAACAGCGAACTGTTTAACATTTCTTAAAGCAGGTGCAAAAAATATTTTAATCACCAATCCTCGAGATATTCCCCATTTTATATCAGAAATTAAAAACAGTAATTTTACAGCCATTACCGGTGTCAATACTTTATTCAATGCACTTTTAAATAATCCTCGCTTTAACGAAATCAACTTTTCAAAACTTAAGCTTGCACTCTCAGGTGGGATGGCATTACAAAAAAGTGTTGCCTTAAGATGGAAAGACAAAACAAAAACTCGTGTGCTTGAAGCTTATGGACTCACAGAAACCAGCCCTGCAGTGACTATCAATCCGATGTATCTTGAGGAATATAATGGTAGTATCGGCCTGCCCCTACCCTCTACTGAAATTACTATTCGTGACACCATGGATAAAGAAGTTGCTCCTGGACAGGCTGGCGAGTTATGTGTCAAAGGCCCTCAAGTAATGGCTGGATACTGGCAGAGACCTGATGAAACTGCTTTGGTCTTTACTGCCGATGGCTTCTTAAAAACAGGTGATATTGCCCGTGTGGATGAAAATGGTTATGTCTATCTTGTTGACCGCAAAAAAGACATGATTGATGTTTCAGGTTTCAATGTCTACCCCAATGAAGTTGAACAGGTCATTAGCATGCATCCTGGAGTACTTGAGGTAGGTGTCGTAGGTGTGATCGATGAGGATTCAGGTGAACGAGTTAAAGCTTGTATCGTTAAGCGTGATCCAAATTTAACAGCTGAAGAAATTATTGCCTATTGTCGTGAACATCTAACCGCTTACAAAATCCCGAAAATTATCGAGTTTTATAGTGAGTTACCTAAAACTAATGTTGGTAAAGTGTTACGACGAGCTTTAAAAACGGAAGAAGTCTCAGCTGCTTAATTATTTTTCACGCAAAATCTAATGCCCCGCGGTTAAAATCGTGGGACATTAGGACAAACACTCAGTTCAAACTTGATATGCCTTTATTTCTGAGTGCAAAGTTGCTTCATGATACGAGCGGTTGCTCCCCAAACAAAATGTGAACTTGCAGTGTATTGACAACTTTTAATATGAAGACCATCACGAGTTACTACAATTTCTTGATAATGTTTAATGTTTTTTACTTCGTCCATAGGCAAATTGAAAACATCAATGACTTCATTGCTATCAGGAAAATAAGGAAGTAACGACTCCAAAGAAGCATACCATGGATAAATTAGAAAGCCTGTTAAAGTACGTTCCGGAGCCATAGCCATTGGAGATTTTACCCTTAATGAGGGTATTCCTAACTCTTCATGTAATTCTCTTAATGCAGTTGCATAAAGACTCTCATCGCCCTCTTGCCATCTCCCTCCAGGAAAACAAACCTCTCCCGGATGATGTCGTAATTTTAAGCTTCGTTGAGTTAAGATTAATGAATCATTTGAAAGATCATGCAGCACAAGAACGGAGGCTGTTCTTCGTAAAACAGTTTTATCTAGCGTTTCGAATCCCATTTAGAATCGCAGCAATTTTAGTATAACATTCACAGTATTCATCTTCCCAGTTGGAGTCAATAACTATCCCCCCTCCAGCTGCAAGATGTAACATTTCATTTCTGGCAATAACAGTACGTATTGCGATATTACTGTCAAAACGACCATGGCTAGAAAAATAAACAATACTTCCACAATAAACGCTACGGCTATAAAGCTCCTGCTCAGCAATGACACGCATGGACTCTAACTTAGGAGCACCAGTTATAGATCCTCCGGGAAAACAAGCTTTAAAGGCTTGTAATGGTAATACCTCTTCTCTACGAAGGGCCTCAATATGACTAACCAAATGATGCACTGCAGGAAAACTCTGAATTTCGCATAAGCTTTTGACCAAAACAGAACCCGGGCAAGCGATTTTCCCTAAATCATTTCGCAATAAATCAACAATCATGACATTTTCAGCCCGGTTTTTACTACTTGCAACCAAGCTCTCTTGTAATTGTTTATCAATCACCGGATCTGTTGCGCGCTTTTCGGAGCCTTTAATCGGTGATGTCAGCAATAAATTGTTATCAAGCATTAAAAATCGTTCTGGAGAAAAACTTAAGATATCGCCTTCTTCATGGTGTAAAAATGCAGAGTATGGAACAGGATTCTTATTACGGACCTGCTTATACATCTCCCAAGCATCCCCTTCATAGACAGCATTAAACGGCTGCGTATAATTTACTTGATAACACCGCCCATCCTGCAAATTTTTATAAATTGCTTTAAATGCATCATGATATTGTGATCTAGAAATAACGGGACTAAACACCGCCTTCAATTTGAACGTTTCATTCTCAGCTCCATTCAAATTCCAAAGTGCTAAAATTTCCTTAGTTATAGACATCGTTTCAGGACGTGTATTAGCCGAAAATAAAATTACCTTTTTCAAATGATGATCAGTAATGATAGCCCAGTCATAAAAACCAATATTCATTAAAGGCATTTCTTTTAAACTGGCATGTGGTGCAGAATGGATATTAGATAGTTTTGCTCCCAAATCATAAGAAAAATAACCTATAGCCCCCCCTTGAAAAGGTAAGTCGATGGTTTTAGTCGTCGTGGGCATCAATTCCTGCACTCGTTCAAAAACCATTTCTATACAAGAAGAATTTTGTTCAAGTTTAACTTGTTCGTATGGATAAGCACTTAAAATATCATAGCGTCCATGCTTCCTATCACTACTTTCTAGAAGAACAAAACTAGGAAGCTTAGCCAAATTTTGATAATTTTTAAGCAAGTTATCCGTATAATTCAGATTAAATATTGTAGAAACAGTCATAACAAACCCTTTTTGTACAAATTTTCAATAAAAAACCTTTACACAAGTGGCTCAACATTGTACAGTTGGCATCATTTTCCTCACCTTTGGAATTTTATGAAAATTTGTTTTAGCTCGATCACTTATACAAACGGCCATCCCTTCATTTGGGATTATAATCCAGAGACTCATAAAGCAGTCTGTACCCTAGAGTTAACGAGTGCTGATGAAGTCTATGAGAAATCCGACCTAATCGAATACCTTAAAAAGTTTAACGGCATTACTGTCAATAGTGAAGGAAATGTCGTCATTGAAGACATGAAGACATTTGTTAAAACAAATCAGATGAGATTTATTCACGAAATAAGCGATATAAAAAAATTACATTCCCCTACACGTACACCTTCATTTTTTAAATCTAAAGAAACAACGAATGATAGCGGGAAATCCAGTTCCCTAATAGATGAGGAGCACCCACAAGGGCTCCATGTAGAAACGTTTATTTCTCGCAAAACATCTCCAGGAGAATGGGGGAATACACTTAGTTGCTTAAACTACTTCAGTGAAAAAAATAAATCAGATGCAAGTACCCGTCAGGTTGATTTAATTCAATCCGAACTCGATCTAGTAAAAGGACTTCAATATCTAAAAAACGATAACATTTATCCTATAAAGAAGAAGCAAATGGAAATTATTTGCGTGCTCTTTAATGAAATTCTAAGTCCCCTTTACGAAGAAATAGCAGATAGCGAAGATCTTCCACCCAAATTTGCTGCCTATTTGCGCAATATGGTAGAAAAAGTCATGCTTAATGAACGCTTCAACTTAGGCCCAACTTCTTATGAAAAATTGCCGCAAGAAGAAAGGGAGAAATTATTTAACGATAGTCATGAGTTTGATTTTGCTGTTCAGCAAGAGCGTATTGCTCGTGTCAACATTATGCTAAGAGGCCTCATCTTTTTCATCGCTTCCGATATGAAGGCTCAGCAATTGACACAGGATATTGACATTGTGAAGCGATTGGAATTGTTAAAATATAAATTAGATACTAAAGCTCAGATATTTTTTGCTGAACAACTTAATCTTTTAAGAGAATTAACAGTCGAATCGGGACGACTTGAATATGAATTTGACCTTCGTATGAAAACAATGCAGGAGCAAATTTCCAATAAGGTAGTATCTATTGGTCACTTCTCTTCTTGTTACCAATTAATTCATGAAATCTATCAATTAAAATTGCAAGGTCATAAGAAAGAGACCTCTATCAGTGCTTTAACTGAAGAAACTGTGAAAGGACTTATTCTTGCAATTAGAGAAACTTGCTTAGGCAAATCTAACGCCAAAGGACATATTGGTATAGTCCAAAGTTGTGATAGCGATTTCTACCTAACTAAAGCCTTGATAGGAAAATTATCTAATCAATTAAGTGAACACTTAAGCTCTAAAAAAGTCAAAAAGAAGGATTTAGTTTCTGAAACAGTAAATTTTGTTATGGACTTTATTGAGAAGCAACTGGAAGAGCTTGCGCATTCGCATGAGCAAACTAAACAGGAAGACCCCAGGACAAATTTATACGTTATTTGATAGATTTGCCGATAGTCCCTAGTTTTTAGAAGCAATTGTGAGTATCCTATGGCGGCGTTGTTAACAAGGAGACAGCCGTGACAACAGTCGCCCATTTTGAAATACCTTTTATCCAGTTCATTAATGAACGGGGTGAACCTTCAAGCACTTTGCCTTCCTTTGCTACCAATAAAAATGTTTTGAAGGAATTATATAGTGTAATGGTTCGCACCAGGGCTTTTGATAAAAAAGCCATTGCCCTTCAGCGCACAGGTAAAATGGGAACTTATGCACCGATAAATGGCCAAGAAGCGATCTCAACAGCTATTGGTCATGCCATGCACAAAAAAGATGTGTTTGTACCCTACTATCGTGATTATGCAGCCCAATTTCAGCGTGGTGTAAAAATGTCTGAAATTTTAGCCTACTGGGGCGGTGATGAACGAGGCAGTCAGTTTGCTTGTAACTCAGAAGATTTACCTATTTGTGTTCCCATTGCCTCACAATGTTTACATGCAGCAGGTGTGGCTTTTGCTTTCCAATATCGCAATCAACCCCGCGTTGCTGTGGTTTGTCTTGGAGAAGGAGGCACTTCTGAAGGCGATTTTTATGAAGCAATGAATGTTGCCGGAACCTGGAAGTTACCCGTTGTATTTGTTGTCAATAACAATCAATGGGCTATTTCAGTGCCTTTATCAAAACAAACTGCCTCGCAAACAGTTGCGCAAAAAGCGATTGCTGCTGGATTTGACGGCATTCAAATTGATGGCAATGATATCTTAGCTTGCCGTCAAGTTATTGGTGATGCCATTGAAAAGGCTCGTCGAGGTGAAGGTCCCACATTGATTGAAGCATTAACTTATAGACTCTGCGATCACACAACTGCTGATGATGCGACTCGTTACCAACCCTGCGAAGAGGTTGAACAAGCCAAACTAAAAGAACCCATAAGTCGATTTAAGCATTACCTAGAACAGCAGCAGATGTGGGATGCAAACCAAGAAGAAGCTTTACTACAAGAGAGTCGTGAGGTTATTGAGCAAGCGGTTAATGAGTATATGAGTCAGCCTCCTCAACCAATTAGTAGTATATTTGATTATCATTTTGCTGAATTGCCTGACTATTTAATTGAACAACGTGCAATAGCCATGGAGGATACAGCTCATGCCTGATATAACTCTTGTTGAAGCAGTTACCCAAGCACTTGCTTATGAACTTGCTAATGACGAAAACGTTGTTGTCTTTGGTGAAGATGTTGGTAAAAATGGCGGTGTATTTCGTGCTACGATAGGTCTACAGGAGCGTTTTGGTGAACGTCGTGTATTCGACTCTCCACTAGCTGAATCAATGATTGCTGGCCTGGCTGTAGGGATGTCCTTACAAGGCATGAAACCTGTTGCGGAATTCCAATTTATGGGTTTTATTTATCCGGCAATGAATCAAATTATTTCTCATGCAGCACGAATGCGCAACAGAACACGAGGAAGATTGCATTGCCCTCTCGTATTTCGTGCCCCTTTCGGCGGTGGTATTCGCGCTCCCGAACATCACTCAGAAAGCACAGAGGCATTATTCGCTCATATTCCGGGATTACAGGTCGTTATTCCTTCCTCACCTAAAAGAGCTTATGGATTATTGTTAGCTGCTATTAGAAATCCTGACCCTGTTATTTTCCTTGAACCCAAGCGAATTTACAGACTAGTTAAACAACCCGTGGAAGATAATGGCCAAGCTTTACCCTTAGGTAAATGTTTTACTTTACAAGAAGGAGAAGATGTTACTTTAGTTAGTTGGGGAGCCAGTATGCACGAAACCTTGCAGGCAGCTAAACAACTAAAGGATGAGGGAATCTCTTGTGAAGTCATCGATGTTGCGACAATAAAACCTCTTGATATGGAAACCATCATGGCCTCTGTGGAGAAAACAGGACGCTGTGTGATTGTACATGAAGGTGCAAAAACTTGCGGCGTAGGTGCCGAAATTTCTGCACAACTGATGGAAAACTTGTTATCTGACTTATTGGCACCCGTTCAACGAGTAACAGGATACGATACAGTGATGCCCTATTTCCAATTGGAAAAAAATTATATCCCGAGTGTTTCCCGTATTAAAGACAGTGTCATGAGCATAATGGAGTGATGATGAATATATTCAATTTACCTGATTTGGGCGAAGGTTTGCCTGATGCTGAAATTCATGAATGGTTTGTAAAAGAAGGTGATACAGTCCAAGTTGATCAGCCTCTGGCTTCAATGGAAACTGCTAAAGCTGTTGTGGATGTACCCTGTCCTCAAAGTGGGACCATTGTCAAATTATTTGGTAAGCCTGGTGATGTTATTAAAACCGGAGAACCTTTAGTCGGCTTTGCAGAGACTGAGTCTGCACGCTCTGATAAAGGAACAGTAGTTGGTAACCTTGAAGAAAGCACAGACATTAGTGAAGATAATTTTGTAATCGGCGCAAGTCATTCAACGTCTCAACGAGTTAGAGCCACACCCGCTGTTCGATTACTTGCGAAAAGACTTGGTGTTGAAATCAAATCTCTGTCTGGCACAGGTGAGCATGGAGTTATTACCCGTGAAGATGTGCAAATGGCCGCAGACAAGAAAGCTCAATTACCTGAAGGTTATGAAGCATTACGTGGAGTGCGTCGAGCAATGTTAAGCAGCATGGTACAATCCCACCAAGAGGTTGTACCCGTTAGCATTTTTGATGAGGCAGACATTGAGTGTTGGTTACCACAAAACGACATTACTGTTCGCCTTATTAAGGCAATCGTTTCTGCCTGTAAAAAAGAACCAGCACTGAATTCCTGGTTTAATACAAGTCATAGTGCCCGCAAATGTTTTACAGAAGTTAACTTAGGCTTGGCAATGGATAGCACCGATGGTTTATTTGTACCAGTCATTCATGATGCAGCCAAGCACAGTGATGCACAATTGCGAGAGATGATTAACGGCTATAAAAAAGATGTGCAAAATCGTACAGTAGCTGCAGAAAACTTAAAAGGTGCAACGATTACTCTATCAAATTTTGGAAAATTTGCTGGTCGTTTTGCAAGTCCAATCATTGTGCCACCTATGGTTGCTATTTTGGCAGTAGGACGCTTATATGAAGGAGTTATTGCTAATCCAGGGGGCGAGATTGAAAAACATCGTTTATTACCCTTATCTTTAAGTTTTGATCATCGCGCGGTCACTGGTGGTGAAGCAACACGATTTTTAGGCGCTGTAATCGAGTCTTTACAGAAGCCCTAAAGTAGCTCTTATTACAAGATTAGACTATTTACTATTTAGTCTAATCTTGTGACAGATCTACAAATTTCTAGGCAGCAGGAGCAGCATCTGCGACCTTTGAAACAGCCACATCGAGTTCCTGAATATGCTGCAAACGTTTGGTATCACCAAAGAACGAAGCACGGCCTGTGAGTAACTTATGGACTCCTAGAGCGACTCCTACAGTAAGTAATGCAGCAACCATATTAACTACGAATGGCTTCCAGAACGCTCGATGTTTAGACATAATATCATCCTGACTATGTAAATTTTCTATAAAATCAGCATGAAAGGCAGCATACTCACCCGAAGATAATGCTTTATTAGACTGTTGGATGACCACCCTATCAACTTTTCCACGTAAAGTAGCTGCTAAATTGGTAGCGACTTCACCATCTTGACCGCCAATTTTTTCTCCGTGTCGCTCAAGACGCTCTATCTTAAGGTATAAATTAACAAACTCCTTATACAACAAAGGATAAGTGACTTCAGTCTGTTCAAGCCTTTCTAATACTTGTTCTTTCGTATAAATTGTCTCTGATTCCTCAGTAGTAGTATAGTTATCCTGGGCAACAGGTAATTTTTTATCTAAGACTTTAATATTGATAACTAATCGACTCAGTAAAGATTGCAAGGTAAGCCCTGAATAGTTACCTCTCTCTTGAGCAATGTACTCCAGAACTGATCGGCTATCTCCTGAGTTTGCATATTGTTGTAATTTTTCTGATAAATCCTTGATAAATTCTTTTCGCTTTAAAGCATCCTGATTACTAATAAATCTATCTTTAAAACTATATTTTTCCGCTCGCTTTGTTTCGTAATTGTGTAAGTCTTGCATAAATTGCTCTGACAACTCCTGTCTTGACACCATACGTGCTCGTTGTCCTTCTAAAACTACAACACTTGATTTATATTGTTTATTGAGCTCAGCAATTTTATTTTGCACAATCTCTAAAATGTTTAAGCTCTCTTTGCTCGCTGGTTGTAATTTCTCTAAAACAACTTTAAGGTCAGATAACTCAGAATTTCTTGACGCAGATAAATAAGTCTCTAATTTTTTCAGCTCTAAATCATGATGCTCATAATTAACCCGAGTCTCGTCAAATATAATTTTTAGATGTTGAGTTTTTAGGTCAAGCTCTTCTCGATAACCTTCTAAAATCGCTTGAGTCTTTTGCAGCAAGAGATCATACAAATTCGTGCGAGTTAGTTGCAACTCAGAATCAACCTCAGGAATTACTGAACAGCTATTTTCATCCTTCTTACTGAGTTTTGCTAAATTATTACGCAGTAAGCCAATCGTTGTGAATGCAGAGATAATTGACTCGCTTTGCAGATTAAACTTTTCTAACAGCTGTTTTAAGGATAAAACGCTATCAAAATGCGATTGAGGAAGAGATTCAAGAGCCTCTGCAATGGAATTAAACTCTTCATTAAAGCGTGCCACCTTCATTTTTACAATTCGCTCTCCTGCTGTTTCTTGAAGAAAACTAATCGCAGTAATGCTGGGCAAATAATTATCAACATTGGTTGAGCTTTCTATCAATTTCTTCAATTCGGCCAATTCTTGGATAAGAGTACTAAATTGATTTTCTGCCTCTGTGCATTTGTTATCTAAATCTTTCCTATCAGAATTTAGAAGCTCATTTAAATTTTGATTGCCTGAAATTAATTTTTCAATTTTTTCAAGAATGCCTATCTCTGCACTTAAATCAGTCATGTCTTTTTTAAGTAACTTAAGTGCGTCCATAAGGGTTGCAATAGCCTTTTTTATTTCATCTTTCCTTTCTTGAGTGTGCTTCTCAATACTTTTACCAAGAAGAACTATATCGGCAGTCGCTTGTTTAATATTGTTCAATTGAGATCTGTGCTCATTAAACAGTTTGTTACTACTTATTGTGGTTTGGTGCCAAGTAATTTGTTTTTGAACCAACGCCTCTTGAGTACTTAGCTGTCCAGATAAACTTTCTAGGTTCTCAGTTAAATTTTTCACATCTACATTTAATATTTTTGCTAAAATCACTAAGCCAAAATCTCTTTTAAATGCAGTTTTAATTATATCTAAAATCTTTTTTTCTTTAGACTTCTCTGTTTCTATTGCTTCAGCATATATACTTTTTAAAACATTTAATTCTTTAAGTTTATCGATTTCTTTTGCAAGAGGTTCACCTGCATATTGACCATCCATGACCAATTTACTTACAGCAAAGAGCGCCTTTAAAGTTAACTCTTTGGATTTTAATTGCAGAATGATTGTTTCTTGCTGAGAGCAAGATTTTTCTGCCTCTGAAATTAAAGTATTTATCCAAGTTTCTGCTCCCCCAGCTTGATTAGACTCTAAACTTGCCGTTGTAAATAATTTATCAAATTCATCGGGGGTAGAAGAGGTTAATTTTAATATAGTCTCTTTATGGTTTGTTAGATTCTCAAGAAGAGCTTTAACCATAGATGCTCGGCTGCTTATCTCTTGTTGGAGTGGGTCGTCTACCTCTAATGAACTGTCCGATGATGCTACAACAAAAGCCTCTTGTTCTTTCATCTCCAGATTGTGTAATTGCTCTTTTATTTTCTCTTCTTCGCTAAGTTTTTCTGCAAGTAGCTTTTTCTTTTCTGCGAGTAACAATAGCAAGGCCTCTCGGTTGGCTGACTTCATATTTTCTTGGAAAGCTTTAGCAGCTTTTTCTTTTTCCAAATGTCCAATTAATTCTCGTTCTTGAGTTTTTAGCAGTCTCTGAGCTTTTAAAATTGCATTTTCAACGGTTGTAATTTTTTCTTTGCTGCTTTTGTAACCAGCAACAATTGAAGAATAAAGTTGAGGTTTTAGAGACTCAGGACAATAAAAAGGTGGGTTTAAACCTTCAAGCAAAGGATTAAGCTTGCTATGTAGGGTTGATAAACTCTCAATAGCTTGCTGCATAGCAGCTAAACCTTCCTCCAGCCCTTCAAGACTACTAAAGTCATTAATTTTTAAAAGATCTACATTCGGAATAGTTTGCGTAAACTTTTCCAATTGTTGAGCGATGCTGTCATTTTTTCTTTGATGATATTGTAGTATAAGATTTCCTTTCTGAGCCTGTAAGTTCTCAGCAAGTAGACTTTGCACAGGCGATAGAACAAAAAGCTGTCTTCCTTCTAAAATGATTTTTTCAGGGAGTGGGAAATTTGTATAGCTTGAATCAACGACATCAGTTGAAGTTAGTTGTTGTGTCAAACTAGGATACAATTTTATTAATTCGCCAAAATTTGTATTTTTATACACTTGCAATTTAAGCGTAATTTCTTTATCGAAAACCTTCAAGCATTCTTCAAGCTGTCTTTCTTCGCTAATCTCTCCATTTACTTTATTCTCAATATTTTCTAGGCATTGCGTAACTTTAATTTCACTCTGTTCTTTTTCAAGCTCAATAAAACTTTGAATGAGTTTCATTTTGAGACGCTCATTGCGCACATGGGGTGTATTACTATAATCATTAAAATAAGTTACCAACTCAGACGAAAGCAATAATGCCAATTCCACATCTCTATACTCTCTATAAAGTTGTTCGAAGTTGTAAACGCCATCATCCATTTTATAGACATAATCACTGGTGCCACTTTTCACGTGGGACAATTTAGGATTACTAAGTGCAGCTGGATTTAGAAAAGAGATGAATTCCTCTAACGACGGTGATACTTCTTCTATAGCCATCATGAGTTGAACTACTAATTCATAGAACGCTGGATGAACAACTTTAAAACCTACCGTCAAATCCTTTTTCCCAAAACCTGTTGCGAGTAGCTCTTTTAAAGTTTTCTCCAACTTGTTCTTATCAAAACCATTGTTTAAATACAGGGTAATATCGTAGTCATCAATGAGCTTATCAATTTCCTCTAGATAGATATTTAAATTTTTACAAGGCATTACCTCTTGATCAAAATTTTCCAAATTTTGTCTGATAACCGCCTTTAGTTCTTGCTTAAATTTTTCTGCCACTACTGGAGAAGAATTTTTTTTAGTTTCTCTGACATTCTCATACGTGCGTTGTAATATATCTGCTAAATTCTTTTTTAACGATTTATAGATAATATAGCGAATAGAACCTAGGTCCATCTTAATTTTATCGATCTCACCATCTAAACTCCAAATGTCTTTATCTGTAAGTAGAGATAGTGCTCCAGGATCCTTACCTTTATCAAATTTAGGCGCAATCTTATGGAACAACTCTATTGCTTTTATAATAGCGGCTAGTTGTTTTTGTGTGAATTCTGTTTCGGGGCTTGGCTTTTCTTCAGAAGTTTGAGAGATGAGTTTTGATTGAAGCGATTCTACAATGGACTTAAGTCGTGCTGCAAATTTCCCAAGGCCACTTGCGTCGATTGTTGTGTAATCCCCTTGCTTTACTCTGCGCCCCATTATTTCCCCAACAATATCCAAACTGAAGATATAGTTTACTTAACTAATCTTAAGTAATTATTAAGATTTTACTTTAATTAAATGGACTCCTTTGTGCCGGACAATTTTTTAAAAGACAGTCTCTGTTGATTTAAAAAGAATCCAATTTGAAAAATTTTGGAACAATTTTGTATTGATTCTAGAATTAGTAAGCAAATCTCTACGATGATCTAAGCCCAAGCGAAAAAAGCTATGTTTTGGTCTTTTTTGATTGCGTAATTTTTTAAGCGGAATAGGCTTGATAGATGCTCTCCATTCGTGAATTCGATGGGCCCAAACAAATCCCAAAGCGAGTAAAACGAAGAGTTTTTCGATGCGTTTAGGCTCAATAATCCGGGTATCTTCAAACCGCCATCCCTTTGTTTTTAGTGCAGCAAAAAGCGTTTCGATCGCGAGAGTTTTTGCTTCCTGCTAAATAAAGAGATTAGCCAAAAACCTGAACTTTCATACCAAATATCTGTTGCTGATATGGTGCTAGATGGTTGAATAACTGAGCTGAAGTTTTAAATTTCCTCTTTCCAACACAAATGTCTACGTTACCTTTAATCCGTAAATAAAAGGGTATTTTCTCTGCTACAAGCCATGAAATGAA
The DNA here is from genome assembly GCF_001467025.1 of Legionella brunensis. GTDB lineage: Bacteria > Pseudomonadota > Gammaproteobacteria > Legionellales > Legionellaceae > Tatlockia > Tatlockia brunensis. The sequence goes on along the minus strand of NZ_LNXV01000004.1, from coordinate 351,575 downwards.
TGTTTTGTTAGGAAATTCACGGTCACCAAGTACTTCTTGGATTGAGTCTTTACCAAAAATATTAATAAACGGCAAGCTCACTTAAATTAACACTCCTCACTACAAATAGTGCTAATAACATTTGCGCAAAACAATTAACTCGCTGATATATTCATATATGCTCCTTTTTCGTCGAAGCTGAGTATAAATCAGCGCGTTATTCTTAATCCCCCTAACTTTCTTTACCTATTTCATTCATTTTTTGTCCGGCACAAGATGGACGCGTAAGGTTTTTCTATACGTTAATTAATAACCAAAAATAATTGAATAATAATGGATTATTTTCTTGGCAATACGGGATTTAGCCTACAGGATATTGGCTTATCGCAAGCAACACGCTGAACCTCTTCAAACACTAAAAGTCACTTCAATAATTGGCCTTAGTTTCTTTATTATTTATGTCGATAAAGAACATGAGTTTTATCTTCATGCTCATCATGAATACTAATTTTGCCATCCGTAGGTTTTACTTCCAGTAGCGTTTTCACCAGTTTGTGTATGGAGAAAGTTTGATTCGAATAGGCCTCAAAACGGAAAAAATGCCTTTCTTTTTTTAGAAAATGCTCTTTTTCATTTAAGACATAGAGGGCTAACTCCTTCTTTTGTCCAGGGCTTAAATATTGAATCTGTTGTTCTAGAAGATCAGTATAAGCATTTTTACGAGCCTTAAGCTCAAGATTTTTTGGTAACTGTTCTTGAAGCCATTGGTCGATTTGAGCAGCACTTTTACCTATAAAGGCAAACTCAGGCTTTTGCAAGGTCTCCTTGGATATACACTTAATCGCATCCGGGTTCTGTTGTACGGCAGCGGAAACAATTTTCGGATCTCTTTTGAGCTCTTCTGACGCATAGATTAGACCTAAACCATCCTTCGTTACCACCTCAAGCATAAAAACAAGATTCTTTGTCAAAATAGCATCAGCGTATTCAAGCGCATGAACATTTTTCTCTGCCGCCTTAAGCATAAACTCAGGATCTTTTGTCAGCTCCTTATCAGCGAATTGAAGCGCCTGGACATTTTCTTCCATCGCAGCGAGCATAAATTCACGCTGATTTTTCAACGTCTCGTGGGCGTGTTCTAGTGCATCGGCATCTATTTTTACGACCTTAAGCATAAACTCCGAATTTTTTTTCAGAGTTTCATCGGCATACTTAAATGCAGGGGGATTTTTTTCTAAGACCTTGAGCATAAACTCAGGATTTTTTGTCAATGTCTCATCAGCGTATTTAAGGGCATCAGTATATCTTGATGCCATATCAAGCATATAATTAGGGTTTTGTTTAAGCTCTTCAGAAGCATAATATAACGCTTTTATATTTCTTGCTGCCGCAAAAAATATAAATTGACGATCACTTCTCAAGACTTCGTCTGCGTATATAAGCGCATCGATATTCTCTTTTGCTGCTTCAAGCATAAACCCAGGATCTTTTTTAAGCACCTCATCTGCGTAATGTAGCGCTTTTACATTTAATGCGCATAGTTCTAGCATAAATTCAGAACGTTTTTTATACTCACTATCGACATAACCAAGAGCCAGAAAATTCTGTTTAAATGCGGTCAATAAAACTTCGCGATCATCTTTGAAGACACCTACATATTGAAATACAAGGCCATTCGACGCGACTGCAGCTAGGACTAAATCTCTATCAACAATTTCTTTACTGGCAAGAGGAAGAGCTAAACCATTCTTTTTTACCACTTTGGTCATAAACGTGTAATCATTTAAGAATTTTTCGTTAAAAAATCCAACTACTAAAATGCTATTATCTATTAAACTAAGGAGAAACTCAGGATCATTTTGGAGCGACGCAGAAGCGAAGGTAAGCGCAAAAGCATGCTGCTTGACTGCAACCCTGACCACGTCTGGGTCATTTTTAAGTTCATCTGATGCATCATAGAGTGCTAAGGCATTTTTTTCTAACTCAGCAATTACTTCAATTTTAGAAGAATCTTTAGTTATCACTGCATTTCTCGCTTGTAAATATATATATTGAAAGCATACTACAATTACGTTAAGGAAAAATTATTAAACTAACTGCCATAAATGTGAATAAATTAAAAACTTGTAAGGAATTTAGAGAACACAATAATTACCTGTTCTTTCTGATAATGGGTAGCCATGAACTACTCAAAATGGATAATTAGCCTGCTGAAATTTTGATATGAGATATTTCTTTTTAGCTAATTTGATTTAATAAAGCGGCTAAACGACACCCCGCAAGTGCGATACGTTTCTCAGCAGTGACTCTTACCATCTGCTGATATTTTTTTGACGGTTTTTCACCTGCTCGAATTTGATAAGCATTATGGATAGCCAGTTGATGAGATTCTTGCGCCCAAAGTTGTGGATCAAGAGTCATCTCTTGTAAGTGGCAAGGCCAGCGTTTTTCTATTGCATAAGCTCTCTTATCAAGTTGCGTTGAACTATAGTGCTTACCTGTGTTTAGTAAACCACCACCTTTATCCCAGTAAGCATGCAAGTTAGTAGCAACTGGATTAGCTTTTAAAGGGAAAAGATTTCCCCCTAGATCACCACGAGGATGCTTAATACTAAATTGATTGGCAGCATGAAGAGGCTGATGAATATCACCAACAACATGAAGCAATATCCGTAAAGTAAACCCCTTTTCAAAATCATTGACCAAATTATCTTGCATTAACTCTTTGGCAGATGTAATTGCAGACACGGCATTAATTTCATCTGCTTCAATTAATTCTGTGCCATCAAATGAAAAAGGAATATCAATATAATGTTTAGCGCCCAGCCAAAGGTTGTTCCGATAACGCAAACTATCGAGCCAAACCGCGGCATTAATTAGATTTTGTGGCCTGTAGACCTTATCCAGGGCATGGTTGTAGTGATTAAGTACCTGCTTTGTGTGCGGAGTAAGATGATGATAAGCGATTTGGGCCACTAAGCGATGACCCAAAGAATTCCAACTATAACCCTTGCTGACTACGCATAAACCCAAAATCAAGCTAGAGATCAAAAAATTTAGTTTTTTTGTCACTTATTCTCATCCTAAATAAGGGGACCAGGCTGGTTCCTGAACATCACCCTGTCTCGCTGGCAGACGTGTTTTAATACGTCCATCAATTGAAACCACACCTAGAACACCTTGCTCACCCGAGCGAGTTGCATAAAGAATTAGACGACCATTCGGTGCTACTGAAGGCGACTCATCCATTGGCGCAAATGTTAACTGTGTAACCCGACCACCATCATCTTGTACAGCAATGTTGAAACTCTTATTCTCGCGATGCAACATAACTATATTCTTTTGATCAGGAGTATAGGAAGCTCTAGCATTATAATTCCCTTCATAAGTAACCCGGCTAACACTGCCATCAGCAAGTGATAAACGATATACCTGAGGTGATCCACCCCTTCCTGAGGTGAAAAGTAAGGAGCGGCCATCAGGAGAATAACGTGGCTCTGTATCAATAGCATCACCAAAAGTGAGCTGTTTCATACTTCCACTACTTAAATCAACGCTGTAAATTTTCGGAGAACCACCTTTTGATAACACAACGGCTAACTGACGCCCATCAACAGACCAGGCTGGAGCACCATTAATACCGGTAAAATCCGTCACTAGACGTCGTCGGCCTGTTGCTACATCCACAGTAAATATTTGGGCTTTTTTCTTCTCAAAAGACACATAAGCAATTTGTCGTCCATCAGGAGACCATGCAGGTGACATGATAGGTTCTGTTGAAACAAGCAAACTCTGCGGATTGTATCCATCAACATCAGCTACCTCCAAGAAATACTTGGCATTCTCACCACTGCGCTGTACTAAAATATAGGCGATTCGGGTTGAGAAAATACCCCGCTCTCCGGTTAATTTTTGATACACTTCATCGCTAATATGGTGTGCCAATGGACGTACTTCATTAGCACTAATTTGGTAGCTTTTTGATAATAAGACTCGACCTTGGGCGACTGCATCAACAAGTTCATAGCTAACTTCATAGCGATTATAACCGACACGTCGAATATTTCCTGATAAAACACTATCTGCACCAGCCTGACGCCAGGTAGCCACTGAAGGCTGTCCATAGCTTGAGGGAGGGGCGATAATTTTGAATTGACCAGAAAAGTGCAAGTCATTATCTACAATCGCTGAAATTTGTTGGCCTACTGTTTCTGAACCAAAGGAATTAATTCCAATAGGTAAAGCAGAGCTAATCCCTTGAGTAAGTTCAAGATCGACTGCAAAAACTGCAGTAGAAAATAATAAAAAAAGTGGTGTTATTAGATGTTTAATTAACACAAGTTACCCCCTAACATTCTCTGGTCGTACAGTTAGACTGATATCACGAAATATATCGAAAGTCTCTGGATCAGTAGGCACTGGAAGCGGCGATGCTTTATAAATAGCGGTTTGTGCTGAGCGATCTAAAACAGGATCACCACTACTGCGAGTTAGCGTTACTTCCAATACCGCGCCATCCGGGGCTAAACGAATCCTAAATTGACTCGATAAACTATTATTTACGTTTTCAGGTAATATCCATTGACGGCCGATTGCATTAACAATCATTGCCTTATATTTATCAACTTCACCTGCCAAACGAGCTCTTTTAGCGGCATCATCAGCCGCTTGTTGCGCTGCAGCTTGGCGTCTTTTTTCTGCCAACTCGGCCTTAGCTTTTTCTGCGCGAGCCAACTCTGCCTTTTCTTTGTCTGCTTTTTCCTTCTCAAGGCGAGCTAATTTGTCTTGAGCTTTCTTTGCCTTATCTTTTTCCTCTTTAAGTTTTTCCTCTGCCTGCTTTTTTTTCAATTGCGCTAATTTCTCGGCCTCTTCCTGCTGCTTCTTCTGCAATTGCTGCTGTTTGGCTTTTAACTCTTCAAGCCGCTTAGCTTCCAGCTCTTTCTGCAAAGCTAATTGCTTTAATCGCTTTTGCTCTTCCTCTATCTGCTTTTTCCGAGCAATAGCTACTTTTTCAGCCTCATCTTTTAATTTAGCCAATCGTTGCTGCTCTTTAACACGAGCTTGACGCGCCATTTCGGCTTGGCGTGTTAATGCTTGTTGCCTTGCTTGTTCAGCCTTCAGTTGATTACTTCGCTCTTCTTTTAAACGATTTACCGTCTCCATGAGCTCTTGATTATCAATACTAACTGCTTTAACTACTTCTTTAGGTGGCTGCGTTGATTCTATTGGTAAAGCCTTGCTTGGCTCATTTCTAGCCATGGTCATTACAGGTCGCTGGCTGGTCGATTCGACCAGTAATAACAATGCTAAAAATATATGTAAGCCAATAGCCATATAAAAAGCTTTGCGATAACTCTGATCATTAATCATCCCTGATTCTCCTGCGACAAATCAGATGAATCAGTTAATAACCCTACTTGTTCAGCACCAGCCTGTTTTAATAGACTCATTGCCCCCACTACCTTACCGTATGCAACACCTTGATCTCCTTTTACTAACACATTGATAGGTTGATTATTTTGGCGCGCCAGCTCTAATTCAGCAGCAACACGAACCATTAATGCTTTAGGTTCTATTGGGTTGTCGGGAGCAGCATTAATGTTAAGAAAATAATCACCCTGTTGATTAACAGAAACTATAATTGGTTCGCGTTCAGTAGGCTTTAATGTCTGGCTTGCGGCTTTGGGCAAATCGACAGTGACACCTTGAGTTAGCATAGGTGCTGTAATCATGAAGATCACCAACAAAACCAGCATAACGTCGATATAAGGCACTACATTGATTTCAGCAATAGGATTTGATGCTGCTCTTGCTTTTTTTCTCAACATAACAATTATCCTCTTACAGGCACTGCTGTCTGCTGCTCAATAAGAGAGACTAATTCTTCCTGAAACAAGTCATAACGATCAAGCAAATTATTAGCACGCGTTGAATAACGATTGAATGCAATAACTGCCGGAATAGCTGTAAAGAGACCGAGAGCTGTCGCCACTAACGCTTCAGAAATGCCTGGAGCCACCATAGCAATCGTTGCTTGCTGCGCATGACCTAGAGCTTGGAAAGACGTCATGATCCCCCAAACAGTACCAAATAAACCCACATAAGGAGCAATAGAACCTACTGATGCAAAAAAAGGAAGATGCTGTTCAAGTAGGGTCGCTTCTTTGGCATGCTTAATTTGCATTGCCCGCTGAATTGGCTCAATAAGAATACCTCCAAGCTTACGCGAACGAACATACTCTTTAAAGCCTGCATGGAAAATGGCTGCTAATCCTTGTCTAGTATCTACATTGCTATCAACATCTGCATATAATTTACTCAAATCACTACTTGCCCAAAAGCGTCGCGTAAAGGCATCGCATTCTTCCTTTTTCAGCTTGAAATACCAAGCTCTTTGCAATATCAGAGTCCATGATATGATGGATGCACTAAGTAAAATTAACATTACCGTCTTAACAACCAGACCGGCTTGCATAAAATAACCCAATACACTGGCATGGCTACCCACGTTTTCCTCCAACTATATTTTATAACTTTAAAATAAATTTTCCGGTATGCGCTTAGGTTGCATGGAACAATCTACACATACTAGCTTAATAAAACCTTCGCATAACAACTGATTATCCTGATTATAAAGGCATTGTTCAAACACTACACTACAAGACTTTTTACTCCCTATTTTTGATACCACAGTCAAACTATCATCAAGCTTTGCAGGGAATAGGTAGCGCAGCTTTATGTCATTAATTGCAAAATGGCAATCATACGTTGCAAGTGTGGTTAAAGACAAGCCAGCATTACGAATCATTTCAGTTCTTGCACGCTCAAAAAAGCGCAGATAATTCGCATGGTAAACAATCCCCATGAGGTCAGTATCTTCCACATAAACTCTAATGTTGAAATGATGTAAATCAGTTAAACTCATTTGTTATTCCTGCTTAACGATTGGAATCCCAAAATGTTGATAGGCTAATTGAGAAGCAACTCGCCCACGGGGAGTTCGCATTAAGAATCCTTGCTGAATCAAATAAGGTTCAAGCACATCTTCTATAGTCCCTTTCTCCTCACCAATGGCTGCAGCAATACTATCTACCCCAACAGGGCCGCCAGAAAAGCGCTCAATCACTGCCAATATTAACTTTCTGTCCATCATATCAAAACCATGTTGATCGACATCAAGCATTTCCAGAGCCCGCTTTGCAATATCTAATGTAATAATACCTTCACCTTTAATTTCGGCATAATCTCTTACTCGGCGTAAAAGGCGGTTTGCAATTCTTGGTGTTCCTCGTGAGCGCATGGCTATTTCTCTAGCGCCTTCACTTTCAGTCTTAACGCCAAGTAATTTTGCTGAGCGTGATACAATATGGCACAAAGCGTCAATCGAATAAAACTCCAGGCGTTGTACAATCCCAAAGCGGTCTCGCAGGGGTGAAGTCAATAAACCAGCTCTTGTCGTTGCGCCAATAAGAGTAAAAGGAGGCAGCTCTAATTTAATTGAGCGGGCAGCAGGCCCCTCTCCTATCATGATATCTAATTTGTAATCTTCCATAGCCGGATAAAGAATTTCCTCAATAACCGGACTTAAGCGATGAATTTCATCGATGAATAACACATCATTTTCTTGCAAATTGGTTAAAATAGCAGCAATATCACCAGCGCGCTCAAGAACTGGTCCTGAAGTCTGTCTTAAATTAACAGACATTTCGTGAGCGATAATATTCGCTAAAGTTGTCTTTCCAAGACCTGGTGGACCAAAAATAAGCACATGGTCGAGCGCATCTCTACGATTCTTAGCCGCATCAATGAAAATTCGCATTTGAGAGCACACCGCATCCTGACCAATATATTCATCAAGACTCAAGGGTCGGATGGCACGATCAAACGCTTCTTCTGAAACCGCCGAATTGGCACTTATCAAACGATCACTTTCAAGCATAAAGGTCTGGGTTTTGCCATGATTTGTGCATTCTAACACAGCTTTTCTTTGCAAGCTTCATTTGATTTAACGTGGTAAGAACCTCAGAAAATCTGATTTAGGAGCGAACCGAAACTTAAGAATCAAAATTTATTCGTTCTTTCAACAAATGGCGAACACGATGAATGCGAGAACGTACTGTATTTAAAGGACAGTGCAAATGTTTAGCTATGGCTTTATAACTCAATCCTTTAGTTACATACAAATGAAAACAGCGCTGTAGCTCTTCTGGCATGTTTAATAAAATTGCATTAATCTGCTGCCCAAGTTGCAGACCAAACACATAGGATTCGGGTGAGTAATTACTAGTTTCGATTGTAGCAAGGCAAATACTTTCCTGAAACTCCATCTTTATTGCTCTAAAATGGTTTATTATTGTATTTTGTGTGATTCTATATAACCAAGTAGTAAAACTTGAATGCTGTTTAAACGATGGCAAGTAGCGAAAAACTTTTAGGCAAACTTCTTGCGCTAAATCATTGACCATTGAAAAATCATCAACTTGAGAATGAATTTGCAGAAAAATCTTTGTGCGATATCTAATAATTAAGTGATTAACGGCGAAAGAATCTCCTGTGAGTGCCAGCTTAATTAGTTGACTATCCGTTAAGTTCTTACAATCCATAAGTTTCTCAATCAGATACCCTACTTCTTATGTCGACACACTTACCGATTGCTTTAATTTTGATCAAAATTTTCATGTATTTTCAAATCCCTGAAAGTACTATTTGAGATTTGATCTGCGAATATAACAAAAACTTTTCGCTTATTTGCTTTCCGTAATTCTAAAAGAAAAAATAAGCCTGTATTAATAACAATTCGCACCTTTTCATAATGTAAGGGTGTAGATGCATTACGTTCGTACAATTGCCATTCTTTATTGTGATAAGTTAACTTTAAATATTTAGCATAAGGGATTGGATTATAGAAAATACGTATCAGCTGAAAAACTAATGGGATAGTCAACAAAAGTTTTAACCATACTTGCCATGTACTATGGAATAATAAAAGAAAAGCAGAGCTGTAAATTAACGTTGCAACACGTAAAAAATTAAACGATTTACCGAAACTTATCGTGTAGTTTGATGAACTCAACAATATCGACTAAATCCTTATCAGTGGGCTGCTCATACCCCATTAACCAACTATAAAGTTCAGGATCGATGCAACCTAATAACTTATCAAAGGCATCTAGCTGTTCTTCCGTCAGAACATTTAAATGACTCTCAGCAAAACGTGTTAGAATCAAGTCTAATTCAAGCATGCCTCGTCTACAGTGCCACATGAGTTTGGCTTTTCTTGAAATATCAATCATTACGTTACCTAATTGTCAGCCGAGGCGATGTTACACTAAACTTCACAACTATCGCAAACTATAAGATATTAAAATGACTTCTAATAATTATTTAATTAACCATCGACCCTATACTTATACTTTATCTTTGTCTAGTGAGTTTATCTTTCAGAATGATAAAAACTACCTCTTCGAATTAGCTAATCTTGGGATTTTGTCTATCGTAGGTGAAGGTGCACAAGAATTTTTGCAAGGACAACTCACCTGTGACCTACGTCAAGTAACCATTAACAGCATGCGTCAAGGTGCTCAATGCAATTTAAAAGGGCGAATCCTGACATTGCTAGATGTCATATATTGGCATCACTTCCAACTCATTTTGCCTAGCGATTTATTTTCGGAAACGCAAAACTCGCTTACCAAAACCGCTATGCTTTCCAGAGTCAAGATAGAGCCCAATCATTCTTGTCAAATTTTTGGTTTTTATTTGAATAATCCTCGAGATATTCTACCCTTCGATATAGAACTCCCTGCAGAGCAGTTTTCTGTAAAACAAACGGAAGAGTTTGTAAGTTATTGTCTTGGAGATAATCTCTATATTCTTGTTGCTAAGAAAGAAAAAGCAGAAGCGCTTGTAAATCCATTCCGACAAACTGCTCAATATCGGGGTTCTTTAGCTTGGCATTATTTACAGCTTAGCAATAAACAACTACAGATCTATCCAGAAACAAGAGGCTTGTTCTTACCCCACCGCCTGGATCTACATTTATCAAATCATATAAGTTTTGAGAAGGGTTGCTACAAGGGACAAGAAATCATTGCACGAACTCATTATAAAGCAAAACTTAAGCATGGTTTGCGCTTATTTACTATTGAATCTAAAGAACCCTTATTTGCAGGTAAGAAATTGTTCGACTTATCAGGAAAAAAAGAAGTGGGCGAACTGATAGATTTCTGTCCGCTTGGAAATGATCATTCTTTAATCGCAGTCAGTATTCTTTTAGAATACCCTCCTCAAATTCGCATTGAAGACCAATTGAATGATTTATCTTTAGTGACTGCCTAGAGAGTATAAGTAACTCCTTATAAGGAGTTACTTCATTGTACTAAGGGAGCATGCGGCGCAAAACCTCATCTTTATCATAAAAATGGTGTTTTAGCGCACCAGAAATATGCAGAGTAGCTAACACGATAAGAATCCACGCAATCACTGAATGAACATCAGCCATGAAATGAGCCAAGGGCTCATTGGGTTCTATACCGGGTATTGGCAAAAGGAACAAGCCAAAAAATGACGGTATCCTATTAGCAGCAACAGACATTATCCAACCGCTCAAAGGCATTAAAATTAAGAAAATATAAAAACTGTACTGCACGAGACGAGAAAATAATTTTTCCCACAATGGAACTGACTCAGGCAAAGGTAATCTTCCTTTGAAAGCTACCATAATAGTGCGAAAAATCATAAGAAATAAAATTGTAAGCCCCACTGACTTATGAATCAGATAAGCAATAGGCTGATATTGTTCTGGTATATCATCAAGAAAAAAGCCTACGCACAACATGATAATAACCAACAAGGCAACCAACCAATGAACAAATTTAAAACCTTTTGAGTACTCCTTAGCAAAATTTTTTGTCATCGAAAGTCCTTCACTCCAGTATAGTCGAAACAGCATTGTACCGCTGCCGCAAATACAATCAAGCTTATTGAAGTAACAACGAGTTGAAAAAATTTGAAAAGCAAAATTACCTAATTTGCATTCGTTTAGAACCGGCAAAAATTACAAATCAAATCCTGCAAAATAAGCCGCAGGATTTGATTAAGGCATATCAGGCGACTTCCGCTGATGACATCTGTACAGTTGTTTGAGTTAAGTCAAGCAACTCTCTTATAGCTACAAAGAACATAGTATAGTTAAGTGTACTGCTCGAACGTAAATCAGACAGCACATGACGCCATCGTTCAATGAGGCCGATATGATTTTCAGACCAAACGCCTAAGCATTTCATAAAATTTTTCTCTTTATCTGAAAGATTAATAATACCGGCAGTTAACTGTCTTTGTTGCCAATCCAGATCATCACGCAAAGCTTCCCTAGACAAAGATTCCCAATGATTCTCGGTAGTATGAGAGATGACTTGTGTACGAATCCAATTCAACTCTAAAAACTCTCCAATACCAAAATAAACTTCTGCAATCTTTGAAACGCTAATTTCTGTTTGATGACTGACTTCTATCACATCCAGAGCTGAGAATAGTGCCCTGGTAAGCGTTAGCTCATGGGCAAGACCACCAGGTATCCCTAACTCTATATACTCATTGAAATGCCTATCGTATTGAACACGATTACCTTCCCCAAGGATATTGGGGAATGCTTTTTTAAACTCATGCACTCCAGGGCCATAATACTTCACAGCCTTACTAATATTTAAACGCATCCGTTGACTACGCAAAAACCATCGAGTAACGCGTCTAAGTAAGCGCACGTATAGCATCATTAATTCGTTTTGCTTTTCTGCGGTAATGGTAGTACCTAAAGCGGCAATCTCAGCCCAGATTGTTTCAAGATTAAGGACACTTCTTGCAATCATATAAGCACGTACAATAGCAGAAACAGGTGCTCCAGTTTCATCATGCAAACGATAGACAAAAGTGAAACCCATTTCGTTGACAATAAGATTACTTAAACGAGTTGCAATAATTTCACGTTTTAACGGATGAGTTTGCATCTGCTTACTAAAACGCTCTTGTAGTTGTTTGGGAAAACAACTAATTAAGGTGTCTTTCAAATAAGGATCTTCTGGGACATTAGAAGCCAGGATTTGTTCTTTTAAGATTGTTTTTGTATAACAAAGTAAAACAGCAATTCCTGGACGAGTTAACCCCCTACCTGTTAACTTGCCTTCCATCAACGCTTTTTCAGTAGGTAAGAACTCCAAATCTCTATCTAATTTACCAGTGCGCTCCAATTCATTGATATAACGGCTATGAAGTTCAACTGATCCACCAGCCTGCATCGCAGTTAAACTGATAGCTCGAGGTTGAGCAAAATTATCTCTTAAGACCAATGTAGAAACTTCATTTGTCATTTCACTTAATAGCTCATTGCGTTGCTTTTCAGTTAAATCACCTGCAGCAACGATACCATCAAGAAGAATTTTGATGTTAACTTCTTTATCCGAACAGTTAACACCAGCAGAGTTATCGATAAAATCAGTGTAGATGAGGCCACCATTGATGGCATATTCGACACGTGCCAATTGAGTTAGACCAAGATTACCACCTTCTCCAACAACTTTGCAGCGTAGCTGCTTGGCATTAATGCGAATTGTATCATTTGTTCTATCACCAACATCAGCATGACTCTCTGTTTGCGCCTTCACAAAGGTTCCTATTCCGGCACTCCACAACAAATCTACTTTCGCCCTTAAAAGAACGCGAATTAATTCATTGGGCTCAATGGCGGCCTGTTTAATTCCAAATACTTCCTTCATTTCCTTGGTAACCGTGATGGATTTCGCACTACGATTAAATACACCACCGCCCTTAGAAATTAATTTCTTATCATAATCTGTCCAACTTGAACGTGGCAGGTTGAATAAGCGCTCACGCTCTTTAAAGCTCGCTTCAGGGGAAGGATCCGGATCTACAAAAATATGAACATGATTAAATGCTCCTAGCAATTTAATATGTCTAGACAACAACATGCCGTTACCAAAAACGTCTCCGGCCATATCACCAATACCAACCACAGTAAAATCACTTGTTTGAATGTCGCGGTCCATTTCATAGAAATGACGTTTTACAGACTCCCAAGCTCCTTTTGCTGTAATACCCATTTTTTTATGGTCATAACCAACCGAGCCTCCTGAAGCAAATGCGTCTCCGAGCCAAAAGCCATACTCAAGCGAAATTTCATTGGCAATATCGGAGAAAGTAGCCGTCCCCTTATCGGCAGCAACAACCAGATAAGGATCATCGTCATCATAACAAACAACATGAGATGGTTTGACTACCGCACCTTGGCTATAGTTATCAGTAATATCGAGCAACCCGCGTATAAAAAGCCTGTAACAGCGAATTCCTTCAGCGAGGATTTCCTCTCTCGTACCATTAACAGGCATGTGTTTAGGGACAAATCCACCTTTGGCTCCGCTGGGAACAATTACAGCATTTTTAACTTGTTGCGCTTTCATTAAGCCTAATATTTCTGTTCGGAAATCCTCGCGGCGATCTGACCAGCGCAAGCCTCCCCGTGCAACACGGCCCCCACGCAAATGGACACCTTCAAATTTTGGTGAATAGACAAAAATTTCAAACATGGGGTAAGGCTTAGGCACACCAGGGATTTCTTTACTATTCAATTTAATAGAAATATAGCTTTTATAATTCCCCTTCTTATCAGTTTGATAATAATTGGTTCGCAATGTTGAGCGGATTGTCTGAACGTATTGTCTAATGATCTTGTCTTCATCAAGATTAGCGACATCATCCAGTGCTGTAAAAATTTCATTAGCGATGCGGTTGCAATCTTCTTCTTTGTGCCCTTTGATATCCGGATTAAAACGTGCTTCAAATAACTGTACTAATTTTTCAGCGATATGTGCATTATTGTTTAAAGCAGACTCGATATATTCCTGACTGAAAGTAAAACCAATTTGCTTAAAATATTTCGCATAGGTTCTTAAAACAGCCACTTGACGCCAATCTATTTCTGCGCCCAATATTAGCTGATTAAACCCATCATTTTCTGCTTCGCCAAACCAGACAGCTGCAAAAGCATTCTGAAACAGATCTTTAATATCATCAATTTCAAATTGGGTTCCCCGCGTGTATTGAAGGGCAAAGTCATTAATCCAGGTTTCTTTCCCATCTTCAAACTTTAATAGATAAGGCCTTTCGCTAATTGCTCGCATGCCTAATCTTTCAATAATTGGTAGAACGTCCGATAAAGGTATAGTATTGTCATGTTGATAAATTTTTAAACGAAAACTTTCCGTCTTCTCATCCATCAATTTATAAAAATTCATTACTAATGGATTTTTATCAGAGAGTGTTTCTATGTGCTTTATATCATAAACAGCTGTTCTTGGTGAAAAATTCGATGTGTAAGCAATAGGAAACGCGTTCTTGTAGCGAGCGTACAATTGATTTGCACTTTCTTCGCCAAAAGCTTCGAAGAGAAAATGTTGCAAATCATCTGTCCAAGTTCGCCCTACTTCAATTAACCGCTGTTCAATCTCTTTAAAATCCCATTGAGTGGTGTCTTGAGGATTGGTTCGTATCATGAAGTGAATACGGGCCAATACGGACTCAGAAAACCAGGTGGAGAAACTAATTTCATGAGAGTTAAAACTTTCAGCAAGTATTTTTTGCATCGCTTGCCGTAATTCTGTATTAAAGCGCTCTTTTGGCACATATACCAGGCAGGAAATAAAACGACGATAAACATCAGCACGTGCAAACATCCGGATACGTCGACGCTCTTGCATATAATATATGCCCATTGCAATTTCTAGCAATTCGTCTTCTGACGCCTGGATTAAATCATCACGTGGCAGAGTTTCAAGTATATTAAGCAGCACTTTACCTGCATGACCACGAGGACTTACATTTGAATTCTTCATAATTTGCGCAACCTTATGGCGCAAAAAAGGAATATGTTTAGGATTCGTGTTATAGGCTGCGGAAGTGTATAAACCAATGATACGACGCTCACCAATAACATGTCCTTTTTTATCAAAACGCTTGATGCCAATATAGTCGGTATAGGCACGTCTATGCACCGTCGCTTCTGTGTTCGTTTTAGACATTACCAAAATACGAGAGGATAAGGTGTGCTCCCTGGCTTCTGGTGTCATTGCCGAAATACTACGTGCACTTGATTTACTCATGCTTTGCTGCAGAACACCTAACCCTGTTTCTGGTAAGGGCTGCAAAATAGTTTCCTGACCTTTTTGAATCAACTCATAATCGCGTACACCTAAAAAGGTAAAATGATGATCTTCTATCCAATTTAAAAACGCTTTTGTTTCTTCAGCTTCATCCGGATCAAGCACAGAGGTGACTTCGTCGAGCTCCGCAATTGCTTCACGAACCTTTTTACGCATGGGAATCCAATCTTTCACAACAACTCGATTATCTTCTAGCACACGCTCAAAATTGCTATGTAAATCCTCAAGAATAGAAGGGTCGGTTTGTCTATCAATTTCAATAAAAATGGCAGCTTCAGTGGATACGCCTTCAATATCGTCATCATCCTCTTTTTTCCGAGGGAAAATAGCAGTAACTTGATGCTTTTTATCTCTTTGTAATCGCAATCCCCCCATATGCATAATGAGATGAGAGACTAATCCAAGACGATTAATTACCATACGCAATGAATCCACCAAGAATGGCATATCATCAGTAATGATTTCTACAACAGTATGCGTTGTTTGCCATCCATGACGCTCGAAATCAGGATTATAAATGCGGATTTTTGTTTCATCAGGAGCACGCTGTTGAATAAGAGACCAAAAATTAACTGCAGCACCATAGAGGTCTTCAATATCCGACTCTTTTAAATCTTCGAGTGCTACCGTGCCATAAAATTGGCGAACAAATTCGGAGCAAAAAGAAGCTTGATCTTCTTCCATTTTTTCCAGTAATCGCTCAACTACAGCATCGACAATTAAATCTTTACCCTCTTCAAATTTATAAGACATTCATTCACCTCATTTAGGCATGAAAATAAAAAATTGCCGCGAATTATATACTTCTATTAGACAACTTACACGCCAGTGTTACATTTATTTAATCAAACAATCATTTTTTAGAGCTTATCATTGCGAATTTTTAAATCTTTGCAACTCATTCAATATATACTCGGGTTCCAATAGTAACCCACTCAGCCAGTTCAATAACATCAACATTTCGCATACGGATGCAGCCATGGGAGGCTGGTTTTCCTAACTCTATAGTATCTGGAGTTCCATGAATATAGATATAGCGTCGTAGGCTATCGACCTCCCCACCTCGATTTCGTCCCTCCTCCAAACCATCAAGCTGGAGAATACGAGTTAATATCCAATCTCGCTTTGGATATTTGGAAGCCAGCATTGAACTATACAGTTCTCCTGTGGGCTCCCGAGATACAAATACTGTGTTAATAGGGACATCAAGACCAATGCGCGAGTAAATCTGATGCCACCCTCGAGGAGTACAGCCACTACCATTTTGCTCACCCAAACCATTTTCTCCTGTTGAAATAGGATAAATTTTATAGGCAGTGTCATTTTCAAAACAATGCATTCTTTGCTGACTAGCAGAAATATAAATAAATTGGTTAATGGTTTGCATTGTCATTAATTGCAATCGTTTTTGTATTCACAAACTCTAAAATTCCTTCTCTTGATAATTCTCGCCCAAATCCAGATCGTTTTATACCACCAAAAGGCAATCTTGGATCCGAGGCAACAAAAGCATTTACAAAACACGCTCCGGCATCAATATCGTATCTGGCTATGTGTTCCCCTCTTGCCAAATCTTGGGTAAATACCGCAGCCCCCAAACCATATTGGGTTTCATTGGCTAAACGTATAGCATCTGCTTCATCCTGAGCTTTAGTAATAGCAATAACAGGACCAAATAGCTCCTCATCAAAAGCAGCCATACCTTTTTTCACATCGACTAATAGTGTAGGTGGGTAATAAAAGCCTTTACGCTTTGGCATCTCTCCCCCCTCAATTAATTTAGCGCCCGATTCTACACTCCTCTGTACTTGCTCATGAAGTGCTTTTCGCAAGTCATCGCGTGCCATAGGTCCCATATTAGTTTTTTCATCCAATGGATCCCCCATATGGTAATTAGCCATTAGCTCTTTAATTTTTTCAACGAGAGGATTATAGATTGGTTCAACAGCGATAACACGTTTTGCTGCGATGCAAACTTGTCCGGCATTATTTAAACGCGAAGTCACTACAGCTTTCGCCGTTAAATCAAGATCGGCATCGTGTAAAACCACATAAGGGTCGCTTCCGCCCAACTCCAACACTGCTTTCTTTAAATGTTGTGCAGCGTTTGAAGCAACTGTCGCCCCTGCTTTTTCACTACCTGTAAGAGTTACTGCAACAATCTTCTCATTCGAAATAACTTTTGCGGCTAAATCATTATCCAAAATAAAATGTTGGAATAAATGCTCAGGAAAACCTGCCTCAATAAATAATTCTGCAATTTTGTTACCGGTACCTGTAGAAATCGGCGCATGCTTTAAGATTGCCGCATTACCAGCCATCAATGCAGGAACCGCAAAACGAAATACCTGCCAAAAAGGGAAATTCCAAGGCATAATTGCAAACACAACCCCTAAAGGTTGATAGCACACCATTGCTTTTTTCATTTCAGTCTGCACAGTGCGCGCCTGGAGATAGCCCTCTGCATTTTCAGCATAGTGCTCACAAACCCAAGCACATTTTTCAATCTCGGCTCTTCCTGCGCTAATGGGCTTGCCCATTTCTTGTGTCATTAATAGTGCCAGTTCATCTTTTTTTTCTCTTAATAACTTAGCCATTCTCAACATCGCTTGCTTGCGCTGGGAAAATGGCGTTTTTCTCCAGACACAAAAGCTTAAATGAGCAGCATCAATATAAGAATTTAATTGTTGCTCACTAAAAGTCTTATACTCTTGTAAAACCTCTTCCGTGGCAGGATTTATAGTACGAATAATCATCGCTATTACTCCAAGTATTTTTTTCAGTGTAGCTTATGAAGGTCAGGACGCAAACTATACTTTCATTGAATTTTCATAGGCAGGCTTATCTTAGTGTTTATGCTTGTTTGTTCCAATTCCTGTTCTCAAGCATTAAAGTTCACAATTAATACAAAAAGATTTAACTAAAAACAAGTTCTCCTCTAGGTTCTGACAAATTCACGAATTCAACATAGAGTTTCTTGCACACCGCTTTTGATTGTTGTTACTATTTTGCTAATTTCCGTTGTATTGACACTGCCAATAAAGAACAAATAAAAAAATAAAAGCAGTGCGATAGAGTAACTACCTACTGATTAGGATAAACAATGACAAATAAAAAACTAGGCTACCACCCCGCTCATTATTTGGTTGCCTGGGCTGTGCATGCTTTTACAGCAAGTGCCGCGTGTTTTGGGGTTCTTACTCTTGTCAAAATTTATCAGCATGACTACGTGCAAGCTTTATGGTTCATGGCTATTACCGTGGTTATTGATGCTGTCGATGGTACTTTGGCAAGATTAGTGCGTGTTAAATCTGTTTTACCCAACGTTGATGGTACACTACTTGATAACATCGTGGATTATTTAAACTATGTAATTACACCGTGTTTCTTTCTTTATGTAAAACCTGATATGTTACCTAGCAGTTACTTATTAGTTCTGATCATAGCAATAACAACCACCTCTTCTTATCAATTTTGTCAAATTGATGCAAAAACTCCTGATCACTTTTTTAAAGGGTTCCCATGTTATTGGAACATTGCTGTGTTCTATATGTTTATTTTTAACACCTCAATGTACACCAATGCATGGATATTATCGATTTTATGTTTGTTAATTTTTGTTCCCATTAAATATGTATATCCTTCTCGTCTTGATTACCTAACCAAATATCGTTTTGTGAAAGTAATAATGCATACCTTTTCGCTGATTTATGGTCTAAGTTCCGCGCTTGTTCTTTGGAACTATCCACATATTGAATATATTTGGCTATTTTTATCAGTTAGTTATGTAGTGATGTACTTAAGCCTTAGTATGTATAGAACCTATTCGCCCATGACTCATTCTGAAATTACTACAAAAGTGAATTAATAAGTTGATTCACTTTTAAAGCAGTTATCATTAAAATACGCACTTCTAAATTTTATATGAGGATTTTCATGTCATTTTGTAAAGCAATCATGTCAGTAGTAATGATTACTATGTTTTGGGGTATAGCCACTGCTGCGACACCTACAGCTTTTCCTCATGGTTGTGAGGTAAGCGGCTTCGGTTTTAGTGAGAATCATTTGATTGTTAACGACAATGGCCAACAATCTTTTTATTTAATTCAAAATCGTAGTAACCAACCCGTTGAATTACAACGTATTGAAACACGTGAAGAGTTTATGAGCCCCTCTTTAGCTATGAAGCTAGATCCTTTGAATTGGGCTGCTTTTGCATCAGACATCGCAAACTTACATTTTCAGTGCTTTATTAAAGAGAATGAAACCGTAAAAGCCCTGGATTGCCGTGATGTTTTGGAGGTTTGTCAGTACCCACGTGTTAAGTTTGCTTTAAGCAATATGGGAAACTATTGGGTATCAACAAATAAATCTCAGAATGATGTCATTACTGAGGCAACCAAGAAAGGAATTTACTTACGTTGGTGACTAGGTGAATATAAAACGACAGAATGAACTCTTTCTCGTAGTAGGTATAATCGGCTCTTTTATTTTACTTTTGGGGCTGACAAATACTCCTGCACAGAAATATTATGTAATTGGTTCCGCCCTATTATTACTAACATCTATTCATTTTAGACTGATCTATTTCATAGCGCTTGAAATTATTCTTCTTGCAGGTCATGGTGCTATTCTTTTGGGAATTGGCACTACCCTCCAGTTAGCTTTGCCTATTCTGCTTTGTATCCAGCTATTATCTTTTTATTTTATGAGTGGGCAATTAAATAATATTTTTCTTCTTATTGGTATCACCGGTATTGCTGTGCTTTCCGTTGGCTTCTCCTACGAGAATCAATGGATATTCTTTATAGGAAGTTTTTCAATAGCTATTTACGCGTTTTATACCGCCTATAAAGGCAAAGCAATTACTTTATTATGGGCTATTCTAAATTCACTTTTTGCTTTAATTGCAATTTTGAAATTGATCTTTTCATAAGGTTGGGAATTTATGGCTAAAACACCTTCGAACATGGTGCCCTTAGGGACATCCGCTCAACAATTTTCTTTATTAAATGTCATGACTGGCTCCAAAATAAGCTTAAATAACGCATGGGACAGTAAAGCCACAGTCATTATGTTTATTTGTAACCACTGTCCCTATGTCAAACATGTAAGCAGTGAATTAACACAATTAGCGCATGACTACATGCCTAAAGGAGTAAGTTTTCTTGCTATCAATTCAAATGATGTTGAAGCTTACCCTGCAGACTCACCTGAGAATATGAAAAAAACTGCCCTTGAACAAAATTATCCATTTCCTTATCTCTACGATGAAACTCAGGAGGTTGCAAAGGCTTACCAGGCTGCCTGCACACCCGATTTCTATGTTTTTGATTCAAATCTTGCATTAGTTTACCGTGGACAATTAGATGACTCTAGACCAGGCAATGACATCGAGGTAACAGGTAACCATTTGCGTAGCGCCCTAGATAGCTTACTTGCCAATAAACCTATTACTATTGAACAAAAGCCAAGTTTGGGATGCAACATTAAATGGAAAAATTAGTTCAATATAAGTTAACTTTTTATGTTCCGGAAAGTCACCTCGAAATTGTCAAACAAGCTTTATTTGATGCAGGTGCTGGAAGACAAGGGAATTATGAGCATTGTTGCTGGCAATGCTTAGGTCAAGGACAATTTAGCCCCCTTAGTGGGGCAAAACCCGCTATTGGAACACTTGGTACATTAACATTCGTCCCCGAATACAAAGTGGAAATGATCTGTTCTAGCCAATATATTGTCAAAGTAATTCAAGAGCTCAAAGCAAACCATCCCTACGAGGAACCTGCATTTGAAGTAGTCCGCATGGAATTTTTTTAACAATTCGAAAAAATAAGGGCTTTTGCATCATCTTTAGAGAGACAACCTCCTTATTCTGCACGCAAAAAAGCGCACAAAATAAGGAAGAATCAGAGTATTTTATTATTTGGCAGAAACAATTTGAATTTGTAAATTTGCAATTACATCGCTATGAACATGAACTTCCACAACATAATCACCAATTGAATGAATTGGACCTTCAGGCATAACAATTTCACGCTTACTTACTTCAATTGATTTGGCTTTCAAAGCATCGCAAATTTCATTCGCACCAACAGAGCCATAAAGCTTACCTTCGTCACTAGCCATTGCAGAAATAATAACTGTCACATCATTTAATTTTGCAGCACGTTGTTCAGCATTTGCCAATGCTTGCTGTGCTTTTTTCTCAAGCTCTGAGCGACGTTGCTCAAAACGCTTGATATTATCTTCGGTAGCAAATACAGCTTTGCTTTGAGGGATCAGGTAGTTGCGACCATAACCCGCTTTCACATTCACTTTATCACCCAAGTTTCCTAAATTTCTAATTTTTTCTAGTAAAATAACTTCCATCTCTTAACCCCCTTAATCTGTTTTTCCGCCTGTTTTAACAAGCAAATATAATCTAAAATTAAACAAACTATCTAAAGCACCTAAAAGGACATAAATGGGCAACATAACAAAAGGCAATAATATTAAAGGAAGTAGTAATAAGAATAATGTTCCAATTCCTTTTTTCCCTTTTGTTAAAATATTAAAACCTATGCTTATTCCTGCACTAGCATAATACACAACTAATAGTGGCAAACAACTAATTGCTAAAGGGAAATGTTGATAAGCCCCTATTGCCGAAGCTAGCAGTATAATTACCCCCCAAGGGCTGGCACGAAAACCAAGCATTTCTTGCCGATATCCACCAGGATAGAATAAATTAGCCTGGGTAGAACGCGCCAACATAAGCGAGGCAACTGCTGACAGAATAATACTGACTGCCTGAACTCCTACAATATAGTTGGCAATCACTATTGGATTCACTACATCCTGGTTGCTGAGCAAACCCGCAACAGCATCATCACTCTCCAGCCCTTTTAGCACAGTTTGGATAAGTTGATATTGCTGATTAATAAACTCAGGGGCCAACCAATGCACCAAGACAATACCAGTTAAAGCCTGCAGAACTATAAAAGCCACTGCGATCCGCCAACTCATGGTTTCACGCAAAATCCCCGCTGTTAGGTAACAGGGTAAAAAAGCTATCACAGCCTCCATAAAACTGGCAGACCATGATGAGGATAACAGCGATAAGAGAAGCATTGACACAACTCCTACCACTACTCCTTTAAACCCAGCCCCCCATCCTTTGCGCAAAGTTATCAATGCAACAACAGCAACCGATAACCAAGCCGCGAAGGGTATTAAGGCTAAAATTGCGATGTATACCAATGCATGAAGGTCATTTTCCAATAAGAAATGACCTTGCTTACGCAATAACTCGCCCAGACGTGTCATTTTTATCGGTGGCTGTCACAATAAGGCAATAAACCCAAAAACCGTGCTCGTTGTATAGCTTGCGCCAATTGACGTTGAGGACGAGTGGGAGTACCGGTGATACGACTTGGTACGATCTTGCCTGTTTCAGTAACATATTCTTTTAATAAATTGATATCTTTATAATCAATTTCATTAGAACCTTCTGCGCTGAAACGCATTTTTTTACGTCGAAAATATGCAGTTGACATGAATTATATCTCCTTAAGCTGCTCTTTCATCTTTCTCTTTTTTCATTAACACGGATTGACCAGTAATCGCGTGCTTTCTCTTGATAATTAAATTTCTTAAAATTGCGTCATTAAATTTAAACGCATTCTTTAATTCATCAAGTGCAGCTTGATTGCATTCAATATTCATTAATATGTAATGCGCTTTGTGAACTTCTTTAATGGTGTAGGCAAGTTGTCTACGTCCCCAATCTTCTTTGCGGTGAATTTTACCTTCATGCTTAGTAATAATCCCTTCATAACGCTCAACCATTGCTGGTACTTGTTCGCTTTGATCAGGATGCACAAGAAACACTACTTCATAATGTCTCACTGAGATTTCTCCTTATGGATATAGCCTTCTTCAATGAAAATAAAGTAAGGCAAGGTTAAAAAAACGCACAATCTTAACTGATTTTCTACTTGGTAGCAAATTTACTTCTTTTGAGTAATTCGAAAGGTTGGAAGAATCAATAAAATTTTTAATTTAACTAAATTAACATCAAAATCTTCTTTGCATTGCCATATCAAAGCACAACTATCATGAGAGTTACAGCTCGTTTACTAAAATTTAACCATTTTTCCCTGTAATTTTAAAAATCCAGGTAAAATAAAGCATGAATTTTCGTTTAACCATTATGAATGGTCTCTAAGAAAATAAAAAAAACTCCTCGTAGATACCTGATAAAATTTGATGAATCAACGAGGAGTTAACTTGCATAAAATTCTTAATTCTTTTCTTGAAAATCATAAACTTAAATATTAAATCATTGCTTTTGACAAGACCATGAGATATAAAGTGTTAAAAAGTAACGAGGCTTTTATGAATATTATGACTATTCCTTTTGAGGAACCACTCATTGTTAACATCAACGGAACTGTTGTTCAGGTAGTCGCATTCAAAACCTTGGAGCATGGCAATATTAAATTTGGTGTAAATGCCCCCCGTTCGGTCGAAGTTCACCGTGAAGAGATTTATCATGCCATTAAGCAAAAACAACAAAATAGCGATATTGAATAACCAGCATTTATAATGCAACTTAAAGCCCAATCCTGCTCATTACTTGCTGCTCTTAGCCTTGGTATACTAGCTACAGTAGCTATGGCTATAAACTATTTTTTCTTTAAATTTCCAGGCAATAATTATTTCCCACCTGATGTTTTTTTAATAGCAGTTATGCTTTTCTTGGCATTTATAGGAAGTTATTTGCAATTTGGTAAGGAAAGCATGGCTGTCAAAATGACTAGAGAACTAATTTACTATTTCCTAGTTATGTGTGTTATCGCGTTTGCTACCAATGCTATCCAATACACCCCTTTTACCCCGATTGATGATTTATTAGTTTCTCTAGAAGCCTCCATACATATTAATATCGTGGACATCGTTACTTGGACTGTCAGTCACCCACGGTTTACACAAATACTTGTACATATTTATGACAGCTTACCTTATCAAATGAGTTTTTTACCTGTCGCAACAATTTTTATGCGGAAATTTTCTTACCTGCGTGAATATTATTGCTTACTTCTTGTTAGCGCACTTCTAGGTTTTAGCTTTTATTATTTTTATCCTACGCTAGCTCCAGCAACAACCCTTCAGAACCCTATTTTTAGTCCAGAACAGTATGCAACAGGAATTAAATTTAAAGAAATTCATCAGCATATTTCTCCTTCAACCATAGAAGGTGGGATGATAGCGTTTCCTTCTTTTCATGCAATTTGGGCCTGGCTTTGTCTCTACTTGGTTCGATGGTGGCGTCTGCTTTTCTTTTTACTGTTGCCTGTAAATATATTATTAATCGCCTCCTGTGTTTTATTGGGTTGGCACTATCCAATTGACCTATTGGGAAGCTTTATTATCTTACTACTTACTCATTATTTTTGCTTTCATTGCGTAAAAAAAAACTAGCCTATTTTCTTAGGAACTCCACTAGGAGACTTTAATTCCATTTGTAGCAAGCGACTATTAACTTTATCAACCATACCCAGTTGCTTTAACTGCTCATAAGCCAGCGTATTTAAATCACGATTTTTTTGCTCGCTCAATACAGGATGCACTTGAATATATAAAGCGTCCTTGGAGTAACCCAACTTTATAGGCTCATTAAGTACACGCACAGGAGTACCAACGTTTACAACATTAAATAAGTATTCAATATCCTCAGGCATCATTCTCATGCAACCCGCACTTACTCTTGCTCCAACTCCATCACGTCTGTTCGTTCCATGGATTAAATACGTCGGCCATCCTAAACGTAATACATGCCTTCCAAGAGGATTTCCATCTCCTGCAGGAAATGTATCCGGGAGCAGCATCCCCTGCTTTGCTGCCTCTGCCTGGACATTAGTCGTTGGATGCCAAATAGGATCTCTTTCTTTTGCGATAACTTTGGTTAATCCCAAAGGAGTTGTCCATCCTTTTCGTCCAATACCCACTGGCATGGTTATTACCACATTCTCATGGGGAGAAAAATAATACAGTCGATATTCTGCCAGGTTGATTACCACCCCTTCACGAGGGGCATGTGGTAAAATAAATTGCGATGGAATAAGCAAAGTTATATTTGAGGATAAAGAACTTGTGGGATTAACTTGTGGGTTAGCCCTAACCATTTCGTTATACCCTATATCAAAACGAATACCCACATCACTTAGTGTTTCTCCCATTTCAGGATGGGCATACTGAATTTCACCAATTACCTCACCCTGGGTTGGCAGTACAAAACTTATGGACCAGAGGGACGTGGAAACTGTAACTCCCAAACCAAGCGATAGAATACGTAGACAATTGAATATTCTCATGAACAATTATCCTTAAGGGATAAAAAAACGGCAAGGGAAATACCTTGCCGCAAGTATAGAATTATATTCACTCATGACAAAAGCTGGTTATAAACTAGCGTCCGCTTTAAAACGATCACCATATTGTGCTTCCAACTTTGCAAAAAGTTCATTTAACTTATCATGCCCAAAATGCTTGGCATAGTTCATAGGTCCGCCGCGGAAAGGTGCGAAACCGGTTGCAAAAATCATCCCACCGTCAAGCAAATCACTATCGGCAACAACTCCCTCACGCAAACAAGTCGCCGCCTCATTTACCATTCGTAAAATTAGACGATTGGCAATATCTTTAGCAGGCTTATTACTAGTTACTTTTTGCTTCACAGGCTTGCCATTTTTATAACGGTAGAAACCTTGACCTGTTTTACGGCCAAGCTTACCCTCTTTAACCATATCACGTAGTCTTTGAGGGACTGTGCCTCCAAAATGTGAAGTGAGGTTTTCTGCCACTGCTAGGCAAACATCCATACCTACAGTATCAGCTAATTCGACAGGCCCCATGATCATGCCAAATTCTTTAGCAGCTTTGTCAATTTCCTCACCAGTATACCCCTCCTCAAGCAACTGCACACATTCCATGAGGTAAGGCATCAAGACACGATTGATTAAAAATCCTGGACTTGATTTTACAGGCAGCGGTAAACGGCCAATCTGACCGACAAAGGCACACGCATCGTTGACAATTTCTTTTGTAGTTTTGGAGCTACTTACTATTTCAACTAGTTCCATTTTAGCGACTGGATTAAAGAAGTGAATACCAACGAGACGTTTTGGATTAGCCATGACCTGACTGATTTCATCGAGAGGTATACTAGAAGTATTGGTAGCAATAATGGCATTCTTCTTAGCCTGGGCTTCGATTTGTTGCATAATTGCTTGCTTGACTTCTAGATTTTCAAAAACGGCTTCAATAATTACATCAGCGCGAGCAATGCCATGTCCTTCTGGATCTGCAACCAATCTATCCATGGCAGCTTGTATAAGGCGAGGTTTACGCAATTTCTTCTTATATAGGGCATAAGCTCGGCCAATAGCAGGCGCAATTTGTAAATGGGACTTATCTTGCAAAGTAACATGCATACCACGCAGAGCACACCAAGCTGCAATATCACCGCCCATTACACCAGCACCAATCACATGCACGTGTTGTGCTTTGAAATCGCTACCTTTGGCAAAAGCCTTCATCCTTTCGCGCAATAAAAAAGCACGTATTAAATTTCGTGCCGTCTCACCTTGACTAACTAGCTGCTCAACAGAGTCCGCCTCTTTAAGATAACCACGCTCACCTACTCCTCCCTCCTTCTCCCATAGATCAATCACAGCATAGGGAGCGGGATAATGCTGCTTCGATACTCGTTTGGAAACATTGTAACGTAACAGAGGGGCAAGTAAGGCGCGAACCCATGAGTAGTTCGTTAATGAGTGCATAAATTTGGGCTTATGTTTTGCTGGTTTATTTTTGATATAATAAACTGCTGCCCGCTTTAATTGTCTTAATGGAACAACATCATCCACAACCCCTAAGTGCTTAGCTTTTTCCGCACTAAGTGGCGCTCCAGTGAGAATCACTTTAGACAATGCATCGAAACCACCAATTATCTGAGGCAACCGAACTGTACCCCCCCACCCCGGATGAATGCCTAACATAATTTCGGGTAAACCCAAGCGAGTCTCTTTATCATCGCTAGCTATGCGATAATCGCATGCCAGGGCCAGCTCCAATCCTCCTCCCATACAAAAACCATCAATCATTGCAACGGTGGGAATTGTCAGCGCTTCTAGTCGCGAAAAAACCGCCTGCCCCTTTCTTAAAAAATCGACTGCTTCTGCTGGTGTGGTAAATTGTGAAAAAGCATTCACATCCGCGCCAGCAATAAATCCTTTGTCTTTAGCAGAATAAATAATCAAACCTTTTAGATTAGAACGCTGGCCAATTTCTTGTAGGAGACCATTTAATTCATCTAAAACTTCATTGTTGATTACATTCACTGCCGTATCATGACGATTGATTGCTAACCAGGCAATATGATCAGCATCAGTTTGTAGCTCCCAATTTTTATAATTACTCATGTCCTTTCACCTCTGTCACACGTTCGAGATACATTGCTCCACCCTGACCACCACCAATACAAATGGCAGCCATTCCTCGACTTCCATTATGATGCTTAAGTGACTGGAGCACATGCAAGACAATGCGAGCCCCACTAGCACCAATTGGATGCCCCGCGGCTATAGCTCCACCGTCCATATTTAGTCGGCCAAGTGACGGAGCCCCCATCGCTTGTTTTAAACCTAACTGGGTACGACAATACTCTTCATCATCCCAAGCTGCCAAACAGCCAAGAACCTGAGCTGCAAAAGCCTCATTAATTTCCCAACAGTCTAAATCGCTAGGCTTTAAGTTATGGCGTTGCATAATTGGTGTAGCAGCATGGACAGGTCCCAATCCCATTTGCGAAGGATCGAGTGCTGCCCATTGTGAATCAACAATTCGTCCCATAACAGGCAAATTATATTTCTTAACAGCCTCAGCACTGGCTAATAGCAATAAACAAGCACCATCAGTCACCTGTGAACTATTACCTGGCGTAACCATGCCGTATTTTTTATCAAAATAAGGTTTTAACTTTGCTAATTTCTCAACAGTCGAATCTGGACGAATTCCATCATCTTGAGGATAAACACGTCCTTTGTAATCAATAATTGGGGTCACTTCTTCCATACGCCCTTCAGCATAAGCTAAGGCCAAACGATGATGGCTTTCACTTGCAAAAGTGTCCATCTGTTCTCTTGTAAGATTGAAGCGATAAGCTACTTTTTCAGCTGTTTGACCCATGTTCAATCCAACTATTGGATCAGTTAATCCTCTTAATAAAGCAATTACTGGAGCAAGAAAAGAGGGTCTAAACTTAGTCATTAGAACTGCTCTTTGCCCCATGCTTTTTGCTGCAAACCAACTTGCAAGCCATGCAGCCATCTTTTGATTGAACAGTAGAGGAGCATGACTCATAGCATCAGTTCCGCCTGCCAATATGAGGTCACTTCGGCCATTAGCAATTTGTATCGCTGCATTATCAAGGGCTTGCATACCAGAGGCACAATTTCTCATTACGGTAAACGCAGGTACCTTTTCGCCGCAACCTAATCGCAAAGCCACAACTCTGGCAATGTTTGCTTCGTCAGGTCCTGGCATGGCAGAACCAATAATCACTTCATCTAATTCAGTAGGGGAAAATGGTTGACGTTTTAACAATGGCATTCCGGCAGCGACAGCCAAATCAGAACCCGTAAAAGGACCTATTCCTTTTGCTTTTAAAAATGGGGTTCGACTACCATCAACCACATATACATCTCTGCCGCTTAAATTTGATTTGAGCTTCATTACTCCTCCTGATAGTTGCCAATGCAGCCTAACATCGTTCTAAGCTCTGTCGACAATTGCTTTTATGGTAATGATTTGGCTCAAATTTCAGCTTGAAAAAACGAATAGGTGAACCTACTCGAGAGCTCTCAAGCTAAAATTTGAGCAAATCGACGGCATTTGCAGCTGGGAAAAACGATTGTCGACAGAGCCTAAATCATCTTATAAAAGATAGCAGTTATCCTGAGCTTTTGTAAGCTTTTAGAGGTTTGATATTAAAAAAGATTTTTAAGAGAGTTGACGAGTTCTAAATACCTGTTATACTTCGCCTCCATTGAATGGAGAGATGGCCGAGAGGTCGAAGGCGCTCCCCTGCTAAGGGAGTATGGGAGAAATCCCATCGAGGGTTCGAATCCCTCTCTCTCCGCCAGTACACGCGCCCGTAGCTCAGTTGGATAGAGTATCTGGCTACGAACCAGGGGGTCGGAGGTTCGAATCCTTCCGGGCGCGCCATTTTCAGTAAATCACTGAAAAATAATAAAGCACTTCAAAATCAAAGGCCAATACATAGATGTAGTTGGCCGGAAGTGTTCAAACTCCAAATGAATATTTCAAAAGCCAGCTAACTAATAACATTACCAGTTGAGAGCCGTGCTATCTCATCCTCTTTCTCTTTGATTATTCCTTCAACTTTCTTTTGGGAACTCGTGTCTAAGAAAAATAACTTTGTCGTTAAGTCTTGTCCTGTTGAAAGCACTTTATAAGAAATACTTTTCTTGAAATCGTCTACAAAATGATCGAGTGTTTCTTTATCTGATATATCATCTAACTTATCTTTAAAGTCACTAATAATTTGACTTTTTAATATATCGCCTCTCAATGATTGATATTTTGTCTTAAAGTCTTCAAATTCAGAGCCTCGAACCTCAAACGAGTGTTTGCGATTTTGGGTAGGTATTTGAGCTGGTTGCTGTGGTTGATTTAAACTTTCATGAGGCCCATCCATCCTACCTTCTACTCTATCCTCTATATTCTCTGCTACTGTTTGATTTCGCCACATTCCTTTATGAAACTTTTCGAGGCCTAATTCTTCAATCTTTTTACCCTGCGATGCAACTCTGGCAAATGAACTGAGTTCCTTCATTCGCCTATCAGTTAGAGGTCCCTTTGTGTCGTTCAGCCCATCCAGGAGTGAAAAAATAGCAGTCTCACCAATTAATTTATCTCTGGCTCCGGGCATAGTCATTATTTCGCTTCCTTTCCCATAACATTCCCCATCAAGAACATTATATCCGCTTTTTCCTTTCAATCTTTCAATATCAATTTGCGCGCCTTCAAATTTTTCAGGGAAATAGAATTGGCATCTTTGTACATAGCTATCAATCATAGCCTTAAAGGTACCTCCCCCTGGCTTTGGATTATACATGGCCCATACATCAGGTAAGATAACAGCTTCCCCATCATATAGTTTTTCAGCTTCATTAGTAACTCTGGGAAACCAGACATCTTTAGGTTGATGATTGATTAAGGTTTCAACCGAGTCGATGGCTGTAGTTGTATCTAAAAAGTACCCCCCATATTCTTCTAATATTGCCGCCGAGAGGATGTCTTTTTGAGAGGCATAGGCATTATTTTCCCCTAATAAATCAACGGTTTTTTTTAGGTTTGCTCTTTCTTCTTCCGTTAAATGTTTAGCATTTCTATAGAGGTCTTCTACAGGTTTAAGAGTAATTTCTGGATTTAGAACACCTGAAGCTTTAATACCCTCAATAAGATCCTCAGGTACCCACATTATTATTTCTTGATCTTGAGGATTAGGAGTACCGGGGGCTCGATTTTTATTCTTATCCATTACATATTCATTTAATTGTCTCGCTAAATCATTTGGACCATTTTTAAATGAGTCTTCGTATTTACCAGTAGGTAAACGCCCCATCCAAATATAATGAAATTTATTTGTAGGCATAAAACATCCAGATTAATTAATTTACTTTGTGTTTATTTATTATAATATTAGTTTATTATTTAAATATTAATGGATTAATTAAGCGTTGATTTTGTAGAAAGAAACGCGCATCTTTTATCTAAAAGTCGTAATCAACTGCTTCTTAATTTAGAGAACAACAAGAAACTATCATAAATGCTTTAAATTAACTCACTTTGATATTATAATATACTTCTTAACCGCATTGGTTTTGCTATATTTTTACAAATTCGCCTCGCAAAACTAATATAACTAGCACTATCATTGTGTTTTAAATTTAAGAAAGGAATGTCACTAATGCCCCAAAAAATTGTTAAAGTCCTTGATATTGAAGAATTTGATACATTATGTGAACAATATAAATCCGAGCAGGATGTAAGGTTTGAGTTTTCCCCAACTAGTCCCACAACAAATAAAGTGCAAGCAATTTGTCAAAGTCTTTCTAAAGAAAACTCAAGAGATACTCTATGTTTAGATTTTACCCATCACCAATTAAGTGAAAAAGACATTTCCGAATTGGCGACATTTTTGCAATCTGATAAGTGTCCAAACTCTATTAATCTCATACTAACCAAGACATCTCTTAGTAAAAATTCATTAAATACCCTTGCGAATGTCATTGCAAAGGGGTGTAAGGCTTCGGAAGTTAGATTAGGGCTATGTAATAACCGGCTTGGGAATGCTGGCGCTGTAATTCTTGCTAATGCTTTACAATCAGAACATTGTCCAACGACAGTAGCACTAAATTTAGCAAGTAATGATATTTCAGACATGGGCGTCATTGCATTAACGGAGATGCTTAAACTCACGGGTAGCGCGAAGAACTTATCCTTAAATTTGTTATTTAATCCAACAACCAAACAAGGCTCTGCAGCTTTAGTTGAAGGCATGAAATGTGGGGCAACCAAAGATAGCTTAAAAATCCAATATGAATTTAGTAAGCATGGGACAGGTATCATTATTAATTTAAATAATGCACTAAAATCTAATGAGTGTCCCGAAAAATTATCCTTACAATTTGGCGTTAAACATCTCAGCACAAGTGAAGTTACTATATTATTTTCAGCGTTAAAAACAATGAGTTGCCCTGAGCAGCTTGAGTTAGATTTAAGTGAGCAAGGGTTACAGGATGACGGCTTCGCCGCCATTTTAGATGCTCTTCAAAATATGAGTCAAGGGTCAAAAATAAAACTTCATTTGGTATATAATGGGATTAAACAAGAAGGCGCCAAAAAACTCTCAGAATTTATTCGCTCGAATAAGATTGAATCAGAAGTGTATATGGATGTTACTCAAAACTCCTTTGGAGGTGAGGCTGCAAGACGCCTGATTTATGAGGCAATTATTACTAATCCTCAAGTTTTAAACAATCTGACAATGCAGGGACCCAGCGCAGATATCAATGAACTTTGTAGAAACATTCGCAAGAATAGGTTAGCAGATGCAGATGTCACTATCAGTAGGGATAATTCAAAGTACACGGATTTATAGCGTTTTGAACGCTTTGTAGAGAATAAGGATCAATGTCTATTCATGAGCTAGAGTTTTTTTTCTTAATACCTTTATTTGACTTTGCTTCGATTTTTCATCCAGCATCTTTTGCTTCGCTCGTCTTGAGCGCCTTTTCTTTTGGCGCTTTATTTTTTCATTTTCCTGTTGCTCTTTTGTTTTTTCATCACTAACTATTGCCTGTAATTTTTCGCAAAGTCGCATTCTTGCAAAATAGCGGTTATCTTCACGGCCTCTAGATTCCTGACATTTTATTTCCAAACTTGAGGGCAAATGTTTCAAATAAACCGTTGAGGCGGTTTTATGTAATTTTTGCCCTCCTTTACCGCTGCCTATGATGAATTTTTCAATGAGATCAACTTCATTGATATCCAGTTTAATCATAAAGTCGGACAATTTGTCCCATTTTTCTTTATTAATCATCTCAGTTCGTAACCCCTAGAGACTATTCCATAACCCAGCTAGACAATTTGACATGTTTTAAATTATAAGTTTAATTTAATTTCAAGTTGCTATTAATTTAAGGCCTTCAAAATGGTTAAAGTTTTAGTAGCTGCAAGTTTATTTTTATTCCTTCCGCCTATTTTCGCCGCTACTTCTGACAACTGCCAGCCTAATACCGATAGCTATTACGAAAAAAAAATTATTGGAACACGATTAGAGAGTGAAAGCCTTACCCTATTTGGAAAAACTTATTTGGCAATTACAATTTTTAAGCCAGACCATACCTTTATTGGTAAAATTGTCAATAAAGACGATCACAACGACGCAGTAAAAGCAGTGTCTGGCGACTGGAAAATAAAAGATGGCAAACTTTACGAAACAATAAAGGCTTCATTTATTGTTTTCCCTATACCTAACTCGGTTGACCAAATTCTTTGTATGAATGAAACCATGTATAAGGCGAAACATTTAAGTGACGAGAAAACCATTTATACAAGCACCAAGCTCCAGTAATTAATACGAACGATGATTGCTGATATTCTACGTATTGCAGCTCTAGCAATGGGTATTAGAAAATTTTATTCTTGAGAAGACCAGTTTTTGCCATCCACCCAACGTGCAATCAACATACTGCTGACAGTATTTCCAGTTACATTGAGCATAGTCGCAATGGGATCAATAATAACACTGATGGCAGCAACTGCAATTAACACTGAAGGAGGAAAACCATAAACAGTCAATATGAGCAATTCTCCAAGCATACCCCCACTTGGGATAGCCCCCATAACCGTACCTACCAATAATGAAACACCAATCGCTGTCAGCAAAACGCCCGCACCATTAAAATTTAGGTGGAAAATCCCAAATAAAAAAGCAATCTTAAACATTCCACCAATTATTGAGCCATCCTTATGAATGATTGAGCCCAGTGGGATGACTGTTTCATAGATTTCAGAAGAAACATGCATATTTTTAGCAGCGCTCAGATTCGCTGGAATACTAGCAGCACTACTACAGGTAGCAAGAGCCGTGGTTGCCGGCAAAAAAAGATTTTTCCAAAATGACTTTATACCGTTCTCTTTATCAGCGAGATAAGCATAAATTGTAAATACGAAGAAAAAGTAAACAAGAACTGCGGCATAGTAAATTACAGCAATCCGAATATAGTTTTCCATTATTTTAGGACCAAGGTCACTAACTAAAACTGCAAAATAGGCAAAAAATCCAATAGGAGCATAATACATAATGAGCGAAAAAACCCGCATAAAAATCTCTTCACCTGCTTTTAAAAAGTCGACAAAAATCGCTCCTTTTTCTTTGATTAACGCAACAGCAAGCCCTACTAAAATGGAAAAGACAATTAGAGCCGTCATATGCTCGTGTGAGATTAATTTGGTAAAATCAGGAACAGTAAAGATTCCCACTAATTGCTGTGCAAAATTGAGTGTTGATGATTCTTGAAACTTAGGCAATTCTATATAAACTCCCTGTGCAGGAGGGAAAATTTTTACGATAAAAAGAGCATACAATGCTGCTATTAGACCAGTAAGAAGAAACACAGCTGCCATATAAAACATAATTCGCCCTAACTTGCCTAGAGAACCTGATTTGGCTATAGCGGAAGTAATGCTGAAAAAAATAAGTGGGACTATCACTGTAAAAATCAAATTAAGGAAAATATCACCAAATGGTTTTAAAATTTTTGCCTCTTCCTGGAAGAAATAGCCTGCCAGCCCCCCTAAGATAATCGAAGATAATAAAAGA
This sequence comes from Legionella brunensis, assembly GCF_001467025.1. Classification (GTDB taxonomy): domain Bacteria; phylum Pseudomonadota; class Gammaproteobacteria; order Legionellales; family Legionellaceae; genus Tatlockia; species Tatlockia brunensis. Next base: position 316,907 of record NZ_LNXV01000004.1, on the reverse strand, counting down.
GTAGGGAAAAAATACGAACGAAGTGTTTTATTTTGACTTATCACCAATTTGCATTTCCATGTGAAAATTAACTAATAAAATGGCTTAATAACAGAACTCTTATTGAAAGTCACTTAAGATAAAAAGATTTGTCATACCCCCATTGGAATATATCGTGGCCTAATGCAACCTCTCTGGAGTTTTTCCATTCAGACCAGGTCCCCTTATATCCATGTATGGAAGCTTGAGAATAATAGTAAAATTGTCGTAAAAACTGTAACCGCTCAATGTAAAAAGGAGTTAGCTCTGGATCACTTCTAACAATTAATCCCAGATTATAGAAAGGTGGAATTGCTGCTTGTCGCGCTAAAATTTCCTCAAAACTCACTTTATCCGCATTGTTTAACATATCGACCAAGGCAAGAAAACTAGTTGAGCGCCCTTTACCCCCACGACAATGAATATGCAGCCACGTATTCGCCTCAAGGTGCTTATAAAACTCAACAAATCGATCAACCTCATTATCAACTGGAGCACGATGGTCGCTTACATAAAAACGCACATAATCCAAGCCTTTTTCCTTAACAGCTTCTTCCTCATCTTGGATAGTGTGTATTTCAATACTTCTGCCTTGTAAATAATCGTGAGTTTCGAACTGCTGGGGAGTAAGTACGCCCGAAACCATCATTTGACTTTTCAAAAAAAATAGCCAATTTTTCTCAGCTAATTTAATTTCTTCATTAGTTTTATTGATATTAATCCAGTTATGTGCGGTGGTTAAATTAATTGCCATTCCATTTAAATAACCGTGACTTTCTTGGCGCAAATCAACAACAATGATTTTTTGCGGCATAGCTGGTGCTTGCTGCTCAATATAATTTTTAACTTCCCCCCAACCTACTGCGTTTGGCATCGCACTGGCAGATAAATTCAGGGAGTCTATACCGCTAATATCACCCGAATAGTAGTTTCTTATTAAGCGGATATCGCGAAGATTCATGACGGGATTGACTGAATTTAGAGATTCTTGAACAAGACAGGGGTAAGCTTGAGAACCATCACAATTAAAAAGAACCTCTGAAAAAGCCACTCTCTGGCCGAGGATGTCCAGTAATAGCCCCAGTAGAAGCAGTTGAAGCTTTCCGTAGCTCATAGCAACTCCCATATTCTGAAACTACAGTCTAGGTGAAAATTCAGTTGAGTATCAAGAGTATCGATAAAAAATTACTCACTAAAGTTTTTAACAGGAATAATCACCTGTTGTTCTAAAACTTAATTATGAAGCGTTTAATTTTTTAATTGCATTGAGATAAACATGCTTCTCCATATTTTTTCTAACCGCATTAAACGCTAGAAGTTCATAGTCTTTTAGACTAATTGCCGCGTGATGATTATCCCAGCTAAAAGTAGCCGATTTTTGCAAAATAAAATTAACAAAAATATCTAGCATCTTTAAATCTGGATATAAATCTTCAATCCACAAAAACTGCCCTTGTTGGTTAATCTCAAGAAAATAAATTGCATCTTCAGGAGTGACTATAAAATCAAAGCATCCAAATACCACCCCTAATCTTTTCATGAACACTCGAATCATATTTTCAATCCTTGGGGATAGCTGATAAGGTTCAATTTTTAATTCATTTGGGGGAATAACTCGCCAATCTCCCATTCCCTTCGGATGTTGCTGCGAATCAATTTTTACGGCAACGATGTATCCGCCAAAACAGGTCACTCTTAATTCATATTTCTTTTGTAGTTTTTCCTGAAAGATGCCGGGAGTCATTTGAAGGATATAATCTGTAGGTAATTGATCTAAGGTCACAGTTTTAGTATACGAGAGTCTTAACCTATCGTTCTCTAACCAATGATGCGAAGAAAACCCCTTGTAGATAACATTTTTTTCATCATGCTTTAATATAAACTCTTTAATTCTTTCGGGAGAATTTGATACTAATGTCGAAGGAATATTAAAACCTGAACGAGCTGCCAATTTTAATTGATATGGCTTTGAATTTGCGTATTTGATAGATTCATAGGGGTTAATCCACCATGATCTATTAATTGCCAAGGGGATTGAGTCGTAGAATATAGAGTTTTCTTTTTTAATAAAATCAATATCATTTTGGTGTAAAGTTTCAGGAACAAAGGGACGTCTGGGTCTTCTCCACCACACCACATCAAAAGAACCATCGTCTATTTCTATTGGGGTATCAATATTATTTTCAGACACCCATTGATAGTGTTCATTTGAACAATAAATGCTATTAATCTGTTTTGTAGGTATATCAGCCATAAACCATAATATGCAAGTGTGTCCTTTATCTTCGAGAGCTAATTTTACAAGCTGAGCATGTACATCATCGGGCTCTGTTGCTATCAGAATATTCATAGATTACTCGTTTCCATGTAAGAGATTGTCTTGATGTGACCCTGATTTATATCAGGGTCACGAAAAAATTATTTAATCCCAATCATCATCACGCTCTCTATCTCCCCCAGCTTTTTTAGCAGTATAATAGTGAGTAACGTAGTGCGTTAATTTTCCGGCCCCTCCAGTAACATCATGCAAATCAGACTCACTAATTTCCGTTGATAAGCCATAGGCTAGGACTCGCTCTTTTATATTTTCCATTTATCTTTCCTAGTTGTTATTAAACTTAACAATATGAATCCCTTCATTATTAAGCTTATTATTATAATTTCTCATCCTTGAAATCTTGTGCTTAACCCTTTCGAGATTGCACTGAAGCTAACCAACTTTTCCAAGCCGCTATATTATTTTCCCCAAAATCTTTTCCGCTTATTTTTTTAAAGATTAGGTAAGCTATTTGATGATTATTAGGCTGTTTCAGTTGTAGCAAGGCTATTAATGTCCCCCCACCCTTTTGAGTAATAACTTTTTTTGAAGACTCAGAATCTGCTGCGTTTAGTAATACATGAAGAGCCTTATTCCTATCTGTTGTTGCTGGTGAATCTATCAAACTCAAAAAAGGCATCAAATCGATCTGGGTAATTTTTGACTTACTCATCGTCGCAGCGATGACGCGAATTACATTATTCCTAACACCGATATCTTGATCATTGACGTGTGGCAATAAGAGAGAAAGAATTTCCTTTGGATCATGAAAGTGCCCTATTAAAAAAGCAGCAGCAGCTCTTCTTTCAGGATCGGGATCTTTATTTAGTGTATCTGCTATCAATTGCTTTTCTTTTACAGCACCAGTATTAAAAACTTTCAAGTAAGGTTTTAATTTAGGATGATTAAAGCCGCTGAGGCAATGATAGACAGGGCATGAGTCGCTCCTTTTTTGATTATTAGGCATGAGTTGTAAATCTAAATTTATGAAGTTTACCATCTTATTAATTAAGTCATCTTTGGGCTGGCTTGCAGTTACAACTCGTTGATTAACAAATTGCAATCTATCTGGTTGGTTTTTATCAATAACTTCAATAGTCGTATATTGATTATTATCACCGGGGTATAGAATAGTAGAAAAATTCACAAATAAAAAATTACCCTCTCTTTTTATTTTCTCCTCTAACAAATATTTTTTCATTAAAATTTTTTCAGGGATTTCTTTTTCTAAATTGTCACTTATTTTCCTAAAGTTCTCTTGTAATAAATTTTCAATATACCCCACTTCATTTGAGTATTTTTTTATTATTTCTTCAGACTTTTTGGCATTCGTTCCGTACAAATCAACAACGTTTTTAGAAAATAAATTAGCAGATGAGATTAAACCTAATACTACTAACACTGTTTTTATCACAATTACTCCTTACTCATTATGTGTTTTCTCATTATTTAAATTCACATGATATCTTGTATTTTTTGAAAATATTTCCGTCATCTCATTTCTGTAAATTTCTATGGTATGCATCAATTTCTTAGGCTCCCACATAAATTTTTTAGATTTATTGAGTAGGAAATTAATAAAAATATCTAGCATTTTAAACTCAGAGTTATATTCCTCAATCCATAAAAACTGACCTTGCTCGTTAACTTCAAGAAAAACATAGTCATTGTTAGGGGTCACAATAAAATCAAATGAACCAAATACGATTCCTATTTTGGACATAAAATCTCGTATTTTATACTCAATCATTGAAGGTAGTGTGTAAGGTTCAATTGTCATTTTTCCTTCTGATATTGCTCGCCAATCAATCTGTCCCTCTTCATAACTTTGAGAATTTAATTTTGCGGCCACGAGAAAGTCGCCAAAGCATGTAACTCTCAATTCATATTTTTTCTTGATTTCTTTTTGGAAAATTCCAGGGACGAGTTGTAAGGATTTGTTGCTTGGAAGATCGGGAAAATTGATTTTTGACGTATAAGAAATTTTAATTTTTTTTCCTTCAAACCAAAAATTGGAACAAAGGGGTTTATAGATAACCCCTTCTTTGTCGTGTTTTAACAAAAAATGTCGTATATCTTGAGGATCGTTGGAACAAAGTGTAACAGGAATATCCATACCCGATTCACGAGCTATTTTTAACTGAAGCAATTTAGAATTAGCTCTATGAGCCGACTCTTTTGTATTGATCCACCATGCCTCTGGTGCAAAACTATAGGTTAATGATTCATAGAATAATACATTTTCTCTAACAACAAATTTGTGATCCTTTTTATGAATTATTTCTTTGGGGATATAAGGTTTTCTTGCACGACGCCACCATACGACATCATAATCGTTGTCTGAAATCGAGCTATACTTGTCAGAACTGCTCCACTCATAACCCTCACTGCTAATAGATACTGAATTTTTTTGTTTGGTTGGTTGGTCTGCTGTAAACAGAAGCCGTACTTGATGCCCTAAATTTTCAAGTGCGATTTTAACAAGTATGGCGTGCGTATCATCCGGTTCTGTAGGGATTAAAAACTTCATTTTTTCTCTTTATATGATAATAGAATTAATTATTCTTTCATTAGGGCTCATAATCTGAGCCCTAAATTTGAAGTCAACAATTACCAATCAAACGCAACATCGTATGCAACATCAGCACCTTGTCCACTGCCAGCCGTTGCACGCACTGTCTGTCTACTAGTCATCAGTGCACTACCTCCAGAGACCTTATCTAATTCCTCATTATCGATAGTTTTAGCTAATTGATAAGCAAAAACTCGCTCTTTATCTTCCATTACATTCTCCATATTTTTAATTATTTTTTTAATTAATCTTTAGTTGTACTTGCTATTATCTAACTCCTATTAGATTGTTATCTATCACTAAAGATGATTAATTATCATCAATTTTATAGCGATATAAACTTGCTTAATTATGGTATTGAATTCCTTTTATTTTCATGATATTTGAACTATGATGTTTAAATAAAAATATTTAATAACAATAACTTAATCTGCTTTATTAGCTTATATTGTTATAAATCTTTATTAGAGAAGATAAAAGGAATTTTTAGTGTTAAAACATCAAGGATATGCTTGATTAGACAGATCGATAATCCTATCTGCCATATTAATTGTTTCTTGTCGATGAGCGATTACTATTTGTGTTATTTGTAACTCTTTTAACGCTGCATTAATTTTAATTTCTTTTGCAATGTCCAAATGACTCGTTGCTTCATCTAGAAATAATATCTTTGGCTTTTTATACAATGCCCTGGCAATTAATATTCTTTGCTTTTGCCCACCCGATAATGAGCTTCCCATATCACCAACTAATGTTTCATAGCCCATTGTCATACTCAGAATATCATTATGAATTTGCGCTATTTTAGCAGCCTCATAAACTCTCTCAATATCGATCTTGGCGTCCATGAACGTTATATTATCTAAAATCGAACCACTAATTAAGGAGTCATCCTGCATAACACTAGAACAAATTTCACGGTATCTTCTCTGGCCTAAAGCATCCAGGGAAACATCGTCAACTAAAATTTTACCTTCAGTTGGGGGTATCAATCCCAGCATAATCTTAAGTAAGGTTGTTTTTCCGATACCTGAAGAACCTGTAATAACTACTTTTTCGGCTTGGCGAATATGAACGCTTATTTTATCAAAAATAGGTTTAGAATTACCCGGATATTTATAGGTTACATTTTCGACTTTTATATCACCCTGAATATGTTCTTTTACAATATTTGGGTCTTCAGGGGGGAGAGGTTGAGTCAGAATGTCTGCAATCCTGTTAATTTGAATTGTAATGAGTTTATACTCAAATATCTTATGGATAAACGAAGTGGCTTTATTAACTAATGTCTGTCTATAAGCAAGAAAAGCAACCAACATACCTACTGAAAACTGATTGGTAATAACCAAGGTTGCACCAATACATATTACTAAAACATGCTCGAAATTAAATAGCAAAATATTAGAGACATTATAGACAATATTAGCCTGTGAAATTTTAATATCTGCATTGACTGCCTTAATAAAATAATTTTTCCAGCTTCGGTACATTGTCTCTTCTTTCGCAAAGATCTTAACTGGCATAATGCTTTGGATAATCTCCAAAAATTTTGAATTAACATTCGCATGTTCACCTATAGAGATCTCCGTTTGATTCTTCAAATGATTGTAAGATATTGCTCTTAGAAGAAGATAAATGGTAAATGCGCTGGTAACAATAAGTGTTAGGAACCAACTGTAAACAGACATAATTATTAATGCTAATACAATGACAAGACCATCTAAAACGGTATTAATTGAATCGGTAGTAATTTTACTTTGAATCTCATTGACAGAGTGAAATCTTGATAAGATATCCCCTTTATGCCTTCTCTCAAAATATTCAAGAGGTAGTTTTAACAGGTGACTCATAACACCAGAAGAAAAATATTCTGATAGGCTGTTAGTTAAATAGATTACAAAGTTACTTCTTACATACTCTGTGAAAGCATGAAAAACTGTTAATATTATTACTCCTGTAGCTATTACATAAAGATTATTAAGATTAGTAGTAGTGGCAATATTGTCAGTGACATATTGCAGAAAAAGTGGATTGAGTAATATAAATACTTCGATAGCTAACGATAGTAATAACAATGTGAGCAAACTACTTTTGATACCCTTTACATTTTTAAAAAGGTTAACGAGTTTTAATCTATTACATAAATGAATATTTTTAAATTCGTCATTTTTTTCAACCTCTAGGGCAATCCCAGTAAATGAACTTGATAATTCACTCATAAGAATTTTTCTTCGCCCTGTTGCAGGATCGTGAATCACAACATAATTATGACCCACGTATTTTAAGACCACAAAATGATTCATATCCCAGTGTAAAATAGCGGGACATCTAACCTTCCCGAGCTCTTCAATATCTACCCTTAGTGCCCTGGATTTAAGCTTTAATCGTTCTAAGAGCTTAACCAAATCAAGCATTGTACCGCCATTTAAGGATGGGGTATCTAACTCTCTTAAAGAAAATAAATCGATATCATGACCGTAAAAATTACTTATCATTACCACACAAGCATGACCGCATTCGGAAATTTGATCTTGTCTAATTACCGGAAGTTTATTTTTTTCGGATCTAGACAATTTTAAACTTAACTCCATCATGAAACTTTCCCGTAATAACTGAAGATAGGGTCTAAAATCCATTGCCACATCTTTCTTTTGTCACCGGAAAATACGGCTGTCAGGGTCATTCCATGACTCAGATTAGTCTTTTCCCCATACACATTCACATAATATTTATCAAGCTCCGCTTTAATTTTATAATAGGGTTGCCCAACATTAATTGGTTTGTCTTCTTTGTCATCCGTCAATACAGTTAAATTAATTTCTTTCACTAGAGCTTTATAAATCCCAAATCTTTGGGAAGGATAAGCATCGTATTTTATAGCAACGGAGTCTCCTTTTTTTAAGAAACCAATATTTTGAGCAGGTATGTATAATCTAGCGATTAATTTGGCATTATCAGGTAGTATTTGCAGCAATGCTTTTGATGGATCAATTGATTGCCCCTCTTTGTAAAGAATATTAGTGACAACACCATTAATAGGTGACTTGATTAGCTGGTATTGATTTTGTTTGAATTGGATGAGTTCTAAGTCGACTGATTTTATTCTATTTCTAATTTCTAGTAGTTCGGCCTTTGTATTTTGTAACAATGTCAGTGAAACATAATGTTTCTTATATAACTTGGATAAAGATTGGCAATATTTCTTTTTTATTTGGTATTCATTCTTAAGATTTTTCCTTCTCTGATTAAGATTTTCGAGAAACTCTCTAGTTTTTTCCTGGCCTGCTCGCGCAATAACAAAGAGGGTACTGTTTTTAGTTATACGCTCCCCTTCCTCGATCATTGACTGAGTAATAATCCCTCTGGAATCAGAGTACACAGAAGTAATACCGTGCTCCGTATCTAAATAACCACGAACAACTATTTTTTCTGAGGTTTTTGCAAAAAATAAAAAAATTATAATTATCAAAATAAAAACCACTAAAACGACGCTGATAATTCGATAACTTAAAGGTATATTAATAGAAACACTACCTAAACTTCTATTTAGGCGGCTATCGATTGCCTCTTGTCTGAAGAGTGATGACTTATTATCCATGGGATAATTTAAATGGACGCTAGTTTTTGCAATTTAAATTTAATCGACTCATTATTGCTTTGATTTTTCATAACCCCTCTCACTTGTAATAACTCAAGTAGAATTCTATGAGTTTCAAAAACAGAGTACCTTCCTAAATTCGAGTGTTGAATTTTATTGTTCCCTATGTTACCTATGACTTATTTTTTTCTTGTGGCTATTAAATGATTTGTTTTACGTGGAATAGTGAAGTTCGCGCCCATGAGATTGATGCTCAAGGTATTGTCAATAATGCACATTATCTAAGTTATTTTGACCATGCAAGAACATTACTTTTACGTGAGTATGGCATCGACTGGGTTAAGCTGAGTCATGATGGATTTAATCTTGTTTTAGCACATGCGGATATTCGTTTTTTACACTCACTTCGTGCTTTTCAAACTTTTAGAGTTATTTCAACAGCCAGGCGTGAAGGGAAAATTAAGCTATTGTTTGATCAGACTATTGTTTGCACAAATAATGAAAAACTAATATGTACAGCAGTCAACACCATTGTTTGTGTAGACAGCAAGCGCAATAAACCTGTTTCTCTTGAGCTAATAAAGCAATTCGAGCTCATGGGGTAATTTTGACATACATCGAAGTTTACGATTTTGTTCTATATCGACTGTATGAACTATAATTCTTTTTCAGTATGATGAAAAACGTAATTTCATAAAATGCAACATGGAATGCAACTTCTCTTAATTAAGGAATGATTATGGATTACCAGTTAAATAATAAAACAGCACTGGTTACAGGCTCAACAGCAGGGATTGGTTTCGCCATCGCGCAATTGCTTGCTCAAGAAGGTGTTACTGTTGCTATTAACGGTCGAAGTGAAGCAAGAGTAGCTGAGTCAATAAAAAAAATAAAAGCGACACATGCCGCAGCTAAGCTTATTTCTGCTCCCGCAGATCTAAGCAATAAAAAAGGTATTGAAGCGATTACCCGTTACGTCCCGACTATTGATATTCTTGTTAATAATTTTGGCATTTACGAAACAAAACCATTTCAAGAAATTTCAGATGATGACTGGTTTCGATTCTTTGAAGTGAATGTCATGAGCGGCATCCGCTTAAGCCAACATTACCTTCCTGAAATGCTTCAAAGAAATTGGGGAAGAATTATTTTTATTTCCAGTGAATCAGGATTACAAATCCCCGCAGAAATGATTCACTATGGAATGACGAAAACAGCCCAACTTTCTGTTGCTCGCGGCATTGCAGAAACAACAGTGGGAACAAATGTTACTGTTAATTGTGTTCTTCCTGGACCAACAAGCAGCGACGGTATTAATGATTTTGTTAAAAGTATCGCGCAAGAACAAAACAAAAAGTTTGAGGAAATTGAAAAAGAAGTCTTTACATCTATGCGCCCTTCATCATTACTCAAACGATTTGCCACCCCCAGCGAAGTTGCTGCTATGGTAGTTTACTTATGTAGCCCTTTATCTTCAGCCACAAACGGTGCTGCATTACGTGTTGATGGCGGAATTGTACGATCTATTGCCTAAAAACTTCATGACTGCTATTAATAAAATCAGACTGGCTTAAACGCTAGCCTGATTTTAAAATAAATACCGCGCAAAAGGATATTACATGGTAATCGGCGAACTTTCTTTAGTTATTTCACTTATACTTTGCTCAGCATTCTACCAACTAATCAAAAAATTATGGCTACTGACGAGATGGCTGCTAATGAACAAACCCGAAATTTAATTAAACAATGGGGAAAGCTTCATGCAATCCGTAGTTTATTAGGTTGTGTAGCAACATTGTTCTTTTTGCTTGGCTCACTTGATTAAGCTCGCTCAGCCCCCTTCTCAAGAGCAATCTTAAGTCTTTCCACCCATCTTACATCAATGTAATTGGTTAACATCAAGTCGTGATGTAATGACGCCCTGTTCTCCTTGAAATGTTCACACAAATGAGGACGGTAATAATTGAGTTCGGGAACCTTTAAATCTATTTCCTTTGCTTTTTCGTCGTTAACCCTTACCTGAAGAATTTCTTTAAAGTAAGGATGAGTTTCAAAGTGATGCATTTCTTCAAAAGACATGACGCCCCCTTGAAACGCTAAAGTCCCTTTACTTGCTTCGGACAATCTATCGAAGTAATTGCTTTTTTTGGCGGCAAGATAACGCTTAGCCTCGACATGATATCCTACTAACAAGGCCACCTTAGCAGAAAAGCCCAAATCATAAGCCAATTTTGCTCCTATCCACTCATGGTTAACCACCCCCAAATTCGCCATAGTAAATTGTTGGGTATCAGAAGCAAAATGCCCCATATCATGAAATAAAGAGGCTAGAATAACCTCCCGACTATGTCCTGCTTGCTCCGCAAAATAAGCAGCTTGTAAAGCATGCTCTAATTGTGAGACAGACTCGCCTATGTAGTCAGTATCTTTAACTGATTTAAGACAGGAGAACGCCCTATTAATTTTATTCTCTAGATTCTCCATAGTTCACTGCATAGTTTCAGTAATTGGATTAGCAACATTATAAATTGCAGCACCAGCAGCGTAATCTTTATTTGGATCACGCTCACAATCGGGAGGGAATTTTTCGCGTTTATCTTTATAGTAAGCTTCTCGTTTTTCCCCACCTTCTGAGAACTTATTAAACGTAATAAACATCGCCCGACGTGGATTATTACTGCGATTCGGTTCTGAATAATGCGGCAGATACGAGTCAAATAAAATCACATCACCACTACTGCATTCAATGGGTGACCAAGCCAAAGTCGCAGCAATATTTTTTTGAATCGAGCCATCTGCTTCTTGAGGGAGAATAATCGGTTTGTTAGCCCCACCCTCAACAACCTGCAAACAGCCGTTCTCCAAAGTGCAGTCATCAATTGCCACCATCATCGTAATATGAAATTTTTGGTTAAAACTGACAAAGGCAGGTGCATCTTGATGAGGCTTAAAACCACCTCCACCAGGAAATTTATAATTGATCTTCTCTTTAAAAATGGCAGCAGGTTCATTCATTAGTTCAGAGACTAGTCCCAGTGTCCGTTCACCATTCGCAACATCATGCAAAGATTTATGGTAATCAATGAAATTTTCTACGCGGCAAAGTTGGCGTTGACCTTGTGCATTTTTTTCGAAATATTTCATCCATTTACCTGGTGTTTCTGGCAATGCTGTTAACTCATCACACCAAGTTCTCAATTGATTTTTAAACGCTGACGGGAAAAAATCCGTCAAAACAATAAAGCCATGTTTTTTCCAAAACGCCTGTTGTTTTTCATTCAATTGATAGTACATAACTCCCTCGCTTTTAAGTACTACGTAATAGTAATGACTCTGCCAATATATCATCTGTTGTTTTAGATAGCCTGACCTTTTCTTTCTCCAAAAGTTGCGTTAACGCCCAACCAAGTAATAAGGTACCCGCAAGAATGCTTACCGTTAAGTAAATATCTAATTTTGCCTGGAAAATAGGTAGCAATACAGTCCCCAGAAAAGCACCAAATTTGCCGGCTCCTGCAGCCACACCATGCCCTGTCGCTTTAACTTCTGGATTATAAAGCTGAGCTGGCAATAAATACGTTGTTATCCCAGGGCCAAAATTAATGAAAAAATTAAATAGAATAAAACCTAAAAATACCATACTGGTATTAGGTGACAGATAACTAACACTAAGTATTAATAAACCTAAAAATGAAAATAGAAAACCAATTTTTTGTAGTTTGATAAGGGGAACTCTATTGACAAAAAAGATCACTGCAAACGCCCCAAGGGAAACAAAGAAATTAACAAATAAAGTGCTTTTTAATACTTCTGCTTGTGCTGTAATAAAATTAGCATCACTCGTAATGCCAAATGCTTGTAAAACATAAGGGGTAAATAGGCCTATTCCGTAATAAGAAATATCAAGAAAGAACCAGCAAAAGCATAGATAAAAAGTGGCTTTCATCATATTCGGAGAGAAGAGCTTCCCGTAATAACTAATAATTGTAGACTTTGTAGTTGAGTTTTTTAGCTTCTGATGAGCTTTCCATAAAAAGCTTTCAGGTAATTTTGCTCTAAATAATAAGCCGATTACTGCAGGCAGTGCACCAGAGGCAAACATCCATCGCCAGACATCCATATGAGGATATATTTTAAACAAAAACCAGGCAACAACTACCCCTACTGGAGAAGCAAGGCAATTGAGAAACATCGCCGTAGCAATAAATTTATTGCTTTTATTTTCGGGTATCATTTCTGCAAGATAGGCAGCACAAATAGGATAATCAGCTCCAACACCAAACCCTAGTAAAAACCGCAAAATACACAGTGACGTGATATTCCAGGCACACGCTGAAAATAAGGCTACGAAGACAAAAAAGACAAGATTCACCATGAGCATGCTTTTTCTGCCAACCATATCAGCCAGTCGTCCAACGATAATGGCTCCAAATACTGCGCCTAGTGGGGCTGCGGCCTGAGTTAGTCCTATCATTAGAGAGGAAGGATGGTACAAAGCATTAATAAAAGGTTCAGCAACCGAGGCAATGTATAAGTCATACCCATCAATAAACAAACCTAAGGCACAAACTATCCAGACATGAATAGCCAATTGCTTACTGTAATTTTCGTCCATGAAAATCTCTTGAAATGAAGTGACTTTAAACTGCTACGACATTTTTAACACATGCAATTTTCAAAAACAAATAAAGTGCACCTAGTTAACTATCAATAAACATTCAAGTTATTTCATTAAAAAAATGGGTATTTATTCCTCCACAAACAATCACTAAGATTGATTGATATTCTTGAAGTGCACTATGTTTTGCATACACTAATGACAGTGCTGCTCCTGCTGATAACTCAACTAAAATTCGCTTGTCTTTTGCAAAAGCCCTACAACCTGATTCAGCCTCCTCATCCTTAACAACGATATTTCTTATCGCATGCTCTGAAGCCCATTGAAACAACCTTGCTGCGATTTGTTTTGCACCTAAACTTGTAGCTTTTGAAGTAATTTTTTCAAGAATAATACGTTTTTTAGCCTGTATAGATTGATAAAAAGCATCGGCACCTACAGTCTCTACTGCAATTAATGGAATATCTACCCAGCCATTTTGATGCATGCCTTGCAGAATCCCACAAGCAAGACCACCGCCTCCTACTGCAGCAATAATTACATCAGGTTTTAAACCAATCTCCTTGATTTCATCGATCATCGTAGCATGCCCCTCCCAAATGACAGGATCATCAAATGGTGGAATATAGGCAGCATTTTTTTCTCGCGCAAAAGATAGCGCTGCCTGGTGAGCCTCATCCCAAACATTGCCTGAAATAATAACTTGAGCACCGTAGGACTTAATTTCATTGATATAAATTGGATTACTCGTGCAGGGGATAAAAACTGTAGTAGGGATTCCTAACTTCATACCCGCATAAGCAACAGCAACTCCGGCATTTCCTCCTGAAGAGGCAACAAATTTTATAAAACCTTGCTCTTTATAGCATTGGCACAACTTCCCAATCCCTCTGATTTTAAACGACCCAGTTGGCTGTAATGCTTCGAGTTTAAAATATACATCTTTTCCCCAAGCGTTTTTAAGATGTTGTGAATACAGTAAGGGAGTTGCATGATGTAAATCTGGATGCTCCATAATGGTATCCATGTAATAAATTAAACAATCAATTTTAACATCATAAGCTATTATATAGCAAGCTATATAATAGGACAATAAAGTCTACCCATGACAACTTAGCTTACAATTGCCTCATTAAGAACAGCACGGAGGGGGAAATCAATTTGTCATAAAAGTCATCTTGTCTATCATCAGATACTTTAATAAAGCCTTTTTTCCCAAAAAATACTTCGCTTTTTTTTGTGGAGTCCACTTCCAATATAGTAACATTTTGATACTGTAACCACTGCTCGCAAAGAGTCAACATCTTTGTTCCAAATCCCGACTCTCTGAACGCTTCATTGATAAAGAGAAGTCTTATGATGGCTCTTTGTTTTGAGCTCAATTGAAGGTGTGTATAACCGATAATTTGAGTGCCCTGATATAGAACCAAATGCGCGTGCTCTTCGTGCTCAAAGGTCCAAATATAAGGATCAGAAATAGAAAATTCCTTAGCAAAATAAATCTGGCGAAAAGAACGTGCAGTATCCCATTCACGTGTAGTCAAGGCTTTGACAATTCGAACACCTGAAAACCCAGTTTGAGTATCAATATCAGTTATAAAAGCATCTTTTCCTAAACAATAGGCAAGAATATCGTCAGGATGCTTTTTGGCGAGCTCTCGTTTTAAATTCGCATAAGTATCTCTATCTTCCTTATGGGATCTCATCCAATCCCGAAACCTCAAATGCCTTTCAATTTCAGGATTGTTAATCTCAAACACATGGATATTATGAGTTCTTAAGTCACCACCTTTTTGGAAATAGCGACGAAATAGGATGCCAAACTCTCCTTTGACTTCATAACCTAGTGCCTGCATAGCATCATTTGCATCATCAACTTTCCTAATGTCCTTAACAACAGGTACCATATCAATGACCGGTTTCGCCGCTAATCCTGGAACGGCAGTTGAACCGATATGATGAATCTCAAAACAATTTGCACCTAAAGCATTTCTAATCTGTGCTGCTTCTTGCTCAAACAATAATGACCATTGTGGATTGTAAGGCACAACCTGAATAATTCTCATTTCTTTATTCTCAGGATACACTGAAATTCCTTATCATCTTGAAAGGATAAGCCGAATAAATTTTAGCATTTTATTATCAATACAAAGTTATCTGCTATTTCCAACTTTATCAATGTGTTATAGCTTGATCTATTCCTTTCCGGTAAGATGTATGGGCTTTTTGCACAAGAAATTAAATGCTTTAAGGGGTATCAATGAAACGGATTTTTGCTTTGCTTTATTTTTTTATCACCTCAGCGATGGCATCAGTTTTTTCGCCTACTGAAGTTAAAACACTCAAACAAAATTTTATTGCCAATATTACCAATACAGGAGCAGTTATTGCTTCTCCTTCCAGATATTATCCTGACTATTATTATGATTGGGTTCGTGATGCAGCTATTGCAATGGATTTAATTGAGACTTGGTATGAGAAGGAGAAACAACCAGAAGATAAAGCGCGCCTATTTAATTATGTCCATTGGGTAGAACAAGCTCAACATCAGATTGATACCATTCCTGGACAAGATATTATAGGCGAGCCTAAATTTTATTTGGATGGCAGGGCTTATGATGGCTCTTGGGGACGCCCCCAAAATGATGGTCCTGCCCTTCGAGCACTAACTTTAATTCGCTTTGCCCATATCCTCTTAAACAACAAAGAAGAACATTATGTTCGTTCCCATCTTTATAAGGGGGGGCTAGATCCCCTAACAATGGGGGCTATTAAAATAGACTTGGAATACGTTGCTCATCATTGGCAAGATAAAAATTATGATCTCTGGGAAGAGGTTTATGGCGATCATTTTTTTACAGCAATGGTTCAAAGAAAAGCCTTATTAGAAGGCGCTATTCTCGCACGCAAACTTAATGAGCCGTCAACAGCTGCTTTTTACGAGGTTCAAGCCCGCTTAATTGAAGAACGTTTGCAACAACATGTTAATAGCAATAAGGCAATTATTCAAGCAAGCTTGGCACCTCATCCAGGTCCACAAAAAACTGATGAATTAGATTCAGCAGTGATGTTAGCCATTTTACTAGGAAATACTAGCGATACGCCTTTTGCACCTGATAATACTTACGTCAAGAATACTGCTATTGCTTTAAAAGAGCAGTTTAAATTACTTTATCCTATCAATGACAACCACCATGAAGCCCTACTATTTGGACGCTATCCAGGAGATACCTACGATGGATATCGTAATGACAGTTTAGGCAATCCCTGGTTTATCTTAACTGCAACCATGGCTGAGTATTATTATACTCTAGCAGACACACTGCCTTCGGATACAGAACATCAAGCTACAATGCAAGCCTATATATCAGAGGGAGATAATTATTTAAAGCTCATTAAAATCTATGCTCCCAACTTAAACATGAGTGAACAAATTAATCTTAATACTGGTATACAGCAAGGTGCAGTTTCCTTAACTTGGAGCTACGTTGCAGTTCTTAGAGCAATCGAATTACGAGAAAAATTAATCACTCGTTAATAAGCATTTGACACAAAAGTTATGAATACTTTGTGTCAAATACTAAATATTAAGCCATATCAAGGTGAGCAAGGATGCTGATTTACTTTATATCGACTTATTCATACACCAAAGTAGCTTTTACAGTATCCTTCGTGTTAGAAATCACTTCATCTCGACCCAAATACTGTAAGGAATTCCCTTTCATTAAATAATCTTCAATCACTTCAAGACTAAGATTCTTGGTTTCCGGCATATAGTAATAAGTGTAAATCAAGCCTAGAAGACAAATTAAAGCATAAATTGCAAAAGTAAATTCAATACCGAATTGGTTGTGTAGTATAGGGAAGCTAAATACTGTAAGCGTATTGAACCCCCAATTGCTAATTGAAGACAATCCCATACCCATTCCACGAACATGCAGAGGGAAAATTTCTGACATCGCAATATGAGGTATAGGACCTATACTTATTGCAAATGAAAAAATATAAACAGTTAGACAAAGCACTGAAAGATAAGCGAGTAATGAGGCTTGATAAAAAGAAAACATACTTAGTGAGGCTAAGCTTATGCATGCCCCCGTGAAGCCAATGAGTAAAAGTTTACGTCGCCCCACTCTATCCACACAGAATATTGCAACAATGGTAACTAGTAAATTAACCACACCAACACCCATCGTTGCTAAGATCTGTCCAATTGTATTCGTAAACCCCAAGTTCTTAAAAATTTCTGGAGCAAAATAAATAATCACATTAATCCCACTCAACTGTTGTAAGCAGAATAACGTCATCCCTAACAACAATACGGGTAATAGTGGTTTCTTAAACATGGCACGCCAATTGTGCTCTTTAGGTTCATTCGCCAATGTAGTTTGAATTTCAATTAACTCCTGCTTAATTAATTGGTTTTTTCGTAAACGTCTTAATGCTTTTGCCGCTTTGTCTTCTCTACCAATACTCACTAACCAACGGGGAGATTCTGGCAAAAAGAAGACTCCGAAGACTAAAATCAATGCAGGAATAGCACTCGATGCAAACATTGACCTCCAAGCATGATGTTCAATGAGTAAATAATTTACTGAATAAGCACAAACAATTCCGACAGTAATTGCCAACTGATAAATGGCAACCATAGCTCCTCGCAACTGCATAGGGGCAGTTTCGGCAAGATAAAGAGGAGTGGTGACAGCCGCTGTTCCAATAGCAATTCCAAGAGTAAAGCGTGCAAAAATGAGTATCCACTCTTCTGCAGCTAAAGCAGTTCCTAAGGCTCCCATAAGAAATAGAAGGCCCGCTAAGAATAAAATTGAACGTCGACCAAAACTCTTAACAAAACGTGACGCCAACACAGCCCCAATAAGCATGGAGCCAATTAATGCACCGAATGGTAATGCTGAGGTCATTACACCTACATCGGTATGGTTTAAGCTAAAATGATTTCGTACTAAATCTAAAGAACCGGCGATGATACCTTCATCGTAACCAAATAAAAATCCTGTTATTGAACCAATGATTGCTACTAACCATGCCATTTTTTTAATCCTTAAAAAATGTTAAAATCCCTTACAGGGTCTGAAAGACTAGCCAGTAGCTTTTACTGCGGCTGAAGCTAGTTCAGTAATTTGATCCCATTGCTTTTCCCTGATTTTTTCAGAAGGGACAATCCAACTACCACCTACACACTCTACATTGGGCAAACTCAAATAGTCCAGAAAGTTTTTTTCATTAATCCCACCTGTCGCACAAAATCGTAAATCAGGAAAGGGAGCATGGATGGCTTTTAACATCGCTAAACCACCTGCAACCTCTGCTGGGAAAAATTTAAAATGGGTATAGCCTAAACCAACCCCCTCCATCAATTCAGAAATACTGCTTGCTCCTGGAATAAACGGTACATTCAACTCTCGGCCTGCATAGAGCAGATCTCGAGTTAATCCAGGACTAATCGTAAACTGAGCACCTGCCTCAATGACTTGTTGCAATTGATTAACGGTAGTTACCGTACCAGCACCAACAATAGCCTCTGGTACGGTGTCCTTTAACAAACGAATTACATCAAGCGCTATCGGAGTTCTTAGAGTTACCTCCAGGATATTGATGCCACCAGCCATTAAAGCCTTTGCCAAGGGAATTACATCAGCAAGCTCTTGAATGACAAGGACGGGCACAACGGGGCACAGCGAAAATAGCTTTCCAGGACTTACTTGCCAGTTACTAAATGACATAGGACTCCCTTACCATAACTTGTTTTAAATAGGCAGCTGCTCCTAATAAACCAGGTTGCTCAGCCACAATGACATAGGTGGGTATTTGACGATTAAAAGCGCTCGATCGTCCTTTAGCTTCAAAACGTGTTCTAAATTCGCTGAGCTCTAACAATGGCAATAATTTAGGTACTATCCCACCCGCAATGAACACTCCACCTAAAGCGCCCAAACTTAAAGCCAAATCACCAGCATAACTTCCTAAACTTGCAAAAAACTGTTCGACTGTTGCTGATGCAAGCTCACATTGGCGAGACAAAGCCAATGCAGTAATCTCCTCCGCCGAAAGTGCTGAAACTTGTTTCTGTTGATAGGCTGCCAAGGCTAAATAAAGATTCTCTAGACCAGGCCCAGAAAGCAGCCGCTCACAAGACACATGACCAAACTGTTCAGACAAATAGCGTTGAATAAACCACTCTTGCTCGGTTTGAGCTGCCCATGTTGCATGTCCACCCTCCCCAGCTAAAGCAATAAACTCATCATCAGCAGGAATTAAGTGTGCAACTCCAAGTCCTGTGCCAGCTCCAAGAACCACCATTGATTTGCTCAAATCAGCGATTCCTTGACCAATTTGTACTTTGTCATTAGCCGACAATAAAGGCAAACTCATTGCTGCAGCTGTAAAATCATTCATGACCTGCAACTGGCTTACACCAAGTTGATATTTCATATCAGCAATTGAAAATTGCCAGTGAAAATTAGTCATGCGTACGAGGTCACTGGTTACAGGACAGGCTATTGCAATAGCGATGTGTTTTATTTCTGAGAATCCTTGTTCTTTCTGATAAAAGGTTAATGCAGCAACTAAACTGGGAAAATGAGCACAAGGATATACCTCTATTCTGTCGACAAACCAATTCCTCAGATCAACACGACAAAACCGCGCATTTGTACCACCAACATCTGCAACAATAGCATGGCTCCCCTTAGT
This sequence comes from Legionella brunensis, assembly GCF_001467025.1. Taxonomy (GTDB): domain Bacteria; phylum Pseudomonadota; class Gammaproteobacteria; order Legionellales; family Legionellaceae; genus Tatlockia; species Tatlockia brunensis. The sequence goes on along the minus strand of NZ_LNXV01000004.1, from coordinate 297,073 downwards.
GTCATTAGTTGACCAATCCTGCGGATTAATCATCCTCAATCTCACTTGCAAATAAACAAGAGGCCCCTTCCTCTGCACCTGTTAATTGAAACCGTAAATTACTAAACATTTCCCTACCCATACCATAAAGTGATTGATTATGTTCTGGTTTAATGATTTTGCGTTGCGCTAACTCTTCTTCAGATACTAAGACCTCTAGGATACCTTCTTGGCTATTAATAAGTATCATGTCACCTGTTTGAATTTTGGCAATTACGCCCCCGTCAATTGCTTCAGGTGTAACATGGATGGCCGCAGGTACTTTTCCTGATGCTCCAGACATGCGACCATCGGTAATAAGTGCAACCCGAAAACCTCGATCTTGTAGCACTCCTAGCGCTGGCGTAAGTTTGTGTAATTCTGGCATACCACAAGCTTTAGGGCCTTGAAAGCGGACAACGACTACACAATCCTTGTTTAACTCTCCTGCTTTGAAAGCTTTATCCAAATCATGTTGATCAGAAAATACAACAGCAGGAGCCTGGATAATTTCAGCGCTAGGTTGCAGCGAAGACGTTTTAATCACGCCTCTGCCAATATTACCGGATAAAACTTGCAATCCCCCCTGCTCTTTGAAAGGGGTTACAGGTGATCTTAATACGCTCAAATCGGATGACTCTTTAACCCCATCCACCCATATTAATTGGTTTTCCTCAATAATAGGTTGTTGCGTGTAGTGTCGTAAGCCAAAACCCATAATGGTATTAACATCTTCATGCAGCAATTCTGCATCCAATAAACTACCTATTAAATAAGACATTCCCCCGGCTTGCTGAAACTGATTAATATCAGCACTACCATTGGGGTAGATTCGGGCTATTAAAGGAGTCACTTTCGATAATTCAGCAAAATCATCCCAATTAATGATCACCCCTGCAGCACGAGCGATTGCTACCAGATGCATTGTATGATTTGTTGAGCCTCCAGTTGTCAGTAGCGCTATCATGCCATTGACAATGACTTTCTCATCAACCAATTTGGCAATAGGTAAGTAATTAGTACTTAGATGAGTTAACTCAGTAACTTGACGAGCAGCAGCCTTTGTTAACTCTTCCCGCAACTGGGTTCCTGGGTTAACAAAAGAAGCACCTGGCAAATGTAATCCCATTGCTTCAACAACTAATTGATTGGAATTGGCGGTACCATAAAAAGTGCAAGTTCCCGGGGCATGATAAGAGGCCGCCTCCACCTCAAGTAGAGCATCTTTGCCAACCTTCCCCTCAGCGTATAACTGGCGCACACGAGCCTTTTCTTTATTAGGGATCCCCGAGGGCATCGGACCTGCGGGGACAAATATAAAAGGCAAGTGGCCAAAACTGAGTGCTGCAATTAATAATCCTGGAACTATTTTGTCGCAAATGCCAAGCATTAATCCGCCATCAAACATATTATGGGATAAAGCTATAGCAGCAGACATCGCGATAATATCGCGACTCATGAGGCTAAGTTCCATACCAGGTTGACCTTGTGTCACACCATCACACATTGCAGGAACTCCTCCTGCAAATTGAGCTACACAACCAACCTCGTTGATAGCTTGTTTAAGTATTGCAGGGTAATTTTCATAGGGTTGATGTGCAGACAACATGTCATTATAGGCAGAAACAATTGCAATATTAGCTTTTGTCAGCGCACGAAGTTCTGTTTTCTCTCGTGCAGGACAAGCCGCAAAGGCATGTGCCAAATTACCGCATTGTAAAGCGCCACGATGAGGCCCTTTCAACTGAGCTTTTTCGGTTTGTTCTAAATAGTTTGCTCTAGCTTTTTCGCTGCGCGCTATTATGCGCTCAGTAATTTTCTTGATAACTGGATGCATTAGTAACCTCTTCAGGTGCAAACATAATTTGGATATCGGTAGTCGGATGATGCAAAAAAGCCCTAATGGGCATTTCAAATAAATTACTTCCCGCAAGCGCTTTGTTAAGAGCAGCCATTTTGTTCTTTCCCACTAAATGCAGAAAAATTATTCGGCTATTGAGAAGGCGGGTTTTACTTAATGAGATTCTGCGGTAAGGGGCGCTTGTTGGGTTTACCATTAATACGGCAGAGGACGTATCAGCTAGTCCCGAATAAATTTCTGTACTACAAGGGAATAAAGACGCGGTATGACCGTCCTCTCCCATTCCCAAGATAACCACGTCGAATGTGGGTAAAACTGCAAGGCGAGTTTCAATTTCATCGCAACAATGGTCATCAGCCGTACTATACAAGCTAATAAAAGTAGCTTTTGCAGCTTTATCTTGTAATAAGTTTTCTTTAACCAAATATTCATTGCTGTCCTTATCCAAAGGATTAAGCCATCGCTCATCAGTTAAAGTAATAGTGACATTTCGCCAATCCAGGTTTGTTTGTGCCAGTCTCTTAAATAATCCCAAAGGTGTTTTCCCACCTGATACTGCTAAAAAAGCCTTTCCTCTCTGCCGAATAGCATCCGTCAAGAGTGTTGCAATTTGTTGCGCAAAGTGTTGATTTAGTTGGTGTACATCGTTAAATTGATGAATTTGCATCTTATTCGTCCCAGTTGCGTCCACCTCGAGCCAAGAGCGAAGTAGCAGCAACAGGCCCCCAGCTTCCCGCCTGGTAAGGCGATGGTATCTCATTGAAGTTACGCCATGCATCCAGAATCCCATCAACCCATTTCCAAGCTTGTTCCACTTCGTCACGACGCACGAATAAGTACTGATTTCCTAACATAACCTCCAGCAATAACCGTTCATAGGCATCAGCAATACGCTGAGATTTAAAAGTTTCATCAAAACTTAAATCCAATTTTGATTGCTGCAATTGCATAGTCTCACCTAAGCCAGGAATCTTATTCATGATTTGAATTTCTACACCTTCATCAGGCTGTAAGCGAATAATTAATTTGTTAGGTGTTAAATGTTTGTAGCTTTTCTGAAAAATATTATGCGGTTGAGGTTTAAAACAAATTGCAACTTCACTATGCTTTTTCAGCATGCGCTTTCCAGTGCGCAGATAAAATGGCACGCCAGCCCAGCGCCAATTATCAATATCGACCTTCAACGCAACAAAGGTTTCAGTTTTACTATTTTGCCTAGCATCAGCCTCTTCCAAATAGCCAGGTACTGCCTTACCATTGACAAAGCCATGACTATATTGTCCTCGTACTGTATTTTCTTGCACATTAGATAGATCAATTGGCCTTAAAGCCTTTAAAACCTTAAGTTTTTCATCACGAATACTATCAGCGTCCAAATTTCTTGGAGGCTCCATTGCTATCAAAGATAAAATTTGCAGCAGATGGTTTTGTACCATATCCCGTGTCTGCCCTGCGTCATCATAATAGCCCCAGCGACCTTCAACGCCAACTTCTTCAGCAACTGTAATTTGCACATGGTCAATAGCCGTATTATCCCAATTGGATGCAAAAATTGCATTGGCAAAACGCAAAACTAATAAATTAAGAACCGTCTCCTTACCCAGGTAATGATCAATACGGTAAATTTGGCTTTCATTAAAGTAACGAGAAACTTGATCATTAATCACTATTGAGGATGCTAAGTCATGCCCAATCGGCTTCTCTAAAACCACTCGTGCAGACTGCCCTGCAAGTCCTATCATCGATAAACCCTGACTAATCTGACCGAACAAGGAAGGAGGAGTAGCAAAATAACTTATGGGAATACGCAATGAGGGGTTAGTAACTGCAGCAAGCTTTTCGTAATCAGCTACCTGTGTCAACTCGACTCTCACATATTGCAACCTTTGTTGTAAGCGCTGCCAGATTTCGCTATCTAGTGAATGTATAAGAAAATTCTGTAACCTTGCTTGTACGATCTCAACATAGTCCTGCAGTACTAAATCTTCACGTGCGACACCCGTGATACGAGTATCCGGGTGCAGTAAGTTGGCTTTTTCTAATTGATAGAGTGCTGGTAATAATTTGCGAGAAGCTAAATCACCTAAAGTTCCAAATAGAATCAAATCACAGGCTTTGTTACTCACAGTTGTTGTCATATCTAATCCTTAGAACTTGTCTTCTGATGGACCTCTATTCAAGCTCTACTGCAATAATTTCATCGGTGTAACGTCTGATCCAGCAGAATGCGATAAAACCCAAATCGGGTATATCTACAGGAGTACTTTGTTACAGAAAATGGTTTTCATTCTACAGCAGTGATGGTTAGCGTCAAGACTAGAGCCCCCCGAATTAAAACTCATCATCCCACAAACTTAATTGCTTGTGTGCAGCATCTTTTGCTATTTTTTTAAACTTTTGAACATCAAGTTCCGGTGATAGTTTTATATTTAAATTGAATCGTTTACACGCTAACCGGAAGCGTTTTTCAATTAAGTTAGCAAACTCCCCTTCTCCTCGCATACGCTTCCCAAATGTCGAATCATATTCTTTTCCTCCCCGCATTTGTCGAATGAGACTCATAATGTGCTCAGCTCTCTGGGGGAAGTGAGTAGCAAGCCATTCTTTGAATAGATCCTTTACCTCATGGGGCAACCTGATTAATACATAACTGGCATATTGAGCTCCTGCTTGACATGCAGCCTGCAAAATTCTTTCCATCTCAACATCGTTCACCATGGGAATTATTGGTGCCAACATCACTCGAACAGGAATATTCTTTTCAGAAAAATGTTTTACTATCCTTAGTCTTGCTGACGGGGAAGATGTTCTTGGTTCCATAATGTATTTAAGTTTGGTAGAAAGAGAAGTAATGCTTACCGCTATTCTTACCAAATCATCCTTAGCCATATCACTCAAGATGTCTGCATCGCGTTCAATAAGTGAATTCTTAGTGATAATAATTACTGGATGTTGATGCTCTCTCAAAACCCCCAGAATATTACGGGTAATTTTTAATTTTGATTCTGCAGGTTGATAAGGATCAGTGTTTGCTCCCAAAACAATAGGTTTGCAGGTATAGCCAGGTTTATTAAGCTCTCTGACTAATAACTTGGCTGCATCCATTTTGTAGAAAATTTTCGTTTCAAAATCAAGGCCTGGAGACAAATTCATATAGGCATGACTTGGCCTAGCATAACAATAGATACAACCATGCTCACAACCACGATAGGGATTAATTGACTGTTCAAAACCAAGATCTGGAGAATCGTTACGAGAAATAATCGATTTCGAAGCTTCCGGCATCAGAAATGTTTCTAAAGGAGGTAATAAATCCTCCTCACGTACCCACCCGTCATCAAAATTTTCAGAGGTAGTTATTTCAAACCTACCCTCTAGATTACTGATAGCACCACGGTTTTTAATTGCAAATGAATCTTTCATACCCAGCATCAAAGCTTATTGTTTAACTAACACGCTCATAATATACCACTACTTTAGATCTAGGGGATTACCTCATAACTGATGCCAACACGCTAAATTTTGATAAAAATTTTCTTCCGATAAAGGATTGTTAAAATGAATAACCAGAATAGCGTATAAGTTAAAGCATAGAATAGTGAAGCATTCTGCATAGAAGCCCAACCAAAAAGATGATCAGTGATAAATAAACGTAAATTACCAGAAGTTGTAGTAATCATCAGTTGAATCTTTAGCAAAAGAATATGTAGAAAATAAACTGCCAAGGCATTAACGCCAAAAATCTCAAGAGGTTTTGACCATTTTTTCCACCCCTTTATTTCAATTAACCAATAACACAATCCTAAAACTAAAAGTGCTAAACCCCCAGTCCACAATACATAGGAGCTTGTCCAAAGCGCTTTATTGATTGGAAATTCTAATCCCCAAAACCACCCCACAACTAAGCTTAGAATACCTGCTACAATCATTCCCTTAAACTTTTCAGAGTTTTTGCGAGGAGTCAGTAACCAAAATCCCGTTAAATTCCCAATTAATCCAGTTGCAATAGTAGGAAGGGTGCTTAATAGTCCTTCCGGATCGAAGAATTTACCGTATAAGTGGTTTGCAGAAAAAATCATCCGATCAACATAAGCAGCTAGATTTCCTTGCGGGGTTAAATCATCTAAACCATAGCCTGGCACAGGGACTAATGTCATCAAGAGCCAGTATCCAATGAGTAATAATGCTAATAGAACAATTTGCGTTGAGATACGAGTAGTTAAAAAAAGCATGGCACAAACGAAATAACAAATTGCTATACGCTGGAGAACACCATACACACGAAGTGTTACCAGGTCGAAATGATTAGGGAATGCATTAAGGAGCAATCCTATTAAGAAAATAATGAAGCTACGCCGTATAATTTTCGGTAATAATTGCCCTGAAGTAAGACCAGATGCCTTTGCTTTAGTTAAAGAAAAAACTAAAGAGACACCCACAATGAAAATAAAAAACGGGAAAACAACATCGGCCAAAGTACAGCCGTTCCATTCAGAGTGTTCAAGCCATGCATAAGCAGTTGGATTTCCAGGGCTATTAATAAGAATCATTAAGGCAATGGTAAGTCCACGAAATACATCAAGCGACAATAATCGGGAAATTTTTTTTTCTATAGCTGTCATGTTCTAGACTATCAAGCAGTTCACTTTCAAAGTAGTCAGAGCATAACGAATTACCTCTTTTTTAGAAACTAAAAATGCTACTCATTGCAAGATATCCCTAATAAATCTAACCCTCTCTCTATATCATCTGGCATGGTAGGTCTTGATAAAAGATATTCGCCGGTATGCTCTGTCCATTCTTCTTTCGCAGTTAGCAAAGCATCTTTCCACTCTTTTTCCGTATAATCACCTCTGCCTAAGTACATCAGCGCGACCAAAGTAGCTTGTTGGGAAGGACGTAAGTTATCAATTGCAATCGTAACCTCCTGATATACTGGATCATCTTCGTGATCAGCTAATACATATAGTGCGTCCATTTCGGCAGTAACCTCTGGGAAACTTACATTTTCCTTGGCTTGAAATTGTCGTGCTTTAAGGATGATGTCGCAAATTATTCCTGAATTAAGGTTTAACATAATAACCCTCCTTAGTTTCATCCCCTTATAATTTTAAATTTATTCCATCCTTATCAAAAACACAATGTCCAATACTTGCGCTAAAAATTCATTTTATAACGTATTGATTTTTCGCTTAAATTATTCACTCACAAAAGCATATAAAATCACTAACTTAAGTTTTCTTGTCTTTTTTTGGGTATTATGACACCATAATGAGCGATTTTAGACTTGTTGGTAAACTATATGACTCCTGAAGATTTAGCCCTCCTTATTCAAACCCATAAATCACTCACTAGAGATAAGCTTTTAAATCGCTTTCAGAAATGGAGTTTTCAGACATTTATTTGCCCCCCACCGTCTGCAGAATTATCAGAATTCGAACTTCTACATGGGAAAAATGCTATAGATGCAGAGAAATTTGAAAGTAAAAATCTAGAAGATTTAAAATCTCAAACGCTTAAAGCAATTGAACAACAAAACTTCTCCGAAGCGTATTCTTTGTTTAAAAAATTAGTGAAGAAGCTTGATTTAGAAAAAGAGAACATGGAGGAGGATTTTAAAAACGGATTCTTAAGTAAAACACCTAAAGCCATTACCTCTCCAATAGACTATCGAGAATTTCTTCACGGACTTTATCGCATTGAATTTGCTTTTCGACTAAATCTTTACCAACATTATGCGGCAACTGAGGCTTTGCTATCATGCCTAAGTAAACTTTGGCCATTGCCGGCAAGGATTACTGATGATGAAAATCAACAAGAATTTGCAGACTTTATAAGAAATCAACTTCCAAATCTGCGCGAGGCGCACGCAGAACTGCAGAGATATTTGAATGCATATAATGAGGCCAAACCTATTGTTAAAAAGCATATAGAATCATCTCAACCAAAGCTTAACCAGAGTAAAGAAAAGTTTACAATTGCATTAGCTACTTTAGCTGTTAAAGTGGCGAAATTGTATGAAAGAGCACAAAAAGATGAAAATTATAGAAAAGGAAGTGATGAAGCAATAAAATTATATCGCACCTTAATAAAGGTAAATAACGATTATTTTGGTGACACCCCTCAAATCAACTACTCTGAGTTCCAGCAACGATGTCAGGACGCAATTGATTCAGCACGTACCGAATTAGAAAAACACCGTGGGTGGACTGAAGTATTATGGAATCTTACTTATATCGTTTTGTCTATTGCCAGCTTAGGCACTGCAAATCTGATTAGTAACTGGGTAAACAGTAGATACTGTTTTCTACCCGTTCCGAAAACAGACTCTGCAAAGAAATTAGACGACTTCGCTTCAGTTCTGCCTGCTCTCCAAGTTTAACATATTGATTCAATTGCCTGTTTAATCATAGAATTAACAGGTAATTGAGCAAGGACACGATCTTTTTCTTTTACTTTCCATTTGCGATTGCAATTTATATAAAGATAACCCCCCAGGACTAGTAACACGATGAGATCCGTTGTCATTAATACCACAGAAATTACTGGGGCTTTACCTCATTGCCCCACTGCACCTTCTGTACTTTTAGTAGAAGATAATCCTATCGTCCTACATCTTATTGAAGCATTGACTACAGCGGCCGGCTGCCAAGTAACTGCAGTAACCACTGGTGAGCAAGCTTTAGAGTTAGTAAAAATGAAAAATTTTGATTTGATCATAACAGACATTGGTTTGCCTGGAATGTCCGGCAACGATTTAACGCAATTTATCCGCAAATGGGAAAATGATTCTTCAAAACATCGGCATATTCCAATTGTTGGCTTAACAGCACTTCCTAGTGGCCAAACAGAGAAAAAATGTCTCGAATCGGGTATGAACAAAGTGTTAAGCAAGCCTCTTCAAACGAACACTATTCAAGAACTTTTAAACAATTTGCTTCCTACACACCATAAGGAAACAGTCATCACACAAGAGTCTCAATGTAAATTAGGCTTGGATTTACCCAATATAGAAGCAGAGTTATTTCAATTAGAGAAGTTTCTTTTGCTAGATACTAATAAAGGTATCGAAAATGTCGACAGTGAGAAAATACTAAGAGAGGTGCTACAAGTACTAGTTGAAAAAGCTATACCAGAGTGTACTCTGGACATTCAAAAAGCTTATAGCAATAAAAATTGGGAGAAAATTGCAGAGTTAACACACAAAATGAAAGCCGGAACACTCTATTGTGGCACAGAGAGACTACAGTATGCTTGTCTTTATCTCGAGCGCTACCATAAAGCCGGACATTCTGTATTACTAGAAAAACTCTACCAGCAACTTGTGGGCGTATTGAAAGAAACAAAATTATTCATTGAGCAATGGCTAACTTCTGACAAGCCCACTGCCAATGAATAATACATTTCTCTTAGTCAGAATTAATTCCCTATTTCCTTAGTACTTCTTAAACCTCGAACAGGAATATCAATATCATAAATATAATGTTGGATGATTTGCTTAGCCTGTTCACTAGTAAGCGGTTTAGTAAGAGCCCCTTCCATGAAGTAGTCTACGCAATCATATTTAACAACATCGGCCTCAAAACCTGTTAAAGCAATGATAGGAACCCGATGCCCTGATTGTTGCTCCATCTTTCTGATTTGTTTAGAAACTACATAACCCGATGTACCTTCTAAACCAATATCCATAAAAACAAGATCGTATTTACCTGGTTTAAATAAACCAATTGCTTTATCTCCTGAGTCTGCTACATCAACGTGACAATCCAATTGCATTAACAATGCCTGGGTTGCTTTTTGAGCTATAGAGTTATCTTCAACCATTAAAATATTGGGAATTTTTTTCCCATTATTGAGATCACTCGCTTTGACTGCAGATTGTGATTTTAGATTATTTGCTTGTAACTGGTCTTTCACTTTAGCTAATTGCTCGTCAAGATGTTTACGCTCTGTGACATCAATTAAAATAACCATTAAACCATCTGCATTCTTTTCTTTATCCAAAATTGGTATCCTTGCAGATTGATAATAAGTAACTGTCGTGTTCGAGTTAACAACAGGGGGCTCCTCTACATCATACAAAGGCTCGCCAGACAGTAATGCATTAATATCATCGCGTTTTAGCACCTGAACTCGCTCTTCTGACCATGGCAGATTTTTGGCTATTTCCTTATAAGTTTTGCCGATTAAATCTTCTAAACGGGTATACCCTAATAGATTTAGAAAATTATTGTTAGCACCAACAAAAGTACAATTTTTGTCTAGAATGTAAAGAATATTAGGTATCGCCGCAAGAATATCTTTATAATGTAGCTTTATAATTTCAGGCACTTCCCTCTGTTTTGTGTGAGACATGACTACTGCGCTCCCCTAAGGTTATGATTATGCATGTAAAGTATAGTACATAGATAGTCAAATCGCCGGAGAAAAACGATGAAAAAAATGTAGCGCAAATATCATCTCCCTTTTGGGAAGACTATAATTTTTATTTTAAATACCAGAAATTACATGATAGTTTTTAAACCACTGAATGCTCGAGATATTCCTACCCTCCACACTTGGCTGCAACTCCCACACATTCGTGAATTTTGGGATGATGGGCACAGAAAAACACGACAAGTAAAACAACACTATTTAAAATATGATGAAGTTTTGCGGTTTATTGTAATGATTGGCGGTGAACCTGTAGGCTACATACAAAGATACACCATTGATAAAAATCATTTTTTTTGGAAATACACTAAAAGCTTTCCAAGTATAGGAATAGATTTCTTTATTGGTAATACGCATTTTTTAGGCAAAGGGTGGGCTACTAAAATATTAGGATGTTTTATTAAACAATACTGCGCTATGGCAGCTGAAATTGTCGTCGATCCTGAGTTTACAAACTATAAAGCAATTCATTGTTATGCAAAGCTAGGTTTTCAGCCCCTTATGGAAATGACTTTGCATAAAAAGAAATATCACTTGATGACCCTTGAACGTCAGATAGAGCATCCACAGCGAATCATGATTATTGGTAAACCAGGTAGTGGAAAATCAACCTTTGCACACGTTTTAAAAGGAAAACTAGGTTTGCCCTTGTTTCATCTTGATAAATTTTTCTTCACAAAAAATTGGGCAGAACGAAACTATGAAGAGTTTCTTTTCATTCAACAAGAAATAGTTGCACAAGATTCTTGGATAATTGATGGGAATTCAACAAAATCCTTTGAATTACGTTATCGCGAATCAGATCTATGTCTTTATTTTAACTTTCCTCGTTGGTTATGTTATTGGCGATTGATAAAACGTCTCATTAGCAGAGATCCAGAAATTGATGATCGAGCACCCGGTTGTAAAAATACAATCCGTTGGCCTTTGTTGAAATACTTATGGAATTATGAATTTAAAGTAATCTCTCTCCTTAAAGAACTACGTGAACAGTATCCGCAGGTTAACTTTATTGAGTTGCGTTCTCATAAAGACTTATCCGCACTTGAAAAATATATTTTAATGCTAGAAAAATGAGATTTTTTGCTCTATAAAATTAGAAAAAAGATTCGAAAATAATATAGGGTTGCACTTATTTCACTCATTATTTCGTTAAATTTATGATAAAATTTCATTAATTTTATACAGAATTTAAATTAATTAGCTTGGTTGAAATAAACAAAAAAATGTCAAATATTCATGTTTTAAATGTACCTTCTGATTTCGAGAGGTTTCTTTCAGAGGCCGATACAAGCTATCGCCAGCAGTTGGAGTTGATTCCCTTATTTAGTCAAAATAAAAAAACCAAATTGAGCTTAGAACAAAGAAATTTTTTTGCTGCGGTTTTTTATCATCTCCGAGGTCATTTTATTAACTTTATGTGGTACGTAGCCAACTTTTCCACTGATCCATACACAAAAAAAATAATTCTTGAAAATATTAATGAGGAATTAGGCTCCGGAACCCGCTTTTCTCATGAAAAACTTTACGAACGCTTTGCTAAAGAATGTGGTATTGATATTAACGATGAAATTGTTAATCAAACTCATTATCTCCCATTTGCCAAAGAATTTAACAAAGGGCACTTACATTGGCTTACTACCCATGATGCAGATGAGCGTCTTGCAGCCTTTGCTGCTTATGAACGATTAGACAATATTGATTATCCTTATCTAACTAAGTTTGCCTCTTCACTCAATATACCTGAATCAGCCACAGCCTTTTTCCAGGTACATATGCACGTTGAACATTTTGAGCCAACAATCGAAAAATTAATCCCTATTTGGCAAAATTCAGAAAGCAAAATATCTGATTCACTTAATTTTATTTATTCACATCAAATAAAAATGTGGACGCAATTATCGAGTGCTATTTTTGAAATCACATAGCTTAATCTACTTTTGGAAATTTTAGAATAAAATGTGCATATTGGTTTGGTTTACCTTCACACGTAATATCTCCTCCTGCTGCAACCATTAAGAGTTTACTATAAGCCAATCCAACTCCAGTTCCACCCTTTCTATTTGAATAAAAGGTATCAAAAATTTTCTCAGGATTTTGAATGCCTTTGGCCGTATCTTTAAAGTGTAAATAATTAAAATCGTCTTTTTCGCCTCCGGTTACCAACCAGATAGTAATTTCTCCCTTCCCTTCCTCATCAATAAAATCAAAACTATTTTTTAATAAATTCCAGATAAGATTTTTAAAAGCCACCTCTTCCATCCATACAGAAAAGTTAGTTTCCACATTCATATGGATTAATTTCTTTTGTTCTTTTTTAAGTGGGTATTCTTCTACTGTTTTTTCTAATAGATCTTTGATAGGCATAATAGAAAATTTATACGTGTCAAATTTATCACGCTGAATGTTGTTCAATTGCATGCTAATCAGCTGATTACTCATCTCAATTCCGCGAGTTATTTTGTGAAGACTTTCTTTCAAATGTTTTCGTATCTCGGGATTTTTGAGCTTCTCAACAAACATCTCCTGTAACTCAGCTTGCAAATGGATGCTAGCTAAAGGTGTACGTAAATCATGTGCTATACTACCCGCCAAAAGACGCATACCAGAAATTTTGCCCTCATAAATTAACTCTCTGTCTCTGGCAAATAAAGCACCAATAATTACAGCGGCAGTGAAGGTAATAGTTAGGCTATATAGAGAAACATTCCCCGGAATATATTTCACAGCATTACCCATCAAATAAAAATAACTCACGAATGCTAGCCCTGCCCCACAAAATAAAAGAATTAGTGCACCAAGAACACTCGTTACTAAAAGAAGGAAAAAGATAGCTGAGACACAATTCATTAGCCACAATGTTGAACCATGATTAAGCAAGGTCAAATAGGCAAAAAAGAATGGTAGGCAAAATAATAATGTCGTATACCAAAGTAATGGCAATAGCTTAAGCCACGAGTTAGGCCAAAATTGATTGGTTGCTAAAAGTGCGCAGAGCAAGGTTGCTACTATACGTAATAAGAACTCTTCACTTAATTGAAATAATTCAAATTTCCACAATACGCCAAAAAGAGGAAAATTAATCATCATAACTATGGCAAATAAAGTAATTTGATGACTTGCTTCCTCAGTCTGCTTTGCTAAATATAAATAAATAAACAAAAGAGCTTTTTTTAATGCCCGCATAATTGGGTTCATTTATATGTAAATCCTACTTATAAAAACCGCTCCTACACTGGTTCGCCGCTATACCACTTATGAGTCTCAGTTCTTGGCAAAGCCTTCACACCATGGGCGTCAATAAATGCCACAATGGCCCATCTTGCAAAGGGCTTGCCAACCAACGCGTCATCCAGTTGAATTACATCATGCCAACCTGCCGACAATTCGTTAATTTGCATAACTTGTTTAAAATTGCTCGAAAGCATAAAAATAGCATGATTTTCTTTATGCTCGACAAGCTTTAAATCTTCAGGACAACAACCAATCCGCAAGCCCGGGGTGCTTTCTGCAATCGCTAATGTAAACGAACCAGCATCAAAATGTGGTTTTGCCAGGTATTTTCCTGATTCTTGCCAATCATATTTTAAAAACCTTAATAGAATATGAACATCTTCCGTATCAAAGACTTTTTTAACCACACCCGGCGATCTTTTTTCCAATGACTGCAAAATATCATATACCGTTTGATAAGCTAAATCCCAAATTGGTTTAGCTTTTGAAACAAAATCAAACACCGCTGGATTGGCTTTTAAAAATTCCTCATATTTTTTAAATAATGCAGGATGAAAATGAAAAAAATCCTTCGTGTCATCATAAATATGTTCACCTGCACGATGCTTAAATCCTACATCACCCCTTCGATGCAAGGGAGCGATGGTAAAATCAATGTGATTTTTAATAGATTCAGGCTCTTCTAAGAATTTAAAGAAAGCGGTTATTGCTTGTACAAGAACCGTCGACTTTATTGGAAATGGCACTTGTACATAAGATTGTTTTTGCAGGGACTGGAAAATCAATTCATCGGTTAGCATTTAAAACTCTATTGATTATGGTGTGGAATAAAACATCCTTTTTAATAATAGTAAAAGCAAATAATGATTCCAGCAAACTATATTTACCTACACAAGTAATCAGTTTTATATACAACAGCCTAGTAATTCTTTTGAGATAAGAAAAGCTGTGAGTCAGTTTCCAATGAATCAAGGAATTGAAGCTCTATTTTCAAATTTTTTGCCAACTCGGTTTTAATAAAATTGCTATGCAAAGCACAAAAATTATTTATTTCCCTTACAAGCTTATCTGCTTTTAATTCAGCACTAGAAACCTGCTTCTGCTTGATAGCCTCTACTGCGCCTTTAATCACATTAAACAATATTTTCTTCTTAACTTCGACTGAGAGCTCCAATTCATTAGTCAAGAATTGATCTGTAAGAGAAAGCGCCTCAGAAATACGATTCAATTTACGGTAAATCAGCACAATATTAGCAACTAAGCTTCCTTCTTCCTCACTACGTTTATCTATATCAGAAAAACGCAACATCAATAAGGAATCGTCATAAGAAGCTAAAGCTAGCTCATATTGGCCAACAGAGAAGTATTTCTTACCGTCCTCTCTAAGAGATTCACTTTCTCCTAGAGTTGATTTAATTATTGCAAATTCGTGCTTCAGTTCATTTTTTAGTTCACTCAGCAACTGCTTACTAAACAACGACTGATGCTCTAAATAAAAAGAAATAGCCATCCTAGCCAGCTTCCTGTACTCCCCTTTTTGAGAGCCAATTTTTTCAGCAATTGCTTTAAGAGTATTAAACAGGATTTTCTTTTTTGTTTCCAAAGAGAAAGGCACATCGGCTACTAACGCCTCTTGTGCTACAGATAAAGCTTCTTCAACCTCATTTAATTTGCGATGAGTTAAAACAATATTGGATTGTAAAATTAACTCACTTTTTTTATCCCTGTTATTGTCTTCATATGAAGACAATAATGCTTTCTTAAAATATTTTAAAGCCAAAACAAAATTTCCATTTGAAAACATATGCTTGGCTGAGTTTTGTAAAACTTTCTTATCAATAAACGAGTTAATTCTTTCAATATTTTGTAAGCTATCTTTTAAATGAAGTTGAATAAACCCTTTGTGAAGTGAGCAAAGTTCACTGAGTTGCAAGATATGTGCTTGTAATTTGTCGGTGGAAGAGGCCTTTTGCAACCCTTCTATTACTTTAACGCTGGCACCAATTGCATGGAAAAGTATTTTTTTCCTAAGATTTTCGGGAATATCCTGATTAGCATCAAAAGCTTTGCAAGCTAAAGCAATGACCTCCTCGTCTTGATTTAACTTATTATGAGTGAGGATCATATTCGAATAGAGGCTTATTACTTCAGGTGAGCTCGAAGCGCTTAACTGATATCCAGACAAGGCATGCTGATAGGCTTGCAAAGCCAGGTCAAATTGATTTTTTTGATATAATTGGTTCCCTAGATCTTTAAAATAGCCGGGCAGTTGAGCCAGGCTCAACTGAGCACCATCACGCTCTCGTTTATATTCTACTGGCAAATCAACACTTGCCTTAAGCAACAGATCCCTAGCCTTCACCAGATCTAAAATTAATTGGGCTAGATCAAATGAATTTGTAGTGACTTTACCTTTAGAAATTCGATGGGCAAGAATATCGCAAGCATCATGGTAATCTATACGTGCTTTAATTTCTTTTAGTCGCTCGTTAAAAATACCCTCTTCCAGATTACTAAGCGTGGCTGCTATGGCTTTCTTATAATAGCCCTCAGAATCATGTAACCATTGCACAAAAAAATCCTTCCTCTCTTTGTAATGGTCAATTAGAGCTTCTCGATGTCTGGTTAAAGCATGATTAACATCGATTTCATAGTCTTGTTCATCAAAATATTGAATTTTCCCATCGCTAATCGTTAATCCCGAAATCATGGTATCGATGCGTTCAAATGACTCAACAATGCCATGAGCGAGGTAATAATTTGGATCAATTTGCGTATCACCTTGTGTAATTACGCAAGGAAACCTCTTTTCCTGATAACAAAAACGATTAAGTTGTTGTGGTTCGACAGGAAATGTGGTCAACCTTGGTTTAGTATTGTGTGGTAATAATTTGAAGTTTATCGGTTTGCCGGAAGCACACTCAAGTACTGTTCTTAGCCACTCTTCTTTTTTACTTTCAGGAAGACCATCTGGCGCTTCAAGGTAAAAGCAGTGTTTGCCTTTACCAAAGGACATACTATAGCAACGAGGAAATGCGAATTCACGCCAACCGAATTGGCGTAATCTTTCCATTGATTTTGCGAACTCTAATGGCGTTTTACCATTGAGGCCAATTTCAGAGGAAGAAGGTAGATACCGGGCTGCGATAGCTGCATCCATTGGACTCATGTAAATATAAGCTAGTAAATGATTTTTGACGTTGATTTCATCCACAACCGGTGTAATTTGGAATGGCGGCTTATTTTGTTTATTTTTTGCCCTTTCATTCACTGCATGAACCACCACTCGCTTCGAACCACTGCAATCAAAAACATAGTCGCAAGGTATAAATTTTTCTTCTTGGTTTTCATCAGAAATAATGATTCCCTTTTTATCCTCAGCAAACCGGAGAAATTTGCATTTTCTAATGGAAATATTTTCTAATTCAGCCTGCTTATGAAGGGCACGTTCTATGTCCTTGATGTGTGCCGTGTCAGTGCTAGTGCGTAATTTTTTACCGATACCTCTCTCGGCTCTTCGAAAGACTGAGTCATTAATATGGCCAGGCCTTAAATAATCCCCTGCTCGAGGATCAAAAACCTTGATGTCTTTTACATGAGCTTTTTTTAATTGATTTGCTAAATAAAGACCACTAGGACCTGCACCTATGATTACTACAGTCATTTTCTCTAACCTGGCAGCTTAAAATTGTTGGATAGAGTACTAAATATAAATTAAGGAAATCTTAAGATTCAAACCAAAAGGGTATCTATAGACCATATTGTTCTTTTTTATTCCCAAATATAATTTTTGATATTCGCTGTAAATTTGCTTCAAAGATATGAAATTTCGTTTGTTTTCCTCTTGATTTGTTTTTTACGTTTAGTTAACATGATAGATGTGCTTAAAAAAAGAACACATATTAGGAAAAGCACACTTAATGGGCATGAGTTATTTTCAACTCAGGGCAAGAAACGAGGATGTTTTTATGTCTCTAAATGAGATAGCAGCAAGTATACCTGAAACACAAAGTCAGGCTTCAAAGTGGCGGAAACAAGATACGGTATGGATGCTCAGTCTTTATGGAACTGCAATTGGTGCCGGCACCCTCTTCTTACCCATTAATGCAGGATTAAGTGGTATTTGGCCCCTGATTATTATGATGCTCCTAGCCTTCCCCATGACTTATTTTTCTCATCAGGCTTTATGTCGTTTTGTACTTTCAGGTTCTTCTGCAAAAGACGATATTACGGCCGTAGTTGATGAGCATTTCGGCTCCATTGCGGGTAAAATATTAACCTTTCTCTATTTCTTTGCTATTTACCCAATTTTACTGATGTATAGTGTAGCTATCACTAACACCACTGAAAGTTTTATTGTCAATCAAATGGGTTTACAAGCCCCCCCACGCGCGCTTTTAGCCATTCTTCTTATTCTTACTTTAATGGCTATTGTGCGCTTTGGTCAGCAAATTATTGTGAAATCAATGAGCATGCTTGTATATCCCTTTGTGAGTATTTTATTAATATTGTCTCTTTACCTAATCCCCCATTGGAATGATGCCATTTTTCAGCAAAGTAATGCCATCAATGGAAATGGAACACATAGTCTACTAATGACTTTATGGCTAGTTATTCCTGTCATGGTATTCTCTTTTAACCATTCCCCCATTATTTCTTCTTTTGCTGTAGCACAGAAGCAACAATATGGTAGTGACGCTGATGAAAAAAGCTCTGGAATTTTAAAGTATAGTCATATATTAATGGTCGCCACGGTGATGTTTTTTGTGTTTAGTTGTGTATTGAGTCTTTCCCCTCAAGATCTCGCTCTAGCCAAGCAACAAAACATTTCTATTCTTTCCTACCTTGCAAACCACTTTCATACGCCTCTCATGGCCTATATCGCTCCATTGATAGCTTTTATTGCCATCGCCAAATCTTTTCTCGGTCACTATCTTGGTGCCAGTGAAGGGCTACAAGGGTTAATCACAAAAGGGCTTACCAGTCGTAATAAGAGTCTAAGTCAAAAGCGAATACAACAATTTATTGAAGCTTTTATGATTGTTACTTGTTGGATTGTAGCAACCCTAAATCCTAGTATTTTAGGTATGATTGAAACTTTAGGTGGCCCTGTAATTGCCATTATTTTATTTTTAATGCCCATGTATGCGATAGCTAAAGTGCCTGCAATGAAAAAATTTAGAAATCCAATCACTAACATTTTTATTAGCTTTATAGGCCTAGTGGCTATTTCTGCAATACTTTACGGATTGTTCTGCGCGTAATTACTAATTTGACTTCCCGCGGTTTCTGTCTTCCGTGGGAATAGACTCCTTAAAACCGCATCAAATTTCAATAATTTCTTCTATCCTCGGATAATAATATTCAGCATGTCCCGATTTAATAATTAAATTCTCACGAGGTTGATACACGCTTCGATGATGAACATGACCACACAAAACCAAAAACTTAATCTCAGGATATACATCTGCTATCTCAAGCAAAGTATCACCCGCTATTTGAGAAGCATAAAATGGCAAGAAATATTCATTATTTCCCTCACCTTTGTATAGACAATTTTCTTTAAATGGAGGGACATGCAACAAAATAATAACGTCGGATGGTTTCAGCATTGCTATACGAAAAAAATTTTCCCTTAATTCATCGCAATCATAAGCCGCAAGAGCTTGCATTTTTTCAAGAAGGTAGCTTTTTCCTAAACGATAAGCGTTTAATAAGTCAGCAATTAATTGGCTATCATTCATTATGATGGAGCTATGTTGGTAATCACCAAACCGTCCATCAGCCCATCCATCGTGCCCAATTAAATAAATCCCTTCTTGTAATTTTACTCCCCTTATTGCAGGCAGCCAATTTAAAAATGGCCTCTCACTCGTTAAATGCCTCATTTTATTACGGACACTTGAAATATCCCCACGAAAATAATCATGATTTCCCAATACAAAATAAATCGGTTTTGCAAGCAGTTTTTCCATTTCAAAGAGGAATATGCTCAATGATGGTGCTTCGGCAATATCACCAGTTATGAACAAACAATCGACCTGTGACTGAATAATTTTTTCATAAAATTCATATCGATGGATTTCATTCAAAAAATTAAGATGAATGTCTGTTAACCAAGCAATTCTCATCATATGTTAGTTATCCCTTCCAATAAAGAATTTTGCATAGTTAAGCCCTTGTAGTATAAGCCAGGCACTATATTTTTGCGAATTATCTCACAGTCTATATGCTAAAATTATATTCATAGACATAGTCAAAATTTTTGATATAAATGAAATATAAATACACAGCAAAAATCCATCTTGATGATGGGAAAATGGCTAAAAAACATGGAGATAAAATTTCAAAATTAATGGAATGGATGCAAGATGAGGCACAAAAAAATTTTTGCACGGTAAATGGTGAAATTATCGATAATAAATTGCATCGGATTATTAAACATTTTCAATACAGTCCCTTCGATGCAATCTAGGCAATAAAATAAGTAGCTCTATCATCCTATGTGTGGCAGTGAAATCTTGATGAGAGATGACACTTATGAGTGCAACGAGGTATTTATGGAAAAATTTATTAATCGACACGAAGCAGGAAGAATATTAGCAGATCAACTTAAAATGTATGCATATAATCCTGATGTGATTGTTTTGGCGTTGCCCCGAGGAGGAGTGCCAGTAGGCTATGAAATAGCAAAAGCTCTTTCTGTGCCGCTTGATGTCTTCATTGTTCGAAAACTTGGTGTGCCAGGACATGAAGAATTAGCTATGGGAGCCATTGCTTCAGGCGCCACGGCAATTTTTAATGATGAAATAGTTGAAGCTTTGCATATCTCAAAACAGGCAATTGAGGAAGTGATTCATTCGGAAGAGGAAGAATTAGAAAGACGTGAAGCAATTTATCGTCACAATCAACCTTTTCCAAAACTGGAAAATAAAATAGTCATTCTTGTGGATGATGGGGTTGCTACTGGAGCGACAATGCGTGCTGCTATTAAATCTTTACGCAAACAAAATCCGGCTCGTCTCATTATGGCAATCCCTGTGGCTGCCTTTTCCACTTATCAAGAAATGGCTAAGCTGGTAGATGAAATTATCTGCCCTCTACAACCCTTGCATTTTTATGCGGTTGGCCTTTGGTATGAGGACTTTGCACAAACTACAGATACTGAGGTTACTGAATTATTAGCCAACAAAATTAATAATCCACACAATGGTATGTCGTCAGTTTTATAATATACAAAGGGAGGTCGTATGAGTTTTTCCCTGAATATGGAACATTCCATCACCATTACTAATGGGCATGTTTCTCTCAGTGGGCTTTTATACATCCCTCAAAACGCTTTAGGTATTGTTCTATTTGCTCACGGTAGTGGCAGCAGCCGTTTTAGTATAAGAAATCATTTTGTTGCACAAATTTTAAATAAAGCACCATTGGCTACCTTATTATTTGATCTATTAACACCTGAAGAAGAAGCTGTTGACCTTCGTACTCGCGAATTTCGCTTCAATATTAATTTTTTGGCAAGTCGCCTAATAGACGCAACGAATTGGTGTCTAACAGAAAATTTTAACTTACCTATGGGGTATTTTGGCGCAAGTACAGGAGCTGCCGCAGCATTAATTGCTGCAGCAGCAAAAGGAGAACTCATAAAAGCCGTCGTTTCACGTGGAGGTAGACCTGACTTGGCAGAGGAATCATTATCAGACGTAAAAGCACCCACTTTATTGATAGTGGGTGGATATGATGACGTTGTTATTTTAATGAATAAAGAAGCCTTCTCTAAATTAGAATGTATAAAACAATTGGAAATTATTCCTGGTGCAACTCATTTGTTTGAAGAAACAGGAACACTTGGTCAGGTAGCACAACTGGCAAAAAAATGGTTCGTTAGCTATTTAGCACTGTAATTTGCTAAATGGATTACAGGAGTTTCTATGCTAAATAATCATCAGAAACTTATTAGTACTTTAAATAATGCTCTACTCCCCCTGGATATCACGAAAAGCGATTACTCATTTATTTTAAATAAAATTCGAGATGCGCGGTTTGTAATGATTGGTGAAGCCACTCACGGCACTGAAGAATTTTACCAAGCACGAATTGATATTACCCGACTGCTAATTGAAGAGAAAGGGTTTATGGCCGTAGCAATAGAAGGAGACTGGCCTGATGCCTATACAGTCCATCGCTATATCCAAGAGAAAAGTAATGTTTCCGATGCAGAGCAATCCTTAGAGGATTTTAAACGATTTCCTACCTGGATGTGGCGTAATACAACAATGCCTCCGTTTATCGAATGGCTACGCGCATATAATAAAAGTTTAACTTCTAGCAAGAAAATAGGGTTTTATGGCCTTGACTTGTACAGCTTGAATGCTTCTATGCAGGCAGTAATTGGTTATCTTATGCAAATAGATCCTGAAGCAGCCCAACGCGCAAGAAAACGATACGCATGTTTTGACCATACCAATATTGATCCACAGACTTATGGCTATTTAACGAACATAGGTATAAAAAAATCTTGTATAAATGAAGCAATTGCTGTTTTAGTTGAGTTACAACATCATGCTTTTAAATACATACGCGAAGACCGCATTACCGCCGAGGACGAGTATTTTTTTGCCACACAAAATGCTCGCTTAATCAAAGATGCTGAAATTTATTATCGCTCTATGTTTGAAGGACGAGCCTCATCTTGGAATGTTCGCGATAGGCATATGACAGAAACTTTGAATATTCTTGCTGATCATCTAGAAAATCGTTATGACAAACCTGCAAAGATTGTGATTTGGGCTCATAACTCCCACATTGGCGATGCACGAGCGACAGAAATGAGTGAGCGCGGTGAAATCAATATTGGTCAATTAGTGCGTGAACAGTATGATAGGCATAGCTATTCCATTGGTTTTTCCACTTATGGAGGCTTTGTGACTGCCGCCAGTGATTGGGGCAATCCTCCTGAGTATAAAAAAGTTGTCCCTGGTTTTGAAAGTAGTTATGAAGAATTGTTTCATCAATTAACATCTGATAATTTTTTCTTGGATTTAGCTGATAATCCAGAACTTGAGCATTACTTACAAATCCCACGGTTACAACGCGCTATCGGTGTGATTTACCGCCCTGAATCAGAACGTCTGAGTCATTATTTTTTTACACATCTTACTTATCAGTTTGATTCGATTATTCATATTGATAAAACAAATGCCCTAACTCCCTTGGATATCCTAGAGGAATAATAGATAGACCCGCGGCTTGACGCGAGATCCACAAACTTTTCCTTCCTACCAGTCGTCAATACTTGATTCCAAATATCAAAAAATTTGGGTATATACTATGTTGAAAGAATGCAACAAGGATGAAATATAAATGAAGTTAAACTACATTTTGTGCGCTACACAAGAAGGATTTCACAAAGTAACATACTCCGAATGGGGTCAGCCAAAAGAAGATCTTTCTGCAGTTATTTGCGTCCATGGTTTAACACGCAATCGTTGTGACTTTGAACCTCTCGCACAATTTTTGAGCGATAAAGGACGTCAGATCCTTTGTCCAGACATTGTTGGCCGCGGTGATAGTAGCTGGTTTAAAAATCCAAAATATTATAATTATCAGCAATATATTGCCGATATGAGCACTTTAATTGCAAGAACTTCAGCACAAAAGATAGATTGGATAGGAACATCCATGGGTGGATTAATTGGCATGGCGCTCGCGGCCTTACCTAACTCCCCTATCCGCTCACTTGTCTTAAATGATATTGGCCCACAAATTCCTGTGCAAGCACTCTGGCGATTAGGTCAATATGTAGGTAAACATCCTCTGTTTAAAAGCGAGGAAGAAGCTAAAGAGTATTTTAAAACTATTTATGGAAGTTTTGGCATCCTTACTGAAGAACAATGGAGCTATCTAACGCATCATAGCATTAAGGAGATTACTCCTGGCACTTTTACAGCCAAAATAGATCCTCACATTAAAGGCTCGAAATCAAGTGGCCAGCTGGTCAAAGAATTTTTCGTTAATCCTCATAGAGCTCTTGAAGGTATCTTGTTTGATGTTGACTTATGGTATCTGTGGCAAAAAGTAACATGCCCAGTCCTTGTAATTCGTGGCAAGAATTCAGATATGCTACTGCCAGAACATATAAAAAGAATGCAAAGAGGTCACCCCAATGTCGAAGTTATCGAGATCGAAAACGCAGGTCATGCTCCAATTTTATTCGAGTCCAGAGAACATGAAAAAATTGCGCATTGGCTAAATAGCGTAGAATCTAAGTATTTTTGATCTCTGAGGATTCTAATATCTCTAATCGGTTTTAGGAAATAAAATGAACAAGGCCCAAACACAGCACCATATCCTTGTGGTTGGCGGAGGAGCAGGCGGACTCGAACTAGTGACAAGGCTAGGACACAGCCTGGGCAAACAAGGTAAGGCCCGTATTACATTGGTTGATGAACATGCAGTTCATTTATGGAAACCCCTACTCCACGAAGTAGCTGCAGGGTCGCTTGACTCTAATATTGATCAAATCAATTATTATGCACACGCCACTGATAATTATTACTACTATCAACCAGGAAAAATGGAGGGTTTGGAAAGGGAGAAAAAAAGAATAGTCTTGGCTGCTTTAAATAATGAGCATGGTGAAGAACTCATTCCTAAACGCACTTTAGCTTATGACACTTTAGTCTTGGCTGTTGGTAGTTTAAGTAATGATTTTAATACTCCTGGCGTGAAAAAACATTGCTTGTCTCTGGATAATTTGGAACAGGCCAATTTATTTCAAAGAGAATATCTCAATAAACTTCTAGGCACACAGTATGGCTGCGGACTACCCCATTCACCTTTGAAGATCGTTATTGTAGGCGGGGGAGCCACGGGAGTTGAATTAGCGGCAGAACTTCATTATAGCTTGCGACAGGCAAATACTTATGGTTTAGATCATGAAGCAATCAGACTCGCTCAAATTACATTAGTAGAGGGTGCACCTCGTATTTTATCCCACTTACCCGATGTAGTAGCTGCCGCTATCAATGAACGACTAAAATCTCTAAGCATTGCAGTTTACACCAACGAGATGGTCACCACGGCGATGAAGGATGGTATTCATACTAAAAGTGGTAAATTTTTTCCAGCTGATTTATGTGTTTGGGCGGCAGGAGTCAAAGCCCCTGATTTTTTGACTCAACTTGATGGTTTAGAAACAGACTCTATTAATCGGCTTATTGTTAACATCACACTCCAAACAACAAATGACGACAACATTTTTGCCCTCGGTGATTGTGCTAATTTCATTGATCCAGTTCTTAAAACATCAATTCCTCCGCGAGCACAAACTGCACATCAGCAAGCACAGATTTTAGCCAAGTCTCTTAAAAATCGACTTAACAATAAACCATTGCTTCCTTTCAGGTATCATGATCGGGGTTCGTTAGTCACTTTAAGTTGCTATGATACTTTTGGAAACATAAAAAGCTTCTATAAGATGCAACACTACATTGGGGGTAAAATAGCGCAATCTGTTTATCGTTCACTATACTTTATGCATCTGATTGCTTTATACGGTTTTTTTGGTGCATTGACCGTAAGACGGGCAAAAAAATTGCTTACTAAAACAAGACCAAGATTAAAATTACATTTTAGCAAATATTAAAGACTTAGCTCATCACTCAGATTCATCAAAAGAATGATGAGCATCAAGGAGGAGTATAATGAAAAAGCAACTACAAGCTAAGCCTGTTTGGAATCGTGTTGCATTCATATTTCAAGGAGGCGGTGCCTTAGGAGCTTTTCAGGTAGGCATTTACGAAGCTCTTCACAATGCAGGGTATCAACTAGACTGGGTAAGTGGTGTCTCTATTGGAGCTATTAATGCCGCCATTGTTGCTGGAAATAAACCCGAAAATCGGGTAGCAAAATTGAAGGAATTTTGGCGAATTATCTCCACACCTACACATTTCTCTTGGTGGGATGAATACCTTGAAAATATCGATCTGCGTCGGTTATATAATCAACTCCATGCGCATGCTACCCTTTTTTTCGGACAACCAGGATTTTTCATGCCGCGCTTGATAAATCCACATTTCCTATCAAACTCCAAGCCGGATGAAATTAGCTTTTATGATACCTCCCTACTAAAAGAAACCCTAGAAAGTTTAATTGATTTTGATCTTCTAAATAGTGGGAAAACTCGTTTAACATTATCTGCGGTTCGTTTGAAAGATAGCCAATTAGTTCTTTTTGACACGAATCATCAAGAAATACGTGCTGAACACATCATGGCCAGCGGTGCCCTGCCTCCAGGATTTCCAGCAGTTAAAATTGATGGTCAATATTATTGGGATGGCGGTATAGTCAATAATACCCCAATCGAAGTTATTTTAAATGACCTTCCACGCGTCAGCACCTTATGTTTTATGGTACATCTCTTTGATCCAGAGAGTAGTGATCCAACAACTTTAGATGAAGTATTGTTGAAACAGAAAGATATGACTTACTCAAGCCATTATAAACGAGTCATTAAATCATTTTGCGAAGCACATGACATGCGTCATGGTATTAGCGAACTTTACGATATGTTGCCAGAGCATATAAAAAGAGAGCCTAAGGCACAGGAAATACGCGCTATGGGTTGCAAAACGATTATGGTATTAGTGAGGTTCCATCGCCACGGCTTAATGAGTGATTTGTCTTCTAAAGATTACGCTTTTTCCTCTGTCGCCATTGATGAAGGGATAAAAATGGGGTGTGAGCAAGCAACAGCGGCGTTAAAAGAATCGCAATGGCTGCAACCAGTACCATCCAATGTTGGGGCTGTTCTTTATGATGTCTGCCCTCATGAAGAAACAGAACAAACGGTCTTCAAGCATGGTAAAAAACATCAGAACTAATAGCACTTGGTAAACGGCCGATTTTGGTAGCGTTGTTAATTGTGTTTGGATGGATTAACACAAGGCGACTAGGGAGCCCCAATATCAAGGGAAGCTTGAATTATTTTTTGTCAAATCTTGCGGATTTGACGATATCTTTGTTTCCTCTTTTTCAGGTAAAAAACTATATCGTGATTTATTCAAAGGCAACATTGGCATTAGTCGATTGTAGTCAACTAACTCCTGAAAGCATATGCAATCAGCAATTGTTTGTCTTTTATAATTTTTATTTAAAACAGGGCAAAATGATTCGTCATTAGTAATAAAAATTTGACATTGTTGAGTAGAGCCCGAAACAAAAACCACTCCTTTTCCTAGAGAAGAAAAATAAGTACCTCTTAATTTACTATCCTGTCGCTGTTCAATAAATTCATAAATAGATAAAACCAGGGAGCGCTGTATATTATCTATACGAGCCATCGGAGTGTTTAGAGATCTGGTTAGAGGTCGTTCAAATATATCATAACCAATCACATAAATATGGTTTGGTACTTCTGAACTGCCACCACACTGATTAAAAAAAGATTCCAGCGATTTACGATAACCTTCAACTGTACCATTATTTAAGTGCGCTAAACCCAGTTTTTTTGTTACTGAATTATAAATGACTAAAACCATGCAAGAACCTATATCTGGAGTTCCTAAATATAGAGGCTCGTTATCTGAAATATCTTTAACAATAAAAGCATGCTCAGGAATTACAAC
Source organism: Legionella brunensis (assembly GCF_001467025.1). Taxonomy (GTDB): domain Bacteria; phylum Pseudomonadota; class Gammaproteobacteria; order Legionellales; family Legionellaceae; genus Tatlockia; species Tatlockia brunensis. The sequence goes on along the minus strand of NZ_LNXV01000004.1, from coordinate 269,896 downwards.
TGTTTTCTCGACCTCACTTTTTGTAGCCTCTTCTCTTAATCTGATTTCATTACGGCGTAAGCAACTTAAACCTTCATTATTGATGGTTTCTATATTCTTCCTCAAAACTGTTTCTTCTATTTGATTCAGCGATTCGCATTCTGCGAGATGTTTTCGCATCTCAAGAATAAATGTATTAAGTTGAGATTTTAATGGTTGCAGATTATCAGGTGCTGTACTTAATAATTCTTGTAATTCATCAAATGTAAGATAACCGCTGCCAAATTGTATTATCCTACCTTGCTGAATATTAAATACTAAGGCTCGCCTTCTTAATGGTTCGCATACAGATAAAATTGATGTTCCATCAGCAGAAGACGCGAGCAATTTTGTAAATGGTATATTCTCCGTAAGTTTAAAAAATGTTGTTAGCTGCTCTACATTGATTTCTATCCCTGGGGCAAATTGTATGGGTTTAAGCAGTGGCATTAGAATCACCTAAAGCATAATTTATATATCATTATAGCAGGGCTCCGTTTTGAACATATGTATGATATAGGCAATTTCGATTTTGCAACGGAGCCATAAAAATCACCTGTATTTTCATCTTATCCGTTATTTACGCTGTAGATTTATAATCAATTTTGTATAAAACTATCTATTCAAGCAATGAGGATGATATAGGCTGAAATGATTTCTTTTCCTCGACGAATTTATTACTTATTTCCCTTTCTACTACTAATTTTGCTGATTGTGGTTGAGTGGTTAAGAATTCTTCATCTTAATAATGGTGTGTTTAGTTATACGCTGGATGACCCCTATATTCATCTCTCTCTTGCCAAACAAATAGCCGCAGGTGGATATGGTTTTAATAGTGGTGAATATTCAAGTCCTTCTTCAAGCATATTGTGGCCTTTTCTCCTAGTTCCATTTTCTTCTTTTTCTTTTTTCGAATTTATCCCACTATTATTTAATAGTTTATTATCTCTTTTAATCTTATCTGTTTTCATTTCCCTTTGTTTATCTGTAAGCACACAAAGCACCAAAATTCAGTGGAAACCACTCATTTTATTTTGTTTACTAATCCCATCACTTAATTTGGTAGGGCTAATATTTTCAGGCATGGAGCATTCTCTACAAATGCTTTTTAGTGTTCTTTTAATCTACGGAATTATCATTGAAAGTAGAGATCAATCTTTTCCCTTATGGTTATCCGTGGTTATTGTAATAGGACCATTAATACGCTATGAGAATTTAGCGCTCTCTGTACCAGCATTAATTTTTTTGTTCTACCAAGGACACAGAAAAAAAGTTATTTATACCCTTATCATTGTATTAGCATTTTTGAGTTTATTTTCTCTGTTTTTGCTTCACATTGGGCAACCTTTTTTAGCCTGCTCTATTTTGAATAAAGTTGGTTTTGGCCAATACTCTACCTTAGGTGAAGAATTAATTGATCAATTTAACCTAAATTTAACGCAACGACAGGGCCTAATTTTCTTCACCCTTTTGCTAACCTTCCCTGCTCTTATTTTTTTCTCAAATTTATCCTCAATCAAAAAGAAATTATTAACTGTAGTTACTTTTAGCCTTTTATTGCATTTATTTTTAGGAAAATTTAATTGGTTCCATCGCTACGAGCTTTATCTATATGCAGCTATTTTACTACTTATATTCTATTTATATTTTGATAGTGATCAGCGTATTAAGAATTCTACCCCATGTTATTTATTTTTTTTAGTCGGGTTAATCCTGAGTAGTTATCCTTACTTTACGGTATTGTACAGTATCCCTTATGCCGCCAATAACATTTACCAACAACAATATCAGATGCGTAAATTCGCAGTTTATTGGGTAAAATCACCGGTTGCCGTCAATGATATCGGATGGGTTTCTTTTAATAATCCTTATTATGTTTTAGATCTTTTTGGATTAGGAAATTATGAGATTTATAAAAAAAGAAGTTCCGAAAAAAGCGCCTTATGGATGGCACAAGCCACAAGAAAATCAAAAGTAAAATTGGTCATGCTTTATAAAAATTGGTTTGTAGCAATTCCCAAAGAATGGGTTTCTTTAGGATGCTTATATTTTGATATGCCAAGAGTAAGTGCAGCCAATAAAACAGTCTATTTTTACGCAACTGATATAAAATATGCATCAGAATTTAAACAGCAATTGCTCCAATTCAGTCGGGTACTACCCTCAGGAGATCATTTTAAATTTGACTGCAATTAACAAAAAAATGGCTAATTTTTTTATTTCTATGATAGAGTGCATAACTATTAATTTGCAGTTTGACTTTACTGAATGAGGATACTGTGAGTCTTAGGTCTATTTTTCGTCGCATACTTCAAAGAAAAATTCTCATAAAAGTAGCTCTATTTTTTTTCGTTTGCGGTTTACTTACTTTTGCTTACCAATTATTTTTTGGTTCTAAAGCTAAAATTAATAACGATGCAATCAAAATAGTCGAAGTAGAAGAAATAACTCCTCATGATATCCAACAAACCACAGAGTTAATCGGTACTATTCGCCCCAAACACGCTACTGTATTAATAGCCAAGGCCAATGGCATGCTAGACTCTTTAGTGGCCACAGGCCAAAAAATACAAAAAGGCATGTTAATTGCCAAAATTGACAATCCAGATATGGAAAAAAATCATCAACTTTCCGAAACGGCCGAAAAAATTGCTCACACTCAATATGACCGATTATCCAAACTACTTAAAACCGGCTATATTAGCGCGAAAGAAGTAGAAGAGAAAAAACAAGCATGGATAGAAGCTTCAAAGAATCTCTCACAAACTAAAATAGAATTAGATACTATGCGTTTTTACGCACCCTTTGATGGTATTATTGGAGCCTATAAAAAACGTGAGGGAACACAAGTTAATGCGGGAGATCCGATTGTCACTATCTATGATCCAGCTCGCTTAACAGTTGATTTCGACATACCCTGTACCAATATTAAAAGTTTAAAAGAAGGCCAACATGTTCGCATCTTAGGTACCGAATATCGGCTTACCCATATTCAGAGAATGATAGATGAGGACACACACATGTGTCCTGCTGATGTGGACATTGTCTGTGAAGATTGTGTAATAGGTGCTAGTGTTGATGTCGAATTAGTGGTCAAGGAAAAGAAAAAGGTTCTAGTTATTCCTTATCAAGCCGTTTTTCTAAAAAATGGTAAACATTTTGTTTATATTGTAGAGGATCATAAAGTTATATTAACTTCAGTTGAAACCGGTCTACAAAACAAATCTCGCATTGAAATAACTTCAGGATTAAAAACAGGACACATTCTCGTGATAAATGGTCAGGAACGTCTATATCCCGGAATGACCGTTGGGATTTATAAATCAAAATCCAGGGCTGATAATTAACCATGAAACTGCCTAATTATTTCATTAAGCATCCAGTTATAGCCATTGTCTTTAACTGTGTGCTGATCGTATTAGGCTTGCTTTGTTTACATGCTTTGCCTATTCGCGAATATCCCAATATTAGTTTCCCGATAATTACTGTCTCTACCGCCTATCCGAATGCCAGTTCAGAACTCGTTGAATCGGCAGTTACCAACGTTTTAGAAGAGCGTCTAGCAGGTGTTGAAGGATTAGAAACCATTACTTCACAATCAAGTTCAGGCTCCTCTTATATTACCTTATCTTTTCGCTCTGGTACATCAATGGACAGAGCTTTGAGTGCAACTCAAGATGCCGTTGCATTGGCAAAGCCTTTGTTGCCGTTGGAAGTCAGAAGCCCCGCCATTGAAAGGCAAAAAAAATCAAATGGGTTACCCTTTTTAGGCATTGCTCTTGAATCATCCTCCCTTGATTTTGGCGAATTAACTCATTTTGCCAACCTTAATTTAAAAAACTCTTTTCGTAGTTTAAACGGTGTCTCCTCCGTTGACGTTTGGGGACAGCCCTATACTTATGCCATCACCCTTGATCCAAAGAAGCTATTTTCTTTTGGGGTCAATGTCGATGAAATATTTGATGCCATTTCAAGAAGCAGCATTTCCCTTCCTACAGGTAATTTTCAGAACAAAATTCCAAGCACCCTAAACTTCGAGTTAAAAACAATACAAGACTATGAAAACCTATTGATACGAAGCAATAATCATCATCCTATCTTCCTAAAATCTCTCGCGAAGGTAAAATTAACTACAGACAATGAACGCATGCGGGTAAGGGTAAATGGTCATGCCGGCTTGGTATTGTCAATTAATCGCGCAGATGACGCGAATCCCCTTGAGGTATCAAAATTAGTTCGTCGTGAGCTGATGTCGTTACAACAGAACTTACCTGATGATATAAAAGCAAGAATTATTATTGATCAATCAGATTTCATTAATGCTTCATTAAAAAATATCCAGTCATCCATTTTGGAGGCAATTCTTTTAGTACTTATTATCGTTTTTATCTTCTTAAGAAATGGCCGAGCAACCGTCATTCCCTTGATTACTATTCCTATTTCCTTATTAGGGTCTTTGATTTTTCTAAAATTATTTGGTTTTTCCATCAATCTCATGACACTTTTAGCCATGGTACTTGCTGTAGGCTTAGTTGTCGATGATGCCATTATTGTTTTGGAGAATATTTGGCGTCATATTGAGAAAGGCCTGTCTCCAATGAACGCTGCCATGCAAGGTTCTCGAGAGATTGGTTTTGCAATTGTCGCAATGACATTAACTCTTGCAAGTGTTTATGCTCCCGTTGCCTTTATACCGGGCATGCTCGGGCAAATTTTTATTGAGTTTGCAGTCGCTTTGGCAGGAAGCGTATTTATTTCTGGACTCGTGTCATTAACACTTTCTCCCTTAATGTGCGCGAAGTTCTTAAACAAGAGGAATCGGCAATTATGGCCACAATTTGACTCTTTTCTTCGCCGAATTGAACAACAATACGCTAACCTTCTGAACCATGGTATCAATAGGAAAAAAATTATTTTTACAGGGATAGGCTGTTTTATCAGCCTTAGTTTATTTTTTTACAATTTATTATCTCGGGAAACCGCGCCCAAAGAAGATCGTGGGCTAATTGGAGTATATACTCCATTACTTGCTGGAGATAACGTTCAAACCCTAGATAACAAAGTACCACTGATAGAAAATAAAGTGAAAAATCTACCAGAAATTAATAATCAACTGACTTTTATTGGTGATTGGGGCGCAAGTATTGTCCTTCCACTCAAGCCACATACTCAACGAAAACATTCTGCTGAGCAATTAGTAGCTAGCCTACAGCCACAACTTAATAATTTTCCATCGATGGACTCTTACGTATGGAGCTGGGATACAGCTTTACCCGGGATTGATGATGCAGGTAGTGGTACAGAACTGGCTTTAGTAATTTCAACAGCCGATAATTTTCGTCAATTATTAGGCGAGGTAGAGAAATTAAAGGCCACACTCGATGAAAAGGGCCAATTTGAATCAACGCGCTATGATCTCCGCTTGGACTCTATGGGCTATAGTATTGATATTGACAACAACGCACTAGCCCAACTCGGTTTCTCCGCAAAACAGGTAGCAAAAACCATTGAAGTATTCTTCAGCGGTGATAAATCTCTTAACTTTCAAAAAGATGGTGTGATTTATAACCTAACCATTAAAGGAAAGCATTCGCCCTGGACCTTAAATGAATTATATCTCTCCACCCCAGCAGGAAAACATGTCTCCTTAGGGGCCCTGACCACAATGAAATCTAAAGCCCAACCGCCAACGCTTGATCATCACAACCAAATGCGCTCAACCATCTTGCATGTAAAACCACATGCTAATGAATCCATAAAAAAAGGCATGGGTAAGCTTTGGGAGATTGCCAGAAATGAATTACCTAAGCATTACAAAATGAGCTGGGAAGGTGCCGCAAAAGCTTACACACAATCCTCGAACACCATGTTGATTCTATTTGTTTTATCAATTTTCTTTATTTTTGCCATTTTGTCCATTCAATTTGAAAACTTCATCGACCCACTAATTATTATGTTTACGGTACCGCTGGCAAGTTGTGGGGCTTTGTTTTTTGCCTATGTGTTTAAGCAATCCTTTAATATTTACACTCAAATCGGACTCATCACATTAGTAGGCTTGATAAGTAAACATGGAATATTAATTGTTGAATTTGCGAACCAACTAAAAGATAATGGTCTACCCTTATTGGAAGCAATAAAACAAGCAGCTGTTCTACGTTTACGCCCTATTTTGATGACTACAGGAGCTATGCTTTTTGGTGTTATACCTCTCATTTTATCACACGATGCCGGCTCTGAGGCTCGTCATGCAATCGGCTTCGTCCTTCTCGGTGGATTGAGTATGGGCACATTGCTGACTCTTTTTATTTTACCAACTGTCTATTACGCAGTGAAATCTAAATTTTATAAATCTCAAGGATACTGATTAACACATTTATCCCCCTTATTAGACATCTTATCTTAAGCTATATTTAAATTGGGGATCCTAAAAAGGATTAATTATGAATGAATTGGACATCCTATTACTCTTCTACAATGAAATGAGAACTCAGGGAACGAGCCGTGACAAAGTTTTTTTGAGCATGGACCAAAATACTGTAGCCATACTCGCCGAAAAATTTGGTGATGACGTTACCTTAGAGCAAGTCCATAAACTAACAGATATTTGTATCGCCAATGAATGGCTAGAGCGCACAACAATCGATCCGGGTTACAACTTTCTAAATCTAACTGCCGCTGGCCTACAAATTGTGTTAGCTCATGCCTATCGCTAGTATCTCACTCAACATAATATTCACGGGGCTGCAATCCTAGGCTAGCACCGAATTTTTGCGCAGCAGAAATAAAGCTACAAAAAGCAATAAGTTCAACCAACTCACCCTCTGAGAAATATTGCTTCATCTGTTCGATATATTGTTCATCAATCGTCTGATGGTCTATTGCATAACAGTTAGCAAAACTTAAGGCTTGCTCCAATTTTATTGACTCTGGATTCTCATCAGGTTTTCCTGCTTTTGCCATACAATATTGGCATAAATTATTAAAGGCCAAAGCCCGTCTAACTTGCTCAAGAAACTCTGAAGAAAAAGTCTGACTTTGAAAAAAAGCACTTTCAAGTTGAGCCCATTTGTGAGAAATTTCAGGAACATAACCTAAAAGTTTTTCGAACGGAGTCTCCCCATGCTTTGACAATTTTATGTAGGACATTATCAGTTACCTGTTAAATTGAGTTGCATTAAATTCCATTTCGTGTAAAATTTGCCCAATGAAAAGAACATTACTTTACTCATTACTCGCAGTTGTACTAGTTGTTACCAGCTTTTGTGTATGGTGGTGGTTTTGGCCACAACCGAAACCTCTGAGGCTTAGACAAGGTTCTTTTTCTCAACTTCCTGGTTGGAATGAGGCCAATATTCAGGAATCACTAAAGACTTTTCGGGTTTCGTGCAAAACCTTCCTTAGACAAAATCCTGAAAAAACTGTCGGCAGCCATCATTTAAATTTAAAAGCCAAAGATTGGCACCCAGCATGTCAAGCAGCTCTTGCAATCTCCCCCATCACTAATAAAAATGCAAGAGAATTTTTTCAAAAATGGTTTACCCCAGTTGAATTTTACAGCAATCAGTCTGTACGGGGCTTATTCACCGGCTACTATATGCCCCTTCTTTATGGAAGCCTTACCCGAACAGATAAGTATAATGTACCCATCTATAGCATACCCTCTGACTTAGTCACTATAAATCTCAGTCAATTTGATCCAAACCTTAAGCATAGGAAGCTGATTGGACGCGTGACGGGGCATAAAGTTGTTCCTTACTATAATCGTGAACAAATCAATAAGGGTGCTATTAAGAAAAAAGCTAAAGTCTTAGTTTGGCTTGATAATCCTATTGATCGCGTCTTTCTAGAAATTCAGGGCTCAGGAATTGTAGAGCTTCCTAATGGGGAGCATATTTATCTCGGCTATGCCGCACAAAATGGCCAGCCTTATACTGCTATTGCCAAGGTTCTAATCGACAAAGGTGTAATGACCAAGCATACTGCTTCCATGCAAGGAATTAAGCGATACTTGACGAAACATCCTAAGGAAATGAACAAAGTTCTAAATCAAAATAAATCCTTTGTATTTTTTAATATGCTTCCACAAAATGCAGCATTGGGTACGCAAGGAGTCGCTCTAACACCAGGTTATTCATTAGCAGTTGATCTGAAATGGATCCCTATTGGCACCCCACTCTGGCTAACCACGACAAGACCAGACAAACATAGCGATGACAAAAAACCCTTCCAACGTTTGATGATTGCTCAAGATACTGGTGGTGCTATTCGTGGATTAGTAAGAGGGGATGTCTTCTGGGGAGCTGGTAAAAAAGCTACCTATATCGCCGGTCATATGAAAAATGAAGGACATTATTGGCTATTGTTACCTCAACATGCAGTAGAACGATTGAAAAAAGAGTTTGCCAGTTTAGAGATAGAAGCACCCGAGAATAAAAAGCCTTAAGAGTTTTTCTCGTTTCAAATAAACCTGCCTCTACGAAAGAACCAAAGTTTCACACGAAACTTACAAACCTCCCTGCCCCCCAAAGGAAGCATTTGTAATTTTCCCTTAAGGCTAACTCTTTTGATTAAATAAAGACCTCAAGACACTATCATTAAAAAACATTTCATAGCGTTCATTCTCACCTGCTGGTGTATTTATAGCTTCTGCAGGTGCTGTTAAGGCCTCTTCCAAACTAATAATGCGGTACCCATTTTGTTGATATAAATCAATAATGTCACCTAAAAAATGGCTATTTAGCAAATTAGCATGAATCAACAATATGTGTTTTACAGGTTTATTTGGATTAGCCTTAGCAGCTCTACTTTCTGCTTTAAGGGTTTGGCTCCAAATAAATGCAAGATATCTTTTTTTCAGTTGATTTAAATTTTTATCACGTAGTCGATAAGGAATAGCGAACAATTGTTGGTTAAATACGAAATCTTTACTATCAATGGTTACTGGGGCGACCGTATAGTTATGAGCAGCAAGATAATCGTAGACCGCTTGTTTCTTTTCTCCTGAACTTTCTGCAAGATATGGATAGCGGAAATATTTATGCTCAGGGAACAAAGGGGTTAAAACTTTATCGGCTCGATCTACGTCATCAATGTATTTTTCTGCGGTAACACTATTTAAGCTTTTATGAGAGTACGTATGGTTACCTAATTTAAAACCTGCTTGACGAAATTGCTCCAGAAGCTCCCATTGCCCCTTTTCTATTGAACCAGCAATCACAAAACCAGTTGCTGGAACATTCTTGCTAATTAAAGTTTGTAAAATTTGCATGAATCGATCGTTTTCACGCTTTAATTTTGCAGGATTATTATTACAAGAGCCAACAAACGGCAAGTCATCGATCGTGATAGCAATTTCACGATCTTGAGCAAATGACAAATTATAAAATAAACACCCTAAAGCTAGACAGACAATATATTTTTTTAACATTTGCCAATCCCTTATTAAATAATTCTGCAAGTTTAATTGCAAACTTTGTACCAAATTTTTAAAACTTAATTCTCGCTCATCCCCAACCATTGCAATTTCCATAACTCGAAAAGAAAGAATTTATCAGCTTCATTTTTCATGAATGGCTGCAACTCCTTAAGCGATAATGAACGGTTATTAGCAATAAGTTTGATTAATGCTACAGAGACTCCTTCAATATTCCACTGATAACCGTTAATAAATAGATTAACAGAGTCTCTTTCTGATTCCTGGTAAGCAAATCGGCATAAAGGATTACGCATAAGCTGCTTACTTATTTTTAGCTCTTGCATAAACACATCCAAACAAACCTCATGAGATAAGGGTATGGGCAAAAGTTCTTCAGCATGTTGATCCAACTTAGTTGCAAAAGTGCCGAACCATAACTTAAGTTGAGATTCATTAGATAACAATTGCTGCATTAAGTCTCTGGCATTTTTCCACGCTTGCGGCAATAACTCTGAAGATGTATTCATAGCGCGCCAGTCAGGATCTTCATATAAGATACCCGCTTGTTTCTTGTCAGCTAAATATTCACCAAAACTATCCCATAATTCTTGGGCTTGATAACTCCTATAACCGAATGAATAGGTCATACAATCTTTTGACATGGCTACTCCATAATGGCCTACATGAGGAGGCAAATAGAGCATATCGCCCTCTTCGAGAATATATTCTTCCTCAATCTGAAAATCTTCCATAATCCTTAATTCAATACCAGATATACTATTTTCCACACAGCAATTTTTTGTGGTTAATGACCACTTTCGTCTTCCCATTGCCTGGTATAAAAAAACATCATAATTGTCATAATGAGGCCCTACACTTCCCAGCTCTGCTGCGTAACTTATCATGACATCATCGACTCGCCACTGAGGAATAAAATTAAAATGATCGAGCATCAACGCTACCTCAGGAATAAAGCGATCTACGGCTTGGACGAGTAAAGTCCAATGTGTGTTGGGCAAGCGCTTAAAATCGTTAGCTGTGAAGGGTCCACGTCTGAGATGCCAATAAGGTGATTTATTAGGAGTTTCAAATATAATGCGACTTTCAATATCTTCTTCCATAGCTAGACCAGCTAACTCGTCAGGACTCAATAGGCTAACGAAGGTAGGTAAAGCTTGACGAACTACTAAAGGTTTTTTTTGCCAATAATCTGCCAGGAATTTTTTAATACTAAGATCACTAAAATTAACCATGCTAATGCCTCTTTTCTTTTTATAGTAAATCCGAAGGATAAAAGATCGATAATAGCTGGGGATTTTATAATCTTTCTCTAGCAAAAAAAGCATATTATCAATTAAAATTTCACTAGAAAATATGAATTATTTCTTAATAAATAAGCTATATTTGAAAATAAATATCTTAAGGATTAGATATTATGAATAAGAAAAACATAGTTTTGCTATCTTTCCTTCTTCCTTTTGCATTAAATAGCGCGACAGAAAATAACTCATTATGTCGAAGTAACGAGCAAACTTTATTTACATGCCCTACAAAAAGTAACAAAATCGCCTCCATTTGTGCCTCTAAGAATTTATCGGCAACTAGCGGGTACATGCAATATCGATTTGGTCAACCCCAAAATATTGAATTGAGCTATCCATCTGAACAAACACCTCCAAACAAAGCTTTTATGGGTCGCTCACAGATGTTTAGCGGCGGTGGCGGTATTTATTTGCGCTTTAGTAAAAATAATGACGACTATATTTTGTACAGTGGCATCGGTAAAGGATGGGAAATAAACGGAATTATTTTATTACAAAATGGAAAATTTATTTCCTATATCCCCTGCATAAATCAACCGATTTCCGAAATTACGCCGCAACAATTGGAAAATTTAAATATCCCTCACGATCCTGATAACCAGGAGTTTTTCCCAGGCGACATTCCTCAAAATAAAACAGCAGCCAGACTAAATCAGTCTACAGAGGAGTTAAAAAAAATAAAGGCTTGCTATGACAAAGCAGTGACAACAGTTGACATGAAAGCCTGTGCAAACAGCGAATACACGTTTTATGATAATTTGTTAAACAAGCAATACAATGCTTTATTGGGGATTTTATCAAAAACGAATCAAAACTTATTCATCGATACCCAGAAAGCCTGGTTGAGCTATCGCAAGAAAGAATGTGATTTTGAGAGCCTTCAAAATAAAGGAGGAACTCTACAGCCTCTTTCATTAATTGAATGCTATACGTCTTTTAATAAAAAACGAGTCGCTAAATTCAATGAACTTATTCAATTGTATCAAAATTAAATTATATACAACTATTATTAACTCAAAGGTAGGTTCTCATGGATGACGAAACCTTATGGATTATAGGCAGTCAAAAAGAGCATTTTGATCTTCCCGTCTCAGTTAATTGGGCATTATCGGAAAAAGACCTACCCCAAGAGGGTTGTTTTGCTATTGCTCTGGTGTTAAATGATTACAAAAAAAGCCTTAAGCTTATAGCAAAACTAAGGCAGCAAAAGGCTTATTGTCTTACACCTATTTTTTATATTGGCAAAATCGATGAGCCAAACGCCGATATTTTTGACGGTTCATTAGAAAAAACATCGTTGACTATTGCAAAAGAAATTAATCAACGTATTCAATTGCTTCCTAGCGAGCAACTCTTAGAGAATGAAGAGTTATTGCTTCTAAGTTATTTATTTACCCGTCCTAATACAATCATTCATTGCCATTTAACCTCTCATTCAGCCAAAGGAATAAATTTTCCTCTACTTCATACACTTATTCATAATTCAAATAGTTTTGATGAATGGAGTTTTTTGCAAAATTTAGTTTCTCGTGATTTACTCGAACAAGAAAAACTAATTGATGAAATTCACACCTGTCCTCACTGTTATTCTGGGCTACTAAACTACAAAAACTCTTGTCCTAATTGTCATTCCATTGATATTAAGACCCAACAATTTATTCATTGCTTTTCTTGTGGCAATATCAGTCCATTTAGTGAATTCTTAAGGCAAGAACGTTTAATATGCTCACGTTGTAGCGCAAATCTAAGACATATAGGCATTGATTATGATAAACCCCTAGAGGATAAATTATGTAATCAGTGTGGCTTTTATTTCTTGGATGCAGAGGTAAATATCATTTGCATGAGTTGCTCTAGAATAACCGCGCCAGAAAACCTGGTTTCTCGCAAATTACATAATTACAAACTAACCAAACGCGGTGAATTTTTAGCTCGAGGCATAGAGAAAAAATTACAGACACAAATCAGTGATTTTTTTGAATTTATTGATTTTGACATTTTTCTTACTGTCATAAAATGGCAAACCAAGCTCGCCATCCGTTATAAGACTTTCCATTTTAGTATTCTTGCCCTGAAGATAATTAATGAAGATGACATTCTCAATGAGTTCGGGATCTTTCATGCTGAAAAATTACTTATTGAATTTTATGACCGATTACGTCAAGTTTTTAGAGACAGTGATTTAGCCTCTCGGGGAGAGGGATTTGTCCTGTTTTTTTTACCTATGACTGATGAAACAGGGTGTGACGTATTATTAAGCCGGATCAAAGAGTTCAGCGAACAACAAAAACTCAGCAGCAGCGAAAACAAATTAGTTGTTAACATTGGCTTTATGACCTCCCATGAAATGATAAAGTCACAACAAGGTACTGAGTTTCTAATAGCCAATTTGCACTCAAGGATGGATAGTAATGACTGATTTTTTCTACCAGACCTATCTGTATTTTACGATGGCATTAAGTACACAAAACCTCTGGTTTTTCATTGCTTTCTTTTTCCCTTTTGTCATTTTATTAGAGCTCCCCTTTTATCTTATCAATCTGATATATGTTATTAGAGGTTGGTTACGAATCCATTTTAATAATCAGCAACAACCGACATTTCATCCATTAATTAGCGTCGTGATTACGGCTTACAGTGAAAGCAAAGAAGAATTAGAGATTTCCTTGCGTTCAGTAGTTGAACAGCTATATTGCGGCAAAATAGAAGTACTTTTTGTAATTGATGATGCTAAAAGAAACTATCAAACTGTTTACAGTATGAAACAATTAGCACTGAAGTATCAGAACATTCAAAATTGCTCCATTCGTATCATTGAAAAAAAGACGAGAGGTGGCCATGCCAGCTCAATGAATTTAGGTTTAAAAATGGCGCGTGGCGAAATTCTCGTTATGATAGATGCCGATACTTCTATTGATAATCTTACTCTTATAAAAATTACTAAACACTTTACTGATCCCAATGTTATTGCAGTCTCGGGAGCAATTCGAGTTAGAAACTGGCGTGAAACTTTTTTAACAAAACTCCAAGCCTTGGAATATATGATAGGTATTCAATTAGGGCGCTTTGGTTTAACAGAAATTAATATTACTAATAATATCTCTGGGGCTTTTGGTGTCTTTAGAACCCAGTTTTTACGACAAATAGGGGGCTGGATGAGCGGCACTGCAGAAGACCTGGATTTAACTTTGCGAATCCATGCCTATTGCAGACGCTACCCCCAATTTAGAATTGTCAATGAACCTGAGAGCATCGCCTGGACAGCCGCACCTAATACTCTTCGTCGCTTATTAAAGCAAAGAATGCGATGGGATGGGGATTTATATTATATTTATATCCGTCGTCATTGGCGCATGTTTAGCAGTAAAATTATGGGGGGCAAAAAAATGTTTTTGCTTAGTTGGTATGCTCTCTATTATCAATTGATTTTACCATTCTTGATTTTACTTTATTATCTTTACCTGCTGCTACACTTTGATTTTTCAACCATGTTAGCTATTAGCATTATTGTTTATAGCTATTATCTAATAACAACGACTTTTTTATTTATTGTCTTCTTGCTATTAGTCTCCGAAAGACCTAAGCAAGATTTAAAATTAATAGGTTGGATAGTTATTACACCTATTTATCAGCAGTTCATCCGGACCATGGCTGCTGTTTTTATCACGAATGAAATATTCTTTAAAGGACACCAAGATACAACCATGGCACCTTGGTGGGTAATCAGGAAGAGCAAATAATGGCTATTAAATTTAAAAAAATCTCAGGTGAGCACTTGGCAACTAATTATGGCAGTGGAACACGTACCCCCCCCAAAATGAGGTGGTTATTACTCATTATTTTAATTAGCTTGCCCTTGATTTTTTTAATGACAAAACTAGTTTCAGAATATATTTTTGTCAGTTTTTCAGGCTTAGTGGTTTTTGATACTTTTACAATTCGTGCTCCAGGTGCAGGATATATTGAATCGCTTACTGTTCGGGCAGGCCAACAAGTGGTCCCCGGTACCCCCTTACTTCAGTTTAAATCACCTACTTTAGAGGTAAAATTAAATTATTTGCGCAAAGAAAAGCAGTTACTCAAAGCATTGTCTGAGCAATTGAGTCTGCAAAATTACCAACCTTTTGACACAATGCTGCAAATTGCATCCCAGGATATCCAGATAAGTAAAGAAGTTTATGAGCGATTTAAGAATTACATGAAGAATGGCGACATGTCCGAACTGCAATTGGAAGAAGCCAGGAAAAACTATGTTAGTGCCCAACGTGTATTTTCTAATTTGCAAAAGGAAATCATTGAAACAAAACTTCGTAATAAGACAACCTTAGAGGTAAGTTACCAACGAAAAATGCGTGAAATAGATAGTGAAATCAATGAACTACAAGAAAAGAAAAAATACTTTATAATTCACTCGACCAAAGCTGGTACTATCATGCACATCAATACTTATAACAATGAATTTGTTGCCAGCGGCCAGCAATTATTATCGATAGTCACCCAAGAAAACTTAAAAATTATAGCATTTATTGAGCCACAGTATCTCGATAAAATTTATCAAGGAAAGAAAATTACTATTACCTTTCCCGATGGTGAAACCGTAGATGGAAAAATAACCAATACGCCTAGTTACGCTGAAAAACTTCCTATCTCTGAAATAAACCCACTTGCTACGCGACAAAATAAACTAATCGCTATTATTGCCCCGCTATCACCTATTCCAAAACAATATCATGTTTTTGGTATTCCGGTTAAAGTGAGCTTTTAATGAGCGGTACAATCCATAAATCTCACTCTATCAACAATAGCATCAGGAATTACCACTTATTTGTAATAAATCCTATAATTACACTATTAGAAATACATCTGAATCCAATGCAAAGGATTAATTGGGGGATATGATGAAGATTTCACGCTCCATTCTGATGAAAGCCGTGGAAGCCAATATTATTACCTCTCAACAAGCGAATACCTTAATTGAATTTATTAAAAACCAACCCGAGCAAACTCCTAATTTTAACTTCACGAATGTCTTGTATTATCTTGGCGGCTTAATTGCCATAGGAGCAATGACCCTTTTTATGAATTTAGGTTGGGAAAAGTTTGGTGGATGGGGAATTGTTTCCCTCTGCCTGGTTTATGCAGTCATTGGTCTTTTATTGGCCTATGAATTTGCCAAACATGATTATCATGTCCCTGCTGGAATATGTGCTACCTTTGTCATTGCCTTAACTCCTCTGGCGATATACGGATTCCAGTTAGCAATGGGATGGTGGCCTGATGAGTCGACCTATCAACAGTATCACTACTATGCTAAATGGCATTGGATATTCATGGAGCTCGGAACTCTCATTGTTGGCATTATTTTAGCCTGGATTTACCGTTATCCATTTATGGTAATGCCCATTGCATTGACCCTTTGGTACATGTCAATGGATCTTACAGAAATGCTGGCAGGTCAATACGCAACATTTCAACTTAGTGCAATGATTTCTATGTACTTTGGATTGGTTATGATCTTAATCGCCTTTTGGGTGGATTTAAGATCGAGAAATACTCTTGACTATGCATTCTGGTTATATTTATTTGGTGTGCTTGCTTTCTGGGGCGGTCTCACATGCCAGCATTCCGAAAGCGAATTATCAAAATTCTTTTATCTGTGTATTAACTTGTTGATGATTGGCGTAGGTGTTCTGTTAATGAGAAAAATATTTGTCATCTTTGGTGCTATAGGCTGTGCTTTTTATCTGGGACATCTTGCCTCTGAAGTATTTAAAGATAGTTATTTATTTCCAATTACCTTGGCAATTATTGGTTTACTAATTATCTATTTAGGCACCTTATGGCAAAAGCATGAAGCCCTACTAACTGAGAAAGCTCAATCGATACTACCAACTCAATTGCGAGAACTTTTACAAGCTCGTAATGAATGATTAAAGAAACCCTCATTTGTTATCTTGGTGCATCATACCTTGTCTTTAAGCCCTTTGAAAAAACAATTTGCCACAGCTGAAGCATGCGCGTATTAAAACCTCCAGCACAACTCAATAAATAATAATTCCACATTCGAAAAAACTTCTCATCGTAATTTGCCTTGAGAGAACTCCAGTGAGCATTAAAATTTTGATGCCAGGCCAGGAGTGTTTTGTAATAATCAATCCCTAAATTTTGCCAGTCCTCCATAATGAATAATTTTTCAGTTGCCTTACCTATTTGAGTAATCGAAGGCAGCATTCCATTTGGGAAAATGTATTTTGCAATCCAAGGCATTGCTTGAGTAGTACTTTCATTGCTGCCAATTGTATGTAATAAAAAGAGTCCATCATCAGCAAGACACTGGTGTACAATCTGCATATATTTGCGGTAATTTAAATACCCGACATGCTCAAACATACCTAGTGATGCAATACGGTCAAATTTTTCATTAACATCACGATAATCTTGAAAGCGGATTTCAACTGGTAAATTTTTACAGCGTTCTGTAGCTAGTTCATATTGCTGCTTTGAAATAGTAATCCCAACAACTTTTACGCCATAATTCTCTGCAGCATATTTTGCTAATCCACCCCAGCCACAACCAATATCCAATAAACGCATACCGGGTTCTAATAATAGTTTTCTGCATGTCAGATCTAATTTAGCTATCTGAGCTTCTTCTAAAGTCACCACATCTTTCCAATAGCCACAAGTGTAATTCATATTGCTATCAAGCATGGCTTCGAAAAGATCATTTCCCAGGTCATAATGACGTCGCCCCACATGCAAAGCTCTTTTTTTTGATTGAAAATTAAAAATTTTAGAAAGCAATAATCGTAAAGCAAGCTGTGGATTTGTTTTGATTTTATTTTCGATATTAGCATTCACAATATGTTCGATTAACATATCAATACGTTGACAATCCCACCAGCCATCCATATAGGACTCACCAAGCCCAAGATCAGCATCGCGCAAAACCCGGCTATAAAACTGATCATTATGAATTTGTAAATCCCAAAGAGCGTTGCCGTTAACAGTAATTCCCGCCAAATTTAGAAGCTTAATAACAAGTTCTCTAGCAGTATTGACGTTCCTATACATTTTAACTATCCAAAAGTTAAATCCCTTTAAATTAATTAATACATTAACTATTTATCTGATACTTCGCAAATTTAAAAAGGTCATATTATAAATTTTAGGTGATCATCCAAAGGAGTTCTTGCTTATCTCTAAAATAGTTAAACCCAGCCGGCATTAACCGACTGAGCTTAATAACACGAATCTTATTGATTAGGATTCGTACTCTCTGGATTACTTGGGGTACTAGTGCCTGTATTGTCTGGGGTACTGGTATTTGTAGTATTGGTTGTATCAGGAGTTCCAGTTGTAGTTGGAGTTGTTGTGTCTTTATTCTCTGGCGGGGTAACTACAGTGGTGTTACTAGGCGTTGTAGGTGTCGTCGCAGGTGTTTCTACGTTAATATTGGTTGTTGGAGTAGTAGTTGTTCGAGGCGCGCCAAAGTAATACCATAGTGCAATGCCAGCTAAAATTATTATTACAATAATAGCAACGAACCCGACACTATTATCATTTCGATCAGCCATGACTTTCTCCTTATTTCCTTATCTTATTGTTTAATTATAGTAGAAAAACAAATCACCCTGTTTTTTTTATTTACAAAACATGCCGTTAGATCTTACAACAGCATAATAATATGCTTCATTGATTGTTGTCATTTAATTCTAATTGATGTTTAATGGACCAACAACACTCAAGATGGATCTAAAAATGGGAATCAGTACGATATGCTGCAAATTATTTGAAAACATGATTGAATCATATAAAAACTCCAGTGATGAATCTCGTACTCAAATCTGTTCGAAGCTACTTGCTATCCGTAAGGAAATTAAAGCAAATCCAGAAATCTATTCTGATGAAAGCCTTATTGCACGATTATCCTCCTCTGCAGTGATATTACAGTCAAATAACCCACAATTTTTAGATTGTCTAAAAACTTTCTTAATCACTTATGAGAAAAAAGTTCACTCGTTAGACATTCTAGCGGAATACCAAGATAGTACAGATAAAGAAGACTTTTCACATGAAGATAGAGAACAATCTGTCAAGGAAACATCAACTTCTACTACCTCTCCTTTTTTCCGTGAATTAGAAGCCGCAATTAAGGCTCGAGCAGCACGAATGGATCCAAATCGTTCTAACTCCTCTTTTCAAATTTAACAATTGCCTGAATATACCTGCGTCAAGCAATACTTAAGTGGCTATTATTTGATTTTATAAAATGTAATAATCAAATTTTAGCTGCTCATTCTATTGTGCAGACAATAAAAACCTTATAAATCATGAATGAATCAAATATCCATCAATCCCGATCAGGATGGGAATTAAAAACATTAGCTTTTTCAGCAATTATTTTTATTATCTACATTAGTCAAGATATTTTATTTCCTCTTTCGCTCTCTTTTTTTCTTTATTTACTATTAAAACCCTTCAGAGATCTACTACTAAGGCTTAAATTTCCTAAAATTCTAGCTTCAGCCATTATCTGTGCTTTACTCTTAGCAGTTATTAGTTTTGCAATCTCTTTTCTTATGGAACCTGCTGCCCACTGGATAGATAAGGCGCCGGAAAATATGCTCACGATAGAAAAAAAATTCTCATTTATAAAAAAACCTCTTGCAAAGGTAAGTGAAGCATTCAAAAAAGCACAAACAATCACTGAGGGCTCACCAGAAAAAAAAATTATTGTAAAAACTGACACCGAGAATATTGGATATTCTTTATTTGATTTAACTACTAATGCAATGCTAATGATTTTTATCACAATAGCCTTTCTATTTTTCTTGCTAATCTATACGGATAACATTCTCAGCAACTTGCAAAAAATTATTACGTCTCGACAAACAAAAATTACAAACATTTTTCTTCTAAGTATTGAAGAAGAAATATCTACTTATTTGGTCACATTCACAATCATCTGCTTCTGCCTGGGAATAACAATTGCTCTGATATTATGGCTTTTAGGCGTCCCTAATGCAATGCTTTGGGGGGTGATGGCAACTTGTCTTAATTTTATTCCTTATATAGGTCCTGCGATCGGTATCGGTGTTATATTTTTTGTTTCCCTATTAACTTTCGACACCTACTTTCAAATTCTATTACCTCCTTTACTTTATTTCTTAACCAGCAATTTAGAGGGTCAAATTATTACCCCCATATTGCTCGGACATCGCTTAAACTTAAATCCACTGATAGTCTTTTTTAGTATTATTTTTTGGGCATGGCTATGGGGTATAAATGGTGCATTGCTGTCTATTCCTTTTCTAGCTATAGCTAGAATTATGATGGCTCACGTACCTTCGACTTCAAAATACAGTTTGTTATTGGAGAAATAGCCTCTTTACACCAATGTTTCTTTGTTAGCATGATGACCACAACGACTGAGGAAAACTAATGAAAATTGCATTAAAGCAGCAAACGACTGAAAGAAAAAATAGCGAATATTGTCTCGTTACTGAATATCCTATAGGAGAAAAAGCAATTGATTTTGCTGTTGTTAAGCTAAGTGGTCGTTACCCAGACGAGCGGAGAGCATCCAATTTAGTTTGCCAAGAAATTGTTTATATACAGAAAGGCAATGGGAGAGTTGTAGTTGAAGGCAAGGAAAATATCTTAAATGCCGGCGATGTTGTCTTGATTGAACCTGGTGAAAAGTATTTTTGGGAAGGACATATGGAGCTTTTTATTTCCTGCCACCCTGCTTTTCACATTGAACAACATCAACTTGTTGATTAATAAACCTTAGAGACCATAGCCCATTTTCATACTAATCAGCATCGTTAGTTAGATTAAATGGACCAGTTATTTCGTTTGTGGCTAATGAGTATCGCCAAACATTATCCAGCGTTAAGTGCACTCCTCCCCGCCAACAATCAATGCCATTTAACTTAACCCAATCCTCTTCCCCTTGTGCCACCCTTTCCCCAAGATTAGTTAATTCAAGTTCAGACTCATCCTGCTCATCTAATCGTGGCTTGATTTTAAGTAGAGGACTCTCTGCCTTGGCTAGATTCTTAATGATTCGCTTGAACGTAGTATCCCCCATGCCAAGGAAATACTTTCCCTCTGAGATGGGAAGCTGATGGAATAACTCGGGAATATTGGCAACTCCAGCAATAATGGAATCCAATATATATTGTTCAGTCCAGGTCAGGCCATTGTGATTTGAGGGAAACTCTCGCAAATATCTCAATAATGCATTCTTCATAAAAGGCAATGCCGACAAATTGCTATTTACTACTTGCAAAACCAGAGTCGGATCTGTCCTGGTCAATGCCCTCCAGATTGTTTCAGCAAGTTGAAATTGCGCATCTGTAATTTTTTGGCGACATGAGAATAATGCTTTAATTTGCTGCTCATCCAATTGACCTAAACCTAGAAAAGGAACTATCCCTGGGTAGTGATTGATACATATTAAAGAAAGCTTCGAATGTAATTTTTTCCCAGCTAAATAAACCAATATTTGCACAAGCTGCAATTGATCATAGGTATCGTGCTCAAACCAAAGAATAATTTCTTCAAAATTAGGCAAATTATGTAATTGCTTTTCCAGCTCATGAAAAGATGAACGGATCTCATCTAAAGTCCCATATTCCTGGGAGGCAAGATATTCAGAACGCTGCTGGCTAAATTCCTCAAAACTTAGATTAGCTTGAACAGGCCCTTCATAGAGGACATCGCGCCAGGCAATGACGTCTTGAGTATTAAAGCCAGTTTTGATTAACTCTGCAGCATAATCACCATTAGTTATATGTATCGAGCTCATATTTAGCAGTAATTAATGATAGCTGTCTCTAGTATACAGATTAATCCCTTAATGTCTAAGCTAAAACTCACTTGCAAAACCTAATCAATCTATTTCTTCCTATTTGAATTTTATGGTTAAAAAACTGCTAGACAAGCCACAGTCATAGAGGGTTTTCATATTGACCGGCAAGACCAAAATAAGTACAATAAGAGCATTTATTTTGTATTTCTGCAATTAAGGATTTTTGTAAGCATTCCAAGGGACTGAGTTATCCAATTCTCTGGAGTCGTATACATGCCTAGTCAAAAAGCAAATGATCTAGAAGAGCTATTTACTCTTTTAGAACTAGAAAAATCCCCTCAAAAAAATCATTTCTTATTTTTATTAGGCACCGACACTGTATTTACAGAAGAGCCCACAATTTCTCTTAAAGACCCTACAGAAAGTAAATCTTATGAACGAGGAGAGACACTGTCTTATGCTGCTCAAGCTGTTGTTAAGATTCTAGGAGAAGAAGATGAAGTTATAAGGACGGATGCACCCTTATCTTATTACTCCCCTTCAGTCGATGTTGTAAACGGCCCGACCACTTTAGGCAGCGAAGTAGGCGAGCGTATTGCTCAAGGGGTTTTCCTTGCCCTGCGAGCAGCTGCGAATGGAAAGGAAAGTTTACAAATTTCGGCACACAGTAGAGGAGCTGTCGAATCAATTCTGGTAATGAATGAGTTAGCTCGGATTAAAAAAGCCTTGACCGAAGAACCCGATAAGGCATTATTTGAAATTCTAAGCGAAAGTCCTTGTAGCTATACATGTACAGCAATGAAGAAGTTTTTTAAACAAACGGTAAAAGACCGTGCTGAATCACGAAAAGAACTTTTAAGTCGCTTAAATCAATTAAAAATTAACCCTTTTTTAATTGATCCAGTACCAGGAGGCGGCTTTTTGAAGATTCCGGGTGTTGGTTGGTATGACGAGCGTTTTTTCCACCAACCAGAATGTAATGACTATGAATTATTATTATACCGCGATGAGCGAACTCGCTGTTTTACTCCAATTGTTCCTAATGGGATGCAGCCTAGCGTTATCCCAGGACATCATGGCTCAGGAAGTGGTAATCGATACAATCAGCAACTTCAAGAAGTACCAGCTGAAGTTAACGACAGAGATACGACAACTATTCAAGATCTAGTGTTATGTAAGCTATTTCACTTTTTCCATCGCACAACCGGGATCTTTCCCCCCAAAGACTACAATATCGACCTTAAACATCAAGGGCTTGATACTGTTCTAAACAACTTTTTAAAAACAGAAGAAACTGACAGATATCACTTGATGCTACAGCATTATTTGGCAGTAGAGAAAAATGATGAAGCTTTTCGCTCCTTTTCAAATGGTTCATATGCCTATTTAGGCGCACAATATACAAAGGATAAACAACGCTTTGTGCATTTCCGCAGTCATAATCACGGAAGCATGTCAGATGTTGCTCCGCAAGTACACGGCGGTTTTCTCAACTCAGAACACGCTATGCTCTTTTTACGTGACTACATCCAACTTGATCGCTTAACTGATGCCAATCCGGCTGTTTTAGTAATCGCTATAACCAACGCACTAGAGCAAACTATTTCAGAAATGAGAAATAAGGAAAATATTAATCCCTCTAAGTTATTGGTCTTAATTCAATCTCCTACTGGTCGTGGAATCTTTTTTAACGGCTTATCAATTTTTGTTGATTTAATTAGTCAAAAATATATAAGAAATAATTTATCTGTAGAGGAAAACAAGCAACTACGCGAGGCTATCCAAAAACCATTTAATGTATTAAAGGAAGCACTCAATCTAAGTGGCGATAAACAACTTTCTGTAGCAAATCGTGAGATTATCCAAAAATGCGAGGACTTTTTAAAAAATGGGTTAAAAGGTACGATTGAAACTCATTACCAATCAATAATCCGACAAGCTGATGACTTATCTCGTCGAATAGAATTTTTCTTAGCCCCCCCTGAGCGTTTCAGCATTACATTCGAGGATTTTTTGAGCAACTTGGACATTAAGGATGATGAAACCGGAAAGTTACGCATTATCAAAAAGCGCTTGCAAGAATTAACCCCAGTTAACATTGAAAATGTAGAAAGCGTATTGACTGAAGCGCTTGAACAAATTCGAGTCGATAAAAGTTTATCGATTGATCAAAAAGCAAAAATTAATGCCATTCTTGTCAATGAAAAAACTCCTTTGCAAAGCCATTTCGAGGCTCATCATACTACATTAGAAGAGTATCTATCTCAGCTCGAGCACCTTTTTGAGTTAGCAAAAACCTTGCGTGACGACAGTCCTGAACTGAATAACATTTTGGCTCCAAAGTCCTTGGATATTGATAGTAAACAGCTTAACTTTCGCTGCCTTGCTCTCATCCAAATAGGTGGGATACTGCTTAAAGAAAAAAATATTGATTTACACGTCAAGCCAGAAGGTATAAGCGCATCCTTCTTTGAACACCTTAAAAAAGAAGCCATTGCCAATGGAGCCCATTTCCCGGAATTGGAAGATTTAATTCAAGATTGGGAAAATAAGCAGGGAAGGATTTCTGAGTTAGAACAGCAAGAACAGAAACTGTCCGAAGAAATTGAGCGCATTAAACAAGCCAAAGAGCAAGAAGCTGAGCAACTTAATGACCGATTAAAAAAACTTCGTGATGAGGTCCAAAAGTTACAATCGCAAGCTGAGCAACTTAATGATCAACTGCAAAAGCAAAATAGGGAAGCTGAAAAGCAACGCCGGAAAATAGAGAAACTGCAATCACAAGCAGAATTAGATACAGAATGGCTAATCACCAAGAAGATTCTTCCCTTAACCAATAAATATCTAAATCATTTATTAGCCGAGGCAATCGAACTTCAACCTCAAATAGTGAATCACGACATCAACAAGCCGCTTCCTTCATGTAATTCTGAGGATGAAAGGACAAAAGAGGCCTATAAAAAAATAGCTCTCAAATTTAATGCCGTACAAACTCTGAAACAAGGATTGGAAAACAAAGAAGCCGTTCCTTTCCCAAGCAAAAGATTGGAGAACTTTAAAGAATCATTAACACGCATTGAAAATGATTTAAACCTACATCGCGACCCAACCTGGAAAAGGTATCTACGAACTTGCTTGGCAATCGTCGGAATCCTTGCCTCAGGTGTTGTATTTGGCATGGCCGGAATGGTGCTTTATTCAAAGTTTGCCGATAAAAAAGTATCCTACTTCTTTTCTCAACAAACTCAAGGTAATGAGTTTGTCGAAGAAATCAACCAATTAGAGGCTTCTTTGTAAAAGATCCAAAAGAAAAATGCTAACTCGTAATCAATTCTCTTTATAACAATTGAGGTGTTTAGGGATAAACCCTTTTGTACTTTGTACCATTTGATCATAAATAACTTCGCAAGAAATTATTTTTTCTGGCAATTGTTTAGTCAGACGAATGCTTGTTTCGTTGTATTCGCAAACAACATAAATTGTGTCATTGGCGGCAAAAGACCATTTTGCTTTCCCTTTACTTGCAAAATCAGGTTTCAGGCTCGCCAATTCTTTAGGATGACCTGCGTAGATAGAAATACCCTCAAGAAAATAGTTAGGTTCCTTCGCCAATAGTTCCCATCCTGATGGGGGAAGTATCACCCTTTCTGAAACTTGAATTTTTTCAGGACAGATGGGAATACTTACTGAAGAAGAAAACGCTACAACACTTATGAAAATGGGCATAAAAAAAAGAATAAGCCCTGGAATTTTCTTACTCACAATTATCACCTAGAAAGCATTAAGAATGATTATCATATCTTGAAATATACTACTTTACCTCCTAAAAAACCCAGGCCTCATTTTAGTTGGCTACCACCGATAGACTATAATTTAAATTGGACAATCTAAATGAAGGACAAATATATGAATAATTGTTCTGCTAAACAGCTTAGGTTGCTACCTATTTTAATTGCTTCATTGATTTTTATAGCCATTGGTTTCTCAAGTAATGTACAGGCAGCAACCCCAACACACGGAACTTCAAGTGCCAATCCCATGCAATTAGCTTATTTTTACGTCTATGATTCTTATCCTGGACGTTATTGGGGACCGTGGAGACACGGACGATGGGGACCAAGATACTACCGCCCTCATAATCTATATTGGACAGGTTGGCACACCTATTATTACCGTCATGGCCATCGTTGCCAGAAAAGTTGTCTTATAAACTCATGGAATGGTTTTATTATCCGTTGTGTAAAACGTTGTATTTAAAGGGTTCAACAGTCCTGGCTCATACGCAGGACTGTTATAAAATACTAGGAAATATTTTGCAAAATTATGCAAAATAATCAACGATTCCCCTGATTTTGGAGTGAACTACAGGTGTCGTTAGTGCTTGCTCTATATCAGCCTCATTTTCTTTTGATATGGGTTCATAGGGTCGTGAAGAAAAATGACGCGGGTGGTTATTCGATTCAATATTAACTTGAGAAAGATTAATTCCTTGTTCAGACATCATTTCTCGTAGCTTCGGGACGTTTTGCTCAATTAAGTCACGCACTTGTGTCGTATGAGCAGTAATGTTGATACTGGCCGAATCTTTAACTAGTTTAATATTTACCTCTAATGGCCCCAATTCTTGTGGATTCAGCTTGATAATTGCTGTTTTAATTTTTTGTTGCCCCAACCATACCACTTGTTGGGTAAATTTTCCCCCCCAATCAGAGCTGGAGACACTCGATGGGATATTTAGCGTTTTGGGGCTCGCTATCTCGCGAGAAGCAGAACCTTTAAGCTCATTATGCGTAACGGAATGTAGTGTAGAGGTATTAGCAGCTTCCCTGTTTTCATCAATAGCTGGATTTGCCATGTCCAGTAAGGTTTTAAACTCAGAAACATTGTCTGTATTCATTAAAGGATTTACAGGCTTCTCGGGAGAGTTTTCCAAGACTACCTGGTGATCTGTCGATATTTTTATTGGTAAATTTTGATGCGAATTTTCTTTTTGTAAATGAACGCTGCTCGCATTCTTCGGATCTGTAATTACTTCTTCACCATTTTTATTTTCCATGGAAGGCTTAGAGTCAATAATTTCTATCCCAGGTTGCTTTAGTTCTAAAACAGGCTGAAACTGGGCCACCTCTATTATCTCAGTTTCCACATTAAAATTCTCCCCACTATTGCACTCATTAACAGCAACAACTGGCTCTGAATTTATTTTATCTTTACTCAAATCAGACAATATGTCAGAAGATATTTCTTCTATCTCTTCCTTATATTTTTTTAAAATTAAACCATCACTATTGTCTTTATTAATAGTAAATTTATTGTCAGATAACTCAAAGATTGTATCATCAAATTCAATTAATGAAATATTAGCATTTATAGAAATATCACTATCATGATTTTCTTTTTCGAGAGTATTGCTATTGAGTTGTATTTTTGGCTCAGCTAAAGATTGCGTAGAAGACAACTCTTCCTCAGTTAGATCTGCGTTTAATTCTTTAATATTTAAGGCCTCTTCACCTGCCATAATCTTATTAGCAGTAGTGGTGGCTTTGTCTACTCTTACTTCTTCACTGACTAGAAGTTGAGTCATCAAGGCCGTAAAATCGGCATTTCCTTGTGCATCTTGTGCTTGCCCCTCACAATGAAGCTTGATGTCCATTTCTGTTGCAGTTTGCTGCATTGAGGTCAATTGAAGCAAATCAATCATCTTTTAACTCCCTGTTTTCAACAGCTTCTTGCAAAATATGTACCAATATTCAATAAATTATAGGAAACAAAGCCATCTTTAAATAGTTTAGATTAAATCTAAAAATCTGACCATCTCAACCTAAAAATCCCTTAAAATCCATGCCCAAAAAAAGTTCGAATATAGGCTACATAAGCCAACCTGTTTATCTGTTTTGTTAAAAATTATTTCCTGGGTGTAAAAGAAATTTTCAACTTTTCTGCGCATGCTAGTCTCAATTGAAAATCATGGATAAGGACGAACTTTATGCTAACTTTTTTTATGCAAAAACCTAAAGTAAAAGAAAGCCAAATTGATACTTTAATTTCAACTATACTCACGCATTTCAAGCATCAAAGTGAGATTGCTAAACTTATCACTCAAAAACAATGGATCTTCCAACATCAAATTACCTTGTCTAAACGCACATCAGAAAAAGAAGCGATTCTTCTTTGCTACGCTCTTTTCGCCAATACATTAATGAATTGTATTAATTCACCAGAAGATATTCCTGAGTTAATTAGAAATTACTACTCTTCTTCTGATTATCGTCACATTGGTGGTGATAATGGCTGTTATTCTTTTACTCTATTTGATGAAGTAAACAATGCTCTTTTAAAAGCAAGCATAGCTGCCTTGGTTTTAAGCTTAATTACTCTTCCATTTAGTGTGCCAGTTGGGATAATAGCCCTTGGGATTACCCTCTCAACTCTCCTCCCTACCGCCTTTTATGCTTTAGCTGAAACATTACCAAACCAAATGCAAGTTAAAAAAGAAGAGGACCAATTATTTAATGAGGTTCTTTCCAATTTATACCCCAGAGAATTATTAGAGTCTGATAACCCACATATCGCTCAAAATGACCCAGATTCAACCAACTTAGCAATGGTCCATTGATTCCGTGAGATTCTGTGTAACAAAAAAATAAAGCAAGCTCTCTCTTGCCTCATGAAAACTTGCTTTATTTCAGCTATGATTAGCGTTTTGAACTCAATGGAGTTGGTATATGAAAGTGGGTCAAGATAGTCTTGCAACTGAATCTCAATTATCTATAGACGGCAAAGTATATAAATACTTCAGTCTTAAAGAGGCGGAGAAAAATCATTTCCCCGGAATTAATCGTTTGCCCTATTCTCTAAAAGTATTGTTTGAGAATTTGCTACGCTTTGAAGATGGGACTACTGTAACTACAGGCGACATTAAAGCAATCGCAGAATGGCTCACAACCAGAACCTCACAACATGAGATTGCTTATCGTCCAGCCAGAGTGCTTATGCAGGACTTTACGGGCGTGCCAGCGGTAGTCGATTTAGCAGCGATGCGTGATGCTCTTGCAAAGCTAGGAGGCAATCCTGAACGCATTTCTCCCCTTTCTCCCGTTGATTTAGTTATTGACCACTCCGTCATGGTAGACAAATTTGCAAGCCCCGATGCACTTGAAATTAATACGGCAATTGAAATTAAACGAAATAAAGAACGTTACGAGTTCCTACGCTGGGGACAAAAAGCATTTGCAAACTTTCAAGTAGTTCCTCCAGGTACTGGTATTTGCCACCAAGTAAACCTTGAATATTTAGGCAAGACTGTTTGGTCAAGTGAAGACAATGGCCAGCATTATGCTTACCCTGATACGCTTGTAGGAACAGATTCGCATACAACCATGATTAACGGCTTGGGAGTATTAGGCTGGGGAGTTGGTGGAATTGAAGCTGAAGCAGCTATGCTAGGTCAACCCGTTTCCATGCTAATCCCTGAAGTAGTGGGCTTTAAATTAACGGGTAAGCTTAGAGAGGGAATTACTGCAACAGATTTGGTACTAACAGTGACTCAAATGCTTCGCAAAAAAGGAGTTGTGGGGAAATTTGTTGAATTTTATGGACCTGGCCTTGCGGATCTCCCTCTCGCTGATAGAGCAACCATTTCCAATATGGCACCAGAATACGGCGCTACCTGTGGCTTTTTCCCGGTAGATAAAGAAACCTTACGTTATTTGGAATTAACCGGACGTGATCCTCATACAGTCGCTCTGGTTGAGAATTATTGTAAAGCCCAAGGTTTGTGGTATGACAAAGAGACAGAAGATCCTGTGTTTACCGATACACTAAACCTAGATTTAACGACAGTTGAGCCCTCTCTTGCTGGACCCAAGCGACCACAAGATAAAGTTAATTTAAAATCACTTCCTGAAGCCTTTGACGTGTTTTTGAAGGAAGTTGGTAAAGGCATTGAAAAAAATAAAAAATTCCCTGTAAAAAATCATGATTATGAAATGCAGCATGGGAACATCGTGATTGCTGCAATAACTAGCTGCACCAACACTTCCAACCCCAGTGTTCTTATGGCAGCAGGTTTGGTTGCTAAAAAAGCTATTGAGCGAGGGTTGAAACGTAAGCCTTGGGTTAAATCTTCTCTAGCCCCAGGCTCAAAAGTAGTAACCGACTACTTAAAGAATGCAGGTTTGCAACGCTATTTGGATGACTTAGGTTTTAACCTTGTAGGCTATGGTTGTACTACTTGTATTGGTAATTCTGGACCTTTACCAGATGTTATTTCTGATTGTGTAAACGACAATGATCTTGTTGTTTGCTCTGTTCTTTCTGGTAACCGTAATTTCGAAGGCAGAGTACATCCACAAGTTCGTGCTAACTGGTTAGCCTCTCCTCCTCTCGTTGTTGCCTATGCACTATGCGGTACAACTAGCATTGATTTAAGCAATGATCCCATTGGTCAAGATACGGATGGTAAAGATGTTTTCCTTAAAGACATTTGGCCAACCAATGCCGAAGTAGCTTCTGAAGTTGCCAAGGTAACTAGAACTATGTTCCGTAAAGAATACGCTGAAGTATTTAAAGGAGATGCTAATTGGCAAGAAATTCAGACAGGTAGTGATTCAACTTATCGTTGGAATGCTGACTCTACTTATATCCAGCACCCACCTTTCTTTGAAAATCTCTCAACAAAACCTGACTCGATTAAGCCAATTAAGAGAGCCTATGTCCTAGCATTATTAGGTGATTCAATTACTACTGACCATATTTCCCCAGCTGGCTCCATTAAATCAAATTCACCCGCCGGTTTATATCTAAAATCCAAAGGTGTTAGTGAAGCTGATTTTAATTCTTATGGTTCAAGACGAGGGAATCATGAAGTTATGATGCGAGGAACTTTTGCAAATATTCGCATTCGTAATGAAATGACTCCTGGAATTGAAGGCGGAGTTACACGTTATATTCCTTCTAACGAAGTAATGTCTATTTATGATGCATCGATGCTTTATCAAAAGCAAAATGAATCCTTAGTGGTAATTGCTGGGAAAGAATACGGTACGGGTTCTTCTCGAGATTGGGCTGCTAAAGGTACTAATTTATTAGGCGTCAAAGCTGTTATCACTGAAAGTTTTGAACGTATTCATCGTTCTAACTTGATTGGTATGGGTGTATTACCTTTACAATTTCAGGAAGGTACCAGTCGCTTAACTCTAGGGTTAGACGGTACTGAGCGAATTAGTATTGATGTAAATGACTCATTAAAACCTGGTGCCAAGTTACCGATGCTCATCGAGCGGTTAGATGGTACTCAAGAAAAAATTGAAGTTATATGCCGCATAGATACCACTAATGAATTAGGGTATTACCGTAATGGTGGGATTTTACAGTATGTACTTCGTAATCTAATGTAAGCTAAGCACTCTGCCGTTGTGGGATCCCTCAGTCCCCCCCGGGATCGCACAACGTATACTCCTCACTACAAAGATTGAAATTTCAAGGAATTTTTAAAAACAATTTGGCTCTTATACTGCAGACTAATTGATTTTATATGACTAAGCTGCTAAATTTTGCCGCTTACAAATTTTAGCTTAATTGTCTGCATGATATCGTCATTCATCACCAATTTTTCTGGTATCCATTAAGGATTTCGCATGCATCCTTCAAGAAAGGTTTTATCTGTTTTTTCGTTGGTTATGATTAACGTCATTGCAGTAGATAGCCTAAGAACGCTTCCTATGAGCGCAAAATTAGGTCTGCCTTTAATCTCGTATTATCTTGTTGCTGCTTTTACTTTTTTTATTCCTGTTGCCCTGGTTGCGGCAGAGTTGGCAACTGCTTATCCTAACACTGGTGGTTTGTACGTTTGGGTTCGTGAAGCTTTTGGTCGGCGAGCAGGTTTTATAACCATTTGGCTACAATGGATCTACAATGTCGTTTGGTATCCCACCATACTTGCATTTATTGCCGCAACCTTCTCTTACCTTTTTGCTCCACAGTTGGCCAATAATAAATTTTACTTACTAGGGACGGCACTTTCCCTATTCTGGGTATTTACGCTATTAAATTGTTTTGGTATGCGAGTATCAAGCATTGTCAGCATTATAGGGGCAGGCTTTGGTACCATTTTGCCAATGCTTGGAGTTAGTATTTTAGGGGCAATTTGGTTGCTGCAAGGTCGACCAATTTCAGCGGATATGCCCTCTACATGGCTTCCTGACTTCAGCTCAATTGGCAACT
The DNA here is from genome assembly GCF_001467025.1 of Legionella brunensis. Lineage (GTDB taxonomy): Bacteria > Pseudomonadota > Gammaproteobacteria > Legionellales > Legionellaceae > Tatlockia > Tatlockia brunensis. Next base: position 238,095 of record NZ_LNXV01000004.1, on the reverse strand, counting down.
TATCGCTCTTTTCCGCCGTATTATTTGGATTACTCGGTATGGAAATGTCTGCAGTTCACGCCGAAGAAGTTAAGAATCCACAGCGTGACTATCCGCGGGCCATGCTATATTCAGCTCTCATTATTTTTGCAACCCTCGTCTTTGGCTCCTTAGCCATCGTCATTGTTGTGCCTAATCAACAGCTCAGTGTTGTCTCTGGATTGATTGATGCCTATGCAGTATTTTTCAAAGCTTACCACCTCCCATGGATGACAGCCGTTATCGCTATACTAATTATTCTTGGTGGCTTAAGTGGGGTTTCAGCTTGGATTATAGGCCCTACAAAAGGCTTGTTAGTGTCGGCACAAGATGGCTCTTTACCGGAGGTATTTGCTAAAGTTAATCGATACGGAGCCCCCGTGGCTATTTTAATTACACAGGGCGTTATTTTTTCTCTTTTAAGCTCCGTTTTTATTTTATTTGATTCCATTAACGCTGCTTATTGGTTATTAAGTGATCTTAGCGCACAAATGGCCTTGTTAGTGTATGTTTTTATGTTCTCAGCTGCTATAAAGTTACGCTATAGCCAGCCTGATAAGCCACGCAGTTATAAAATTCCAGGTGGGAATGCCATGATGTGGTTAGTTGCAAGTATTGGAATTATATGTTGCGTGGGGGCAATGCTAATTGGTTTTGTTCCTCCTACACAGATTCCAATTAATAATATCTATTTTTTTGAACTTTTTTTAGTGGGTGGATTATTCTTGTTTGTGGTTTTACCCTGGTGGTTTGCCAAAAAACATGAAGAAGCCTTTGATAAAACCCATCCTGATCATTACGTCGATTAACTTAAAGTCTGCATTAAACTTTGCCCAGAACACTACGCTTGTGAGACAAAAAAATGTTTGCTACCATGCGCCTTTTTTTAATCAAGGCCCCCTCAAATGCGACAACAGCTCCCATTTACCCCCTGTTTCGAACATCTTCAAAAAATTAATCAGACTTTTAATGAACACAATGAGTTATTGGCAGAAATTAAAGTTGTGTCATTTGAGATTCTTAACCACATTCATAAGCCCAAACAAGTTAATGTGTACTCAATAGATGGTAAAAACGTCTTTGAATGGAGAGGCTCCTCAGGCGCCATCCACCTCTTTCTATTAGAGGATACCGATCCCCTAAGGGAAATTAGGGATGAGCGATTGTACAATTACTATGTCTATCACATTGCCGCTCAAAAATTGGCTAGCTTAAACTTAAAACTCACTCATGAAACACTTCAAAAAACTGTTCGTGGAATCCTTAATGAAGTAAAGGCTCGTGAAAAAAGCGCTTCCTTTTCTTTACTAGCAGAAGTATTGTCAACGACTCAGGCTTTATTGTTGGCAGAGCCAACTCAACGCAAACAATCCGTAGAAGAATACAGGAAATTTATTGACCAAATAGCCGCGCAAGGGGATGAAGAACTTAAGCAATTGTGCTCACTTATGTTTAAGCTCTCAGCTATTTTTTTAATAATTGGATTGATTGCCATTATCCCGCCTGTAGGTTTACTGAACTCTCTGGCGGCTCCCAGTTTTTTCTTATCTGCTGTGGATGGAGCCTTAGGTTTTTTTACTGCTATAGGAAATAGAAAAGTTAAGCAACTTTCAGTACCAATGAATACTTTAGCAGATGATCTGTGTAGTGATATATGTGATGATTATTCCTTTGTTAGATAATTCTGTTTATGGGGCTAGACTAGCCCCAGGATTACTATCAAAAAGTTATCAACTCTATTAATGCCCCTCAGGAAGAGACATTAAACTTGCGTTTCCACCGGCAGCAGTGGTATCTACAGTATAAGTGCGCTCATGACACAAACGAAGTAGATAGTAAGGACCTCCAGCCTTAGGGCCTGTTCCTGAGAGACCTTCACCACCGAAAGGTTGCAAACCTACTACAGCACCAATCATGTTACGATTAACGTAGCAGTTTCCTGCATGGATACGCTTGCGAATATATTCAACGGTTTGATTAATCCGACTGTGAATACCGAGTGTTAAGCCATAGTCAGTATCATTTATTTGCTGAATCACTTCGTCCAGCTCTTTTCGCTTATAACTAATCACGTGTAAGACAGGTCCAAATACTTCTTTTTTAAGTGCTGACATATTGCTGATAGCAATAGCTGTAGGCGGCATATAATAGCCAGCATTGCATTCTTCTGGTAACTGACATTGATAAATAATCTCATGATCTTGCTGCATTGAATTCACATGAGCTTTTAAACTAGCCAAGGCCTCCCCATCAATAACTGGTCCTAGATCGGTCGATAACCAGCGTGGATCACCAATTCGTAATTCAGCCATTGCTCCTTTTAACAGTTCAATCATACGAGGATAAACTTCTTCTTGAACAAATAATACGCGAAGTGCTGAGCATCGTTGACCAGCACTGCCAAAGGCTGAAGTAATCGCATCTACTGTGACCTGTTCTAGTAGCGCTGAAGAATCCACAATCATTGCATTTTGGCCACCAGTCTCAGCAATTAAAGGAATAATTTCTCCCCCACGTGTCGCCAAAGTCTTATTGATACTTGCCGCAGTTTGCGTAGAGCCAGTAAAGATTACACCCTTGACTCGCTTGTCAGCGACTAATGTAGCTCCTACCACCTCACCATTACCTGGCAACAATTGGACAACATTATTTGGAATACCAGCTTGATGCATTAACTGCACCGCAAAGGTAGCAATAATAGATGTTTGCTCTGCTGGCTTAGCAATAACACAATTTCCAGTGACTAATGCGGCAACAACTTGCCCTGTAAAAATCGCCAAAGGAAAGTTCCAAGGACTAATACAAGCAATGACACCTCGCCCATGTAAGCTCAACTCATTTAATTCACCTGTATAGCCGTGAAGACTCATAGGTTTGGCCATCAATTTTTCCGCCATCATTGAATAATAACGACAAAAATCAATAGCTTCTCGAACCTCTGCCACTCCATCGCTCCAGGTTTTGCCAGCCTCAAGGCAAGTCATAGCCAATAACTCCGGCATATTTTCTTCTAAAAGCTGAGCAAAGCGCTCTATATAGGCTGCCCGTTCATTTACAGAGATAACACTCCATGAAGGAAACGCTTGTTCAGCCTGTGCTAAGGCCCAATCGACATCCTCTATTGTCGCATTACTAACTCGTCCAATAGGACTATCAAAATTTTGCGGTGAAGTAACACTTCTATCCACATCGCCGCCTTGTTTACCCGCCACAAGTGGTTTTGCATGCCAACGCGAAAGATCCATTTCAGCATATTGTTGCTGTAATTTTGCAACTGCTGCTCGATCAGAAAAATCAAAGCCACTGGAGTTTTTTCTTTCTGGTAAAAAGATAGAAACTGGTAGAGGAATATTCTGATTTATTTTACCCAATAAATGATTTGCTTTACTGACGGGATCTTCTACTAATGAGCTTATCGGAGCCTTTTCATCAACGATACGGTTAACAAAAGATGAGTTAGCTCCATTCTCCAGCAAACGACGAACTAAATAAGGTAATAAATCTTCATGACTACCTACTGGCGCATAAATACGGCAAGGAATACCCAAACGATTTGCAGGAACTATCTGCTCATAAAGCTCATTACCCATACCATGCAGGCACTGGAACTCAAAATCTCTATAACTACCTACTAAATTTAATATCATGGCCACTGAATAAGCGTTATGAGTAGCGAATTGGGGATAAATGGCATCTGTCATCGTTAATATTTTTTTAGCACAGGCTTGGAAAGATACATCAGTAAATACTTTACGGGTAAATACAGGGTACTCAGACAAACCTAACATTTGTGTTTTCTTAATTTCACTGTCCCAATAAGCCCCCTTTATTAAGCGAACCATCATACGACGTTGTTTGCTTCTGGCTAAATCAGCAATCCAATCAAGTAAATAAAATGCTCGCTTCTGATAAGATTGTACAGCTATCCCAAAACCATGCCAGCTATGTAAACTATCGTCTCTGAACACTCGTTCAATAATGTCTAAAGAAAGCTCTAGTCGCTCAGATTCCTCAGCATCGATAGTCATTGCAATATCAAATTTTTTTGCAAGCTGCGCCAACTCCAATAATTTCGGGGGCAACTCCTCCATAACACGCGCGTGTTGAGCCTCCTGGTAGCGGGGATGCAACGCCGATAACTTAATAGAAATTCCTGGTCTTTGGTAAACATTCGTATTTTTATCAACACTTTGCCCAATCGCCTCAATGGCATTTTTATAGGCGATAAAGTAACGATTAGCATCTACAGAAGTCAGCGCAGCTTCCCCGAGCATATCATAAGAATAGCGGTAGCCTCTTGCTTCCTTTTTCTTCGCTCGCCCCAAAGCCTCTATGATGGTACGCCCTGTGACGAATTGCTTACTCATGATTCGCATAGCTGTATCTACAGCTTTACGAACCATACCCTCACCACTACGATTTATTAACTTGAATAATGCCTTGGTTAATGTAGAGTCAGCTCTTTCGGGAGTGAGTACTTTACCGGTTAACATTAGTGCCCAAGTTGTAGCATTAACAAAAAAAGACTCACTTTGGCCACGGTGAGACTTCCAATCCGCGCTAGTTAGCTTATCTTTTATCAAACCATCGATTGTGGCATTGTCTGGAACACGTAGTAAGGCCTCAGCCAAACACATAAGGGCTATTCCTTCATCACTGGAAAGTGAGTATTCAGTAAGAAATGAGTCAATTCCTGTACTTTTTTTTCGTTCAGCACGTACTTGTTCGACCAGAGTGGTTGCTTGATTACGAATATCATTGACTTGTTTATTGTCTAATATCGCCTTTTCTATCAATTCCGTCATCAACGTTAATTCATCAATACGGTAAGCTTGATTAATAAGTGCTCGTAAGCCTTGCGGAAGTTGTATTGAATGCCGCTCAAGCATGTTTATCTCCAAATGAGGGGTCAAAATATCAAGGCATGATAATAGACTTCACTCAAAACTGCTATTGAATGGTAAGTTTGAAAGCATATTCTGTGTGAAATTCTTCCCGATTCAATACTTCAAAGTCTAACATTACTGCGCAAAATTATATCAATATTTGGTTTAAAATTAACTCCTTTTATTCTACAAAAACCAATTCTCAACTCGAAGTATTGATCTAATTTTATACAATAAGATCTATTTAAATACTATTAAACATTCAAATTTTACACATATTAGATATTATTTTAACCAAACTGGATTATAATTGCACAACAACAAAAGCGATCGAAACTTTTAACCCTCTGAATTGATTAATTTTTTCTCCTAATGCTCAATCAATTTTCTTCTGATTTTACATTTGTCTCAATTGTAAATATAATTACCAGCTTTTTGAGACCTGATTTCATGCGACTTAACAAGAAAAAAGGAGTATTATGAAAACAATATTAAGCATTCTTTCTGCAGCTTTCTTTTCAACAAGCATGACTCATACAACACCTCCAGCCCCAACCAAAACTGGATTTGATGTTAATAGAGAAGTGCAACACCTTAGTCAAAAGGCTCCCCAGCTCAATAGAAGAGTCTTGAAGTTGGCTTTAACAGCTTATAAAAAAGCCACTGACAAAGGGGCTGTTAAAAACCCCGTGCTAACCGTCATCGACTATTCTTTACCTTCAAACAAACAACGCATGTGGGTTTTTGATATTCGTAAAGAGCGTCTATTATACAATACTTATGTAGCTCACGGTAGAAATTCCGGTGGGGATGTCCCGCGTCATTTTTCAAATAAAACATCTAGTAAAGAAAGCAGCTTAGGGACTTATATCACTCGGAATACATACATGGGATCAAAAGGTTACTCTCTTAACTTACAAGGTTTAGAGCGAGGCTTTAATGACAATGCCTACAATAGACGTGTAGTAATCCATGGAGCATGGTATGTAGAACCTGATTTCATTCGAAAATCGGGGCGCGCTGGACGCAGTTGGGGCTGTCCTTCTATAGCTAAAACATTAGCAAAACCAGTAATCAATACTATCAAAAATGGTTCAGTAGTTTTTGCTTACTACCCAGATAGCTATTACCTCTCACACTCTGGTTATGTAACCGTATAAAAATAAAGCCAGGGCAAGGCCCTGGCTTAGCAGTCTTCCAATCAAGACATCCTATCTTGATATTTCATCCTTGACTATCACATCCTGTGATTGCAAATCCCTTTGAAAAGACCTCAAATCCGTTGAAGTCATATTGAAAATTTAGCAATTGGCGTTTTACTCTGCAAGAGTGCTTGTTTTAGATACGTTAGGTTATTTTTCTTTCATTTTTTTAATTATTACTTAATATTCAATAAGTTACTAAAAATTGACGGTTATTAAAGCACTTTGTTCCTGTTAATTTCTCAACCTATATTGAGAAATTTCTTGGACTTTGCCAAGACAAAACTTGCTCGGAGTAGACTGTAATTATCCTTTACCGGCTATAAATTAGCATTTTGTTTCTCATTAAACTCAAATTATAAAGTTTCTTAAACGATCTTATTTTAAATTTACAACAAGATATCCTCGATGCTTTTGAGCATCAGTGTCTGAAGTCGCCATTGCTTTCAAGAAAATCTCTTCTGGAACCCAATAAGGTTCATACAATGTTCTGTCTGGATCCATAATTAGCACGCGCTTGTTTTTAGCATCATAAGCACCTACAGGAGCAAAATGCCCCACACTTACATCACCAGTAAAAAATTTTTGATCAAAGTTTGCGATTATGAATGATTGACCATCTTTTTCGCTGTTAAGGAGTGCTTCATGAAGCTTAGCGGCAGTTTGTTCAGAACTATCCTCTGCTCGGACAAGTTCAATAGTAAAATTGTTTATTCCATAAGCTTCTAGCGCTTTAGCCAAAAATAATTTCAATTGATCCAGCGTTACTCCATCACCATTGACTCTAACTCCCTCAGCCCAATCCTTATCTTTAACGCGGTTTAAAATATCATCCTGAGTTGCCAATTGTTGTTTTGCATGTATAGTTTGACCAGCGAGAGCCGCATTGACAATCATCGTCGCTGTCGCAAGGGAACAAGAAATGTCATTACGCTGGTGGATATAATATGGACTTAATTTCCAATAAAGCGGCGTTTCATGTGTACGGATATATTCATGAGATTGCAGAATCGAGATAACCCCCGGAACATACCTCGGCGCGGCAGTCTGTAAAGAAGCTGACGCCATTACTCCTTGATTAATAGCAAGGCTTATAACCAGGAAAAACCATAGAATACAATTCCTAGATTTCAATTTTGATAATAAAATCATTAATGTCCCCTTATACAATGCAGGACTAGCATTTTTAGTAGATAAAACAAATTATAGTTGCAAATAATTTACTTTAATTGATTTAATTTTTATTATTGTCAAACTAATAAAACCAGCTTGCCAAAACTACCAATTATGGGTAGTTTAGTTACACTTAACTCTCCCTCTGAGATTACTATGAATCAGCAGCCTGAAAGTATTAAAAAAGATAAATTGCAGATCATTGACTGGCTAATAGAGCACTTTCCCAATGCTTTCTTTAAAAAGGGAAATCAAGTCAAACCGTTACAAATTGGTATATTTGACGAAATCATTGATTTCTATGAGCGTTTAGACACGCCTCCTTTTAGCAAAAAAGCACTCAGAGAGGCATTAAGTTATTACAGCTCATCACCAGCATATTTGAATTGCCAAAAACCTAATGCTGCCCGAGTAGATCTCTTTGGTAATGAAGTTGATGTAGTCACGGAAGAGCAGGCAAAATATGCTCATCAACGTTATCAGCAACGATACGTTGAGAAGAGAAATCAAGGTCTTAAACAAGAAACTAAATAATTAACATCAACGGAATCACAAAGGCTAGCCGTGCGCGTCCAGGGGTTATAAGTCATACCAGTCATACTGGATAACTCCATTTCGGCCACTCTTATCATTGCCGCCAGCTCACTTGGTTTAATAAACTTATCAAAATCATGGGTTTGCCTTGGCAATATGCCTAAAAGATATTCTGCAGCTAAAATCGCTGTTGTATAGGCTTTAATTGTTCTATTAATTGTTGACAAGAAAAGATAACCACCTGGCTTTAATAACCGAGCACAATGAGAAATAATTGTTTGCGGCTCAGGCACATGCTCTAACATTTCCATACAGGTTATCACATCAAATTTCTCACTGTCGTAATCCTCAATTTGACAGCAAACATAGTCTATTGACAGCTTGTTTTCTAATGCATGAACTCTCGCCACTTCCAGAGCATCTGATGCCATATCCAAGCCGGTAACTTTAGCACCTTCAATTGCCATAGCTTCCGATAAAATTCCTCCCCCGCACCCTACATCAAGAACCTTTTTATTTTTTAGGCTACACGTTCTCATGATAAACCTCAGACGCACAGGATTGATATCATGTAATGTTTTTAAAGGCCCCTCCATATCCCACCAGTCTGCAGCGTGTGATGAAAACTTAGCAATCTCCCGCAAATCAACCGTTGATTTAGTGTTCATAGTTACTCAGTAAGTCTAAAGGTTTAAAAAATTCCAGCACTTGAGGATTATTAATAAAGCTTAGATTGTAAGGATGCTCTGCAATTAAGCAAGAAAAAAACTTAGCTTGCGGTATCTCCTTCGCAATATTGCCAAATAAGATTAATTGTAAGGAAGAATTATAATTTGCGAGTTGATCCAATAAATTATTCATAAAAGGTTTCCACTGCCGCGCATGGAATCTCACCTCACTTGGACTATAAACCAAAGAAGCATTGAGAAGTAAAAAACCTTTTTTTATCAATGAAGTAAAAAATTGTTGTGCTGTTTGGCACAAGTGAGATTTATCCAAGTTCGCAATTGCCATCTGTGATAAATCATTCCGCAAATCCCCTCGAGCAACAAGTAACATCTTTATCCAATTTCTTAAAGAAGTTGCACGGTTGACCTCTTTACTAAGACCTTTTTTACTCCATAAATTGTGTACAGCATTATCCCAAAAAGCATAACCGTTCGCAGATTGAGCACGGGGATATGGCGACTCCCCTAACAGAAGGTACTTCGTTTCATACAAAGGTAAACTAAATGCAGCAAGTAACTTATTGTTACCTGGCAACCAGTTTTGATTCTGCTGAAGGCCAACTAGATACTCTTTATCAACACACTGCAAAGCTTGGCTTAATAAAGGATGCCATTGTTGATGTGTATTTTTTATTAATGACTCAACCAATCTGTCCATAGTTATTGCTGACTTTGTTAGGGTATAATGAATTGGCTTATATCATAATTTCTTAAGAATTAAATAATAAAGTAGCACGAGAAGAAAATTTAAGGACTAAAATGTCAGCTAGCCTAGAAGAAATAACAAAAATGACTAGTGATAGTCTGCATAATAAAAACTGTTTCTCTTATTTAAAAAACTTACAATTTAGTGAGTCAGTCCTACAACGCCTCCCTGCTTCTTTGGCAAACAATTTTCGTACTGATAGTTATAACCCTGGTTATGCATATGCTGACGTATATACCGATTTCTTTTCCAAGGTAGAAAGTAACATTGAAAAAATTTATGATAAGCCCAAACAGGAATTCGTCCTCAAAAAAGCCCAGCTTGAACAAATCAATACAAGCAGCAAACAAACTATTCCGGGAATGGAAACTTTTATACTGCGTTATAAGCAATCACTTGAAAAATCCCTCGCTGAACTCAAAGAACTAGATAACTTTATTTTCTCTATTTATGACAATGATAATGACATCCTTGAAGATACTTTCGACGTTATCAAGAATATCCCTCTTAACCATGCACCTGTAAACGTGGATATAGAACAATCTATCTCCAGCGCGTTAAAAGACAAAGGACCAAGGATTAATCGAACACAATCCCCTTCAGAGGCTGGCTCACTGTTTGGCCGCTTTACAGCCATGATCGCCGATGACTTTAAACCCCAACATACCACCAGTTTAGCTACTGTCCGCAAATACAACTATACTCAAGCACATTCTGATGCTGAGCACCTACCGCGGGAATATCGTTTTGGTACACAAGCGCAACGTGATAAAGGCATAGAGCGAACCAGTCCTTTGTTCGAAAGATGGTTGCAAGTTCAGGCAGAAAAAGCAGCCGAAAAAACAAGAAGTAGTAAAAAAATAACTCATATTTATTTTAATAACCTGGGCCTTGACAGAACAGACGCCGAAGGCAAAAAGGAGCGGGCACTTACGCAAGAGTTACATCAACTTGAAAAATACCCTAACGTTGCCGTGATTACGCTTCCAGCAGATAAAGGTTTAATGACTGGCGATCGTTATAGAAAAACCAAAGATAGCCATAGCTATGCTCAAGTTTATGAGGAGTTTCTCGGTATAGCCAATCAAGATCCACATGCCACGAACAAAATTAAAGACTTTTTTATTAGTGATAAGATTCGTCATCTGATTTTTCAAGACCCAGCAGGAGACTACACAAACGAAGAGGAAAGAACCCAGTTAAGTCAACTATTAGATAAAAGTTTCCATGTTATGGGTATCCTACCTGGCACCCCCATTTCAAGTGCACAAAAACAGGCCGTTTGGTTTCATTTCATTAAATTTGAACTAACCAATCATATCATCCAAAAACTTGAGCCAGAAAGTATTAATTTTTCCTGTAAGGATGCCATTGACCGAGGTGGTGTCTCTTCAGCTTATTACAATCTTATTAAGTCTTTTGAAAGAAATACTCTCGATAAAAATAACATCCCGATGGATAGAGAAGAGTTCGAACGAGCCTTGCATGCAGCTCCTGCCATGGTTAAAGCACGTGGAATGAATCATCATCTAAAAGTGATTTGGAATGCCGTTGATGCTTATGTTAATGCCAATTATGATAAGTTAAAAAATAATGAAATGAAAAATTGGCTTATCGAATGGCGAGACATCAATTGCCCTCACTCTCGAGTAAATGATTTATTAGCACAGAGAATCGAACAAAGCATACAAGAATTAAAAAATGCCAAAGATGCTTACCCAGAAAGCATGCCCATGATGAAACCGCCATCAATAAAAGCTTACAAATCTTGGAGCAAATTAAATTACAACAAAATATAGGGGTGAGCGGTAAACGATTATTACTTGAAGCAGCCATACGAACGCCAGAAGTCGCCTTACATCCTAATCCAGTCAATATGCAAGCCTATCACTCACTCGCCGACAAACTGGTAATTCATTCACCAGTCCTCCAAAAACTTGCAGGAATTATGAAATCTATCCTTGGGCTTATTTTATATCCGTTGTCATTAGGCCACACCAAAGAATGGATCACTGCAGGAATAGCCACTTATAAAGCAGGTGTTGACTCAGAGCGTCGCAAGGAAATCCAACATACAATGAAAGATCAACTCCATCATCTCAAAGACGTGGAGTTTGTTAACTCAGTCAAGACAGATACCCAATCTACTTCACTTGTATAGTACCATTTAACTATCCGTGCTCTACTCTACAGAAAATTTCTTAGGGGTTACAACATGCCAACTGTGAAGTTTTCATAGCCTAACCCAGGGCAAAATTAGATGCATTTACCCTGATAACCTAGTTAACAATGTTGCGAAGCTAGGAGTTTTCCGCTAATGTCATAAGCTTTGTAGATAGGTTATCAATATGGATCAAGCTTTAAAGGGATTGTTGCCTTATCTGAATGCTCGTAAAAAACTCATGGTAGAGCAATTACACCAATTTTGCGAGATCAATTCCGGCACAGAAAATATGCAAGGTCTCGCAGTCATGCTTCAAGCTTTGCAGAGCGCTTTTAAGCCACTCTCTGATGAAATACACGTCCACTCATTTCCTGAAATAGCCACCATTAACATGACAGGGGAAACCTCCAAACAACGATGTGGCGATGCCCTTTTTATTCGTAAACGTCCTGAACTAAAGCGTCGCATACTGTTAACCGGGCATATGGATACAGTCTATGGAGCCAGTCATCCCTTCCAAACTTTAAGATATGTCAATGAAAACCACATCAATGGCCCAGGCGTGGCTGACATGAAGGGAGGATTAATTATCATATTACATGCACTTAGTGCATTTGAAGAAACACCAATAGCCAAAGAATTAGGATGGGATATAGTTATCAATGCTGATGAAGAAATTGGTTCCCCTGCTTCTAAAGATTTATTTGATGAAATTGCTGCCAATTATCAAGCTGCTTTAGTGTATGAACCCACGATGAATCCTGAGGGCACCTTAGCAAAAAATCGTCGTGGCAGCGGCAAATTCACTCTAGTCGCCACGGGTAAAACAGCACATGCTGGGAGATCATTTTATCAAGGACGCAATGCAATCTGCTATTTAGCCGAAGCAATTACCGCGATTCATGCTCTTAATGGCCTACGAGACAATGTCACTATTAACGTAGGTAAAATTGCAGGAGGTGGCGCATTAAATGTAGTTCCTGACAAAGCAGTTGCAAAAATGGACATTCGAATTGGTGCATCAGAAGATGAAAATTGGGTCAGAGAACAATTTGATGCAATCCTCGGTAGGATGAAGCGTGAAGATTACTCATTCACCCTTCATGGGGCGTTTACCCGCCCTGTCAAACGAGTCTGTCCTGCAACGGAAAAACTATTTTTTCGCATACAACAAATAGGGCAGCAACTTGGTTTAAAAATTGATTGGCAAGATAGTGGTGGTTGCTGTGATGGTAATAACCTAGCTAACCACGGTTTAGCAGTTATTGATACTTTGGGGGTTCGTGGAGGAAATATTCATAGCTCTAATGAATACATTTTACTAGATAGCTTTGTAGAACGTACGACACTCAGTACCCTCCTACTTACTGACTTAGCAAAAGGTGGACTTGAGGAGTTACAAGGATGATGTTATTTCGCAGTGCTCGTGACTCTGATCTCGATGCGATTCACCATCTTGCTGAACATTGTGGAATAGGTATGACAACGCTTCCCAAAGATAAAGAACTCTTGCGTAAGCGGCTTAAATGGGCTTGTGATTCTTTTCAAAAAACAGTGAGTCATCCAATTAGTGAATATTACTTATTTGTACTTGAAGACCCTGCCACAGGACAGGTAGTCGGCACATCAGGCATTGAAGCTTCTACAGGCCATGATCTCCCTTTTTATTCCTATAAAATTTCTAAACGTACACGTATCTGTCATTCACTTAACATACGCAGTGATTATGAAGTGCTTAGCCTCGTCAATGATAATCAAGGACGTAGTGAAATTTGTACACTATTTTTAGAGTCTGCTTTCAGACACAGTAGTAATGGTTTATTGCTTTCACGAGCACGATTTTTATTCATGGCACATTATCCGAATCGTTTTGCTTCCACTGTAATCGCAGAAATGCGTGGCATTTCTGATGAATGGGGACACTCTCCCTTTTGGGATAATGTGGGTAGGCATTTTTTTCATATGCCATTTGCAGAAGCAGATAGGCTAACTATATCCACAAACAAACAATTCATTGCCGATCTAATGCCAAGAAATCCTATCTATGTAAAACTCCTTGCTCCAGAGGCACAAGCAGTTATTGGTAAACCGCATCAATCAACAGTCCCAGCGATGAATATTTTGATGCGTGAGGGTTTTCGCTACAATTCCTACGTCGATATTTTTGACGCAGGCCCAACCATTGAAGCCCCACGAAATCAAATACGAACGATTGCGAGTAGTCATATTATGACGGTAAAAAGCATTAGTGATGAAGTCAGCTCCAAACGCTTTTTATTAGCGAACACTAAACTCGATTTTCGCGCCACTATCAGCCAAGCAATCTTTAATGAGCAACAAAACTCCTGCATTATTAGCAAAAAAACAGCAGAATTATTGGCAATTAAACGTGGCGATTGCGTACGCTTAGCTCCTCTACAAATCGAGGAACAAACCATTTACAGTGAGCCCAAACATGAAAACAAGTCAGCAAAGTAATAGAGCAATTCATTACATTGGCGGCAATTGGATTCGAGGAGAAGGAGAAGCTTTCCACTCTCAAAATCCGGCAGATGGTAGTATTATTTGGCAAGGGAACCATGGCAACGAAGAGGAAGTCTTCGCTGCTTGTGAAGCTGCACATCTTGCTATTCCCTCCTGGGCATCACTCGACTCTTCAACGCGTATGACTTACTTGCAAAATTTTGCCAAGGAAATAGAAACAAAACAAACGGAGTTGACCTACTTAATCGCTTTAGAAACAGGCAAACCACTGTGGGAAGCAAAAACAGAGGTCAGCTCTGTGATCGCTAAAATAAATTTATCAGCGCAAGCCTACCAGGAAAGAACCAGTGAAAAGCAATCGAGTACCTCTGATGCCCAAGCTTACCTCCGCTACAAACCTCATGGTGTGGTTGCTGTTTTAGGTGCTTTTAATTTTCCGGCACATTTAAGTAATGGTCATATAATACCAGCTCTTTTAGCAGGAAATACCGTCGTCTATAAACCCAGCGAATTGGCACCTGCTGTCGCACAATTCATTGTTCAATGCTGGCATGAAAGTGGATTGCCACAAGGTGTCCTTAATTGTATTCAGGGAGGTATTGCTACTTCGCAGGCACTTTTGGCCTCAGACATTCAAGGGGTTTATTTTACAGGCAGTTATCGTGCCGGAAAGCAAATTCATGAGCACTTTAGCGGCAGACCTGACGTTATATTAGCGCTTGAAATGGGGGGAAATAATCCCTTAATCATTGATATTATTAAAAATTTTGATGCTGCAATCTACCATACTCTACTCTCAACCATGATCACCGCAGGTCAGCGTTGCACTTGCGCAAGACGTATATTCATTCCTGATAATGCAGTAGGCGATGAATTTCTATCGCGTTTTATTAAGGCTTGTAAACAACTCAATGTGGCTGCATTCACTCAGCAGCCAGAACCCTTCATGGGCCCTGTTATTAGTCATGAGCATGCACTGATGCATCTTAAAGCGCAAGAAACCCTTATCAAACTTGGGGGCCAACCTTTACTAGTGATGTCGCTACTCAAAGAAAAATCCGGACTTCTGTCACCAGGCATTATTGACATGACCAAAGTTGATAATCCTCCTGATGAGGAAATTTTTGCACCATTGAGCCAAATTTATAGATATGGGAGTTTTGAGGAAGCCTTAGTTTTAGCTAACCACACACGCTATGGTTTAGCAGCAGGATTACTTAGCGATAGTGCTAAGAGCTATCAGCAATTTTATCATAGCATTCGTGCGGGACTAATTAATTGGAATAGACCAACAACTGGTGCAGTAAGCAGTCTACCTTTTGGTGGTGTAGGCTCTAGCGGCAACCATCGACCTAGTGCTTTTTTCGCAGCCGATTATTGTGCCTATCCAATTGCAAGCCTTGAGCAACCCCATTTATCAATACCGTCGCAATTATTACCAGGAATTCGGTTGGAATAAAATTATGGCAGACTTTGAATTAAATTTAGATGGGTTAGTTGGGCCAACTCACCATTATGCCGGCCTGGCGGCCGGCAATCTTGCATCAACAACCAATGCCTTAAGTATTTCCAATCCACAAGCCGCTGCTCTTCAAGGGCTTTCTAAAATGCGATTATTGCATCAAGTGGGGCTAAAGCAAGCTTTACTTCCACCACATCAACGGCCTAATTTGCATTTACTTTATCAACTTGGTTTTAGTGGAAGTCCAGCACAACAAATTGAAAAAGCCTATCGGAGTGCTCCTGAGTTGCTTAGTGCCTGCTACTCTGCCTCAAGTATGTGGACAGCAAATGCAGCAACTGTTTCTGCCAGCATTGATACAGCTGATAATCGTGTTCATTTTACTGCTGCCAATTTAATCAGTAACCTGCACCGCCACCAAGAAGCCGATTTTTCGAGTTATTTATTAAAATATTTATTTGCAGATAAAAATTACTTTCAGCATCACCCCCTCCTCCCCAAAAGCACTGCCACAGGGGATGAAGGTGCTGCCAATCATAATCGACTCTGCGCAAAGCATAGCAGCCCAGCAATCAATCTATTTGTCTATGGTAGGCGCGCTATCGGTGGAGGATTTCAGTCTAGCCCTTTAAAACACCCAGCCAGACAAACCTTAGAGGCTTCTCAAGCGATTGCCCGTACTCATTTACTGCCGCGCCAGCAAATCGTTTTTGCACGCCAGAATCCATTGGCTATTGATCAAGGGGTTTTTCATAACGATGTCATTGGAGTGGCTAATGAATCAGTTTTATTAATCCATGAGGATGCCTGGGTTAATCAAGCAGAAGTGTTAGAGGAACTACGGAAAAAAGCAAATTTTCCTCTAAACATCATCGAAATTCGGCGTGATGAATTAGCCGTCTCTGAAGCCGTGAGCACTTATCTTTTTAATTCCCAACTTCTTACCTTAGAAAATCAAGATGGGAAACATTCCATGATGTTAATTGCTCCAGCAGAGTGCGAACAAAATAGCCAATCCAAGGCGGTGGTTGATAATCTTATTGCTGATGATTCAAATCCTATTATAACAGTGCATTATCTTGACCTTAAGCAAAGTATGCGTAATGGCGGAGGCCCTGCTTGTCTTCGGTTACGAGTACCATTAAATGAAGCAGAGTTACAAGCCATGCACCAAGGTATTTTAATAAACGAAACACTGCTGGCCGATTTGGAAGCCTGGGTCATGCGTCATTACCGCACGCACCTACATGTAGATGATTTAGTCGATCCATTATTTGTTAATGAATGTTTAACTGCCTTGGATGAGCTCACTCGCTTATTAGCCTTAAACTCTATCTATCCATTCCAAAGAGAAAAAAGCGATTAACTATGTGGAAAACCTTTTATGGTCGATGTATTTATAAATCCTCTAAGGGAGTGCAAGTTTTTCAAAATTTTTTATTTCGTTGGCTAAAATTCAATAGTCATGCTTTGCAAACACTGCTAAATAGGTACTACCCTTATCGCCCTGGCCTTTATTATATCAGTCTACTTACTTTATTTGTTCGTATGAATCCTACCAGCTGTTGTATGTTTGGATTGGGAGGAGCAGGAGCAGCACACGCCCTGTACCCTTATAGGAAAAATCTCAAACTAACCGTCGTAGAATATGACAGTGATATCATCGATATTGCACAGCGTTTCTTTATGACCAATCGGCTCACAAATATGGAAATCATCCATCAAGATGCCCAGATATTTGCAAAGCAAACAGATCGCTGTTTCCAACATTTACTTGTTGATCTATTCACTGATGAGATTTTTCCCGCCCATTGCAATACTGAAGAGTTTTTCAATCACTGCAAACGCATATTGCTACCAGAAGGCATTCTTGCTGTCAATTTAGCGAATCGCAATGAGCAATGGCCTATATTTCAGTTAATTAAAAAGAGTTTTGCCAATGCGACCATTGCAGTACCTGTCAAAAAATCTGCAAATATCATCATATTTGCAACGAAAAATGAGTCTGTAAATACATTGATAGATTTGCTTAAACAACATAAGAGTTTAAAACGACTCTTTTGGGATACAGAATGGGGGTGCATTGCAGAAATAAAGGATTAATCCCCATTTTCACCTAGATAACTGGACCAACATCGAACGAATAATTAATTCTTATAACCAGGAAAAAGAGTAATCATTATTATAAAATTTTCGGAACCTTAGGTGTAAATGGAAAAGAAATAAAAATAGTTCTTAATTAAAGAGAAGATCTTTGATTAATGATTCTAACGTTAAATGCTATAAGGATAAACAATTAATGTTGAATTCACCACTAATGAACACCCCTACCCATTCCTTATACAGCAAAACTAAGAAATAAGTTTTATAAATTACGACACAGGGTTTAATTATTAGTTGGCATAATAAGGGGTAACCCACCTTTGTCATTATTTCCAATAATGATAATTTTAGCGTTCGGCGATTTAGCTAAAGCTTCAGTAGCCTCAATTCCTTTCCATGCCAATAAATTTTGGTCTATTCCTCTCTTAACAATTTCTTGGAACTGTTGAATTCCCTCAGCTTCAATTTTCTTACGCTCAGCCTCGAGCTTTTCCCGCTGTAGTCGAAACTTCATCCCCTCAGCTTCTTGTTGTTGAGCTTGCTTATTTTCAATTGCTAGTCGGATTGATTCAGGAGGCAATATTTCCTTGAGCATTATCGACTCAATAACAACGCCTCGTGGTTCTAATTCCTGTATTAATGATTTTTGAATATTAGATGCTATTTCGTTTCTGTCACCTGAGAAGAACTGCTCTGCATTATAATTACTTGTTATTTGGCGAATGCTTGAGCGGATGTGAGGTTCTATTAGTTTATCGAAGTAATCAACACCTACGCTGCTATAAATATCGACAATTTTAGATTTATTTAGATGGTAGTTAACCGAGGTCTTAAGAGTCAGATTTAGCATTTCTTTGCTTGGTATCACCCCTTCTTCATCAGCTTTTTGAGTACGTAAATCAAACTTAACAACCCGAGTGAATGGGTTTGTAAAATGAATACCTGGATCAAGATAGCCAGTCTGGACACGACCAAAAAGAACAGGTATCCCTACATAACCTACTGGAATAATACTGACGGTTGAGATTATAAAAAAAAGGAATATAACAAATAAAAGTGGGATGAAGATTGGGTTTATTTTTTTCATTTTCTCTTCAAATAGGAGTTAGATGACATAATCTCTAAATTTATTAGAAGTAAATCATATCACTATATGCTCATTTTAAGAATGCAGTGGTTAATATTATTTCAAGCATAATAAAGATGGATAATGTGCTTCATTAAAGTCACCTTAATATAATCATCTTCTTGTTCTCTGAGCTGCCTATACGGCAGTGAACCTTGGGTCATGCTCACAATAATTTTCAATCATTTTCTAAGCTGCCTATACGGCAGTGAACGAATATATTCTTGCGCTCTATTGAACTTAAACTTTCTAAGCTGCCTATACGGCAGTGAACAGTTGTCGATGTAATTGTCTTGCCAGTACCATTTTCTAAGCTGCCTATACGGCAGTGAACTTTTACAAGTGCTGAACGTATCTTAGCTGTCTTTTCTAAGCTGCCTATACGGCAGTGAACAGTGATAAGAGCATTGACGATGAAACGTTTAATTTCTAAGCTGCCTATACGGCAGTGAACCTAAAACGAGAAGAAGCGGAAATTGAGGCAGATTTCTAAGCTGCCTATACGGCAGTGAACAGCAACAGGGATAACAGCGGCAGATGCTACAATTTCTAAGCTGCCTATACGGCAGTGAACGCCTAGCGTTAATCCAGAAGGAGAAATAGCTATTTCTAAGCTGCCTATACGGCAGTGAACCTTGTCTATAAAAGAAAGCCGTTGATTGCTCATTTCTAAGCTGCCTATACGGCAGTGAACGCTTCTGGGGTGTTCACAAGATAGAAATAGAATTTCTAAGCTGCCTATACGGCAGTGAACTTTAAGAAAATTGCAAACTGACCTGCGTGAAATTTCTAAGCTGCCTATACGGCAGTGAACGCCAGTGTCTATATAATGAGCGTTTGCACCTTTTTCTAAGCTGCCTATACGGCAGTGAACACATCCCCGGACGCTGCGCTGTAGTGCCACTTTTTCTAAGCTGCCTATACGGCAGTGAACGTTACAAGTACTCACCTTAGAGCGAAATCTGATTTCTAAGCTGCCTATACGGCAGTGAACCGCAATTCTGAATAAACCTAAACCTTTACCTTTTTCTAAGCTGCCTATACGGCAGTGAACTTTAGGTTTTGGCTTTTCCTGCGTGAGTTCTTTTTCTAAGCTGCCTATACGGCAGTGAACTGGAAGAACTTATGGCAGGTGTATTATGAAAATTTCTAAGCTGCCTATACGGCAGTGAACTACGCTTTATTGTTTTGTAGTCAAGTAATATATTTCTAAGCTGCCTATACGGCAGTGAACAAGTACATCAGAACCTATTGTCACTGCTTCATTTTCTAAGCTGCCTATACGGCAGTGAACTGAAATATAAACTATTAAAACACAGATACAACAAAGAGTTAACTGAAAAATATGGATTTAACCAATTTTTCTAGTTAACTTATATCTATTTGATTTTATTAAAAAATTTTTAAGGGCTGAAATTATTGGTAGTTAGAAGACCGAAATATTCTCAAACTTGGATTATTTCTCATCTCATTTCTAGAAAATGACTCAAATATTTGAACCAATTACAACTTCCGCTTAAACCTTTCCAACTTAACAGATTTCATATTACTTTATTTAGTCAAACCAGGGAATGGTAGCTGTCTTGGAAAGACCAAACCGATCAAATTTTCCATAAACTGGCTGGTCGAGTAACTCACCAAATTCAATGTAGCGCC
This sequence comes from Legionella brunensis, assembly GCF_001467025.1. Classification (GTDB taxonomy): domain Bacteria; phylum Pseudomonadota; class Gammaproteobacteria; order Legionellales; family Legionellaceae; genus Tatlockia; species Tatlockia brunensis. The sequence goes on along the minus strand of NZ_LNXV01000004.1, from coordinate 217,853 downwards.
TATACCTGTTCCCATTTGATCCGCTTACCAACTCAAGGTAAGGGCTATCAATACTTTTGGAGAGCATTTTTGCTTTGTATTGCCTGATATCATCTTCTGTTATGGAACCACGTTTAAATAACCTCCTCATTTTTGATTGACTCATGGTAGTTTGTTTGCGTGAAATAGTCCGAAACTTCGAATCCATAGGGATCGGTTTAATCGGACTTACTTCACAGTATTTATTTATCCCACACAAAATGTTCCTACCAAGCAGTTCATCTAAAACTACTTTTTTGCTATGAATACGTAAAACATTACCCAAAGTAATATTATACCTCGGAAAGCTAACCCCAATGTAAGTTGAAGCCATATCATGCAAAACTTTGTGCAGTTTTGAGTAAACAGTATTCAATAGAAAGATCGAACTCTTTTCTGAATCAGGCATAATTAGAATATCAACATAATAATCCATAGTTTTCTCCTTAACGCACATCAATATGGGAAACATAGGCAAGTCCCTTTTTCCCCAAGTAAAAAGAAGAAACTCCAGCAGAATCGATCATTTTTTTAAGCTCTATCGCCTTTTCCAAATCAACATCTAAATATATTTCCATTTGGCCACTTGCTTTAATCAAAGTATGTTTGATTTTCCCCTGGCCCTTGACAAACTCCTCTCGAACATAGGGATTACCATAGATTAATTTTTTAGGGCCGGTTGTATACCTGCCCATAAAATCTTTTGGCGTAAATCCATTATTAGAGATTCCACTTATCCCGCCTTTTTTGGATTTGGCGCCTGAAATATCATAATGCTTTTCTAATCGATTAAGTTGAAGATAAAGTGATGAACAATACATTGGAAGAGGTTTTAATTGCCCCTTATTGTCTAAAGGACTATATTTCGCAAAATACGAAGCCAGCTTTTCTGAGGCTAATTTTGCATTTCCGGCATATTCAACAGCCTTCATTTTTTTTATTTCCTCAAGGCGGCCTAAAATACCAATCGGATTTAACTCGATATTACTTTCAAACTTTGAATTCTCAAGAATAAATTGACATAGTTGCTCAAAGTCGAGAGATAGAATCCCCCAAAAAGTCTGCGAAAAGTCTGATTGGAAAGCGGAATCGTTCACCTTAATCATTCCTGTAAAAGCATTTTGATCAGTATTACCACTCATATTTCTTATAAAGGCGATTTCCTGACACTGTATCTTTGGTTTATCTTCAAAGCGAATAGACTCAATCATATCTTCAAAATAATGCCTGTGATCTCCAAAGCCTTGTTTGATTTGATAAAGCTTCCGTTGTTCGCCAATCAGCCGATTTAACACTCCAAGGACTGTATCGATTGTAATCTGCCGAGATTGATAATTTTCTTCTGCCGCTAATTTTGTCATTGATCCAATGAAATCACGCCCTTTTTTAGTTATTGGTTGATTATTTGAACCATCCAAGAAAGAGTTTCTCCAAGACGCCTCATAGTCAATGGTTATTTTCATTCTTTACACCTCTTTAGACTCAAAATAAACTGCATATTCGTCTTCTGGTATAGGTGAAATTTGGTCTGGGGTGCGCTTAATACGCATCATTTGATTGCTATTATTAAAATCCACAATAACTTCATCTACATACATGTAGGATTTTGCTTGACGAATGGAGAGGGCTTTAATCATTTCTAAAGTTGTCTCTACCAATGCTTGGATTGCATCCTGATTCAAAAGAATGCCTGCTTCCCCAATTTCAAAAATAGTACCCTTACGTACATAGTTCCGATGAAATACTGCTTTGGGCTTCAATGCTGGTTTTAGAGATTGGATAAATTCTTCAATGACTTTAGCAATAACCTCTCCTTGATTGTCTTTAATGATCATTGCTGCTCGATCAAATTTATTATCTAATGAAATAAACTGGAGCTGTTCTATACTTATCGAACCATAGGAGATATATTGAGTGTCACCAAACGTGGTCTTAGAAAAGAACGAAGAACTATCTCTCTCCCCTGACTGACAAAACTGTTCAAAATTACCATTCCCTAATTGATCAACAAAATCTTCAAGTAATAAGGGACTAGTACGTTTACATTGACTTGCAGGAACCACGTAGCCTCGAATAAGACCCGTTACTGAGGCAAGTACTTTTTCAAGATTTTTTTCCGCTGCATAATGCAAATCAAATGCCTGCATTCTAAACAGGTGGTGGCGAATACAGTTTTGGCTAATATACAAGGGAGTCTGTTTAAAATCGATGTCCGTTGCTTCCTTTATATACTTATAACCAGTTTCATCCTTTATCCTACCCGTTAAATTAGTGTACCCACGAAGCTTCGGCAGAGTATGATTGTCGACAGGACGTCCTTCATTACTTAATGTTGTTGGGCCATTCCAATTCACAACCCCATGCCCGACAGCTGTGATTTTAAAGTCCACACTTTTAATGCCTGTGATCTTATTCATATTGATTGTATCTCCTCATTTTGCCATGGTTATTTAGAAATATCAGTTCTTTGAAAATGTTGTTTGAGTTTGTCAATTGACATGGCACCAACGGGTTGTTTATTCGTGATGACATAGTAGACAGCTTGTTGATGTGCTGCACTCATACCACCGATTTGCTCCAGATCTTTTGGAGTATAACTAAGATAGATAGGAGCCTCAGGAGAACAGGCTTCTTTGATTAATACCCATTCGTTGCGTGCTTGTTTATAGCCAGAGCCATATTTAATACTATGATGTTTTTTCCGCATAAATTGCACAAGGTTATTATTATCATCACCATAACCTCTCATACTTTCTACTGAGGCTGTCAGATTTGGTTGAGGGGCGATTGGATTAAATTCCTCGCTATAGACATAATCATTAGTCACCTCAACTTCTAGAGAATTTGTTATCCGACAAACAGCCATTTGGACAAAACGATTATCACCTCTGAGCGAATTAGCAGAGATCTTGACTACGTTATCTGCCCTTTTTGACTTTGGCGGAACAGATATTGGGTCGATGACTTTGTCATTAATTAAGTCCACACTCTTTTTAAGAGCCATTAGAAAATCTTCTTTAATAGCTTTTTGTGAGGTGGGATTTGCAAAGAACTCCACGTAATATTTATATAATTGGTTAATATTGACTTCACGATTGTCATACAACTTGTCTTTTAAAAAATTAAACCATGCTTTAGTGCTTTGCCAAATACAGAGCTGGTTCAAAAACTTTGCACAATTGCTGGTTTGTTTTCCTTCCTTATCAATATTGTCTGGCAATACAGTGGTATAACGATTAATCTCTGAGTTAATTCCAAAACGATCCAAGCGTCCTAGACGCTGCAGCCAGTTCTCTGCACAGGTCAATTCCGTCAACATACGTTCACAACTGATATTAAGAGAAGCCTGAACAATTGGACCACATCGCAACACGTCAAAATTTCGGTTACCATCACGTTTAAAACTTTCAAATACCTGATTAAACCAAAAGGCCTTATCCTGTTTAGTATATTTGGAATGTAGCAACACACTATTCTCTGTGTTGTGGTGTTTCAGATAACCCAGCTGAGCATCTTGTGCCGTATTACTGATAACAAATGTATTTTTTCCTTGATGCTCACTTATAAGTGGACTAGGCATCTCTTTTTCGTTATAAACCTGAAATTCAATCTGATAGCGAGAATTATTAAAGCTATCGATAGGCACAATATCTTCGGCAGGGATATCTAAAAATTTGTTTATAAAAAAGTAATGCGGTGTGGCTGACACCAATAAAGTATTAGCCTGCGCACCCCTTGCTTTCTTTGCCTCAATCAATTCGGCAAAAAGAAGATTAAAAGCAGGCATATGAATCAGCTCGTGAAACTCATCAAACACAACATGAGCCTGCATTAAATCAATAAGTGCTGTTACTTTATGATGTGTAATAACGGAATTTACAGCCTGATCAATTGTTGTGATAACAATATCTCCAGAAAAGTAAGAATCCTCTTCAGTATCTGGAGCATCATCAAAAGCAATACCGCCTCGTAAAATTTTCTTGTATTCACCAGTAAAAATTTCAATCTTGCAATCTGGAAGGTAATCAAACGCTGTTAAGTCATTCAGTAAACCAAGACAAACTTGAACTCTCGGACAAACCCAAATAATTTTTTTTGCCTCAGTAAGTAATGCCCATTCCAGAGAAATTTTGGTTTTACCACATCCAGCTGGACCTTGAAGAACACTAATGTTAGGTAACTCATTAATTGAGGCAATTTTTCTTAATTCAGCAAGTTTTTTGGCTGCTTGGCTTTGAGCGCGATTTTGAACGTTTAAAGGAAAGCGTCTCTCAAATCCATCCAGACAATCGCGAATTCCATTTAGCAGTTGGCCATCTTCCTCCGTGAGATTATCCACTAAGTTTTTTAATGAGCCTTCAGCAAGATACTCTTCAAGTTCCTCCACAGGACAAGATGAAACCAGGCGATCTGAGCTGATAACAACCGAGCGAACAAGATTATTTAAAGCGTTATGCCGAATATCCAATTTATAACGTTCTAAATCATCTAATATGTTGTCATACTTTTTAAATTTTGGCAGACTTCTATCTGTTAACTCAAAAGTTTTTGCAAAATCAGGCAAGAGATTAGAGATATTATATTTACTCGCGAACATAGAGACATCATTCAGAACCGCCCTGGCTTGAGTATAAATATCTTTAATATTGTTATTCGCTAATGACGCTTTAAAAATGGCAAATATCTTTTCTGCATCAATAAATTTATCCTCTTTCCTAAACGGTTTTGTATGATGCCAATATATGCCGTGGACAATCTGGACTCGTTGATCTTTTGAAAGCTCTTGTGATTCAGCCAGCAATGACTCACTCAATAACCATGAAAGCTCGTGATGCCTTGGATGATTTTCGAATGAGAACTTCTTCGGCGCATCAATATGTACTCCGTCCTCAGGAACAATATTCTCTGAATGTTTGTTGCTGCAGACCCACCTTTGAAACTCCGGATCTATTTTTCCGATATCATGGAGTATTCCAGAAATAAAAGCAGATTGTTTTAATTTTTGGTTTACTATCCCTATTTTTTCAAGCAAACAGTAAGCAACGTACCCTACTGCAAAAAGATGATGACTGAGAGATTGAGCTTGTTTGTTGGCAATTAAATATTCAGTTTCTATAGGCAATTTATCCATTATGACTTCCATTGATGTAAAATTAACTGGTACAACACCAAGATGGTTAAAAGCGTGTCTGCAGCCAACAACCCAAACTAACTCAGCTCTCGATCTTGCTCTGATCCAATGACAACTCACCGCTGTATTCTTAGTGGCGGTTTTGCGCAAAAGTTTCTTAACGGAGGATAAGCCGTCTTGGGTAATTACAGTTTTCCAAGTGTTGTCACCGATACGATCGGCAAAAGCATCTAAGACGCGTCGAGTTCTAGAAAGAGCTTTTTTCTGGCACTGAGAAACAAAAACAACCATCATAGAGTACATTCTCTCTTATTTTTTATTTCCCAATCAGTCTTTAAGGCCACCGCTTTAACTTGATCAAACATAAAGTCTAATGCCTTAAAATCGACAAAAGCCTGTAAACATTGCTGACGAAACTCCTGTTCAGTGGCATTTTCTTTAGCACAGATAAACGCCCAGGGAAGAATGATGGCATCTTTTACTAAATCAGCCACATCAAATACCAACGCCCCACGCCGCGTTTTACCATGCATAACGGCGAATCCATGAGGAATTCCAAGCACCCAGAGTGTCGTTGCGCCTAAACCATAAGCTAGATAGTTACCATGGTTTAAAAAAATGTTGGCCTTATCCTTAGCTTCACGTTCTCGACTAAATTTTCCATACTGAGTTCGGCTTGCAGCGTACCTGTAAAGATTTTTTGTTAATTCTGCTTCAGCCTGCATTAGTTTATTGACTTCGGTTGCACTCTTGATTTTAGCTTCGCAAATTAATAATTCTTGTTGTAAATCGTGGTAATTAAATCCTTCCGCAGCAAGATCTCGACTTTTTTCCCATTGGTTTCTTAAAAATTCGATACGTGAGAGTTGAAATTGCTTTGCAGCAAATAATCGTTTTTCCTCATCAAACCAGAATTTCATCCACCCTTGCATATACTCTGTTGGTCGGTATTCACTTTGTGGAGTGAACCACTCAACTTCGTTAGCCATGATTAAAGGTGTACCGCCTCCTCCACAGAACCCTATCACTACCCCTGCTTGAGCTAGCATACGCACTGCAGCTTGAGTAATAGATGTACCAGTTCCCAGTAAAAGACACGTTGTGTTGGCAATAGGAATATTCCAATATTGGTTTTCGCTTTTTTCCTCAGTCAGATAAAGAACTCGACCATCTTTTTGCATAATACGGCACTTTTCTAAGTAATAAATATTGGCGCGTTTTGAGTGCAAAATTGCTTTTAAGTCGGTTAATATTTCCATTAAAATTCTGCCAAGTTAAATCTTGCATTTCCATTAGATAATTTAGCCAACTAGAATAAGAAAATGAGATCTCAAACTATTTCAGGAATTCAGAAAGTGAATAGCCGAAAGCTATATGATGACATTCATTAGGCTATAGAAATGACCATTATTACCATAGTATGTTATTAAGCACAGATGGAAATATAAACTACTAGTAGCGTATTTTAAGAGCACAATTTTGGTTTTGTCAAATATTTACCCATTCATTGCTGAATTTAATTTAGCCACTTGGTTTTAAATTAATTTTTTTAACTAATTTAATTTCAATTTGTACAAAATAATTTTTTGCGATGCAGGCACTTAGATAAGCTCTTAATGGTCTAAAATTTTTTAATTATTAATTTGAGTAATCGTAGCAGAGATATTATCAAGTACTTCCTCTAATTCATTGCTAATTTCTTCAAAATTAAGCCCGACAGTAACTGGAAAATACTATCAATAGGATTTTTATTTTTTAAAGGTAAATATTGTTATCTTTTTTAATATTGATAGGAAATCAAAAGCTCTTGTTTGTTATGCCAATGTATCCAACATAAATCCAGATTTTTACACATATTCTACTGGATAGTTTAAAAAGATAATAAACAATTGATGCGCTCTATGATTTTCACAAATTAAGTAACATTTTCTTGCTGATAAATAACACTAACTTTTTCTAGATTTATCAGGGATTTAGCATGATAAATATCAAAATTAGCCTGCATATTCAACCAACTTTCCGCTGAGCGACCAAATGCTTTATTTAAGCGTAACGCCATAATAGGAGATATGTGAGCCTCTCCACGGATTAATCTATTTAACGTAGAGGGAGCCACACCAAGCTTCTCTGCAGCTTGGCGAACACTAATATCTAATGGCTCTAGATATGTTTCTTTAATAAATTCCCCCGGATGAGGGGGATTATGCATATTCATTAGTGATAATCCTCATAATTAACGATGCAAACATCACCGCTATCAAATTCAAAAGTTATTCTCCAATTTCCATTTACCGTAATAGACCAGCAATTTTTCCTTTCACCTTTTAGTCTATGAAGTCTATATCCTGGTAGATTCATATCCTCAATAACATGAGCCGTATCCAAGGCAGCCAATTGCAGCCTTAGTTTTTGTTCATGTTTAGATTGTATGCCTGAACAATCTCCTTTTTCGAAAAATTGTTTGAGGCCTTTATGTTTAAATGATTTAATCATGACTAATTATAGCGCGTTGCGCACCACAACACAAGCAAATGACCGCGTTCTACCATGAATCATCGATTCCTCTTATTCTTATTAAAAAGGATTAAAGTGAACTATAAAACTCAAAACAGTTACATTAACTTTGTTACTCCGTAATTGTAGGCCAGAGACTTTAACAATGAGATTTGTTAATGGGCTATGTTTAAAATAAACAGAAGCGGAGGTGACAATGAAATGAATAGACAGAAAAAGTGCTTACCATCCCAGTCAGGGAGATATTTAGGCTATATAGGGAAAATAGATATGTATAGATTTGATCATATAAAAAAGGAATATTATAATGAAAGTACGCCGACTGGGTTTCCTTGTGTAGTCAATTATTGGATGAATTTGCCAAATGCGCCACAAGCGGAATAGAAATCTTATAGCTTTGTACTGATTCATTCAAATAACTTTTCAATCGTAGATTGAATCTCATCCGGACGTGGCTTGGCATAACGAAAAATTTCTTTAATAGAAACGTTACCACTTAACTCTTGCGCAAAATGCACCCGATGCTTATCAGTGACCTTCTTTAGAAAAGTATGCCGCAACTTATGTGGTGTAAAATCAAACTTCTCATGTTCCGGTAAAAACGCGAGGGCTTGTTTTAAAACTCGCTGACATATTCGATAAACATCTAGAGTTTGCAATTGTGTTCCATAGCGTGAAATAAATAACGGTTCATCTTCTTGTGCTTCTCTTTTTTCAAGATATTGATCCAAATACGCCCTACTCTCTTGTGGTACAGGAATTTTTTGGCTAATTCGTTTTGATTTGTGGCGAAGAACATCGCACAAACTTTTTTGTCGATATTGACCGACATTTAAAGAAACCACTTCGGACTCACGAAGACCGGTTCCAAGTAACAAATAAAAAAGTGCTGTTTCCATTAAGGGGTTTTGATTTTTCCGAGTACAG
>NZ_LNXV01000004.1:60400-209253 GCF_001467025.1 Legionella brunensis | reverse complement strand
CGTCTCAGCTTCATATTTATTTTGAAGACCGTATGAACCTGAGACTTAGATAATCAATGAGGTGACACAGTTAGATGAACACTCTCATTCAAGTGCTTATTCAGTATGTTGCTACTCATAGATTTTTATTACTTCTATGTACAGTGGTTGTTTTATTAACCATTTATAGACTATAAAGGACGAGTATTCAACTGATTAAATGTGTGATCTCTTTGCATATTTCAACGTATAAACACTCATTTCTGGGATTTCATAATGGTAACCTTTCGAAAAAGATTTAGTCCGATGATGAGCCATTATGATATAAATCTTTATTGAATAGAGCAAAATCTTACTGAGTTTTTCGAGATTATTGCGTTAACAGCTGTCAAAGTTTCTGTTTTGGCTCGAGTTAAAATTTCATTAATCGCGATCTCAGAAGTGATTTTAGTAAACAAGTTCAATTTTTGATCATAAGTAAAATGTACCTCAATTGTGTGTAATAATTTGATTCTGCGGATTGTTTTAACAAATCTTTTTTTATTCGAAAATAAATTCGATTAAATTACTTCTTCAAACGATAAAGAATAAGGAATACATTCGCGAAAATATGCGGATATCATGATTTTGGATCAGCATAGATGGAATAACTCAGAGAACTACTAGCCTCATCTAGGAAAATCTGCACTTTAATTTTTCCAGTTTTGATTTTATGGTGGAACAAAGTATGTCTTGAAGCAATTTTTCCTGACATGGATAGTGTCTATGTCCTGATGGATTTTTGAAGGGGAATACTTACCTAATACTTCTTGACTTGCTTCCCCAACTCATCAGGGATTTGTTTTCGCTTTGTTCGTGTCGCTCGCAAATCTCTAAATGCTCGTTTGGCAGAGTTTAACTTATTGGTACCATTTATCACAAAGTCGTGTCTTCGATGGTAGAGCAACAACACCCTTGTCTTCAGTCACGCATGCTCGACGATAACTTAAGTATCTTTCATATACTCATTCTTTTAATTAAGAAAATGTTCTTCATACAAGCTTAAAAGCTTTTTACGATCTTCTTCAATAGAAAGGCTCGCGTTTGCCGCATCTTTTAGCAATGTTGCATGAGGTATTAAAATAATTTTATGTTGTTGATTCGTTATGTTTTTATGTATCGATACAATCATTTTCATCATATGCAATGTCGCATTTCTATCTCTACATATATAAGGTTGAACTCTGCTAAATACAAGGTCACAAAATTCTGGAAACGTAATTGGCTTTGTAATCAATCGTAATTTATCCTTTATATCACACCGATATGCAGAAGGCTGATTGACTTTTGATAATTTTTGTATGCTCGATTGCAGCCAATCTAAGCAATTCATCGCGGTGAACGGATCGTTAATGCCAGGTGATAACGCCCGAGCTATAATTTCAACGATTTCATCTACAAGAAAGAGCGTGTCTTGCTCCTGATTACGTTTATGACCTAATGCGAATGCATCCATACATTGTTTAGAGACGGAGTCGTCAATTGTTTGAGACGAATAAATAACTAATAGTGTTGAGTCTTCAGTTATATAATCTCCAGGTCTAACTTCTAACTGAACAATTAAATCATTTTTTGTGGCGATATCAATAAGAGAGTTTCCGTCTAAAATGCGAATATACCCTTGGTTGGGGGAAATTACACTCGTTTTTTTTAGACTATTTTGAGATAAGTCTATTGATAGATTAGCATTTTCTTTACCTATATTCATGGGAAATTGGGAGTTTATTTGGCGATTTAGTTCTTCCCCTACTTGAGCAACTACATTGGACATATTAATACTTTCAGGAATATGATGAATAAAATAAATCAAAACGAAGATACTGATTAGAGTGAGGAGAATAGCAACAAGTAGCGATATCTGCGGGATAAAAACTAATTCATCGGCTTGTGGAGTACCATTTTTATTTGCGTTAAAAAGAGCCAGTAAAATAAATAGACAGAATAAAAAGGTGGCAATAAAAGTCCCGAGTGTGATTTGATTTGCTCTATCCCTCATAAAATTTGTAGTGAGACGGGGACCTATCTGGCTTCCAGCAAAAGCTACTGCCACAATTGTCATAGAAAAAGTAACTCCTGCTACAGTAATCATAGAGGTGGCAATTGAGGATAAAATAGTTCGAGCCCCCTCAGGATTACTTGCATGAAACCAGCCCCATCGTTCTAGCCAATGCCAATCAAATAAGTAGTCCAGGCGTAATGTTAAAATAGATAGCAATAAAGAAACTACACACATGAGTAGAGGAGTATACCAATAGCTTGCTCGTAATTCCGAAAAAAAGTTTAATAGTATTGTTTTCATAAATATCCCTTTATGAGAAGGTAAAGGCTTTTCTGTTTTTGCTACAGTAAGGAGTCTCTTTGATTAATTATATATTAAATTGATAAAAGGACTCACAAGAGAATCCTGGGTGATTTGATCAAAAAATCATCTTATCAATTTGACACGGTCGTTGCTATTGCAAGAGGAGGATTTCCAGCAGCACGTTTTATTTGTGATTTTTTGAACATTCGAGTTCTAGGCGCTGTACAAATCACACATTATGGGAGTGGGGCCAAACAAAAAGAAAGAATTGTAATCACGGCTCCCGTTAATATTCCAATCAAAGGTAAAAAGGTATTAATGATTGATGACGTTAATGACACAGGGTACACATTAAAGGCGGCTCATGAATACCTACAAACTTTACAACCATCATTATTAAAAATAGCAGTACTTCATGAAAAATCGACAACAATATTTAAAGCAGATTTTACTGCAAGACATCAAATCAAATGGAAGTGGTTGATTTATCAATGGGCTGTTACAGAAGACATTTTAGCGTTTCTTAAAAAAGATAATATGCTAGATGTTCCTGTAGCAGTAGCGCGTAAGCACTTAGAAGAAAAATACAAACTTAAAATAAGTAAAAATCTATTTCAACAAATCTTGAGTATGAAAGGTAATTATCTTGAATAAGCAAAGGAAAAAACGCAGAGTTAGCAAAAAACTAAAAATGCATTAAATGGAAGTATAGCGACAGATAAATCATTTATGCTGTCGAATAAACGATTGGATATTTAAATAGTAGAGTAGGAAATTCAAATAACATGCAATCTAAGAATGGTCTAATACGAGCCCTTAGTTTAGGTGCCTTAATTACTTATGGCGTGGGCGATATACTGGGTGCCGGGGTTTACGCTCTAATAGGAAAAATTGCAGGTCATGCTGGTCCATTGGCTTGGTTGTCATTCACAATAGCGATGTCTGTGGTATTTCTGACTGCACTTAGCTACAGTGAACTTTGCAGTCGTTTTCCCAAAAGTGGTGGCGTTTCTATTTTTATTCAAGAAGCCTTTGGTCAAGAGTGGTTGTCAATATTAGTAGGTTTTCTTCTGTTTAGCGCGACGATTCTCTCTATGTCGACGTTGTCACAGGCATTTATAGGATACCTTAGAGCTTTAGGATTTATGATGCCTAATTGGCTCGGTATTGCCGGATTTTTAAGTATTTTGCTTTTAATTAATGTACGCGGAATTAAGCAATCATCGATAACCAACATTATAAGTACTGCTGTAGAAGTGAGTGGTTTACTCATGGTATTGGCCTTTGGTTGCTTGTATTTGTTAAAAACAAATAATCAGCCTATTGTTACTCCACCAGAGAGCATGCCTGGGGTTGGAGATGTACTTCACGGGGCGGCACTTGCGTTTTTTGCATTCATAGGGTTTGAAGATCTTGCTAATGTTGCAGAGGAAGTAAAGAAACCTGAAAAAAATTTGCCACGAGGGATACTTTACTCGCTTGGGATTGCTGGACTTCTATATTTGGGTGTGAGTTGGGTAAGCACTGCAATTGTTCCTATGAGCGAACTGAATCAATCTAACTCACCCTTACTAGAGGTGGTTAGCAAGTCTTATCCTGAGATGCCGATTTCTCTATTTTCGGTCATTGCTATTTTTGCTGTTTCTAATAGTACTCTAGTCAATTACATTACTGCATCCCGCTTGCTTTATGGCATGTCCAAAGTCAATCTTCTTCCAAAATTTTTACAAACCATTCACCGTGGTTATCACACACCTTATGTTGCTATTTTACTAATATTTCCGCTGGTTCTTGGATTAGCCTCATTCGGTTCATTGAAAGGGCTTGCTGGCTCAACTAGCGCGGTTATTTTGACTGTATTTTCATTCAGTAGTGTCGCTTTAATCAAAGTTAAGTTGAAAGAGAGAAATAGAAAGACGAGTGCACAACTATTTCGCGTTCCTATGTTAGTACCATGGCTGGCAGTGATATTGAATATAACTGCTATTGGATTTTTGCCATTCTACAGCATTATTTTGGCCGCAGTTTTTATCGCTGTAGGGTTGATGATTATTGCATTTTTCCGTATGACAATACGAAGAGGTGAGGGGTATAGTTGAAAAAAAATGATACCAAATTTTCATAAAATGTTACTTTGTTGCTTTTCCGTTTTAAACATTAACAATGGAAAAACTACCTATTAATTTGTAACTTTGACAACAAAGTCTGCGTAATCTAAATATTAACTAGTAGATGGCTGGATTCTCAGTGTGTATTTTTGCACCAGATGTTAGGGGGGGTATGCTTAATCTTTCAATTCACACCCAACCTGATGATGAAACCTGTGGTCCTACTAGTCTTCATGCAGTGTATAAATATTATGGTATGGATACTTCTTTGGAAAGCGTTGTTTCTGAAGTGGAACGAAGCTTATATGGAGGTACACTAGCCCCATTACTAGGAAACCATGCTTTATCAAAAGGGTTTGATGTAGTTATTTATATTAATAACTTGACTATTTTTGATCCTACATGGTTTACAAATGGCAAGGCAAATCCTGCTATGCTGTATAAAAAAATTGAAACACAAATGCATTATAAGTTAGATCCTGGTCTGCAACAGGTCAGTAAGGCTTATTTGACTTATCTGTCTCTGGGGGGGCAAGTCTATTTTAAAAGTTTAGAAACTCAGGTCCTTAAACTCTATTTTGATCAAAAAGTTCCAATCATTACTGGATTGAATGCTACTTATCTATACCGCTGTGCGCGAGAGTTGTATGAGCAAGGAAAAGCAGTCTTTGATGATATTCGAGGTACAATTTGCGGGCATTTTGTGGTGTTGTGTGGCTATGATGAAGAGCAAAAACATGTCATAGTTGCAGATCCACATAAAGAGAATCCATTGTCACACGATAACTATTATAAAGTTAGTAGTCATCGCTTAATCAATTCAATTATGTTAGGTGTGACAACTTTCGATGCGAATTTATTAATTATCAGACCTAAATCAGATCAAGAGTTTTAAGAAGGAATGAGAAGATATTCTTTATTAAGACTAAAAGTATCAAATGGTGATACTAAATTTTTATAAAAATGTTACTTCGCAGGCAAAAGTTCTATTCCTAAATTATTGGTTGTACTCTGTAGGTATGAAGTTAAATTGGAGTGCAATATGAGATTAACCCGAGTAAAGGGTTTTTACCCCTACATGATGGTGGTATTTTTTAATACTTTTATTGATTTAGGACACAAAATTTTAATTCAGGATGCTCTTTATCAGACATCAACAGGAACGGCCTATACCATTCTATCAGCAATTATCAATGCCTTAATTCTTCTACCCTATATCTTATTATTTACTCCTTCCGGATTTTTAGCCGATAAGTTTCCTAAAGCACAAGTCTTAAGAATAACCGCTGCAGTAGCAATTCCGATGACTTTGCTCATTACTTGGTGTTATTACCAAGGTTATTTTTGGGGAGCATTTTTACTCACCTTGTTACTCGCGATTCAAAGTGCGCTCAATTCGCCGGCGAAGTATGGCTATATCAAAGAAATCTTTGGAAAGGAGCATTTATCGCAAGCCAATGCTATTGTTCAGACGCTTGCTATTGTCTCTATATTAGCTGCAACGTTCATTTTTACTTATATCTTTAGCTATTTCATTACGGCTGCAGGATTGCAACAAAGCAATGATAAATCACTCCTCTTGCAAGCCTTTGCGCCAGCAGGTTTTTTATTAATCGTGTTTTCTTTGTTGGAAACACTAATGACTTTCCGTTTACCGCAAAAAGAGGCCGCTGATCCCAAATCACATTATGAGCCTGCGAATTATTTTCGTGGGTATTATTTAAAAAGCTATCTGCACAAAGCCAACAAAAACCATGTGATCTTTACCTGCATGATTGGCTTATCAATATTTTGGGCAGTTAACCAGGTTCTTCTTGCAAGCTACGGTGCATACCTAAAAGAGCATATCGGTAATATTAGTGTTATTTTTGCTCAAGGCTCATTGGCTATGGGCGGAATTGGCATTTTATTGGGAGCCCTATATGCAGGTAAGGTATCGAAAGGTTTTGTCGAGACAGGGTTATTACCTGTTGCTACCGCCGGGATTTCTTTGGGACTATTTCTTCTGCCATCCACTTCTAGCCAAGTGGGGATCGTGTTGCTTTTTCTTGGCTATGGCTTTTTCGGGGGCATGTTAATTGTTCCGTTAAACTCTCTTATTCAATTTAATGCACCGCGACAAGCACTCGGGAAAATACTCTCTGCTAATAACTTTATGCAAAACTGCTTTATGATTGGATTTTTGGGGTTGACTGTCTTTTTTAGCTTTATTGGTATGGACAGCCTAATCTTGTTATATGGCTTGTTTGTGATTACTTTGGCCGGAGCTATCTACACGCTTATTACCTTACCGCAATCATTAATTCGTTATTTAATATATTTTGTGGCCTCAAAATTTTATCGCTTGAGTGTTTATCAACTGGATAACTTGCCTTCCACAGGTGGTGTATTGTTGTTGGGAAATCATGTCAGTTTTATCGATTGGGCCATTTTACAAATTGCATGTCCGCGACCAATTCGCTTTGTCATGGAGCGCTCTATTTATGAAACCTGGTATTTGAATTGGCTACTTAAAAAATTTAAGGTAATTCCTATTGCTCGAGGGGCAAGTCACGATTCATTACGTGAAATCAATGCAGCTTTGAATGCTGGAGATGTGGTCGCTTTATTTCCAGAGGGGCGATTAAGTAGAAATGGTCAATTAGGAGCATTTCGTACCGGTTTTGAGCGAGCAGCCGAAGGTGCTAAAGCAGTTATTGTACCGTTTTACATTCATGGTTTGTGGGGGGCTAAAGCTTCTTATGCATCAGGGTATTACAAAAAGCTAATCCAGTCTAATAATCGACGAGTCAGCGTAATTTACGGCGAAGTGATGGGTATTGATAGCAAGGCTCAAATCGTTCAACAAAAAGTAAGGGAGTTATCGATTAAGTCTTGGAAGTTATCAACCAACGAGTTAGGGAGCATTCAAGCCGAGTGGTTATACAAAGCAAAAAAAATGGGGCATGTACCAGCCATCATTAGTGAAAATGGAGCCACTCTAACAAATAGCAAATTGTTAGCATTGGTTTTATTTTTTAATAAAAAACTAAAACCTTGGGTTAAAAATAAACAGAATGTGGGGATTCTTTTACCGGCAAGTTCCGGTGGAATTATTGCCAATCTTAGTTTGTTATGTTTAGGTAAAACGATTGTAAATCTAAATTATACAACAGGGGATGCATTATTGACCTTGGCCAAACAGCAAGCATCGATTGAGACAGTTATTACTTCTCGTCTGTTTGTTGAAAAAATAAAATCGCGTGGCATAGAGCTTGAAACTTTGCTTTCTTCAACATCTATTATGTATTTAGAGGATTTTCAGCCGCAGCAGAATAAGCTCTCGATAGTGGCAAATTTAGTTTTGACAAAACTCTTACCGCTCTGGTTGTTGAAGCTACTTTTTATCAAAGAGTCAGATATTAACAATACGGCAGCTATTTTATTCAGCAGTGGCAGTGAAGGAAAACCCAAAGGAATAGAATTGACTCATCGTAATCTGCTTAGCAATGTCAATCAGGTAGCCAGTGTTTTTGGTGTGGAAGAAAAAGACATCATACTTAATTGCTTACCTTTATTCCATGCTTTTGGTCTAACAGTGACTACTTTATTACCTTTGCTAAAGAGTATTCCCGTGGTGTGTTATCCAGATCCAACCAATTCATTGGCAATTGCTAAACTCATTTTTCGTCACAAAGTTACTTTACTCTGTGGTACCTCAACTTTCTTAGGGTTGTATGCACGAAACAATGCGATCCATCCTATGATGTTGTCTCCCTTACGTATGGTCGTTGCCGGTGCTGAAAAATTGTCACCCAAAATCTATCAAGAGTTTAAGCGCAAATTTAATCTGGAAATTTATGAAGGCTATGGGGCAACGGAAGTAGCACCGGTTGCAAGCTGCAATCTACCTGATGTCTTATCGGCAGAAGATTGGCATATTCATACCGCTAATAAACCTGGTACAGTAGGTTTGCCTTTGCCCGGTTGTGCATTCAGAGTTGTGGACCCTCTTACTTTAGAGGATTTACCTGTTGGTGAAGAGGGATTAGTTCTCATCGGCGGTACTCAAATAATGAAAGGCTATCTTAATATGCCGGAAAAATCACAAGAGGTATTAATAGAAGAGGGCGATTTTATCTGGTACAAAACGGGTGATAAAGGACGTTTGGATAGCGATGGTTATCTAACCATTGTTGATAGGTATTCACGATTTGCCAAAATTGGTGGTGAAATGGTGAGTTTGGCTCAGCTAGAAGAACAATGGCAGCAATTGATTAAAGAGGAGAACGCTGCAGTGATGGCGGTTGCAGTACCTGATGATAAAAAAGGTGAGCAATTGGCACTAGTGTATTCAGCGCTCTTATCAGCTACTGAGTTAATGAAAACACTCATGACTTCTGATTTACCGAAATTGATGCTGCCTAAAAAGATTAAACAAGTAGAAGAGTTGCCAAAGCTTGGAAATGGCAAGTTAGATTATCAATCAGCAAAGCAGTTGGTGATGACAGTATCAGATTCTTTTTAAATCATCAAAAATATGAGGAACCCATGGGCGCATGGCTACAACTAATGCTGTCCCATGGCGTTTATCAATGTCGATATCAACGGTATCGCGACAGGTTTGTACAAATTGATCGGCAACTTTTTGCAAGGCTTGTTGGAATTTTAGATTGTCTTGTTCACTTAACATTCCACTACGAACTAAAAATAATTGATCCGGTTTGTCAAAATGGCAGGTAAAAAAATCATTTTGTACCGTTTCTTGAAAGAACCGTTGAATAGGCCCCCCCGCAATCCAATGAAAATCGGCATGAATCAGGCGTTTAAAACGATTAGCTGGTTGCAGTTCAATGATTTTCATTTGGTCAAGACGGGCACATTGCCTAATCAAGTCATGTTCTGAGAGATTATAAAAATGCAAAATATCGCTGAATGCCCAATGGTTGAGGATACAAATGGCGACCAGCAGTAACATTTTATTGCTAATAAGTTCTTCTTCCTGCGTTACAGTTAAATGCATGATGGGTTTGTTTCTTTTTTGTAAGAGCTCAAATGCTTCAGACAAGCTAAGCCCTATACATTCACAAATTGTTTCCAGTCGGTGCAAGTTAATGTCTTTTTGGCTAAATAACCGTTTTACACTGGCTTCAGATAAACCTAATCTTTTAGCAAGTTCTTTATAAGTTAGTCCTTGTAGTTTAAGTTGTTCTTTAAGGATTGAAAAAAGATCATCAATTTGCGACATGAGAAATAGGGTGTTTGATCTGGATAGCTTAACTATAAACTGTTCAGGTAAGATAGGGAAAAGAAAAAATTCTGAAATGACCTATACTAATCGTAAGTTAGGTTGCGCTAAGAATAAGGACATCACCATGCTGCACAATCCACTGGATAATCGTTCACTTTATAATTGGTATGATTTAACGATGAGGGCTATTCAACCCTATTCGGATTATTGCCTGACACTCTCAAAGCGTTTCCAGCGGATAGCTGACACGATGAACTTACCCATGAGTAATCCATTTCTTTCTGACATGCAAAATGAAATCTATAAAAATTTGATACAAACTCCGATTAAGTTTTATCGCGGTTTGACGGGGTATTTTTATGTATATCACATGATTACAGACATCTATGAAAAACCAAAATTCAATATTATGGATGTCAAAATAGGCGATGATTATTACGACATTAGAGAAGAAATTGTTGAGCGAAACAGTTTTTGTGATTTAGTACAATTTAGAAAAAGAGGGGTGAAAGAGGGTACCTTCCCCAAAATGCTGGTGGTTGCGCCGATGTCAGGTCATTACGCAACCTTACTAAGAGATACTGTTAAAGGTTTATTGCCTTTCTATGATGTGTACATTACTGACTGGAAAAATGCCCGAGATGTCCCATTAACAGAAGGCGGATTTGATTTAGATGGTTTTATTGAGTACCTCATTTCTTATTTCAAATTATTAGGATCTAATCTTAATGTGATGGCAGTTTGTCAGCCCACGGTGCCAGTATTAGCTGCATTGGCATTAATGTCGACGGACAACGACCCCAAAATACCTAATTGTGCAATTTTGATAGGTGGACCTATTGATACCAGTCAATCACCTACTGCAGTCGATGAGCTGGCTGTTTCCAGGGGGGATGATTGGTTCAAACAAAATGTGATTTCGATGGTCCCTGCCCGTTTTCCTGGGGCTATGAGGCTTGTTTATCCGGGATTTATGCAACTTTCTGGTTTCATGAGCATGAATATGCAAAGGCATATAGAGTCCCTTAAAAATGCTATTAATAATTATGCTGAAAATAAACGAAAAGAAGCGTTTAAAATTATTCAGTTCTACATAGAATATTTTTCAACAATGGATTTGACTGCTGAATTCTACATGCAAACGATTAATACTGTTTTTCAGGAGCAGTTACTTACTAAGGGACGGTATAAATCAAAAGGAAAAGATATACGCTTACAGGATATAAAGAATACGTCTCTTTTGATTATTGAAGGTGAGCGAGATGATATTACTGGTCTTGGACAAACAAAATCGGTCATTGACTTATGTAAGAATCTTCCCAATTCGATGAAAAAATATTATCTGGCTGCTGGAGTAGGGCATTATGGATTATTTAATGGGAGCAAATTCCGCAAGGTAATTATTCCTGAAATCAATAAATTTATTAATCATAGTACCGGCAAAGAGAATAGCTTAAAAAAAGCAAAATGTTGAGTAGTGAGGCTATTAGTTTGGAAGTCATGTGGATTAAAATGAGTAGTCCTTGTCCTCGGTGATCAAATAGGATAAGTAATGGGTTTCTTTAATAGCTAAAGGATGCTACAGAGATGAGAGCACCTTTTCAAATTTAAAATCCAGGTACTCAAAAAAACTTCTTGTTAACATGGAAATTATCCTCCATGATTCCCTAGGTAATCGAAAAATAAAAAGAATTCAATTTTTGCTTCTGGACGTAATTCTAATATAAATACTCGAGCTATTGTGATCTGTAACATAGGGGAATGGTGCTTGGGTGAATGAGATTGTTTGTCTATTTCGGTGCTATGTGTCCGACAGGTAGGTGAGGTTTTTTCAGGTCGGAAAGGATAAAATCAAGAGAGTCATTTGAGCAAATGATGAGCTTTATGGAAATAAACTATCTAGATAAGCTATTTAATCCTCACTCAATTGCTGTAATAGGCGCTAGTGAGAGCCCTTTTTCTGTGGGCGCTAAGGTATTTAATAATTTACTTGCTCATTTTTCCGGTATTTTGTTTCCAGTTAACCCCAACCATAAAAGAATTCAAGACATACCTTGTTTTTCTTCCATCAAAGAAATCAATCAGTCTGTTGATCTTGTGATTATTGTTACTCCTGCTGCAGCTGTTCCTGAGGTGATGACTCAGTGTGCGGAAAAAAATATACATCATGCAGTTATTCTTTCAGCGGGTTTTGGTGAGACAGAAGAAGGTAGAGAGTTAGAGCAAAAAATTATAGAGCTGGCTCGACAATTCCAAATTCGGTTTATTGGTCCCAATTGCTTAGGCGTTATGCGTCCCTGTATTGGATTAAATGCAACGTTTGAAAATAGCCCAATTTTACCAGGTAATTTAGCCTTTGTTTCTCAATCAGGAGCACTTTGTGCCGCAATATTAGACTGGGCTTTTGAGGAGAAAATTGGTTTCTCTACTGTAATATCGATGGGGAATAGTGCCGATATTGATTTTGGTGAAGTACTTGATTATTTAGCACTAGATCCTCAAACAGACTGCATTTTGCTTTACATCGAAGGTATTCGGCATGCTCGGCGATTTATGAGTGGATTACGAGCGGCCGCTCGTTTGAAGCCTGTCATTGCGATTAAAGCTGGACGAAATTCCCAGGGTTCGCAAGCAGCTATCTCTCACACTGGGGCAATGATTGGCACTGACGATGTTTTTGATGCTGCCTTACGTCGTGCTGGCGTGGTTAGGGTAATAAGTATAAAAGAATTATTTTCTGCTGCTGAGGTATTCGCATCAAACCGTCGCGTTAAAGGTGATCGGCTTATGATCATAACTAATGGAGGCGGTGCTGGTGTGATGGCCGCAGATTGTACTTCCGATTTAAATATTCGATTATCTTCCCTAACTGACAATACCTTATCGTATTTAAATTCATTGTTACCTAAGCATTGGTCTCACCATAATCCTATCGATATTTTAGGGGATGCTACGCCCGAACGTTATTATAAGGTTGTTGATGCTTGCTTGGATGATGAAAATTGTGATGGATTATTAGTCATACTTGTGCCAGTTTCTATTGCTCAGCCACTCAAAGTGGCGAAACAAATGGTTGAGTTAAGCCAAAAAACGGATAAACCGATTTTGGTATGTTGGATGGGAAAGGAGCAGGTCAAATCATCGTGGTCCCTATTTTCAAAACATAAGATACCATCATTTACTACTCCAGAAACGGCAGTGGGGGCTTTTTCCTATTTGTCGGATTATTATCATAACCAACAATTATTGCTTCAAGTTCCAGAGCCAATTATTTATCAGAGTCAAGCTGATGTTGCAGGGGCTCAGTTAATCATAGAAAATGCGGCAAGAGAACATCGTAAAATAATAACCACGATGGAGTCAAAGGCCATATTAAAAGCTTTTGGCATTCCTATTACTCCTACTTTTATCGCACAAACAGCGGCCGAAGCCCTAATTGCCGCTGAATCTATTGGCTTTCCAGTTGTCATGAAAATTTATTCGCCCAATATTACTCACAAACAAGATGTTGGTGGAGTGCAATTAAGTATTACTAACGCTGAGGCGGTCTGTGAGTTTTTTAATCAATTGACTTCGAATGCTAAGAAAATGAAACCTGATGCTCATATAATAGGCGTTACGGTGGAGCAGATGTATAAAACGCCTAATGATAGGGAACTTATGATTGGTGTAATCCAAGATCCTGTTTTTGGTCCCACAATTAATTTTGGAGCGGGTGGAAGTCTTGTCGAAATTATGCAAGATCGGGCTATTGCTTTACCGCCTTTAAACCAGTATCTGGTAAAAAATCTAATCGCGCGAACTCGCATCACCAAACTTCTGGGGGAGTTTCGGAATAAACCGGCAGTAAATTTAAAAGCAATAGAAGACTTGCTATTACGTGTTTCGGAAATGGTATGTGAGTTACCACAAATTCAAGAAATGGATATTAATCCTTTAATTGTTAATGAGAAAGAAATTATAGCAGTGGATGCACGTATAGTTATCAACTTTGAGAAATCAACAATTCCTTACGCCCATTTAGCTATCCATCCTTATCCTACTCGCTTAATCTCAAAGTGGCACTTAATCGATGGCACAACGGTGATTGTACGACCGATTCACCCCGAGGATGCGATATTGGAGCAGGATTTTGTCCGTCATCTTTCGGCAGAAGCAAAACGCTTTCGTTTTATGGGGGCTTTACAAGAATTAACTCCAGAAATGCTAAAGAGAACCACACAGATAGATTACGATCGAGAAATGGCAATGGTCGCTGTTATCAAAAATAACACGCAAGATTCTATTATTGGGATTGCACGCTACATTACCAAGCCTGATTCTCAATCCTGTGAATTTGCTTTAGTTGTAGCTGATCAATGGCAAAATAAGGGGATAGGGAGTCATTTACTGACATACTTAATGGATGCTGCTAGAACAAAAAACATAAAAAAGATGGAGGGAATAATTATGACCTCCAACATGTCAATGCTTACTTTAGTAAAAAACCTTGGTTTTTCAATAAAAAATGCTATTAACGATCCAACAATGCAAATTGCTGTAAAACTATTGTTCTAAACTAATTCTCGGTTTCAATTATGCATTATTATACACGATCGAATAGACATATATCATTAATTGATTTTCCTCAAAAACTATCCCATTATTAAATTTAAATTTAAGGCAGTGGTACTCAACTAAAAGAATAAAATACAAATAATTATTTTAAATCTAGATAAGTAATTATAAGGATTGTAATGATGTCTGAATATAATATTCATCTTGCATGGAAACGTGAAACAGAAGATTTCGATTATAAAACTTATAATCGAGCACATACGGTATTTTTTTATGGTGGACCAAAGATTGAAGTAAGTTCATCGCCTGATTTTATACGAGATCCACAATTTCATACGCCAGAGGAGCTTTTGGCAGCTGCTGTTTCAAGTTGTTATCTTCTTACTTTTCTAGCTATCACGGCTAAGAAAGGATTTATCGTAGATAGTTATCGTGATAATGCAACATGTCTTTTAGGGACAGTGAAAGATAAACAGGCAATTACTGAAGTGATTCTTCGGCCTGTAATTGCGTTTGGCCAGGAAAATAGACCTGATAAGAGGATTGTGAGCCAGCTTTTTGCAGAGGTCCATAATAATTGTTTAGTCGCTAATGCCTTAACAGCAAATATAACAGTAAATCCTACATTTTCTGATATATAAAAAAGTAATGGGACAACATAAAAATAAGAGGACAACATGAAAATTGTATGGGTTATTTTATTATGTGTAGTAAGCACCGTTGTATCGGCTGATGATTTGGGTAGAACCACGTATGAAATTGCCTGTCAAAATTGCCATGCGCCCAAATTGGCAAAGGCGATAAAAGCTCCTGCTGCTTTTGATAAAAAAGCATGGAATATTAGATTTAAGCATGCATCGATAGAAGCGAAGAGGCATCCGGCTCGTTTTAAAACAGCAATAGATTACTTGTTATATAGTGTGAAGCTTGGTAAAGGATTAATGCATCATGGTGGATTATGTAACGAAGCAAGTATACCCGATAAAAATTGCTCTGATGAAGCTCTAATTCAAGCTATTCATTATATGGCTCAAAACTAAAATTTTGTGTTTACAAGTTGTTTAAGAAGCTCTTGTAAACCCAGTATTAAGCTAAAACCAGCAATTAAGAGGCCAATCAAACGTGCAATAGTCATTGAAGATTTATCGGCGCATCGTATTAATGAGGCAACAAGAAGTCCATTTAAGCCATCTGAGGTCATCATTCCAGACATAAATGTTATTCCCAGAATAATAGAAAAATACCATTTTACTTGCCCAGACAATGAAATCGAAAATAAAACGACTTGTGTGAACGTATCAAAAGAAAAGGCAAATAATGCCCCCACTAATATAATTAAAAAAGAGTTGTATGGTCTTGAGTGTCCAATAAAGGGGATCTTTCTGATTGAATAGTTATAGGTGGGGGCATTCGATGATAGATTCCATAACGTAAGGAAGCCAAAAATAAATAAAAAAACTATGGATACCCAATTACCAAAACTCTCAAGCCATAACGGGAGTGCTGCATGAAAAAAACCATTACTAATTAACAAACTTGTTAGAATAACTACTATGCCATGCCCGAGTGAAAATAAAAAGCCTACTCGTTTTGACAGATGGCTATTGGCTTTTAATGTTCTTGTAATGGAGTCAATAGTTGCTAGGTGATCGAGATCAAATCCATGACGAACCCCTAGCCCAAATACCATAACAATTAACAGCAACGAAGAATGGATTGCGATATTAATAGAGATTTCCTCTTGTTTTATATTTAATCTTGTATGAGTTAGATAACTTAAACAACTCCCAAATAATTTAAGGAGATATAAATTTTATGCACGAGTTATCTTTTTGCCGCTCTATCCTAGAAATTATTAACAAATATGTTTCTGAAATTAAATGCCAGCGAGTAAAAAAAATTTATCTGGAGGTAGGGCAATTAACAGCAATTGACGAAAACGCATTAAAATTTGGCTTTAATATTGCGGCGGTTGGGAGCATTGCTGAAGATGCCTCTTTAGAAATCATTACTATAGAAGGAAAGGCAGTCTGTGACTTTTGTCGAAAAACTGTTAGGCTTAAGCATTATTATGATGGTTGTGAAATTTGTGGCCGTTTTTTATTAAAAGTAATTCAAGGTGAAGAATTGCGAGTTAAATCCATGGAGGTTGACTAATGTGTGGGTTATGCGGTTGCTCAGAAGAGGATAATTTATCTCATCACAATAGTGAGAGTACCTTGATTGCACACCACCACCATCATGCATCCAGTAAAATGGTTCAGGTTGAACAAGATTTACTCTCTAAAAATGATCAATTTGCTTTAGCTAATCGTCATACTTTTTTGAAAAATAAAATTATTGCAATTAATCTCATGTCAAGTCCCGGCTCAGGAAAAACAACTCTTCTAGTCAGGACTATTTCGGATTTAAAAAATCAGATAAGCATTGCAGTTGTCGTGGGGGATCAGCAAACGGATTATGATGCTGAGAAAATCAAATCCACTGGGGCCCAGGCTATCCAAATAAATACGGGTAAAGTTTGTCATTTAGATGCTCATATGGTCGGACATTCTCTAGAAACTTTAGTATTGCAAGAAGGTAATATTCTCTTTATCGAAAATGTAGGTAATTTGGTTTGTCCTGCTTTATTTGATTTAGGTGAAACCTACCGGATTGTTATTCTCTCAGTAACAGAGGGGGATAATAAACCATTAAAATATCCGGAGATGTTTCGTAAAGCTGATTTACTGATTTTAACCAAAACAGACTTACTCCCTTATGTTGAGTTTGATGTATATAAATGTCTTGATTATGCAAGAAGGATTAATCCTTCAGTGGAGGCGTGTAGTCTTTCGGCGCGTACAGGCGAAGGCCTTATGTCATGGTATGAGTGGTTGGCGATGAGACAATTTTAAACTGTATGGAAAGAATACAAATTCTAATTAGAGGGCAGGTGCAAGGTGTTGGATTTCGTCCACATGTTTATCGTATTGCCCGAAAACTCAAGCTAACAGGGTGGGTACAGAATAATGCATTGGGTGTTTTGATAGAGGTTCAAGGTTTAGCTGCAGCTATTTTTTTATCGGAGCTTGTTATTGCTTTGCCTCCATTGGCGAAAATCGATGATATACAATCAAAAGCCATTGCTTTGGTTGAGGATGAAACTATTTTTCTAATCAGAGCCAGCAATAGTGGGGTCATTCGCAGTATTATTTCACCAGATACAAGCATATGTAATGATTGCTTAAATGAATTATTCGAGCCTCGAAGTCGGTATTATCGCTACCCTTTCTTAAATTGTACAAATTGTGGACCAAGATTTACTATTACTCGAAATCTTCCCTATGATCGATGTCAAACAGCAATGGATGAATTCCCTCTTTGTTGTGCTTGTTATAAAGACTATTCTCTTCCAACTAATCGTCGTTACCATGCCCAACCCACTGCATGTGCAGCATGTGGCCCACGACTTTCAACCTCTATTGAAACAATTTCGCAAGCTTTACTTGAAGGTAAAATTGTTGCTTTGAAGGGCATGGGAGGTTATCAATTATTATGCAATGCGAGAAATGAGGATGCTGTCTTAAAATTGAGACAGCGAAAAAATCGTGAAGCAAAGCCGTTTGCATTAATGGTTGTAAACAGTGAAAGCGCAGAGAGCTTGGTTGATGTGAGTATCCATGCAAAAAAAAATTTGCTAAGTCAATCGCGGCCAATTGTATTACTGAGAAAAAAAGAGAATGTCTTGCCCCAGTTAATTGCGCCAGGTTTAGCGTTTTTGGGGGTGATGTTACCTTCAACGCCATTACATTATTTAATTTTTAATACTCTAATTGGATCTCCTGACGGTTGCGATTGGTTAGATAACATCCAGCCTCAAGTGTTAATTGCAACTAGTGCGAATCTTGCAGGTAATCCCTTACTGATAAACGACGAAGAGGCCCACAAAGAGTTATCTGCTATTGCTGATTTAATTGTTACTTATAATCGTAAAATTATTGCTCGTGTTGATGATTCGGTTATTAAACTTACTAACGATAAGCCTATGTATGTAAGGCGTGCGCGAGGGTTCTCACCAGAAAGTATTCGATTACCTTATGCTATTCCCACAACACTTGCTTTGGGTGGGCATCTAAAAAATACATTTTGTATAACAAGAGGAAATGAAGCTTTTATCTCGCAACATATTGGGAGTTTAACCAACAAAGCGACTATTGAATTTTTTCACGAATCCCTTGCTCACTGGATACGTTTTTTGGATGTAAAAATTGAACGGATTGCTTGTGATTTGCATCCTGATTTTTATACATCGTGGCTAGCTAATGAATACAATATTCCGGTTTTCCCTGTACAGCATCATCAGGCTCACCTAGCTGCTGTTGCAGCGGAGCATCATCTTTTAGAGCCGGCCTTGGGGCTGGCTTTAGATGGCTATGGTTATGGTTCAGATGGGCAAGCCTGGGGTGGGGAGTTATGCCTTTTGGAGAAAGATAGTTTTAAGAGACTAGGTCATTTTTATCCTATACCTCAGCCAGGAGGGGATGTTGCTTCTCGCGAACCTTGGCGAATGGCTGCTGCAGTTTTACAACTTCTAGGGAAAAATGGAGAGATAGCTAAACGATTCTCTGATAAAACTCATGCATCTTTGGTGGCTACTCTGCTGGAAAATAACTTTAAATTCCCTATGACTAGTAGTTGTGGTCGTTGGTTTGATGCAGCGAGCGCCTTGTTAGGCGTTAGTTCCACTTCTCAGTATGAAGGACAAGTGGCTATGCAATTGGAAAGTTTGGTCACTAAGCCTACTATTTTGCCTAAGGGGTGGATTATCAGGCAAAATCAATTCAATTTGTTACCTCTGTTTAACCATCTACTCGATATTGCGCCCATTGCAGGAGCTAACCTTTTCCACGGTACATTAATAGCTGGTTTGACAGATTGGCTTTTATCCCAAGCAAAAAAAACAGCCATCAAAATTGTTTTGTTAAGTGGGGGATGTTTTTTAAATCAGGTGCTTGCTGAAGGGTTATCCAAACGATTAATGGATTGTGGATTAAAGGTGTATTTCCCATTGAGGTTACCCCCCAGCGATGGGGGGATATCGTTAGGTCAAGCATGGGTCGCTGGGAATAATTCAATAAGGAATGCCTTATGTGTTTAGCGTTACCTGTCCAAGTGACTAAACTGCTTGATGAAAAAAGAGCTATTGTAAATCTTGGTGGGATTGAAAAGGAGATTTCAACAGCCTTGTTAGAGCAAGTTTCTGAAGGTGATTATGTTATTCTTCATGTTGGCTATGCTTTAACCAAATTAAACGAAAAGGAGGCTAAGAAAACCCTGTCTTTGTTTGCTGATATGAGACAAGGGAAGTGAATATGAAATACATTGATGACTTCCGCAATGCTGACTTTGCAAAGACATTAGCAAAAAAAATCGCAGATGCTGCTATCCGCTCACGTTATTATCGATTAATGGAATTTTGTGGTGGTCATACTCATACTATTCATCGATATGGGTTACCTCGTTTATTGCCAGATAATGTTGAAATGATTCATGGGCCAGGATGTCCTGTTTGTGTATTACCAATTGCTCGTATTGATCAAGCAATCTTCCTGGCGAATTTACCTGAAGTTATTTTTTGCAGTTATGGTGATATGTTGCGTGTACCAGGCTCAAATCAATGCAGTTTATTGCAAGCCAAAGCAAGAGGGGCTGATGTACGGATGATTTATTCCGTCGATGATGCGCTACATATTGCCCAGCTTAATCCCCAAAAGGAAGTGGTTTTTTTTGCGATTGGTTTTGAAACGACAACACCTCCTACTGCTTATGCCATAAAGCGAGCAAAGCAATTAAAATTGCCAAATTTTACTGTTTTTTGTAATCACGTCCTAACGCCGGTTGCAATGGACAGTATTTTACGGACCCAAGATGATATTGGTTGCAACTTAGATGGTTTTGTGGGGCCTGCACATGTCAGTATTGTAATAGGTAGCCAAGCTTATGAAGCAGTGAGTCGAAAATATCAAAAGCCTATTGTTATTGCAGGGTTTGAACCACTCGATGTCTTGCATGCTATCTTAATGCTAATAGAGCAAATTAATAAAAAACAAAGTCAAGTTGAAATTCAGTATACACGTGCAGTGACGCGTGATGGCAATGTAATGACACAAGATCTCATGACGGAAGTGTTGGCGTTGCGCTCAAGTTTCGAATGGCGAGGGCTTGGACAAATTCCAAAAAGCGCCTGGCAAATTAAATCAGCTTATAGAGAATTTGACGCCGAAAGACGCTTTAAACTTCCAAAGACCCAAGGAGTAGAACATAAACAATGTGATTGTGGTGCTATCTTACGAGGAATAAAAAAACCTCAGGATTGCAAACTGTTTGCGAAAGTTTGCACCCCACAGAACCCCTTGGGAGCCTGTATGGTTTCTTCGGAGGGTGCTTGTGCAGCAGTGTATGCTTACGATCGAGGAAGTCTATGATAACAGAAGCAATTATTAAAAAATCTTTAGGGCCGAAAATTAACATAAAAAATGGCTGTATCGATTTAAGCCATGGCAGCGGTGGTCGCGCTATGGCGCAACTGATTGAGCAGCTTTTTTTAGCAGCATTTAATAATCCTTGGTTGGCACAAAAAAATGATCAGGCTTGTTTTCATGTTGATGCAGGTTGTTTAGTGATGGCTACGGATGCCCATGTGATTTCTCCCCTATTTTTTCCAGGAGGGGACATTGGCTCTTTGGCAGTACATGGAACAGTCAATGACATCGCTATGGCCGGAGCAAAACCATTGTACCTATCAGCGAGTTTTATTTTGGAAGAAGGGTTTCCCTTTGCTGATTTGAAAAAAATTGTGACGTCCATGGCAAATGCTGCGAAAGAAGCTAATGTTGCAATTATCGCGGGGGACACTAAAGTTGTTGAGCGTGGGAAAGGGGATGGTGTTTTTATTAGTACTACAGGACTTGGAGTTGTTCCTAAGGGTATTCACATTTCAGGAAATAGAGCAAAACCAGGTGATCAGGTTATTGTCAGTGGTTATATTGGCGATCATGGAGTTGCTGTTTTATCCCAACGCAATAATCTACAATTTGCTACGACAGTTCAATCAGATACAACGGCATTAGATGATTTAGTTAGTCATATGATTGCAGCTGTACCTGACATTCATTGTCTTCGAGACCCAACGCGAGGGGGTGTTGCAACAGTTCTAAATGAGTGGGCAAGCCAATCAGAGGTCGGATTTATTATTAATGAGAAAAGTATCCCAATTCGCACTGAAGTGGCCAGTGCCTGCGAGTTATTAGGTCTTGATGCTTTATATGTGGCAAATGAGGGGAAGCTTTTAGCGATATGCGCTGCTGAAGATGCAAATAAATTATTGATGACCATGCGTGTTCACCCAAAAGGGCGGCATGCGGCTGTCATTGGTGAAGTAGTTGAGGATCCCGGGCATTTTGTGCAGCTGCGTACGAAGCTAGGTGGACTACGTATTATGGATTGGCTTGTGGGTGAGCAATTACCGCGAATTTGCTAACACGTCAAATTAGGGATGAACAGTGATAGTGAGTGAGAAGAATTATTTTTTACCCAAGAGCCAATTGCAGGGGCTAATTCAAGCCTTACATCAGTTTGGTTTTTCCTGTATTGGTCCACAAGTTCGTGATGGTGCTATTGTTTATGATGTTCTCACTGAAGATAAGCAATTGCCTTGGGGTATTCGTGATTATCAAGAACCTGGCAAATATCGTCTAGAAGCGTGTGATAGTAAAAGAGCATTTGCTTGGGCCAATGGGCCTCAAGCAATAAAACCTCTCTTGTTTAAGCCTAACGAAACAGTTTGGCGTGTTGCTCGCAATAGTAAAGGACAATTAGAATTTAAGGCTCATGAAGCGGAAGTTCAACCTACCGCTATTATAGGCGCGCGTTCTTGCGATTTGGCTGCTATGGCAATTCAAGATAAAGTGTTTTTATCTAATGGCCATGTGGATATTCGTTATCGTATTCGTCGAGAATCGTTATTTATTATTGCAATCAATTGCAGTTATTCATCCGGGAATTGCTTTTGTGTTTCAGCAAGAACAGGACCTGAGGTTAAAAATCATTTCGATATTCTTATGACAGAATTGGATACGGGTTTTGTTGTTAGGAGTGGTAGCCGACAGGGTCAAGAAGTTCTAATTAGTTTAAATATAAAAAAAGCGAATAGATATCAATTGAGCCAAGCCAGCCAAGAGATCAAACGAGCAGCAGCGATGCAAACAAAACGTATTCCTATGGATAATCAGCGAAGTTTACGCGATTTATTATTTGCTAATTTGGGGCATCCTCGTTGGGATGATGTCGCTGAGCGTTGCTTATCTTGTGGGAATTGTACCTCTGTTTGCCCTACCTGTTTTTGTCATAGTGAAAAGGATATGCCAAGTTTTGATGGACAAAGCAGTGAGCATCAACGCGAATGGGATTCCTGTTTTACTGCAGGGCATAGTTATCTGGCAGGTAAACCTATACGGGAAACAACGAGTCAACGCTATCGACAATGGCTCACTCATAAGGTAGGCAGTTGGTTTGATCAGTTTGATACAAGTGGTTGTGTAGGATGTGGTCGTTGCGTGACGTGGTGTCCTGTTGGAATTGATATTACGGAAGAATTGGCTGTGATTTCTGGAGAATCAAATACGCGGGAAACGGATAATGATTAGCTCAATTAGTGATGCCTATTTACCACAACTTGCAAAAATTAAAGCACGCCGACAAGAATCACCCACCATTTTTACTTTAGAGACCTGTTTTGTTAATTCTTTACACCAGCATTTTGCATTTTATCCGGGGCAATTTAACATGCTCTACATGTATGGTGTAGGGGAAGTAGCGATATCAATCAGTTCAGATCCTGACGAAAACTCTCATTTAAGTCATACAATCCGGGCGGTAGGACGAGTAACTCGCGCTTTACAAACCTTAAAAGAGGGAGATTTAATCGGTATTCGCGGTCCTTATGGTCAAGGTTGGCCACTTAGAGAGGCGCGTGGAAAAGACGTGGTCATTGTCACTGGGGGCTTAGGCTGTGCCCCAACAATTGGCGTCATTAATTACATTTCAAAAAGACGTAAAGAATATGGTGCATTAAAAATTCTTCAGGGGGTCAAACATAGTGATGATCTAATTTTTCGTAAGCAATACGAAAAATGGCAAGAATTGCCCTCTACTGAGATTTATGTTGCTGCCGACCAAGCTGGCCCTACCTGGCCTTGGAAGGTTGGCTATGTGACCGACATGATTAACTTACTGCACTTACAACCTAATAATACAATAGTGATGATGTGTGGTCCTCAAGGAATGATGTTTGCGGCTATCTTGGCATTGCTAAAGCAGGGTATTTCTGAGAAAGCGATTTATCTTAGTGTGGAGCGTAACATGGAGTGTGGGCTAGGTCATTGTGGACATTGTCAGTATGGTGGTTTATTTGTTTGTAAAGACGGTCCTGTTTTTGCTTATCCAAAAATAAAAGCTTTATTTTCAGAAATAGGGTTTTAAGGATGAAAAAGCCTCGCCTTGCTATCCATAAATTTACATCTTGCGATGGTTGTCAATTGGCCTTTCTAAATGCAGGAGAAGCTTTGCTAGTTTTGTCAGAACAGGTTGAATTAGTGCATTTTTCTGAGGCAGGTCTCCTTGACCTTAAAACAAAAATTGACATTGCCTTTGTTGAAGGTAGTATTTCAACACCTGATGAAATCACGCGTATTCAACAAATTCGTGACAATTCAAAATACCTTATTACCATTGGTGCTTGTGCGACAGCAGGTGGCATCCAGGCTTTACGGAATGCTGTAAATTATAAAGAATGGCTAGCAAGTATTTATGCTTCCCCAGAAACCATCCGCGCATTAGATACCTCAACGGCAATAGCTAATCATGTCAGGGTGGATTGGGAGTTATGGGGATGTCCGGTAAATACTCATCAAGTGTTGGATGTTATTCGCTCTTTGTTATTTGATGCTGCTCCTAAAATTAAACGAGATTCAGTGTGCCTGGAATGTAAAAGAAAAGGTCATATTTGTGTGTTGGTTGCCAAGCAAGAGCCTTGCATGGGGCCTGTAACTCAAACGGGATGCGGGGCACTTTGTCCTGGTTTAAATCGTGCTTGTTATGCTTGTTATGGTCCTTCTGAAAATTCGAATTCTATTGCCCTGGGATCTTGGTTTAAAAAAAATGGAAGGGATTCTGATAAAATCGCTCGTCAATTTTTACATATTAATAATCAAACACCTGTATTTCACAACGCAGGTAATTTTTTTAAAGGGATTAAAATTGTCAAGGAGTAAAAGCAAATCAATAGAGATACCTATTCTTGCTCGTGTAGAAGGAGAGGGGGCTCTTGAAATACAAATTACTGATAAAAAAATACAAGCCTTGCAATTAAAAATTTATGAGCCTCCGCGGCTGTTTGAAAAATTTCTGGAGGGGCGTGACTATGACGAAGTATTGGATATTGTTGCGCGCATTTGTGGTATTTGTCCTGTCGCTTATCAAATGAGTGCTGCTCACGCGATTGAGGATTGTTTTCAGGTGCGGATAAGTCCTTGGGTTCGTGAAATGCGTCGTTTGTTCTATTGTGGTGAGTGGCTTGAAAGTCACAGTATTCATATTCATTTTTTAGCAGCTCCTGATTTTTTGGGGTTTAAATCAGCACCAGAGATGGCAAAAGTTTACCCTGAGGAAGTACGCCGTGGTTTACGTTTGCAAGCATTAGGGATTGAGCTTATCGAATTGTTCGGAGGACGCTCTGTTAATCCGGTTGGTGCTTGCATTGGTGGTTTTTATAAGGCTCCAGATAAGGCTATGGTCCAGTCCTTATTAGGACGAGTAAGGGCGAGACGTAAAGATTGTGAAGAATTGATTCAATGGGTTAACTCATTACCACTTAGGGATAATTCTCATGATTTTACTTGCGTTTCACTGTATCATCCCAATGAGTACCCAATGAACGAAGGTCGAATTGTTTCTAATAAAGGATTAAATATTGCTGTTGAGGAATTTGATATCCATTTTAAGGAGTTTCAAGTCCCATATTCCAATGCACTGCACTGTTTGTTGGAAGGAAAACCTTATTTAGTTGGTCCTTTAGCGCGTCTTAATATCAATTATGAAAGTTTACCCTCCCCAATAAAAAAAATTTTAAAAGAAACTGGCATTAATTTCCCTAGTAACAATATGTATTATAGTATTCTTGCTCGTGCAGTAGAGGTGTACTATTGTGTTTTGGAGGCAGAACGCATTCTAGAACAGTATACATACCCAGAGTCACCTCATGTTGAAATTAAAGTTTCCTCGGGAAAGGGGTATAGTTGTACAGAAGCACCAAGAGGTCTTTTGTGGCATAGCTATGAGATAAATGAGGAAAACTTAATTAAATCAGCGCAGATTGTTCCGCCAACTAGTCAAAATCAGGCTCGTATCGAGGAGGATTTGAGAGTTTCCTTGCAACAATTTGGTCTAGCTAAGCCTGATAATGAATTGAGGGCTTTCTCTGAAATGATTATAAGGAATTACGATCCCTGTATTTCTTGTTCAACTCATTTTCTAACTTTGCGAGTGAGGCGTGAGTGATAGAGCTTCGAGTGTTAGGTATCGGTTCCCCATTTGGGGATGACAGTCTAGGATGGGAAGTCATTAAATTATTGCGACAACAAGATCCCCTGCAACAGTATAGTAATAAAAGGTTACAGTTACTTTGCTGTGATAGACCTGGCCTACATTTACTTGAACTTATGCGTGATGTAAAAACCATTTTTTTAATTGATGCAGTCAAAATAAATGGGGAGGTAGGTGCTTTACATTATCTAAAAAATGAAGAAATTGAAGTAATTAGCCCTGTACAATCCACCCATGAACTAGGAGTAGGCTATGTCATGAAGATAGGAAATGTCCTGAATTCCTTACCCCAAGAGATAGTTTTTTATGGTATAGAGATAGGTGACATCTTATTTCAATTCGAACTGTCAATGCCAATTAAAAATGCAATTGAGAAATTATCATTTCGAATAGGAAATGATATTGCATCTCTACTAGATTAATAGCACTGTATCTAAGTACGTTGGTATAATACAACTCCAGGAAAGTTCAGATTCGATATGTTCTTTTAGTGCTGTAGAGGCAGCGGGTTCACCGTGCGTTAAAAAAACTTGTCTGGGTGGGGAATTAAAATTTTTTAGCCATAATAAAATTTCCTCATAATCTGCATGTGCGGAAATATTATCTAATACGCACACTTTAGCTCTGACTGGATATAATTGACCATGAATTTTGATAGTTTGAGCATGATGTAATAATTGTTCTCCTCGTGTCCCTGAAGCTTGGAATCCGGTGATTAATATTGTATTTCTTGGATTGGGGGCAATGATTTTTAAGTGATGTAATATTCGTCCACCTGTCATCATGCCACTAGCAGAAATAATTACTTTAGGCATGAGGCTATTACTAATCGCTTTTGATTCTTCAGGTGTATTAATGTAGGTTGCAGCATGACATACGTTATAGCATTGGGCAGAGGTAAGATGATGTTCATTTTTATTGTTATTAAGGATCTCTGTGGCATCAATAGCCATAGGACTATCGAGATAAATCGGCAAATCAGGGATGCGGTTGCTTTGTTTTAAGTGATATAAGTAATAAAGAATATTTTGTGCGCGTCCCACTGCAAAGGCAGGAATAAGAATCGTTCCGCCATGCCTTACGGTATCATTCACAATCCGGGCTATTTCCTCCTCTGGGTTTGTTTTATCGTGTAATCGATTCCCATAGGTAGATTCCAGAATTAAGTAATTTGTATCTGTCATAATAGTGGGGGATTTCATGATAGGGTCATGGGCACGTCCTAGATCACCGCTAAATAATATTTTTAATCCATTATAATTGATATGAATTAACGAGGCGCCAGGAATGTGGCCCCCTTGATGCCAGCTAAATTGACAGCTTTTAGCTAATATGTAAGGTATCCCATATTCGACTATCTTAAATTGTTTTATTGCTTCAACTGCATCATCTTGCGTATATAACGGTAATGCAGGGTGATGTTTAGTATAGCCATATTTATTGGCTCGTTTAGCATCCTCCTCTTGCAAATATCCACTGTCAGGTAACAAGATAGCACATAATTCCTTTGTTGCTTTTGAGCTATAGATAGGTCCTTTGAATCCATTTTTTACTAATAAAGGTAAGTACCCAGTATGATCAATATGTGCATGAGTGATAACAACTGCATCAATAGAAGAGGGTTTTATAGGTAGGGGCTCCCAATTTCTCAGCCTAAGTTCTTTGAATCCTTGAAATAAGCCGCAATCGACAAGGATTTTTTTATTTTCTACTTCTAAGAGGTATTTTGAGCCAGTAACTGTGCCTGTAGCACCTAAAAAAGTAAGCTTCATTTTTTCCTTATGATTAGATAGTAGTAGCTAATGTTTAAACAATAAAAATAATTGAGTTCACACACTTAATGGTAATGTAATTATGGCGAACTCGGTAAATCAATTTTAATTCTAGTTCCTAGCGTTAATCTTAATGCATTAGCAATGGCAAGAATGTCGATGACTTCTTGAAGTATGGCACCGGTAACTGGATTAATAAATCCAGCTGCAGCAAATCCCATTCCAATAATACTGAATATCATACCTCCAATAGCACTTTGTAAGGCAATGTTGCGCGTATTTATACTAAGATGGATTAATTCATCAACTTTATTTAACGTGTTTTCCATAATAACAGCACCAGCTGCTTCGGCTGTTATATTGCTGAATTGTCCAAATGCAATTCCAACTGTTGCTGCTGCTAATGCTGGAGCATCGTTGATGCCATCACCCATAAAAACTGTAGGGGCTTTCGTTGTCTCCCGGCGAACAATTGCAAGTTTTTGTTCAGGGGTTTGAGATGCATAAATATCTTTTATCTTCAGAATATTAGCTAAGTAATTAACTTCGGAGCTTCTATCTCCTGAAACCAACATAATTTTTTCGAATTGATGAGATGGGGTTAGATGGCCAATAAATGATTTACTTTCTATGCGCAAAGAGTCATGAAAATTGAATGAAGCAATATATTGATTATCCAGAAGGACGATACATTCTAATCCAAGTGTTATGGCGGGTAGTAATGTTGCGTATTGTGGCATAGTTTCTAACAGCTTTTTTCGGCTGGTAATTTGAATTGTATGGTTATTAATTATTCCACGTAATCCTTCACCTGGTTTTTCCGATACATTCGATGATTGAATGAGTTTTAAATTTTGCTCCTGTGCTGCTTTTAAGATTGCACTTGACAATGGATGTTTTGAGTAGCGTTCAAGGCTGGCAACATATTGCAGTAGTTTTCTTTTCGTAAAATTACTTTTTACCATAAAAATTTCTGTCAAAGTTGGCTTGCCATAAGTCAGAGTACCTGTCTTATCAAAAATGGCCGTTTTACAGATAGATAATTGCTCGAGAATCGCAGGATCTTTTATAATAATCGCTTGTTTTGCGGCCCTTGATATAGAACTAATTATTGTAATTGGAATCGCTAGTAATAAAGGACACGGTGTCGCAATAACTAAAACGGATAAAAAACGTACTGGATCTCCTGTGAAATACCAGCTAATAAATGCAAAAATCACGGAAATCGGAGCAAAAATTGCCCCGATTTGATCTCCTAATCTTCTGATAGACGGGCGTTTCTGTTCTGCTTCCTCTAATACCTTTACAATGGCGGCATAGCGGGAATCTGATGGAGGTTTCGTTGCTTTAATAACTAATAAGGTTTCTCC
Organism: Legionella brunensis; assembly: GCF_001467025.1. Taxonomy (GTDB): domain Bacteria; phylum Pseudomonadota; class Gammaproteobacteria; order Legionellales; family Legionellaceae; genus Tatlockia; species Tatlockia brunensis. The sequence goes on along the minus strand of NZ_LNXV01000004.1, from coordinate 180,253 downwards.
ATTAATAGCCCCGGACAAAACATATGAACCAGGTGCTTTGGAGATTTGATAGGGCTCACCTGTTAGATAGGACTCATCCATAGAGCCATGCCCTTCAATTACAATACCATCGACAGGGCAAGGCTCATGTGGGTGTATAACGATTTCATCATTAATCTTGAGATCTGATAATATAACATCTTCAAGATGATGATTTATTTTCCGGTGGGCAGCTGAGGGCATGCGGTTGGCAAGCGCCAATAAAACAGAAGAAGCTTTACGCTTGGCGTAATACTCTAAAGTTTGACCACTAGCAAGCATGAGAATAATAAGATTTGCAGCTAGATATTCCTGTAAAATAACACTGGCTATTAATGCGATTGCTGCTATTGAATCAGCTCCTAAATTACCTTTGCTTAGCTTAAGTATTATCTGCAAAAATACTGGGATGCCACCTATTATAATAGCAAATATAAGAGGTATATTGGGCTTTGGAAGACTACAAACAGTCATAACGATGTATATGCCAATTGCAATCAATGATAATAAGGCAATATATAATTCCCATCTGGATTCCCATGCTCTAAAAGATAAGGTCATGGTGTTTTTCTGTTAATCCGTAACAAAAATTTGTGTAACTTCATTGCTGATAGTCCCACCTACATTTCTAGCCTATATTATTAAAAATTAATTATATGTTGTATAAAAAACATTTCAATAAATCCATCATGAAGTAACATCGAGTTTTAGTTTTATATTACTAGGTACTGAAATTAGAAATTAGAACTTTGACAATACTCCTTCATAGAATGGAGCATTGCTAACCGAGATGCTACCTGAAAAAGGGTAGTCAAAACTCAGCGCTAAGGTTAAATTAAAGCTAACGACAATAGCCAAACAAATATTAGCCAAAATACGCATTGTCCCACCTGCTCTTGCTTTTAAAAGACTTGATAAAAAAATGATAACTACCGCTCCTAGGATTAATGCAGTGCGTAATTCATTACTAAGGATGCTGTGTAATGCAATTAATCGATCACGACGATTCGCTAATAAGGTGCCAAGGGTGCCGATTGCTTGCCTGTAATATAGCGCTTGTTTTGGTGTAGTCGGAGTATAGTTTTGAAAGGCTGTTGTCATATTTTGTAGTGCTTCCCATGCTGGCTCACTTTCTTTACCTTGACGCATAGTCTGCCATTCATCAGTTCTTACCATTTTTACATAGTGTTGTAAGGTATTTTGTAGAGGGAGTCTGTCTTTCTCAGGAAAAACAGCAATATTTCTAATAATCACACTAAGCGAATCTGCTTCTTGATAGACAATTTTTTGGATGGATAGGTAATGATTCCAGAGAGTAATGATTACAAAGCCTAGAAAAACTCCATAGCCGCTTCCCATAACATTAAGAATACTGTCTGTACTACGTGAATACTCTTGATCCACCGCTTTTTTAGGTATTAAGAGAGACGCTATATAACTCGCGAAAAATGAAAAACTAAGGAGCAGGACTAGATTAATCAAAAATATTCCCCACACAGATAAAGTATTAATTACTTCACGAAACATATTGCTCTCCTAGCATCCATCTGTGGATTAAACCCTTTCATGGCTTAAACTCTTGTGATCTATGATATACTGTAGTTTTAACTTTTTTTTCAATACATTTCTAATACCCTATCTTGCTTTTGCAATGGTGCAGCCATGAAAACCAATCAATTCATTGTTAGTACGTCGTTTTTTCTACTGATATGGTTCATTTGAAAGGGAATTGAAATCTTTTGTGGAGTATTATTTTTATCAACTAAATTATGTCCTAGTTGCCCTTTATCATTATCGCCAAAACTATACACACTCCCTTTCTTTGTTTGACATAAGGTATGAAGATGTCCTGCAGCAATTGCGGTCACAAATTCATTTTGAAGTCTGGTTATGAGCACAGGAGTTGGTTCTGATCGTTCTTTACTGTTAGTGTAAATTTTATCAAGCCCTAATTGTCCGTTGGCATTAGAACCAAATCCATAAACTTTCCCCTCGTTAGTCAGGCAAAGCGAATGTTCATGTCCCGCCGCAACCATAATGACTTTTTTATCTGATAAATGTTTAATCAGTGTTGGTTTTGTGACATAAAAATTAGTGCCCAATTTGCCGTTGGTATATTCTCCGCTACCATAAACTTCACCGCTTTCAGACAGGAACAATGTATGATTAAATCCGCTAGCGATTGCAGTAATTTTTGTTTCTCGTAGTGCAACCACGAGCGAGGGGTAAGATTGCGAGCAATTAGGAGGTAATCCTAGTTGACCAAATGCACTCCACCCAAAACTATAAACTAGCCCAGCTTTTGTAATGCAGAAAGAGGCAGAGTCTCCTGCAAAGATAGCAACAATTTTTTGATCAGTTAGTGCTTGTATTAACTGAGGCGTGTATTGTTTCTGAAAATGTCCAAGACCTAATTGACCATACTGATTTTCTCCCCAACTATAAACATGACCATTTTCAGTTAGGAATAAAGCATGATTGCTACCTGTGGCCATCATTGAGATTTTTTCATGAGCGAGTTGCTTGAGAAGTTTTGTAGTGCCAGGATTAGGGATTTTCTTTATGCTATCGCTAAAAATGTTGCCGCTGATATAGACTTTGCTGTCGGCAGTTAAATATAAAGTATGAGACTGCCCACTGACTATTTGTACCACTTGTAGATTTTCATTGGGTTTTTTCCACATAGCCAGGGTATGCCATCCCTTAGTTTTTTTTTGCGGAGGAGGTATAAGGCGGGGCGTATGCAGTTTTTCATCTTCAGCAAAAGATAACTTTTCATGACGATTATCGCCCCAAGCATACCAATTATTTTGTAAAGAAGTATAAAAGCTTGAATGACCACCTGCCGCAATCCTTACTGCTTGAGGCTTTAATATCTCATATAAGGCGCGATTGTGGTGATAACAATCCCAGACAGCCTCACTAATTGTTAGTTTTGGATTATTACGGCTTATAGCGCGGACTTTTGCTATAAGCAGGGTCTGCATGAAAATAGCAGTACTTTCAGCATCAAGATAAGTGAGAATAAGAGAAATTAGCTCTAATGGTAGATGAATGAGAGAGCCATTGTCGTTATTCTGCGTGACTATTTGAGTCTGTGTCATTTTACTTGTTCCATTAAGATAAGAAGTGTTCAGCACTTTACCTTAATGAGTTTAATTTGTTTGATGGGTAATATTACCCATCGTGGGAGAAATCAAAGAAAATAAAAAAATATCCATGGGTTTCGTGCGTCAAAAAACAAAAGCTCAATGATGATTATTAGGGTGATTTCTTAGTTTTGGGTTTAGCTTGACCAATAGTTTCCAAATAAAATGCAGGTTTAGGATAGCCTGCGAATTCCACGGTTGTACCCATTCCGGCGGCAAAATGATAGAGATTATGGCAGTGGTTCAGCCAGATGCCAGGATTATCTGCATCAAATTCGATTTTAACGGTACTATTAGGTTGCACAAGCACGGTATCACGTAAAGCACCATTTTTAAGTTTGACACCGTCAATTTCGGTTACTTGAAAAACATGTCCATGAAAGTGCATAGGATGGGACATGTTATTCTTATTGGTAAAGACCATTTCAACACGTTGCCCTTTGTCAATTACTTTAGGGATGACTTTAGGCCAGGCCTCCCCATTGAGCGTCCATTGATAACCATTCATAGTCCCTTGCAGGATATAATTCAAACTAATATCTATTTTTTTTGTTGCTAAGGGCTTTACTGCATTGAGTTGTTTTTCCAATTCATAATAAGGGATGCGACCTGTTTTTTGCGTTGCTGTGGTGCTTAGTTGAGTAATTGAGGCTTTAGAGGTGGCGATAATAAGCCCCGTTTGCTTATTAGTTCCCTCCGCTTGAGCCAAAATAGGAAATGCACCTCCTTTTTGTGGAATAGTCACTAGAATATCTAGGCGATTACCAATACCGATAGGAAATTGATTCCCCTTAATGGGTTTAATATCTTCACCATCAACGGCCACTAAAGTGCCTTGAAGAGTGCCTAAATTAATTTCAAAGTTGGTAGAGGCGGCTGCATTGATAATGCGAATTCTTACTTGTTGACCTGCTGTGACTGTTTTGATTTGTGGGTTTGCCAAGGTGGCCTTATTCGTAAGGAAAGCATCATAATCAATGTCATTATAGTCAGCATTATCTCCCATGGTCATGCCAGTAGGCATGCTCATCTTCATATTGGTTGAGTTCTGCATATTCATGCTATTTTTTTGCATGGTCATGTTGGTTGAGCGTAATTTCTGAAAAATTTTGTTCGGATCCTGATAGGTAAAATCCTGTAAAAACATAATAATTTCTTGCTCATGATGAGGGTTACCAGGTTCATAAATAATAAAAGGCGCGGATAATTGTTGCTGTTCTTGAAAACCTTCGTGGGAATGCATCCAATAAGTGCCTGACTGAACTAATTTATATTGATAGGGACGGCTTTCACCAGGTTGTATAGGTGTTTGCGTAACTCCCGGAACACCATCTTGATCATTGGGAACGATAAGACCGTGCCAATGGAGTGTTATAGGCTCAGCTGTTTTATTTACAAGCATGACATTAAATAGTTGACCTTTTACACCGAAATAGCCCTCTCTACTAGTAGAACCGTCTGGGTGAATGAATAGAACATCAAATGCTTTGGCAGTTTTACCTTTCCCATCAAGTTGAAATTGTTTATCGGATACTTCGATAACGGTTTTCTTGGATTGGGGGCTAGAGGATGTTTCTTTTGCGAAATTGGTTGATGGCAAAAAAACGAATGCCCAAGAAATAATCCAAGAAATTAAGAAATAGTGTTTATTAAATTTTCTCAACTGTTCCATGATGGTAGCTCAAATATCCATAACTATTTTAAAAATAGTACAAGATGGATTGAACTTCCTATTCCTTTGAATGTATTTGGCAGAATCTTCAGATTACAGACTTTAACGATTCTGCCATCATATTTAGGCTAAAGAGGCGATATCAATTACAAAGCGGTAACGCACATCACTTTTTAATACACGCTCATAAGCTTCATTGACTTTTTGTATGGGTATTAACTCAACGTCGGCAGTGATATTATGCTTACCACAGAAATCAAGCATCTCTTGCGTTTCTTTGATCCCTCCGATCAACGAGCCTGCAAGACTGCGACGACCACCTACCAGCGAAAAAGCACCAACAGGCACATTTTCTTCAGGAATACCTACTACTACCAGAGCACCATCTCGTCTCAGTAATTTTAAATAATCGTTCCAGTCAATGCCCGCAGAGACTGTACAGATAATTAAATCGAAACTATTTGTTAACTGGTTAAAGGTCGCTGGATTAGACGTCGCATAAAAATGATCTGCGCCTAAGCGTTTGCTATCTTCTTGCTTTTTATTCGAATGACTAAGGACGGTTACGTTTGCTCCCATAGCATGGGCAATTTTTACTCCAACATGTCCCAGGCCTCCTAAGCCTACAATGGCTACTCTTTTACCCGGGCCAGCTTGCCAATGCCTGAGAGGAGAATAAAGAGTAATCCCTGCACATAAAAGTGGTGCAGCAGCATCAAGAGGTAAATTTTTAGGGAGATGTAAAACATAATCTTTGTTGACTACCAGCTGCGTCGAATACCCACCCTGAGTTAAATGACTGCCATCGCGTTCCATGCTATTGTATGTCCATGTCGGGGTCTCTGCGCAATACTGCTCTAAGCCTTCTTGGCAGTTATTACATTGTCGACATGAATCAACAACGCAACCTACGCCCACATGGTCACCTTCTTTAAATGCGCTAACATTTTTACCGATGCGATTCACTATGCCAACAATTTCATGACCAGGAACCATTGGAAAAAGAGCGCCTCCCCACTCATCACGTACTTGATGGATGTCTGAATGGCAAATACCACAGTAATGGATATCAATTAAGACATCATCATCACCAACTTCCCTACGTTCAAACGAATAAGGTTTTAAGGGTTCTTTAGCAGCTGCTGCGGCATAACCTTTAACTGGAATCATGGTGTTATCCTTCAATTAAAATTTCCTTGGGACATAAATAGTAGGCTTTGCTCTTGGAATTTGCAAAACCTTCAATGAAACTAGGTAATTAATTCTCTTATAGGCAATGGTTATTGCTAAAGATACATAGTAAAGTACTCTTTTTTAAAATCTTAAGCACTATGGCAAAACTCTATTTCTATTTTGCTGCGATGAATGCAGGGAAAAGTACGTTATTGTTGCAAGCTAGTTATAATTACCGTGAACGTGGAATGCAGACTTTGCTCTATACTCCTGCAGTAGACACCCGTTATGAGCAAGGTTTAATTCATTCTCGCATCGGCTTATCAGAGCAAGCCCTTACTTTTCACCCAGAAGATAATTTATACCTGCAAGTCAGCCAACGACGAGAAGACGGACAGGTATTTGCTTGCATTTTGATTGACGAAGCACAATTTTTGACTCGTAATCAAATTTATCAACTGACTGACATCACCGATAGGCTCAAAATTCCAGTTTTAGCTTATGGCTTACGCACAGATTTCAGGGGCGAACTGTTTGAAGGTAGCCAGTATTTGCTTGCTTGGGCGGATGAGCTGGTAGAAATTAAAGCCATTTGTCATTGTGGCCGTAAAGCAACCATGAATTTACGTATTAATGAGCATGGTCAAGCGATTTCGGAGGGAGAGCAACTTCTCATTGGTGGTAATGAGGCCTATGCAACGACTTGTCGCTTGCATTTTAAGCAGGGGCAAGCGAAATCATGAATATAGTAATAATTGGGCAATAAAGGTACCAATTCGGTCCGATTTTTGGTATAATTCGCCGCAATTTTTGCGGCTGTTTAAGGAGTAACATTGTCTGATTCTGTTGCTGTGGATTCCAGGGTGGTTTTTCCTCGTAATAATATGATGGCATGGATAGTCTGCTTGTCAGCCGGATTATTTTTCTTTTATGAATTCTTTCAGCTAAATATCTTTGATGTAATTAATCAGCCATTACGCGTTGATTTTCATTTAGATGCTGCACAATTGAGTTGGATGTCTAGCACTTATTTGTGGGCTGATATTCTTTTTCTTTTGCCTGCCGGAATTATTCTTGACCGTTTCTCTACGCGAAAAGTTATTATCACAGCGATGATGATTTGCGTTGTTGGTACTGTAGGTTTTGCAATCACCAATTCGTTTGTTCTGGCGTGTTTTTTTCATTTTCTTTCAGGTATTGGCAATGCGTTTTGCTTCTTGTCCTGTGTTGTTTTGGTTTCACACTGGTTTCCTCCACGTCGTCAGGCTTTAGTGATAGGCTCTCTTGTTACTATGGCTTTTCTAGGTGGTATGATGGCACATACGCCTTTTGCTCATCTTAATGAATATTATGGCTGGCGACGTTCTTTAGTAATTGATGGTGCTGTAGGGGGTCTTTTATTACTATGGATTTACTTAACAGTTCAAGACCGACCAACTACCTCTGGCGGAAGAGAAAAAGCAGCACAACCGCCTGTTATCCTTAGTTTTTTACAAGCACTTGGTAATACACAAAATTGGTTAGCCGGTCTTTATACCTGTTTTCTTAATTTACCTATCATGGTGCTTTGTGCATTGTGGGGGGCAAGCTATCTGCAGGTGGTGCACCATTTACCAGAAATTGCAGCAAGTAATGTTGTTAGTCTTATTTTTATTGGTAGTATCGTTGGCTGTCCTTTGGTGGGGTGGCTTTCTGATAATCAGGGACGCCGTAAACCTTTAATGATAATTGGAGCGATAGCAACATTGCTAACAGTGATCCCTTTGTTTATGAATATCAGCCTATCTCAGACTTCGTTGAGCATTTTATTTTTTGCTCTAGGCTTTTTCACAAGTACACAAGTTATTAGTTATCCTCTTATTGCTGAAAGCAACTCCTTGGAAAATACTGGGGCAGCGACAGGTATTGCTTCCGTGCTAATTATGGGAGGGGCAGGTGTTGGTCAAGTGTTATTTGGTTTATTAATGCAGCATCATGCGGGTGTTTCTGCCCATGAGTACGCAGTTGCTGATTTTCAATATGCCATGTGGATGTTTCCTCTTACGGCAGTAGTAGCATTATTTGCTGTATTGCTAACCCGCGAAACTTACTGCAAACGTTAGGATTTAGGAGTTTTTATGCAGATGGTAAAAGAATATAAAGATGAAAAGCTGGCTTCTTTATTTTTGCCATGGTTGGTTTGTTTTAGTGCGTCCTTATTCTTCTTTTATGAGTTTATTCAAGGCAATATGTTTGCTTCAATTGCCGACAATATTATGCGTGATTTTCACGTGCAAGCAGACAAAATGGCATATTTATCAAGTATTTATTATTTGTCGAATGTTATTTTTCTTTTTGTGGCAGGTTTTGTTCTCGACCGTTTTTCTACCAAAAAAACCATTATGTTTGCAATGTTTCTATGTGTGATGAGCACCTTTATTCTTGCTCATGCGCAATCTTTTTATCTTGCTTTATTTTGTCGTTTTGTAACGGGTATTGGCAGTGCCTTTTGCTTTTTAGGACCAATTCGCATTGCTTCTCGTTGGTTTCCACCAAAGCGGATGGCATTGGTAACCGGCGCTATTGTTACAATGGCTATGACAGGTGGTATGTTGGCGCAGTATCCCCTGACTAAATTAGTTGCGCAGATCGGTTGGCGCGATGCCTTAATGCAGGTGGGCTGGCTTGGGACAGCGATGCTAATTTTTATGTCTTTTGGGATTATTGAAAAGACAAAAGAATTCCATCAGAAGATTAGTCAGAAAATCTCAGTCATTACTGCTGCTAAAAAAGCTTATCTAAATCCTCAAACCTTAAAAGCGGCGCTTTACACCAGTCTTATGAATATGGCAATTGCAGTGTTTGGTGCAATGATGGGATCTCTCTACTTAGTACAACGAATGGGAATTACTAAAGAGGATGCCGCAGTCGTAAACACCATGTTGTTTCTAGGCGCTGTCATCGGAGGACCTCTATTAGGTTGGTGCTCTGATAAATTAGGCTTGCGTGTGTTGCCAATGAAAATAGGTGGTATTGCTTCTTTAGCAACAATTTTGGCAGTTTTGTATGCCCCTGTTTCATTGCCAATCATGAAAATTCTGTTTTTTATGCTAGGTTTTTTTACTGCATCTCAGGTTATCAGCTATGCTTTAGTTGCTGAAAGTAGCTCACCACTAATGACGGCTACCGCAGTCAGCGTGGTTTCAATTCTAACTCAGGGTGGTTATATCATTTATCAGAATCTATTTAGCATTTTGTTAATGGGGCATGGTGAAATGCAAATGGTCAATGAGATACCTGTATATTCTCTGGGGGATTATCAGTTTGCTGCCATGATTTTACCTTTAGGATTAATTTTAGCCTTATTTGCTTTGTTAGGACTAAAAGAAACCCATTGCCGACAAATAGAGGAATAAAGAATGCCAGGACGCGTTTGTATTTTATTAATGGATTCTTTAGGTATTGGGGCAAGTCTTGATGCCCACCGCTATGGTGATGATGGAGCAAATACCTTTGGGCATATTCACATTGCTTGCAGGGAAAATCGTGCGGATAAGCTAGGACTACGCCAGGGTCCTCTATCGATTCCCCATTTGGCAAAAGTGGGTTTATACCACGCTGCTGTTGCCAGTTCTGGTATACAGCTCTTGGATTTGTCGACGCTTGCAGAACCTGAGGGCTACTATGGCTATGCAGTTGAGCAAAGTTTAGGCAAAGATACACCAAGTGGTCATTGGGAATTAGCGGGTGTACCAGTACGTTTTGACTGGGGATATTTTCCAAACGAGCGACCCTGCTTCCCAAGTAAATTAATTGATAAATTCATCAAAAAGGCCAATTTGCCTGGGGTGCTTGGGGAAAAGCATGCCTCTGGGACTACAATCCTTGATGAGTTAGGGGAAGAGCATATAAAGACAGGCAAGCCTATAGTTTATACTTCAGCGGATAGCGTGTTTCAAATTGCAGCCCATGAACAAAGCTTTGGTTTGCAGCGGCTATACGAGATTTGTGAAGTAGCCCGTGAGTTAGTCGATGAGTATCAAATTGGCCGTGTTATTGCCAGACCTTTTATCGGAACTCCTGGTTCATTTGCGCGAACGGGGAATCGTCGTGATTATGCCACCCCACCTCCAGCCCCAACTTTGTTGGATGAGTTAAAAAATGCAGGTAGAGAAGTCATTGCTATTGGTAAAATAGCAGATATTTTTGCACATCAAGGCTTAACACAAACAATTAAAGCTGATGGTAATATGGCATTGTTTGACGCGACATTAGCTGCAATGAAAAAGGCCCCCGATGGTAGTTTGGTTTTTACCAATTTTGTTGATTTTGATTCTTCATATGGCCATAGACGTGATATAGCGGGTTATGCTCATGCGCTTGAGCAATTCGATGAGCGTTTGCCTGAATTAAAACAATTGCTTAAACCCAATGATTGGGTGGTTATAGCAGCTGACCATGGTTGTGACCCCACTATGCCAGGTTCTGATCATACGCGAGAGCATATCCCTGTATTAGTTTTTGGACCTCACTGTCCCAGTAAATTTGTTGGACGCCGGGATACTTTTGCTGATATTGGACAAAGTATTGCAGAGCATTTAGGCATTTCACCCTTGCTTCATGGGGTATCTTTTATTAATAGTTTGGAATAGAGTTATAACACTACAGCTTTGTTAAGAGTAATGCAGCTATTTCTAAGTTGTAAAATTAGAAGTCAGCAAGTTTTATCGGGGCATCTACGCGGCGAAACCTATGATCTATCCTACCCCATTTTTAAGTTACTATGCTTCAATTGATCTTAAGCTCACCTCGTTGCGCAAGAGTGTATTATTTATTTTATGGGATAGTAAAAGACCTTTGAAAGCTTATGAAATACTCGAGAAGCTAATATTAATAAAACAAAATTCGACTCCCCCATCGGTTTACCGTGTCCTTGATTATTTTGTAGATTTAGGGGTGGTACATAAAATTGAATCAATCCAATCCTATACCCTTTGTCACGAACCTGAAAAGCATTTACCCTCTGAAGTACTAATGGTGTGTAATAATTGCCATCAAGTGCAAGAAGTATACAATAACGGGATGCATGTTTTGGTACAGCAATTAGCGCACGATAATCATTTTTATCTTGGGCAAGATACCATTGAGCTAAAAGGTCTTTGTGAAAAATGTCACTCAGGTGTCGAAGACCCACTGTCTAAATAAAAATTGCTGACTCTATATTGATTTTTTTTTTCTCATCCCCATCTAAGGCAAATTCTATCTTTCAACGAGGATATATTTTGGATCAATATCGTGGCACGACTATTCTCTCCGTTAGACGAGGTAATAAAGTAGTAATAGGCGGTGATGGGCAAGTCACCATGGGCAATACGGTGATGAAAGGCAATGCTCGTAAGGTTAGACGTCTCTACAAAGACAAAGTTATTGCTGGTTTTGCAGGGGGAACAGCGGATGCTTTCACGCTTTTTGAACGTTTCGAACGAAAACTGGAAATGCATCAAGGACACTTGACCCGAGCGGCTGTGGAACTAGCTAAGGATTGGCGAACTGACAAAATTTTACGTCGTTTGGAGGCTCTATTGGCCGTAGCTGATAAAACTGCTTCTTTAATTATTACTGGTAATGGGGATGTTATTGAACCAGAGGGGGGATTGATTGCCATCGGTTCTGGTGGTCCATTTGCGCAATCGGCAGCGCGGGCATTACTGGAAAATACCAAATTATCGGCGATTGAAATCGTTCGCAAAAGTTTAGCCATTGCAGGTGACATTTGCATTTATACAAACCACAATTTAACTATTGAAGAATTGGATAGCGACAGTGAATAATACAGTAATGATGACTCCTCGTGAGATAGTACAAGAACTCGATAAACATATCATTGGCCAGGATGAAGCGAAGCGGGCTGTTGCTATTGCGCTACGTAACCGTTGGCGACGTATGCAGATTAAAGATCCTGTCTTACGTAATGAAATTATGCCCAAAAATATCTTAATGATAGGGCCAACAGGTGTCGGTAAAACAGAAATTGCGCGAAGATTGGCAAAGTTAGCAAAAGCCCCTTTCCTTAAAGTTGAGGCAACCAAGTTTACTGAGGTTGGGTATGTAGGACGAGATGTTGATTCCATTTTGCGTGACTTGATTGATATTGCGGTTAAGCAAGAGCGTGAATCAGATATGAAGAAGGTAGAGCATTTAGCAGATGATGCAGCAGAAGAGCGAATTCTGGATGTGTTATTACCACCAACAAGAATGGGGTTAACCCCAAGCGAGAAAGATTCCTCTACTCGCCAGGTTTTCCGCAAGCAATTACGCGAAGGCGCTCTTGATAATAATGAGATTGAAATTGAATTATCAGCGGCTCAGGTGGGTGTAGAAATTATGGCGCCTCCAGGGATGGAGGAAATGACAAGCCAGCTGCAATCGATGTTTCAACAAATGGGCAGCGGTAGAACTAAGACACGTAAATTGACTATTGCGAAAGCCATGAAGATTTTGCGTGAAGAAGAGGCCGCAAAATTAGTCAATGAAGAGGATATTAAAACGAGGGCTATTGAAAACGTTGAGCAAAATGGCATTGTCTTCATTGATGAATTAGACAAAGTTGCCAAACGAGCTGAACAGGGTGGTGGTGATGTATCACGTGAAGGGGTTCAGCGTGATCTGCTACCTTTAGTCGAGGGCACAACGGTATCCACAAAATACGGCATGATTAAGTCGGATCATATTTTATTTATCGCTTCCGGCGCATTTCATGTAGCTAAGCCTTCCGATTTGATTGCTGAGTTGCAAGGGCGACTGCCCATTCGAGTTGAACTCTCAGCATTAAGTGTCGAAGATTTTGTTCGTATTTTAACAGAGCCTAGTGCTTCTTTGACGGAGCAATATGCAGCGTTAATGGCTACAGAAGGTTTAGAATTGACCTTCGATCAAACGGGTATCCGTCGTATTGCTGAAGTGGCGTGGAAAGTGAATGAGCGTACGGAAAATATTGGTGCTCGACGATTGTATACAGTAATGGAGCGTTTGTTAGAAGTTATCTCATTTGAAGCCACAGACAAGGCGGGTGAATCAGTGCATATTGATGCTGCTTATGTTGAGAAGCATTTGGGCAAATTAGTCGACGATGACGATCTAACTCGCTATATTTTATAAGTATTTATCGGTGGAATGGGTATTATCTACCCATTTTTCCAAAGCGGAATACGACTATTTTGCTATTGCAAACTTGGTTAGTGGTGTCGAACCAATTTTCTATATCTGAAAAATCAACCATCTCAATTGTCTTCATTTTTTCCACGAGAATAGAAGATATAGATTAACTCATAATGACGTTCATGGATTGATCCCTTGTTCCATGACTTTTGCAAGCGAGTCTAGTGAGCCAATAGTAACAAATAAGCTAGTCTGATAGTTAATAGACGTTATCTTTGTCTTTGATATTTGTGATTCAAAGAAAATCGCAATTTTTTAATGCATTATCTTATTTAGAATAGATTGTTCTCTGTACGGGGCTTTTTCTAAACATGCCAGCGGGTTACCAGGGTGCTTGACGGTATTGCTGCCAATCGGGGATATCCGGCAAAACTGCGGCTTGATAACGGACCTGAGTTTATTTCTCTGGTGTTGGCTGACTGGGCTGAAAAATACGGTGTTATTCTTGAGTTTATTCAACCCGGGAAACCCACTCAAAATTCGTTTATTGAACGGTTTAACCGAACTTATCGCAATGAAATACTGGATTTCTACCTGTTCAGAAATCTTAATGAAGTACGGGAAATAACCTGGAAGTGGATGAAGGAATATGACCAAGAAAGACTGCATGAATCACTGGGATATATCTCACCATTTGATTACAAATTGATAAAAAATGAGTCGGGAAACTCTAATTTAGGATGGCACTAAAAAAGGGAGGTTTACAACTTCACCTTCCAAAATTTTAATATTGAGCGAGGACTACTATGGAATCAGACTAACGATCTCAATCGTGGACTGCAAATAAACTATAATCAAGGGCCTTTCAGTGGGTCGCTTCTTTTAAGTGATGGTTTTTATTCTGGACGGCTTAATTGGCTCTCTGGATTGATGACTTATACTATTAATTCAAAAAATAACTTAAGCGTAGTAGCTTCCGGTAATATAAAACATGACAGCGAATCCAGTCTTGTAATCCCGTTAGCACAGAATAACAGTCAGATTTACAATTTGATTTATTCTTATACAGCCGGCAGTTTAACAATAAGCCCTGCATTGCAATTTACTCATGTGCCTAGAGATCCAGGTGTCGAATTGTTGTATTCCGCGTGGACTTATAGTGTGGCCTTAGCGACAAAATTTGTTTTTAATACTAATTGGAGCATCACAGGCCGCGTAGAATACATTGATACAACAGGTGGAATCAATATAGCCTAGGGTTCTGGCAGTAATGCCAGGTCACTAACGCTAACACCCACTTACCAGCGAGGAATCTTTTTCACACGGGGTGAGGTCTCCCTTGTGCAAGCCAATAATATTACTGCGGGCTCAGCTTTTGGTCGCGATGGTACAAAACACTCACAAAGCCGGTTGCTAATTGAATCAGGTGCATTATTCTAGCAATAGCTACGCAGCATTTAAGATTTAAATTGCCACACTAGGCCAATAGCAGGCAATAACGTCAGGTTACTTACTTTCTTTAGTGACATACATTTGAGAATCAGCAAGACATAGCATATCTTCGAGTGTTTGGTGCTCTTTTTGATTATATTGGACGCTACCCACACTGAATTCTATTGCATAGTCTTTTGTGTCAGCAGATTTCAATGAATCTTTCAAACGTTGAATAATATCGGGTAGATTCTTTTGGTTTAGTCCAGTACAAAATATACAAAACTCATCACCGCCTAAACGAGCGATTACATCATAATAACGAAAGTTGTGAACAAGAGCGTTCGCGAAAATTTTTAATACTTTGTCGCCTTCAGAATGCCCGAATTGATCATTGATATGCTTAAATTTATCTAAATCAAAAAATAATAAGGTAAAAACTTGATTTTCAAGTTGGCATTTTTGAAACAAATAGCCAGCTAATTTTAAAAATCCTCTTCGGTTAGATATACCTGTTAATTCATCAGTTATAGAAATTTGTAATTGCTTCAGATCCATTTCCACCATTTGCGCAAGATCATAAACGATGTTTGAATCAATTTCATCTTTAGATTTAGGTTTGTCATCAATTAAGCAAATAACACCCACATTATATCCATTGACTTTTAAAGGACACCCTAAATAAAACCTGAAATTTGGCTTTCCTAATACAAAAGGATTATCAAAAAATCGTTTATCCTTGGTTGCGTCTTCGACAATCATAATTTCATCTGAAAGAATAACATGACCGCAAAAAGAGGTTTTTCGAGCAGCCTCTTTGATGTCGAATCCTTGTGTCGATTTCATCCATTGGCGCTCAGCTTCGAGAAACGAAATAACAGAAATAGGGACTCCAAATAGTTTGCAAGCAATACGAGTTACTCTATCGAAACGTTCCTCTTTTTCGGTGTCGAGTATTTGTAATTTATAAAGTGTGGCTAAGCGTTCAGCTTCGTTTTCTGGTCTATCAGGAGGTGTCATTATTATCCTTGCTATTTACATCAAAATACCTATGAAAACTGTTATATGAATAGTATATATCATTTATTTTTTGGAAATTAAGTAGTGAAATGCTCATTTGGTTAATAGAGCCAGGGGACTTAGCTATCAGAAATATGACAAAAAACAACAGAAGAGGGAAACGTCTGCGGTAAATGAGGCCATTAAGTCTGATTAATCCTCAAATCAGTCTTAATTGGTAACTTGGAGAATCTCGGGCGAAGTGCGACAACCCCTTTCTGACTGCCTTGATTACTGGTGTTGCAACTACCTTTATCTGTTAATAACTATAAAAAATCATTTAGTTTTGCAAGTCATCGCTCTTAATTTTAAGGTTAGCAAGGCCATGCTTTTCAAATTCATTAGCATATTGTTCTTTAATTTCTTCTATTCTTTTTATTCGCTCGATAGCATCCATTTTGCTGTATCGCTCCATGCCTACTGCATTAATCATATCTCGTTCACCAAGCCTATGAATTAGCTCATCCCAGAAAAGTTCGTTTTCATAAGGTTGGATAACTTTCTCATTAAGATAATCTTCATAATCCGCTTTCTCAAAGTAATCATTGAACTCCAGAGAAAATTCTATTTTGTCTTCAGCATCCATTTCTTTGAAATAAGACAACAAATTCTTCTTTAAAACTTCGTACTCATCTGGTTCAGCTTCCTTTATGGTATAGGAATGAAGAACCCAATCAGCTATATATAACATATCAAGCAATGCTCGATATTCTTTTTTAGTTAAATTAATTTTCATGGGATGCTATTACTTACCTTGTCTTTCAATTGATGTCTTGTAATATTCTGCAAATCGCTCTGCAGGAGTTTGATAGTCTAAACATTTTAATGGCCTATTGTTTATCTCTTTAGCAATACGCCTCACCTCTTTTTCCTTTAATACATCAATATTAACATGCCGTGGTAATTCAACACGAATAATCCCATTGCCATTTTCAATTGCGCCCTTTTCGTAAGGAGATCCTGGATGACAAAAATAAATATCAGTCTCTAAACAATCTTTAATCCATGCAAATTTTTGAAATTCCATTCCTTGATCAAAAGTAATAGACCGGATTGCTTTCTTTACGTTCTTAATAGTAGATATAAGGGCTAATGCGGTACCCCTTGCAGTTTTATTTTCATTCTTGATAGCAATTAAATACCTTGAGGTACGTTCACGTAATGTAATTAAATTGCTTTTGACTCCTCGTTTAAACATCATGAGGTCGCATTCCCAATGACCAAACTCCTCTCGATTATTAATGTGGTTTGGACGATTATTAATTAATAAATCTCTAGGAATTCGAGATTTGCGACTG
This sequence comes from Legionella brunensis, assembly GCF_001467025.1. Classification (GTDB taxonomy): domain Bacteria; phylum Pseudomonadota; class Gammaproteobacteria; order Legionellales; family Legionellaceae; genus Tatlockia; species Tatlockia brunensis. The sequence goes on along the minus strand of NZ_LNXV01000004.1, from coordinate 163,316 downwards.
TGGCGTTTGATTCGTAATTTATGTTTCCTTCTCAAACACTGATAAAACCGATTTCGAATATTATAGTCGCTATAAATATAGCGATAGATCGTTTCATGAGAAATGAGCGTTTGACCTCCATTCTCATATTTTAATCGACCCTCAATTTGCCCGGGTGACCAACCGGTGCCTAATTTATTATGAATATACATGCACAATTGAGCATCTTTTGACAATTTCGTGCTTCTTTTTCTTCGTTTTATATATCTCTTTTGCCCTATAGAAGGCAAATAACAGGACTGATTGTTTGTCCATGTATTTTTAAAGCTATTACGGATAACTTCTCTATATATCGTTGAACGATGAACCTTCAATATTTTCGCTATCCTAGCTTTTGAATAACCCTTTTCTAACATAATCTGGAGAAATACACGATCCAATTCACTCAAATGCTTATAACAAACTCCCATCCTTTTGCTCCTTATGCAACTGATGATATTTTACTCATCTGTCGCACTTGGCGCGAGATTCTGCCGACTCTTCAAACGAGCCTCTCCTTTCTTCACTAGATTTAGTTTTCACGCTAATCAGAATTAATATTTGTAATAAATTTCCCCTTCCCTGTTAGTCAATCAGGGAGAGTCAATACATAAAATCTTATATATGATAAAATAATGACCATAATAACTTTTTTTCTGTAACGATGAAATTTTTTCTCTTATTTTTTCTTATTTCCACTACTGTATTTGCAAATCCAATTAATCAAAAATTAACTGTTCATTGTCCAAAATCAGTAGAATGTAACGATAATCCTTATGATGGATATTACCGCTGCCACGCTTCGAATGACGAATATAACATGTGGGGAGTTCCTGAATATGGCAGTATTTATTATCCAAGCGGTAACTATAAACTAGAAAAGGTAAAAGCTGAGCTTTTTCCTAATGGGGATATAACATGTTTTTATCGAATAAATAATAAGCAGCCATTAGATATGACAATTAAGTTAAGACGACAGTTAGATCACTTCCAAACATTTGACGAAGGCACTCTTATTACAAATACTTTTTCCCCAATTCAAAATGATTTATCACATTGGGTAGTAAATGGTGGAAATGCTATTTGTGAATCTAATAACACATTTAATTGCCCCATGACAGAAGTACCAGAAGTGGTAATCTCAAGAAGAGCAAGCGGATCTTTGTCATTTTTTTGGCCAAGTAATGATCAATCTGGATTTGAAGCGCCTTTTGTCACCTCTGGCCGCTTGGATTTTAATAGTTTAAAGGAACTTTGCGGGATTACTTCAACCTGTATATTGAATGTAGGACATTGCTCTCCTGACAAAGATTATTGTGAAGTGCAAGGGATAGTCAGTATTGATCTTTCGAATGCTGATGGAATCCAGATAAATGAAATAAATGCTGTGCCCTCTTCACCTGTGTATTGCAATTTCAAAAGAAGAGAACCATTTAACACACTTGATTGTGAGCCTATAGAAGATACTAGTTATAAGTAAATCATTTTATATATGCTTAATCACTGACTCGAGGCAAAAAGAATAGTAGGTTTCACCTTGCATTAAGTGATCTGTTTATTTAAATCAGGTTTAATCTGGTAGCTATATGGACTTTTTAAACTTTTGATCAATTTTAAAGTCTTCATCTGAGAAAACTAATCTTTCAACATTGAGAATGCCAAAACGAGTAAACTCAATATTTTTTTTGTTTGCTAAACATGACCAATTTTGCATATTCGAAATAAATTGGCCATTCTTTTTTGTGAAGACTCTCGGAATAAATGCCGCTGCATTTTTGCTTAGATTGCTCACTCTTGCTGATGCAAACAAAAATGCCTCAATACCAGCATTTCTCATATCTGTTCCTAATGGTTGGCTATAGTCATAGTTATTTTTATTAGAAATTTTTTCTAGATGTTTGCTAAACATATTCTTTGTTAGATCAATTCCTTGTTTAGTGTTTATATGTGCCTTAAAAACTGTCATTGGAATCTCTATATAACCAAGATTTGCTGAGCTATCATCAAAAAATTTTAGACGGTAAAATGCTACTTCTGCAAATGATGTTTGCAGTTCTAGGGAGCCATACCATAAAGAAGGTTCAAATTGTCTTCCAAAACGAGAACCGTATTTTAAAGGTGGATATCTAAAGGGAGTAAAAATTAAATAATGAGTTCTATTAGGTACAATAGGTTTTGAATCTTCTAATAACTCTTCTAAAAGATCATGTTCCTCTATTGTATCCACTAAATCTCTGGAGCTAGAAATATGCTGGGCCTCAACAACCCTCCAAGGATCAACTTCAATCTGTTCAATATGCTTTTCACCCTCACAGCTAACCCAAAGACTCATAACTTACCACGCATTGCATCTAAATAATTAAGGACAGAAATTAATCCGGGAATAGTTTTCATTTCTTCAAGCGGTTTTTTTTGAAAATATTTATTTTTATTATTTAACCATAATCTAGCCTTTTCATGATTATTACCTACCATAGCATTTAAGCTGCGGTAAATTCTGACTAACAATAAGGCCATTTCACCTTCTTTTGTTTGGGGAGAAATTAGTTTCTTTCCTTGATTCAGGCGTGAGGCCGTAGATTCACTTATACCAATAATCTCACTAAGTTCTTTTCCTGATAAAGAATAATACTTAGATAGATTACAAATTGCTTTCGTTAAAACAATTTCTTTTTCGTGTTGCTTATTTTCAGAGGTTTTCATCTTGCGCCATCCGTATTATTTCAATTGAAATTATAATTCATTTTTATTTCATTTGCAACTTGAGCCGGACGTGTGGGTTTAAACGATATGAAACTTTCTAACAAATATACGTATTAATCAGAGGGATGATAAAACTGGAGGTAATTAGTAAATATTTACCAATAAGTTATTTTAAACACTTAATATTATTTTGACATCTCGTTATATTGATTAAGAATTTGTTCGAATGTTTCTCGAGGAGTTCGACCTTTTTTTTGTAGCAAGCCAATTCCCAGATGTCATTGAATTCTTCTTTTGTGAAACCTCTTTTTTGATAAAATTTCCATTCAGTTAATAAAATATGTCGTGATTTATTCCAATCAGAAGCAATTGCTTCAATGATAGATTTAGTTTCCTTCATCTTATTTAAATCTTTAGAAAATTCTGCATTCATCACTGAAAGTTGATTTGCTTCTGCCGCTAATGAATTAGCTTTTTTACTAAAATATGCTGAAATAATGGCGATAATTGCTGATATTACCGCTATAATCGTTCCCCAATCAAACTTCATTTCACCTCCTTTCAATTGATAAATAAGAGAAAATCTTTTGAAAGATAGTTAGCATCCTCTTTAACGGTTAAAGATTCTCCCGCTTTAATTTGACTTATTGCTTCTTTGAATGTAATAAATCCAATGATTTGCATGCAAATTATTTTATTGTTCATATACAGCTCATATAAGAGCTAATTATTATAATAATTTCTGAGAATTTTTTTAATTTTTTTGTAATATTTTTAATTCAAAACCAAACTTATCTAAAAAAACTGATTTAATGGTTTTTTCCATAACGTCTATTAGAGGTTTTGCATCATCAATATGAAAATTGATGAATTTTGATACAGCTTGGCAAAGCTCCCCGTCTTTATTTTTAAATTTTTATAAATATACCGTCTACCTCCATCATTCTCATCCTGATGTGCAATGGTTTTGTCAACATGTTCTATTACCTTCCTATGCAACTCAATAAAATTATCGTTTTAATTATATGCCGTCGGATCAATATGAGCGAAACAAGAACCCTCCCACTTTGAAGCTTGAAATAAGCTTCGGTAATAAATTGAAAATAATTGATATTCATCGATGATTAATTCATAAAAATTAACATCATTTTTGGATAGCATATTGATTAAATTAATATGGAGGGAACGGAGGTTTTGAACAACAGAAATTAATCTTTTTAATTCATTGACTCTATTTAGTAACCTGATAAAAGTATTTTGTTCTGAGAACTCTTCTAAGTGTGTTATTATTTTTCTACTCATAAAATTAGCCTTCAAACAATTCTTCAATTGTTGATTGCATTTCATCCTGGCTTGGCTTGGCATAGCGAAAAATTTCTTTAATAGAAACATTTCCACTTAATTCTTGTGCAAAATGCACTCCATGTTTATCCGTCACCTTCTTTAGAAAGGTATGTCTTAATTTATGAGGAGTAAAAGCAAACTTTTCCTGTTCGGGTAAAAATGCAAGTGCCTGCTTTAATACTCGCTGACATATACGATAAACATCCAAAGTTTGTAATCGAGTTCCATAGCGGGTAACAAATAATGGTTCTTCTTTCTGAGCCTGCCTCTTTTCTAGGTATTGATCTAAACACACCCTACTCTCTTGTGGTAAAGGAATTTTTTGACTAATGCGTTTTGATTTGTGACGAAGAACATCACACAACCCTTTTTGTCGATACTGTCCAATATTTAAAGAAACCACTTCGGACTCACGAAGACCCGTTCCAAGTAACAAATAAAAAAGTGCAGTTTCCATTAAGGGGTTTTGATTTTTCCGAGTACAGCTTTTCTTTTAATGCGTTGCTCACAAGCAGACTTAAGCCTCATTAATTGACGTGAGGTCAAACCATTCCAATCAGGTGCATCAGTTTGTAAATCCTTGACTTGCGCTAACGGGTCGCCTGCTAATAATGGCCGTTGTTGATGAAGCCATCGACCTACATGACGAATTGTTGCCATCGTTCTATTAATAGAAGTAGCTTTATAAGGTTTGCCCGTTTTCTCTGAAATTGTTTTACATAAATGTTTCTGAAAATGCTTGCTAACAGCCGGTGTCCAGCTATCCACCAAATCATGCCCTACTTCCATTTGAAAGAAATTTAAAAATTTAGACAAATCTTTAATTTTGGCTTGCTCCGTTTTTTCAGGAGCGCCCTTCACATGCACTGAGTAATAATAAGACAACCACGCAGAAAGTGAATTGGTGTCAAAATGAACATCTAACAGGTGGGAAATCTTATCTATCACAAACTTTCGATTTTTGGAATTTTGCTCGTCCAGGAAATTCATAGGGTCTCATTTTTATTTTTCCCCCATTATAGCCTCTTTGTGATGGATAAGGTACGTTATCTATCTCAAACATATTCTCAATACTCTTCTAAGATTTGGTATTTATTATCTGAGCTTAACAAGACTTATCGAAAAATTAATCGTAAACGACACACATGCTTTAAAGGATTTAGACTCCACTCAAAGTTGCATGCGATTTCAAAAGTAAATCTTAGAACATCCTCCCTTAACTCATTGATAAAAATTGTGAGCGACATTTTCAAGTTCTTTTCCTGGAGAAGAAGGAAGGAATTTCCGTAATTGGCAAATTATAGAACACTAAATCTCAGGGTTTTATATTAAGCTATCCTGGGAGAAAATATTATTGACGACATACAAGGACAAGGAGCTTGTATCACGAGACGCTTTATCAGATAGAAGGTCATTAACCATGATTATGCTAATGACTTCTATCCTCATGTACTACTAAATTTCCATCAAATCCTTTTCTTTTTCGCTTAATAAAGTATCAACATCAGCGACATATTTATCAGTTAGCTTTTGAATTACATCAACGGCTCGACGCTCATCATCTTCAGAAATTTCTTTTGCTTTAACCAATTCTTTCAAATGATTATTTGCATCACGACGAACATTGCGAATTGCTACACGTCCTTGCTCACCCTCATGTCGTACAACTTTGATCATTTCCTTACGACGCTCCTCAGTTAAAGGAGGCATTGGGACACGAATAGCATTTCCAGCTGTTGCAGGATTTAATCCTAAATCAGAGGTTAAAATGGCTTTTTCAACAGCAGCCACCATCGCTTTTTCCCAAGGTGTTACCAGTAATGTACGAGAATCACTAACAGTAACATTCGCCACTTGATTCAAAGGTGTTAGATTACCATAATAATCAACATGAACATGGTCCAAAAGACTAACATTAGCACGACCCGTACGTATTTTAGTCAAATCATTTCGCAACGTTTCAATGGTTTTTTTCATACGCTTTTCAGCGTCCTGCCTGATATCATTGATCATGGTTTGCTCCTACTATGGTTCCAACCCGTTCTCCAAGAACAATCTTCACGAGCGCATTTGGAGATGCCATATCAAATACCTGTAAAGGCATACCATGATCCTGGCATAGGCAAATGGCTGTAGAATCCATTACTTCAAGTCCTTCACTTAAGACTTGTCTATAAGTTAAATAATCATATCGAATAGCATTAGGATTTTTAAGTGGATCAGCTGAATAAATTCCATCAACTTTTGTCGCTTTCAATACAACATCCGCACCTACTTCAATCGCTCTTAAACAAGCAGCAGAATCAGTAGTAAAAAAGGGATTTCCAGTACCTGCAGCAAAAATAACTACATGCCCATTACGTAAATGCGTGATTGCTTTACGTCGATGGTAAGGGTCCACAACACCAAGCATGGGAATTGCAGACATGATGCGTGCGGGTAAATCGATACGCTCTAAGGCATCACGCAAAGCTAAAGCATTCATTACAGTAGCAAGCATACCCATGTGATCACCGGTAACTCGGCCAAGCCCTGCCTCCGACAATGCCTTACCACGAAATAAGTTACCGCCACCAATAACGATACCAACTTCAACACCCATGCGAATCAGCTCAGCAACTTCTTTAGCCATACGATCAAGAACAGACGGGTCTATCCCAAATTGAGACTTACCCATCAACGCCTCACCACTGTATTTAAGCAGGATGCGCTTGTATTTTAATTGAGATTGATCGGAATTCATCATTAATCACGAACCTGAGCCATTACTTCTTCAACGAAATTGTCTTCTTTTTTCTCAATACCTTCACCAACCTCGAAGCGTATAAAGGAAACAACATCAGCATTTTTTTCCTTTAATAATTGACTGACTTTCTTGTTGGGATCTTTGACATAAGGCTGACCCAGTAAACTGACCTCATCAACAAACTTATTAATACGACCTTCAATCATTTTATCAATAATTTCTTGAGGCTTACCGCTCTCACGCGCTTGTGCAGTAAAGATTTCACGCTCGTTTTCAATTGCTTCAGCAGAAACTTGATCACGATTCACAACCATAGGTCTGCTAGCAGCCACGTGCATGGCGATATCTTTTGCAAGAGTCTCATCACCATTTTTCATGTTAACCATAACACCAATACGGGTTCCATGCAGATAATGCCCAACCACACCTTCAGAAGACATTCTTTCAATGCGACGTAATTTAATATTCTCACCAATTTTAGAAACTAGTTCTTGTCTGGCTTGTTCAACTGTCACATTGCTGCCAATCAAAGTTTGGTTTGATAACATTTCAATACTGTCAGCAGAAGTAGCCAACGCAGTTTCACCAACTTTGTTAGCGAAGCTAGTAAAGTTCTCGTCTCGAGCCACGAAATCAGTCTCGCTATTGATTTCAAGCATAATAGCTGAGCGACCATCTGCTGAACGAATAATTATAATTACCCCTTCTGCAGCAACTCTATCAGCCTTTTTATCTGCTTTGGCTTGCCCAGCTTTACGCATTTCGATAATGGCTTGCTCGATATCACCATTTGTCGCGATTAAGAACTTTTTGCATTCCATCATTCCAGCGCCAGTACGCTCGCGTAATTCCATTACTAATGAAGCACTAATTGACATATTTCACCCTCCACATAACAAAAAGGGGGCACGTGAAATAAATCAACGCCCCCCTCCTTTTTTAAAGTTAATTATTCATCTGCAGCTTTTTCTACTTCTTTATCAGTTGCAGGAACTTCAACAAATTCAGCATCAGAGGCTACGCCACCAACTGTATTTCCTTGCTTAGCATCAAGAATTGCATCTGCAATACAGCGAACATAAATATCTACTGCACGCATAGAATCATCATTGCCTGGAATGACATAGTCAATATTGTCAGGGCTGTTGTTAGTATCTACTACACCTATAACAGGTATTTTTAAACGACGAGCTTCTTCAACAGCGATGTGCTCAAAGCCAACATCCACTACGAAAAGCGCATCAGGTAAACCACCCATATCTTCAATACCACCAAGACCACGCTCTAATTTTTCCAACTCTCTGGTTAGCATCAATGCTTCTTTCTTGATCATCATACTAAATGCGCCCTTATCACGCATTTCTTTCAACTCTTTTAAGCGGAAAATAGATTGACGAACTGTTTTCCAGTTAGTCAACATACCACCTAGCCAACGATGATCAACATAAGGCATACCACAACGTTTTGCATGCTCACGAATGCTGTCTTGGGCTGCTCTTTTGGTACCCACAAATAAAATCTTTGCTTTATTTGATGCTAGACGACCAACGTAATTTACAACGTCATTTAGCATAGGTAATGTTTTCTCTAAATTGATAATATGAATTTTATTTCTTGAACCAAAAATGTACTGAGACATTTTAGGATTCCAAAAACGGGTCCTATGGCCAAAATGGGCGCCCGCTTCTAATAGTTCACGCATACTAACGTTCATTTAATTTCTCCAGGGTTAAGCCTCCACGCTTCCCATACGGTACCCTTAATTTATGGGACCCCACCATATGTGACGAAACGTGTGTGTCGTTAAAAAGCGCCGTATTTATACCACAACACAGCTTTATCAGCAACGTTATTGACTTTAATTAATTTTTTTTTACTATAAACACACTTGGTTTTAAGGAAAAAATTAAAATCAGAGTCTATAATCGTTGCTGGAAGTCTCTAAATAACTATTAACTAAGGATAGTAAAATGAAAAAAATATCGCTAGTTGCTCTGGTTTTATCTTTCATTGTGGGGCAGACAGTTTTTGCTGCCACGGCAAGCCAGGATGTTTTATCCTCATCAACAAGCCCAACTATGTCTGATAAAGCACCAGGTTGTGGTTGTGGTGTGCGTATGAAGGAAATGATGAGCTCTTTAAATTTGGATGCGACTCAGCAATCCAAAATAAAAGCCATCAAAGATCAACTGAAACAAAGTCAGAAAGCAAATTGGGAACAAATGAAATCAATTCGCTCTCAAATTCATGAATTAGTTACAGCTGATACGCTAGACAAATCTAAGCTAGACAGTTTGATCGATAAAAAGAAAGAGCTATTAGGACAAATGATGAAAGCTAAGATTACAGCTAAACAAGAAATCTATAGCGTTCTCAATACAAACCAAAAGACACAATTTAAACAAATGATGAAACAATGGGAAGAAAAACGCATGAATCATCAGTGCTAATCTGTGTCAGGTTATAGGCACAACATTTTCTCTATTCCTGTTGCACTTGGCTACTACCCGCAGTGCAACAGGAAACATAGTAAGTTTTATAATCACCTGTTATTTAACTTCCTTTCAAAGGATGACTTGAATCAGTGACTTCATCATCATTATTTTTAATGAGGTCAAGTTGTCTATCAAATATTTCAGTGAATTGTTCACGGTTAATTCTATTACTAAGAAATGACAAGCCAAGAGTCTTGATTTTTTTTCGTTAGACTAATAAAGGCTTCCTTTAGAGCAGATGCTGCATCGCTTTCACCTTGTAAAACAAGCTCAATACTTTTATAACCCGCGTAATAATGCTGCAGATATTCAAGGTCTTCTTCATAACTGCGGGATGGTTCATTAAAAACCTCCCTGGCTAATTTTTTAATAGCACCAACTACACTTTCTTGATTAGCGTTTGCCGTATCAATTTCAAGCTCAGTTATTTGGTCAATTAATTGACGTAATTCTTTATTAGGTATAGGGGCAGGAAAATATAAATAATTCTCATCCGCTTCCATGAACCATTTTGGCTCCAAGAGAGGCTAAGTATGTTTTTAAAAGTTTGAACAAGCCTCCTTGCTGGGTTTCCCTGAATAAATCGGCAGATTTTTTATCCTCTCCTCTAGCCCAAGTATTTAGGATATCCCTTTGCTCCTGCAATTTTAAACTATTTAACTGCTCAATATTATAATTTTTCATGTACTCTACAGCCATGTCCTTGATAGCTTCCGCTGTAGGCGCTACAAATACGGATGGATGAGCTCTATTAAGGGTCTCAACAAGGAGACTCCTTGCTCCTCCTAGACACGAAGGAGAAAATTTACCCTCCCGATAATAGACAGTTACAATTTCATAAAATTTTTCAAGAAGAGCCTGCTTTCTTAATCATTAATATTTTCTGGCTTTGCCGATGCGGGGCATCCTTCAGCAAGGCGCGAACTATCATTAGCTCCCAACCAGACTAATACTAAAATATCTCGCATCATTAAGTTTGAAGGGATGTGTTTAATATCAGTACTATCACTACAAACAAATTCAAAGTCTTTTTTATATAAGGCAGCTTTTCCTCAGTAAATAATTTTCTTTGCCCTGCACTTTGAATAAATTTTTAAATTTCTTGCTTTACTGTTTCAAAAGACAGCCAACCCGTTTTTTGATAATAAAGATTATTGATAAATCAACGCTTCTTTCAACGGGAGGCAAATGAACATTCTGTGGATTTTGGGCAAACGCGACCTCATCATCAAGCCCAACAAATTCATTTTCATCTAATTGATCTTGGGGAAGAGCAACGGTTGTGTGATGAACATCAGCTCTCACTGGCTCAACAGCCCTCTTGCGCCCGTATTTTGCAAAGCAGCTATAATTTCTTGATTAGGAGTAAATGCAGGTGGGTGGTAAAAAACCCAATATATGCAACATCTAAAGCGGTTCCTCTAATACCCATGATAGTTGATAATTAATATCAATTGCAGCACTACCATCTGCATTTCTAAGGTCTAGTATAGTACGAACAATATGTACATCATCGCTTAGTACAGCTTGAATTAGAAAAAGCCCATTACTTCCTACCCCATTATTAACATTTAAATCTATAACAGTATTTCCATCTCTTGAATAAATCGTTAAAAATAAATCAATGATTTCGTAACCAGCCTAAGAAGATAATGGGATAGGAAACTTAAGAGACGCTGTAAGTCTACTTAATGTCTATAAGAGCCCAGTACGGATCAAACTATTTCGGAAACATTGTTAATATCAGAGCGGGGTAAACCATTAACATCACGATCAGCAAGAATAGTTCTAACTAACTCAACTTGTCCTTCATCGATAGCCTCTTTTAAAGCTAAATTTATTTATGGCATATAAATCAATTTAGAAACAGGATGAGTGTATTCCACCACAAAGTCCATTTAAATCAATTAGCGTGCAATTAAAACATAAACATTATTGGGCACGCAACCAAAAGATAAATTCTCATTACACACTCCTTTCATGCAACAAACAGCGAGTGAAACATAATTTGACATAATGAGCAAATTCACTACTCTTTGATCATATACTTTATTTTTACGAAGATTGCCATGCCTCTTAAAGATGCCATAAATAATGCAGATAAGGTTTTAGTTGTTGGTTATTCACCTACTGGAGGCGGCCATACTGGAAGAACTTTTAGTATCATTGAGCAGGCCCTTAAAGATGGGCATTTGCATACAAATGATGCTGTAATTTTTCATTGCCCCCCAAAATGGGAAAATATTGATAGACCTGAACTCAATCGAATCACAAATATATTGCAGGAAAAAGGCATACAAGTTGTATTTAGTGTTGCTGATAAATCCGTGTATGGGTATTTAAAGAAAGACGGCTCTTCAGATGATGCAAAAATTTTAGACCGGTTTGCACATTATCCCGAGCGAAGTAAAAATCAAAACAGCGATATTATTGAGTGCGGTGCATTGTGGCCTTCAAGTCAAACTGAAAACCAATCTAATCTATTACCTACACAGTTTATTTATAGTGAAGTGATGCCTGACCTCACCATTTCAGCTAAACATTTGATGCAATCTTTATCCAAAGAACTTCAAAATAAAAATGATAAAATCTATGTTCTTACGGATATGGATCCTTATTTACAAAAAGCAGCAATTGAAGTCGGTGTTCCTCCACAGCACTGCCTAGATCAACAAAATCACGCCATTTTGCTTCATGATGAAAAGAATTTTTTAGGTAGTTATGCTCTCTTGGCAAAAGTACTTTCTGCAAGTGGCGGAAAAATTTCTCATATGGAATTGGGAGATAAAAATACCTTATCCACCGTGGAAGATTTAATGAGCAAGCTCGGTATTTCTAAAGACACAAGCAAGGAGCAAGCAAAAAAACTAGTCATTGATGTTTTGCATTGTAATGGCGCTCGAATTGACCTGAAAAAAGAGTACAGTTCAACAAAAGCAGGGGTTATGTGGCCTGAGAATTTAAAGCCACAAGATGTGAAACAAGTAGTCTATATTTATGCTCATGCAAGCACTCCAGCAATTGGCGAACATATCCGCAAAAAAATTGAGAGTAACGACCCTAATTATACAAACAAAGTATTTTTATTTTGCGGCCAAGGAGCAATACAAGGGAAAAATTACAATGCCATGCATATGGCTTATATCGCTGAAGCCGATGGAATAACAACTGCAGGTGCAGGAACAACTGGAGAATTTACTTATCTACACACAAAAGCAAATGATAATTCACGTTTGTTGGTTCTACCAATTCATGGACATAATGAACAAAAAGCCAATGCTCAATTTATTGCAAATAAATTTGAGCAGAATGTCTTATACGAAGAGAAAAAGGATGTGCTTGCTCTAGTAGATCAATTAGTAAATCTTCCATTAATTCCTGAACCAAGCCCCGATAAGAGCAAAATGGATGTATTTTTTAAAGCAATTACTGACAAAGAGACTTATTCCAAACAAGCATCTGAGATTTTATTTGAGAATGTGCAACATACGCAGTCCGAGACACTCAATGAAGCAGAAAAAGCCATGCGTAAAGATCCTGGACTTAGAGTTAATCGACGTTATATTAAAGCCGTTTTTCAATTGCTTAGTCAGATTGAGGAGAAGGACGTTAAATTTCCGGTTAAAATTCAAATAAAACAAGATAGCCCTCCTAAGGTATTTAGAAATATTGATGAGATAGTTGAATTCTTTCAAAAAGATGAAGAGCTAATGAAAACATTAGAAACACGCTCCAACTTAGAAGAAACCAAAGCCCCTGAGTTTGTATTGCGTGATAAAGTAGTCACCTTCTTCCAAAAGTGCCCAACTCTTTCCTCTGAAGAGAAATATAAAGAAGCTGAAGCTCTCAAAGAAGAATTCGGCTCAGATATGACGACTGGATTTTGAGATAGCATGTCGCTTACCCAAAGATAACTTATGACAATTGCCCCGCATAAATTTCAAATTAAAATCTATTGAATTTCTTGAAGAAACTATGCGGAATTTTTTCGCAAATGCTGGGTCCCTTCACTTATTTCAAGCTAGGAACTGAGCTACATAGTGCTGAATTACACCTTGTGAATCTTCTTTCTTTTTGTGATTCATCCTATTTTCCTTGGCCTCTTTTACAAAATTACAGACTGCAATTAGATCTAGTAGTAACCGAGGAGCAGCTGCACTCCACGAGATCCCTACTTTCCATGAGCCTGTGTTGCGCGCACTAGCCCGCCACGATGCTCCCTTATATATGGCAAAATGTGTACCTAAATTAGCATCAAGTTTCCCGTCTGAAACAAGAGATTCTTCTTTATTCATTTGATAATTGTATACTGTGAATCCACGTTTGAACTCATCTAATTGAATAAGAGGTAACGTAAATGGACGGTTTAACTCACACAGACGCTGCAGTACCCATATTTCATAACCTTGGGCTTTTCCAACTTCCTTACGCCAATAGTCATCAGCCTTATTCCACTGGCCATTCTGGAGAGCCTCATCGTAAAGCCTAATACAAGTCCGATAAGCATTAATAAGCCGAAATTCAGTTCGACTATCTTGGTATTTTATCCCATTACATTCATAGCAAATTCCTTTTCGCTTTAATGTATGTCGTAGGATTTGGGCAATTAATTGGTGCTCCTCATCATTTGAACGGCGGCTGCTATTATTTTCCATGGCCGCAAAGGAAGCCTTGAATTTATCGAAAGCGATCTGTTCAAATTCGGAATTGATTTCGGGTGTGATAAGAGTAACCATTTGGGTTTCGCGATTAGCATAGTAGAAATTTATGATACCGCTTGAATCTTCGTAATAAATAATCCCATCTTTATTTTCAAGCAAGGGAAATATTAACTCTATTGTCTGATTCGATAAAACATATTGTGTTTTAAATTCAGTAATACCATTGAAATTCTGATTTGCTATCAATTCAGGGTCATCTTTCATTTTGACCAAATCCGCACCACCAATATCCAGCTCCGCCTCTTGCTCAATACGTTTTTTTTCCAGATGTTTGGGGACTAAGGGTAGGATTTTCTTCTTCATCTCATCATCACAGAGAAACGTTATGAGCTGATAAGGCGAAACATTATAAAAAAAGCGATCACGAAGGTCTTTTATATCTGCTTTCTCGAATAATAGGTGAGTCGTTGTTGGAGTTAAAAGCTTTACTAATTGATCTGGATCTCCTTGTACAACGTGAGACAGAAATGTAGTGCAAACTTTAATTTTATTTAAAAAAGGTTGAAATAGTTGGTTATTGAATTTTGATGTGCGTGTTAGATTAGCAATTGTTGCCACTGGCAAATATCGAACTAATTCTTGTGCAAAGTCTTTATAAAACCTTGTCATATTCACCCTCTGTAATTAAAAAACCTTAAATTGTACTTCTAGATTAAAATAAATTCAATAAAATTTATTATTACACATGTGAGTGATTAATTAATCATTAGCCTCGCCAGCTTAACCCCCTTATCACCCTTGTATTTTGCAAAATAGCTATAATTCCCTTATTGGGAATAAAAATGCAGGTGGATGGATGAAAGTAAGACTCCATCCATTAGATTACTAAATGTCCAATTCCTATAGGATATCTGTGCTAAACAATTTTTCTTTTTGCACAAAGATAGGATGCATCTATCATCGCTATTATTGGATATGCAACCAAGATAATTTTTATTACATATTAAAATGTTCTTAATTTTATTCGACGAGAAGAATGCTTGTGCTACTATTATATTTTTGCGGATTAAACCATGGCAGTAACAATTAAAACCCCTGAAGAAATTGAGAAAATGCGTGTTGCAGGCAAGCTTGCAGCGGAAGTTTTGGAAATGATCGGCCCCTATGTTAAAGAAGGGGTTAGTACTGATGAATTAAATACAATTTGCCATAATTATATTGTGAATGAACAAAAAGCTATTCCCGCCCCCTTAAATTATAACGGTTTTCCCAAATCTATTTGCACATCCATTAATCACGTGGTTTGTCATGGTATCCCAAGTAAAAAAGTATTAAAGGACGGAGATATTATTAACATTGATGTGACAGTGATTAAAGATGAATACCATGGCGACACAAGCAAAATGTTTTTTGTTGGAACTCCGTCGGTGAAGGCCAAACATGTTGTAAA
Organism: Legionella brunensis; assembly: GCF_001467025.1. Classification (GTDB taxonomy): domain Bacteria; phylum Pseudomonadota; class Gammaproteobacteria; order Legionellales; family Legionellaceae; genus Tatlockia; species Tatlockia brunensis. The sequence continues at coordinate 147,899 of NZ_LNXV01000004.1, read as the reverse complement.
TATTGCCCATGACTGCTTGTGGATTGGTATTAATATGGTAAAACCAGGAGTTCGTTTAGGTGATATAGGCCATGCTATTCAGCAGCATGCAGAAAAAAACCGTTGCTCAGTAGTTCGTGAGTACTGTGGGCATGGAATTGGCCGCATTTTTCATGAGGATCCTCAAGTTCTTCACTATGGCACACCTGGCACTGGGGAAATCTTAAAACCTGGCATGACCTTTACCATTGAGCCAATGGTTAACGTCGGCAAGCATCATACGCGCCTATTGCCCGATAATTGGACTGTTGTTACAAAGGATCATAGTCTTTCAGCACAGTGGGAACATACTTTGCTGGTAACTGAAGATGGGGTTGAAATTTTAACCTTACGTAATGAAGAACGATAATCAAGTATTAAAACAATCAATCAAACAGTTCAAGGAAGAGCTGTGCAATGAATTTCGTCAAAAAGCCAGCATTACTACAATCACTAATAAACTTGTTAACTTTATTGATGACGTGCTCCTCACGCTATTTCACCAAAACAAATTACACCTTGGTAATAAATTTTGCTTGTTAGCCCTTGGCGGTTATGGGCGCCGCGAACTGCAACTCCATTCTGACATTGATTTACTTTTGCTGCACACTGAAACAATTTCAAAAACTCACTCTCAACGTGCCCAAGCCTTTATTCAAAATTGTTGGGATATTGGATTAGATATCAGCCATCAAATAACCAGTGTGGATGCCTGTGCGGATCTCGCTAGTCAAGACTTAAGTGTAATTTCAAGCATCCTTGATATGCATTTGGTTGCTGGTCGCGGCGCATTAATGGAAGAGCTAGCCTACAAGACGCATTCATTGCATATGTGGCCCAGCAAAGATTATTTTTTTGCCAAAAAACAAGAACAATACCAGCGTTATGCAAAGTACGGAGAAACTGCTTATAATCTTGAGCCCAATGTAAAAAATGGGCCAGGAGGGTTAAGAGATCTTCATATTTTATTAAACATTTGTAAACGTCATTTCGGTATTAATAAATTAGCTGAAGTCATTGGTAGCGGCTTTATTACTGATAAAGAATATGAAGAGCTTATATTATGTCAGCATTTCTTATGGCGAGTTCGCTTTGCCCTTCACATGTTTGCAGGAAAGGACGAAGAGCGATTATTGTTTGACCATCAAGTTAAATTAGCCAATCTGTTTGGTTTTGCTGATAAAACTCACTCCTTAGCCATTGAACAATTTATGAAAGCGTATTTTAAAATAATAAAACGCATTCGAGAGCTTAATGAAATGCTACTGCAGTGGTTTGCTGAAGCTATTGTTTACCATCAAAAACAGAAAATTATTTCCCTTGATAATAATTTTCAATTGGCCAATTACTACATTGAAGCTAAACACTCCCAAATTTTTACTCAAAAGCCCCTGGCTTTACTGGAGCTATTTTTATGGATTGCTAAATGTCCTAACATTGAAGGGGTCCGTGCCAGCACTATTCGCCTAATCCGCCAGAATCTTTATTTATTTAATAAAAAATTTCGTACATCCAAAGCTGCCACCGACTGTTTTCTTAATATCTTCAAAACGGCCGAAGATCCCTATGAACCTTTGCACCACATGAATCGCTATGGAATCCTAAGCCATTATCTTGATTGTTTTGCAGCAGTTACAGGACAGATGCAATACGATTTATTTCATGTTTATACCGTTGATCAACATACACTGTTCGTTATTCGTAATCTTGCTCGTTTCCTAAAAATCGAATATGCCGAACAATTTCCCTTAGCAGCTCAGTTAATGCCCTCTATTAAACAACGTGAAATTCTGTATTTAGCAGCCCTCTTTCATGACATAGCTAAAGGGCGAGGAGGCGATCACTCCGAATTGGGTGCAGAAGAAGCAGACCAATTCGCCCATCGTCATGGCTTAAACAATAACGAAAGAGAATTGCTGGTTTGGTTAGTACGAAACCATTTGCTGATGTCGCAAACCGCACAACGGCAAGATATTTATGATCCCAAAACAATTCAGCAATTTTGTTCACTTTTACCTCAAGCAGAATTTCTGGATTATCTTTATTTACTTACTGTCGCAGACATTTGTGCCACAAATCAAAAACTCTGGAATACCTGGAGAGACTCCTTGTTAAAAGAGTTATACCGTGGGGCAAAGTTGGCAATGCAGGAAAAGGATTTGCTTGATGAGGCAGCCGTCGTTAGCCTACGCAAAAATCAAGCCATGAAGATTTTACTTAAGAAAGGCTTTTCTCAAGAAAACATTGAGAAGTTGTGGGCTAATTTTAAAAAAAGATATTTTCTGCACGAGCCAGCCGAGATTATTGCAAAACATACTCAAGCCATTATTAATTGCAAAGAATACCCACTCGTACTCATCATGCCTCACCACAGTCAAGGAGGCACGGAAGTATTTATTTATATGCCTCACAGCGATGAACGATTCACCATCACCACAACTGTCTTAAGCAATCACTATGCGACAATTCAAGAGGCCACTATTTTAACTTGTGATAATAATTATGATTTAGATACCTATATCATTCTCGATGAACAACATCAGGCTTTCTTTGATAAGAACCGTAGTGCTGCAATTCAAAAGGCCCTGACTGAACAATTAGCCAATGTGAAAGAGCTACCCACTATTATAAGACGTAGAATTTCGCGCACCCAAGCCCATTTTAATTTAAGGCCACAAATAAATTTTAGCGAAGATAACCAACTTCATCATACCAGGTTATTTTTAATTACTTCTGACCGTCCAGGGCTACTTGCTAGCATCAGTCGTGTTTTTTTAACTCAGAATATTAGTCTTCATAATGCAAAAATTGCGACTTTTGGCGAACGTGTCGAAGATATGTTTTTTATAACAACAAAGGCTGGAAACCCCTTAAATAAGGAAGAGAAAGAAAGCTTAAAGCAAATGTTAACTCATGAATTGTTTGATGTGAGTTCAATTACTCTCTTGTAGAGCTCACTTTAACGACGCTCTTTAAAGAAGTCTGCCAATAAGTGAGCACAATTTTCTTGCATAACCCCTTCATCAATGTGTACTTGATGATTTAAGGGGTAGCCTTGTAACAAGTTATACACTGATCCTGCCGCTCCTGCTTTAAAGTCACGTGTTGCAAAGACTAAACGCTTTATACGAGCATGAACAAGAGCCCCGGCACACATCACACAGGGTTCTAAAGTCACATATAAAGTAGTATCTATTAATCGATAGTTCTGAATTTGTGTTGCTGCCTTTCTAATAGCAATTAATTCAGCATGAGCGCAAGGATCATTATTTTGTAACACTTGATTCCAGCCATATCCTAATAAATTATTATCCGTATCGATTAGAACAGCTCCTACTGGTACTTCACCTTGCTCTTTTGCCTTTACTGCAAGCTCATAAGCCTTGGTCATCCAAAAAGAATCATTAGACTTCTTTCCAAACTCTACTGGGAATTGCTTCATCGATACTCAAATCCTCAAGTATGTGCGTGTACACTCCGATCCTATACGCCAAATCTCCTCGCTATTCTGCGAGTTTGGAAAGAAGTTTATTTACTCCCATTCGATAGTCGCTGGCGGTTTGCCGGAAATGTCGTAAGTTACGCGAGACACATAAGCCACTTCATTAATAATACGATTAGAAACATTTGCTAAAAAGTCCCAGGGCAAGTGAGCCCAATGAGCTGTCATGAAATCGACTGTTTCGACCGCTCGAAGACAAATAACATAATCATAACGACGACCATCACCCATCACTCCAACGCTTTTAATAGGTAGAAAAACAGCAAAAGCTTGGCTAACTTTTTGATATAATCCCGTTTCTTTTAATTCCTCAATAAAAATAGCATCTGCTTGACGCAAAATATCCGCATATTCTTTCTTAACTTCACCTAAAATACGCACACCAAGGCCAGGCCCAGGAAACGGATGGCGATATACCATATCGTAAGGTAAACCAAGCTCTAAACCTATTTTTCGTACCTCATCCTTAAATAATTCGCGAATAGGTTCTAATAACTTTAACTTTAAAGTTTCAGGCAAACCACCTACATTATGATGGGATTTAATGACCATCGACGCGCCATTGTTTTTTGTAGCAGCGGATTCAATAACATCCGGATAAATTGTACCTTGAGCTAGCCATTTCACATTTGGAAGGCGTTGTGCTTCCTCATCAAAGACTTCAATAAATGTATGACCAATGACTTTTCGCTTCTTTTCAGGACAATCGATCCCTTCTAAAGCTTTTAAAAATTTTTCTCCTGCATCAACCGCAATAATACGTATCCCAAGATGCTCACCAAACATGGTCATGACTTGTTCTTTTTCGTTGAGTCGTAACAAACCAGTATCAACGAATACACATACTAATTGTTCTCCAATAGCTTTGTGTAACAATGCAGCCACCACTGAAGAATCTACGCCACCAGAAAGTCCAAGCAAAACTTGTTCTTTACCAACTTGTTGGCGAATGGCTGCTATTGCTTGCTCAATGATATTATCAGCAGTCCAATTTGCTTCAGCCTGGCAAATATCAATTACAAAACGTTGTAAAATACGTAATCCTTGTAAGGTATGTGTGACTTCAGGATGAAACTGCAAACCATACCAATGTCGTGACTTATGTGCCATGCCAGCGATAGGAGCATTACGTGTTTCACAGATTATTTCAAAATCAGGAGGCAAACGAGTTACTTTATCTCCATGACTCATCCACACATCTAATAAAGCATCACCATCAACTGTAGTACGATCTTCAATACTTTCTAGCAAGGGGCTATGACTATGCAACCGCAGTTCGGCATAACCAAATTCGCGAATATTAGAAGACTGTACCTCGCCTCCTAATTGCACTGCCATGGTTTGCATGCCATAGCAAATACCAAGTAGAGGTAAATCTGACTTAAACAGCCATTCAGGTGCCCTAGGGTTAGCCTCTAGGGTAACGGTAGAAGGCCCCCCGGATAAAACAACACCACAGGGTTTTAAAGCTTGTAATGCTTCAGAATTGATATTATAGGGATGAATTTCACAATAAACCCCCATTTCTCTTACTCTTCTTGCAATTAACTGCGTATACTGTGAACCAAAATCAAGAATAACGAGCGGCTTCTGTTTAATATTTCTCATAATTAATTGTCAATTTGGTAATTGGGAGCTTGCTTGGTAATGCTTACATCATGTACGTGTGATTCACGCATACCAGCACTTGTTACTTGGACAAATTGGGCATTGTCATGCAACATTTCTATAGTTTTGCACCCCGTATACCCCATACAAGAACGCAAACCACCCATCAATTGATGAATAATCGTCTGTACAGGACCTTTATAGGGAACGCGGCCTTCTATTCCCTCTGGCACCAATTTATCACTCCCTTGACTTGCATCCTGGAAATACCTATCGCTAGAACCTTGCGCCTGTGACATAGCACCGATGGATCCCATACCACGATAGTTTTTATAAGTTCGCCCCTGATAAAGTTCAATTTCACCAGGTGACTCCTCAGTACCAGCAAACATACTACCTAACATCACGGTATTGGCTCCCGCGGCTAATGCTTTGCAAACATCGCCCGAAAAACGAATACCCCCATCAGCAATAACAGGAACTCGTCCTTTAAGACCTTCAGCAACATTAGCAATCGCTGTAATTTGAGGCACCCCAACACCAGTAACAATACGAGTGGTGCAAATGGAACCAGGACCGATACCTACTTTAACAGCATCAACACCTGCTTCAACCAAATCAAGAGCTGCAGCCGCCGTTGCAATATTACCACCAATAATTTGAACATCTGGAAAGTGTTTTTTTATCCAAATAACACGATTTAATACCCCTTGGGAATGTCCGTGAGCAGTATCTACAACAAGAACGTCAGCACCAGCTTCAACCAATGCAGCAACTCTCTCATCTGTACCTTCGCCAACTCCGACCGCAGCTCCCACCCGTAATTGTTCGGAACTATCCTTACATGCGAAAGGATTTTCTTTGGCTTTTTGAATATCTTTGACTGTAATTAAACCGCGGAGATGAAAAGCATCATTAACAACAAGCAATTTTTCAATACGATGCTTATGCAATAAACTGCGAACTTCTTCCCTTCCAGCCCCCTCTTTAACGGTTACCAAACGTTCCTTAGGAGTCATAACGGCTTGTACTGACAATGACAAATTAGTTTCAAACCGAATATCTCTACTCGTAACAATACCAACTAGTAAATCGCCGTCAACAACGGGCATACCGGAAAAATTATGCTTTGCCATAACATCAAGCAACTCTTTAACCGTGATATGAGGTGATACAGAAATAGGGTCTTTAACCATACCACTCTCAAATTTTTTCACTTTTCGCACTTCTTCTGCTTGAGCGCTAATACTCATATTTTTATGAATAATTCCTATCCCGCCCTCTTGTGCCAAAGCAATAGCTAACCGAGCTTCCGTAACTGTATCCATTGCTGCGGAGAGTATTGGGATATTTAATTCAATTTCACGAGTGAGGCTAGTTTTTAAAAAAACCTCTTTTGGTAAAACTGTCGAGTGGGCTGGAACCAACAACACATCATCAAAGGTCAATGCTTGTTGCACAATTGAAAGTGACATACCACACTCCTTGAAATTAAATTAACCGAACATTATACAAACATTATAGAAAATGGCAAATAATTGGTCACAAAATGAGCATATTTACTCTACCCCTTAAGACTTGGTTAATTTTAAATCCAGCAGTACGAGATTTACTGTGTCAGGTGCCGCCATCAGGCTGCCTGGTGAGGAGGAATCTCTCTATCTTATTAGTCTCAACTTGTACAAGCTTGGTTACAGAAAAGGTCTGTAAGCCAATGCGCCCGTCTTAATTGATTTTCAAGAAACATATCGGTATTAACGGCTTCATCAGAATCGTCATATAACCAATGCAGCATGGTTGACAGATAAATAGCAGTTAAACCAGTTTCTTCAATAGCTCGTCGCAGATATACAGCAGAACGTTGCGCCGCCTCTCGCCACCATTGAACAGTTCTGCTAATACGAAGAAGAGCAAATGCATGCATATGAAAATGACCCGGTTCCAACTGTGCCCAGATCATCTCTCTTGCAACTTTACGATGCTGCTGGATATTTTTAAACCATGACCGGAGTAATATTGATAAACGAGCTTCTGAATCAAGCTTAAGTATTTCAGGTTGTGCTCCTAGAGCAAGCATTACTCTATCAGCACGATCAAAAAAAGCATCAACCAAATCATTCTTTTCCCGAAAATGAGAATGAATCGTTGTCAGTTCAACTTTGAGGTGATTTGCGATATCAAATAATCTTAGCCTCTCCCAAGAACTTTTTTCAGCTAAATAAAGACCAGCGTCTACAATTTTTTCGGCGGTTAAAGGCGAGGCTCTCATGATGCAATCCTTTATATTTCTCCTTATGTCTATAGATAATTATAATATAGCTTGGCTTATGACGAAATTATCATGATGAGCAGGGATTATTAATAATTATTGCCTTACAAGGGAGCTTAAATATGCCCCCCTTAGTTTAAGACTAAAATCCCTACCTTATTTAAGAGTATTCAGCGGTAAGAGAAGTTATCGGCTGCTCTGAATCCGCGGTAGAAACAGAAAAGAAACCCGCAGGATTATTTCCAGGCATTGCAAAAGCGGTAGCATCCATAGCTTTACCCTGCTTGATGCGAACACCTCCATTATTAAGTACTGGAGCAACAATTGCCCCCCCATCCACTGTCATTAGTACAGGCATATGATCGTTAATTAAGTCCACCATAATACTCGCTAATGCTTGAGGAATCTTACTCTTCATATGATGAAGAGCCAATTCAGCACTATCCTGAATAGGATCAGAATGTTCTAACGCATTACGCAAACCAATCATCATTGGCAAACGTTTATTTAAGACTGGATCTATAAGATTTAATACTTCTCGTGAAGCCAGCTCATTCGCTATAGAGATGATTTGTGCGATAAGGTAAGAAGTGCTTAATAAAAGCTCAATGTCTTTTGAGAGAACTGTTTCCAGTATTTCCTTTTTCAGTAGAGGCGTTCTTTTAAGAAGCTCAGACTCCACCAATAGTTGCTCCAAGACTCCCATGCGATTTTTTAAACGGTCGACAAGACTACTGACAGAAACTTTATCATCTTTGGTTTCACCAGCCCCTATTTTTAGCTCCTCAAATAATTTCAAACCAAATTTTTCTATGGTTGGATATTTCGTTGCCATAATACTTCTTATCGTTGCTTCTTGCTTCCGCCTTCGGGTAGCACTCTCCAATACCGCCGCATTCTTTGCTACTTTTTTAGCATCTTTATATACACTTTCAGCTTTACTTAAGAGTTTCATTATTGGTCTTTTATCTCTTGGCGACAAAGTATCTAATAGTCCATCAGACTTAATCGTTATAAACGGCACTTGTCCCCTTAACATTTTTACTACATCCCCCATAAAACCAGGACGTATTGGTTTTATTGCTGTTAGAACTGTTTTTATATCATCCTCATTTAGAAGTGCTTGATTTGGAGCATAGGGCGTATCATTAAAGGAAAGTGGTATTTCATAATATTTCTTTACAGCCTGCCAATATTCACTCACTGGTTTTTCCCATGTTGAAAAACCTGATGATATAGTTGGCCACTTCGGAAAATGGCTTTGTCTTTGGGCTATCACGCCATAAAGCTCTTGTTTGAAGATAACAAATTCAGCTTGAAGTGAATCAATTACATCCTGCTCCCGCTCTAGCATTTCTATAACAGCAAATGATCGAAGATCTTCCACATGGGAAAAACCATTACGAAGGTTTGTCAACATATCGGGGCTTATATAATCAACGGATTTCAGATGATTACCCCAACTGCGTGTTGTAAAAACCTCACCAACTAGTTCCATAGTTCGTAAAAATGCTAACCTCCCTTTCAGACTATTACTAAATGATGAGGAATGCAGCAGTTGTTGTAATTGAACAATAGGCGTTATGGATTCCATGTCGCCGACAGGCTCTGCCAAAATAGTAGGAATACTTAAGTCATTTGGAAGTAATGCTAATAAGCGAAGAAAATGAATTGAGTGTTTGCTATACCACAAAAGAGGACGAAAATTAGGCAAATCCTCGATAGGCAATATTTGACAAGCTTCCCGCCCAGCAAATCGATTTTCAAGGGAAATAAAAAAGGTCTGCAATACTCTTAGATCATTTTTTATAATATCCAGCATTGCTGTTTTAACAATACAAATGTCTTCCCGCAATGCTTTATAATACTCACTTATCCCTAGTATGTTTTTATCTTCATCGCCTTCATAGTGAAAGCTTAGGGGTAATCCTCCGCTCTCATTTACTTTCGTAATGTTATCATCAGGTATAAATAGAGAGCCACAAAACTCAAGTAAATACCAGGAATTGGTACCCCAAGGCAAAAATTCTAATAATTTGGCACGCTCTTCACGTGAAAATTGATGGATAGTTTCAAAGACCATACGGATAGCAATCTTTGCATCATCCATAAAAATGTCATCCAAAACTGTAGAAATTTGTGTTGATGAAATTAAATCTAAAATTCTAGTTACACTGTTATCTTCATAGCTTAGTTTCGTACCAAGAAGGTGATTGATAATAGCAAGTCTAAACTGCTTGTCTGCGTGCGTTGGCTGCAAGATACTCTGATTGAGCGCAAACACAAAAGGCTTGTTATGAGACTCATAGTACTTGAAAATAAATTGCAAAAGCTGATTAATCCAGGCAATCTGCTCTGGGAAACTACGTGTAGAAATTTTTTTATGATCCAAGCCTAATTGTTCGAATTCTTTTAAATATTCTTGGCTACAAATAAAGGGGCGAAAAAATTTATCCATATTTTCATCGCTCTTATACTCCCCGGCCTGTTTTAATTGTTTGATTACTTCCAGTTGTTTTCTCGCCTGCAAATGTTGAGGATTTAAGGCTGCAACAACGGTAAAAGCCATAAAACCTTCAGGGTATTCTTTTAACTTTAAGTGAGCTAATCCCTTATTGTACCAAGCTTCATCATATACTGGTTCAATGCTAATAGCCTCATTAAATTTTTGCAGCGCTTTTTTAATAGATTTCTCTTTTCTCCTCTTTAAAAAGGTCTTTCCTTGTTTATTCAGACTAATCGCAACTTCTTTCATACCTACGCCTATTTTGTAGATGGGACATTTAAAATGCACATCCTTTGTCAAATAAAACAATAATTTATCATTGCGATTATTTTTTGTCTAATTATATTTTATATAGACATAGCGATTAAATTGAAATCAAAATTTATACTTTGAGTACATAACCATGCACTTTTCGAATATGAACTAAAGAAATTTTATTAGCAACAAGTCTGTGTATTTTGTTTAAATTGCTCCCATTTTATAATTATCTCTTCTTCATCCCAATTTTTTATTTGACTGAAAAAAATTGTCCATTGGCTATCTAGAGCATGTTTATCTTTGACCTTAGTCCGGTATTGAACATAGCTTTCCTGTAAAGTCCACTTAGCTTGCCTTTCCTTCTTGCCTGCTTCTATAGCTGCTAAATTACGCGCTTCTGCAGCCTTTTCATGGGTAAAAATGCGGGGACGATGACTCATAGGATCTTTTTCTGTATCTGTAACATATTCTATTGATTTATCTAAATCCTCACTGCAATAAATTTCATAAACCAAACCAAATTGACCATTACGTGCAATACGTCCAGACTTTTGAAAAGTCACACGGCCTAAGCTTGGTTTAGCTAAAATACCCACATCAATACCATTAAAATTAGTGCCACGACTACCAGCCGCTGTGGTTAAAGTAATCATCTTTGACTCTTTAGCTCTTGCTATAACCGTTGACTCTGGAGGGCGGAAACTTTGCGTAGCATTTTTTTCATCATGAGTATCATCTAAAATTTGAATTGCCCTTGTATTAATACCCTGTTCAACGAGATATTTAAAAAATTCATCGCATTCATTAACGGTATTTAAAAAGATAACGCATGATTGGCCTTCGTTTTGAATGTTTTGGATAGCTTCTAATAATTTCTGTTGATGAGTTGCTTTTGTTGAGGCATAAATTGGCGGAAAGCGATAAACACGATTGTATTCTGGATAGGGATCTTGTCCTTCTAATCTTGCTTTAAGCGGCCAGTTTGATTTTGAATCAAGTGGTCTGACTGCTCGAGGCATCACAACACTCAGATTAGTATCAATGACTTCCTCTATTTTTTTGCGAATAGCTGCATCACCCAAAGTAGCAGTTAAACCATTTCGTAATTTATAGCGGTTTTTCAGGTAAAGTGCGACATCAGCCTCTGCCAAAACCTGAGTAGTGCCGGGAATGACAATATCCTTATCTCGTTGTTTTTCCCATGCGGCAATACATTGATGCACACCAGCTCCCCATTGAGATATCTCATCAACCCGACCCGTTGTGTCTTTATGGATAATACGGACCACTTTTCTTGGGATTGTAGCAACCTGGGACTCTTGCTTTATTATTAAATCATCATCTTCAATAACATAATGGGTCTTCGCGATAAGCTGCATTGCAGAAATGGCCGCACTAACATATTTATCTAACTCATCATTATTTGCACAAATCTTTTTGTAGAATTGATTATCTGCAAGTTGTTTATTCAAATTTTCGCGAACGAATTGACGTTGAGAAACCTTATCTTGCAATTCCGGCTTTTTAGGCAACTGTTCCCTAACAGCAGCATTTAAAGCAACTAAAAAGGCCTCTAAAGCCTCATCAGCCTCTTCGCTGCCTTGCGACACTTGCATAGTCGTATTTGCATTAATATCGACAGCAACATTATCGACTTCATCAACAACGGCTTCATCCGCTTGTCTATGCCCTGGTAATTTTTCCTCATCAGCAAATTGCGCCAGAAGATCATTGATGACAGCAGAAGGCGCATCAATATATAGAATATCAGCATCTAAAATTAATTGAGTCATATCCTCCTTTTTGGCCACTTTAATCCCAAAATAATTGGACAGTTTTTTAATCTCATCCGCAGCCTCTAAAGCAAGAGACTCATTGTGTGTGAGTACATCCACTTTTTTTCCATTCAGCACTTTTAAGAGGGCAATCATTTGAATAATGAGCGTTTTACCTTCACTGGTATCAACTTGCAGTATGCTACTTTGCTTTAGAGCAATTAAAATTGCCATTAACTGCTCTAATCGAAGCCATTCACCTTGTGGAGGATTGGCCTTTGATTCAGCGCAGGTCAAACGGCAATGTGTTTCACGCAAGATAGCAATTTGTTTTTCAAGAGAATAATTTCGTGCAGATTTTATTTCTGCTTCAAGCTCACTTTCAGACAAATTCGCGTATTCTAAAGCGAGGTCATTAATAGCTTGTATGGATACTAATAATTCTTCTGCTAATTTCTCAGGCAGGTTTAATGTACTTAGTAATGTTTGAATATGATCAAGTGAATAAAGCCTCTCCGCTTGGAATATATGCAATCTTTGATTAATAAATGCTTCCGGGGTATAACTTGCTTTATCTGCAACATTTTCTTGGGATTTCGGAGCCAATCTTGAAGGTAATGACAAAGCATATTTTTTAAGCTCTTCCCAATTTTTTTGTAACGCCTCATCCATAATATCTAAATATTGGCGACCATTAAAATTCCAATTTTCCCAGCAGTTTAAAGGCGTATTAGTCAAATCCTCCCATTTTTTTACAGCTTGCCCTACACAATTCGGATCGACTTGAGAAGCGATATATCGTAAGTACATGGTACGGAAATAAACCTGCGGAGGCATTGAGGCTGAAGAAGAATACCCGTATTGAACTCGACTAAATTCCTCTTTGGGAATCACAGTTGGGATATTATGATCAAAGTAATGTTCATAACCGAATAACATCGACTCATGGATAAAGGCATAGCCTGCTCTTAATTGTGCCTTTGCCGTGGTAAAATCTCTGGGTATTGCTGTTGCATATTTAGCTTGAAGCTGCTGTGCCGCCGTATTTTTACCTCCTCCGGACAAACTAATACAATCCAGAATATGCTTAAGGTGAATAAATCCACCCAAATTTGAAAGTCCTGCATGCCCAGACTCCCATGTCGAAATCTCTACCCCTAAAACTTGGAAATAATCAAAGAAATAAAATAATCCTTTACTAATCTCAGAAAAATTATGATGGTGATGTCGACCATATTCTATATGCCGCAACCACCGCAATTGATTTTCATCAAATAGTGTGAAGCGTTTTAACGCATCAAGCTGTGCTTCACTAGAAAACTCTTTACCATTCTTCAAGTCTTTTAAGTAATTGAGTATAAATTCGTGTAGATAGGATTCAGTAGTTTCAATCCTGTATTTATACTCATCCTCTTTATCCGTTTCCTCAACTGATATCCCTAAGGCGATAAAGCTTTCTGCTTGCTCTTTATTGAGTAGCCTAGAGGACTTTGAAAAGTTCATCTTTGAAAATTTTTCCAAAATATCAATAAATTCGGCTAAATAATTATCTACCTTTGTCAATGAAGTATCCGAAGGTAACGGATAAATGCTTTCGACCATCAACTTTAAGGCTCGAAAAGCATAAGCGTTTGTTCTACAGCGTTTAGTCTCCTGACCAAACGCAAACGTATCCGTATCTTTATCTAGAACATCTAAGAAATCCAATTGTCTCTGTTTAAGCTGAATGCCTCTTTCATTGATAGTTTTTAATAACTCTGCTTTTGTTGTAAAACAACTTTGATCATTTTCTTCAGCATGAAATTCCGAAGTCGGATTATGAACATCCAATCGAACTGCAGCATCCTTAAGTGTTGCTAACTGGTATTGCCTGTATTTTTCATGATATTTCAAGGTAAAAGTATCACCATCCTTATCTTTGTCGAGAAAGAAACCCAATGGGAATGACTCAAAGTCAAAAGTTGAATGGTCTGCCCTTACATGGCCTTTGGCCCTCAGTATCATTTCTAAGGCAGTATTACTAATAAATAACTTATGCGACCTCTTTTGGTCAAACGAATAACTCCATGGCTCTTTTTGTGATTGCCTCCATTCTTGATTGCATGCATCATCGAGTATCTCTAACCATTTTAGAGAAGCTTCATATTTCAACTCTTTTAAACGGCTTGAAGCCGTACTTACATCATGTAGATTAGAATTATCAACCCATTTTTGTGCCTCCTGTACACGTCTCAAATCTGTTGTGGTACTAGTATGAACTTGTTGCTCTTGTTGTACCAAATGCTGATGTTGGTGAGAAAGATCCACTTGTTGATGCAAGGAAAGCTTAGTCAACCAAACTTGCATATGTGGAGGTACGACACTTGCCGAGGAATGCTCTTCTTTTTGCTCCTGTCCAACAAATCCTGTGTCTATCCCAAGCTTAGCCATCCGGTTTAAAATAATCTGTGGTGAACTTAATAACTTGGTAACGGAGTATTTTTCACGGATAGAAGGCGTATTCTTCAATCCTGAGGTGGGCTCATTTGGAATATCTCTAGGTATATTATCTCTTTGATCAGGCTCTATTCCTTCATGTTCTCTTAAATGTAAAAATAATTTCTGATCATCAAAATCGTCACTGTTAAAATCCCATTGCAAATCGACTTTAGCAATAAGCCAGCTGATTAGACGGTGATACCAGCTGAATTCAATATTTTCTTCGGATTGTCCAGGTACTGTGGACTTTTTTTGTAGCGCCCATGCTTCTAGCGTATTTTTGTAATAACTTTGCGACTCACATAAATATTTCGCACGGTAATTTCTGCCGCGAATAATTTTTTGATACCAGGAGGGTTGACGTGAAGTGGTCAATAGCTGGTCAGAGGCTTCAATTCCAAATGCAACTATTGATTCACCATTAGTAAATTTATACTTCCAACAATTAGCAGTGAACTGTTGGTGATTGGTTATTGCTAACCATCGTTTCAATGCATTTTTATTCGGTTCAAGATCATTTAACAAAGCAGACTTGATGTTAGCTTCTGTTATTTTTCTGAGTAAATAAGCAATCGCAGTTTTCATTACAACCTAATTAGTTCCCCACAACCAAGCAACATTTTACCATATGCCAAAATGCAGCTGAAATAAAAATATAATTTCTGTAAAATTTATGACCTTCGCTCTACTTAATGAAACATCTCCAAAAACCCCAAATATGCATCATTCTTCTGCAATTATTAAAAATTATCTTCATGCCGAAACTTGAATAAATAGATTTGTGCTACTAACCTAAAAATGAAGCAATATGACTTTTATATATATTATTGAAACTAATGTATAATATTTATACAAACCTGTGCAAGGATGCTATCATGAAAAAAATAGTATTTTTGTTATTAATTGTCGGCTCGTCAGCACTTGTCTCCAGCTGCGGCTTTTCTAACTGCTGCGGAACGTCTTCATGTGGAGGTTGTGGCAGCTATACAGTAGCTTGTTGCGGCTCTAATGGTTGGTATTAATTGCCTATTCCGGCAAGATTATAGAATGTTGTTGGGTTTCCTCGCCCAACAACGATTTTCAATCAATTTGATCACCCGCCATTATTCTGCAAAAATAAAAAATAGAGTACTTTTTGAGCACTAATTACGTAATTACCACATTCTCCCTACAAACGATAATTTTCCCCTCGAATGTCACTGATTGAGCTTGAACTGAACAATCAATAACGTGTAAACTGGGCTAACTTGTAGACTAACAGGAAGGTTTTACGTTGGCTAAAATTATAGTTGTCACATCTGGTAAAGGTGGAGTAGGTAAGACTACTACCTCAGCAGCAATTTCTTCAGGTTTGGCCATGCGTGGTCATAAAACTGTAGTAATTGATTTTGATATTGGTCTTAGAAACCTCGATATTATCATGGGATGTGAGCGTCGTGTTGTTTATGATTTTATCCATATTATTAATGGCGAAGCCAATTTAAATCAAGCTCTTATTAAAGATAAGCGCTTGCCAGATTTATATATCCTTCCTGCGTCACAAACTCGCGATAAAGATGCCTTAACTTTAGGGGGCGTAGAGAAAGTATTGAATGATCTGTCCAATGAATTCGAGTACATTGTTTGCGATTCTCCTGCTGGAATCGAAACAGGAGCTTTAATGGCTATGTATTTTGCGGATCATGCCATCGTTGTGACGAACCCAGAGGTTTCCTCGGTGCGCGATTCTGATAGAATTTTAGGCATTTTAGCCAGCAAAACAAAGAGAGCTGTGGAAAACCAATCACCAGTTCAAGAGCATCTATTGTTAACCCGCTATGATCCCGAGCGTGTCGAAAAAGGCGATATGCTATCTGTTGAAGATGTTAAAGAAATTCTTGCAATTCCTCTAATGGGTGTCATTCCTGAATCCAAAGCCGTATTAAAAGCATCAAATACAGGAACCCCTGTTATTCTTGATGAAACTAGCGATGCTGGTCTTGCCTACCAAGATGCCATCGCTCGCTTCTTAGGAGAAAGCAGGCCTATGCGTTTCATTAATAGTGAGCGTAAAGGGTTGTTGCGACGCTTGTTCAGCAAAAACAAGGAGGATATTACAGCATGAGTCTATTTAGCTATTTAAGAAAACGAAATAGTACCGCCTCTGTCGCTAAAGAACGACTGCAGATTATTATTTCTCATGAGCGCTCCCAACGGAACACACCTGATTACTTGCCAAAGCTCCAGGAAGAAATTCTGGCTGTAATTGCCAAGTATATTCGTATAAGTCGAGATCAGGTTAGTGTCAATCTGGAACGTTTAGGTGACAGTGCTGTGCTTGAACTAAATGTCACGATGCCAGATGAGGCTTTGGAAGAAGTCTAGACGCATTATTGACTTTGCCCATTCTCTTAAAAAAACTGAGTGCTATATAGCAACAGGAATCCTATTAGCGCAAAACTAAGAGCAAGTATTGGTCTTTTTAAAAGTCGATATGCCGCTAAAGTAACACCATTTTTAGCCATTACTCTCCACATCATTAATTTTGCATGATGTTTTTCTTTTAATGGTTTGCCTTTAGGATCAAAAAGACTCCCATTAGCTGCAAACCTATACTCATCCACGTTCTCAAAATAGGCTGCGCCATAATCCACCAGCAATTGCTCACCCTTAACTATGTCCCTGATAGCACTAAAAACAATAATTTCTAAGCCATAAATAGTATGCCTTTCACCAATGAGGTTAGAAAGCAGCAACGAGTCAGATTGTTTCGCTCTGGATGGTGATGGCGCATGATTTACAAATCGCCCAATATTTCCATAATGTTGAGCATCGATACCTAAACCCAAGATATCGAACTTAGGGATAAAATAATATCTTTTCGACTTCGAATTACTTTTCTTTACACCTTGATACAAACAAACATGAGTCCCCCTTTTTATATCTTTTCTGGCATACACACCAAAACCAATAAACTGATTAATATTGCGCACTTCGCATATTACAAAGGGGTCAGGTTTATTCAATATGCTATAACCTATAGGACTATAACTAAACAACTCATCACCATCGACCATTGAAGGCAGATTTTTCAATGACAATGTAGTGTCAACTATTAGTTTATCGAAAAAATTAAACTCTTCTCTTGACGATTGACTGATTATTCCATTGACCTGTGTAACTGTAATAGATTTCTTCGCAGGTTTGTGACAATCAATAGAAAATGGGATTTTATAGGTAGCTTTTAACGATAAAAACTTTGGTGACGGAGTAATTATAAATTGGCAATCCTTTGGATTGCTAACTTGGAGTAACGTTGCATAAATATATCTTGCGATTTTTAGAAAACTCTCCGTGTCATCATAGCAATACCGATAGATAGTATTTTCTGACTTTAAAATAGGATGCACTAAAAGTGGATGGTGAAAATTAATATTTGCTAACTGCTTAATATCAGTTTCAGGACATCCTTCCGCAACAAAGGTTCCTGAAGCAACATCCAATATTACTTTCTTAAAAGGTGATTGCGTATTTTGATTGGTAAGAGTAACTTTTACCATAAATTAAACTTTATTCTTAGATTTCGATGCAATTGATGCAGCTCTATGGTGTACATTATTTAAGGAGAGACTCCAGATAGATAAGGACTATCTGGAGTCTGTTTATTAAACAATTTCCGTTGCTAAATCATCTGCACTAGGACTAACCTCTTTTTGCTTCCTTTTATTAGCTGATATTAAGTCAATTGATGACCTACGTAACTCTTCGTCATTAAAATCATCAACCGCAATTGCTTCTTGTCGCTTAAGTTCAGCTTCTTTTAAGCGTGATACCTCTTTAGCATCAAGAACACCATTTTGCTCTGCTTCAGCAATTTGTTCTAGCAAAGTTAATCCAGTTACTGTTCCATCTTTAACTGCACGGCTAACTTTCTTTTCTAACTCTTCAACTGCACATATCTTATGGAAAGTTTCTTCCAACCGACCTAACGGACAATTCTCAATAGCTTCCGCAAACACAAAACGAGTCAAACGGTTTCGAGACTCATTAGGCTCAGTGAGCATGTGTGCCAATTTGTGTCCTAGCTTGTCAGTAGGTTGATGGCGTTGATTACCAAATGGTTGGAGAATCAGCTTTAACACTATGCGACCCCAACGGGCTGGGAAATTAACAATCACATTGCGAATAGCTGCTTCACATTCATGAAGTAATTGTTGACAACACCATTCAACTATTGGGAAGTCAGCAACTGGTTCACCGTCATCATGGAAGCGTTTTAACACTGCTGAGACCAGGTAGAGATTACTTAAGACATCTCCTAAACGAGCAGACAATTTTTCTTTTCGCTTAAGTTCTCCCCCAAGAACTGCCATTGCAAAATCAGATAAGAAAGCCAAGTGAGCACTGTAGCGATAGGCCAATTGATAATAACGTTTTGCTTGACTCTTTGGTGTTAAAACAAAACGAGCATCCGTAACCGAGAAAATTAGCGATTTAGTCAAGTTCGCCAATACAAACCCAGCATGCCCCCAAAATGCTTTATCGAATGTTTTCAGATCATTTTTTCTAACACTTTCCAATTCACTAAATACATAAGGATGGCAGCGTATTGCTCCTTGTCCAAAAATAATTAGACTACGTGTTAGAATATTAGCCCCTTCAACAGTAATCCCAATTGGTGCATTCTGATAACCTCGACCTAAGTAATTGTTCGGCCCCAAACAAATACCTTTACCACCATGAATATCCATAGCATCAATAGCAACCTCACGGCCTCTTTCAGTCGTGTGATATTTTAAAATTGCACCAGCTACAGAAGGTTTAGCTCCTTGATCAATCGCAGCTGCTGCCATAGTTAAACCTGCATCAATAAGATAGGTATTTCCCGCAATCCGCGCCAAGGGCTCTTCTATCCCTTCAAAATTTGCAATTGATTGGTTAAATTGTTTACGTATTCTAGCGTAAGCCCCACTTGCCAAAGCTGCAGCTTGAGACCCACCGGTTGCACTTGATGGTAGGGAAATTGCACGTCCAGCACTTAAACACTCCATTAGCATACGCCAACCAGCACCAGCCATGGCAGCCCCACCAATTAAATAATCGATAGGAACAAAAACATCTTTTCCTTGCGTCGGACCATTTAAAAAGCCTGTATTGAGCGGGAAATGTCGACGTCCTTTAATGACCCCTGGTGTGTTAGCTGGAATTAAAGCACAAGTAATCCCAACATCGTGACCTTTACCTAAAATATTCTCAGGATCAAATAACCGAAATGCTAAACCAATTACTGTTGCAACAGGACAAAGAGTAATGTATCGCTTACTCCAGGTTAAACGAACACCTAAAACTTCTTTACCATTAAACTCCTGACGACAAACTATCCCCCTATCAGGAATAGACGCCGCATCAGATCCTGCATTAGGACCAGTTAAAGCAAAACAAGGAATTTCACGTCCATCAGCTAACCGAGGTAAATAGAATTCTTTTTGTTCTTTAGTACCATATTTTAATAATAATTCTGCAGGGCCTAAAGAATTAGGAACAGATACAGAACTACCCACAGAAATAGAACGCCCATACAATTTGGCAAGTATAGAAAATTGAGCAGTTGCTGAAAACTCAAGACCACCATAATGTTTAGGGATAATCATCCCTAGAAAACCTTTATCTTTAATAAATTGCCACATTTCAGGAGGCATATCTGTGCGTACATGGGTAATATCCCAATCATCTATCATACGACAGAGTTCATTAACAGGCCCATCAATAAAAGCTTGTTCTTCGGCTGTTAATTTAACTACTGGGGCATTTCGAAGATTATTAAAGTCGGGCGAACCGCTAAACAAATCTCCTTCCCAACTTACAGTCCCAGCCTCAAGTGCCTCTCGCTCAGTAGAAGACATTGCTGGCATTGCCTTACTAATTGTCGCAAATAAACGTCGGGTTAATAAATTTCTGCGCAGAGGTTTAATAGTACCCAACACTAAAGCAGCAAACACCGACCATAAAACAATCTGTGCAATAATTCCCGGTGAACCATACTTCATAACTAGCAGAGCAAATATGGCATAACTGATAGCCCAGACAACAAGAGAGGCTTGTCTGGCTAGTAATAAAATAACGGCACTTACCACTGCCAGCACAATTAGACTATGCAACACTGTTTTCTCCTTTCAGTAAACAATCCTTGAAATATTATATCCTCATGATGCGCCGTAAAGTATGCTTGCAAAGTCCTTATCTTCAAGCAATCCAAGAACTTGTCATCATTTCAGTATAGCATCAAGCACAGTAAAAATTTGATTAGTAACTTGAACTGGGGACTCCATCGGAAGCATGTGAGTTCCGTTCATTTTTACACTTAAAATATTATAATTTTTTTTCATATTGCGAATATCAAGCCGGTCGATAACAGTACTCTTATCACCATAAATTAATGCTGCTGGAACTGTTAATTTTCCTTCATATTCATGTAAGGTATGCGGTATTGTACGGAATATCAAGTATTCTATGTGCCTATCAAAACGAAGTACATAACCATCTTCTGTTTTTCTTAGTCCATATTCAATATAGTCCCGCAGACACTCCGGCGCAAATGTTTTAAATAGATCACGATTTTTTAGGTAAGCCAGCAATTGTTCTTTGTTTTGCCAATTTTCTCTTCGACCGCGTGTTCTGAATGCCGGTGTCACTCTATCGATAATTCCTAATGCTTTAGCCAATCTCACTACATTCGACTTAAAACGTCCCAAAAGTGGAGAATCAATCATGACTACTGCTTTGAACAAATCCGGCTTTTCTATTGCCGCCACAAGACTTAGAACACCACCTAAGGAATGCCCTATAGCAATAATTGGTTGAGTTGCCTGTTCTTCAATACTGGCTATAACTTCGTCTACTAAATAATGCCAGTTTTCTGTAACTGGAAATAATGGGTTATGTCCTATCCTATCGATAAAACAATAGTCATACCTTATCTTAAGTTGCTGCAGCAATTGCATATAGCAGGGAGAAGGAAACCCATTGCCATGAGCGAAATGGATTAGTTCTCTCACGAAACCACCAGCTTGTGGCTTTCACGCTTCAAAGAACGTACAGCAAAAATAAAGTAGACTGCCAAAAGAGTTATGAGCAACAGACCAAATCCAGTAAAAATCCAGTTTACCGTTAAGCCAAATAAAAGAGTGAATACTTGAGGAGTTGCACTAACTATTAATAAGCGTGTTGTTTGTTTAAAATTAAGCGCTATATGCAAGAATAACTTCGCAAGTAATTGCCCCATTAATGCAAATACCAAAAGAAAGACAAGATAAATCACAAAAATGACGAGAGCTACCGTGGGATAGATTATTACTTGTGAAAATAGTTTCACCTTCTTTATTCCAGAAGAGTTAATCCAATTTTTCCCATCAAATACTTGATTGATATCTGTACTCAGTGCTTGTACAAAAACTTGATTATTGCTACTGTCTATCTGTTTAGTAAAAAAGAATTTGGGTGAAGGTACACGGTAGAAAAATTTATTCTTCGTAATGAGTGTTGTTAAATCGGGATACTTACCATCGATTGTTTTAACTTCTCCAGTTGTATCTATAATGGAAACTATTTTACCTTCCTTGTTTTTGACAAAATAAGGCATAGGCTTATCAAAAGTAACTTGCCCATTTTGAATATAAAGGGGAGGCAATTTTGCAAGTGGCTCTATAATTTGTTGATCAAAAAAAACGTTAAACTCAAGCATCATCCGCAATGCAAATGGAATAGAAAACAAAAAAACAATGAGTAATAAGTACCTAAAGCCCAAACCTTTCCATCGTTTTCCAACATCAACATATAATCGACTGCTAAAAAAAGATAGAACAATGGCCTGCCAATAATTGTAGAAAGGAGCGTCAACTTTTCTTAAGACCTTATTTTGTTCAGACATGCCACCCTCCAAGACGTAAACCTGTTGTTTGATGAAATAGATTAGCTTTATTTACAACAAGTTCCAAGGCAAGCTGATCACCAATAATTTCAGTATCAGCTGGAATCCTTACTGAAAAGCGTGCCTTACCACAATGAGTTATAGTTCGAATCAACTTGTCAGCTCCCATATCATCCACAAATTCAATTTTGACAGGAATTGCCATCGGTTTATTTCTTTCAGAGACGCGTAAATGTTCCGGCCTAATGCCAATAATAGCTTTCTCACCACAAACAACAGACTCTTTCAATGAGGGCAGCGAAAACTCAACTCCTAATTCAGTAATTACTGTCTGTTTACCTAGATCAATTTTTGCCGGTAAAAAATTAATGGGATAATGACCTGTAAAACTAGCGACAAAAAGCGATGACGGCTGGGAATATAATACTTGAGGCGTTCCAATTTGTTCCACCCTACCTTTATTCAATACCAACACTCTTGAGGCCATTGTCATAGCCTCTGTTTGATCATGCGTCACGTACAAAGATGTTGTATGCAATTGCTGATGTAATCTCTTAATTTCATAACGCATCTCTGTTCGTAACTTTGCGTCAAGATTGGATAGTGGTTCATCAAATAAAAATACCGAAGGAGAGCGCACAATAGCCCTTCCCATAGCAACTCTTTGACGTTGTCCTCCTGAAAGAGCTTGTGGTTTTCGTTGTAGATATTCAGACAATTGCAACATGGAAGCGACTTCATGAACTTTTTGCTGAATTAGCTTCGCTTTCATGCCTCTCATTTTAAGCCCATAAGCCATATTTTCAAAAACAGTCATATGAGGATAAAGAGCATAAGTTTGAAAAACCATTGCCATATCACGCTTGGCAGGTGGAATTTTATTGACACATTGACCATTAATTAAGATGTTGCCACTCGATACAGCATCTAAGCCTGCAACAAGTCGTAATAATGTCGACTTACCACATCCAGACGGCCCAACTACCGCCACGAACTCCCCTTTTTCAACAGTACAATTTACCTTATCCAGAATAAGCTGCTGGTTATAAAGTTTACTGACATCGGTTAAATTTACCATGGCCATTAATGCATCAACCCCTTTTCAAACCAACGTTGCATTGTCAGCACAACCAAACATGGAGGTACTAATGCAATTAAAGCAATAGTCATGATGTAATGCCATTGCGGAATTTGATCAGCGACACCTGCTAAATAACGAATACCCATAACGATTGTTGCCATGCTGCTATCTGTAGTAATCACTAATGGCCATAGATATTGGTTCCAACCATATACAAAGAGAATAATAAATAATGCAGCAATCTGAGTTTTAGATAAAGGCAAAAGAATATCCTTAAAAAAACGAATTGGACCAGCACCATCTAAGGTTGCAGCATCTACCAGCTCTTTGGGCACTGTTTTAAAGAATTGCCGAAACAAAAAAGTTGCTGTTGCCGAAGCCATTAATGGAAAACTAAGTCCTGCAAAACTATTCAACCACCCAAAAGAAGCTACGACCTGAAAAGTAGGTACAATCCTTACTTCAACGGGCAACATCATTGTTGCAAAAATTAAAGCAAAAAATAACTGCTTGAGAGGAAATTGAAAATACACCAGCACAAAGGCAGAAAACAAAGCCAGAATAATTTTACCTCCAGCAATAAGCATAGCCATTGCAAAGCTATTTAGTAACATCTGCCATACTGGCTGTCCACCCGTAGCGACTAATCCTTGAGTTAATACGACTTTCATATTGTGAAACAGAGTAGATCCTGGCCACATAGGCAAAGGCGCTTGCATCATTGCTGCTCCATCATGGCTCGCAGCAACCAAAGCTAAATAAAGTGGTACAAATAATAATGCAACAAAAAAACAGAGCAAGCCGTGGCTGATTATTCGATTTAAAGTTTTCATCCGTAATGCACCTTTTTTTCAAGGTAACGAAATTGAACTAAAGTAAGGACAATAACCATTATCATCAGCATGACAGATTGCGCAGAGGAACTACCTGGATCCAATCCCACAAAACCATCTTTATACACCTTGTAGATTAATGTGGTTGTACTATTATTTGGCCCACCGTTTGTCATTACATCGATAATTCCAAATGTGTCAAAAAATGCATAGATTAAATTCATTATTAGTAAAAAAAAGCTTGTCGGCGACAATAATGGAAAAATGATTTGCCAAAATCGTCTCCATGCAGAAGCGCCATCAATAATTGCAGCTTCAACTAATGCGTTTGGTATCGCCTGAAGTGCTGCAAAGAAAAAAAGAAAATTATAGCTTAATTGCTGCCAACTCGCTGTGAGAACTATCACCAATAATGCCTGTTTGGCATTAACAAGATAATTAAAGTGAATCCCTAAACCTTGTAGACCATGAGAAAGCCATCCCATCGTAGGCTGGCATAAAAAACGCCATAATATAGCAGCAATAGCCGGTGCTACAGCGTAAGGCCAAAGAAATAATGTCTTATACATTTGTTGACTTTTACGACGCGCTTGCACAAGAATTGCCAAGAATAATCCCAAACTCATCGTCCCTAAAGTCACAAAAAATGCAAGTATCACGGTCACCCATAATGCCTGCTTATAACCAGGATCTTTTAATAAATCAAAAAAATTGGTTAATCCCGCAAATTGTTTATGTAAACCAAAGGCATCACTAAAGAAAAAAGCTTGAACTAAAGCGCTAAATGCGGGCCAAATAAAGAATACAAGCGTAATCAGCAATTGAGGAAAAATAAAAATCCATGCTAATTTTTTATATTGGATATAGGTAGGCATCAAATAGTTAGATAACCAGATTGCTAGGCAGTATATAACGAACAGTTTTCATTTTGCGAGCTTTATATTTGCATATAGGTCTTGTAATCCTCATCGTAGATAATTCGACATAATCGAATTCCAATCGGGATTCTACGTAAGATATAAGCAACTATCCCTTCTCACAAACTTCACGTAAGATAGCCATAAGTCTGACTAAAATGTTCTTGTCTATGCGTTGCATCCTTATTGATAATCCAGGACCACAAAGCCGCCTAATAATCAGTGAAGTAAGAACCCCAACTTGTCAAAAAGATGAGGTGTTAGTGCAAGTAAAAGCAATTGCACTGAACCGGGCTGATTTATTACAACGTCAAGGAAAGTACCCCCCACCTGCTGGAGAGTCACCTATTCCTGGATTGGAAGTAGCAGGAGAAATTGTTGCTCTAGGACAGAATGTAACTCGCTTTAAAGTAGGTGATCGTATTTACGGTCTCGTTGCTGGTGGTGGCTATGCTGAATATTGTTGTGTCAATCAAAACCTTGCTGAAATTATCCCAGATACCTGGACCTTTAATCAGGCAGCCGCCCTACCTGAAGCATTAATGACCTCCCACGCAACTGTTTTCTTATTAGGCCAACTCAAACAACAACAAACTTTATTAATTCATTCCGCGGGAAGTGGAATAGCTTCTCTTGCCATTCAAATGGCTAAGTTACAAGGTGCCAAAGTAATTAGCACTAGTAGTACTGATGAAAAAATTGCAAAAGCTAAAAAATTAGGGGCCGCTTCTGTTATTAATTATAAACGGGAAGATTTCGAAACTGTCTTGGGAGAGCGTTCTGTCGATGTTATTGTTGATTTTATCGGTGGAAGCTATTTCCCAAAACATCTAAAACTGCTAAATCAACAAGGAAAACTTATTCAGATTGCTTGTATGGGTGGTCATCTTGTTGAAGCCAATTTATTGCCGATCATGCAAAAACGGTTGCAAATTCACGGTTTCGTTTTGCGCCCTCAATCAATTTTAGAAAAAACAGAACTCTGGAACTCAGCCCAACACCAATGGTCCACTGCTTTACTTAACAAACATATTGCTCCCATTATCGACTCTGAATTTTTATTTACCGATATTGAGAAAGCACACCAACGCATGCAAAATAGTGAGCATTTCGGCAAAATTGTTGTGTCTCTTTGATATTGCAGACCTCCTAACATAAAATTTAGATAGCTAAATTAAGATAGTACCGTGAGTAGCCTTAGCTTGCCTTGCTTCTCTTTAAGGTACGTTGTAGAAGTTGGGTGTATATTGGTTTATTGCCAGCCAATTGTACTACCGTTGTAGAGGTCAAACAGGTGACCATTAAGGGTAAAATTAATAGATAATTTTGTGTCATTTCAACAACTAAAATAATACCAGTTATTGGTGCACGAACTGCAGCGGAAAATAAGGCCCCCATGCCAGCTACAGCGAACATCCCAGGATGAATTGTCACATCATGCACAGCATATTTGAGTAACGAGGAAGCAGCCAATCCCAACAAAGTACCTAAAGCTAGCATGGGTGCAAAAATGCCCCCAGGAACGCTGGATGAATAACAAATCATAGTGGTTGCAAATCTTACAAGAATTAGCAGTAATAAAACAATAAATGACGGTGATAGGATAAGCGATCGTTCAATAATTTCATATCCGCCCCCTACTGCTGCAGGGAAATGATGCGCCAAATAGCCAACCATAGCTCCTATCAACAATACATAACCAACTCGTGCTCTTGTTGATAATTTATCTGTTGCAGCCAAAGTAGCTATTAATACTTTATTAAAGATAAGACCTACAAAACCAATCAATATACCAAAGAGGAAAAAAATCCATAGTGATTTAAGGCTAGGCAATTCAAAAACAGACATAGGAATAGCAGGTTTTGACCCAATAATTAAATGCAAAGTAATGGTTGCCATCACACAACTAATAGCCACTGTCTTAAAATTAGTAAAGGAAAATTGAAACTGACTCCGCATTTCCTCAAGCACAAAGAGTACACCAGCCAAAGGCGCATTAAATGCCGAAGCCAAACCCGCAGCAGCTCCAGCAGCGATTAAGGCGTCACACCTTTTGGGAGGTAGATGCAATAACTCCCCAAGCATTTCACCAAGGTTACCCCCCATTTGTATGGTCGGCCCCTCCCGTCCTACGACAAGTTTGGCAGTGATGGCCATTACACCACCAATAAACTTAACGGGTAATAATCTGCGCCAAAAAATTGGACGCTCATGTAATAAAGTTCCCTCAATTTCTTGTACGCCACTACCCGAAGCTTCGGGTGCAAATCCTCGCACTAAAAACCAGGCTAAAAAAGTAAGGCTCATAGAAATTAAAATGGATAGTAAGGTACCCACTCCAGTATTAGAGCCGAAGGCTAAGATTTTTGTAATTAGCTCAGAGCCATAGACAATTGCTAACTGAAAAAAAGAACCCACTATTCCAGTAAGGATACCCAATACAACGGCAATTAAATAAAGAGTCAAAATTTTATTGCGCATTTAGAGCGATCATTCCCATTAGATTGTTGATAATTCTTAACCCAGCCTGATTTGGCATTGATAAGATTGTTTCTGGATGAAATTGCACAGCATAGACTGGTAAAGATTTATGCATAACAGCCATGACAACTCCATCGCGAGTCATAGCCGTTACTTCCAAATCTTTCGGCATATCCTCTAATCTAGCGTAAAGTGAATGATAACGACCAGCAGTAAAAGAGTCTCCTAGTCCAGCAAAGAGTCCCTCACTATCTCTCACTTCAATATCGGATGCTTTTCCGTGCATAGGGTAACTTAATACATCAAGCTTCCCACCAAAATATTCGACGATACCCTGCAAGCCTAAACAAACGCCAAACAATGGGGTTTTGCATTGGAGTACTGTTGCAATAGTTTGTGCGACTTTGAAATCCTCCGGCCTACCAGGTCCTGGAGATAAGAGAACTAAATCAAAACTTTCTTTCTCTAAGTAATTCGAAGCATACTCACTGCGGACTGTTAACACTTCAGCCCCTGTTTGCCGTACATAATTGGCTAAGGTGTGGACAAAGGAATCTTGGTGATCCACCAGTAAAACTCTTTTGCCTAGACCGTGCAAGGGCATAGAGATTGCTGGCTTTCCCTTCGTCTCTTGCTTTTGGAGCATATCTAAAAAAGCAGAAGCTTTTAATCGTGTTTCCTGCTCTTCAGCTTGTGGTTCTGAATCATACAATAGTGTAGCACCAACGCGAATCTCAGCAATTCCTTGTTGAATGCGCATAGTTCTTAGTACAAGCCCTGTATTTAGATTGCCATTAAAACCAAACCATCCCACAGCACCAGCGTACCATCTTCGTGGTGATTTTTCATACTCTTCAATAAAATTCATTGCCCAGAGTTTAGGAGCACCAGTCACAGTGACAACCCACATGTGCGTTAAGAAGGCATCCACTGCATCAAAACCTTCACGTAGCGTTCCCTCCACATGATCCACTGTATGAATCAACCGAGAATACATTTCAATTTGTCGCCTTCCTAGTACTCGTACACTGCCTGCTTCACAGATCCTTGATTTGTCATTGCGATCCACATCAGTACACATTGTTAACTCGGAGGCTTCTTTTTCAGATTCCAACAAAAGTTGAATATTGTAGGCGTCTTCAATAGCATCAGCCCCGCGCTTTATCGTACCAGAGATTGGACAAGTCTCTACACGCCTGCCTTGTACACGAACATACATTTCGGGAGACGCACCAACTAAATACTCCTCGTCCCCAAGATTAATAAAGAAGCCATAAGGAGAGGGATTTAGGCGGCGCATGCGACTAAACATAACAGACGGTTGCTCTGGACAATGGGCATAAAATGTTTGACTGGGAACTACTTCAAAAAGATCACCACATGCAAAGCGCTCTTTAGCGAGCTCTACTAATTTTGCATATTCACCGGGAGCATGATCACAACGCTTTTCTGGTTTAAATCGCGGCTCATAAGCTTTGAACTCCCCTTCCCGCGGTAATGATTGCGTGGACTTACCCTGATATTGAAAATTATAACGTCGTATAAATGCCTCTTCCTTACGGTGATTAACAACATAGATTTCATCAGGAAGGTACAATACCATCTCGCGCTGCCCAAGCGAACGCTCTTTGTATTGAGTTAATGCTTCAAATTGAAAAATCAAATCATACCCAAATGCACCATAAAAACCTAAATAAGGCTCATCAGATTTAAAGAAGGCTAGAAGTTTACGAAGAACAGTGAACACTGAGGGTTGATGACTGCGCTCTTCCTCACTAAAAATTTTTTGCCCGTGTTGAACTTGTACCCGGCAATTCTGCTCAGACTGCTCGCTAATAATTAATTCCTCACAAGCAGTTAATGCTGGAAGGATAATTGCCAGTAAAACTTCTCCTCGACTATTTAAAGCCTGCAATTGAATTTCATGAGCTTTACAAATAATAGCCAACGGTGGATTATAAAAACCTATGTCCCAGCACGTATAGCGACCAGGGTATTCAAAGCTTGATGCAAATAAAGCACCTCGGTGGGTATCAAGACGCTCCAAAAGTGGTTCTATTGCATTTTCATAGGCTAGAGCATGTTGTTCATACTCTATGTAAACCCCGCCTGCAGTTTTAACTTGCTGTAACATCATTACTACTCATTTCATTTAGGTAAATACATTTTATCCATTCTACTTTAAAACCCAGGCTCTGCAAGGCGTAGTTGATAATAATGCTGCATCGCATGATGTAAGGCCCCACACAGACTAACAAACAATCAACAAACTAATCCATTTGAGCGAAATGTTGATAAAACCGCGCTACATCGATCCCTTTAATTACGTCAGTTTTTACTACATTTTTATTGAGCAAATTGCAGATAGAAAGCGACTTTGGGGACTCGGGGGATTCATTAATTAATAGGGCACCGTAATAATACTGATGAACCATGGGAAAAAAATGATAATCCACGCGATTACTTGCGGTTAAACTCGGTAATTTAGCAGGAATCTGGTACTCAAAACCTTGATCATTTAAGCAGAGAGCAACGTCGTGATAGGATTCACTAACCACATCTGGATTAAAAGCTGCTACGGTCGCTGCGGTATCCCAAAAATCAAAATTATGGGCAATTTTATCCCAACCTCCTTGATAAGAAACGAGGTATTTAGCGGCATTCAAACTAAACAGTAAAGCAACATCTTTTTTAGCATAGGCTTCCAGGAAATCGAGTCCTTGTGGGGTAATGCGAGCCATGTCTGATGCATTAATTGAAACCCAGGTTATTGCAAGGCCTGACTGTAAAACATCTTGCATAGCACCTACTGCAGCATAGATATTCCACTCTGCCATAGTATTATTAGTTGCAAAAAAACCAGGGATAATCAGATTTCCTTGGATATTAAAATTGCTTAATTGCTGATGATTATCCTTATCAATAATGGTTTCACCAAAAGCCCCACCCGCTTTGTAAACTCTCTGAATGCCTTGTTTAAAACTATCAAATTGATGGTGTTTTTTAGCATAACTAATACTGTCGGCTAAGTTAATTGCAGTTCCTATAGACATAATAGTAATAGGTTTATTTATCAAAGCAGCATCTTGGGCTAAATCTACAATAGCTTTAGCCGCAGATTTCGTCTCAAATGGATAAGCTTTTAATGATTGAAATCCTGGGACAGACATCTTTGAGCTAAATTCACGTAGTTGGGCAGGGAAAGCGTAACGAGCATTTGTTTTGTCCTCACGTCCCAAATAGATGGGAATTTTTTGATTAACGAGACTTGCCAGTTTGGCAGCATTAATCCCACCTTGAGGGCAATAGGTTAATCCACTGCAATCAATAGTGATCGCTTTAACATCAAGTTTTTCATTTTTTAAAACATAAAGAAGTGCAACCCAGTCATCAAATCCCATATCCGTATCAACAATGATGGGGGTCTTACTAAAGCAGGTAGTGCAGAACCAAAACAAGATAAGAAAGTACCACTTACCCTTCATAATTTTTACTATTTAAAAAGAATGAAACATTCTCGCAGGTAACTTTTATCTTGTCATCAAAAGGTTAAAATTATCACCAATGATGAGAATCATAAAAATTAGGATTTCTATTGATAATAGCCCCTGTCTTCGCCGCGGCGAAGACAGGGGGCTCCAATGAAATAGTGGGATAACGATGGTTTTACTTTTATCATTCAATAAAAAAATGTATCTTAGAACACTTATAATTATTGGACATAGACAATGGCAATCACAAAAGATGATCTAGAAAATGTAAAACAACTTGCCTACCTGAATGCTGAGTCGAGCGACAATATCAAACTCGCTGAAGAAGTCAGTGCCATCATGGATTTTGTTGAACAACTTAAACAAGTAGATACAACTGGTATTGCCCCGCTTTTTCATCCTTTTCACTTACATCAGCGTCTTAGAACTGACGAAGTGAGCGAAAAAGATTGTACTGAGCAATTGGCTGAAATTGCCCCATTGTTTGGGGATAATTTGTATTGGGTTCCCAAAGTTATAGACTCAGGACAGTAAAGTTATGCATAAATATTCCTTAAAAGAATTATCTCATGGCTTGCGACGCGGTGAATTCTCAAGTACTGAATTAACTAAACATTTTTTAAGTCGCATTGAACAACACAAATCACTTAATGCATTTATTAGCATCAATGAAAAGGACGCTTTAAATTTTGCAGCCACTGCCGATAAGTTGTTACGCGAAGGCCAGATAACGCCATTAACAGGTATTCCTATGGCGCACAAAGATCTCTTTTGTACGCTCAAACTGCCTACAACCTGCGGCTCAAAAATGTTGGCAAATTTTCAATCACCTTATCAGGCAACTATCGTAAAACGATTTGCAGAGCACGGGGTCGTTGTTGTTGGCAAAACCAACATGGATGAATTCGCGATGGGCTCATCCAACGAAAACAGCTATTTTGGACCAGTCAGAAATCCCTGGGATTCGACCAGGGTTCCCGGAGGCTCTTCCGGAGGTTCTGCTGCTGCAGTAGCAGCAGGACTTGTCCCATTTGCCACAGGCTCAGATACCGGTGGCTCGATTAGACAGCCTGCTGCTTTTTGTGGAATTTCCGGGATCAAACCTACTTATGGTTTAGTATCAAGATTTGGTATGGTAGCTTTTGCATCAAGTCTTGACCAAGCAGGCCCCATGGCTCGTAGTGTTGAAGATCTAGCGCTGATTTTACAAGCAATGGCTGGATTTGATAGCCATGATTCTACTTCTGTTAATCAGGCCATTCCTAACTATTCTCTAACATTATCGGATTCCATCAAAGGATTAAAAATTGGCCTACCCTCTTGTTTTTTTCAAAAGGAAGTCGACGCATCCATACAACAAGCTATCCTTGATGCTGTTAAAATTTATCAACAAGAGGGTGCTGAGATTATCGAGCTTGATTTACCTCTGCAACCCCTTTGGGTTCCTTGCTATTATGTCATAGCATGTGCTGAAGCTTCTTCAAATTTATCACGCTATGATGGCATACGCTTTGGCCATCGTAGTAGTAAGGCAGGGACTTTGCATGAATTAATTGTCAACTCACGCAGTGAAGGTTTTGGAGCCGAAGTGAAGCGACGAATCCTGACAGGAACTCATGTATTATCCTCTGGTTATTTCGATGCTTATTACCTGCAAGCGTTAAAAATTAGACGACTGATTCAAGTGGAAATACAAAGTACATTAAACCAAGTGGATGTTATCTTAGGCCCCACTACTCCTACCTGTGCTTTTAAGCTAGGTGAAAAAGTGGATGATCCCATACAAAACTACTTAGCCGATGTCTTTACAGTAGCAGTCAATTTAGCGGGATTACCTGCGCTTTCCATACCAGTGGGTTTTAATGAAGGTTTGCCTATTGGTATGCAATTAATCGGTAATTATTTTAATGAAGCAAAGCTTCTGAATATAGCTCACCATTATCAACAATGTACAAACTGGCACCAAGCCAGACCAACCTATAAAGGGTAATTTATGGCATGGGATACTGTTATTGGTCTTGAGGTTCATGCACAACTAAAGACAAAATCAAAATTATTTTCTGCAACTGCAACCACGTTTGGCGCAAAACCAAACACGCAAACCAGCTTTATTGATGCTGGTTTACCAGGTGTTTTACCTGTCCTTAATCAAGCAGCAGTCCGCATGGCGATACAGTTTGGATTAGCTATTAATGCTAAGATTAATAACAATTCCTATTTCGAACGTAAAAATTACTTTTATCCAGATTTGCCTAAAGGTTATCAGATAAGCCAATATCAAGCTCCCATAGTTTCTCATGGCTACCTGATGATTGAGCTTGACGAAGGTATCGAAAAAAAGATTCCTATTGTAAGAGCTCATTTGGAAGAAGATGCAGGAAAATCATTGCATGAAGCCCATCATATATATAGTGGTATCGATCTGAATCGCGCTGGAACTCCCTTGCTGGAAATAGTAACAGCCCCTTGTCTTTTTTCTGCCGAAGAAGCAGTAACCTATCTAAAAAAACTACATCAACTCGTTCGCTTTTTAGGAATTTGTGATGGGAATATGCAGGAAGGTTCTTTTCGCTGTGATGTCAATATTTCGCTTAAACCTAAAGGAGTCGAACAGTTAGGAGTAAGAACTGAACTTAAAAATCTAAACTCTTTTCGCTTTATTGAAAAGGCAATTGCCTATGAGCAAGCCAGACATCAAGATTTATTAGAAAGTGGGGAAATTATTCAGCAGGAAACAAGACTATATAACCCTGACACCAATACTACTCATGCCTTAAGAAGTAAAGAAAATGAGAATGATTATCGCTATTTCCCTGATCCTGACCTCTTACCTATTCAAATTGAAGCAAGCTATCTTGAAGACATTAGAGAAACTATGCCTATCTTGCCTGAACAGATCATGCAAGAATGTCAAAAAAACTCTTCTTTAAATCGTGAAGATATCAATTTTATCCTCGCCTCTCCTGCAAGCTATTACTTCTTTATGGCAGTCAAAGGAAGTAGTATCGCGGATGAAAAGACCATTATTAATTGGCTTAAGGGGGTTTATGCAGCAGCTCTTAATGAAGCCAACCTTAGTTTCGATAAGCCTCCTGTATCTGCAAGTTCACTAGCAATGCTACTTGATCATCTTGCGAAACAAACAATATCAAACAAAATAGCAAAAGAAATTTTTAACAAACTCTGGGCAGGTGAGACAGACGTTGACGCAATTATAAAAAAGCAAGGTTATACTCAGCTCACCGATGCTAATTTGTTGGAAGAATTAATTCAAACAATTATTCAGCAGTACCCTGAACAAGTTGCTGATTACCGGGCCGGTAAAGAAAAGTTATTTGCCTTTTTTGTTGGTCAAATCATGAAACAAACTAAAGGGCAAGCAAGTCCTGAGCAAATTACTAATCTATTAAAGAAATACCTTAATCCGTAATTTTCTACCGAAGCTTTTAGCAACCGACAAAACAAACTGGCAACCCTCTATATAGCGGGTTGCCAGTTCCTCTTAGTAGGATTTTACAACTACAGTTGTACCAATATCGATGAAGTTTTGGTTCAACCATCTGGCGGCCCCAGGTAGCACTCTTATGCAACCGTGGCTCGCATTCCAGTTAGGTACTTCATAAGCCGCGTGAATAGAGTATCCGCCGCTGAAATGCATACAATAAGGCATTTTAGCACCACCACCTGTTTCAATAGGGTAAATACTTGAAGTACAATCCTCTCCTTTCTTAGAGTAAACTCTGAAAGTACCTGTTACAGTACGGCATCCTCTGCCAATATCTTCACAGAAGTCCTTTCCCCCTGAAGCGCTACCAGTTTTAATGCGATTACCCTGCGCATCATAAGCAGCCCACGCTGTTGCCTTAGGATCAAAAATAAATACTTTCCTACCAGTCGCTTCTCGCTTTTCTGGGAAATAATTTCGGCCTTTAGAATCCGAGTCAAGGCTCATGGTATAATGTGTATAGCCGGCATCATCAACTACCGCTACTCTATCCGTGGATGAACAAGCGACCGTCAACACACACAATGGTCCAATGATTAATTGTTTTTTCATTGGTTAACCCTCCCTCTTTTTTTTATGTTATCGGGAGGATTTTGGATAAATTTAGCTTTTTTTATAAAATTTTTTAACTGTTTGTTTTATTTATGATCTTTGAGGTTATTTTTAAAACTTTTGCCGAGCTCATCAGGTAACATCGCCATAATCGCTAAAATTAACTGCTCGTCCGAACATTCGAAACATCCCCCCCTTGGAGGCATTGCATTAATCCCTTCTGCTGTATGACGCAACAACTGCATTGCTCCGGCCTTGACCCTCAACTCCCAATCCTCCCTTTGACCAATCCGTGGGGCACCAATTTGAATAAGAGGTTTTACGGCATGACAATTTGCACAAAAATGCTGAACGATCTGTTCTCCCTCATCTTTTGTACCTTTAATAGAGCGAAGAAAATCTTGAGGATGATGACTTGCTGCATATGAAAAGGATGCAATGAGCCCACCAAGAATCCCTCCCAATAATTTATAACTAGAATGCATTATTTCTCCGAAAAGTTGGCCTACAATTTGCTTGTGTCGGATGTTTTAATCAACGAGACTACGCCAATGATACGAGTTATTCTAGTTTTTTCATTCTTTCTTGTAAGTCGTATACTACAAGCTGCGGAATCAGCCCAATCATTAGATTTACTAAAAGAGAAAATAGAAAACTACGTATTGGCCGCGTTGACTACACAACAAAATAGCAAAATTCTCGTTACAGCCGATAAAATTGACTCAAGACTCAAATTAAAAGCATGTCAAGAAGAACATCTTGAAGTCTTTAATCCCTATCAGGTTCCCATATTAAGAGTCAACACGATGGGAATAAGATGTCAAGAAACTAACAATCACTGGACCCTTTATGTACCTATAAAAATTAGTGTACAAAAGCCGGTTATTGTAGCAAAACGCCCTTTAACTAAAGGAGCACAAATTAGCGAAGATGACCTTGAAGTTCAGGAAATAGATATTAGCCAATTAAAACAAGGCTATTTTGATAAGCCAGAGCAAGTTATTAATCAAGTTTGCAAAACCAATATAAATCAGGGAAGTCCTATAGCTCCCTCTCTTTTGCAGACAGCAGCCCTGGTACATAAGGGCGAGCAAGTCGCTATCCAGGCTATGAATGAGACATTCATAGTGAGCATGGACGGTATTGCTCTCAATGATGGTGCTGCAGGAGACATGATTCGAGTAAAGAACCTTTCGTCAAAAAAGATAATTGAAGCTCAAGTTAGCGCAGTGCGACAAGTAAGAGTGCCTCTTTAAAATACTGAAACCGGGTAAATTAAATACATTAAATTATTGCTCCCTTCTCGGAAATATGATATTGGTAGATAGTGACCGAGATACCTAAAGATTTATCAACAGGAGCCGATAACAATCATGAGCGCAATTGAGAGCAATGTTATGGTTAATCCGATTAATGATTCCAATACTTTTAAGGTTCTAGATTCAGAGAGTCGGCTACAACGCACCCAATCTCTTGCTCAAGACTCCCATACAGATGAAGATAGTCAAGTTAATATCAGCAATATTTCCAAGCAATTAGCCCATCTAAAAGAATTTATTCTAAACGCACCAGAAGTTGATAATGAAAGAGTAGAATTTTTTAAAGAGGAACTTGCCAAAGGTCGTTATCAAATTAATAGCAGTCAAATTGCGGTTAATATGTTTCGAGATGTTGAGTTAGTATAAATTTACTTACACTTCTCTATTAATCCAAGCCGACTTATTTGCAAGCACATGCATAAGCATGTGGTATAAGAAACTGCAGAAATTAAGCCAGTTGGCCAAAAATAGTAGAAGATGTAAGGTATTAAAAGGACTTAGTCATGACACAATCACAGCCCGTCGTATTGATTCAAATCTTACAGCAGGAAATAAATTTTATTGAGCAACTTATTAATCGTCTGACGGAAGAAAAACAAGCGTTGCTGACCCGTCAGTTTGAGACCCTGGAATCAATAGCCAACCAAAAACAAGAACTTTCCACACAACTTGAGCAAATAACTAGCCAAAGAGTTGATTTATTAGGCCTCAACAAACAGACAAAACAACCTAAACAAGCCTTAGAGGAATTTCTGGCACAATGTTCCCCCCAAGAGGTGGAACAAATTAATGCCTTAAACAACGAGCTTGCAGAGAAGTTAGTTCTTTGTCGCGAGCTAAATGCAGTCAATGGTCAAGTAATTACCAGCAATATCAATACTCGCCAAGAGATAATCAGTACGATAACTGGACAAGCTCCTGAAAATACTAGCAGCGTTTATACGGCGACCGGTAATATAAAATCATCATCTGATTCAAATCGGCATCAAAAGGCTTAATAAAAAATCAAAAAAAGTATAAATTGTAGATTTTAATTAATATTTGCACACAATTATCACTAGAGGTATACTTCTGCCCAATTTTTATCAGAAGGGTTTGTCAATGCCTCAGAATACGCTTTTCAATTTTATCGATTCGCACGTTGTCTCAAACACCCCACCTATTCCTCTGTACGCGAATTTAGCCTTAGACAGAGATAGAGAAGGACATCGTTATTATCGATTTGAACTGGAGCGCAGTAACCCCGTTATTCTAAAGAGTGAAACCCAAGAATATCGCCTGCTTGATCATCATGTTAGTATTTATGAGACAGAATACAGGGATAATCCCAACTTAAGTCAGTATCACTATACTGCATACTTTAAGAATAGAGAGGGAACTAAGTTTCGTCTGCATGTTTACTTTAATGCTAATGATAAATTGACAATGAAAGCCGCTTTTGCAAGAAAAAACGCCGATACTTTCACTGCGATTAATACAGAAAAATTAGAAGATGAGTTTATAGGACTAGCAATCGCCAATGTTAAGCCAGTGATAACTAATCTTAGAAAAAAACACACAGATATCGTTAAAACTTTGGAAAAACAATATAGCCAGCTTGAGCAAGAAGCTCGTATTTTGTTTTCACAAAGAGACGATAAATTTGATGAGTATATTGAAAAATTAGAAGAAATTTGCACTACCTTAAAGGCTTTAATTCCTTTAGTAAGACATAAAACTTATAAAGAAATTTATAAGTTTATTGCACATACTAAGCACTCTATGGAAGCACAAATGATTGCAGAAACATCGTCCACTACTGTTGAAGCGGATACGAAATCTGAAATTATGGAGGCACCCTCTGCTGATGAAATAGCAAACTCATCAAACGTCCATATATTGACTGCTTTGAGTCGAAAAAAGAGGAGAATACCCCAACACAAAAATGAATCTAGCTCCAAACTTGAGACTCAGGTTCTGCAATTAACAGCCTCTTTTAAAGAGTTAGCGACAAGTGATGAAATAGCTCAAGCAAAAAATATTGAACTCCTCTTAACTAAAATATATGGCTTATCACTATTGTTAGAAGAGAGAACGGACGCTCCTTTCGAAGCGATTCAACAATTAGATAATTTACGACGAGACCTCCACCAATTAGGGGAAAAGCTCCTTCCTACTTTATTATTAGCTAAAAAAGAGTTTGTTTTAGCGGGACAACTCACTTCATTCCACCATCTTCTCACTGACAAATATCTTAATTTAGCACTACAAATGCGTAATGTTGAGTTATTGGATTTTGTCTTAACCTACGGTGATTTTAATCTTAATAGCCAACCAGTCACGGTTAGAGACAAAACCTACCAATCTGCTGCTCATGCTTGTGTTAGCTGTAATAGTAGCAGCAATCCCATGAGTACTTGCTTATCAATTCTTCTTAAACATGGTGCTTCACTTTGTATTGCAGGGGATAATGGCTTGCCGTTAGCATACGAGATTATGTCCGTTGATAATCACCCTCTGAGTAAAGCGCTTATTGAAAATCGCAATAAAACTATTGACTCTGTCACGTTTTTTCAAGAATTGCGCAGTATTCTTAAAAATTATCTCAATCACACCAGCGTAAGTATAGAAGAACGAAGCATTATGACACGGGAGATAAAATATTATAACTCTCGGATAGAAGTTCTACTTGCGCCAAAAATGAATGTTCAAAATGAGGGATTACTTAAAAAGCAAATGGACTATTTTGAAGAAAAACATCTTAGCAGCATTGCCGATAAATTACGCAAAGACCCTGAAATCTGTGCACTCAATTCCCAAATACAAAAAGCAAGTCAACAACTGACGAAGTTAGTGCCTAAAGCGGCTCTTCGAAAAGCGACTCAAAACGTAAGATATACTCTAGAGAGCCTTGATAAAATGCTAATTGAATTAGACGTTAAACTCGATGACTTTGCCGAAGTTAAAGCGGCAGCGCTTAATCATCTTCAGGGCTCGCTTTCTCTGATCAATAAAGAAATTGAATTGTTAGAGGTACAAAAACAATTAAAATCCCACCCTACTTATGGTAGAAAGCCCTCCTCAACACAAAAATCTCTTGCGAAAAGGGAACAAACATTACTCGAAGAAATTAAACAACTGAGTAAAGAATATGACGTTACACAAAAAGTACAACCTCTTCAAGAATTATTAGCCATTGTAAAAAAGCTAGAGCCAGAGTTTAAAGCATTAGAAAAGCTTGCAGAGCAACAAGACTCTATGGCAAAACTATTGGAGCAATTCTCTGCCTTGTTCACTGGATCATCGGAGAAAAGCAAGGATGAGTTAAATGAATTGACAACACCCTCCCATGAACTTGTCGCAGAAGAGTTGAATGACTCAACAACTCCAGATGATGAATTTGCTGATCGACCAAATAGAAACCCTGACACTAACCCCATGTAACTACAAACCCAAGCCTCATTGCAAATTGAGGCTTGGAGTTACCCTTAACGCGCTTGCATACGTAATGCCCCATCAAGACGAATTACCTCACCATTTATCATTGTATTCTCAATAATATGCAACGCTAAAGAAGCAAACTCATCCGGTCGTCCTAAACGCTTCGGAAAAGTAACCGTTGCAGCCAAACTATCTTGTACTTCCTTCGGCATGTTTAATAATAGAGGGGTGGCAATTAAGCCAGGTGCAATAGTATTCACCCTAATGGCATACTGCGCTAACTCACGGGCTGCAGGTAAAGTCATAGCAACCACGCCGCCTTTTGAAGCACTATAAGCCATCTGACCAATCTGCCCTTCGTATGCGGCAATAGAAGCTGTATTAATAATAACCCCTCGTTCCTGTGACTGAGGCTCAAGCTCTGAACGTGCCATAGCTTCGGCAACAACACGCATTACATTAAAAGTACCTACCAAATTAATATCAATAACCTGTTTAAAAGCTTCCAAAGGCATAGCGCCCTCTTTGCCAACCATGCGTTTGGCGGGGGCAATACCAGCACAATTGATACAAACTCTAGGGATACCTATTTCAG
Source organism: Legionella brunensis (assembly GCF_001467025.1). Classification (GTDB taxonomy): domain Bacteria; phylum Pseudomonadota; class Gammaproteobacteria; order Legionellales; family Legionellaceae; genus Tatlockia; species Tatlockia brunensis. Next base: position 107,385 of record NZ_LNXV01000004.1, on the reverse strand, counting down.
CAACTGTTTTTTTGATAGCTTTTTCAACATCTTCAGCAGAACTCACATCACAAGCAACTGCCAATGCGATATTTTCAAGATGAACATTTTCAATTTGCCGATCCCAAATCACAACTCTTGCACCCAAAGTACCTAATAATTGAGCACATGCTTTCCCTATACCGGATGCCCCACCAGTGATAACAACAATTTGATTATCCAAATTCATTGACGCTCCTTAGAATAAACATCGATTTACCAACACTTAAATCCGCCGCACTAGAATTAGCCAAACTCTATTGTAAATAAGCTTTACTTAAGGCCTTAAATTCAGCAGTACCCGCCTGCCCTACCCACTCAAAAAACACCATCTCAGAAGTGATTAATTGAATACCTGCCTGCTTCATTCGCTTTAAGCCATATTTATAGTCGAGTTCAGAACGGCTGCTAACAGCATCAACCACCACAAACACGTCATAACCTGCTTCCTGAAGATCGATTGCTGTTTGTAAAACACAGACATGAGTTTCTATTCCTATCAACACCAGCTGCTTTTTCTTTAAGTTTTCAAGATTTTGCTTAAAGACAGGTTCACGGAAGCATGAAAAATGTACTTTCCCAATGCATTGATAAGGTGCAACCACAGTTTTTAATGGCTCAATAGTTCCTCCTAAACCTTTGGGATATTGCTCACTTACCAATAAGGGCACCTGTAGCTCAGTTGCTAAACGTATCAGCCAGTGGCAACGATTTAGTAATCTTTCTGAGTCTCTTACATGCGGCGCCAATTTCTCCTGAACATCAATCAGTAATAAGCAAGAGCTAACTTTCTCCAATAACATTCCCTTCTCCCTCATAGAAAAATCATCATCTCAACCTAAACAATACTTGCTGTCAAATTTTATTTGACAGTATATGTCATTATCGCTACAATGAAGTAACGTTATATTACATTAATACATTATCATGAAATCACATGCTCAAAAACAACATTCTATTCATCATCTAATGCATGCAATTAGTTTGCTTAAAGATAAGGACGAAGCACTCTCCTTTTTTACCGATCTATGCACACCAGCTGAAATAGAAGCGATGGCTGATCGTTGGGAAGTCGTACCCTTACTACGCAACAATATTCCTTATCGCACTATTCATGAGCAGACTGGCGTGAGCGTAACGACCATTACTCGAGTGGCTCGCTGTTTAACTCTTGGCAGTGGTGGTTATCAATTAATTGCAGATAGATTGGAGCAGTCGTGAAGAAACGATTACGTTTGGCCTTACAGAAAAAAGGCCGTTTAGCACAAGAATCCCTTAGTTTGTTACAACGTTGTGGCTTAAAATTTAGACTCAAAGAAAATGCCTTACTGACCCATGTTGAAAACTTTCCCATTGATTTGCTTTTTGTTCGTGATGATGATATTCCAACCTTAATTTTTGATGATCTTTGTGATGGCGGAATCGTTGGTGAGAATGTGTTATATGAAGCAGCCTTAGCTGCTTTAGATAAAACTTATGACATTGTTTTACCTTTAGGCAGTTGCCGTTGCCGCTTATCCATTGCCATCCCAGAATCGTTTGACTATCAGGGACCTGGAAGTCTAGAAGGTAAACGTATAGCCACCAGTTATCCTTATTTACTCAATCAATATTTAGAAAAAAATAAAATTTGTGCAGAAAGCCTTGTTCTTTCTGGTTCAGTTGAAGTCGCTCCGAGAATGGGGATGGCCGATGTTATTTGTGATTTAGTTTCCAGCGGCCAAACGCTTGAAGACAACAAGCTTATTGAAGTAGACACTGTTTTAGCCAGTCAAGCGACTTTTGTATGCACAAGTGAACCTCTTGAACAGCCCTTTCAAGACTTGCTTATTAAATTGAAAAGGCGAATTCAAGCAGTACAGCAAGCTCAAGAACGTAAATATATCCTTTTTCATGCCCCTAAATATGCACTTGAGCGCATTTGTGAGCGTCTGCCAGGTGCTGAATCCCCCACTATCCTACCCTTGCCTGCCAACCCTGAGAAAGTAGCAGTCCATGTTGTTTCCAGTGAAGGGATATTCTGGAATACCTTAGAGACAATTCAATCGTTAGGCGCTAGTTCTATTTTAGTGTTGCCTATTGAAAAAATGCTGGAGTGAATTTGATGATACCAATTACTACGTGGCAAAACCTTTCTTCTGCAGAAAAAAAACAAGCCTTAGCAAGACCAAAGCCTAATAATTGTTTCAAAAATCAAGTTGAACGCATTATTTCGGTGGTAAAAATTCAAGGGGACTCAGCACTTTATGCATTTACTCGTGAGTTCGATGGAATTGATATAAAGACGCTGCAGGTATCGCCCGAGCTTATCAGAAAAGCTGAAATCAATTATTCCGCTGTGAATGCGCTGACTAATGCTATAAAAACAATTACCGCATACCATCAAAGTATGATTCCTCAAGCAACCTCTACAGTGACCGCAGAAGGAGTTAGCATTGAGCGCATTTATAGACCTATTAATGCGGTGGGCTTATATGTCCCTGGAGGCAATAAAACTCCCTTAGTGTCGTCTTTACTTATGCAAGCCATACCAGCAAAAGTGGCAGGTTGTCCTATTAAAATCTTGTGTACCCCGCCTAATCAAAAAGGAGATATTGATCCGCACCTCTTAGTAGCCGCTCGTCTTTGCGGGATTGAAACGATTTATCAAATAGGTGGTGCACAGGCCATTGCAGCAATGGCCTATGGTACGGAATCAATACCTAGGGTCGATAAAATATTTGGTCCTGGTAATAGCTTTGTTACTGAAGCTAAAACTCTAGTCGCAGCAGATCCTTTGGGTGCCGCAATTGACATGCCTGCAGGCCCATCAGAGGTCATGATTGCAGCTGATGAACAAGCAAATCCTGCCTTTGTTGCTGCCGACTTGTTGGCACAGGCTGAACACGGAATGGACTCTCAAGTCATTTTACTTTGTGAAAGCGAACAATTTGCCAGTCAGGTACAACTGGCTATTTATCAACAGTTCGTCAATTTATCCAGACAAACTATTATTCGTGAAGCACTCCTGCAAAGCAGAGTTTTAGTCTGTCCAAATCCACTGGAGCAAATAAGCATTATTAATGATTACGCACCAGAGCACTTGATCATTAATCGCATTAATGCCACAGAATGGTTACCAAAAATTATTGCTGCAGGAACCATTTTTTTGGGTCAGTGGGCGGCAGAAACTCTTGGTGATTATGCCACGGGTAGTAATCATGTATTGCCAACTAATGGTTATGCAAGAAGTCATAGTGGACTTGGTACTATGGATTTTTTAAAGACTTTTAGCATTCAAAATATCACCGCTCAAGGAATTCGTACTTTAAGCGACACAGCACAAACTTTAGCTTTGCTCGAAGGATTAGATGCTCATGCAAATGCTGTGAAATTACGCATGGACTTTCTGGAAAATCAGAGCAAGGAACCCGCATAAAAATAAAACGAACTATAAAAGGAGGCTTTCATATGTCAGTTTTAGATTTAATTCGTCCGGATTTACAGGATATTACACCTTACGTTCCAACAGGCGATGAGCTTGGTACTCGCTTACACGCGAATGAATTGCCTTGGTCTCCATCCTCTTTAAATGAGGTCGCTTTAAATCATTACCCTAATGCTCGCAATCAGCAAAAATTACAAGAACGCATGGCTCGCTATTTTCAAGTTAACAATGAGGAGATAGTTTTAACTCGCGGAAGCGACGATGGAATTGATTTACTCATGCGTGTTTTTTTGCAGGCCGGCATTGATAGTATTTTACAGTGTCCCCCTACTTTCCCTATGTATAGCTTTTATGCTCGCTTACAACAAGCAGGGACTCTCAATTGCCCTTTAGATAGTAAGAATAATTTTTCCCTATCTACAAAAAAATTAATGGCGACTTGGCAAACAAATTGTAAACTTATCATGCTTTGCCGACCTAATAATCCTACGGGCAACTTACTTGATTTAGCAGAAATTAAACAACTATGTGATCATTTCACCAATAGAGCAGTCGTTGTTGTAGATGAGGCTTATATTGATTTTGCTAAAGTTCCAAGTGCGGTAACTCTTTTGCGATCTTTCGACAACTTAATAGTCCTTCGTACCTTGTCCAAGGCCTGTGGTTTAGCAGGTTTGCGTCTTGGCGCTGTTATCGCTCAACCACAAGTTATTAAAGCATTGCGAAATGCCATGCCACCTTACACTTTATCAAGTGCTGTCATCGCTTTAGCAAAAGATGCCTTAGAAAATAAAGAGTGGTTTGAAAGTAATATTCAGCGAATCTTACACGCACGTGCGGAGTTAGTGAAACAATTTCAACAATGCAATTGGATAGAAACTATTTATCCAAGTCATGCTAACTTCATTTTGGTATCAAGCCCTCATGCTCCAGCACTGACTCAATGGCTTGCTCAGCATGATATTGCTATTCGCTACTTTGCACATCCTCCCTTACAAAACATGATGCGTATTACCGTCGGTGACGAGATGCAGAACAAGCAATTGTTAACCGTTTTAAACTCCTTTAAGCCGTAATAGGACAGAGCCATGCAAAAAGTTTTATTCATTGACAGAGATGGCACGTTGATTGAAGAGCCCGATGATTTTCAGGTGGATGAGCTTGGAAAAATCAAATTATATCAGGATGTCATCCCTAGCCTGCTTTCCCTAAGTAAGGAGGGCTTTCAATTAGTCATGGTTAGCAATCAGGATGGGTTAGGCTCTGAGAGCTTTCCGCAAACTTCTTTTACAAGTTGTCATGAGTTTATTCTTCATCTTTTTGCATCGCAAGGGATTCACTTTAGCAGAATTTTTATTTGCCCACACAAAGCGGTAGATGATTGTGAGTGTCGTAAGCCCAAAACAGGATTGCTAATTGATTTTTTACAGCGCAATCCTATCGATCGAGCTAACTCATGGGTTATTGGCGATAGAGAAACGGATAGAGAGCTAGCTAATAATATCGGCGTTTTTTTTCTCCCAATAGCGAAAAATCATGGTTGGAAAGAAATTGTCCAAACATTACTCTATCGTGAACGCTCAGGAGTGGTTTCTCGCACTACGAAAGAAACTAGTATCGAAGTCACTGTTACTCTGGATAAAGAGGCTCCTACCCAGATAAATACCCCTATTGGTTTCTTCAATCACATGCTTGAACAAGTGGCAAAACACGGTAGATTTAGTTTACAAATTCAAGCAACAGGAGATTTGGAAGTCGATGAGCATCATCTTATAGAAGACACTGCAATTGCAATGGGTGAAGCATTAAAAAAAGCATTGGGGGATAAAAGGGGAATTGCTCGCTACGGATTTACTCTACCCATGGATGAGTCACTAGCAAGTGTCACGCTTGATCTTTGCGGCCGAAATTATTGCGTCTTTAAGGGGCAATTTACGCGAGAGTTCGTTGGCGGCATGGCCACAGAAATGATCCCCCATTTCTTTCACTCTTTTGCAAGCAGCTTAGGAGCCACTATTCACATCAATGTGGAGGGTAAAAATCATCATCATATGATTGAAGCCTGTTTCAAAGCATTGGGGCGTACATTACGGCAAGCCTGCACACAATGTGATAGTGACTTACCATCGACGAAGGGGATTTTATGATTGCAGTAATTGATGTAACTGGAAATAATTTGACCTCATTAGGCAATGCCATTAAACAGTTAGGCCATGAGTTCATCTTAACCCATGACTCAGAAAAGATAAAAAAAGCAAGCCATGTCATTTTACCCGGTGTTGGTGCAGCAACCGCAGCAATGGAAGCGTTAGAGCAATATCAATTAATTGATGTGCTATCTGAGATCTCCCAACCTTTGCTAGGAATTTGTCTGGGTATGCAGTTATTGCTTGAGCATAGTGAAGAAGGTAATGTCGATTGTTTAAATCTAATCCCGGGACACGTAAAACGTTTGTCTCCCAGAGATAATCAACCTATCCCCCACATGGGTTGGAATCAATTAGTTTGGAAAAAAGATTCCCCCCTTGCACAGGGTTTGGCACCAAAGGACTATGTTTATTTTGTCCATAGTTATGCCCTTTTGACTACGGAAAATACCCTTGCCAGCTGCCGATATAGTCAAGAATTTACAGCGATTGTGAATTATCAAAATATTTATGGCATGCAATTCCATCCTGAAAAATCAGCAGAAACCGGTCTTAAATTACTTAATAATTTTTTGCAGTTGGAGGGAGCATGCTAATTATTCCAGCCATTGATTTACAACAAGGTCGATGCGTACGCTTAAGACAAGGGCAATTCGCTCAAGTTTCGATTTATCAAGACTCACCGCTCACACTCGCCAAATTTTACGCTGATAAAGGCGCTTGGCGGTTACATATTGTCGATCTTGATGGTGCTCAAACGGGACGTGTTCAACAGCTAAAACTGATAAAAACATTGGCAAGCTCTGGATTGACTCTACAGTTAGGGGGGGGGATCCGTAGCCTTGATTGCGCAAAAGCTTGCCTTGATGCTGGCATTCACAAACTGGTGATTGGCAGCAGCGCCATAACTAATCCAGATCTGACCTCGCAAATTATTCGTGAGGCTCTGGCTGAAAATATTATTTTAGCTCTCGATGTCAATATTAAAGATGGCATACCTCGTCCAGCTATACACGGTTGGCAAACAGCAACAACAAGTAATTTATGGCAAATTGTGAGTTACTATCAACTACTAGGGATTCGAGAAATTTTATGCACCGATATTGCCCGTGATGGCATGATGAACGGCCCAAATTTCAATTTGTATGAACAGGCGGTGGAACGTTTTCCTCGTATAGCATGGCAAGCTTCAGGTGGTATTCGAAATGAAACCGATTTGCGAAAACTATCTGCAAACGGTCTATCTGCTGCTATTTTAGGCCGCATGCTTTATGAAACAGATTTCGACTTAGCCACCTACGTACGGAGAGAAGCCGATGTTAGCTAAACGTATAATCCCTTGTCTTGACGTTCGTGATAACCAAGTGGTTAAAGGTATTCAATTTCGCAATCATCGTATTATAGGAGAAATCCTTCCTTTGGCTAAAACTTACTCTCAGCAAGGAGCTGATGAATTAGTTTTTTATGATATTACAGCGAGTAGTGATGGACGGACAGTATGTCCGACATGGATTAATCAGGTTGCGGAAAAAGTGAATATTCCTTTTACTGTTGCTGGCGGGATTCGTAATCTTGATAGTGCGAAAGCCATTTTGCATGCGGGTGCTGACAAATTATCAATCAATAGCCCTGCTCTCGAAACGCCAGAATTAATTAATCAACTAAGTTGTCTTTTTGGCAGCCAATGCATTGTTATTGGTATTGACAGTCAGTGGATTGATGATGATTTTTATGTTTATCAATACACCGGTGATGAAAGCAAAAGCAAGAACTCCCTACGTAAAACACGAGATTGGGTTAAAGAGGTACAAGATAGAGGCGCAGGAGAAATTGTCCTTAACTGTATGCAAGCCGATGGAGTGCGTAAGGGCTATGATATCGAACAGTTGCAATTAATTCGCACCATAACGCAGGTTCCACTCATTGCTTCAGGAGGAGCTGGAGAACTTAACGATTTTGTCGAGGTTTTCTGTAAAGCAAAAGTTGATGGTGCATTAGCTGCCAGTGTTTTCCATAACCAAATAATGAGTATTAATGACGTTAAACTTATACTTGCAGAAAACAACATTGAGGTAAGGCTATGAACAATGAAAAACTTAATAACCTCAGCTGGAAAAAAATGAATGGCCTTTTACCTGCGGTTGTGCAAGACAGCAATACTGGGCAAGTTCTAATGCTTGGCTATATGAATGAAGAGGCTTTAGCAATTACCTTGGAATCCAAGCAATTAACCTTTTTTAGTCGCAGCAAACAGCGCTTATGGCGTAAAGGTGAGACATCAGGCAATACAATGACCGTAACTTTTATTGCTACTGATTGTGATGGTGACAGTTTGTTAATTCAAGTAACACCAGCAGGACCTGCTTGTCACTTAGGTTTTACGACCTGTTTCCACCCTCCTATTGAATCAAAATTAAGTTTTTTAGCTAGCTTAATTGAACTTATTCACGAACGGGCCACCGATAAATTAACAGCGAGCTATACAGCGCAATTGCTAGCTATGGGAATCAATCGTTGTGCACAAAAAGTCGGGGAAGAGGCTATTGAAACAGTCATTGCAGCAACCAGTAGACATCAAGACGAACTCATCAGCGAATCCGCCGACTTACTTTTTCATTTACTTGTTTTACTGCAAGCCTGTGAATTAAGTTTTTATGATTTATTAGCATGTTTACAGCAACGACATAAAAAATAATTTTTTCACTAGAGCACTAAATCTGTTAGTGCTCTAAATTAATTAAAAACACTAAACGATTGCCAGTAATACCGCAGTCAAATAGTTTCCTTCAGGAAAAGCAGGGAGGGTTGGATGGCAGCTTGCTGGACCAAAAATGCCAAGAACACGAACATTTTTCCCAACAGCCGCAGCCTGGCTGCTCACCAAGGCAGTAAACTCTTGTGTCGTTAATGCCGAAGAACAATTACAAGTCATCAACAAAGTTCCTGAGCGCATTGTTTTAAAGACTTCCCGATGCAGAAAGCGGTAATAATTCTTTGCCCGTTGCAAATGTTGCTGAGAGGGAACCAATTTTGGTGGGTCCAAAATGATCAAATCATAATCACCTGCACAATTTAGATAATCCCTGGCATCTGCCTCAATAAATTCAATAGTGTCAATGCCATTTAATTCAGCATTACGTTTGGCTTGACGAATTGCTTGAGAGGAACTATCCACAGCTGTAACTTTACTTGCTCCAGCTTTTGCTGCATGAAGTGCGAATCCTCCAGTGTAGCAATAAAGATCCAGAATACGCTTTCCTTTGCCGAGAGGGGCAATACGCTGATGATTTTCACGTTGATCAAGAAACAAACCTGTTTTTTGTGCTTGTGAAAAATCAATTTGATAAATTACGCCCTCTTCCTGCACTTCTGTGCTAGAAGTAATTAATTCTTCAGTTGTTTGCTGCCAACCATCTTGAGCAAGTGGCTTAGTCTGCGCTAGCCAAATAAGCTCACCCGGCAACTGCTCACGAATACAATTAGAGATAACTTCTTTATTGCCCTCAACCCAATAAGCTGAGCTTGCTACAACAGTAATTTCATTAAAACGGTCAATAGTAAGGCCTGACAAGCCATCAGCCTCACTATTAAATAATCGATAAGCATTGGTACTCTTGTTAGGAAGATTCAAGCCTTGACGAACAAGCAATGCTTGCGCCAGTCGATGCTGGACAATTGCATTTATTGACCTGCTATCAAATTTTTCCCATGCTTGAGCCAAAACCCTCACTCTATATAGAGAATGCTCGTTATAAACTCCGACCCCAATAAGTTCGTCTTCGGCGCTAAAAATTTCTACTAATTGGCCAGTAATTAACTTACCACTCGTTTTAGTAATAGCTTTTGGAAAAATCCACGGATGGCCGCGTCTTATCGCGTTTTGTTTCGTTTTATGTAAATAAACGGCTGTGCTCATAAACTATTTCCCAAATGCTAAAAGTCGGCTAATCTACACTACTGTCCTTCGTAGCTGCAAGGTGATTTAAAATGTTTAAGATTTTTACTCGTGTCTTTCTCACGAGCCTCTTCGGTTTGTGTTTTTTTTCTTCTAAAACAGTATGGGCAGGCCCCTGGTTTACTGGTCCCTTGTTAGCTCCGGCAGGCCATACCATTCCCCGAGGTCATTCTAACCTTGAAATTTACGGTTTTAATACTATAAACGAAGGTATTTATACAAAAAATTGGAAATTAATCCATGTTCCTCATAGTGAAAGTCTTGTAGGCCTCCCGATTTTTAGTCATGGCTTAACAGATAAACTTGATGTCCAATATAGTCTTCCCTATGTTTACAACAAAAATCAAGGAGCAAGTGCTCAAGGTATCGGTGATACTTCCGTTACTTTAGGATATCAGCTTTTAGAACAAAAAGACTCAAAGTGGAGACCCGATCTTCGCGTCACATTACAAGAAGTCATTCCCACTGGTCGTTTTGAAACTCTAAACCCATTAAATAATGGTACTGATGCAACAGGGCTAGGTAGTTATCAAACAGGAGTAGCATTCAATTTCCAACATCTAAAACCCATTGGCACTCATTACTTACGCACACGTTTGAGTTTAAACTATCTTAAACCAAGTCGGGTGAGCGTTCGCGGGCTTAGCAGCTTTGGCGGAACAGCTGATACCATGGGAAGTGTTGATCCAGGTAGTCTATTTACAACTGACTTAGCTGCCGAATTTACAGTAACTCAAAATTGGGTTGCTGTGATGGAAGGTTATTATGCCACGCGTGCTGCAACAGGCTTTAATGGTATTATTGGTAACGACGCTACGGGAATGCCTGGTTCTATAGGTCATGGTGATATTGAAGAGATCACCTTAGCGCCAGCCATTGAATATAATTTTTCGCCAAATGTCGGTGTCATCGCCGGCCCCTGGTTTACTGTAAAAGGACGAGAAACAACTGAATTTATTTCATACGTGCTTGCATTAAATGCTTACTGGTAATATGTGGCGTTTTTATTCTGGCTCGCTATTAAAATATCTCTCGACAATTGAAGTATTGCCGAGGGACTATAATCTTAGTGTTGATAAGGACATTGAGGTGTTGACAGGGCTGGTATCTTAACTGTTGTTGACTCTTCACCAATTATTTCTTGAATTACGGGTGGCGCATAACAACGCAGGATATCCTCTTGCATAGCCTTCTTGTTATTAAATACCATCTCACCAATCAAATTGTTGCAAAGCTCTTTACTCAGGTATTCAATCACCATAGTGCCTGTTGCTTCAGACAGAAGTTGCGGCGGCATTTCAGCATAAAAAACAAGCTCATCATCAGTATCTTGATTTGAGTTTTGAAGATAATACTGAAGATATTGCACTTCAATCATACCCTTGCGAGGTCCTTGGGTACCTGTAACAATAGCACGAGCCTTTTTTTTGACAAGAAGTCCAGATAATTCCCACTCCTTTAATATCTCATGCACACTATACAATTGCAGAGCAGTGACTTTTTGGCTGATTCGTCCCAGTAAAGTCTTCTGCTGATGGTGCAAAATGGTCACAATATCTTGAAGAGGTTGGTTAGCTTTTAATTCCCTCAATAACAATGTTGAAAGTTCTTTTCCAAGAACCAGAACATCCTTGTCAATTCTGACTCCCACGATGTTATGTCTGTCAGCTCAGAAACCATTCCACTCAAATGAGATTGCGTATCCTCAAATGATAATTTGCTCCTTGCATTCATGTCAGCCAGCATAAAAAGCGCTGTTGATATATGCAAAAGAGTTTTAAGGTAGTTATAAGCTAACCCCTTAGCCTCAGTAGGTTGGCTTTTAACTTCGTGGTAATTTCCTTCATTCTCTTTTTTCCATAGAGAGAGTTCCCCACGTAACATAATAAGAATGTAAGCTTCCTCTAGATTTTTTCGAGCATATTGAGCATGAATATCGTGAAAACGGTTATTCGCTTTTTCACAAGATTTTCTTAATCGAAGTTCCTGTACAACTTGAGGATTAGACTGAAATAAGCGATATCGCTGAGCAGATGGGGATAAACAAGGAGACTCTTTTTTGCTATTTTCTAAAAAGATAACCCCGTTCCTCACTCTCAAATGTGGTTTGGCTATGAGCTTCGGAACAATTTGTAAGGTGCTTAGAATCTTCTAATTGAGCTATAACTTCACTTTTAGCGAGCATAATTAATCTCCTGGTTACTTTTAAAACTACACTGTAAAATGCTCTAGATCTTTTTGTCAAGATATTAAACAATATGCTTTTCGCATAACATTCAATTCTCCCTATAATTTTCAAGCTTTCTAATCGCCGTGCTTGACGAAACATGCTAGCATCAGCATTTTTATAATAGAGGTCGTCCTATGTGGTTTAACAATGCCCTTATCTATCATTATGAGTTCAAAGAAGCCGTCGATTTAACAAGTGCTTTAGCCGAAGACGCCTTAAAACCCTGCCCCCCTCATGCAAGATTTGTCTATGGTTGGTTACCTGCTTATGCTGATGAGCTTGTCCAGGAAGTCGCAGGTTGCTCTCTCATCTGTTTAGGTAAAGAGGAAAGAATTCTTCCTCGCGGGGTTATTAAACGCTTACTAGCAGAACGTATTCAAGCCTTGGAAACACAACAACAACGAACTGTAAAACGTGCAGAGCGCTCACAGCTTGCTGAGGATCTGGAGTTTGAATTATTACCGAAGTCTTTTTGTGTACAAAAGCAGATGTTCGCTTTACTCGATACGATGAGTAATCGCTTGATTGTAAATGCAGCCAGTAACAATCAAGCTTCCCAGCTTACCTCCTTATTACGAAAATCAATCCCAGGTATTCAGATAGAACCTATTGCTTATCAAGAAAATTTGGCAATGCGTTTTGCTCAATGGATCAGCAATCCCTCCCTGCTCCCTGCTTCGTTTCAGTTAGCCTCTGATTGCCTGCTTTTCTCATTGGACGATGAAAAGAAACGGGTAAATTGTAAAGGTTATGAATTGCCTGCCGAAGAAATTTTAACTTTATTATCACAAGGTTTGGCTGCTGCTGAAATTTCATTGATATGGAATGAGCGTATTCAATTTACTTTAACCCATGATTTAACATTTAAGCGTCTGAAAAGCTTGGATTATTTAATCGATGAATTTGATGAAATTCGCCAATTGGAAGAAGAATATCAACAAAGGGATGCCGCATTAACCTTGCTTCATGGAGAGCTACGTGCCCTAATCGACGACTTACTTGCTGGATTAAACAAACATCCTCAAGAAGAAAAAGCACCACTTATAGAAGCATGTACTGCCTAATGCAAAAAATAGCCGTATTAGCTAATGCCAATACGGCTCATCTTGCTTCCCTTAAAGATTACGTTTTCTATTGAACAATCATACTCGGTGGCTGTTTGTGATAAGTCGCCTGGTAGACGGCCAAAGCATCATCTGCAGCCTTGTTTAATCCCATTGCCTTATTGGCGTGATACATAATGGCCAAAGCTTGTTGTGCACTCGGAGCTTGCGGGTAATTTTTGACTAAAAAGCTGGCACGCTCAGCAGCTGCTACATACATCTTTCGTTCATAATAGTATTTAGATGTATTCAGTTCACGCTGGGCAAACATATTTCTTAAGTAAATCATTCTTTGTAAGGCATTGGCTTTATAAGGGCTCTCAGGGAATTTCTGCACTAAGGTGGCAAAATCCGAATAGGCTTGTGCTTGCGTTCCGGGGTCACGCCATGACTCATCCAAAGGTAATTTATTAGAAAAAGCCCCTCGTGGCTGCTGAAAATTAGCAAGCCCTTTCATGTAATATGCATAATCAACGTTTCTGGAGCGCGGGTACAGATGAATAAAGCGCTCGGCTGTCGCTGCAGCAGAAGCAAAATCATCCTTTTTATAGTAAGCATAAATTAAATCCATTTGTGCTTTTTCAGCATAGTCGCTAAAAGGATACATTGACTCCATTGCCTCAAGGCGTTTAGTAGCACTGTCATATTGCTCTTTCGCTATTGCCTTTTCTGACTCAGTTAATAACTGTTTAGCAGTCATTCCTTGATAAGGATTATAATCGTCATCATCTTTACCCCACCATTTACAAGCAGTTAAAGACAAAAAAAGACTAATAAGAAGCAGCGCTTGAATTCGTTTCATCTAACACACCTATAATTATGAACGCCATTATTAGGGCTTTTACCAATTTACATTAATGCTTTTGCCTTACGGTTAATTATGCCGATTTGATTCGCACATTGAAGATGCAATATCAACAAAAGGTTACATCGTTGTTAATTGAAAACTGCTCTAATCACAAATGGGCACATTATACCCAAGATACTTCAAAATGCTATGTTTTAGTCGACTTGATTTTTTCCTCAGAAATCGAGTAATAGCAAGCCCTATTGCGAGCCTTTAAAACTTCTCAAGAAGAAAAAACGATAGATAAAAAAATAACATTTTGAAGTATCTTGGGTATATATCTCTCTAGTAACTAATAAACTGTAGACATGAATTGATGATTAGAAAAGATGTCTTTTTAATTTAAAAATCATTTGCATTGAAGTCAGTGTTGATATATATTTCTGCCCTATCGGAGAGGTGGCTGAGCGGTCGAAAGCGGCGGTCTTGAAAACCGTTGAAGGGCAACCTTCCCAGGGTTCGAATCCCTGCCTCTCCGCCAAGTCAAGCACTCTATTTCAATAAAACAATCCCACTACAAATTTTAAAAAATTACAGAAACAGAGTATCGCTAGTTTATTCCCGTACTTCACCATGGCTCCATACGGGAGCTAGTATTTAAAAATCAGAGCTAGATTTAACCACCTTATCAATCGCTATCAAGCTTTCTAGTAGAGGCTTGATTTTATCAAGTGGCCAACTATTTGGGCCATCACTCAAGGCCTTATCCGGATCAGGATGCGTTTCCATAAAAATACCAGCAATACCCGCGGCAACTGCAGCCCTCGCCAAGACTGGGACAAACTCTCTTTGCCCGCCAGATACTCCATTATTTCCCCCTGGTAATTGCACTGAATGAGTTGCATCATAGACAACAGGACACCCGGTTTCACGCATGATCTGTAAGGAGCGCATATCAGAAACTAAGTTGTTGTAGCCAAAACTTACCCCTCTTTCACACACCATGATTTGCTCATTGCCACAGGCTTTCGCTTTAGTAACAACATGCTTCATTTCCCAAGGTGCTAAAAATTGTCCTTTTTTAATATTTACAGGCTTATTCATTGCCGCAACTTTCTGGATGAAATTAGTCTGACGGCATAAAAAAGCGGGGGTTTGTAGTACATCAACAACACTTGCAACTTCAAATAAAGGAGTATCTTCATGTACATCAGTTAATACTGGGACACCAACTTGCTCTTTTACTTTTTCTAAAATCATTAATCCTTTTTCAAATCCAGGTCCTCTGTAACTGGTTAAGGATGAGCGATTTGCTTTATCAAAGGAAGACTTATAAATAAAAGGCAGTTTAAGTTGCGCACATAATTCTTTCAAATAGCCCGCCGTTTCTAAAGCAAGAGCTTCACTTTCAATGACACAAGGCCCTGCAATTAAAAATAAGGGCGAGCTAATACCTACTTCAAAACCGCATAATTTCATACATTCTCCTTTTGTTGATGCGCTTTGCGAGCAGCCAATACGAATTGCTCGAAAAGTGGATGCCCATCACGCGGGGTTGAAGTGAATTCTGGGTGAAATTGACAAGCAACGAACCATGGATGATCTTGCAACTCAATCACCTCAACCAGACTACCATCAGCAGAGCGTCCTGAGATGATTAAGCCATGTTGCACTAACGACTCAAGGAATTGGTTATTTACTTCATATCGATGGCGATGTCGTTCGATAATTTGTGGTTTTTTGTAAATCTTATGAGCTAAAGAACTTGTTTCTAAATGACAAAGCTGTGCGCCTAGACGCATAGTGCCACCTAAGTCTGAATTTTCATTCCGCAAATTAATTTTGCCATCTGCCTCCATCCACTCACTAATTAAACCAATAACAGGATACGGAGTAGATTTATCAAACTCAGTCGAATTAGCGCCAGTTAGCCCTGCCACATTGCGAGCAAACTCAATCACAGCAGTTTGCATTCCTAAGCAAATCCCTAAAAATGGAACTTTTTCTTCGCGTGCATGTTGAATCGCTTTAATCTTACCTTCTATACCCCGCTCACCAAATCCACCCGGTATTAGGAGAGCATCTATAGTGGATAGTAACTCTACTCCGTGCTTTTCAATCAGTTCAGCATCAATATAAACAATTTCAACTTTGGTTTGGGTATGAATACCTGCATGGCTTAGCGCCTCATTAATTGATTTATACGCATCATTTAATTCGGTATATTTACCCACCATACCAACTTTAACAGTCATTGTTTGTACCGCTTGTGCATCCGCCACTTTTTGCCATTCACTTAAATCAGCAGGCCTTACATTTAAAGCCATTTTTCTTACAACGATTTCATCCAAACCTTGCTCATGAAGAATCATAGGAATCTGATAGATACTTTTAGCATCTTGCAGAGAAATTACCCCTTCTTTTTCCACATTCGTAAACAAAGCAATCTTAGCTCTATCACTTAAGGAAAGTGGCTTTTCCGAACGGCAAATTAAAATATCAGGCTGTATACCTATAGAGCGTAATTCTTTAACGGAGTGCTGGGTTGGTTTTGTTTTGGTTTCACCAGAAGCTGCAATATACGGAACTAAAGTCAGATGGATAAATAAAGCACGCTGAGCGCCTAATTCTATACGCATTTGACGAATTGCCTCTAAAAATGGCAGAGATTCAATGTCTCCAACAGTCCCCCCAATTTCAATCATAGCAACATCAAATCCATCAGCACCTTGCTTGATTGAACGTTTAATTTCATTAGTGATATGAGGGATAACTTGTACAGTTCCACCAAGGTAATCACCGCGACGTTCTTTTTTGATAACCGTCTCATAGATTTTACCTGAAGTGAAATTATTACGTTTAGTCATTGTAGAGCGCACAAAACGCTCGTAATGCCCTAGATCAAGATCTGTTTCGGCGCCATCGTGAGTTACAAACACTTCCCCATGTTGAAACGGGCTCATAGTACCTGGATCAACATTGATATAAGGATCGAGTTTAATTAAGGTAACGCTTAAACCGCGTGCTTCAAGAATTGCTGCTAGAGAAGCAGAGGCTATACCTTTCCCAAGTGAAGAAACAACCCCGCCAGTGATGAAAATATAATTTGTCATAGATGACCCCGTTTGGAATGCTACACCATCGCTTTTGGTGAACAAATAAAAATCGCATATAAACGGGGTTTTATTGTAACAAAAGACGAACAGAAATAACACATATTTTACATACCATTTTGCGATTATCTGATAAAAAAGCCTTTGCCTGAAAGACTTAGTAGAAGATTAAGCAAATTAATAACATAAACCCCTAGATCCCGCGGGGTCCGTTAATTATGGCTAGATTATCGGATAAGATGCTCAAGTTCAGCGCTGATTTGATGCATTTCAATGGCACAATCAGCTGCATCACGACCTTTATGCCCATGATCACCACCAAGACGATCCCATGCTTGTGCATCATTTTCAGTGGTTAATACCCCAAAAATTACCGGAATATCATAATCCAATGCCACTCGCTGACAACCATTACTGACTTGTTCACAAACATAATCATAATGGCTCGTTTCACCACGTATAACAGCGCCCAAAGCTATAATTGCCTTAACTTGCTTACTCACGGCCAAGCGCTTGGCAATCAAAGAGATTTCTATAGCCCCAGGAACTTCTACAACAATAATATCTTCCGTTCTAATACCACGTTCCTTTAGCCTCTCCAATGCGCCTCGTTGCAGCTCTTGTGTAACAGCTTGATTAAAACGACTAACCACAATGGCTAGTGGGAAAGAATTTACAACTTCACTAGAATTAACAGCAATATGTCTCATAGCTCTACCTAATCGATAGTCAATAAATGACCCAGTTTCTGTTTTTTAGTTTTTAAATAATCTCGATTTTCATGAGTGGGGTGCATCATCAAAGGAATACGCTCGATGACTTTAAAGCCATATTTTTCAATTGCTTCCACTTTTTTAGGGTTATTAGTTAATAACCTAACAGCATCCATCCCCAAATGCTTTAATATTTGAAATGCTACAGCATATTCACGATTATCAGCAGGAAAACCTAACTGTAAGTTTGCTTCTACCGTATCGTAACCTTGCTCTTGTAAGGCATAAGCTTTTAATTTATTCGCCAAACCAATACCACGTCCTTCTTGACGTAAATAAACTAACACTCCTCCCTCCTCAGCAATCATTTTTAATGACTGTCTTAATTGTGCACCACAATCACACTTACAAGAACCAAAAACATCACCGGTAATACATTCAGAGTGAATGCGAACCAAGGGTACTTGATTAGGAATTTTTGGAGATTTCACTAATGCAAAATGTTCTGCATTATCAAGAGCATTTTCAAAAGCAGTCATAGAAAAATCGCCATAATCGTGCAATGGTAGCCTTGTAGTTGCAATTTCCTCTACTAATTTCTCGTGACGAATACGGTAATCAATTAAATCTTTAATAGTTACCATTGGGATATTATGTTCCTTGGAAAAACGTGCCAACTCTTCTCGACGACTCATGGTTCCATCATCATTAATAATTTCACAAATGACGGCAGCAGGTGTAAGTCCGGCAAGGGTAGCTAAATCAACACTTCCTTCTGTTTGTCCCGGTCGCTCTAATACACCACGTGGTTTGGCAGATAATGGAAACACATGTCCTGGAGAAACAATATCATTTGGGCCTGTGGCAGAATCAATAGCAACTTTAATCGTATGAGCGCGATCATTTGCTGAAATTCCTGTGGAAACGCCATTTGCCGCTTCAATTGACACTGTAAATGCAGTTCCATAAGGGGAACGATTATTATTGGCCATTAATGGTAATTGCAATTTATTAATTAATGTTTGAGCCATCGGCAAACATATAAGTCCACGGCCAAAACGAGCCATAAAATTAATAACATCCGCCGTCACATGTTGTGCAGCTATTACCAAATCACCTTCGTTCTCACGATTTTCATCATCCATTAAAATAATCATGCGACCGGCTTTTAATGTTTCAATCGCTTGCTCAATGGTTGCAAAAGGACTTGTCATACTTCAACCTCTTCTTTCAATTGCCCCGCAATCCTGAGCTGGTGTGCTACGATACGAGTCAAATAATCAAATTCCACATTTAGCCTTTGCCCGGGCTTAAATTGTCCCAAGGTAGTTTTTGCCAGAGTATGCGGCACTAGCATTAACTGAATATCTTCTCCAATAATTTTATTGATTGTGAGACTTACCCCCTCAAGCGTGATACTACCTTTTGGCAAAAGGTACATGCTAGCACAAACTGCAAAATCACCTACTGTTATTTCTATATATTCACCGATTGTTTGTATTTTTTTTAGACTACAAGTGGTATCGACATGTCCACTTACATAGTGACCACCAAAACGTGACGAAGCTGACATTGCGCGTTCCAAATTAACAAAATCACCTGTCTGCAATTGATCTAACGTAGTCAATGATAACGTTTCTGGAGATACATCAAACATAAGATGATTATCACACTCAGGAAGTAATGTTAGGCATACTCCGTTTACAGCAATACTTTCACCAGCTTGCAATTGATTAAAAGGAGATTTAATCAGCAGCCTATTAGCAATTTCACCTTTAATATTGGCTATAACCTCACCACACCCCTCAATTAATCCTGTAAACATAAATCCCCCTGCCAATCGAAGCATGCGATTACATTGTCATCTTTCACTTGCCATGAAACGTTCTTCTTTTGGGTAAAGATAGAATCACCATGAAATGCTGGAGTAGTATTATCACCCAAAATATCAGGCACCAGATAAAGATAAGTACGCTGCACTAAATTTTCTCGGTGCAGTGCTGAAAATAAAATTCCACCGGCTTCGACCCATACATCATGAAACCCGAGCCGTCCCAACTCACTTAACACTGCAGTTAAATCCAATAAACCATTTTTAATGGGTACTGCATGATAACTACAATTAGGAAAAGGATTCTCTACCGCACAACTTTCATTGTGAAAAATATGACAATGTTTTGCACCGGTAAAAATCTTGGCTTCTCTTCCCAGTGTTAATTGACTATCCAAAATAGCAAGAGGCTTGCTGTTTACCTTATCCTGAAGCCGAACATTAAGCAGTGGATTATCCCTGGAAATAGTTTTCTCTGTAGTGAGGATAATATCCGTATATAAGCGATTTTGATGAGTAAACTCAGCGCAAGCTGAATTTGATAGGTGGCGTCGCTCGCCATTTACTCCGGCAATTTTACCATCTAAAGATTGAGCCATTTTTGCTGTGACCCAAGGCTTTTTGGTTAATGTCCAATAACGATAGCTTTGATAAAAACGCTCAATTTCTGGTACTGGAAAATACCTAGTCTCAATTCCTGCCCTCTGCAAAAGCTCTGGTGTGTTATTGGCAGCAACGACAGGATTGGGATCAGAGAAACCATATATTACCTGTGTAACCTTATGGCGAATAATTGTTGAGACACAAGGAGGCGTTCTACCCCAGTGATTACAGGGCTCTAAAGTCACATAGAGAATAAGATCGCCTATTCCTTCTGGAACTTGTTCTAATACCAGCTGCTCCGCATGCGGGCTTCCTGCTCCCTGATGCCAGGCACGCGCTATAATTTCGCCGTTGTGTACCACAACAGCACCAACACTTGGATTTGGCGCACAAGTACCCCGTCCGAGCCAGGCTTGTTCGAGGGCAGCCAGCATAAAGTAGTTGTGCATAGTTAAATCAATAATTAAAAATCAGAATATGTTAACAAATTATTCAATTTTTGAGTAGCCCAAGATTGGGATCTACCCCCTCTACCAAGAGATTAAATTGAGACTCTAGCACTTTTATGCAATTACCCTCCCTGCGGATCATATGATTAGCATTCTATGGTATACTATTGAGCAAAACCTGGAGTTACAGTTAACTGCTTTGAAAGAGGCTGGATGTAGTCGTATTTTTCAAGAAAAAATTTCTGGGGCAAAAAGGGTGCGTCCAGAATTACAACGTCTCCTTGATCAATTACGCCCAAATGATGAAGTAGTCGTTTGGAAGCTCGATAGATTAGCTCGCTCTACTCATCACTTACTGGAATTAGTGGAAAAAATAAGAATAACTGAGGCTTCATTTCGCCCGCTTTCTGAGCCTTGGGCTGATACAACTTCTCATGCAGGGAAAATGATTATGACAGTATTTGCAGGCATTGCTGAATTTGAGCGTGATTTGATTCGTGAACGAACCAGTGCAGGCCGGATTGCTGCCATTAAACGTGGAGTTCGCTTTGGTAGACCAGAAAAAATGAACGAAGAGCAGAAGTTTCTTGCTCAGCGTTTATTAGGGGAGGGAAAATCGGTTAGTGAAGTAGCGAAAACGTTTAATGTACATAAAACGACAATCTATCGCTTGTAGCAAAGAGGGTCTTAACATCTAAAAAATTAAGATCAAGTAAGTGCCTAGCTCGCAGAGAAATTCAAATTTTCTTCTTGATATGACATTAGATCGTCTTTAATTGGGCAGCGTTCATCTGTTTTCTTCAGCTCACCTGAGATATTTTTTGCCGATAATATGTTATGGGCTTTAAAAAAGCCATAGGTACTTGCTATACCCACAGCAGCACATCCACTTATGGCAAGCGCCGCAATTCCACCACTTAAAATTGTAGCAGCAACAGTAAGAGCAAAAACTGATGCTGCAAACACCAGTGTTGCAAGAGACATACTCGTATATAAAAATAACCGAGAATATTGATTTGCTATTTCCGGGTTGTCCCTTGCTTCGATATGGAATTTAGCATTAGACATAATACGACCCGGAAGGGTTACAGGACAAAGGAGAAAACTTGGCCAAACAATGCCAAAAATAAGATGGTTCCAACTAACATTTGATAAACTGGGTTTTGGAATACCTGCAAATTCTGTTAAAAACCACTGTGCTGCCACTGCACAGTTTTTACCTAAAATGCTGGCGTCATTCCATGTATCCAACCAATATTTTCTCCACCTCTTTGTAATTTCATCAGAATTAGCTTCAATATCAAAGCTATATGTGGAGCTAGCCTGCTCAATATATTGTTTAGGACCACCTATACTCCATTTATCTATGGGTTCTTCCCATCGATTGACACCATAATATGTATGCGGTTCAGTTGAGGTATTTTCGAGCACAATTTCAATATGGGAGAAAATGCTATGAAAATTTAAAACGTGTACTTTTATCTTGGCCATATTTTACCGATCAAATATAAATCAAATTGATTAATATTGTATCAATTAAATATTAAGTAAAAATTAAGACATTTAGTTCGGTTTTTGTTTACGTATTGATTCGTATTTGAATCTAAGAAAAATCCTTAAGTCGGTTGGTCGCTTCATTACTCCCCGTACCCCTATACTAACCGATTCTTGTGTATTAGTATCAACATTACGTGTCTTTTAACTCTGAGTAGGCTTATGAACCTATTGCGCTATTTTAAACGACAAGTTTTCTCTAGAAGCGCTACCTGTTGGATGGCATGTATTCTCCTTATTCTACAAAGCTTTTCTTTTAATACTTTTGCGCTTTCACCTTACTCAACACGTGAATTGGAAGAACTGGAAAAAGAGTTTATTCAACTGATTAACCAATCGGATAGCATCGAACGCAATCCTTTAGCTAATCAATACATTAACCATTTGGGACGAAAGCTTGCACGGTATGCACATATCCCTACGCCTTATTTCTTCATTGTAAAATCCAATGAAATCAATGCTTTTGCGGGACCAGGTGGCTATATTGGCATTAATACTCAACTGATCCTTGCCACAGCCAATGAGAGTGAGTTGGCTGCTGTCATGGCACATGAAATTGCTCACGTCCGCCTTCATCATCTCTACCAGATGATTCAACATGAAAAACAAATGCGCATCCCTATGCTGGCTTCTTTATTAGCATCAGCGGCTTTGGGAGTAGTCAATCCTACGCTAGGAAGTGGGGCATTAATGGCCACATTAAGTGGCTTTGCTCAGGATAATATTAATTTTACGCGTGCGAATGAAAAAGAAGCAGATCGCATTGGTATTGATATGCTAATTAAAGCTGGTTTTGACCCTCGAGGTATGGCTAATTTTTTCAAAAAAATGCAAGAGAACTCTCGCTATTATTATACAGCCAATATTCCAGCAATCTTAAGAACTCACCCCCTTGATGAAGATCGTATCGCTGAGGCAGAAAATCGTACAACCCGCACCACGGTAAAAAAGGTGCCTGAAACACTTAATTATCGTTTATTTAAAGAATTAGTTCGCGTTGCTGTAGCCAATAATAACAAACAATTAATCGATTATTATCAACATCAATGTCACAACAAAAACAGTGGTGTAGCCTGTCAATACGGTTATGTCTTGGCCTTACTTAGCATTAATCAATATCAACAAGCACAAACACGCTCAGAGTCTTTACTCAGGCAAGATCAAGACAATCTTTTTTATCAAATTGCCATGGCACAAGCTGAAACTGGCAACCGACAATTTGATGCCGCTATAACAAGGCTCAACAATTTACAGGCAAATTATCCTGAAAACTATGCAGCACTCATGGCTTATGCTCAAAGTTTATTATCTGCCGGTAAAGCAGAGAAAGCTGCAAGTGTTTTGTTAAAAGGTTCCAGGCAATTTAAAAGGGACTTACCTCTTTGCGAAACTTTGGCGCAAGCACAAGCAGCCTCTCGCCACAAAGATTATGCCTATTTTACTGAAGCCCAATGTCAGCTACTGCAAGGACGTAAACGGGATGCCATGCGACAACTAAAACAAGCCAAATTATTAGCTAAAAATGACCAATACCTTCAAGCTAGAATTGCAGCGATGATGGAGGAAATAAAATTCTTGACAGAGGATTAGCATCCGCTATTGAATGCCAAACCATCCGCCAGTATCTCCACCAGCCCAACATTCTATATTTTTGCAACTTGAGATTTTTTGTGAACACAATTGCTTAAATTTATCGGCAGCGCTGATATCCTTGTTTACATAGCCCTCTGGCTGGCATACACGGTCAAGGTATTGTCCTCTTACCCTAATTTGTCCCATAACGTAAATGGCTGGAGAGACCGGATACACTCCTTTAAAATGAGAGTAGCAAGCAATATAACAGCCTGGTGCATCTGTATAACTATTATCTGTAGGTAGAGAGGCAGGTACTGCGCCTGGATAAGGATGATTGACTACCCCATAGTTCTCCAGAATATAAACAGGAAATGGAGCGGGTAACAACATATTATTAGGATTCATATTAACTGTTGAAGTTTGCAAGGAATTATCCGATGAAGCATATGAAATCATTGAAAAACACATTAAAAAAAACATGAGAATTTTCATGATTTACTCCATTAAAGAAGTGCCTTTTTAGTATAGACCTTTTTTATACCCCCTTTTCCTTTATGCTCATCACTGTATTATTCCTCACTTTATCCCCAAATTAACTATGTTTTTATGATATCCTGGTAAACTAATAGTTTTTTATAGGGTATTCAGTCGCACTAATATGGCCAATAAAACGGAGTTAATCGTTGAACAAACGCAAAAATGGCTGCACTCTTTTGTGGTTAAATTTAATCTATGCCCTTTTGCGAATAGAGAAATCAAAAGAGGAAGCTTAAGACTAAAAGTCAGTCAAGCCAAAAAAACTCATACGGCACTTAAAGATTACTTTTCCGAGATTAACCTCTTAGATCATCAGCGAGAAATCGAGACCACATTATTAATTTTCCCTTGTTTATTTAATGACTTTTTCGATTACTTGGATTTCGTTGAACTATGTGAAAAAACTTTAGAAGTAAAGGGTTATGTGGGTATCTATCAAATAGCAAGCTTTCATCCCGATTATTGTTTTTCCCATGAAGATTATGACGATGTCTCAAATTACACAAATCGCTCTCCCTATCCTATAATACATTTATTACGTGAGGAAAGCCTAGAGAAAGCAATAAGTGCTTATGACTCAATTGCAGAAATTCCGCAAAAAAACATCAATACCCTACGAAAACTTGGATTAGAAAAAGTTAAACGAATCTTGAGACACTGCACTTTTCCAGAAAGTAAAGCAGCATACTGATAAAAGATTCTTGTCATATGCTGTATCTAATTTAGTTACTTCACTTTGATTTCAGGAGGAGCCTCTACATCAGGAATCATCTTCTCAATTTTAGAAACTTGTTGGGCTGTTTTGGTACCAAAAAAGAAATAGCGCCCACTCGAATGATAATTAGCCGCCAAAGCAAACCCATAAAATATACCAAGACCCGCAATACCCAAGAGAATATTACCAATAACTTGCTTAAAAAGTCCCCACGTCTTACGATGACTTTCTAAAACCCCCTGATGTTTATGAATTGCGTTTATGCTTACATTACTAAAAGATGTAAAACTCGCTTCATTCTTAGGGCTTTCAAGAAAGGTAGCAAATGCCTTATGGAGTTTAGTATGTAAAGCTCTAGCCTCAACCGCCGCATTCTGATACTTCTCGGGAGATTTAGTCGACTTTAATTCTAGCTCACTAACCTTATTCTCTAACCGTGTTAACTCTTTATAAAAATCTTTGAGTTTTTGATTAGTTAATTGACTATCTTTTATTTCAGGTAATTTTTTATCTTTTTCCTCTCTTAATTTTGCTTCTCGTTCCTCTCTTAATTTTGCCTCTCGTTCCTCTCTTAATTTTGCTTCTCGTTCCTCTCTCAATTTTGCTTCTCGTTCCCTCTCTTCTCTCAGTTTTGCGTCCTGGTCTTCTCTAAGCTTGGCTTCCTGTTCCTCTCTCAGTTTTGCTTCTCGTTCCCTCTCTTCTCTTAATTTTACATCTTCGCCTTGAGAAGACTTGCTATCACCACCACTAGGAGATATACCAGTAGTAGTTTTTGGGATAGTTACATGTGTAGACCCACCACTTTCAACAGGAGATAATTTATTATCTTCCTTCGGTTGCATCCCCTGTTCTTGTTTAGGAGAGTGTGCCTCAACCGGCGAAACATCAGTAGTTGTAGATTTAACTTGTTCGGAAGAGCCATGAGTCTCTTCTTTTTTAGGTTGTAATTTTTTTAAAAATTCAGGGACTACTTCTACTAATGTATCCACGGGATCTTTCTTAAGATGGCTTTTAGGAAATGTCGCCTCAACAAAGAAGGTATTTGGATAGGTAGGAGCTTCCAATGCTAATAAATCTTCTCTATTTGTTAAATAATGCTCCTTCTGCTGGGTATATTCTTTAAATAATCCCTCAGTTTTCGGAGTAGACAATAATATGTAATGTCCTGCTTTTGCTCCCAAAGCTAATTCCATCTCTGGCTCTTTGGTATCACAAACAATGACTGTACCATCTTGTTGATTATAAATACCGTATGAACAAAGTTTTGAAAGGACTGAATCAACATCGGCATAAGTTATTTTCACACTGGGATTACTAAGAAATTTACAGTAGTTTTCAAAACCTTTTTGTTCCCAATATTTGCCAATAGTGTCAGACTCTCCCTCAGCCTCTTCTGATAATAAACTCTCATCAAAGAAAGAAGCATTTGCCAAATAGATTGAACTCTCTTCAACCTGCACAAAGAAACTAGCTAAGCTATATTCCTCTGCTGTTAGATCATAACCAAGTTTGCTGGTTTGAGCTTCTTGTA
Source organism: Legionella brunensis (assembly GCF_001467025.1). Taxonomy (GTDB): domain Bacteria; phylum Pseudomonadota; class Gammaproteobacteria; order Legionellales; family Legionellaceae; genus Tatlockia; species Tatlockia brunensis. The sequence continues at coordinate 81,097 of NZ_LNXV01000004.1, read as the reverse complement.
ACATTTTTTCAATAGCCCTTGCCTGCTCTGTTTTGACATCTTTTAAAAGATTCAGCACACCTTCGAGTTCTTTTTTAGCTTCGTTAAGCGCTTCTATTGAAGGTGCTAACGTTTTATTACCGAATTTTAGCTTTGCGCGCAACTCATTAAGGTTTGCAATCGATGTCGTCATTTTCTCTTGTGCTTGCCCTAGGGCCAACATCAAAGGTTCATTCACAACATCTGATTCTAGCAGCCCTAAAATGGCATTTTCCAAAGATTTACTGACATCTTCGAGTAAAAATACGGCCCTCCTAGCTGGGGCTTTCCCATCAGCCAATGCTGCCTCTCGATAATCAGCAACCATTTGAACAAAGGAACCTCTACGCAAGTCATGCTCAGAAGAAACTTCACCAGGGAAAGAAAAAATAGCCTCGCGGCTTTCTTTACTTTGAAGTAATTGTTGAACAAACCAACTACGTAATAGCACGCCTAAAATGAGTGTCTTCTCAAATAAATAATCAGGGGTGGCTGAGGTTGTCAGTAGACGTTGTGAGGCTTCCTCTTGCAACAATTGTTTTAATTGACGAACAGCAGGAGCATCTAAGGTATTTTCAGCAAATAACTCTGCAGGAAATGGCTTCCCATTACCTAAAAAATGCAATGCCAAGGAATGAAAAAAGCAATTGTCCATTGCTGCTGAAACATCAACAGCCTCCTTAAATCTCTCTACTCTCTTTGCTTTTTCTTGCCTTAAAAGTTCTTGAGCCTGGGCTACACCTAACATGGCTATCTCGAGAAAAATATTATACTTTAATAATAACAAGCTTTTATTAACTAAGTATTAATTATAAACTGGAATTGCATTTTTTACACTTAGACAAAATGGAACCACGTTTACCTACCCGTTGCCCAAATCTTTTAGGATTTTTTCTGCCTCGAAACTGCTTTCACTTTTTCAGACACTGCTTTTTTTAAATTTTTCTTATCCATACTTTTCTTTAATAATGAAATAAAATCAACCACTGCCTCTTTGTCCTTTACAACATGTGTAGCTCTTTTTTTGCCTGATTTAGCCTCTTTTGCCATTTGTTGATCTAGCCATTTTTGCAGTGTCTCACGATACTCATTGTGATACTTTTCAGGCTTCCACTTATTAGTCATGTCTTTGACTAAGTCAGTAGCCATTTTAATTTCTTTGTCAGATACCTTGTAATTCTTTATGTTATCTTTAGGCACACTTAGCTCTTCTTCTTGACGAATTTCATCACTGTAATGAATCAGATAAAGCAATAGCGCATGTTCATGCGGAAGGATTAAGCTTAAAGACTCTTTGGTACGAATAATAACCTTGGCAACCCCCACCTTATTAGTCTTTTTAAGAACCTCTCTTAAAAGAACGTAGGCTTTTTTATTTTTACTATCGGGAACCAAATAATAAGGCTTTGAAAAATAAAGAGTATCAATCTCTTTTAAATCAACAAACTCTTCAATATCAATTGTTTTAAATAAATCAGGGCTTTCTTTTTCGAAGGCTTTTTCATCCACAATGATATAACTATCCTTGTCATATTCATAACCTTTAACAATATCACTCCAAGCCACTTCTTTACCGGTTTCTTCACTTACTCTCTGGTAACGAACACGAGATTTTGTTTTAGAATCTAAAAGATGAAAATGAATTTCATTGCTTTCTTCTGTAGAAATTAGTGAGACAGGAATGGAAACTAGTCCAAATGAGATTTCACCTTTCCAAATTGATTTGGCCATCTTAAAATCCTTATATGAAAAATTTTGAAATTTTACTCAAATACTTCCCAATAGTTACTGTAATTTTCAGGTAAATTAACTATCAATATTAATTAAATTTTAAACTATTTTATCCCTTTCAAATAAAACAAAATCATTAAAATCCATATAAATTAATTTTAGAACATTCACAGAATACCCAAGAAATAAATCTCATTTTTTACGAAAAATCATAGTATTTTTTCAGCTTTAAAAAAAGAAATATGCGATAAATCTCCCTTTAGACAGTCTTATTTCATTTGGCAATAAATAACTTTTACTAATTTTGATCATAATGGCTAATATTATGTTAATAAACAACCTGTATAGTCTTAAACAAAACCAATTTAACCAATATAAAGCCAAAAAAGACTATGAAATTAATTACCGAATTTGATTTAGAGAACACGCAAGATACAGGAGGAAAGACAGGGAGTATTAGAGTCCAAGAAGAGTCAACAGAGTTATTCTACCAATTAAAACCATCTATTCTTGATAATTCTATTATACGACAACAGAAAGCCGCCAATACTGATAGAGAAAACTTTGGTGAGGTGATTGCCGCATTTATTGGCATTGAAATACTTGGGGAAGACTGCGTTCCGAAGATTTGTCTCGTTTATGATAGCAAGCGCAAACGTGTATTAATAGCTTCGCAATATATGACTGGCGATAAAGTAATAGGCCTGGATGAGTATGTTAAGAATGAACTTGACATCGCTTTAGCTAAAGGAAATAAGCACTATACTTTTATCGCCAGTCAATATTCTCAAATTGATAAAGGGCAAATTGCTCTAGACGGCGTAAAGATAAGAAAGTTAAAGAAAAGCTTGGCAGAAGCGATCGCATTCTCTGCAATTTCAGGAGATCACGATATTAATCCGGGTAACATGCTTGTCATTACAAGGTACGGCACATCCTGGATTGCAAGAATTGATTTTGGTCATGCCTTCAATGACTTATTAAACGCATCTAAATTCAACGGGGGTCAATTAGAAGATAAAGCTAACCCGGTTTTGGATTTTTTTAACCGCCCAAAAATCGCAGGTGTTGGGGGAGCCATATCTAAACTACATCGAGATTATCCCGGAATTATTCTTTCTCAAGAAATGGTAGATGCTCTAAGAAAAATGGCATTTGACTATGAGAAAAACGTAAGTAGAGGAATTAAAGCTGCTAAGAAAGAGTTTAATTGTCTTTTGCAGACTTTGAGGACAGAAGAAGATGAGGAGAATATTGAGCATGTAAAACGATCTTTACTTGCTATTTATGAAAATATTGGTGGGGAAAAATTAGACGAAACTGCGAAAATTGAGCAAGTTTTCAATGCTGTTTTTTCAAAATATGAGGAATTTGTAAAAAAGAATTGCGAAAATGCCATCCTGGTTTCTAATGTCTTACAGTTGCAGGTATATATTGATGATGCATTAAAAAATAATAAAATCTTACCTCCTGATTTTTTCACTCTTTTAAAGGAGAAGAAATTCCCTATGAAAGACGGTAAGATACAATGGGTAAGAACAGATGACACTCCTCCATTTACTGGTAAATTAGATGCTTACATTGTTCACCGCGTAATTCAATTAAGCCAAGAAAATGGACAAAAAAATGCGAGTCAATTATTTTTTAATTACAAGACTTTAAATACCTCTTTACATCAAGAAGAAAAAAATTATTTATTTTCAGATAGCGACTCTTACAGTGCCAAAAACATTAAATTTTTTGCTCCAGTAAAATCAAGCAAAATACATGAAGAGATTAAAATAAATAGCAAACTATTAATAAGTGAACTCGACTCTTATATTAAGCAACGTGTCTTACGTGCTGATAAGTTAAGTCTATTCGCAACTCATAAGAAAGAAGATAAGATTAATGCTGTCCATACATTTATTAATGCACTTGATGGTTATTATTATGAAGGATCCTTACGTGAACATTTAACAGCACTAACAGATGGAAAAGTAGCCGACATAGTCAGTAAATTTTTACCCAATGTTCCGGGCTCAAAAGCAGAGAAAGTTAAACTTATCATCGATCATCTTGAAACCCGGAAGATATGGAGCTCCTACGGCGAAGAGTTTAGATAGTATTTGTTTAAATTAAATAAAATTTGTTAAAGCGGCTTGAGAAATTATCAGACCTTTAAATTTTGATGATCTTAAGCAGTTGACTTAAAAAGCTAATGAGCATATTATGGTTTCATTGGAAATTTTTTTTACTACTTATGGGGAATATTAAGGATGTCCGATAGCAACTACCAATTTTCCATAATTTTTCTTCTTGATAATCTCCTCCGCTAAGGCGGAGCATTCATCTTTAAATTTCAAATCACTTTTATAGCCTTCCAGGAAGCAGTTTCCGGTAGGTTTCTTTAACGAATTCTTGAAGTGCCTAATTATGAATAAATCAATAACACGTATAGCAGCATGGGGATTATGGATTATTGCCTCTTTGTTTTATGCCTATCAGTATATTTTGAGAGTAATGCCCAACATCATGCTGGATAATTTTATTCAGCAATTCCATATAGATACTGCAGTTTTTGGACAATTTTCCGGGGTTTACTACATTGGTTATTCGTTGATGCATTTACCAATTGGCATCATGCTCGATCGTTTTGGCCCTAAGAAAGTAATGACGGGTTGCATCTTGCTAACAGTAATAGGTCTATTACCTATTCTTTTTGCTGAACATTGGGTTTACCCGATGATTGGGAGAGCATTAATAGGTATGGGCTCCTCAGCTGCTATTCTTGGAACATTTAAAATAATTCGTATGGGATTTAGAGAAGAGCATTTCACTCGAATGCTTAGTTTTTCAGTAACTATTGGTCTTATAGGGGCAATTTATGGCGGCGGACCTGTAAGTTACCTGTGTGCAACATTAGGTTATAAAGTAGTCGTGGAGATTTTTACTCTTTTCGGTGTTTTTTTGGCCATTCTCACTTATTTTATTGTTCCAGAAATTGAGAAGTCAAATCATAAAACTTCCATATTAGCAGATATTAAGCAAGTCGTTACTAATCGACACATTATTGCTTTATGTCTATTGGCTGGATTAATGGTAGGTCCTTTGGAAGGGTTTGCTGATGTCTGGGGTTCCGCATTTATAAGACAAGTCTATGGATATAACCGCGCACTTGCCAGTTATTTGCCTTCCATGATTTTTATTGGGATGTGTTTTGGAGCTCCCGCCTTAAGCTATATTGCTGAAAAAAGCCGTAATTATCTAGGCGTAATAATCGGATCAGGCTTGTTGATGATGATTGTCTTTCTTGCATTAATTTCGCAGCACATGAATAGTCAAAGCATGATCTTAGGTTTTATCCTGGTGGGTGTATGCTCAGCTTATCAAATCCTGGCTATCTATAAGGCTTCAACTTATGTTCCCGAACAGGTTGCTGGTATTACAACGGCTGTTGCGAATATGATTATTATGAGCTTTGGCTATGCCTTCCATACATCCATTGGCGTAATAATTAATAGCTTTGGTGGCATTAAGGTCTCTGAAGCATTTATTTATGGTTTAGGTATTATTCCAGTCACCTTGGGCATAGCTGTTATTGGATTTGTTGTTCTCTTCTATCAAGAGCGCTTGAGGGTGATACCAGCTTGAAAACTTCATATTGGGGATAATTTTATCCCCAATATGAAGTTTATTTAGGAATATTAAGCGACATCGACTCGCTTATCTGAGTCACAAAATCGTCTATTGCTACTAATTCTTTCGATGGTTTAAATAAGCTATAAGCAGCCAAACCACCACTTAATAGACCAAGGGCACTACTTGTCGCAACAACAGTACTAGCCGCAGTTCCTCCTGCCATCAAACCAGTAAAAAATGCGCCAGGACCTGACCATATTCCAGCAGCAAAACCAATACCAAAACCAATTAAACCTGCAATCACTGTCACAGTCGCCACTGATGCTAAAATCAGAACACTCTTGAGAACATTTGGATGTTTGCCTTCCAAAATCAAATGGCTTTGATCAATGAAAGTTTTAACTGCTGCCGCTTTTTCTTCAGCAAGCAATGGTTGCTCCAGAGCAGTTTTTAATGCCTTGAGTTCTTTATCTATAGCAATGTATTTGTCAAAAGGTAAGAGAGCTATCCGCTGACGCAGGGCAGTGTACGCCTCTTGCCATTGTGAAGGCTGAAAGGAAACTTGGGCAATTTCTCGTTCCCTAGTAATCCGTTGTATGAGTGCTTTTAAATATTCGGGAAAACCTTCTATATTATAATTTTCTTTGCTTGAGGTGACAAAAACATCTGTGATAGAAATATCTTCTGTTTGAAACTCATCTATTATAGCTTTAATTTTTTCTTCAGCAGCTTCACTATTTTTTTCTGGGTTGTCAGAGCAAATATCCGCTTTTGTCCCAACCAAAACCACCGGCACATCTGGGTTTGTAAAATCTCGAAATCTCTGAATTTCACTTCTTATTTGCCAATAATTAAGTTCCTCATCGGATGATAAGTCAATGCAGTAAATTGCAGCCTCAGCCTGTCGATAATAAAAACCACGAACGTTTTCATACTGCTCGTCGCCAGACAAATCCCATATATCTAATTCGTTATCTATTTTTGCAAATTTAGCAGCAACAGTTGGAGGTATTTCTTCGGAAAAAGAGTTTTTCAGCATTCTATTTAGAAGCTGAGTTTTTCCAGCCCCTTTTTTTCCTAAAATCACTACTTTCATTCTGCCTGTCCAACTAAAATAAACGTACAAATTATAACCTTGTTACATTAAAATACTCTTAAGTAAACTCGATAACCCTAGGAAAGAATTGAATACAGGACTTAACACATGAATACACTATTTCATTTGGCATTTCCGGTACATGATTTTGCTTTGACAAAATTTTTTTACCATGATCAGTTAGGTTTTAAAATAGGTAGAGAGTCCGAGCATGCTCTCATTTTTGACTTTGGGTCTAATCAAATTGTCGCACATAAGATTGAAGCGCCCCTTCCCTTACAACAAGGCATTTATCCCAGACATTTTGGCTTAATTTTCCTTGAAAAACATGAGTTTGACGCATTTATACAACGAGTTAAAACGCAAAAAATTGCTTTTGAAATCCCGCCTAAAACTCGATTCGCCAATACCTGCATTGAGCACTATTCCTTTTTCTTAAAGGATCCAAGTAATAATTTGCTTGAATTTAAATACTATACAAATCCTGCAGGTATTTTTGGTGAATTAAATTTCAAACAAGTTGGAGAAGCTGGTACGAATTCTTAATAAATCCTAAATTTGACAATTCTCTTGCACAAAACTAAGCTTTTATTGTGCGGTGCAACATAAAGGAGAAATGACATGCCTCAAGATTACCTGGAGAATTGGAAAGATGCTTTTAATCAATTACAAAAACCATTTCGAGAAATGATGGAACTTAATGTGAAAACTTTTCAAAAGGTATCTTATCTAAAACCCGATGAACTTTCACACATTAAAAAACCAGAGGATATTTTGGAAAAGAATATCCATATATTCATTCAAAATGGTCATAAGGCACTTGATTATATGCAACAGGCCTTTGATATTTTTGAAAAACAGTTATTGACTGTGGCTAGAAATAGTCATGAAAAGCATCAGCACTAGGTCTCTTTCGAAATTTCCATTTAAATGGGTTAACTAATCGAGTTAACCCATATAAAACTGTGGATTTGATTAGTTCGTATTTACCAACAACAAGAATTACGATCCATTTTATCCTATCGACTTGCTATAAGTTCGTTATAATTGGGAAAAGGATTAGTGGAGTCTCAAGTATGGATAAACAACCTAATGAACATTATGATTTTGAAATATCAGAAGAAGGACTATCTTATGATATTCTTGACGTGTCATTCAACCCTACCACGCAAAATTTCATTAAGAAAAACGGAATTAAGCCTGGCATGCGAGTACTTGATATTGGCAGTGGTTCAGGGGTTATGACTCATTTTCTTGCTCAACAAGTCGGTGAAGACGGACATATCTTATCTATTGATATCAGTCCCGAGCAACTCAACCGAGCGCAGCGTTACTGTGAGCACCATAATGATAAAAATGTAAGTTTTAAAGTTCTCTCAGCTTATGATCTTGATAAGCTTCAAGACATTTTTGATTTGATTTACTGTCGTTTTGTACTACATCATCTACACAGTCCAAAATTAGCCATTAACCTCTTTTACAATTGTTTACAAAAGGGAGGAGTTTACATGGCTGAGGAAGGTATTATAAGTGCGGCATTTTCCTACCCCACTTCCAAAGCCTGGCAATATAATCGCCAACAAATGCCTAAACCAGAGGAAGAAAAAAATGGCATTGGCCGAGATGGGGATTTTGGTATGAAACTTATTTATTGGATGAAAAAGACAGGCTTTGACATTAAAGACGCAAGCTTAGTACAACCGTTGTTGCTTACCTCTCAAAGTAAACACATGCTACTGGATGGTCATTATGCTTTTAAAAAAACAGCCATTGCTCAAGGACTAAGTGAAGCTGAATGGGAACAACAAACACAGGAATTAAAGCGACTTGCGAAAGATGAGTTTTCTGTTGTTGGATTTTATCAATCTTGCCAAGTGTGGGGTACTAAATAAATAGAAGTTACTCATGACAGTGCTATGACTATGAGTAAATTAGGGATTTAATAAACGATTATTTTAACTTGCAAGAAACTGGTCCATTATCTAACTGGATCTGGTTACCACCAAAATCTGTCATAAATTGTCCTTTATACACAGGACTATTTTTGTTGGCTTGTGCAGAGATCATAATGCGCGGACGTGATTTATCCTCATGATCCATAGCCACTAGAAGTAGATTGCCTTCCCTCATGCTAAAAATTGTTGTATCGACCGGGTAAGCAAAGCTAATACTAGGTAGCTCCCCCATTTTTTGAGGAGCAACGAATGAAAGATTATCTTTTAATCCTTGCATTGTACAAACAACCGTCCTCTGAGCATAAGCAAATGTCACTTGTGTCAGAGAAAAAACAACAGCAAACCAAATTTTCATAAGAAGAATCCTTCTTCTTGTTTACAAGTCGATTTAGCCTACTGATTAGCATACTTAAATGCAAGTTTAGTCAGCTCCCTATTTGCAATTTGCAATATTTTTTTGTTATTTGAACTGCATTTGTCTACTTTTAGTATAAAAAATTCAAATTGAGCTATATTTATCTTATATGGAAACAATAAAAATATAATCAAGGAGATACCATGAAGAAAAAGCTGCTATTGATTTTAGCAGTCACTTCGACTTGTTTCTCTCTGTCTTTACCAAACTATTTGCATGAAAAGGAATTACTTGATCAAGATAAAAAAAATGTCGTTGATTTATTTCGCTCTGTGGTAAGTAACCAATATCAATACCCCGGAATGACAATGACCCCATTAAGTGATGTAAGGGGTATGCTCTATAAAGAAGCCCCTACACTCAATGCTGGAGCCATCAATAAGGTATTAACCAGTTTAAAATGTGTAGAAGAATATAATGTCGAACACAATAGTATTTTAACCATCATTGATTATTCAAAGCCCTCGAGTGAAAAACGATTATGGGTATTTGATTTAAATCAAAAGAAATTACTTTTCCACACCTACGTCTCCCATGGCATTCGTTCAGGAAGCTTATTAACCAATTATTTTTCCAATAAGCACGACAGCAAAGCCAGCAGTCTCGGTGTTTACAGAACAGAAAATACTTATTATGGACGTGATGGTTTATCATTAGTATTAAATGGCCTGGATCAGGGATTTAATGATAATGCAACCAGTCGTTCAGTCGTAATGCACGGCGGATGGTATGTTGAAGAAGATTTCATCAAAAAATATGGCAGAGCTGGACGAAGCTGGGGATGCCCTGCGCTCCCACTGCAACTGACAAAGCCTATTATCAATACCATAAAAGACAGATCATTGTTTGTAATCTATTACCCTAACGAAAGTTGGTTTGCAAAATCAAAATTCCTCAATTGTCATCGGTTTTCACCAATACAAGCAAATGTAAAACAAGAGGAAATTATTCCCGCGGAAAACGATTTTCGCGAAGAAATTCTTTTTGCAGACATAAATAATAACCACTTCCGTGAAGAAAGTGACCTTGTTGTCGTCATGACGGCAGAGAATTATGAGCGTGTATTTCATACCAAACCGCCAGTCAATCGCATGCTTAGACGTCAAATCAATAGCGTTGAGTACATTGCCTTAAGTGAGCCTGAACTTAGAAGTATTACCATTCGTGGTAATCATGGCCTTAATGATAGAACAATTTGGGATGAAATCTATTTTGTTAGACCTGATGTTCAGCTACAACGAGGTTACTACATTACCCAAATGAAAATTGTTCCTCTGGGAAAAATAAAGGATGTTAAGCTCAGCGACTCTCCAGACAACTTGCAAAACAAAAATTATACGGTTGAATTCGAGACAAGAGCACCTGTCAACTTGAAAGCAACCAATCAATTTATACGTTGGCTGGGATTATAAACAATAAAGAACATACTTTAGACATTTATGGTATAATTGCTGCAATTTGCTCATTTGAGTTGATACCGTATTCAATAAAAGTGATCTAATCACATAAATCCCTCTGCAAGCAAGCTATGGGCACCACAAGGAAAATTATGACTTTTTCAGCTTTAGGGCTAATTGAACCTTTAATCGACGCTATTAGCGAATTAGGTTACTCCGAACCTACCATCATTCAAAGGAAAGCCATTCCTGTTATTCTAAATGGCAATGACTTACTCGCTTCTGCCCAGACTGGGACGGGAAAAACTGCGAGTTTTGTCTTACCAGTTTTACAACAATTGAGCCAAAAGCCTCGGGCTAAAAGTAATCATACCAGGGTACTAATTCTTACGCCTACTCGCGAATTGGCTGCTCAAGTTCATGAAAATATCGTTGAATACAGCAGATATTTGCCACTCCGCTCTACAGTCGTTTATGGCGGGGTAAAAATTAACCCTCAGATGATGCGCTTACGTGCTGGCGTTGAAATCTTAGTTGCAACTCCCGGACGATTACTAGATTTGCATCAACAACGAGCTATCCGACTTGAAGAAGTAGATACTTTTATATTGGATGAAGCTGATCGCATGTTAGATATGGGATTTATTCATGACATTAAAAGGATTATTAAATTATTGCCTCCAAGAAGACAAAATTTATTATTCTCTGCCACCTTTTCTGAGGAAATTCGTCTTTTGGCGAAAGGGTTACTACATCAACCGATGGAAATTGATGTAGCCCCCAGAAATACCTCTGTAGCGGTGATAAAGCAAACTATTCACCCAGTTGATAAAAGTCGTAAAGCAGCACTTCTTAGTCATTTGATTCATAAGAATAAATGGGGACAAACGTTAGTATTTTCTCGCACTAAACACGGAGCTAATAAACTTGTGAAACAACTGGCTGAATCGCAGATTCATTCAGCTGCTATTCATGGTAACAAATCGCAAGCACAGCGCACGAAGGCTCTTGCAGATTTTAAATCGGGTAAAGTTCAAATCTTGGTAGCAACCGATATAGCAGCAAGAGGAATAGATATTGAGAAACTCCCTTGTGTTGTAAACTTTGATTTACCTCAGGTTGCAGAAGATTATGTTCACCGCATAGGGCGAACTGGACGTGCCGGCGAGACAGGAGTCGCTGTATCGCTTGTGAGTGCCGATGAAATAACTCAGTTAAAAGCCATCGAAAAATTAATCAGTAAAAAATTACAGCGCATTGAAATTGATGACTTCGAACCAGTACACGGCTTACCTGCGTCAACCTCAGCTATGCCCCCTAAAAATAAAACAATGCTACAAAAGAAAAAATCCAGCTTCATTCCGGCCCAGAAAACAAAGAAAAAATTTAATAGCCGCTCCAAACAATAATCGCATCTTGTCATCCCAATATTGGGATGACACATCAAGCTAAATGATATTTTCAACCACAACTTATTGCTCAACACTACTGACAAAAACTGTCAGCATTCTCCTTTAAGCTTAAGAAAACCAGGAATGAACCTTCTATCTATTTAAGGAGAAACAATGTTTTATGCAAAAAAAGAGATAGCACAACATGCTGATTTTTTTATCTCGGTGCTGTCATGAGTCGAAATTGGTTAGCTGTTGCATCAGCAGAGCACGTTCGTCAAGGCCGCCAAGCAGGATTTATGCAGGTTTGCCATGGCAAAGAATCACCACTGCGTCGCATTAAATATGGTGACCACGTCGTCTATTACTCTCCCACTTTGAATTTCGGTGGAAAGGAAAAATGTCAATTATTCACCGCAATAGGGACTGTTTTATCTGGTGAGCCATATCAGGTTGAGATGAGCAGTGGTTTTCATCCTTATCGACGAAATGTAGCCTGGGCCTCTTCCATTGAAACCCCAATACTTCCTCTTCTTGATTGTTTAGAGTTTACGAAAAATAAGAAAAACTGGGGGTATCAATTTCGCTATGGCTTAATTTCCATTAGCGAACGAGACATGACAATTATTTCCAAGGCTATGCAAGCCAACTTTGATGACAACGATAACGCTGAAAATCATAACTTAATTTTTTCCATGGAGACTATATGAGTTTTTTAGAACCCCAATTAATTCAAATACAAAGCTTTACAGTTGTAGGGCTGAATGAGCGCACTAAAAATGAGAATGAATTTAATCCTGACACTGCTAAATTGCCGTGCTTATGGGAGCGTTTCCATACTCAACATATAGCCAACCACTCTACTCCATCGATCTTTGGTGTTTACTCGAACTATGACTCAGACGCTACTGGATTTTATACAGTTACTGCAGGCGTAGAAATGGACAACAACATCATTTTGCCTAATTTAAGTTCAGTTACAGTTCAATCGGGTAATTATCTTCGCTTTGAAAATCAAGGCCCCATGCCTCAAGCAATTATTGAAACCTGGCAACAAATATGGCTCTACTTTTCTTCTCAGCCACAGTTTACACGTACTTATGACACTGATTTTGAAATTTATGATGGCCCAGAAAAGTGTGCTGTTCATATAGGTATAAAATAAGAAATTTAAAATTTAGAGCTCTATCATTCTCGCAAAAGCTTAGATAAATAATTTTAATTTCACCTAAATAGGGTGAAATTAAAATTATAAAAGCCTATCGATTATTGAGAGGGAGGTTTAGAATCGTTCAAATCCAGATTCAAATCCAAAATGCTTGGTATTAGCGATGATTTTGCGAACAACGTATGTTGGCTACAAAATTGATGATATCCAACCGAACTTTGAAGTTTTTTTTGAAAGTTTTTTAGGTCCCCTAAATTTATTTTTACTCCCAAATCAAGCAAATCCTGAAACTCTTTATCGGAGGGGCTAGAGTATAATCCACCTAGGTCAGTCCAAAGTTCCTTTGAAACTAAGGGCTTTAAATTATCCCAAATTGCAGCCAGATCGGACTTTAGCAAAGCAAATAACTGCATTGTCGCATGAAACTCATCTGCTGTTTTTGGTTGAGTAAATTTAGCAAGATACTCATTGGCAACTTGCCTAACAATTTGATTTCTTCTCTCCTCAACAGAAAAGCTTAATGCCTGTTCCAAACCAATAAAAGCTTGTTGGCTTTCTTGATAAACAAAAATTTCACCTGTTTCAATTTTGTAAAACCATCCATGAATCGACAACTCTTTAGAAGCAATTTTTGTTGTAATCAGTGGGTAAGTTTTCAAATGCTCAATTTGGAGAAGGATATTCTGCTTAATAACATCTTCTATTTTAATATCCTCTTCCTTTTCTCTCAATTTCTCAAGTACTGCAGATGAATGTTGAAGCCATGAGGTAAGTTTTGGTAATTCCTTTTTATTTTGCCTTAGTAAACCTTTCATTGCGCCACAATCTGAATGTCCGCAGATAATAATATGCTGCACATTAAAATCCTTACTGTTTAAGGCAAATTCGATTGTGGCAGCCTCACTTGAGCCAGTATTCATTGTTTCGGGTGGGATAATATTACCTGGGTTACGCACTACAAGCATATCGCCAGGCCCAGAGTTTGTGAGCAAATTTGGGACGACTCGTGAGTCTATGCAAGTAATAAATAGGATATCTGGGTGCTGTCCCTTACTTAACATCTCAAAGATACCATGCATTTCTTTAAATTTTTCTTGGTGAAATTTGCGAACCCCAAGCATGAGCCTTATCAACATCTTGATTCCTTCTTATTAATTTCCAGGCAGAAAAATACCTTATTATTGCAAATTCATCAAGCAACATTACAAATATGTTAAGACATGGTGGTTCTTCATCATTATCGCCCCTTGAGTCCAACCTGCTCTCAATTAAATTAAGATTTATACTTATATAAAATCGTTAGGTTTAGAGAATAGCAATGAATTATGTGGCTCACTTCAACCAAGACTCCGATCGATATTTATTGTTTAGGCCTAGCTATCCGGATGCCTTATACCTTTATCTTGCAGAACTTGTTGAAGACGGGTGTGTATGGGACTGTGCTACTGGCAATGGTCAAGCTGCTTTTGCATTAGCTAATTATTTTTCAACAGTTGTTGCCACTGACATCAATTCCGAACCGTTAAAATTAGCGCCCAGCCATCCCAATATCCAATATATTTGTTGTGCTGCTGAAAACACACCTTTGCAAGACCATTCAATTGATTTAATTACTATTGCACAAGCACTGCATTGGTTTAACTTTGAGTTGTTTTACCGTGAGGTCAAGCGTGTTGCAAAGCCCACAGCTTATATTGCTGCCTGGTGTTACACTTTGGGAAAGTTTCATTCACCAATTGATGAAGTAATAGAAGAACTTTATTACAACATTTTAGGCAATAAATATTGGCCCAAAGAACGGCATTTTATTGATGATGCTTATACGACTATTCCATTTCCATTTAAAAAAGAATCAACTCCTTCATTTTTAATAACAAAAGAAATAAATTTAAAACAATTAGTTGGCTATCTAAAAACATGGTCGGCTGTTAAAGAGTATCAACTATTCAATCAAAAGGATCCCATACAATTAATTATTAGTAAGCTTCAAAACTTATGGGGTCATCCAAATTTAAAATATTCTATAAACTGGCCACTGTATTTAATTGCTGGAAAAGTAAGCAAGGATTAAGCTCGTCTGAAATTAAATAGCTCGAACCAAGCCGAAAGATCTTATCTAGTTAAGCAATATGTTATTATGGTAATAAAATTTTTTCGGCAGTGTTTTATGGATACCTCGAAATCAATTTACATACGAGAACTTTGTGCAGTAGATGAGGCAAATTTTCTCGCTATTATGCTGAAAAGCAAGCCTTTTCATTTCCCCTTCGTAACTGCCCCGCAAACTACTGAAGAATTTAAGACTTATCTTCATAAATCGCAGCAAGACGATCAAAAATGCTATTTAGCCCTTGATAAGTCTGAGCACATTATTGGCGTATTTAATATAAGTGGCATTGTACGCGGGGTATTCCAAAGTGCTTACCTTGGCTACTATGCTTCTGTTGATTTTGCTGATCAGGGGCTAATGAGCAAAGCCTTCAAACTGGTTTTAAAAAAATACTTCCTGGAATTAAAGCTTCATCGCATTGAAGCTAATATCCAACCAACGAATAAAAGCTCCATACGCTTGGCAATGCAAAATGGTTTTTTTAAAGAAGGATTCTCACCAAGATATCTAAAAATCAATGGTGTTTGGTGCGATCACCTGCGTTTTGCATTAACTTATGAGGATTGGTTAGCTAGACAAACAGCCTCTGCAATATAGAAAGAAATGCTGAGCCACCCAATGAGACTAGATCATTTAATAAAAAAATCGTGAGTCAAGACTGTTTTTTTATTTTTTATTTAGTTACGATAACCATCAATAATCTATCTCGCCACCTTTCCACAACCTGTGGATATTTTTTTTAGGCACATTGCTATTATTCTTGTTGTTTCTTCTACTCTCGATAAAAAATTTAAATAAAATAAAGGGTTATAGTATCTTTTTGCTGATTAATAGAAAAAACAATTATCCACAGAAAATGTGGATAATATTGTGAATACATGTCTTAAGTGATTGTTCTAAATCAAATTGAAGTATTGATTACCGATTTTACATCTAAGTATTCAATCAAGTTGAATCAAGGCTCTTCATAGCCAAGAAATCGGATAATCTGCCATTTTTTATCCGGATTTTTCTTAAATATATCAATACCCTCTTCCCTGGAAGTTTTACTTTGTCCTGAAACATCAGTCACTTTCAAAGTCCACACCAAGCGAACCACCGCAAGATCATTTGCGAGAAGAATTTCCCTTATATTAAAGGAATAATGATAACGCTTCTTCTTATTGTTTAAAGAGCGACGCAACTGCTTACAAATATTTTTATAATTTTGCTCAGGGAATCCACGATAGTTGTAACGAAGATTAGGTGAAAAAAGATTACAGATATTCTGGGTATTGCGGGTATTGAAATCAGTTGTCCATTCTGACAGCGCATTACGAATTTCAGTTTGTTGTTGGTTGGAGCGTTCCGCATATGCCGCTCCAATTAGCAAAATCATGCTGCCTAATAAGCTTCTTGCCAAACGCATTTTTATACGTCCTCCCTGTTGTACTTTTCGTTCTCTGTGCTAATTTTAAAATAAACACAAAAGGAACATCCTACCATGAACAGACTTATGTCCTGTATACCCTTGGTATTGTTTTTTCTCTCAGCTCAAGCGGCAGAACCATCTTTAGGACAAATCGAGACACAGCAGAATGATCAGGAACTTTGCGTACAACAACGCGTGAAGAATTGTATTGATGTATGCGAAAAATCAGATGATGATAACTGCAAACAAATATGTGAACAAAATGCTAAAAATGAGTGCCGTCAGGCCGGTGAATAAAATTAAGTGCTAATTACAAAGCGTTGAACAAAGCAAGGGTTGATTGACTAACGCTGATGAAGAAACAACCGGCTTATCACTAAATAGCCGATAAATATCATGTGTGACTCGTTTACTATTCTCTGCCTGAGTATTTTTTTGGTAAGTGTCATTTAATCTGTAAGCAATATAAGAAACAGCTAAAAGACAAGCAATAGGCCAAGAAATTGCAGTAGCTGTGATAATCAAAGCAGTGGCTCCGGCATTAAATGCCAGGGATTTCCAAAAAAAGATATTCGCTTGACTACATTCTCTATTTAATTCTTGCAGTAATTGTCGATGATGCTCGTCGTCTACTATTTTACTATTGGCGATTTCACGTTGAACAGCGATATTTGCTTGTTTATATTTTTTATATTCTTCTGAAGTGTTATACAATGCATTACTGAACATGCTCATCGCAGCTAAGCAGGCAAATGCCAATGGCCCGGAAACTAATAAAGTAGCCCCAAAGGTAATTACAAACAAATTTGCTGCCACGATATTAATCTTATAATAAGCACATTGCGCTTCCCACTCGTCATTCAATATATCAAGTTGTCGATTAATGACTGCCAGCTCGAAAAGAGAATTTAATGTATTTTTTTGTAAAGTTAACTGCTGAACAATATTGTTGTACTGATTCAACTCATATGACCAATGTACAATAAATAATGCAAGATCAAACGCTAAAAAAATCAAATTTAGCTGCGCTACAACCCATGCAGAGATGTGAAAAAATTCATTATAATTGCTTAACAGATTTACGGTTCCCCAAGCAATGTCATTTGCCATCAAAAAAATACGCTTTTCAATCTCCTGCAATAATATTTTTTTACTCGATAACTCCTCACTCATTGCTGCGTGGATAACATGTTTAATTATGGTCAGCAAATTAATCATAATACGGACAGCATAGAGAGTAAAACTTAGCACTCGCAAAATCGGCTGTGGCTTCTCTAACAATTTCATGAAATCATGGGGCCTGTAGTGGTGTCCCATTTTCTCATTAATTTCCTCAATAATCTCAAGGAACCCGCTGTCTTGAAGACAAATAATAATTGAGTTTGCGAGAGTACGGCTGTAATTCCAATAAGTCCGATTAGTAATTAATTTAGAAACATATTGCCGCACTTGAGCTGAACTAGTTAATGAAGCAGCATACTCCATAATATTATTTTCTATTCTATCTAATAACAAAGAAGATTCAGCACTTGAATCCACCTTCTCTTCTGAGGATATTTCTGCAATAAATTTTTCTATCTCTTTTTTCTTTTTCTGTAAATCTTGTAGGTTTGCTTGGACATAATCACATTGATAATATCGAATTAATAAATCACACAAGCTCTGGGTATATAAAATAATTTCATTATCTTTTTTTAAATAATGTTTATTCGAGATATACAGCTGATATAAAGATGAAAACTCAGCGTTCAGCTGATTTAAATTAAAATCACTTTCTTTAAAAGAAAATTCATCTAATTTATTAGGTGACTTATTAAAAAAACTATGTTTTATGAGATTAATTTTCGACATATGCTTATGATTTATTTATCGCCCTCCTTCTGGCACTTATTTTACAACATGCACATGTTAAAACCAAATTATTCTAATTTAGAACTATTAAATATTATCACTAGTCCGTATTAACGCAGTATGACAAGAGCTTTCTATGGCTCTAAAATTTACTTTATACTTCACCAAAACGGACTAAGCTAAAATTATTTGTATGAGAAGCCATGTGAGTGATGATATCCACCTGAGTCATGTTCGTGATGGTGGTCTGCAGGCATTAGATTATTATGGCCATGGTGGGGCATTTGGCTACCATGACTATGATGATGAACATGAGCCGTAGTACCAGGATGACCATGTGTAACTACCTGAGGCGGGATATTATTGCCAGGTCCAAAAATAGTGCCAGGATAGCTGTAATTACTTGGGTGACCAGATTTTTTGTTGTGATACATATTTTTACCCCTGTTATTGATCCAGATTTATACTATACGATAATCCTCCCTCTTATTGAAATATCTCATTTATTTAGATCTTAAGCCTTTTCAAAAAAAAAATTCTTTTCATCTTATTTGTTTTATTTTTGAGCAAAATTAAAAATAAAATTCTATACTTATCATTGGTATGAAAAAATACTAATGAAACAAGGAGAATGTCATGCGAATACATTCTATGTGCTTCTCAAAATTATTAGGCCCAATAGCAATCGGAGGCCTTTTATCTGTAGGAATATTTTATTCATCCACTACTACTGCCGCTCAGGGATGTGGGTTTGGTTATCACATGACTGCGTATGGTAGATGCGTACCTAATAATCCAGGACCAGGTGCAGTTCCCGTAGCTGGCCGTCCAGACTGTTGGATTAATTATAAAGGACAATTCCGCTGCTGGAGATAATTACATTCGATATCCATTAAGGTTTGTTATGAAATAGGTAATATATTTTTTAATTACTTTAATTTAAGCAAACATGCTTAAGCCCCTTAAAGATGCATGGAGAAATGATATGGCAAAAACAACATACACGACAGGTTCCGCCCAGAAAGGGGAAATTAAAGTAAAATCAATAGAAAATGATACACCACCAAGAACAACGGAAAAACTGAGGGAGATAGTAAAAAATAACCCCCATCGACTTACGTTAGGATGGGAAAATCTTGGTGACCAAGGAACAAAACAGCTAGCCACTGAATTAAGTAATAATCTTACGCTTGAAGAACTTTTTTTTACAATCAAACAATATCACTAGTGAGGCATTAAGGGTACTTGTGGATGCCCTTAAAACTAACTCCAATCTTACTTCCCTTAATTTAGCTCATAACAATATTCCTGATACAGATATCATAATTCTTCTAGAATTAATTAATAATAATCCTCGACTTAAAAAAATAGACCTAACTGGCAATAAAATAACTGAAAACGGTATTAAAATACTTCAGGAAGCATGCGCGGATCGCCTACCAAAAATTGTGATTGAAATAGCTGGTAAAAATGTCATGGCTCATTCTTCTGAAGAATTAAAAACGCAAGATGGAAATCCTAAGTTAGATAAAGACAAAGTAACTACGAATCTTGATCTTGGAAGAGAAGCAATACACTATGCAAAAAAATATATCAAGGGCTCTGCAACAATGGAGTTTTTTATCACTCCGATGAGAGCAAGAACTTTGTCTACTATCGAGAGTTTAACCGATTTATATTGTGTTCCTAACAGATCTGATTTCCGCGCTATGAAACGTCATGTAAAAGGCTCAAAATTATTTAGCGCCGGTAAATGTGGTGAATACTCTTTCCTAATACTGAACTATTTGAGGAAAAATAATATTGATGCCGAGTATTTTAGTATTAAAAATGGCGATCATGCATTTATCGTTATGGGAAGAGAGCCTAATAGTGATCCGAATGATCCCTCTACTTGGGGAAAAAATGCTGTTGTATGTGATGGTCTTAGTGGTGAATGTTATAGAGCTTTAGACGAAAATTTGAAATCTAAAATGCAATGCTGGGTAAGGAGCCAAACACAACCTCCCCCATTACCAGAATTTATAACAATGACTAGTATCAGTGATAAAGCGGATATGAAAATGTAGGAAAAATTAGGGAAAGAAACGTTAGATAAGCTGAATATCATAAGTGAATGCTTAAAAACACATCTCAATAACGATAAGCTGAAAAATATAACACAATCAGCTGAATCTTATATTCAAAATATAACCACAAAATCTTTATCTAATAATGACGTTGAAAGAGCCTTACATAAATTTATTCGTCATGCTTTACGATTGATTGAAACAGATTGTAAATTTGAAAGTAATAACAATAAAGAAAATAAAATTAATGATTTGATTGATAACCTAGTAGAATATGCGAAGACTAATTATTCTAGCTCAGATTTAAAAGCACTAGAGGAAAGCGTTACAAAGAATCCAAATGGAAGACATTCTGAGGAAATAAAACAGCGAATTGAGGCTGACCTATCCAATCGGCCCTGTATTTAAGGTAGTGTTTAAATAATGAAGCCTGCTCAGATAAATTTTCAGACCAAGCTTCAGCG
>NZ_LNXV01000004.1:0-60390 GCF_001467025.1 Legionella brunensis | reverse complement strand
CTCCTGAGGTTCAACAAGCTCCTGAGGTTCAACAAGCTCCTGAGGTTCAACAAGCTCCTGAGGTTCAACAAGCTCCTGAGGTTCAACAGGCTCCTGAAGTTCAACAGGCTCCTGAGGTTCAACAAGCTCCTGAGGTTCAACAAGCCCCTGAAGTTCAACAAGCTCCTGAAGTTCAACAGGTTCCTGAAAATCAAAATCCTACAGCTCAACCAACCCCTCAGTTGCAACCTGCTCCGGAAGTGCAAAAAGCTCCTGAAATTCAGCAAACTCCTCAATTAGAGCAGGATCCTAAAGTTCAGCAAGCCCCTCAGGTGCAATCTACTCCTGAGATTCAACAAAACTCAGGGGTTTCGCAACCCCCATAGTAGATATGAACTCTGTATTTGCATTTATAAGGTATGCAACAATTATTTAAACGCTTGCTATACTGGTAATGCAGATTCCTCTGCATAATTCCATTCTAGCCAAGTACCACTGGCAAGGTAATAAAGTCCACAACGGATAGGGTGATTACTATCGGCAAAAAAGCTAGCGTACTCATTAACTTGTTGGCGATGCTTACGTTGTGCACTTACTTCCTCACTTCCAGTTTTGAAGTCAATGATCCAACGTTGTCCTTTATGAATAAATGTGCGATCAATAATTCGCGTGCTGGCGGTTCCCTCTTTATTGATTAATAAGGCATATTCATTAAATTCTTGCTCATGGATTTGGGTAAGCCATTGACCGATAGGTTCGTTCAATAAATGATCAATTTGTGCTCTTAAGTTTTCGCAAGCTTCAGACAGTTCTTTTTCTTCAAATCCCATGGATTTAAAGCGGTTAATTACCATTGGCCAAGGTAGTTCCTGAATATGTTGCGGATGATAATTACAGATCCATTGTAATAATTCGTGAGTAACTATGCCTATTTGACGAGCATTATTGGGATAGGGAATTTCCGTTGATGGTATTTCTTGCGAGTTGATCACTGGTGGATTGAGATAAAAATCAATAGGCAACTGATAACGGGAAGGGGGGGGCATCTGTGGTTGAGTTTCATCAGTCTCTTTAGGCGTCGCGATAAAATCTTGGTTTCTTAGTAAACTGCGAAAAGTACCCTTAGTATCTTTCTCACGATTATCGAAAAGGCAAAGACGCTTTTTAGCACGAGTGACTGCAACATAGAGCAAGCGTTGCAGTTCATAACTGTCTTTTTCGGCATCAATGTTGGCAAGGTAGTTGTAAACTAAACAATGATCCCGGTATGCGGGCTTAATTGGCGAAATCAGTAATAAATCTTTCTTGTCAGAGCTCGGTAATTTTAACCAACGGAATAAAGGTTGATCATGATTTGAGCTTTTAGTGCCTAATCCTGGCAAAATAACACAGTCAAACTCTAAGCCTTTCGATTTGTGGATAGTCATCACTTGTAAGCGTGAAGGATTATTGCATTGTGAATACAGTTGGTTAAATTCTATTTTAAATTGCTCTAAGTTAGGGAGTTGCCCTTTTGCTGTAAAGCGCTCAAGCAATAGCCAGAATTGCTCCAAATCCGCTTGTTGTGTCGTAGTTAGAATTTGTTCGCCTTGTAATTGCTTAAAAGTTGATGCGATCCAATCCACAATGGAGTCTTGATGACGAGAGATTAAAGCATTTTTTAATATTTGATAAATGAACTGCAGGCGAATGTGGCTTTCTTTACTAAGAGAAAGTTTATCAAGCTGCGACAAAGCATAATAAATGGATTTGTTTCTATCCAAATTTGCAATTAAATGAAGCTCGGAAAGAGGCAAACCACAAAATGGGCTTCTTAATAGGGCTAACCATGCTAAACGATTAGCAGGCATTAGTAATGCTTGAGTTAGTGACCATAAGTCGCGAAGATGAGGTAATTTAGATAAAAATTCAATTTCCACACCTTGGAAGGAAATTTGTCGCTCACGTAGCAAACGCGTAATTTCTATAAGTTGACTGCGAGAACGGACAAGAATGGCAATCTCATCATTAGGGTTATTTTGTAATTCTGCAATAGCACAAGCGATAACTGCTTCGGCTTCTTTGTTTCTATCAGTAAATTGATAAGCCTTTATGTAACTATTCTCAGTAGAAGGAAGTATGTTTATAGAGTGATGAAAAGAGATTGCTCCCGATTCGATATCGTCTATCTTCGGAAAAATAGTCTGAAATTGCTGGTTAACCCAGTTTACAATAGTTTCTGTCGAGCGAAAATTGCAGCACAATTCTAATGACTCTAATTGCACAGAGCCAATGCCATGCTGTTTAGCTCTCAGGAAGAGACCCACTTCAGCTTGTCTGAAGCGATAGATGGATTGCATGGGATCACCAACAATAAAAAGAGTTCTGCCATCATTTTGTTGCCAACCATGGACTAATTTAGTAAGCAGTTGGAATTGCTGAATGGATGTATCTTGAAACTCGTCAATGAGTAGATGATGAATGGAGTTATCTAAATATAAGGCAAGATCAGTAGGATCTTCGTCATTACCAAGAGCATACAAAGCTTGCTGAGAAACGGCAGTAAAATCCAATTCATTGTTTTCATTAAATACCAAATGCAAATGACCGGCTAATAGTGGTAGTAAGGTAAATAAAGCTTGAAGCACTTGCCATTGCTCAGGATCGTAGCGGGGGAGTGGGAGATCTTTGATCTTTAAAAGGGCCTCGAGAAACTTAGATTCTGTGCCAAGGTTCGCGAGCAAATCTTTACTTGCCGATTTAAGATTATCGTACAAATGATTATCGCAAGCACCGCGCTTAAGTCCCACATGATGATCGAAGCTTTGACGTAGGGTATTTTGTGATGTGAGGAGTAAGGCCGCAAGACTTATACCTAGTTCTCTGTTTAGTTGGTCATAATTTTCCCAATCCCGCAGCAAATAACGCGGGGATTGCGGATTAGCTTCTATCTCTGCTACTTGGCGAGCGAGTGAGCAGAGCTCAGTGCGACAAGCGAGAGGAACACTTTGCTTAAATCGAGCTAATTCATGTTGCTCAAGAATTTTGAGCATTTCTTCAAAGCAGGTTTGAGTTTGCTCTTTAGCGATATATAAAACAGATAGCCATTGGTCGCGACTTGCTAATAAGTCACTGAACAAACTTAATAACTTATCTTGACGATTATCAAGGTGCTTTAGTAAATGCTTCAGTGGTTGATGAAATGCCTCATCAGCAAGTGCGTGGGCAAGACAAGAGCGCGCAGCAGTTTGGTAATGAACCTGGGGATTATCAGCAATTTGAGCATAAGGAATTTGTTTTTCTTGGAGAGGTATTGTGTGGCTAATTGTTTGGCATAAAGCATCCAAGGTCATTATTCGTAGGCGACCAGGTTGCTTTAAAAGTTGCCAATTTAGTTCTTGGCTGCGAGCCAAAGCTTCCTGGGCATAAAGAAAAGTTTGTTGTTGATGGGGTGAGGCAGGCTTTATGCCGCTAACAGCTTGTTTTAAAGCCAATAAAATTCGTTCGCGCATCTCGCTGGCTGCTTTGCGGGTAAATGTCAGGGCGATAATTTGTTCTGGCGCTGTAACGGTGCTTAATAGTCGAAGATAGCGTTGAGTTAATATTTCCGTTTTACCAGAGCCCGCCGGTGCTTGTACGATAAAAGATCGGCGGGGATCGGTTGCTTGTATGCGTTGTTGACTGTCCTTAAGCATGTGTTGTTAATCCAATGTAATTTCTTGCGCGGGAGCTCTGAGATTATAATGAGAACTCATGCAACGACCATAAGCACCTGTACTAGCAATTAAGATAACATCATTTTCATGGGTCTTTGGAAATAAACGATCGTAGCCCAGAGTATCTCCTGATTCACATATGGGGCCAACAACATGGGCAAATCCAGTTTTTTCATCATTTAAACGACTTAAATTTACAATTTCATGATAGGCACCATAAAGGGCAGGACGAACCAAAGAATTCATCCCTGTTTCAATGCCAATAAAACGGACTTTCCCTTTCTCTTTGCATTGAGTTACCTTAGCGAGAATAACGCCACTTTCAGCTACGAAAAAACGACCTGGTTCAAGCCAAAATGACAGTTGAGGATGTCCTGATTTTACTGCCAGGAGTGATTCATCCAAGGCCTCTAGATTCAAAGGTTGTTGACCTGGTTTTTCAACCACACCTAAGCCACCCCCAAGGTTGATGATTTTTACATCTGGGAAGCGACTGAACAAAGCTGTCAGCATTAAAGCAGTTTGTTGCCAAAGTTCAGGAGTTAAAATACCACTGCCAGAATGAGCATGTAAACCAATCACTTTGATTTGATGCTTTTCTATTAATTGGCTGACTTGAGGTAAGTCGCTTTGGGGGATACCAAATTTAGACTCATTGCCTCCTGTACAGACATATTTGTGGTGACCAGCACCGCAGCCTGGATCAATTCGTAATAAAATGGTCTGGTATTTAAAAATTTCCGGCCAATTTTCCAATGGATATAAATTATCAATCGTAATATAACAACCAATTGATAGGGCAAATTCATATTCCGTTCTTGCTGCAAAATTAGGGGTAAACAATAAACGATGTTTATCAATATCAGGAAATAGAGTTAAAACATGTTGCAATTCGTCAATCGACACACACTCAAATCCTACCCCTTTATTACAAAGATTTTTTAAGATATCTGGATGAGAATTTGCTTTAACAGCGTAATACAGTTGATCAATTGATTTCATTGCCAAAAGTTCATCAGTTTTGCGTGACTGAGTTGGAAGGTGATAAACGTAACAAGGTGAATTTGTTGCTGCGAGATCGAGAAGTTTGTCTCGTTCTTGCTCCCACCAGGGAGTATTTTTTAATCCTGGGTTTCCGAATTCTTCTTGCCAGCTTTTCGAGTAGTAAAAACTTTGAGGATTATTTTCAATGAGTAAATTATGCAGTTTTTGACATAATTTATCAGCCTGAGATTCATTGACCACGAAAGTTAGGTTCAAATCATTAGAAGCAAGAGACATTAAATAAACTTGTTGGGCATCAAATACTTCTAAAGTAGGGCCCAATTGTGGAAGTACGGTGCGGATGTGATGTCCAACTAAACTAACCGCACTGCAAGGCTCAATTAATTTAGCTCGACCAAAGCGATTTAAATCAGCTAATAACGCATCAAGAGTCCGACGATCACGGAGTTTAGCATTGCTATCTAAAGAAAGTGTTACGTTTGATTCTGAAGATGACAACAAATCAACAGAGAAGCCGTGTAGTTTAAAGGCGGCAAAAACATCGGCCAAAAAACCTACTTGTTGCCACATGTTAATGGTGTCAATCGAAATTAAGATAATACTATGTTTTACCTGAATCGATTTAATAGGGGGGGCGTTATCATCACTTTCTTTAGAAATTCTTGTCCCAGAATGCTCAGGCATTTGCGTGAATTTAACCACCATTGGAATTCCTGCACGGCGCACAGGTGGTAAACAATTCGGATGTAGAACTTTAGCACCCATGGATGCAATTTCTTGGGCTTCATCGTAGTTGAGTTGCTTTAATAAACGGGCATGAGGTATTAAATGGGGATTTGCCGTATATATGCCGGGAACATCTGTCCATATTTCGCAAGTTTTAGCTTGTAAAATAGCTGCCAGCAAAGCTGCCGAAGTATCTGAGCCACCTCGTCCTAATAAGACGGTATTTCCTTGCGGATCGGCTGCAAAAAAACCCTGGGTAATAATTGCTTGAGAACTATTGCTTGCAAGTTTTCTGCTAAGTTCGGGATTGGCTTCACTATTACAACGTGCAGCAAGAAAATTAACCGTGTCACCCCCAGGAATAGGCGTGGAAACCAAAGCTTCACGGACATCAAACCACAAGCAATTAATCCCCTGATTGCGTAAAAATGCATGACCTAAACGAGTCATCATTAATTCGCCAAGGCTTAAAATTTGCGCACGTGTTCTTGGAGAGGCTTCTTTTAAAAGCGCAATGCCAGTAAGCCATTGCTGCAATTGTGACAACTCTGCGGTGATAAGCTCCGCTGATACCTGCAAAGCTTTTGCCAATACCAGGTGGCTATCTCGAATGTCTGCTTCTATGTTTTCATGTTGATTAATGAGAGCGGCTTCAATTGCTTTTTCTAGCTTATTGGAGGCTTGTGTTAAAGCGGAACAGACAAGAACAGGTTGTACACCATTTGCAATATGCTGCTTGGTAATTGCAGCAATATTTTCCCATGTTTTCAGAGAAGAAACACTGGTTCCACCAAATTTAGTGACGACTTGTTGCATGATTAGTCCCGTGCAAAAAAAGTACACCTTATCATGGACTCGATAGATTTTACAAGCAAGCACCAGGAATAAAGAGTTGTCAATAATGACTCATAGTGTATTTTTTGAAATCACACTGGATTTCTGGTGGCTAGTTTATGATTATATGGAGAATTTTTTTGCGAGAGGCGTTTGAAATCCTCTTTAATTCATTTATTATCACTTGGTTTGCAATGTCTTGGGATGCATTTTAACGTAAGGAGTGTGAAGAGTATGCAAAAACCCATTAAAACACTAGTCAGCGTAGCAATATTTGCGTTGATGGCGGGTACCGCCAATGCAGGGAGTTTTTCCCTATACACAGAAAGCAATGGATCTGCCGTGGGCAATTTTGCTGCCGGTATCGCTGCTGAAGCCGCTGATGCATCAATTGGTTGGTATAATCCTGCCGGACTTGCATTGATTCGTAATCAACAGGTTGTTTTCGGTGGAGTTGGAGTATTCCCAACTTCTAAAATAACCGGTACAAGCACTTTTAGAACGACAGGAATTCCGTTTCCCTATGTTCAAACTTTTAATGATTTAGATGGTGCTCATGATGCGTTTGTTCCATCGTTTCATTATGCATTACCCCTAGGCGAAAGTGCTACCTTCGGTTTCAGTCTTGTATCTCCCTTTGGATTGAAGACAATATGGGGAGAAAGAAGTCCTGTGCGCTACGCTGCAACGTTAAGTGAATTGCAAACTATCACTGCTTCTCCTGAAATTGGCGGTAAGCTAAGTGACAATTTTGCATTAGGTGCTGGTATTGATTTTCAATATGCGCGTGTGAAGTTTAATCGCATGCTTGGTGCTCCGACCTTAATGCAATTTTATAATCTTTTTGGCGTCCCTGTGACTCCTAACTTTGTCGACTCAGAAAGCTATAACAAAGGTGATTCATTCGGGGTTGGTTTCCATGCTGGTATCATGGCTATGTTTAATGATAACCACACTCGCATTGGTTTAAATTACCAATCTGAGATGAGACAGAAATTCCATGGCTTTAGTCGCTTAAATGGCCGTTTAGCTTCACCTGGTCTGGATATTACTGACCCATTTTCTGTCCTTTTAGCAAATCCAAATGCTTTAGTGAAAACTAATACGTTATCGAGCAATAGTATTGATTTTCCTGATATCGTAACATTAAGTGGTTATCAAGATATTAATGAGAAACTCGCTCTGCTGGCATCTGTGGTTTATACCGGTTGGAACAGCATAAAAACAATCGAACTAAACAATGCACTGGCTTACGCTCCTCCTTCTGCAACATTTGCAGGTGGGCAGGTGCTTGTTAATTCAGTGTCTACAGAAAACTACAGTGACACTTGGCGTTTTGCTATAGGAGCTAACTATCGCTTTAACGAGCAGTGGATGTTGCGAGTCGGTGGTGGTTATGATGAGACACCAACAAACAATACCTTCAGAAGTATTCGTATACCTGATGCCAACCGTTGGGCACTTGCTATCGGTGGCCATTATCAAATGAGGCCAAATATTGGTATCGATGCAGGTTATACTCATCTATTTGCAGCTGAAGATCCGACCATTAATAGGACTGAGGTTGCTGGTAGTACGAGTACTTATAATGTTACTGCGCGTGGTAATGCTCATGCAGATTTAGTAGGTGTACAACTCACGTGGCTTATTGATCAACCTGTTCCCGTTCCAACGAAGTAAACAAGAAGTAAAGATAAGCCACGCTATGCGTGGCTTTTTTTCAGTTAATTTTTTGTCAGTGTTGCTTCACCTGGACCATTCACAGTCAGTGTATAGCCATTTCCAGTGACTTGCTTAGGTTGTATATCACCATTTTCTACATCCATGGAGACAGTACCTAATTCGATAGGTTTGTCGGTATTAGTTGCCATCTTAATTACCGCATGACAACGGCCACTCTTATCAACATGACCATAGCAAGCCATTCTGACAACCAGCCAGGATACTTTGCCGTCACTATTTGGTGCAGTAGGATGCGGGGCAGCGACTCCAGCAACGTAGGCATTCGATTCTACATTTGTTTTATTATGTGTAACTAAATAGGCTGGACTTGCTAAGGCAGTAGTAGTTGCCAAAGCTAAAGCAGAGGCAGTCAAGCTTTTAAACAATTGATTCATATAAATTTCACTCCATAATTAAGAAAAGTTGGTATGTAAGCCAGAATAATTTAGGAGTCCATTCCAACCGGTATTTACTATAGGATAATGCTCTCCTCGAGACAACCCCTCACTAATTTAAGCCGTGTTATCAAGGTTTCTTTCTGCGGCATATGAAAGGGGCATTGGTTTCTGGATCCCGCGGTTCGGGAATGCAGGTGCACTCTTACAGCGAAGATTGCTATAATATAATATTTAGGGTTTATAGTCTTCGATAACTATATAATCGTATGAGGAGCACCGTTAAAACCCGCTCCAATTTCTCCAGAAACGTAAGGATGAAATCTTTGCTTAAATGTAGTTAGGATTTTACCCGTTAACATTAAGCGTTTACTTTGAATTTTGTAACGATAACTAAAATTATCAAACTCAGAAATAGAAAATTGCCAGACATGACCTTGAGTTTTTATTTGAGTATTTCCATAAGCATTGTAATCCCCTCTAATTTAGCTTGGTACTAAAAAGGGAGGGTTTACAACCCTATTTTTGATTGATTTATGGTTTGCTTATAATTCTTATAGTACTCATTTAAACAAAAGCAGTATGCTGTTTAAGATGACAAACGGTTGAAGATCAAGAAGTCTAGATAGTTAGGAAGTAACGAATGATAACATGTTATTGGGTTTATATTTTACTTTGCGAGAATAATACCTATTACACAGGTATTACGAATGATCTGGAAAAACGTTATAAGTCCCATATTGACGGGACAAGTAAATGCAAATACACGCGCAGTTTTAGGCCGGTTAAAATTGCTCAGGCTTGGGAAATTCCAGAAGGTAAAGCAGCAGCCATGAAAGTTGAGCGCTATATTAAAAAATTATCTCGGTGCGAAAAAGAAAATATGATTGCAGAGCCATTGTCACTGCAATATCACACTATTCTCATTGATATAGCATGATTTTATTATTTTCCTAAACGAACTCCTGTGGCTCCTGCTTCCGAATCTGATCCAGCTTCTGGTGCTTTATGCACGTCTCCTGGTGGTTTTTTATATTTATCTTTAATAATTCCTAGTTTACTTAAATAGCGCTCTCTTACTATCCGTCCATGTTCTTGCTGCATTGCTGGATTGCTTACAGAAGGAGAAGATCCTGAACCAACTTTAGCTTTCGGGAGAGGGCCTTCTACTGCAGTTGCTGCTAAAGCGACTTTTTCTGCTTTTAGCGCCATAAGGGTATTTACTTGATTTGTTGTAGGGAATTGTTTTTTATCCTGTACTGAAAATGCCGTAACGTATCCAGCTGCAACTTTTGTTGTAACAGTTTCCATCGATGTAGCAAGAATGGCTTGGTCTGGAACTACCTCACCGGAATATTGTATGCCATTAAATGGGATTGGATCTTTTGATGAAGGTATAGGTGGAAAATCTACTGGTATAATTGCTGCTACAGTAAGAGCTTTTATAAATTCTTTTGTTGATTCTGCAGCCATAATTTCTTGACGAAGCAGGGGATACTTGTCCCAATCACCGCCGCCTAAAGAACAAGAAAGAGCCAGAGCCTCATCATTACCCATTCTGCGTATGAAGTTATCTGCATTACTACCCAGGTGTTTTCTAATTATCCCTTGAGCCTCCTCTGAAATCGTGGACGGGGTTGGCTTAACCATGTAGATCTGATTATTAAACGATGGGTTTGTTTTGTGTAATGGATGATGCTCGAAATAGCCCATCCATGGTGACCAGGTTTGATCGCTTTTGCTGTTACGTCCGGATGATTTGTAGAAGGGATAGACAACCCCGGAATTCCCTTGTATTACAACAAGATCTCGAGCTGGATTTGCATACACAGTAAGTCTGTTTGGATCATTTAACCGCAACATAAATCCTTCCCTGGTCTTTATGGTAGCTTCATTATAGTTCTAGACCAAAAAATAACTTTTTGTTTAATAATTGATTAGAAAAAGATTAAAAATGAACAAACTACAAATGTGCATTCTGGGGGCTGGGACTCCCCGAGAATGCATTTGTCAATGAGATAGGTTAATAGTCTTTGATGTGCAGAAAAGATCTTATTTTAAGATATTCTCAGGGCTCATGCTTTTATAAAAATCTGGCCAAAACCTAACAAAAAGCTCTAGATTCTCATTGTGAATAAGATCCATTTTCCCTATTGTTATATTAGGGTTTAAAGGATCGGCAGCCACAGGCTCCATGAGTCCTATTTTTTTGGAGTTGATATATTTGGTTATTTCTCTTTTTGAAAAAGAATTACCGCTTGGAGATATTACTGCATTATCAAAATGCTCAAAACTAAGTGAGTCAATGAGCTCTTCATCTATTTTATCCAACTCAATAGGTGATTGTTTTTGTGAGACGAGGTGACTAATAATATTTCTTAATACGATATTACTGTAATAATGCACTCCCTCTTTTAAATCAATATCCAATTCTTTGTATTGTGCAACTAAAACTTCGCGCTCATATGTTCTTCCATCATCTTTTAAAACAACTGGATCTTTCATAAGTGGTAAGGTTTTATGTAACCCTGTTTCTAGTTTCTTCTCTTTAGTCAATGGGCAAATTAAAAGATTGGCTATATAACTGGGCAATGAAAAATCCTCTCCTTTCTCTTTATGACAATCTTGTGCCACAACTTTTTTCTTCTCTTCCCAAAAAGGAGTAATGTGATTCTCAAAACTACAATTTTTCGTCTCAAGTATGTGTATTACTAAGCTCTCAATTAGCACGCTATCAATGCCTTCCTTTCCACCAGACCTCTCTACTATTTGAGCAAATTCAACTGACTGAGAAGATTTATTATTGATTACCCAACCTTGCTTCGAATTCATATAGCGAGTAGGGGTTTGAATTACCCATTGATCACTTGATTTATTGTAAACAATCGATTCAAAAGTAATTAGACCAGGAACACTACTATCCCGTAATAACCATAATTTATGCTTATCAGGAAGGTTTTCACCCTGTTGTTTAGCTGCTTTTTCTGCACAGGCTACTAGTAAAATTTTAGCCTGCTGTTCGTTCATTTTCTTATGAATGTAAATTACATTTTCCTGTTCTTGAGGTTGTTCGAATTTTTCGAGCATTTTTTTGTTACTCTCACTTAAGTTAAAGAATTAGGTACTGCTTTTACCTTGGGAGATAAGAGCAAAGGTTTTGAAAGATAAAATATTATCTAGTCTTTATGATAGATAATTCTTCTTTTTGAGCAGTTTAGCAACAATTTCTTAGGGAATTATTAAGTTTTTGTGGAAAAGGAATATTTCAGGTTTATGAGTGTATGAGTGGAAATGCAGAAGAGGCTAAGAGAATAGCTTGCCAATTAAGTTATAAGGCTACAATTAGGTAACCAAAGAAGTTAACAGTTTTATTATTCAAGGCCCTGTTTGCAAATATAAACTTGCTCTAAAGAGTTAACTGAAAACTAAGATAAAGCAAGATGTTCTAATACGGGCAACTAGAAGGGGCTGCAACAGGTTCAGGGATTATTATATCTAAATCCGCTAGGAAATGGTTTAACTGAGGTTTTTTAAAATCATTTAAGGCATTCAGTGTTTGATAGTAAGTAAATTCACCTGAGCATAAGTTACCTAAAATATTCAACAATTCTTTTAGGCTATTTATTTTTGAATGTTCTCCCGAAATATCCAACTGATCTGTAGAGCTGCTCGGAGGTAAGAGAAATGAAAGAGAACGTCTTCGTTTAGTAATTTCAGGGGGGTGTAAAAAACGAGGCATAACAAATGACAAGAAAATAAATTTTCAACAATGCAACATAATCAATCATCTTGGTCAAAATATTATTATCCGTTGAATGAATGGTTCGCTAAACGGTTTCATTTAGTGACTGAAAAAGTGAAGGAATTTCAAGATTCAGCAAATTAGAGATATCAGTCATGCGAAAAACCAGGGGTCGAATACGATTCTTGTTCAGGATCATCCTCTATCAAATTTTTTCCAAATGTAAAATCACTAACCAAAATTTTTGCGAACCTATACTCATCTGGGGTAATTGTCAGGGATTCTGTTACTCTTTGTATTTTGGGATTAAATGGAGAAATTATATTGGGAGAAAAAGACCTAGAATAAAAAGTTGCCTTATTATTTACTGAATAAAAGCTAATTGCGTCGATAACATTTTTTTTGTTTGCATCAAAAAAATAGTGATTATTCCATGGGTCAATATAGATAAATTGCAAAGAGTTATCGATTAAAAATTCAGCTTTCAAAAATACGTGATTGCCGGGCTCTACTTTACAAAAAGTAACTTTAGTTGCATCGGAATTTTCAAAAATCATATCCATTAAAACAGAGCACAATTCTCCACAATGAGCCACCTTTAGTTGCTTGGCAATAAAGGATATTATTATTTTTGTACAAACATCATGCATATGCTGATCTATGTAAATATGTTGTTCGCTTAAAAATAAGTTAAAGTCTCTCAAAGCTTTATCGATTTTGCCTCGACTATTGGCTAATTCTAAATTTAGGTCTTCGTCATTAATTTTTGCTACCTTATTAGGAATTAAAAATGCAAAGGAATTAATACGATCTAAAAACTCAATAGCCATCGAGCGTATATCTGTTTTTTTACCTTCATTACTTGGTTTAAATATCCTTAAATAAAAAACTTCATTTACAACTAGTGCTAGTTTGTTTGGAATTAAAAAAGATAAGGAGTTAAGCCACGCTAAGAGCATGCCAGCAAAAGAGAATATGGCAGGAGGTGAATTTCCAGAAGGGGGTAACTCAGCCTCAGTTTCTTTACTAAATGGCAGTTTTGCTAATTCGATTAGG
Source organism: Legionella brunensis (assembly GCF_001467025.1). Classification (GTDB taxonomy): domain Bacteria; phylum Pseudomonadota; class Gammaproteobacteria; order Legionellales; family Legionellaceae; genus Tatlockia; species Tatlockia brunensis. The sequence goes on along the minus strand of NZ_LNXV01000004.1, from coordinate 47,236 downwards.
AGGGATAAGGTTCTATCATGTTTTATTGTGTAATCAGGATTTACATATTCTTGAGAAATTTCATATAAGTGTACAGGTATTTTTCCCTCATTGTTTCGACGTTTACTTGATTCAATAACGATTTTTTTGCTGTTCTCTATTAAGAAATCAACTAAAGTCTTATAACCAAATTTGCAGGCTAAATGTAAAATTGTATTGCCGTCTTCATCTTTTTTTCTCACTAAAGAATCAAATGTTTTTTGATCTACGGAAGCTAGCAGTTTTTCAAAAAATGCTAGAGTAGTTTTTTCAGGAAGTTCTCTATCACTTAATTGCTTGATGACGGTGTGTAACATCCTGAGCTTTATTTTTTCACTATCGGACTGTCCCTTTAGAAACTCAACGAACTTATTGATATCGGGAGGATTTAAACAATCAAGCAAATTTATCTCGGGCATATTTATCACCAATTAAATTGGTTTAATAATTAGACATTATAGGCTATGTACAAGGTACTAAGTATTACAAACTCCTAGAAACTCCAAGCAGGTTCATAAACTATCGCTGGTAGTTTGGTATGCAAGGCATCTTTTGTTGCTCACTTAAGCAAATAAATCTTATTTGTAATAATCCAGGGTTATGGGAAAATCGCCAGCCACTATGGTTTTTTCGTCAGTTGGCATCGATCTAGGCAAAGAAATTTAGGATTTTTCTGTGTTTGAGCCTTTTTTCTTCTAAACTTTAACTAATTGACTTTATTTTCCTAAAGACAGGGTTTATTAGACTCATGTATTACCTACATAGGGATGGGAAATGCATTTTAAAAACAAGAGTTATGCTGATATAGCCTATGCTAATATCAGACCCTATTACTTAATTTATTCTATATCAATTGAGCTTCTTATTGTTTGTGTTTTTATCACCTCTTTCTACCTATTTAGCGAACTGTATTACTTAACTGCAGTTATTGGTGCTGCGGGAATCATTGCATTGTTAAATTTATATCTTCTTCATCGCAGTAAAAATACCTATTTATGCGGACACATAATTGCTTTAGTCCTGTTTTTAACAGTACTCGTCTCTAACTACTTGACTCGAGGAATAGGGACGTCATTTTCAGTTTCAGTATGGTTTTATGTAATCCCCGTTTTAAGTGTGGTATTAGTGGGGCGTGATGGGCTCTTTTTCTATGCCAGCTTATCGTTAATTGTCATAGTTGGTTGTAAATTGATTTCAATCCCAGCCTATTATTCCCTCCCTGCAAATCAGTTGATTATTATTGACTGGGTTAATCATTTATTTGCGTTTTTAATTATCATCAGCACATTGAATAGTTTTAAAAAGATGAGCGACCAATATGAACGGTTGTTAATCAGTAAAAATTATTCCCTGAAATGTGAAAAAGACAGATATAATCATTTAGCCCATTTTGATGCATTAACTCATTTACCCAATCGTAAATATTTTTTATTAAATTTAGAAGCTGCAATGGCTACCTTACCTAATGATCAGCGCTTAACTCTTTTCTTTATGGATCTAGACAACTTCAAGTTTATAAATGACTCTCTAGGGCACAGTGCAGGCGACGACTTACTAATAGAAACAGCAAAGCGTTTAAAAACCTGTTTTCGTGAGCAGGATTTTGTTGCCCGTTTGGGTGGCGATGAGTTTACAGCCTTTGTTAAACACTCAAGAGACGAAGATATTTCTCAAGAAATTATTAAACGCATTGAGCTAGCTTTTCAGCAAACATTTCATTTCAAAAATCAAGACTATCTTAGCTCTATCAGTGTCGGGCTAGCTAGTTACCCCGAACAGGTGAAAACGTTGGATGAGTTAATGGCCTTAGCTGATATATCCATGTATACGGCTAAAAAACAGAAAAATAAAGACAATCACGTTAAATTAATTTAGCGGCAAAATTAACTAGATAAGATTCACTGCATAGGCCCTATGGATCCAATAACCTGATTCCAGGATATTATCGTTTGTTAAGTAATCTTGCGATGTCTTTAGCAAAGTAGGAAATGATTAAGTCCGCTCCGGCACGTCGTATGGCCAATAAACTTTCTACCATAGCCTGCTCCTCATTAAGCAAACCCTGTGCGGCAGCATTTTTGAGCATGGAGTATTCGCCACTCACTTGATAAGCACCTAAAGGTATTTCAGGAAACTGTTGTTTAATCCTAAAAATAATGTCCAAATAATTCATGGCAGGTTTGACCATTAACATATCGGCACCTTCGGCAACATCAAGCGCTGCTTCCCTAAAAGCCTCATTGCCATTACTTGGGTCCATTTGATAAGTTTTTCTGTCGCCAAATTGAGGCGCACCTTGTGCTGCTTCCCTGAAAGGGCCATAGAAACTGGAGCTATATTTCACCGCATAACTCAAAATAGCGGTGTTAATATAACCTGCCTCATCTAAAGCCTGACGAATAGCAGTGACCATACCATCCGTCATGCTGCTGGGAGCTACCCAATCGGCACCGGCTTGTGCATGACTAACCGCCTGCTGTGCTAATGATGCTAATGTTTTGTCGTTATCGATGTGTTTGCCTTTTAAAATTCCGCAATGTCCATGACTAGTGTATTCACAAAAACAAACATCGGTAATAATTAACATATCGGGGTTAATATTACGTATTTTGCGGATGGCTTGCTGGATGATTCCCTCTGAATGTAAAGAGGCGCTTCCTTCGGTATCTTTGTGAGCAGGAATACCAAAGAGCAGTACAGCAGGGATACCTAATGCTGAAAGTTCATCTATTTCTGCAGGTAAGCATTCCAAACTTAATTGAAATTGTCCCGGCATGCTTTTGATTTCTTGTTTATCTGTCAAAACTTCGCTAATGAACACAGGCGCAATAAATTGCTGCGCATGCAAACGGGTTTCCTGCAGCATCAATCTAGCAGTTGACGTTCGGCGCAACCGTTTCAAACGCAGAGGAAGATCGTAATTTGTCATTGGCTATTCCTTCCGATGAGTATAGAGCAAATCAATGCCACTGCCTGCAAGACTGGAGTTGACTTGAACACTAAAAAATTTATTGAGCAAATAAGTTAGGGTAACCACATTGCTGTCTGTTTTTGCCAAACCATAATTATAACTTACATATAAACGTTTAGATAAAGATTTTCCAACTACTACTGAGGTTTGATCTGTTATTTGATTACTTTTCTCATCAAATTTAGGTGTGGTTTCCATACCTACATCTACACCAAGTGTTTGCTTTAGCTGTTCTACTAATTGCGTTCCATTAGCCCCTGAACCGAGATTCATGGAGGAAATGGCTGCAAGCAATAATTGTCCGCCTGCTTTATTTGCTTGGCGTGCTGGTCTACCAAGCAATAACATCGACAAAATATCAGCTTGGGATAAGGTGCTAGGAATGGAAAATAATTCCACTTTAGGGGCAGTTAAACGACCAGTGACGTCTATGCCGACAGTTGTTTTAGTGCCAAAATCAAGGGTTTGTAAATTCGCATTATTAAAATCTAGTAATTGATTTGAGCCAGCAAAGCTATTGGTTGCGTTTTTAAATTGACGAACCGCACGAACACGAATCCCAGGATTCAACACAGAGCCACCAGTAAATAAAAGCTGTCCTTGCTCAATTGCCAGATCTTGCCCATAAGCCTGATATTTTCCATCTTTAACATTGAGCTCTCCCGTGGCATTGAGAGGCTCTTGTGGTAATTGGTGTATTCGAATAGCGCCCGTCAAAAAGCCCTTCAGTCCTTTGACATCGAGTGATACATCATCCCCCATTTCCAAACGGACATCTGTATTTACATGCAAGGGGTTCACAGGACGTTCATTACCCTCAAAAACTACATCCTCTGATAGGCTTACAGAATTAGTGAATGATTGAGGTTTGATCTGTGCTTTAGGAATAACAATGGTACCTTTTACCGTAACTGCAGTAGGGTTAAATTCAACGAGCAATTTGGGTGAGATATGAACCAAATACTCAGGGGTGTTGAGTAAAGTAAAATTATTACCATCTAAATGGATTAATCCTGTTATTTGTGGCGCAAAAATTCCTTGACCTTCAAGCGCTAATGTATCGTTATTTGAAGCCAAAGAGCCATGAGCTTGCCATTCCTTATTACGACTTTGCATTTCGAATTGAATATTATGAAAATCAAGACCCCAGTTGGTCAGAGAAACTTGGCCCTTTTTAAGGGTAATGTTGCCTTCAACAATTGGTTTAGCGATGGTACCTTTGGTTTGAAGAATAGCGCTTAATTGCCCCTCGGGCTTGCTAATTTCTGGACTAAAACTTTGCAGAAAATTTAAAGAATTGACATCAAAACGCAAACCTCCTTGAATATCTTGATTCGCCAAACCTTTTTGCAATTGTAAATGAGGTAGCTTGAATGCCAGAGTCAGGCTTTTATCTTTATCGATAGTAAGCAAGCCATTTAAAACCAAATCCTCAGGTGTTAATGACGCATGCAGCTGGCCTCCTGCAAATTTTAAACGAGAAGTGTTCTCTTCCTCAAGCTGGTATTGTCCTGGTTTGATAAGTAAATTGGCCTTTCCTTTCATCGCATTGCTTAAGGTGAGATCTGCAGTGATTAACGTGTCTAATCCAGCCAGCGAAGGATAGAGTATGGCTGGCTTGGGGATAGTTGCTTTAGCTTGCCATCGATAGGGAAGGGTACCATTAATTTCTAATTGGTTGCTTCCTAAGCTAACCCGCCCTTTGAGATGCTGTTGCTGATAGTTAATATTGGCAAGCAAAGGATTATCAAAATAACGGGCATTTAAATGAGTGTCCAGCACGAGGCCAAGCAGAGAGTCTCCGGCAAATTGGGTATCGAATTTTAAGTCTTTGAGAGTAGGGTGCAATTCTTGAGAGTGAGTTGATTCTGCATGCAGGTTTCCTTTAATTTTTGGAGAAATTGCATTATCAAAATTAAAATTAAAGTTTAAATTAGCTTCACTCAGTTTAACTGTACCTGCAGCAGTAACTCCTTGTGCTAAAGTTTGTGCTTTAACGGCAATTTCGGATTGTAGGGGAGACGTCGTGTTTGAATAAAATCCAATAGTAATATTGGGGATAAAGCCGTCCGCTGTAATTTGACCTTTGGAGCTTGCCAGTTTGTTTTCTTTATCGATAGGCCATATAAATTCTTGCCACTGTGCTTGAGTATGAAGTTCATGCCCTTGTTTAAGTACACCATTTAAACTAAGACGACTTGGAGCTGTTAGTTCTCCTTGCCAATGATAGAGGAAAAAATTACCGCCTAACTTTAAAAGGCCATGCAGTTGGGAGTCATGGTTAATCTTACCTTTTAGCTTAACTTCTGCTGATAAAGCGAAAGGAATAACAGGCTGTGCGTTAAGAGTCGTGGCAAAATTAATATTGCCACTATCAAAATTTAACTGTTTGATTTGCCATTGCTGATTAGTAAGTTTTGCTTGAGCCTTAATATTTTGGATTTCGTAAGTAGTATTATCTTGGGTAAGTTGAGCTTGATTGATAAATGCTTTTTGCAGAGAAATTTCGAAAGGGAGTCTCGGAATCTCCATAGTAGTTTTGGTCTTGTCTACGCTATTGTTAGAGAACTTGACTTGATCAACGGTTAAAGCTTCAATAGCTAATCTATGCCGAAACAGCTCTGTAAGTTGCCATTCTAGTTCTACATTTTTCAGGATTATTGTAGTTGTTTTATCGCGATAGCTAAAATCACCTAATGAACAGTGACTTAATAATCGCCCATTAACATTGCTAACTTGTAGGTTGCCTGGTAATAAATAACTCGCTAATTTAAGTGTCAGAAACAAACCTGGTGTCGTGGTTGTACAAAAAATAGCGATGCTGGCCAATAGGATAAATGCCAGAAGCAGGCTATACATGACTGATTTAAGAATTTTAATAAGAAATCGCATTTATAAATCAGGACCCATATTAATGACGAGTTTTGGTTTTTTCTCGCTGCGATTGAAATGGTTATCCATTGCTTGCGCAACACCAACTTTAATAGGACCCACTGGGGATACCCACATTAGACCAATACCAGCGTCATACTTTAAATCCTTGGATATTGGCACGTAAACATCTCCACTGTCAAAAAAACTAACAAAATACCAGTGTTCGACAGTCTCTTTTTGAATTTCAAGGCCGTTATAAGTCAAAACTTTACCTGGACCAAGCGAATTGTAACTATATGCTTTTAGGTTATCAGACCCTCCGAGTAATAAAGCTAAAGATAAAGGCATTTGGTTAATGTCCTGGATGGCTGTGATGCCCTGAATAGAATGGAAGTAAAAACGAGTACGTAGTGGTTCAATAGTTAGCGCGGCTTTAATATTAATCGAAGCTTGCGCAAAATTAACCTCTGATAAAATTTTTCTGCTAGCGCCTAAGCCACTGATGGTTATATTATATCCAGAGCGAGAAAAAAGTTTATCTTCGGCGTTTAGCCAGGTAAAACTGGCTTTAGGGAATAACGTAGTTTTTTCTTCCCTGGGTTGTGCAGCATAAGTGTAGCGTTCATACAATCCGTTTAATGATAAGCTACGTTGGAATCGTGTATTGGTGTGTTGTTGAGCAACAGAGGTTAATACAGAATTACTTGAACCACTGTCATAATTTAAATGGGCGAGATTAGCGGTGATGTTGTATTGATCGGTAACCGGATTAGTTCCTGGTATCACGTATTGCGCTTGCAGTGCATTTTCTCTGAAGGAACCAAGGGCGACAGCGTTAAATTTATCACCCGCCGGATTAACAGGGACGATGTGGTAGCCAAGACGGCCACGTGGTCCTGTATCAGTACCAAACCCAAGTCCAAATGAATAATTAAATCTTGGAGCACGCTGCAAATGAACATCAACGGGGATATGGCGAGAACTATCTAGCTGTGGTTTTACGGAAACATTATTGAAATATCCACTAAATGCTAATTGATTATTTAACGCTAAAATTTGGTCAGTAGAGTAGGGTTGACCATATTTAAATGGCACATAGCGATGCAACAATTTAGGTGAAATAAAGGTAGGATCAAATCTTACCTGTCCGAAATAAAATTGGGGGCCTGTATCAAGGATGAGGCTAATTGATGCAGTGTCATTGTCCGGGTGAATAAGAATTTCTGCTTTTTCAAAAGCGGCTCGCATGAAACCTTGGTGTTCTGCCGTATTTAATAAATTTTGTTTGATTTCTTCGTATTTAACAGTGTTAAGAGGATCGCCTTTTTTGACAGGTAGAGGTTCTAAGACACGTTTGATAACAGGATTATTGGCTCCTTCTCCTTTAATTTTGATGCGAACATCTGAGATCAGCACTTGTGGCCCTGGAGCGATAGCAATCCGTAAAGGCTGATGACTCAAGAGAGTGATTTGTGGTTTAAAATAACCGTAGGGTTGCATTGCTTTAGCGATTTGCAGGCTAAGTTCGTCATCAGACACACTACTCAAAAGTTTGTCTTTGGCAAGTTCAGTTAGCCGTGCCTCAATATTAGCAGCAATCATTTTTTTCACACCTGTAATCTGAATAGTGGGGGTCGTTGCTGCAACAAGCAAGACAGAACTAATCATGATTAGTAGGAGGCGTAATTTCTTTTTCATATCATAAGGTTTACAGTTTTAGCCCAGGCGAAGGCGATGCGATATCCTGGGAAACTAGTTACAATTCGATCACTCATAGCGTTATTCGACCGCATGACTGGCTTCTATTGTTTTTAAGCGATAAACCAATTCTAGGGCTTCTCGGGGTGACAAATTATCAGCATTAATTTTTGCCAACTCCGTAAGTACTGGCGAACTCAATTTTGCAACTTGAACTGCAGATTGCTGCTTTTCTGATTGCTGCACAAGATTTAAGTGTGCAGAGGCAATCGTTAATACCTCGTGAGGAATGCCTGCCAATTGGGCAACTTCTAAGCCATAGCTGCGATTAGCGGCACCTTCTTCAATTCGATAGAGAAAGACAATCCGTCCTGTTGTTAAAGTTGCTTGCAAGTGAATATTCTTTATACAGGGAAATTGTGTAGGTAAATTTGTTAATTCAAAATAATGAGTGGAGAATAGCGTATAGGCTTGGATAGTGTTTGCCAAATAAGCACAGGTAGCATAAGCGAGAGCCATACCATCATAGGTGCTGGTCCCTCGGCCAATTTCATCAATAAGTACCAAACTTTGATTGGTTGCCTGTCGCAAAATATGTGCTGTTTCAGTCATTTCCACCATAAAAGTTGAACGACCAGAAGCGAGATCATCGCTTGCCCCAATGCGGGTGAAAATTTTATCAACGGGCCCTATGCGTGCTTGATTCGCTGGAACATAACTTCCAATATAGGCTAGAAGTACAATCAATGCATTTTGGCGCATGTAAGTCGATTTACCACCCATATTAGGGCCGGTAATCAATAAGATATTTTGAGTCTTATTCAAATTTAAATCGTTGGCGATAAACTGCTCTTGCAAAACCTGCTCAACTACTGGATGGCGACCTGCTTTTACATCGATACCAGGGGTTGAAATTAACTGCGGACGGCACCAATTTAAACATTGCGCGCGTTCTGCAAAAGTAATTAACACATCAAGCTCAGCAATGGCTTGGGCTAGTTGTGTTAAGGGGATAATAAATTGCAGGACTTCCTCTAATAAATTTTCATAAAGCCATTTTTCCCTCGCCAAGGCTTTCACTTGTGCTGATAGAACTTTTTCCTCAAAGACTTTTAATTCAGGTGTGATATAGCGCTCTACATTCTTTAAGGTTTGTTTGCGTTGATAATTGATAGGGGCTTTTTCAGCTTGGGCACGTGATAATTCAATGTAATAGCCCTGGACGCGATTATAGCCAAATTTTAAAGAGGAAAGACCAGAGCGTTGCTTTTCGGCGCTTTCCAGCTCGATGAGCTTTTCTGTAGCATTGTCATTTAGTCCTCTTAGCTCATCAAGTTCTTCATCAAAACCAGGTGCAATAACGCCTCCATCGCGAATTAGCATGGGTGGATTATCAACGAGAGCAGCGGCTAAAAGATCATATAAAACAGGTTGTGGTATAAGTTTACTGGCTAATTTTGTAAGCAAAGAAACCTTATTGTTACTGAGTGCCGCATTGAGAGCAGGTAGAAGAAATAAAGTCTCACGTAGTTGAACCAAGTCACGTGGCCGAGCAGATTTTAAAGCGACTCGGGAGGCAATGCGCTCAATATCACACATTTGTCGCAGTAATGCATAAAGAGTAGCATCCTGCTTTTTCTCGATTAATTCAGAAACAGCTTGCTGTCTTTCTTCAATTAATTTATGTTGACTTAGTGGTCTGCCCAGCCATCTTTTCAAGAGACGGCTTCCCATGGCACAGGCTGTGTGATCAAGAACCGCGAGTAGGCTATTTTCACGTCCGCCCTGATAGTTTTCAAATAGCTCTAAATGTTTTTGTGTTGCTGCATCAAGTTGCAGATAATCGGCATTTTGCTCCAAAGTAAGTTGGGTCAAGTGGGGGAGTGATTGACGTTGGGTGGTTTGTAAATAAGTTAATAAGCAGCCTGCCGCAGGGAAGGCTATTGCATAGTTCTTCTCACCGAATCCGGCTAAATTACTGACAGAAAATTGCTCACAGAGTAATTGGCGAGAGCGTTGGCGCTCAAATTCCCAGTCGGGACGAATTTTAACGGCATAATTTTCGCGTAAAACAGGTAGAAGTAAAGAGTTAGGCAGTAAAATTTCTGCAGGTTGCAAGCGATTAATTTCCGCAATTAGCTGGGCATCTTCCTCTACCTGTAATAGATGGAAACGTCCACCGCTTAAATCAACCCATGCCAAACCATATTGTTTTTGCTGGGAATGAATAGCAAGTAAGATATTATCGCGCCTTGCATCTAGCAAAGCTTCATCTGTTACCGTGCCTGGAGTTATTATACGCGTGACCTGACGTTCGACAGGACCTTTACTGGTTGCAGGATCACCAATTTGCTCACAAATAGCAACAGATTCTCCTTTTTTTAGTAGGCGTGCTAAATAGTTTTCTACAGCATGGTAGGGAACACCGGCCATTGGTATTGGTTTATCAGCAGACTGTCCTCGATGTGTTAGGGTAAGATCGAGCAATTGTGCTGCCCGTTTAGCATCATCATAAAAAAGTTCATAAAAATCCCCCATCCGATAGAAAAGAAGCATATCGGGGTATTCTGATTTAATGCGCAGATATTGCTGCATCATAGGAGTATGCGTTACAGACATAGCGTTCTAGTTCTAAAGGAATAAATTTTTAGGGATTCTAACAAATGCATCTAACCAAGTCAGTAAACTAGTTATCTTTCTCGTAACGCTTCTTGCTTGGCTTTAATCAGAGGTTTTAGCAGGTATTGGAGAAGGGTTTTTTCCCCTGTTTTAATATGCACTGTTGCTGTCATGCCTGGCATGATATAAAGCTTCTGTTGTTTGTTTCCTAAATAATTTTGATCAGTTCGGACATGGACAAGAAAATAATAATCTTGTCGAGCTTCTGGCGTTAGTTGTTCCTCTTTGATGGCATCAGCACTAATGTATTCCACTTTGCCGGACAGTCCACCGTAGATAGAGTAATCATATGCGGTAATCTTAACGGTAGCATGCTGTCCGAGCTGAACAAAGCCAATATCTTGCGGTCGAATTTTTGCTTGGATTAATAATTTGTCCTCTAAAGGAACAATTTCCATGATCACATCGCCAGGTTTGACGACACCACCCATGGTGACAAAATTTAGTTTTTTTACAATACCATTAACTGGTGAAACAAGTTGAGTACGTACCATCTTATCTCTAAGTGAGTTTAATTGTTCAACAACAATAGAAAGCTCTGCCTTATGATTATTTAAATTTGTTAAGGCTTCCTCACGAAATTTATCTTTTTGGTTTTCCATTTGAATTTTAATTTCATTCGCTGCTCGCACGCTACGAATGTATTCAATTTTTGAAGCATATCCTTTTTGCATTAGAGGAATGTACATTTGAATTTCTTGATTGATTAGATCATGGCTATGTTGCAATAAATTGAGTTGCTCTTGCAGCGCTTTTTTTCTAGCAGTAAAAAGATTAACTTCACGAGACTTTAGTTCGGGATTTTTGTTTAAACTCTCTGGAAAAATGATTGTATCCTGGTTGTTTACCTCAGCGTTAAAACGAGCAACCATTGCCGATAATGCTAAATATTTCTCAAAAGCCTGCGAAAAATCTGCTTTATAACGCACGTCATCGAGTTCCAGAAGAGGTTGGTCTTTTTTGACCATGTCCCCTTCTTTGATCATGATTTTTTCAATGATGCCGCCGTCTAGGCTTTGTATATTTTTAATCTGCGAAGAAGGGATAACCTTACCTTCCCCAACGGTAATCTCCTCAATCTCACCAAAATAGGCCCAGATTAATGCTGATAGAATCAATAGGATAGTAATGATTAGAACCCCATGAGCGAGAGGTGTGGATTTATTCAATAACGCTGATTTGCTATCTGTTATGAATTCTTCCTCTTCTTGAGACGGTGTAGTTCGTTTAAAAATTTTATTAAATACATTTTTCCATTTCATAATGCCTGCTTTTTAGATTGGATCTTCATAAGGGTGGCTAAGACTTTTTCTTTAGACCCATCAAGAACAATACGCCCATTGTCAATTAAGATAATGCGCGTTGCCAAAGCAAGCATTGAAAATCTATGAGTCACAAGAATCAAGGTCTTAGTCTGTAAATAAGGATTTATATTATTAATAAGTTCTTGTTCCGCCGCATCATCCATAGCGCTGCTTGGTTCATCCATTAGAATGAGGGGAGGGTCTCCAATTAAAGCACGAGAAATACTAATGAGTTGCCGTTGCCCCCCTGACAACCCTTCGCCACGCTCACCAATCTTTAAATTAAATCCTTCAGGATGTTGATCAATAAATTTAATTGCTCCGGAGATTTCGCTTGCGCGAATAATGGCGTTATCATTACTCCAGGGCATTGAGATGGCAATATTATCTCGTAATGTGCCTGAGAATAAGATTGTCTCCTGGGGAATATAGCCAATATTTCTGCGGATTTCTGCAGGATCAAGTTGATTAATGTCAACCCCGTCAATATAGATAGATCCTCTTTGTGGTTGATAAAGTTTTAGTAATAATTTTTGGATGGTGGTTTTTCCTGAGCCAATATGACCGAGTAAGGCAACACGCTCACCGGGGGTTATTTTAAAGTTAATGTTGTTTAAAGCTGGTGAAGATTGTTCAGAATATGAAAAAGTGACATCTTTAAATTCTATTTCGCCTTTGATAAAGGGACGAGATATAAAAGAGCGCACCTCATCAAATTCTGATTCAGTATTCATTAATTTATTTAAATCATGCAATGCTGTTTTTGCTTGCTGAAAGCGAGTAATGATATTGGCGAATTGTCCTAGAGGGGCAATTACTCTTCCTGCCAACATACTGCAGGCAATGAGTCCTCCTAATGACAGGAGCCCTTTTTCAATTTGATAAACGCCAACAACCACTGTAAGAATAATCACTAATTGTTGAATAAAATACGTGATATTGACCATGGAGCCGGATAGAAAACGAGATTTTAAATTTAAACGTGAGCTTATAGCGACGATATTCTCCCATTTTCCTTGAGCAACACCTTGGGCATTGAGACTTTTAATAGTTTCAAGACCTGATAAATTCTCAAATAAGATGCCGTTTTTTTTTGCTGAGGCATAGTTTGCTTCTTTGACAACTCGGCTAAGAGGCTTTTCAATAATCCAGGCTAGTGCAAATAAAATGGGTACAGCAATTAATGAGACTAAAGCTACGGGAAAAGAAAGGTAGCAGATAAACGCAAGGAAGATGAGTATAAACGGTACATCAATCAAGGTGGTTAAAGTCGAGGAAGTAATAAAATCACGTATGAATTCAAACTCTTTTAAAGTGTTGACCAGCTCACCTGTGGACTTAGGTTTTTTTATGAGCTGTAGGTTTAAGACCTGAGTAAATAGTTTGCTAGTAATAACAATGTCTGTTTTTTTCCCGTTAACATCAATTAAATAGGCCCTCATAAAACGGAGTATTAGGTCAAAAAATAAGAGGACTAGAATGCCAATGGTCAATACCCATAATGTTAAAATTGCATTATTAGGTACAACCCGATCATAAATATTCATTACAAATAAAGGGCTGGCTAGAGTAAACACGTTAATTATTAATGCGCCTGCTAAAACATCATAGTAGGTAGAGCGATATTCCCATAATGTTCCCCAGAACCAGGAACGGGTATGGTTGAGGGTAGGCCTCTCATAGTTAGCAACACGTTGGATGAATATTGTAAATCCAGTATATTGCTGTTCTAACTCAGTCAGCGGGATTGTTTGTAAGTGTTCTGGCATTTCTGATGAATAAATTTCAGCTGTTTTATCCGTTCGCTTCATTAGAATACAGGCGTTAGAATCCTTTAATAATAAGATAACGGGTAAAACCAAAGGAGATATTTTGTAGAGATTTTTATCCTTAATCTTTGCAACAAATCCACTACGCTCAGCTGCCCGAACAAATAATTGGGGACTAAGACGATTGTTAACTAATGGCAAACCCGCAATTAAGTTTTGCGAGGAAGCTGGTATGTGATTCAGCTCGCATAATTTCAGCAGGATTGTTAATAAATGATCGGTGTTGTCCATATTATTCCCAATTGTATTTAGTATTGTCGCAATCCTGCGAGATTTGGTTCCTTTATATTATTCAATTTGATAAATACTTAGGCAAATCTATCACTATTATAGTGGATATATGGAACAACGATTGTGACTGGGTGAACTCAGTGCGAGAAGTAGCGGAAATTGTTTTTTCAAGAACAGCATCATAGATGCCGTGCATAAAACACGGCACGTCGATATAAAAATGAGAATGCTTACCTTAGCTGGGCGAGTTTCATTCAATAGGGAATGAAACTCTTACTCTAATTGAGAAGATTATTTTGCAATTGCCTATCCAGTTCTTCAGCTGTCGTCACAGCAACGGCAGGTTTTATTGAGAAAAATCCCTGACTATAGCCCAAACTGAATCCATAGACGATTGTGTTAGCAATATGTTTAGCAAGATTTGTTAAATAATCTCCCCAACCTAAATCTTTTTGAAGGATTGGTTTTGCCTTATTAATTAAACGATTTGCTTCCAAGGCAAATTGCTGCATTTTTACTGAGTCAGGGGCAATAAACGCAAATATCATCGCATCCACCAAAGACAGGTGTAACTTTTCAGCTTCCTCCTTTGCTTTTGGGGAGTACTGCCCAATATTATCAATCTCTTTTTTAAATTCGGATAAAATCCTCTCAATCTGTTCTAGTTTAACTTTAAAAGCTTCCTTCTTATCTTCAGTATTTGGAGGTCGATGTCCCATTGAAGCCCCATTTTTTGCTTTTAGATAAACTTCCTCTGGTATCCCATGATGCGGACAACGATCAGTTTCTATCGATAAATAGGGGTCTAAAATTTCAATGTTTAATCTAACTTTTTCAGCTTCAAGAAAAGGAATGCAATATTCTATATTCGATGGGTAGGTGTAAATTTTTTCAATCTTATGAAGTTTGCATACATTCTTTAATGTATTAAAAAGATTAGCATCTGCCCAGGTTTGAGCAATGATTGTTGTATGTCTAATGATCGATAAAACATAATCAAGTCCATGCTTATCTATCAAAGTTGACATAAATGTAACTGGATTTTGATTTTCATATACAATGTTAGGCATATACTCATTAAGAGCATTGTCTTCAATTTCAAGATATAATTCTTTGTTTGTCGATAAAAGCATTTCAAAATTAGCAAGAAAATGTGCTTTGTTGTCAAAATTAGACTTTTCAACAAGTGCGCGAAGTTTTCTCCAGAACTTGATAACGTTGTCACTGTTGTCAATAATGATGAGTTTAGGTGTGTTTTCTTTGTTCCCCAGTTCAGCTATTAAGTCTATTGAGCGTAAGCCTGAAGTACCAATTAAGGTAATTTTACCTTCTTTAGTTTTATGCTCTTCTGATAAGTGTATCTTAGGGTCATTTCCTACTAAAAATGTTTTGTATTCAGTCAATTCTTTTGTCGAGGTTTGCTGGAATCGATAATTTTTTCTGGTTTGCTTTCCTCTCCAAAGGCGCTGTGCCAGAATGACTGCTTCTTCTTGAGTGTATGACTTGACCATTTAATCCACCATCGCTAACAAAAAGTGACTAAATTTTATCTATCAAATCTTAAGGGCATATTAGCTTTTCAAATTTTATTTAATTTTTTTCTTACTGAAAAAGCGTAGACAATCGCATAGAAAAAAGGACAGTATTATTTAAAGCGATAGTGAAGCTACTAAAAAGTTGCAAAAAAAATAGTTGTTGCGCTCTTAATTTGAACTGCCGAAGAGTTTATTTGCATCTATCTTTTGTAAGTCCTTCACTTAAGGTAAATTTTTGCTAGACTAATGAAGGGAAGTTAAAAACCTATGAACAATTACGGAGAATGATTATGAAACGTCTGGCTCTTCTAGCTGTAACCGCATTCGTGGCAGTATTACTGTCTGCTTGTGGTGAGAACGCAGAAAAAAAAGCTGAGAACAATGCTGCAACTACTGTAGAGCAACAGGATCAAAGCAAACCTGCAGATACTACTGGCACTACTCCTGATACTACTAAGACTGAACAAACAGGCCAGTAATTCAGAGTAAGAGTTTTAAACCCCGCGGTATGCGGGGTTTTTTTTGCAGTTCTTATTTAGGCAAAATATGAATAACCTGGCGATTTTAGTTCGTAAAGTAACGGGTAGTTTGCGGGCACTGCATTTGCAAATTGCCACAGCTGAGTCATGTACTGGTGGCTTAATAGCTGGACTATTAACAGATTTGTCAGGTAGCTCTAATTGGTTTGAAAGGGGTTTTGTAACCTATAGTAATTTAGCTAAAGAAGAAATGTTAGGAATTAAATCAGAATTGATCCAATTACACGGTGCTGTAAGTGAGCAAGTAGCAGAAGCCATGGTACTTGGGGCTTTGGAGTATAGTGCGGCTGACGTTGCCCTTGCTGTGACAGGGATTGCTGGTCCTAACGGCGGTAGTGATGAAAAACCTGTGGGTACGGTTTGGTTCGCTTGGGCTATGCGTGATCAACCTGCCGTAACAAAAGGTTGTTATTTTTCCGGGGTATCTCGAAAAAAAGTACGTCAATTGGCTTGTACCCGTGCCTTAGAAGGAGTACTTTCCTTATTAAAACCATCTTCCAAGTAATTCTGATTAGGAATACTTGTCATATTAACCATAAATCCCCCAATCTTCTTGCTCCAGAAATAAAAACTTGCGTCTTCATAAAAAGAAACCCTTTGATATTATTCTTGTTTGGACAACCAGGATTATTGCTCTATTTTTAGCGAATTCTTTAGCAAGCTCTAAGTTTGCTGCAGGCTCATATCTGTGTGATAATTTGCCCTTTGCACAAACGTGGGTGAATAATGGAAGACAATAAACAAAAAGCATTAAGTGCGGCACTCGCTCAAATCGAACGCCAATTTGGCAAAGGTTCTGTCATGCGCATGGGCGATAACCAGGCAGTGCGTGATATTGAAGCAATTTCAACAGGTTCTTTAGGTCTTGATATTGCTCTTGGCATTGGTGGATTACCAAGAGGAAGAATTGTTGAAATTTATGGTCCTGAATCATCAGGTAAGACAACGCTGACTCTGCAAGTCATTGCTGAATGTCAGAAAAAAGGTGGTACTGCAGCATTTGTCGATGCAGAGCACGCTCTTGATCCAAGTTATGCAGCTAAGCTTGGAGTGAATGTTGATGAATTATTAGTTTCACAACCTGACACTGGTGAGCAAGCTTTAGAAATTACAGATATGCTTGTCCGTTCTGCTGCGGTGGATGTGATCATTGTTGACTCAGTAGCTGCCTTGACACCGAAAGCTGAGATTGAAGGTGAAATGGGTGATACACATGTTGGTCTACAAGCCCGATTAATGTCGCAAGCACTCCGTAAATTAACAGCAAACATCAAACGTTCGAATACACTGGTAATTTTTATTAACCAAATCCGTATGAAAATTGGCGTGATGTTTGGTAATCCTGAAACAACCACGGGTGGTAATGCATTGAAATTTTATGCTTCGGTGCGCCTGGATATTCGTCGTGTCGGTTCAATCAAGAAGGGTGATGAGATTTTAGGTAGTGAAACACGCGTTAAAGTTGTTAAGAACAAAGTTGCACCGCCCTTTAAGACAACAGATTTTGATATTCTTTATAATGAAGGCATCTCTAGAGAAAGCGAAATTATCAACCTGGGTTCTCAATTAGGTCTCATTGAAAAATCAGGTGCCTGGTATAGCTACAACCAAGAAAAGATTGGTCAGGGCAAAGATAACGTTCGTTTATATTTGAAAGAAAATCCACAAATAGCTCAGACGCTAGAGCAGCAAATTAGAGCTGAGTTATTAGTGAAAAAATTAACAAATACTGAAAACATGGAAGAAGTATTAGAGAGTATAGATGACTAAAGCGTTTGACTGTGCAATGCGCCTGCTTACCAGGCGCGAGCACGGTGCTCAGGAGTTAGCTGACAAATTAGCGCAAAAAGGCTATGACCAAATGGAAATAGCTGAAGCAGTCGTTAAATGTCAGAATCTTGGTTTGCAAAGTGATGTGCGTTTTGTTGAATCTGTATGTGCCGTACGTATTCGTCAGGGGTATGGTCCTCTAAAGATCTTTCAGGAATTGCAAGCAAAACAAATTGCTCGGGAATTGATTGATGATGTCCTCAAACAGGAACAGAATAACTGGCTCAATTATGCACAAGCTGTTTGGGATAAAAAATATAAAAATCAAGAAACCTTATCCTATACGGAACTGCAAAAGGGACAGCGTTTTTTATTATATCGTGGTTTTCCGAGCGACATCATTGTCAAGGTTGTGAAGGAAGTTGATGTTATTCAATAATGGGTAGCACTCATGTAGAAAAATTCAGCAATAGTCTAACTTTATCCTGACAGGAAAGCTTAGTGGGTTACAAAAATTTTTCTATGGAAATGTTACAATTCGATGTTAAAAGGGCTTGATTTATCAAAATTGGCTCAAAACTAAAATGATAAGTGATGAATGATAAAATCATGAAAAGTTCAGAAATTAGACAGGCATTTATTGACTATTTTGCTCAAAAAGGACACCAAGTTGTTGAGTCCAGTTCCCTTGTACCGGGCAATGATCCTACTTTGCTGTTCACAAATGCGGGAATGGTACAGTTTAAGGATATTTTTCTTGGATTAGAGACTCGTCCTTATACGCGAGCAGTAAGTTCCCAACGCTGTGTTCGTGCAGGGGGCAAGCACAATGATTTGGAAAATGTGGGCTATACGGCAAGACACCATACATTTTTTGAGATGCTTGGTAATTTCAGCTTTGGTGATTATTTTAAACGTGAAGCAATTCGTTATGCTTGGGAATTTTTGACTGTTGTATTGAAACTGCCAGTCGAGCGTCTTTGGGTGACTGTGTATACAGAAGACGATGAGGCTGCTGATATTTGGTTAAATGAAATAGGCGTTTCAGCTCAACGCTTTTCACGTTGTGGGGAAAAGGATAATTTTTGGTCTATGGGGGATACAGGTCCCTGCGGCCCCTGCACGGAAATTTTTTACGACCATGGATCAGATATTGCCGGTGGACCTCCAGGAAGTCCAGATGCAGATGGCGATCGCTATATTGAAATCTGGAATCTGGTATTTATGCAGTTTAACCGCGATAAAGAGGGGCGTTTGCACCCTTTGCCCAAACCTTCTGTTGATACCGGTATGGGGCTTGAACGAATTTCAGCAGTGGTACAGGGGGTGCATAATAACTATGATATTGATAGTTTCCAGCATTTAATCCGTGGCATCTGTGAACTTGTTCCCAATGTTGATCCTCATCATGCTTCCTTAAAGGTGATTGCTGATCATATTCGCGCCTGTTCTTTTTTAATTGTTGATGGTGTAATGCCTGGTAATGAAGGAAGGGGTTATGTATTACGTCGCATTATTCGCCGAGCAATACGTCATGGGAATAAGCTTGGATTACCTACACCTTTCTTTTATAAGTTAGTAAAACCTCTAATTGATATAATGGGGGAAGCTTATCCAGAGCTTGCTACAAATCAGTCACAACTAGAGCGCATTTTAATTCAGGAGGAAAATCAATTCGCGCGGACTCTTGAACAAGGTCTACGTTTGCTACAAGAGCAAATCCAAAGCTTAAAAACAAAAGAGATTCCTGGTGATGTAGCATTTAAGCTCTATGATACTTATGGTTTTCCATTAGACTTAACAGCGGATATTGCACGTGAACAAGGGCTTTCTATCGATACCGAAGGCTTTAATCAATGTATGCAGCAACAACGTCAGTTATCGCAATCTGCGAGCCAGTTTACGACAGATTATTCAGCGTCGATAAATGTTGAAGAATCATCGGTGTTTCACGGTTATGAGAAGGTTAGCTTACAAGCCAAAGTTACCGCCATACTTTGCGATGGTGCGAAAGTTGAGAAATTATCTGCTGGTACCAATGCTGCAATTATTCTCGACAATACGCCTTTTTATGCAGAAAGTGGTGGGCAAGTAGGGGATCGTGGCCAGCTTATCCACAGCAATGCTCTATTTCAAGTGAATGATACGCAGCGAGTGGGCCAAGCCATTATTCACTACGGGCAATTACTCAAAGGTGAGTTCAAGGTTAATGAAGAAGTCAGTGCACAGGTCGACGTAGCTAGACGAGAGGCCATCCGTTTAAATCATACAGCAACACACCTATTGCATGCTGCTTTAAAAATAATTGTTGGGTCTCATGTGCAACAAAAAGGTTCTTTAGTCGATGCTGAGCGTGCACGCTTTGATTTTTCTCACTTTGAAGCGCTTACCCCCGTGCAATTACATCAATTAGAAATTCTTGTGAATAACCAGATACGTGCTAATGATCCAGTAGTGACGGAGTTAATGGATATTGAGGCTGCAAAACACAGTGGGGCTGTTGCCCTATTTGGGGAAAAATACAGTGACTCTGTACGTGTTCTCTCCATGGGGGATTTTTCAAAAGAGTTATGTGGTGGTACACATGCTTCACGTACAGGAGATATTGGGCTTTTCAAAATTATTGGAGAGTATGGCATTGCAAGTGGTGTTAGGCGTATCGAGTTGGTCACTGGGGCTTATGCCTTAGATTGGGTAAACCAGCAACTGGACAATTTAGATGCTGTTGCAGGCAAACTTAAAACATCGACTGCTAATGTGGCTGAAAAATTGTCACAATTTTTGCATGATGCAAAGCAACAAGAAAAAGAGTTAGGACGTTTACAAGCAAAGTTAACTGTGAAATCAAGTAGCGATTTGTTGTCTGAGGTGCAGTCAGTAAATGAGGTTAATTTGCTCGTTAAGCAATTGGATAATAGGGGCAGTCAAGCACTGAGAACAACTTTAGATCAGCTGAAATCTAGCTTGGATAATGCAGTTATTGTGTTGTTTGCTATTGCTGAGGACAAGATGAATGTTGTTGCTGGAGTGAGCAAAAGTCTTTTAGGTCGTGTACCTAGTGCTGCAGAGCTTGTTAAGCACTTATGTGGTAAAGGTGGTGGCAGGGAAGACATGGCTCAAGGTGGAGGACGTGTTCCGGAAGATCTGGAGGAAAAAATTTCCCAGATTAAAACAATGATCGTAGAGCACGCGGGTTAACAATAAAAAGACGGGGCGCTGAAATGGCATTATTAGTGCAAAAATTCGGGGGAACGTCGCTAGCTACGCTTGGACATATTAACCATGCAGCTGACATAGTGGCAAAAGCAAAGCAAGCAGGACATAGTGTAGTCGTCATTGTATCGGCAATGAGTGGTGAAACGGACAAGCTTATAGGATTTGCAAATAATATCAGTGAATATCCCGATGAGCGGGAGTACGCTGCATTAGTCTCAACTGGTGAGCAAGTATCCATGGCATTGATGGCCATGGCTTTAATTAATCGCGGAATCAAAGCTCGTTCGTATACTGGCGGACAGGCTCGAATTCAAACCTGTAATCAGTTCAAGAAGGCACGTATTCAAGCGATTGATACACAGCCTATATTAAAAGATATTGAACAGGGTACAGTTGTAGTGATTGCAGGTTTTCAGGGTATCGATAGGGATGGGAATATCACTACTTTAGGTCGTGGTGGTTCTGATACAACTGCAGTAGCCATTGCAGCAGCTTTAAATGCTGATGAGTGCCAAATTTATACCGATGTTGATGGGGTTTATACAACCGATCCCCGTATAGTACCTGATGCTAAGCGCTTGGAACAAGTTACATTTGAAGAAATGCTTGAGTTATCAAGCTTAGGAGCGAAAGTTCTACAAATTCGCGCTGTGGAGTTTGCGGGTAAATATAATATCCCATTACGAGTTCTATCTTCATCACAAGAAGGTCCTGGTACTTTAATTACTTACCAGCAAAAAAGTAGTATGGAGGCTCCTTTAGTAACAGGGATTGCTTTTAGTCGTAATGAAGCAAAAGTGACGTTATCAGGGGTTCCTGATTCTCCTGGAATCGCTTCAGGTATTTTAAGTGAAATTAGCGCTATTGGTGTTAATGTTGACATGATTGTGCAGCATTTGTCAGCACATAATAAGACAGACTTTACCTTTACTGTGCATCGTGATGAATATCAGTTGGCGTTAAAACAATTGCGCAAAGTTGCAAAAAATTTAAATGCTGAGGGGGTTGTGGGGGTAACTAGCCTTGCCAAACTATCTTTAGTAGGGGCAGGTCTTAAAAGCCATCCTGAAATTGCCTCAATCATGTTTAAAACCTTAGCTGCAAAAGGTATTAATATTCAATTAATTGCAACTTCAGAGATTAAAATTTCAGTATTAATTGATACGTTGTTACTTGATGAAGGAGTTCGCGCTCTCCATAGTGTGTTTCGTTTAGAGGGTGATAGCCGTGATGAATCACGCACCCTACCAATCGTTGCTGAGACAGATGCCTTGGCCGCTATCGGTAACATTAATACATAGGGATAAATATAAAATCCTGCGGTGAACAGCTGCTGGATTAATATAGGGCAGCAAACCAGGAATTAGTGCCATCGAGATAATAGGGAGTGGCCATGAGTTTTTTTAGCGAATTTAAACAATTTGCAATGCGTGGTAACGTAATGGATTTAGCTGTTGCAGTCGTAATAGGTGCTGCCTTTGGTAAAATTGTTTCTTCTCTTGTAGATGGTATTATTATGCCGCTAATTGGTTTATTACTGGGTGGCATAGACATTAGTAGTAAGGCGTTCAAAATTGGTGCCGCTGTGATAAAATGGGGCGCTTTTTTGCAAACGATCATTGATTTTACTATCATTGCCTTTTCAATTTTTGTCGCAATCAAATTTATTAACTTGTTACAAATTAAACGGGAAGAAGAGCCGGCAAAACTCACAAAGGAAGAGGCTATCTTGATTGAAATAAGAGATTTATTGCGCACAAAAACGAGTGATAAAAATGGTGGTGCTTAGTTAGATTGAAGGGAATTGCGAGTACTACAGATTTAGGTTTATTCAGGAAGCAAAGAGGATTTAAAAAATTCATGATGGGCAATTATTGATAAATATGATATTATTTGCGCAATTTTAAACCCTTGCTTTAGTTTGTCATTAAAAATAAGTAAGCTTCAACGCGTAACTTCTGATGAGAATTCCATTGATTAAAAAACAGTTTTTAGTTGTATTGCTTTTGTTAACGGTATTATCCACCTTAAGTTTTGCTCAAAAAAGAGAAATTGCAATCACTATCGATGATTTGCCTTTTGTAGGTGAAAGTCAAAACTTTCATTTGGATATGATCATCTCCACTCTTAAAAACAATGAGGTACCAGCGACCGGTTTTGTGATTGCTAAAGAAGTGACTCCCAAAAACATGAAAATGCTGCATAAATTTCACGATGCTGGCTTGGGGTTGGGTAATCATACTTATTCACATGTCAATTTAAACCACGTAAAGGCGAAAACTTATATTCAAGAAATAGATGCAGCTGACAAAATTCTTTTACCCGTTATGACAGAGCCTAAATATTTTCGCTATCCTTATTTAGCAATGAGTCAGGGAAGTAAAAAAGATGAAGTTCTCCATTTTTTAAACGCAAAGAATTATCAAATTGCCCCCATTACTGTTGATAGCAAAGATTTCTTATTTAACCAAATTCTATATGCGGTTCCAGAAAAGGAAAGACGAGGATTTTTAAGCGTTTTAAAAAAATGTTACATCGATTTTATTTGGCAGCAAACGTTAAAAGCTGAAGAACATAACCGTTTGGCCAATAAGCCTGACCAAGCGCAAATTTTGCTAATTCATGCGAACTTACTCAATGCCTATGTGCTACCTGATATCATTAATCTGTATAAAGAGAATGGTTTTACTTTTATCAGTCTAGAAGAAGCATTAAAAACAGCCGGCGAAAATCCCAAGCCCGTGATCAAAGAAGCTAGACCTAAATTTAAGCCACACCCAATACCTAAGCCACAACCTGTTCCACGTCGAGAATGGGTTAATCCTGATAATGTAGAGAACTACATGGAGTGGGATTAGATTCTGTTTCTCTACATTGATTTTTGGCGCCGGTGCTCAAAATCAATCTATTTAGCTCGAGCAAGTGAAATGTAGACTGACTTAAGATCAGAAAAGATTTAAATAAATTGTACTACACTAATAAGGAAGCTATTGATAGGGAATATTATGAGCGACCTACTGAATCTATTAGCCCTTATTATTGTTTTTGGGGTAGCTTTATGGTTAGTGAATGTGCTGATACCTATGCCTTCTGCCATTAAAACACTACTCAATCTGGTGGTTTTAATTATTTTAATTATTTATGTGCTGCAGTTTTTTGGAATAATACATACCGTACTGCCGCCCATAAGGCTTTTCCGCTAAAATTTCATCCTTTTATATACGGAAAAAGGCAATCGTGTAATTATTGCCATGATAAAACGCCAGAAAAAAGGGTGATAGATGAAGCGCTTGCCAGCCTTGCAGGCTCGCCAGCAGGCCTTAGCGCAAGCTTTGGGGGGAGAGGCGTAAAAAATTCCCGGACTACCATAGGTTTGGGCGGTATCAATAAAGCCTAATCGGGCAATAGTAATCTGCAGATTTTTTTTTGCGGCTTGCTGCAAACCTTCAAGGTATATCTCAATGGCCGCTTTGGTGCCCCCATAGAGGCTATTTTTACTTCGTCCACGACAGGCGGCGACAGAGCTTAAAAAAAATAAACGGTGCTGTGATTGGGGTTTTTGTAAATAAATGTGGATCAATTGCAAAGTGCTTAAGACATTGGTGTGAATTATATCTTCAATGGTTTTGAGGCTTAATTCATTATTTTGCAGGATTGCACTCTGTGCAATAAAAAGATCAAGTTCATTGCTTTTCCGCTGCAAAAATTCTAGCAAGGGGCTTATATCGCCTGAAAAATCAGTAAAGAACAACTCACAATTGACTTGATGTCGCAGACGAATATTGGCCGCTATGATTTCAAGCTGCTCCAGGTTGCGTCCCACGAGTATTAATTTTTGCTTCGCCTGTGCCGCTAAATGCGCAAATTCTTCAGCAATAACAGAGGTAGCGCCCAATATAAGCCAAGTTCTAGGAGAAGTCATGGAGTGATTCCTAATCGCTTACTCAGATCAGAAGACATAGGACTTTTGTAGTATGCTAGCAAATCAGTAAACTCCTCATGATGAGAGTACTGACAACGGAATTGTTCTTTAGTCAGGAATAAATCTTTAGCTAAATAACTTTTTCCTTCCATATTGGTAATGTATTGATTCATTGCACGAATTGCCGTTTGTGCTTGTGTGTTGTTAATAAAATCAATTGCTAAGGTAAATCCGGGCTGGGGAAAAGACAAGAGTCCGCAACCAGGTTGGGTAAAATATTTTAAGACGGCTAAAGTTGGAGTTGCACTTGCAGTCGTGATAATTGCTAATAATTCTTCGATAGTTTTCAGTGCGGTTTCTTGGTTAAAAACAGCTTGAAATTGTATTAGCCCTTTTTTACCGTATAAGCGATTCCAGTTATGGATTGCATCAAGAGGATTATTAAAATAATAAAGAGGTAATATTCGTTTTTGAGCTCGATAATGATTGAAATAATAGCGATTGAATAGTCGCATATTCCAATTGTTCACTAGCCGAAAAGGTATTTTGGGAATAGTCAGGTGATAGCGTGATTTAGAAGAAGTCTCTTCGGTATGATTGGCCATAGACAATAATGCACGTCGCTCTTGATTGAGCAAATCAAGCCAGGCCACTTGATAATCATACTGAATTCCCTGTAATTGCATTTGCTTAAGTAATGGCTCTAATTCAAAATATTTTTCAGTTTTTGTAAGTACGAAATGAGGTGCTTGACGCATATGAATAGCAAGGCGTTTGATAATACCTGTTAAACCTAACCCACCAATTGTCGCATAAAAAAGCTCTCTATTTTTTTGCGGACTGCAAAAAAAGGATTCATTTTCTAATTGTAACTCTATCCAGGCTATATGCTGACCAAAACTGCCGGCATGGTGATTGTTCTTGCCGTGGATATCATTGGCAATGCCGCCGGCAAGCGTTGCGCGTAAAGTTCCAGGAATTACAGGAGGAACATATCTGGGATTTACTGCAAAAAGATCAGCAAAACTTACTCCGCCTTGGGCAATTAAGATTCCTGTGGCTTCGTCAAAGGAAAGAAGATGGTTCAAGCGTGTGGTATCGACAATGACTCCTTCGTGATTAACACAACAATCTCCATAACTAGAACCATTGCCGCGGGCTAATAGTCTGGGGGCATGAGTAAAAACTTTCGAGATTTGGGCCTCATTGTCCGGACGCAAACAGCGGGAACTGGTTTTTATAGAGTTGCTGAAGTTTGAGAGTCGTTTAGTTCTACTGAGCATGTGTTTATCATAGTCCTTTTCTGTCTTCGAAATGGCAAGGACATAGCTTGAATCGAAGGTTATTGTCTCTTGGGAGAATTATTAAACTTCTACCTAAAAACCAGGCTTTAACATAAGTGTGGCATGTTTTTTTCAAAAACGAAAATAGGTTTTTATGCCATTGTTTTCGTCTTGCTCCTATTGTCCTTAGCGACCTATTGTTTTTGTAATGAGATTTGAACAAATGTAGAGTTGGCACGTCATTTGCTTTATGCATCTTGCATGGTCAGTATAGCAATAGCGGCTTGAGGCTCTTACAGGAAAGTTATGGCGGAAAAAGAAGTTTTATCACAGGAAGAAATAGATGCTTTGCTAAATACAGTTGATGAAGAGAGTTCTACCAAACAAGAAGGTGGTAATGCTTCAGATACAACGGAGTCATCTAACGTTGACCACAACCGTGATGAACATGTTCAGGTACTTAACTTCACAAGCCAGGAAAGAATTGTTCGTGGTGAATTACCGGTACTGGACAAGATTCATGATAGAGCCGCGCGCTTTTTCGCAAATGATATTTATCAACTTATGGCCAAGGATTTACAAATCAAACAAGAGGCATTATCGATTGTTAAACATCGGGAATTCCTAAGCAGTTTGCCTAACCCCACACTGATGACCATCCGACGTTTTAAGCCTTTACGAGGTAAGGCCTTAATCTTATTTGATAGCACTTTTGTTTATGACTTGGTTGATTATTACTTTGGGGGCAGCTCACAATTTTTAGCGCAAACTAGCAGAACAGATTTCACAGCGACAGAACTTAGAGTTATGGAAATTATCATTGAAAAGTTGGTTCATAATATTGAGCAAGCTTGGGCTCCCATAATTAAATTAGAAGCGATAAAAGTAGGTGATGAGACAAACCCCCAACTTGTTCACATCGGTGAGCCTAATGAATTGCTTTTAGTTAGTCGTTTTAATCTTGATTTTGGTAAAGAGATGGGTTCTTTTTCTTTCGTAATTCCCTATTCAATGGTTGAGCCTATCAAACAGCAATTAGAACTGGGTGCTGCTCGTCCTGATGACGAAATTGATCCGAATTGGGTTATGTCTTTAAAGGAAGAATTAGTGGATGTGGAGTTAACAGTAAGTTCTGTGATGGCGCAAACAAGTAGCACTTTAGGCAAAGTCATGGAATGGCAAGTGGGCGATTTTATTCCTATGGAAAGGAATGAAGAAGTCACCTTGGATATTGAAGGTACCCCCGGGTTTACGGCAACTATGGGAAGTGCTAATGATAAAAGAGCAGTAAAGATTATAAAAAAAATAAGTTATTAGGGGAGTTGAATGAGCGAGCAAATGGATCCAGCGTCTGCAAATGGAGCTGCAACACAAACAAATAATGTTTCACAAGATGCTGATGTGGAGAAAATGGAATTAATTTTGGATATTCCTGTCGCGGTAACCGTGGAAATAGGAAGAACCAAAATGACTATTCGTAATCTCCTACAACTTAATCAGGGTGGAATTGTAGCATTGGATCGTTTAGCGGGTGAGCCATTAGATGTATTAGTGAATGGGACTTTGGTTGCTCATGGAGAAGTAGTGGTGGTCAATGACAAATTTGGAGTGCGATTAACGGACATTGTTAGCAAAGCAGAAAGGATTAAGCGTTTACGATGAGAGGTCGGTTTTGTTTATTTTGGATGTTATTTCCAGTAACTGTATGGGCTAATAACAAAGCTGGCAATAGTCCTTCAATAACTAATGGTGAACTTTTACGAGTAATGGCAGGACTCCTGCTCGTTGTCGGTGTTATCGTATTTTTATCGTGGTTATTGCGGCGAGTTAACAGTGCTGGTTTAGGTAATACAAATGGATTTAAGGTGATCGTAAGCATGAGTTTAGGGACAAGAGAAAAAATAATGTTGGTTAATATTGGAAATCGTTTTTTGTTGTTAGGAGTTACCTCAGGAAGTATTAATACCCTTCATGATTTCGGTGAAGAGTTACCCGCAGGCTTTTTATCAGAGAGCAAAACTTCATTTACTGAATTTCTTAAAACGGCTCTCGGAAAATCATAAAAAATGAGAAAAATTATAATTCTTTTATATGCTATTTTTTTGCTTGCTTTTCCATGGTTTGTACAAGCTGCGACGACGTCGTTACCGGCAGTAACAGTTTTAGGGGAGCCTAATGGCGGTCAAACCTATAGTGTTAACTTGCAAATCCTGATTTTTATGACCTTGCTAAGTGTTTTGCCGGGATTGCTGATGGCAATGACGGCATTTACGCGCATTATCATTGTGCTATCTATCTTGCGGCAGGCAATTGGAATGGCGCAAACTCCTACCAATCAGATATTAATCGGCATTGCACTTTTTCTAACTTTTTTTGTGATGTCTCCTGTATTTACACAAATTAATCAACAAGCCCTGCAACCTTATTTGTCCGATGAAATAGAGTTTCCTCAAGCGATGCAAAAAGCACAAGCGCCTTTGCGTAATTTTATGCTGAATCAAACGCGTAAAAATGATCTGTCATTATTCGAAAAATTTAATAATAACTCCCCGGGTACACTTAATGATGTTCCTATGAGTGTATTAATTCCCGCTTTTGTGACTAGTGAATTGAAAACGGCTTTTCAGATTGGCTTCATCCTTTTCCTACCTTTTTTAATTATCGATTTAGTGGTTGCTAGCGTATTAATGGCAATGGGGATGATGATGCTATCACCATTAATTATTTCTTTGCCTTTTAAAATTATGTTGTTTGTCATGGTGGATGGTTGGACGTTGGTATTGGGCTCACTTGCATCGAGTTTTGCTACATGAAGAGTTAAGGAATTGGTCATTTTTGCTAGGAATGACAAATTTAGTTACGGACAATAAATACAGGAATAGTTAAGCGGACACTTGAGCTTAATACTCTTAAACCTAAGGAGAGGGGATGACACCTGAAACAGTCTTGTCGTTATTTAGCGAAGGCACTTACGTGATGATACTTATGTTGACTGTTTTAATTATTCCGGGGCTTATTGTTGGTTTATTGGTGGCAATGTTTCAGGCAGCAACCCAAATTAACGAAATGAGCTTAAGTTTTATCCCCAAATTGTTGATTACTTTTTTCGTTTTGGTGTTTGCAGGTCCCTGGTTGTTAAAAACTATTGTGAATTACACTGATTCTTTAATTAGTAATATCCCTTATTTAATAGGTTAAGTATGAACATCAATTACCCCGAGATGATTAATCTATTTAGTAAAGTAATCTGGCCTTTGCCGCGAATCAGTAGTTTGTTTCTTACAATGCCTCTAATTTCTTCAGTGATGGTACCTGCACGAATCCGTATCATTTTTGCCATGGTTTTGGCTTTTTTATGTGCACCGATAATCGCTGACAATTTATCTTTATTACATTTTAATGGTCGCTATGTCGCTTTTCTTACCTATGAAATACTACTTGGGATTTTGATGGGTTTTATTTTGCAATTGGTATTTCAGATTTTTATCCTAGGGGGACAAATCGTTGCAATGCAGGCAGGTCTTGGTTTTGCTGTCATGGTTGATCCAGCAAGTAAGGCTACTGTGCCTTTAGTAAGTCAATTTTATTTAATGCTTATTAGCTTGGTTTTTCTCAGTCTAAATGGACATCTAGCTGTTTTAAATGCTTTGCTTAATAGTTTTCGTGAAATGCCTGTAGGGCAAGTAGATATTAGTTTGTCGGCCTTGGGTGGTATTTTGACATTTTCAGGATGGATGTTTAAAGAAGCCATGCTAGTTGCTCTACCTGCCATTCTAGCGTTACTCATTGTTAACTTGGCTTTTGGGGTGATGACCCGCGTAGCGCCACAGCTTAACATTTTTTCCATGGGTTTTCCGCTGACACTTTTGATGGGTATGGTCATTATCCATATTAGTTTGCCTGGTGTATCGACACAGATTGCTGAGAGTCTTGAACAAGGGATGCAACTTATTATGGGACTTTTACATTAATGGCTGAAGAAGAACAATAATGGCTGAAGAAGAACAATCCCAGGAAAAAACCGAACAGCCTTCGCCCAAGCGACTTAAAGAAGCAAGAGAAAAAGGGCAAGTTGCACGCTCCAAGGATTTTAATGCCACCTTGCTGTTACTGTTTTCTGGCGGGGGAATTTTTCTTTTTGGGCATTATCTAGCAGAGCAATTTATGCAAATGATGCGTCAAGCTTTTGACTTTGATAGTACTATTTTAAGAACGCCATTGCTCTTGGTAGAACGACTTTATTTTCTAGTTCGTGAGGGATTCTGGGCTATTTTGCCGTTGCTGCTTGTCATTTTAGTGCTTTCCATATGTGCCCCATTATTGATGGGGGGATGGGTTTTTAGTTTGGAAGTTTTGCAGCCAAAATTTTCTCGCCTTAGTGTATTAAAAGGTTTAAAGCGCATCTTTTCACTCAAAGGATTCGTTGAGATGGTCAAAGCATTAGTGAAGTTCCTGCTAGTCGCGGCAGTGGCTATTGTTGTATTGAAATGGCAAATTCCATTTCTACTTAGCCTTGCAGATTTCTCATTGGCAACTGCTATAAGTAGTGGATTAGGGGCTGTCGCGCAATCATTTTTGATTATCAGTGCCAGTCTTATTCTGATTGCGGCAGTCGATGTACCATTTCAATGGCATGAGCATAATAAACAGCTGAAAATGTCTAAGCAGGAATTAAAGGATGAATACAAAGAAACAGAGGGTAAACCCGAAGTAAAAAGTCATATCCGTAAAGCCCAGCAGGAAATGGCTAGAAAACGAATGATGAGTGAGGTACCCAAAGCAGATGTTGTGCTTACAAACCCTACTCATTATGCGGTGGCACTTAGTTATAAAAAAAATGGGAATCGTGCCCCAGTAGTTATTGCTAAGGGGAAGGATTTAATTGCTTTACAAATCAATAAAGTCGCTTTGGCTAATAAAGTTCCTTTATTAACTGTTCCGCCCTTAACAAGAGCAATCTATTTTTCAACTGAATTAAATGCAGAAATTCCGCGAGGACTTTATGTCGCTGTGGCCCAGGTGCTTGCTTATATTTTTCAGCTTAAAGATAAACAAAATTACGATAAAAATCCGGATTTTTTGCAAAGTTTGCCAATACCCGATGAGTTAAAACGTGCTGAGGAGAGCGCATAATGAATGCGGCATTACAAATGATACGTCAATGGATGCGCCAAGGTTTGGGTACACCACTGATGCTTATCATCATGTTGAGTATGATGATATTGCCTTTACCGGCATTTTTTCTCGACATTCTTTTTACATTTAACATCGCGCTCTCTCTGATAGTTCTCTTGGCAGTAATTTATAGTGATAGACCCTTGGATTTTGCAGTATTTCCCACGGTTATTTTAATAGCTACCTTGTTACGATTATCACTCAATGTTGCTTCCACGCGGGTAGTATTGCTTCATGGTCATACTGGTACAGATGCCGCAGGTCAAGTTATTCAATCGTTCGGTGAAGTAGTTATTGGTGGCAACTATACAGTGGGACTCGTGGTATTCATTATTTTGGTAGTTATCAATTTTGTGGTGGTTACCAAAGGGGCTGGAC
Organism: Legionella brunensis; assembly: GCF_001467025.1. Taxonomy (GTDB): domain Bacteria; phylum Pseudomonadota; class Gammaproteobacteria; order Legionellales; family Legionellaceae; genus Tatlockia; species Tatlockia brunensis. The sequence goes on along the minus strand of NZ_LNXV01000004.1, from coordinate 15,814 downwards.
GTGTATCTGAAGTCAGTGCTCGTTTTACCCTGGATTCTTTACCGGGTAAGCAAATGGCCATTGACGCTGATCTTAATGCAGGGCTAATTAATCAAGAGCAAGCTGTTAAGCGCCGTGCAGAAGTTGCTCAGGAAGCAGATTTCTATGGTTCGATGGATGGTGCTAGTAAATTTGTGCGTGGGGATGCAATTGCAGGTATTCTGATTTTGTTAATTAACGTGATTGGGGGATTAGTAATTGGTGTGGTTCAGCATGGTATGAGTTTAAGCGACGCGCTACACAATTATATTTTACTCACAATAGGAGATGGATTGGTGGCACAGGTTCCTTCTCTAGTTCTATCAACAGCAGCAGCCATCATGGTTACACGTGTTTCAAGCGCGCAAAATATGGGTAACGCTGTGGTAAATCAGGTCTTTGGCAATCCGCGTTCTTTAATTATTGCTGCAGCAATAATTGGCATCATCGGGTTAATCCCAGGAATGCCACATATCGCATTTTTGATCCTAGCAGTGGGTTTGGGAGGGATTGCTTACATGCTCATTAAACAACATAAACAAAAAGCTAAAGCAGAGAAAATTGCTGAATCAACGGCCAATACTGGTGCTGAAGCTAAAGGCAGCGAACTGTCTTGGGATGATGTTAATCCAGTTGATGTTATTGGTCTTGAGGTAGGTTATAGACTTATCCCTTTAGTGGATAGTACTCAAGGCGGAGTTTTACTGTCACGAATTAAAGGAGTACGTAAAAAAATATCGCAAGAACTTGGTTTTCTTATCCCGACAGTACACATTCGAGATAATCTCGATCTGAAGCCGAATCATTACCGCATTAGCCTTGCCGGTGTTGTGATGGGTGAGGCGGCAATCTTTAATGACAAATGGTTGGCAATTAACCCTGGACAAGTTTTTGGAGAATTAGACGGCCAAGCCACTAAAGATCCGGCTTTCGGGTTGGATGCTATCTGGATTAATGAGAATCAAAAAGAGCATGCGCATACTTTCGGATACACTGTGGTGGATGCTTCTACGGTTGTAGCTACTCATTTGAGCCAAATTCTTGAAGAGAACAGTTACCAGCTCTTAGGTTATGAGGAGACACAACAATTACTAGATAAATTAGCGGGAGCATCACCTAAATTGGTCAAAGAACTTGTCCCAGATGCTTTGTCTTTGGGGGCTGTCAACAAAGTACTACAGGGTTTATTGGTGGAGCATATTCCGTTATCTGACATTAGAACAATTGTCGAAACATTGGCAGAATCAGCTTCTAAGTCTAAGGACACAGAGTATTTAATAAGTCAGGTACGTGTGGCGTTATCACGTCTGATAACGCAAAAAATCAGTGGATTGAATCAAGAACTGCCGATTATTACCTTAAAACCCGAATTGGAACAGTTATTGCAAAACACAATTCAAAATAGTGGCGGACAAGGAGTTAGCTTTGAGCCAGGTATGGCTGACAAAATTCAGCAATCTCTGGTGCAGCTGGCAGCACAGCAGCAAGCCAAACAGGAATTGGCCGTTTTAGTAGTGCAACCTGGGATACGATCTGTTCTGGCACGGTTTGTGCGTAATATTTCAAGTAACTTACATGTTTTATCTTATCAGGAGATTCCTGATAACAAACAAATACGAATTATTGGTACAGTCGGTTAATAAGGTGGAGGCCTTATGAAATTAAAACGCTTTGTTGCGCCAGATACGCGAAGCGCAATGCAACAAATCAAAGCGACTTTCGGTCCTGATGCGGTAATTTTGTCAAGTAGCCGTGTTGAGCACGGTGTCGAGATTGTGGCTGCGGTAGATTTTGATGAGACTGTACTTACTGCTCAGGCCGCTATTGCTAGTGCTGAGCCTGTCAGTCAGAGAAATGAGAATCTATCTTCAGCATCGCCTTTAGATGATATGCGTGAAGAAATTCAGACATTGCGTGGCATGCTGGAAGCACAAATACGTGGGCAAGCTGGCTATGGAAAACAACCGCTTCATGCTTTATTGACACAAAAATTATTAGACTTAAGTGTTAGTCAACTCACTGCATCAAAGTTGGTGAGTCAGATTAACCCAAGCCTTAATCAACACAGGGCATGGCAACAAGTTCTCAGTCATTTTTCTGACGCTTTACCTATCCGTAACCTTCCACGCATCGAAGAAGGGGGAATTTATGCGTTTGTTGGTCCTACAGGAGTTGGTAAAACAACTACCTTGGCAAAAATAGCTGCACGTTTTGCCCTGCGTTTTGGAGCCGATAAGCTGGGTTTAGTAACGATGGATACCTATCGTATGGCGGCTCATGAACAATTGATGTTGTACGGTAAAATACTCGGTGTTCAAGTTTGCATTGCCCAAGATGATGTATCGCTTGCTCGAGTGATACGGCAATTAAGTGATAAAAAATTAATTCTTATTGATACAGCCGGTATGAATCCAGCGGATAGTCGCGTTAAAATTCAAATGGAGTTACTAAGCTCAAAACTACATTCCATCTCTACTGTTTTAGTATTGCCGGCAACAAGTCATTATCAGGTTCTAATGCATGCTATTACCCATTATGGCATTGAGCGTCTTGAACAATGCATTATTACTAAGTTGGATGAGTCTGTGGCGCTGGGTGGTGTTTTAAGTACTGTAGCAGAAACAGGACTTGAAACCAGTTATTTAACGCACGGACAACGTGTGCCTGAAGATATTAAAATGGCGACTCGCCATCAACTGATAGAACAATTTACTGAGCAAGAAAAATTACTTCAAGGTAATGAGCATCATTCGCAATTAGAGATTGCAAGGGGGCTGTATGTCGAAGAATAGAAATATTGCTGATCAAGCAGCAGGACTTCGCAATCTAGCTCGTTCAAAGCCAGTAAAAGTTATTGCTATTGCGGCTGGTAAAGGGGGAGTAGGTAAAAGTAATATCTCCGTCAATTTGGCAATTGCATTGGGGCAAAAAAATAAAAAAGTCTTATTACTGGATGCAGATTTAGGTTTGGCCAATGTGGATATTATGTTGGGCTTGCATGCGAAATATAATCTCTCACATGTTGTTCAAGGGCTCTGTCGACTCAGCGATATTATGTTGCAAGGTCCAGAGGGGGTGCGCGTAATACCTGCTTCTTCAGGTACTGACTACATGACTCAACTGAGTGCGGCTGAGCATGCTGGCATTATCGATGCTTTTAACGAGCTTACCGATGATGTCGACTACATGATTATTGACACTGCTGCTGGTATTTCCGATACCGTATTAAGTTTTGCTCGTTCTTCCCAAGAACTTATCGTCATTGTTTGTGATGAACCGACTTCTTTAACAGATGCCTATGCGCTTATCAAGGTAATGACTAAGCGCTATGAATGGAGCCATTTCCATGTTTTAGCAAATATGGTGCGTAGCATAAAAGAAGGGCGAGAGCTTTTTAACAAACTTTACCGTGTGGCAGAGCATTTCTTAAATGTACGTTTGGATTATATTGGCGCTATCCCTTTTGATGAGCGAGTACATGATGCGGTTAAAAAACAAAAGCCTGTACTTTTGGCATATCCTGATTCAAATGCAACAAAAGCAATTTTGCAACTTGCTACCAAGATAGAGGATTGGCCCTATAAACATGCATTAGGAGGTAATACCAGTTTTTTTCTTGAGCGTCTAGTTACTGGAGAACACTAAAGGGAATTACAGCTTGTCTCGATAAGGATTAGCCCCTATTAGGATTAGTCCTTGACGGAAAGACTAAGGAGAAATCGTGGATGCTTTGGCTGCGTATAGCAAAGTGAATCAACAGACACAGGAAATGCTGGTAAAAACCCATGCATTAATGGTGAAACGAATTGCTCATCATTTACTCGGACGGCTACCGTATTCTGTACAGCTTGATGATCTGGTGCAAGCGGGCATGCTAGGATTGCTGGAGGCAGTAAGACATTATGATGCGACGAAAGGCGCATCATTTGAAACTTATGCAGGAATTCGAATTCGTGGGCATATGTTGGATGAGGTTCGACGCAATGATTGGGTCCCACGTTCCGTTTATCGTAATGCACGTATGATTTCAGAGGCAGTCAAAAAAGTAGAAAATCGTTTAGGTCGTGATGCAAAAGATCATGAGGTGGCAAGTGAGCTTAATTTAAGCCTTGATGAATATTATGAGATATTAAAAGACTCCGCCGGAAGCCAGTTGTATGGTTTTGATGACCTCGGGGTTACTGATGACATTTTAAAAATTGATACTGGAAATGCTTCTACGGAGCCCCATATTAATGTATTGCAAGAGGATATGGTTAATCAACTTTCTCAAATCATAGATAGTCTGCCCGAGAAAGAACGCTTGGTACTGTCTTTGTATTACGAGCAGGATCTCAACTTAAAAGAAATTGGTGAAGTACTCGGTGTCAGTGAATCTCGGGTTTCTCAAATTCACAGCCAGGCAACTCTTCGCATCAAATCCCGACTACCGGAGTGATATCACTATGGATGGTTTGACATTACTTGGATTAATTACTGCTTTTTCAGCGATCATCGGGGGGCAAATGTTTGAGGGAGGCGAAATTCACTCTCTCTTTAATTTACCCGCTTTGCTTATCGTTTTGGGGGGGACTGTGGGAGCTGTAATGATTCAAACTCCTTTTCGCACGTTCAAGCGGGCATTCAGAATTCTTCCATGGATTTTTCGTCCACCAGAACAACCATTTGATAGGAGTCGTGAGCAGCTGATTGACTTGTCTCGACGAGCAAGGCAATTTGGTTTGCTTTCATTAGAAGAGCATATAGAGCGGGAAAAAAATCAATTAATGCGCCAAGGATTGGAATTGTTAGTGGTTGGTGTTGATAAACAAACAATAAGGCAAGTTCTTGAATCAGAGATTATACGGACTGAAGATCAAGACATGCGTGCTGCACATGTTTTTGAAAGTATGGGAGGCTATAGCCCCACCATAGGTATTTTAGGAGCTGTATTAGGCTTAATCCAGGTTATGCGTAATTTGGCAGATCCCAGTGAGTTAGGGATAGGTATTGCTGTTGCGTTCGTAGCTACGATTTATGGAGTAGGATTTGCCAATTTAATGTTTCTGCCAATAGCCAACAAAATAAAGAGTTGTATTGCTAATCAAATGCACCATGATGAAATGATTGTCGAAGGATTAGTCTCCATGGCAAGTGGCGAGAGTCCAAATATGCTAAACTTGAAATTAAATAACTACGGACATCACCATCAGAATGCACGGAAGAAAAAAGAAAGCGGATAGCCACGAAGATACTCACCGTTGGGTAGTATCCTATGCAGATTTTATTACGTTACTATTTGCCTTTTTTGTAGTGATGTATGCTATTTCTTCAATTAATGTTTCCAAGTATAAATCTATGGCACAAGGCATGCATTCAGCTTTTGCTAAAAAAGGGGATAAGAAGCCTGTTGTCGATGAGGCTAATCCTAAAGAGCCAATTAGTCCAACGGCGACCTCGACGCCTAAAGATCCTTTTGGTGAGCTTGTTAGATCATTAGCAAATCTTGAGGATTCTGATTATCAAATGAATCCACAAGATGGGTGGGTAGAGCTAGATATTAAAGCTGGGGCTCTATTTGAGAGTGGCAGTGCAGAGCTAAGACCGATTGCCTTTGTGAAATTAATGCAAATTGCTGATGTTATCAGGAAGCTTCCTTATCCAATTGCTTTAGAAGGTTACACTGATAATCTTCCTATTAGTACGTCTCAATATCCTTCTAACTGGGAGCTATCAGCAGCAAGGGCTGCTTCTGTTGCACGGATGTTAACAATGTTTGGGGTAGCCCAAAGTCGTATTACGGTAACAGGTTTTGGTGATCAATATCCCGTTGCTGATAACGCGACAGAAGATGGACGTGCTAAAAATAGACGGGTTAACATGATAATTGCCAAAGACAAAACAGTTCCGCGATTATTAAATCCAGCAATTATTATGAAAAATCCAAAGCTTACAATTGATGATGAGGAAGAGGATAAAGAAACCCCGAATAAATCAGATAAAATCAAGACAATTAAAAAAGCTGACACGAGTAAGGAACCATTATGACAATTGCTTTAATTACGATGTTATTCTTAAGTCTATTTTTTTTCAGTGTGATTCGCCGTTATCAAAAGTCTTTGGAAGAGTTAAAGCAGCATATCCAGGGGATAACGCAAGAGCTAAAGCAGCTTCAACGAAGTTACACTGTTTTAGTCAATGCTGACTTAGGATTTGCGAAACAAGCTGCAGAAATTAATCGTCAGCTTGTCAGTATGGATAACCAGTTACAAGCGTTAGAAAACAAGCGTGATAATGATGGAGGTTATCAGCATGCATTACGCATTCTCGAAATGGGTGGTGACAAAGAGGAAATTATCAACAGTTGTCACCTATCCAATGCAGAAGCTGAGTTATTAATGAATTTAAATGCCTATCGTACTGTTTTGAGAACAAATCCTAATTTAACGAATATATAAAATTGTTTGTTCTCACGATAAAAGGAGAAGACTATGGCTGTTTTTCTTAACCATACAATCATAGCTGCTCATGACAACCAAGCATCAGCAGAATTTTTAGCTGAAATTCTTAATCTTCCTAAGCCTACCCATTGGGGGCCTTTTGTGATGGTGCAGACTGGCAATGAAGTTAGCCTAGATTTCAAAAAAGCCAAGGGAGAGATCCATTCTCAGCATTATGCTTTTCTGATTAGCGAGACAGAATTTGATGAGATTTTTAAGCGAATCCAAGAAAAAAATCTCAGTTATTGGGCAGACCCCGAACAATCTAAACTTGGTGAAATTAATCACTGGGATGGCGGTAGAGGCGTTTATTTTGAAGATCCTAATGGCCATCTTATGGAGATTATTACCCGTCCTTATGGTTCGCGTAGTGCGCGTAGTTAATGTTATGATGAATTAAAAGTTGAGCAAAGAATCATGATTGATTAATTTTTAATCATAAAATAATATTTACTTATCGTGTTGAAATCAACGCAGAGTTTGCAAAAGATGAACTTTTGTCTGAACAGGAATATAATAACATCATCAATTTTAACTAATGCTTCTTATGGAAAAAATAAATCTACAAGATAAATTTGCTTTATTTCAGGAGTATTGGTCACCAAAAATTGTTGGTGATTTAAATGATTCTCATGTCAAACTTGCTAAATTTAAGGGTGAGTTTGTTTGGCATAAGCATGAGAATGAAGATGAGTTATTTTTGGTTGTCAAAGGTAAACTTCTGATCAAATTAAAGGATAAAGACATTCACCTCAGCGAAGGAGAATTTGTAATTATTCCTAAGGGTATTGAACATATGCCTATAGCTAAAGAAGAGGTTCATGTTATATTGATCGAACCTAAAGCGACTTTGAATACTGGTGATGTAACATCTGAGCTAACTAAAAATCAATTAGATAGACTATAGTGAAACGGGATATTAAAATTAAGTCGATTTGTCTACAATTCCCCTCTTATTCTCTTTTAAATAATTTGAGGCCATAAATGGATCAATTGCTTCATACTTTGGATACGGATAGTATAGATTCCTTGACTGTCGAGGCTAAGCAACAAGCGTTAGTTTCTCTGGAAGCAGGGCAGGTGATTTATCTACCTTTTTATTCGTTCCCTCTAGATGCTAACGAGCAAGACCAATTACTCTCCGATAAGATATTAGATGGTAAGCATAAAAATCTTAGCTTTGACTATCAAACAAAAAAATTGGGGGGAATTGACTCTCATCCTGATAACTCTGCGCTCATTGTATTGTTAAAGAGTTTTATGCAACGCTATGCCGAGTTTGCTAAAGAGCTGCTTATTAACATGTTACCTGAGTATGAAAATGGGCTTCTTTGGGGAAGAACCAGTTATAGGCCTGCGGAAATTAAGGGACGGAGTAGCTCAAGACGTAAAGACGATACTCGTTTACATGTCGACTCTTTCCCTGCAACTCCTGTCAATGGACAAAGGATTTTGCGTGTTTTTACAAATATTAATCCTTATGGTGAGCCACGAGTTTGGCATTTAGGTGAGCCTTTTGATAGGGCAGTTGCACGTTTTTCTTCAAGTATTCCACCATATAGCCGCACAATCGCTAAATTATTGCAATTAATTAAAGTCACTAAAACTTTGCGCTCGGCATATGATCATTATCAGCTTAATTTACATGACAGCATGAAATTAGATGAAGGGTATCAGCGAACAGTTAATAAACAACGCATAGAATTCCCTGCCCATAGCACTTGGGTGGTATTTACGGATCAAGTCTCGCATGCAGCTTTAAGTGGTCAATTTTTGCTGGAGCAAACGTTTTATTTGCCTGTTCATACTATGAGTAACCCCGAGTTATCTCCATTGAAACACTGGGAGAGAGAGAAAAAATTAGCTGTTTTAGCGTAATTGAATTTTGCTTGAAAATGGGGCTCCCGCGGTTAATGCTGCGGGATTTCGTAAACCATCTTAAACAATAACGATTTATACTATCGCACATCTCCACTGCAAAGACCCGGGAGCTATCTAGTTTTGCTAAGAATCCTATCTATGGTCAGAAATTAGCTTTAGCTGTACAATAATGCCCTTAATAAAAAACTGAAAGGGCACTCATGTTGGAAGTAAATCAAATCAATCTCACTTTGGCTGATTTGGATAAGCGAATTACAGCGCTTAGGAGGTATCTTTGACTTTGATCATAAACGTGAGCGTTTAGAAGAGGTAGTTCGAGAACTAGAATCTTCAGAAGTATGGAATAATCCTGAACATGCCCAAGCTTTAGGTCGTGAACGCGCCCAACTGGAAGCAATAGTGCACCAATTAGAACAGTTAGGGCAATCTATTGTCGATTTGACAGAGCTTTTCGAATTAGCGCGTGCAGAAGAAGACGATTCGATGGTTACTGATGTGGCTAACGAAATGGTGGCCATTGAGCAACGTGTCGCTGGTTTAGAATTTCGACGCATGTTTTCCGGTGAAATGGACTCTTCGAATGCTTATTTAGATATTCAATCGGGTTCGGGGGGAACGGAGGCACAAGATTGGGCAGAAATGCTGCTTCGTATGTATTTGCGCTGGGGAGAGCAGCATGGTTTTACAACTGAACTAATTGAATGCTCTGCTGGTGAGGTTGCGGGTATTAAGAGCGCGACAATTCATTTTACGGGTGAATATGCTTACGGTTGGCTACGAACTGAGACTGGTGTTCATCGTTTGGTGCGGAAATCTCCTTTTGATTCGGGGAATCGTCGCCATACTTCTTTCGCTGCCGTTTTTATTTCGCCTGAAATAGATGACGACATTGACATCGAGATTAATCCAGCGGATTTACGTATAGATACTTATCGTGCATCAGGGGCTGGTGGTCAGCATGTTAACCGAACTGATTCTGCGGTACGTATTACCCATGCTCCTAGTGGGATTGTTGTTCAGTGTCAGACTGATAGAAGCCAACATAAAAATAAAGATCAGGCAATGAAGCAATTGCGCGCTAAACTGTATGAAATGGAAATGCAGAAAAAAAATGCTGCGCAGCAAGCGTTGGAAGCAAGTAAATCTGATATTGGTTGGGGATCTCAAATTCGCTCTTATGTGCTTGATCAATCGCGAATAAAGGATTTGCGTACCGGAGTTGAAACAAGTAATACACAAGCAGTTTTAGACGGTGATTTAGACCAATTTATTGAGGCCAGTTTAAAGGCGGGAGTAGGGGAAGAATGACAGAAGAACATTTAGATGAAAGTGAAGTTTATCAAATTCGTAAACAAAAATTAGCTGATTTGCGTAATAGTGGGTTTAATTTCCCTAATAAATTTCGTCGCCATGATTTAGCGATTGATTTAATGAATCAATACGCTGAAATAGAAAAAGAAGCTTTGGCAGAGCGGCATATTAAAGCCACCGTTGCAGGACGTATTGTTCTACGCCGAATAATGGGTAAGGCTAGCTTTTTTCATATCCAGGATGTTTCTGGTCGTATGCAGATTTACATTCGTCAAAACGATTTACCTGAGCTTTATGAACAATTTAAGCATTGGGATTTAGGCGATATCGTTGGGGTGAGTGGTGAGTTATTTAAAACAAACACAGGCGAGCTAACGGTTAATGCTGAACATGTTGAACTACTCACGAAGTCTTTGCGTCCTCTACCTGATAAATTCCATGGTTTGGCTGATCAAGAAGTGCGTTATCGCAAACGATATGTTGATCTAATTGCGAATGAAGAGAGCCGTAAAACATTTTTATTGCGTTCAAAATTAATAAAAGCGTTTCGACAATTTATGGATAGTAAGCAATTCCTGGAAGTTGAAACACCTATGATGCACCCTATTCCTGGGGGAGCAATTGCGCGTCCTTTTATTACTCACCATAATACCTTGGATATGCAGATGTTTTTGCGTATTGCTCCTGAGCTTTATTTAAAGCGCTTGGTTGTGGGGGGGTTTGAGCGCGTTTATGAAATTAATCGTAATTTCCGCAATGAGGGTATTTCTACTCGTCACAACCCTGAATTTACGATGGTGGAATTTTATCAAGCTTATGCGGATTACAATGACTTAATGGATTTTACTGAAGAATTATTACGTTATTTATGTGATGAAGTTTCGAGTACACAACAAATCGTGTACCAAGATAAGGTAATTGATTTTTCAAAACCTTTTGCAAGAATGACGGTTAAAGAAGCTATTTTGCATTATCATCAAGACTTGGCTCATGGTCAACTTGATACAGAGGATGATTGCAAAGCAGTGCTGAATCGCTTAGGCATTGCTTATAAAGAGACTGATGGTTTAGGCAAGTTGCAGATGTTGATTTTTGAAGAAACTGTTGAGCATTTGTTAATTCAACCTACCTTTATCACGGCTTATCCAACCGAAGTGTCTCCTTTAGCAAGACGCAACGACATTGATCCGGAAGTTACCGATCGGTTTGAGTTTTTCATAGCAGGCCGTGAAATTGCCAATGGTTTTTCTGAATTAAATGATGCTCAGGATCAAGCAGAGCGCTTTCAAAAACAAGTAGAAGAGAAAGATGCTGGTGATTTAGAGGCGATGCATTTTGACAGCGATTATATCGAGGCTCTGGAGTATGGAATGCCTCCTACTGCTGGTGAAGGAATAGGGATTGATCGCCTAGTTATGTTATTTACGGATTCACCTTCTATACGTGATGTGATTTTGTTCCCGCATTTACGGCAAAATTAAGAATCCCGCAAAAAGGCAGCTAAGCTGCCTTAGCCTAAAAAAGCAGTTTGACCTCGAAAGTCTACTGCTTTTTTAGGTTTATTTTTTTCTGAAACATTTTTCGCTTTGCTTCTTATCTATAATAAATTTATGGACAAGGAGAATTTCATGGATACCGACAAAAAACTAGAGGAGATAGAGCAGCTTTTACGCAGTATGGAATATAAAATTGATGAGTTTATGTCGCAGCTTGATAGTATTGAAAATTTATTAGATGAACGATTTGATGAATTACTTACTAGAGCTCAAGAGAAACAATCGTAATTTTAAGCTTCTCTATGTCATTAGATGATTTAATATTTCCAGTAGAGTTATATACCTCTCAAAGTACTATCCATTGCTTTTTCAAAAAGTGGCATGCTAACCAATTCCAGTGACAAAATTTACAAAGATGAGACGTGTAATACCATGTACACCTCATTGTGGGCACGCACTGCTCGGGATAAAGATCTGTAATTCGTCAAACTTATAAAAGCTATGGGACAAGCAGTTGCACATAATGGTGTCATGAGTCTCTGGGATGTTATGACTTAGCGCATCATATATTTGGATGACCTTGCTACTACTCTTATTGCGTTTATGGAGCAATCGCTCCATGTTTTCACCAGAGTGACGTTGGCTGTTATAAAACAGAGCAATTCTATGGCTGCCATGGTGGGCCAATATTCCCGTTGTGACGAATCGTATCAACGATTCTAAGAACGGTATCATCATTGTGAATTAAAGAACCATTCGCCGCTATTTCTTCTAATGCCGGGAATGTTTCCTCAGGTAAGTTTGATGATTGCACTAATGCAATGATTTGCTCAATTTCATCTTGTGATTTTTCAATGACCATTGGTAAGTCTTTTGCTGGTGTCATTTAGTAACCATGCTTCATTTTGGGGCAGCAAGGTTAACTAGCATTCGTAATAAAATCAATAGGTTATTTGGGAAAATAATCATCCACTCTGTTTGCTGCAAAGTCACCATGGAGTAATAGCTTTACAAGGATCCTATTGAAATAAAATAATTTTTATTTCTCCATATCAGTGTTAAAGTTCGGTCATATTTTCGCCGCATTTATTCTAGAATGAGATGGGATAAAAATGAAATTACACGAACTTCGACAGATATTAAAAGAATACGATCAAACATGGTACGTGCGTAAATATTTTTATGGGGATCATGAACGGGCTAAGAAGTTTAGAAATTACGTACAAAAATTCAATACTTTTCAAGATGATTATGAGTTAACTGCTTCTGATATATTTAGGCTGCTTAAAAAAATACCTGAAATAGCTGCTGTTGGTAGTAACTTGCAATTTATCGAATCTATAAGCAATAAGCTTGGTGATAACTACTTATTCGAAATTTATACTATTTTAAATAGCGCTAAGCTAATTACTGAACATAATTTTCAAATTATTTATGGTCTTCCGCATCAAGGACGCTCTCTTTTACAGAACTTATTTTGTGGTTTGCCATCTCAGCGAATTGCTTTAAATTCTGAAATTCTTGCAACTGTTTTAGCAATCGCTTCACAGTCAACTTATTATTCTCAAGCAGCTGAGCAATCTTTAAGATTTTTGCATATCAGAAATCACCTTACTACAACTGCACTCAACTTACTTGTCGGAAAAATAAAAGAAATACATACTATTTTTCAGATACTCCAAGAACTTGATAAAGCAAAATGTTTGAATGATACATGCTTAGAATATTTTGCTCAGCGAGAATCTCTTTATTCAGTCGATACTTTAATTTCCTTGCTAAATCGCGCAAAAATTACTCTTAGTAATGAACTCATTAAATCAATATGCACGAATAGCAACATTCATTATCTCGTAGAGATTGTATCAACATTATTTGATTCTAAGGAATTTCTTTTAAAGATTGAAACCCTCACAATGCTCTTAAAGCAAGACTTCCAATTTTTCTTAGAAAAAAATTCAGCCTTAAAATTACTCCAGAAAAATGATTTGCTTGATGAAAAAGCATTTGATCATGTTTGTACTAATGATATTTTTTCATTAAAGCAAATATTAGAAATTTTATCAGATAAATCCTTGTTAAAGGAAAATAAAGAAATAATTAGTAAGGTAATTAATAAAGAGTTTGATGGCTATCGATTCTATAGAGCAATTGGCTATTTACAAAAAGCAAATTTGTTAGATCAAGACTCAGTTACTTCTTGTTTTAAATTAATTTTAATAAAACCAAAAGCTGAGTTATTTAAAACAGATGTTTTTAGTTTATTTGAGTTATTTGATAAGAGTAATTTTATTATTAGCAATGAAAAATTAAAGGCTCTCTTTTCTTTGTCTGATTCTAATCTTCAGCGATTTTATGGAATGGTATCGAGGCTTATAACAAATAAACTATTAGATCAAAATTCATTTGAAAAAGCATTTCAAAGAGTCACTGCAAAATTACCACCCGTTTTAGAGTCTACTGTAAGCAAAAATAGTAGAAAAAAAACAAATGCTCCACGTTCTGAATTTACGTTAGACAATAAAAATGGTTTCTTTATAGAACACAGTAAGCAATATGAAAGCGGCGGTTTTGGTAAGGTTAAAAAGGGTTATAGTTCTCCTGACTCAGCTGAGCCTATCTATGGTATTAAAAAGTTAAACGAATCAGATCCTACTAAAGCTCAAAATGCGGCCATCCGAGAAATTAAATATCATCGATTACTTGGACGACAGGCATTTTATTTTTCAAGAAACGGAGCAACAAGCATTGTTTCAGAATGGCAACATGAAAAAAGTGTAGATCAATATACTTCGAGTGAACTATTGCAAGTTTCAATAGAGAAACGACTCCGCTGCCTAAGCTCAGGCCTATCTGATCTTAATATTTTGCACCAATACTATCGAATTCATGGCGATGTGAAGTGTCAAAATTTTATTCTAAATTTAAACAATATATCTATGAAACTCATTGATTTTGGTACTTCACATAAAAGAGGTTCATCTAAATCTTTTGGGTGGACTACCGCATATAGTGATCCTCATACTTTTGGGGATCACTTCTGCAAAGATCTTTATGCTATGGGGATTGTAACCATGTATTTATTCCCAGAAATATATACAGTTTCTTTTGATAAAGATAAAGCAAATATCTCTGTTAATAAAACTAGTTTCACAATTGTGGAGCAATCTATTGTTAATCTTGTTAATTCAATGATGCATTCAAATATTAGTTCAAGATGTACCAGTGAAGATGCGTTACACTACTGCAACGAGTTAATTACTCATTTTAATCAAATGGATGAGAAGCTTTTAGGAACAATAGCAAACTCTACTATCAGTCGTGTTGTTCCAACGGTTGAGCATATGTTTCGTATGTAATTAGCAAATGGCTAGTATATGAATTACATATTAAAAGGTGAAGTTTCTGCAAACTTGCTGAAACTTCACAATAACTGTAACTCTTTTACAACTGATTAAAATCCAACCACCATTATAACTAGTCTGACTAGTTAATAAAGGGTATTTAAAATGCAATCTTGGCAACTGCAAGAAGCTAAAGCACATTTGAGCGATTTAGTAAAAGAGGCGAGCTCAGGAAAACCTCAAGAAATCACTTTAAGAGGTAAACCTACAGTTGTGGTTTTATCTACTGAACTTTATGAGAAACTAATCAAACCAAGACCCAATTTAGTTGATTTTTTACGTAAATCTCCATTGATGGATGTTGATTTAGAAACTGTTAGAGATAAAAGTGGAATGAGAGATATCGAATTATGAAATATTTATTAGATACTAATATTATTTCAGAGCTTGTAAAACCAAGACCTAACGAAAGGGTTGTTCAATGGGTTGGTGAAAAAGACAGCTCAATATTATATATAAGCGTTATTACTTTAGGAGAGATAAGAAAAGGGATAGGTGGAATAACTGATTCATTAAAATATGAAAAGATATCTCAGTATTTAGAAACTGAATTACCAAATTATTTTGAGGATCGAATTTTATCAATTGATAGAGATGTAGCTGGCACCTGGGGACAAATACAAAGTCAGTCCAAAAGCAAACCATTAACTGCCATTGATTCTTTAATTGCTGCGACTGCAAAAGTACATAATCTTAAACTTGTCACAAGAAATACGAAAGATTTCATCAATACCCCAATTGATTTACTTAATCCTTGGGAGTAACGGTACTGAATTAAAATGGGCATATCGAAACTTAAGATTCTAAAATAACTGCATCTTAAATCCTTTTTCAATCCTATTTAAAATAATGTCAGGTTCTTGTCGTTGTAGTGTCGTGTTTAAAAAAGCTCTAAGTTGGTAAATTGCTCCAGGTTATATGAGGAGATTTTAAAATGTATAATAATATGAATTTAGAAATTGTCCCAAAAGAACTGGGATTGGTTATTTCTTCTGATCGTCAGGAACGAGGTTGGAGTCAAGAAACATTAGCACAATTAGCTAAAATATCACCGCGAAGTTTGCAAAGAATGGAAAGTGGCAATGGAGCGAGGATGCAGACAAAAAGATGTTTAGCAATAGTATTTGAAATTGAAGATTTGAGAGTGTTCATCTAACTGTGTCACCTCATTGATTATCTAAGTGTCAGGTTCATACGGTCTTCAAAATAAATATGAAGCTGAGACGCG
>NZ_LNXV01000003.1:171869-311160 GCF_001467025.1 Legionella brunensis | reverse complement strand
CAGTTTGTCTTCTCTCTTCTTAATGAACCCGCCCCGAAGGCGTGATGCGTATTCTACTCATCTACACTTCCTTGTCAAACACTTTTTTTATTTTATTTTGAAAATCTTTAATTAGCTGAATACCTCATCCAACCAATCATACATTATGGCATTGGAGAAACTGGGGTTAGCCACCTGACAATGCATACTCGCACCTGTGGAATCGCCAAAGCGATATTCTGCAGCATTGGTTTTTTCAACAAAAATCTGACTTTGCCTCTCTGGCTCTTGCCCCTCTGCCTCACCGATTAATGCCAGAGCAGGGCAATTAATCTGATCGAGTACTGTTTCAACCTTAAATTTCTGTAAGTATCTAAACGTTGTTTTAAATGTTTTCTGTCCAAAACGTGTAATTAAACTCTCCGTTTGCGTTTTAAGCTGTTGCGGCATCTCTTGCTCAGAGAAAGACTCTATATCAGCAACAGAAAAATCTTCAGCATCAGGAATGTCATTTAAGGGGTCGATACCACTAAATGCACTCATATAAGCATAAAGATCGATTATAGGCGAATTTGCTATTAATGCTTTAATTCGAGGTTCATAACACGCAGCCCTTGTTGCAAAATAACCACCGAAGCTAATACCACAAAGTCCAAGCCTGTTCGAATCAACTTCTTTTCTGTTTATAAAATTATCAATTACTAGAGATAAAGGCTTTTCATAATCTGGTTTAAAATAAGATCGGTTATTCAGCCTTAGTGTATCCATTTGCCCTGGACCGGCCATTAAAATGATGTTGTATCCTCTTTGTAGTCCGGCAATACCACGCATGCAATATTCTTCCTCGAGAGTACCGTCAAAACCACTCACAACAATCATAGTTTTCTGAGAATTACTTTTATTCGGACAGATGAAGTATGCAGGAATCTTTTCACCCTCCAATTCAAAAATATGGGACTCAAAATGGTAGTCACTATTTTTCATCGCTTTTTGAAAACAATCGCGCGATAGCAAACCAAGTTTTCGATGCTCTTCTAATTGACAAGGACTATAGTATTCCGCCGCACGGAAGGAATTGCTGGCTTTCAAATATTGCTCGTAAGCGCTTATTCGATGTTGTTTTTCTGCTCTGCTATTAGCATCTTGCAGTTGCAGATGCCCCCATTTTGTAAAAGCCCTTACCCAAGAGTCAGGATTCTCATTCTTCATTTCATTAATGATGGCAAAACATTCTCCCACAGACGCTCCACCGTAAGCACTAGAGCCTAGTTGGCGCATCAATTGAAATTCAAGCTCAGCATCATTAAACCCTTTAATTTTTATTCTACCACGGGATAAATCGCCCATTTTTTTTCCTTTAAGATGTAGCGCCTTATAGTAACGAATGAAATCACTGAGTGCTAGTACATTGAACTTTGTCTAAATGTTAGGCTATGCTATGTGCGCAAATTATTAACACTGTCATCGAGGATTGTCTAATGCGTATTATTTATTTCCTTATAATATCTTTTTTCTTACCCATAGCCTGGAGCGCACCTAATGCCCATTCCCATGATCATGGCAGTTATCCTTTAGCAAATGCATTTCGCACTGGATCCGATACCGATGGCAAGCCTTTGTATTTATGCCTTGCCAGACTATTTAATAGCACACAGCCTGGTAAAACTTGGCCAGGATATGGTCACTGTAATGTCCCTTATGGTGGAAAAGAATATGTCGTGGATCAATTTGAAGTTCCCTCACAAAGTATGTTCCGTAAAAATTATTGGTCACCTTATGGAGGGGCAGCTGTCACGATAGGGCGAGATACCAATGGGAATCCTCTATTCCTGTGTCAAGTTGACTTTAAAGGAAGTAAGCAACCTGGCAAAACCTGGCCTGGATATAATCATTGTAATATTTCTTATGGTGGCCAAGAAATCATAACAGATAGCTATCGTATCCTGGCTACTTATGGAAGAAACAGGCAATATCATGGACATCAACAAGCTAACGTGCAATCTCATAACCCACAACATCATGGCCACTCCAGCCAAGCTAATCAACAATGTTTACAAGGTCCTTTCGGGAATACAGCATGCGGTTATAATTGTGTGAAATCTATCAATAACGTTGCATGTGCTCCTGCGCCTGATCAGCAATGTGTCTCTGATAATTTTGGGCATATTGCTTGTGGTTATGGCTGTGTCAAAACGCCATTGAAGGTAGCCTGCGCCAACCATCGTGGTGAAAATTGCGTAATCAACAGTTTCAATGAAATTGCCTGTGGCAGAAATTGCCGTATTGATGGGTTTAACCACATTCAATGTAATTAGAGTAAAATTTAATTTTTCTATTACTAAAAATGCCAGGTCTCCTGGCATTTAATCTTTCAAAATAAAGTGCTGAGCTCTAACTTAAACTAGAGATAACTTATTTGCATTATCGACCTTTCAACTCTAACGACAGTCTGTTCAGCTACGTTGGTAATGATAAAAAGTCATATCATAACGATTTTTTTCATCTTTCGAATAAAAATTCTCGCTTTTAACTACCCACTGCCTAGGATCAAATTTAGGGAAAAAAACATCTGCGGAGAATCGATGATGAATCACTGTCAAATAAAGTTGTGAAGCAATAGAAATTGCCTGTTCATAGATACTTGCTCCACCAATAATCATAACTTCAGGAGCTTCTGCAATAACTACCGCTTTATTTAAAGAATCAACGACTTCAACACCTTCAATAGCTTTTATCTGACGACTTAAAACAATATTTCGGCGTCCAGGGAGAGGTTTCCCAATTGAATCGAATGTATTTTTCCCCATGATAATTGGCTTCCCCATAGTAATCGCTTTGAAATGCTTAAGATCTGCTGGGAGATGACAAAGTAGCTGATTATCTTTCCCCAAACCATAATTTTCATCCATTGCCGCAACCAAGCTAACGATGGGCATGTTTATTTTCCTTTATTATTGCCATAGATTGAGCCATCTTAACGGCAGCAAAAAGACTACCTATCTCGGCCAAACCAGTGCCGGCTAACTCCAGTGCCGTACCATGATCAACGGATGTTCTTATCATAGGTAATCCCAATGTCACATTGACGGCAGAGCCAAAACCTGCATATTTTAGAACAGGTAAACCTTGATCATGATACATCGCAATAAAAGCATCACATTGATTTAAGTTACGTGGGGTAAATAACGTATCAGCTGGGAATGGGCCATGAACATTGACACCCTCTTTTTTTAAAGCAACTATTGCAGGCGTTACAATTTCAATTTCTTCACGACCTAAGTACCCTCCTTCTCCTGCATGTGGGTTTAGACCGGCAACATAGAGGCAAGGATTGCTAATAGCAAAATCATCTTGTAACGTTTGATTAACTTGTCTAATCACTTGAGTAATTGTCGAAATTGAAAGAGCATCAGCGACTGCTCTTAAGGGAAGATGTGTAGTAACCAAAGCAACTTTCATTGCATCACAAGCCAACATCATCACAACAGTCTCAGCCTTACAATAATGGGCTAAGAATTCCGTATGTCCTGTAAAAGCAATACCAGCTTGATTGATCACAGCTTTATGGACAGGTGCTGTAACAAGACCTGCAAACTCCCCTTGCAAACATCTATCCGCAGCCATCGTTAACATATCAATAACATAAGAGGAATTTTGTGGATTCAATTGTCCTGTTATCACCTTAGCAGAACAAGGAATAGAAAGTACTGTTAGATGATCACGACGAATTGTTAATGGTACATTAGGCTGATAGTCAGAAAATACCAGTTGCCGCTTTAGCTCTTGCGCTCTTTGTTTGAGTAAATCTTTATCACCAAGAACAACGATGGGTAATTCATAATCGGCAAGGGCAAGACATAAATCAGGTCCTACCCCCGCAGGTTCACCACTACTGACAAGTAGTGGTTTCATGCCAAATCCTTATCCATTATATTGATGTAAGCACTGGAACGTATATGTTGCTGCCAATTCTGCACAGCCTCAGTAAATTTACGCTGCTGTAAGAACTGGCGAACTTGTTGTCGCTTAAATGATTTTGAATCATCTATTTTTTTACGTTCAAGCACTTCAATTAAATGCCATCCAAAAACAGTTTTTACTGGCTTACTAATTTTATGCAGGGGCAAAGCATCCATTGCTTTCTCAAACTCTGGTACGAGCTCTCCCGGATTAACCCAACCAAGATCACCGCCCTTCACAGAACTTGCAGCATCTAACGAATATTGCTTTGCCATTAGGGCAAAGTCTTTTCCTGATTTAAGCTGTTGATATAAATTGTAAGCTTGCCTGTTTGCTTCTTCTGAAGTCATACTGGCATCAGGCTTTAACAAGATATGGCGTACATGAGTTTTTGTCACTTCATGATGTTGATCGCTTCCACCAATAGTGATGAGCTTAATTAATTGGAGCCCATTGCCTGTTCTCAATGGTCCGACCACTTGGCCAGGTTTCATATTAACAACCTCTTTGGCAAAGAGTTCAGGAAGCTCTGCAAGATGACGCTCCCCTAAATCTCCGCCCTCTAATGCAAACTCCCCACTCGATTCCGCAATGGCAAGTTGATTAAAATCAGTACCACTTTTAATCTTGCTTAGTAACTCTTTGGCTTTTACGCGAGCTTTGTTCAATTGTTCAGTAGTAGGCTCTTCAGGTACAGGGATAACAATGTTTTGCAGATGATAAGTTAATTGACTTTTATCATCTTGCGCTGTTTTTAAATAGTCCTCAACTTGAGCTGGCGAAACATTAATATCTTTACCGACTGCCTTTTGCTGCAGCCTACTAATTAATATTTCTTTGCGAATGTTTTCTCGGTACGTTTGCCAGGTCAGTCCTTGTTTAGTAATCTCTTCACGCAGCTGCGTCATAGACAGATTGTTAGCTGCAGCAATTTTTCCAATTGCATCATTTAAATCTGTACTGTCCACAGTAATGTCATTTTGCTTCGCGAGCTGTAACTGCAAATCCACGTCAATTAGGTGTTGCAGTACTTGTTTACGCAAAACAGTTTCAGAAGGTAATTGCATATGTTTAGCTTCAAGTTGCTGGCGTAAAAGATCAACTTGAGTATTTAATTCGCTTTCAGTAATTACCCCTTCATTGACAATAGCTACTACTTTGTCTAAAGGTTGTGCCGCTCCTGCAACAGTAAAGGCTGGCAACAACAACATTAAAAGTGCAATCCGCTTTAGCATGCGATGTCCTCTATTCAATTTTTCCGGCAATTTAGGTCATTCTTACTCAAAATACAAGCAACTTTGATGAATTTTAAATCAAAAAGCTAGGGTGTGTCCTCAATTGCTTTTATGAAGCGAAAATTTGGATAATTTATCGCCAATAAGAGATTGAGTGAGGCGAATAGCCAGCCTATTTAGCGAACTCAATCTCTTATTGGCGCAAATTAGACGAATTTGCAGCCAGAAAAGTAATTGAGGACACACCCTAAGTATTATGAAAATTATCATAATAGGTAGGTAAATAAGTATGTATGGTGCTTGCCGGGTCACTATTACCTACAGAACCTAAGCCTTTTAATAAAATTTGCAAATAAACATTATTATTGTATGTAGGTTGTGCTGTCGATTTCGTATTTAAGCTTTGGAAACTACGTCCACCTATTAAACGCAAAGCCCAGCAGCAACTATCATATTGTATCCCTAAAAATGACATCATGGGATAGTCTTTACTGATATTGTAATTATATCCCCCCAAACTGCTCCATCTTTCAGTAAAAGGCCAGGCGTAAGCGAGCGTTAATTGATGTAGCGGGCTAATGTTAACCCTGCTACGAGCCACTTGCGTTATATCACCACTCACAAGGTAGGAGTAACCAAAATTAATAATCCGGTTAGCACCTGGTTGATAATGTAAATTCAAACGCCCATTGTTAGTAGCATGAACATAAGGATTCCAAACATAATCGCCCGTTAAAATCCAGGAAGAATTAAAATGATACATTGCTCTGGATGCTATCGGTGAGTACTCAGCGATAGGTGATAAATAACCTAAAGTAAATGGATTGTCACGACATGTGCCAGCAGGGTTTTGGCAAAGCTGCACTCGCCTATCTGCGAAGTAGCGAGTTTGTCCAATGGAGAAATTAGCTTTCTCCATACCAGTTTCATCAGATAGCCAACGTGTAGTAACCGCATAAGATAGTTGATTTGTATCGCCAATTCTATCAAATCCTGAAAACCGGTTTTTACGAAATAACTGATCAACATTAAAGATCATGTAACCTGAGTCATATACAGGGATTGGCGTTTGATTTGAAAATGGGACATACAAATAATAAAGACGCGGTTCTAGAGTTTGCGTTAATGGCCTATCGAAGAAAGATGTCGAACGCTCAAAAAATAATCCACTGTCAACGCCATAGCGCGGGATCGTACGGTTATATTGGTTAACTGTTTTAGCGGTAACAGGAAAACCATAGTTATTTAACGGATTACTGTCATTTAATGAAGCATAGTTATTTCTACTTACATCATAATAATTTTCTACTACCTCGACTGAAGGCGTCAAAAATCCCCAAGGCTTCATTTGAGGGAAAGCCAACACGGGATTTAAATGGTAACGTGGCCCCTCAGGCTTGCCTATCCTGCGGCGATTAACCACTCTAAGAGACTTAAGTGCTGGGTCATCAGGCCATACAAATCGATCATATTGCCCTAATATCGAAAAATTGCCATTAAATAGCAAATCGTCATAATAGCCATGTGCCATGAGCTGCGGCAGACGTTGATAGACATTCGAAATGGGTGTTTCATTCACTGGATGTAGGGTTTGATAACTTTGTAGCATCCCACGAAATAACCAATGGTCTGTGGTATAACTTAAATTACCTTCACGCAATAATTGGCGCTCCGTCAATACAGCAAAATTGCTATTAAAATCCTGGAGAAAATAGTCATCTGAGACTTGTTGAAAGTTGACTCCTAGATGCAAATTTGGTGCAAGCCAAGTACTATCTACGGCTTGGACAGACCATCTATCTAATGAGAGGTTTTTCAAAACCGGATATTGCGCTTGATTATCAGCAATAAAATTTTTAAAAGCATGATCATTGGGTAAAAATCGCCCGTTAAAGACTCCAGATGAATGGGGAGTTAGATACCTAAATTGCCCCCCTAACATTAATCCTCGTAGTGAGTAGTAATGAGGAACAATGGTTGCGTCATAGTTAGGAGCAATATTCCAATAGTAAGGTTGTGCGTAATCAAAACCGCCAACATTGGAAGTGCCAATCACCGGCATTAAAAAGCCAGATTTACGCTCTTTCGAGGTTGGGAAGCTCAAGTAGGGGGTATATAGAACAGGTACATCATAAATCCGCAGCTTGGCATGTCGCGCAACACCAACCGATTCTGAGTCGTCCAAGGTAATGCTGTTTGCTTCAATTTGCCACGCCCTATCTTCAGGGGCACAATTGCTATAGGTTGCTTGTTTTAAGAAGTAGTCTTGATTTGCAAAGCGCTCGATAAAACTTGCCCTTCCCCAGGCAGGCAAAATAGCCCCTGGACGCTGGGAATTGAAGCGATATAACACATCCTCGACTTTTCCCGATTTATCTTGAGGATTAATCGTGGCTTTTCGGGCAATCATTAATCGCCCAGGTTCCAGATAATGAACCTCACCCAGTAGTTCAATTTTAGTTACTTTATTTGATTTAGCATCACGATAAACGTAAGCTGTCTGAGCATTCACAACGCGCTCAGCCTGTTGAACTTCTACATTACCACTAAGTTGAGAACGACCTTCATTATAAAAAGACACTTCACTTGCTGTAATCTGCACCGCCTCTACATCAGCTAAGGGAGTAACCTGCAAAGAGCGATAGGAACCTCGGCATACTGACATTGCTGGAGCAGGTTGTGCTTCCCAACCCAAGCATTGTGCAAATCGAGAACGAATTGCATCTGTTAAATCCACATCGCGCGCTATAACACAGGCTTGCACGGGCTCTACAACCATCACATCAGAAGCATAGCTCGCAACATGATACATACCAATAGCTATACTGATTACAGCAATACTGCTGACAAACCCATAGCGATGGCAAATCATTTTATTAATTATTTGAGGTATAGAATCAAACCTAATGTTCAGCGCCACCAAAATACCTTATGATGCACATGCACAAGGTGCACAGTAATTAATTTACTTACATTGTTCATAAAATAATTCAACAATGATAGTAAGAATATGGCTTGGGAGTATAGCATGCAAAATCGGCAAAACGCACTTCACAAATGGCTGGAAAAAACCCTAGCCCCAGCTCCATTTTCTATCAGCCCCTTGGCTGGTGATGCCAGTTTTAGGCGTTATTTCCGCCTACATTTAAATGGTACAACGCGGGTCATTATGGATGCGCCACCTGATAAAGAAGCCATGGAACCTTTTTTGACTGTTAATGAAATACTCTCTAGTCTGGAAGTACATTGCCCCAAAGTACATGCCTTAGATAAAGCGCTTGGCTTTGCCATTTTGGAGGACTTTGGTGATGAACTCCTACTTAAACATTTGTCACCAAAAACAGCAAACAAGCTGTACGGTGCGGCTATGAACATTATTATGCGGATGCAATACTGCCCACCAGCAAGTACTGCAAAACTACCGCCTTTTGATAAACAATTCATGTTGCAAGAATTAAATACCTTTAAAGAATGGTTTCTTCATACTTATTTAAAAATTCAACTCAACGCTGAAGAAGAAACCCTTTTAACCGATACTTTTGCTTGGCTAACTGATAAAATTTCGCAGCAGCCTCAAGTCCTTATTCATCGTGATTATCATTCACGCAATATCATGCTATTAAATGAAACTGATGAAATTCAATTAGGGATTATTGATTTCCAAGATGCAATGATAGGCCCATTTACCTATGATTTAGTATCGCTTCTAAAAGATTGCTATATACAGTGGCCACGTGAGCAAGTCATGGAATGGCTATCTACATTCCACAAACAGTCCTCATTAGCCAAAGAATGGCTCTTGGATAATTTTATTTATGCCTTTGATTTATGCGGTCTACAAAGGCATTTAAAAGTATTGGGAGTTTTCTCACGCTTGCATTTGCGGGATAATAAACCGAACTATTTAAAGGATTTGCCTTTAACTCTTCATTATGTAATGGCCTGTCTGGAAAGTTATAAAGAACTCGAGCCTTTTTATCAATTTATGCAAAAACGGATTCGCTTACCATGAAAGCAGCAATGATTTTAGCAGCAGGTAGAGGAGAGCGCCTCCGACCGCTTACCGATACTCTGCCCAAAGCATTATGCCAAGTGCATAAGAAACCCCTGATTGAATATCACATGGAAAAACTTGCTCATTGTGGTTTTGAGCGGATAGTGATTAATCATGCTCATTTAGGCGGACAGATCCGTCGCCATTTAGGCAATGGTAGAAAGTGGAACATTGAGCTTTGCTATGCACCTGAACCACCTGGAGGGCTTGAAACTGGAGGAGGAATTTATAATGCTCTGCCTTTATTAGGTGATACACCTTTTTTGACAGTGAATGCTGATATTTTCACTGATTATGATTTCAATTCATTGACACTACCAGACCATGCAATGGCTAAACTTATATTAGTTCCAAACCCCAAGCATAATAGCCAAGGCGACTTCGGTCTGAACAATCAATACTTAACTAATCATGAAAGAATTTATACTTTTCCCGGAATTGCCTGCTACCATCCCCATGCATTTCGCGAATGCAAAGCAGGAAGATATTCTGTAATCCCTCTGATACGTCATTTAACCGAAAAGAATTTAGTTATGGGAGAACTTTACCAAGGATTATGGATGGATATTGGCTCACCTGAACGACTAGCAATTGCCAATACCCTATCTATTGATTAACCAGGTGCCGAAGGTCCTGTTGAAGGGGTTTCAGGCGTTTCGGGAGTAACTGCAGCTGGAGCACTCTCGACTGCCTCTGCTTTAGCAGCTTTTGGTTCCGTATACTTATGTTCTTGAGTAGTAACGTGGATTTCCTTGCCGGCTTTTTGGAATAATTGTTCAAATTTCTCAGCCGAATCCTTCACTACTTGTTTTGCTTTCTCAACATCAGCGAGAATAGGCTCTCCTTTTGAATTTCGACGAATTTGTCCCTTCTCGTCTCCTTCATAGATGACACTACTCTTACTAATCATGTTATTTTCTGCAAATTGAGTATTAAGCAATTTATCCATAGCATGAATAACTTCTTTGTCAGCAGGCTGTCCATTTATTGAGTGCCCCACCATCAAATGGGCCTTGTCACTGATTGCAAAATCAACTTTAATGGAGCCTTCGACTTGAGAGGTAAGTTTTTTTGCCACATTGTCCGCAATATTATGCTGGAAGTTTTGAAAATCGGAGAGTGGCATTGCCTTACCTGACCAAAAATCGTTTGTCGTTTCCCGCTGCATACGTACCATCTCAGCATGATCCCGTATATTGGCAACAGCAGGTTGCGCTTCTTCAAATTTACCTGCGGCTTTCAATCTTTCTTCAAATTGATCCCTCAAGTAATTGGCACCTTCTTCCGTGTTGGCTACTTCTTTACCTTTCTTTAATGCATCAGCATCGGGTAGAATAATTTTTTGTTTAATTCGGGGCATCGCTTATACTCTCAATTCAGATAATCTCTAAGCCATAATAGTGATTATTACCTAAGCTTTAGTGATTATAGCAAACTTAACAAATCCTCCAGATAGTCAAAAATTTAACAAATCGTTAAGAGAAAGTAAAAATTTACTGCACAATACTTTGACTCAACGTATTGTGCACATGCTTACTTGTCTAGAGGATTAGGCAAAGTATCTGTCACTGACGAAAATGACTTTTTCTTCATGGAGTCAAAAGAAAACTCATCGACTTGAATAGCATCCCACCGCGCCCTTTCGACAGCAACTAAAGCATCCATTTCTTGTTGGGTTAATTCCCCCTTACTAACCTTAACCGCCAATTGCTCCTTTAACACACTAAATTTAACGCGTTTCAAATCGCCAATTTTCTTGTACAACCCACCATGCTTAATAAGAAGTTGTAAAGCCTCTTCCATTCTATCCACTGGTTGATTGGCATCGCCGCTGAGATAAATTAACTTCTTTATTCCATCTCGATAATGGTTATTAGACATCATTAATTGAGCCAATTGATGATCTAGGCGATCACTTGGATAACGCATGGTTTGCCCAAACGGGAAAGCAATTAAACGCACTAAAAGCCCGAGAGGTCTCGATGGAAAATTTTGACAAAAAGCTATCATCGCTTTTTGGGCATGATAAAAACAGTAACCTACAGCCCATTTCGCATGTAGCTTTTGATCCGCATGCACATCATTTTTTTGATAATGCCGTAGGGCTGCCATCGCCATGTAAAGATAAGACATGCCATCAGCTAATCTTGCTGATAAGCGTTCTTTGCGCTTTAGATCTCCGCCCAAATAAATCAAAGACAAATCAGCTAACCATGCGTAAGCATGACTCAAACGTGCCAAGCGCTGATATTCTCTTTTTAACTCATTGTCAGGAGCGGATATGAACAAACCACCCGTCCATGCGGAACAAACAGTTTTTGCAAAATTGCGCATGAAATAATTAATGTGTCGCCAAATTAACTGACGAAAAGCTAGCTTATCATCTTGCGAAACAGCATAGAATTCATCGCGAACAA
Source organism: Legionella brunensis (assembly GCF_001467025.1). Taxonomy (GTDB): domain Bacteria; phylum Pseudomonadota; class Gammaproteobacteria; order Legionellales; family Legionellaceae; genus Tatlockia; species Tatlockia brunensis. The sequence continues at coordinate 299,515 of NZ_LNXV01000003.1, read as the reverse complement.
AAGGATGGCATGCCATAGAGCCTTGCCCGAAAATGAGCAAGTTACGAGACATGATATTTGCCCCTTCAACTGTGATAGAAACAGGGACTCCCAGATAATAACTGGATAAGTAATTGCGGGGGCCCACCACTACTGAACGACCCGCGTGAATATCCATTGCATTATTAATCGTTATTCGTCCAAACTCGGTATTAAAGTATTTAGTAATAGCAGAAGCCACGGAAGGTTTTTTATGCTCATTAACGGCTGCAACTGTTAGTAGACGGGTAGCATTAGCTAAATAATTTATGCCCGCAATTTCGGCAAGTTTTTCTTCAATCCCCTCAAACTGACCGATTTCCACATTAAATTGTCGGCGAATTCTTGCAAATGCACCTGCTGTTAAGTAAGAAATTGATGAAGAAGCAGCACCCAGAGCTGGCAGAGAAATTGAACGCCCAATAGACAAGCACTCCACTAACATCTGCCAACCACGACCGGCATTTTTTTGGCCACCAATGATGGTAGTCAAAGGTACAAAAATATTCTTGCCACGAAGGGTGCCATTCATAAAAGGTTGCATCGCGGGTAAATGACGATTACCTATTTCCAGGTTTTCAGTATCGCGTGGGATGAGTAGGCAGGTAATTCCTTCCTCACCGACCCCATTTAGCAAACCATCGGGGTCTTTTAAATTAACGGCAAGCCCTATTAAAGTAGCCACCGGCGCCAAGGTTATCCAGCGTTTATCTAAAGTGATATTAAGACCTACAACAGTTTTATCAGCTACTTTCCTTTTCGTAACAATAGCCTCAGACTGAATAGACGTAGCATCGCTGCCAGCACCAGGCTCTGTCAATGCAAAGCAAGGGATATCAATACCTTTAGCAAGATTAGGCAAATACTGGGCTTTCTGTTCGTCAGTACCATAGTAATTGAGGAGCTCTCCTGGGCCTAAGGAGTTAGGTACCATCACAGTAACTGCAGCAACCCCAGAGCGGCTTGCAATTTTCATCACGACATCGGAATGAGCCCGCGCCGAAAATCCTTTGCCACCATATTCTTTAGGAATGACTAAACCAAAAAAACCTTTCTCTTTAATGAAGTTCCATACATTCTCAGGCAAATCACCAGCCTGACTGATTTGCCATTCATCAAGCATATCACATAGGGTTTGTGTTTCATTATTGATAAATGCTTGCTCTTCTTCAGTTAACTCTGTTGAGATACCAGCCAACCTATCCCAATTGGGCGAGCCAGTAAAGATATCTTGTTCCAGCCAAGTATCCCCGGCATTGAGTGCCTCTTCTTCTGTCTTTGACAGTTTTGGAATTGATTTGCCTACACGCGCAAATAGAAAATCACTAATGGAAAAACGAATGGATTCCACACGAATTACTAATACTGCCGCAATTACAACGAACCAAATAAGAATTGCAGGAAACCAATGCATACCGATAAAAAAGGTAGCTACCAGCAAATAAACAGCGCTGCCAATTTCCCAAATTAATGGGTGTAAATCGCGATAAAGCACTATTAGGGTAAATGCAAGATAAGCAAGAAATAAAATTGTAGCCATATCAATACCATCCTTTCCCTTTGATTGAGAATCCGCCAAATAATCAAGTATATACCTGTCTTCTATATTTTTGCGAGTAATGCCAACATGTGAAGCATAAAATTATCTTTAACTCGCTTTTTTACCCCTATTATCGCCTCTTAGCCAAAAAATTTTTTTTGTCCAAAAGATTACAAGATTCTTAATATTGGCTTAATTTAACTTCGCTATAATTTGCCCCCTTGGAAATTACAATGAGAACTTCATGGCTAAACCAACCCCCAATATCGACGCCGCAAGACAGTACATCTTTAACTGTCATGCTTTCGGTAACTACAGTTTTTATCCGGATGGATATGGCTCTCTCAATTCACACTCGGTCAAGATTTTGAAGAAAAACAACTGGAGAAGCAATTGGCACGATACAAAGCCCACATTAGAAATTGAGCAGTTAGTTAATGAAGGAATGTCACAGCAACACGCAGAACTGTGTTTGTTTTTAATTGAAAATCGCAAGCTATTTGATAGAGCCACCGCTTTTGGTGATGGTCGCGTTTGGGAAAATAACGCCGCAAGCAAATGGGAATCCGGCAACTTCATCGATCGATATTATGTGCTTGCTGAATGGACGTTTGGAGAAACCGCTTATCAGACTGCAACTATTAAAACAGCCGTAAAAGAATTACGCCAGATGAGGGAAGCTCATTTACCCGCACAGTATGAAGAATATCAGTACTATGGGCCCAATATTCCCTATAACTTTGAACAAACACTCGAGAATCTAGATAACCTTATCTCCAAAATAAAACCATATGAAGAATTAAAAGCCCATTTTAAAGACAATAAAAAAATAACGGATGTAATTAATCGATTAGAACAGGGGGCAAATAGCTACAACCCTTACTGGATAAATAGCAGTAAAAAACTAGACAGAATTATGAGCTGTTTATCGAAGAGCATTGACAAAGGCGAGAATATTAATGCGCTATTAAGCGATAAGGAAAGTGAACTGTCTAAAGCCATTGACATGAAGCGTATAACAGGCCTATTTTTTGAACCTAAAGAGAAGCAGACTAAATCAAGGGAAATTATTAATCACTTACCCCAAATTTAAACTTGACAATCCACAAGATAATTAATTCTTGCCCTGCTTACAACAAGGTTTTACCGTTGTGGGCAGCGCCACTTTGCCACCCTCTTGATAGCAAAAAAATAATAATAATCCGCTCTGTTCTTTTTTAGCTTGCTTTCATGATACGAATCATCTAGCGTTATTCTTTTTAATTATCACCTTTTCACCATGAATAAGCGTCTTATTTGGAATTTTGAAATTAACGATCAACCCCAATTAGTTCTAGACTCTCTTCCTCAGGGTGAAAAAGAAAGTATTAAATGGGAAGCCCGATATTTTTGGCCAGAGGACTCCATCATTATATTAAATGGCCTTGACAGTAGTTTTCTTAACTTAAGCAATTATGAAATTAAAAATCGGCAAGATTATTATTTATTACTTTCTGACTACGATTACAATATTAAGCAACGGCGAGATGAATTGCAGTACAAACCTCTGCTGCAAGAAATAGATAATATTCGCGGTTATGGAAAAAAAATTGATCTGAATCTATATACCTCGAATAGCTTGCCTGCAGCCCTACACTCAACCATAGGTTTATTGAGCCAATTGCAAGAAAAAGCGATAAAATTATCAGTCTCAAAGATTGCCTTGCTTTATAGATTTCAGACTACCCCGGCAATCAAGCTTGAACTTGCAAGGCTTAAAGTTCATGAGAAAATTTTTTTTAGTGTTTGTATCGAAGGACCCTCCCAATTGTTAGTGACACAAATCGCAAAATACTTGCTGCCTGACCAGATTTCTTGCGACTATGTTAGCTTTCTAAGACAACTTTTTACACCATGATTAAAACTTTGCTCGCAGTCATACTTAGCTTTGGCAAAATTGGCCTCATTTCCTTAGGTGGTGGCAATTCGATGTTAAAGTTACTTGAGTATGAAGCGGTTACCTATCGCCATTGGATTGGTGAAGAAGAATTTGTTCAAATGGTAGGTTCAACCTTTCTATTCCCCGGATTAACAGCGGTTAAATTATCAGCCTTAATCGGTTATAAGGCGGCCGGAATGATGGGTTTAATTTTGGCAGTAGCCTGTCTAAATTTGCCAGGACTAATCCTTGCGGTACTAGGTTATCAATTATTGAGTAGTCATAATGGGCCTATCACACGCAAAATTATGATAGCTGTTCAGTATGGCGCATTGGCTTTACTGGCAGCAGCCTCGTTTTCTGTGGCACAAGGGGTAGTCTCTATGTATTACTCCCTCCCCATAGTCCTTGCTTCTATCCTATTTTTTTTCGCTTTGACTTATTGGCAACTTTCTCCTTTTTGGGGCTTTATGGCATTCATAGGAATTTGTTTTTTTCTTGTTCGATAAGACAAGATACACTAGAATTTTTGACATTTGATAATAGGGTCTAACCTTATAACCGCTAGTGCTGGAGTTTAGCTTGAGTAATGACTTAGATAACCCGGAATATTACATTAATCGAGAGTTCACGGCTTTAGCCTTTAATGAGCGCGTACTGCAGCTTGCCAAAGACGAGCGTGTTCCCTTGCTCGAGCGTATGCGTTTTCTTTGCATTTGCAGTGGCAATCTTGATGAATTTTTTGAAATTCGAGTAGCGGGCCTAAAAGAGAAAATTGCCCTTTCTTCAAGAAAATTATATATCGACGGTTTACAAGCCAATGAAATTTTTACGCAACTGAGTAAAAAAGCACATTTACTTAGCGATGAGCTATACGATATATTCAATAAGCAATTGCTTCCTGCAATGAAAAAAGAAAATATCCAGTTTCTTGCTACGGAAGAGTGGTCAGATGACATCCATTTATGGGCAAAGCATTATTTTAAAAATGAGATCCTGCCCATTATCAGTCCTATAGCCCTTGATTTAGCTCATCCATTTCCTCGCCTATTTAATAAAAGTTTAAATTTCATTATCTCTTTACGCGGCAAAGACGCATTTGATCGTAATATTGATTATGCAGTCGTTCATGCTCCACGTTCTTTACCACGCTTAATTCACCTACCATCGGAACTTTGTGAAGAGGGTGGTGCTCATTTTGTTTATTTATCTTCCATCATCGAAACGCATGTGCATAGCCTATTTCCTGGTATGGAAATCAATGGTTGCTATTCTTTTCGTCTTACCCGAAATAGTGATTTGTTCCTTCGCGAAGAAGAAATTGAAGACCTAGCTGTTGCGGTACAACGCGAACTGTTCTCACGTCATTATGGTCACGTCGTGCGTCTTGAGGTGGATAAACGTTGTCCAACAAATATCGTCGATTTTTTACTACAAAAACACCATCTGCATCATGAAGATGCTTATCATTGTGATGGACCTGTCAATTTTCAACGGTACTTTAGCGTCATTAACCACATCGACCGACCTGATTTAAATTACCCGCCTCTCATTGTGCAATATCCTGAAATAGTCCATCAGAAACGAAATATATTTAATGCTCTTGATGAGCAAGACATTTTATTACACCACCCTTATCAAAGTTATGATGTGGTGATCGATTTAGTCCGCCAGGCCGCCGCCGACCCTAATGTATTAGCAATTAAACAAACACTCTATCGTACTCACTCTGAATCAGTCATGGTCAAAGCATTAGTGGAAGCAGCTCGCTCTGGAAAAGAAGTCACGGCAGTTGTGGAATTGCGTGCTCGGTTTGATGAGGAATCCAATTTAAAACTCGCGAATCGACTTCATGAGGCCGGGGTGCTCGTTTTATACGGTGTCATGGGCTATAAAACTCACGCAAAAATGACACTCGTTGTACGACGAGTACATGGCAAACTAAAACGCTATGCTCATTTAGGAACAGGTAATTATCATGAGCAAACAGCAAAGCGTTATACCGATTTTGGCTTATTAACCAGTGAGCCAACGATAACCTCTGATGTGCAAATTATCTTCCAACAGCTTACGGGACTTGGTAAGGCCGTTAAGCTCAAAGCGCTTTGTCACTCCCCCTTCACTTTGCAAAAAAATTTGCTTCAACTCATTGACGAATGTAGCCAAGCAGCTTTGATAGGTAAAGAGGCTGAGATTAATATTAAGGTGAATGGGCTGACAGACAAGACCATGATTAAAGCGCTTTATCGCGCTTCTCAAGCAGGAGTAAAAATTAATCTTTTTGTGCGTAGCGTATGTTGCCTTAAGCCCGGTATTCCGCAGGTTTCAGATAACATTCGAGTATTCTCTATTGTTGGCCGCTTTCTTGAGCATCATCGAGTTTATTATTTTCGCACGGAAGACAACGAGCGTTTCTATTGTGCAAGCGCGGATCTTATGGAGCGCAATTTATATAATCGCATCGAGATCATGTTCCCTATTCTTGATGAAGATCATCAAAAACGCATTAAACAAGAAATTTTTAAAAACTACCTTAAAGATAATTCCAACTCTTGGGAAATGCAGGCCGATGGTAGCTACAAGCCGATGACGACTGGAAGTTATAGTGCCCAAGAAAAACTACTCGACTTATATGCCAAAAATAGTGAGTGACATAACAGTTTAGATAATCTAAATCAGAAGTGTTTTTCCTTTTTTGCCAGGTTCTTCTCGAGCCAATCGCGGCACGAGATAACCAGGAAGTCGTGTTTGTAATTCGCGGTAAAGTGCCAAGGCTTTCTCTTCCTGCAAGTCAAAATGGGCGGCTCCACTGACTTTATCTAGAAGATGAAGGTAATAAGGTAACACACCACAGTTAAATAATTGCTCACTTAGCTCCACTAAGCTATTTACATCATCATTTACATCTTTTAATAACACCGACTGATTAAGTAAATGACAGTCTATTTGCCGCAATTTCCTACAAACCAACCTCACACCATCACTAAGCTCACGCGCATGATTGCTATGAATAACAATAACTTTGCGTAATCGAGACCATTGTAATAATTCTAATAATTCATCATCAATTCGTTCCGGAAGTACCACAGGTACTCTGGTATGGAAACGCAATGTCCGTACATGAGCAATCTTTTCTAATTGCTGCAAAAAATGACGTAAAACCAAGTTGGTTGCTAATAAAGGATCACCACCACTTAGAATCACTTCATGAACAGTCGTGTCCTCTCGAATATAATCTAGCACGGCCTCCCATCCTTCTCTGCCTGGATTGTTATCCTGGTAAGGGAAATGGCGTCTGAAACAATAACGGCAATTGACAGCGCAAATACCGGTTAGAGTGAGTAGGACTCGTCCTTGATATTTATGCATCAAACCTTGCTTATGGATTGAGGCATTTTCTGCCAGAGGATCAAGGACATAACCTTCAACGGAGCGTAGCTCCTCATTCACAGCCAGAACCTGCAACAAAAGAGGATCGCGCGGATTTCCTGGCTCCATCCGAGCAGCAAAGCCGCGAGGGACACGCGTTTTGAAAGACTTTTCAGCAGATTGATCACCTAAAGTCACAGGTAATGATAAAAATTCAAGTAATTCATTGACTGAAGTAAAACCTTGAGCCAGAATTTTTTGCCAACTCACAGAGTAATCTCGCATTAATTGTACAAAATTGGTAAACTGCGTGAACTCTAGCGAAATTGGAACAAAATCTCAACAGTGGAGCACTGATGGCTATCTACAGCACCAATGAATTTAAGAATGGTTTAAAAGTTATGGTTGATAATGCGCCTTGTAGCATTGTCGATTGTGAATTTGTTAAACCGGGGAAAGGTCAAGCATTTACCCGAGTAAAAATTCGCAACTTAAAAACAGGCCGCGTCGTTGAACGTACCTATAAATCCAACGAAACTTTACCGTCAGCGGATGTGGGTGACGTGGAGATGCAATATTTATATAACGATGGCGAACATTGGCATTTTATGGTTCCCGATACTTTCGAGCAGTATGCCGTAGGTCCAGAAGCAGTCGCTGATGCAGCTCAGTGGCTTAAAGAACAAGATCTTTGTATTGTTACCTTATGGAATAACGAAGCAATTCAAGTATTGCCACCCAACTTTGTCATCCTTGCCATTACCGAAACTGATCCTGGCCTTAAAGGTGACACCTCAGGTGGTGGCGGAAAACCAGCTACTCTTGAAACTGGTGCTGTTGTTCGCGTACCACTCTTTGTCCAAACGGGTGAACTCATTAAGGTGGACACTCGTAAAGGAGAATACGTTTCACGGGCTAAAGAATAAAACAAGGAGAGACCCATGCCTGCAATTAACTTTGACCATGCCTTTGAAGTTTTGCAGCTCACTCCTGGGGCTACTTTTGCTGAAATTAAGAATAAGTACCAGGAGTTAGTCTCTCCTAAACATCAAACCAGCTCTTACACCGGACAAAGCAACAATAGCAGAGATAATATTGTAGAGGCCTTCAATGATTTGCAGTTGTTGGTGAAACCTTATGAGGAGCTGGATAGCACTGAAAGACGAAGCCTCCTTAGCACATTAAATGAGATGCCTAGAGTACAACTACAGTTTTTCCTCAGACTCTATCCACATACTAGCTTTCGATTTTATTGGGACGGTAAAGCCTATCCTCAGTTATCAACCAATATTTGTACAAATAAAGCGACAGAGACCTTTTCTTCTATAGGAAATTTCTTTACATTCTTTACAAGTTGCCATCCCAGTGCTGGCAACAAACATTACGATAATGTAGAAGAATATGGCATTGAGCTGCCTTTGTGGCAGAAAAAAAATCAATAAATTATTTTTTTCTCTGGGCTGCATTTATCACGTATTCTAGTATTTCTACAGCGAGATCTTTGCCGATTGCCAACTCCATCCCTTTAAATCCCGGCGAAGAATTCGCTTCGCAAATTTTAAACCCTTGTTCGGCAAATAATAAATCGATCCCAGCAATTTCCAAATTAAATAACTGCGCACAATGTATTGCTAGTTGTTCAATTTCAGGAGTAACCAGATAAGGGGCGACCTCTCCCCCAAGAGAGTAATTCGCTTTAAAACTATTTTTAGCAGTTCGTTTCATGCAACCAACCACTTTCCCACCCAAAACAAAGACCCTCAGATCGCGTCCATAACTGGTGGCCACAAACTCTTGTAAAATCATTTGATGATTACCGCTATGAGTGGCAATTAACTCCATTAAATCCCTAAAACTAGTGGCCGACTCACAAAGATGAATACCAATTCCTCTGGCCCCTGAAATATTTTTAATGACCAAAGGAAAACCTATCTCACGTTCAACGACTGCAACCGGCACAGGAAATTTAACAAGCATCGTTTTAGGAAAGGGCAAATCACTTTGCGCAAACAATTGACTAAGGAGCATCTTATCCTTAACAGTTTCAATCGCGTTTGCATTATTACAGGTATGGACACCTGATTTTTCTAATTGACGAATAATGGCAAGTGCAAAATAGCTTGTTTCAGCCCCTAAACGAGGAAGTAAGAAATCCGGCAGCGATACCCGTGCACCATCGAGCAAGATACTCTTTTTATCTTCTCTGGTGACTACAAGCTCAAATTGCTCTGGCTTGTAAACTTCAAGCTCCACTTGCAAATGAGCTGCGGCTGATAACAGGTGATTAACACCATGATCATTTTCAGTTAGTTCATTTCGACTACGTTTGTAGAGAATCCAACCTTTCATCAGAAAGCCTTAAAAGTGTACATTTAAAATAGTAAGTTCGCTTGTTGATCAAAAATAAATCTTTAGTTAAAATTAGATTTTTTTCCCAGGCAATTCAAATGAAATTCTACTTTAATACCCCTGATCAAATAAATGGTGATCTTGCTTTTAATGCAGGAAATTATGAGGAGGCACTCGCCTACTACTTAAATGCCCTGGAAACATTAAATCGCCATGCAGCTTCTCAATCAAAACAGCTACACACTGATTTTTATGATGCCTTTGTTCACGTCTTGGCTGACATTCTTGCTACTAAAGCAGAACTTATTATAAATAAGGAAGATTTTGCAAATATTGAAGAAGAATGGCAACCTATTCCGGGTATGCTCCAAGAAATGGAAATAGTTTATCACGGGCAGCTCTCGTCAAAAACAAATATCGTTGTTAACGAAGAAACATTAAAAACCGCGTATTCAGCCCTTGCGGAAGCGTGTGAAATCATTAGTGATGAAATAATAGACATCATTGATAATGATGAAAATGGATCGGTTCAAAACCTGCCTTCCTCTCTAACACTATCAAAAGCCATCATGTGGATGCAGTCTTCTCTTATGTACTGTAAGAAGGCCAGTAAAGAGATCTCCCTTGCTTGCCATTTAGGCTATCTAAATCTGTTGGAACGACAATATAAGAGTGATTCTAATGGAGCAATAGTTGAACAAATGGCCCGCTATATTGAGGATGAACATCTCTTTCAAAAAACGATTACAGAGCCGCTGGAAAAATTGGAGTTGCTAAGTTATGCACTTCTTATCACAGTAACCAGAAAACAAGACTCTGCTTCTCTTATAAAAACATGTGAAGAAATACTTGACACTATAACCATTGAAGATGAAGAAAATCAAATAGTTACTGATTTGTTAGAACTTATAAAACTAGAGAGAAAAAATTCAACTATTCCTGAGTTTCCTATGGAAGCAAGGGATGACATGGTGGAATGTATTTATCCAGAGGAGGATGTTTTTCCTACAGCCAAAAAAGATTGTAAATTTCAAACAACTCTTGATGAACTCACATCTTCAGATGAGGCCATGGACCTCTCTTCTAATGTACCTCCTGCTGTATTAATGGTTGGCCCACCTATTGATATTTCTTCTTTAACCCCCGTACCAATGAGTTGTCCGACTCCAGAACAGCGACAGGTCATGAGTCCTTTGCAAGAAATGAGTCTTTTTAGCCAGGACTCCAGACTTCCCACATTTTCGACTATGATGCTGAATCCATTGGGGGAAAGTAACATTCCCTCATTCCATATTGAAGAAAAAAAGAGACAACAAGTAGGACTTCCCTCACAAGAGGGGCTATTCGCTCGTTCCCTATTCCCAACCCCCTCCCTGCAATCCTCAAGTTATTATAAAGCTTTTATAGCTGGATTTGAAAAGATCATATCTAATAATAATACTGCAGATCCCAAATACGTTGCTAATTTATTATCGCTGATTGCTGATTTCTTTCGCGAGTATCGAGCTACGGGTATTCCTAAACGAGACGCTATACTCATTGCTTTTGATCTCTATCAACATGTGCTCAAAATTTACTCAGGCCATACAATTGCAACTGAATATTCCTGCTATTTGTTAAGAAAACATAAAAAAATTCTGCGACCTTATGAGCATTTTGGTTCGCATGTTAGACCCGAAGTTAACAGTAGCAGAGATCCCAGATTACCTTTTGTCTCCAAAACATTCTTTAAAACAGCTGTAGAGGAAGTATTTGACCAAATGGATACCTTACTTGCCACTTCAACAGAGCATATCATTACCAACATTAAGGGGTTGTTAAGTTATGTTGGAGACAAGCTGGCAGAGGGAGCTATTACCAAAACTCCTCGTCCAGAAATTAGAGAAAAACTTTTTACAGCCTACAAAGCTCAATTAAATGATGAACTGAAACTTACACCCACATCAACCTATTCCTAAATTAAGGGTACCATCCGCAGATTACCATCTGCGGACATAACCATACCATGCTCTAGGATAACTATAGATGCCTCGATAACCACTCCAATAGCCACTACTCCAACCACTACCAGTATAATAACGGCTACCCCAATAAGGACGGTATCCATAATATCCTACAGAGTAAACATAATCATTTGTATAGCCAGGATAATAACTAGTGGAGGTTACATAACACCCCGTGAGAAACAACGAAGGAACAAACACAAATAAAGCAACAATTAACTTCTTCATAAAGCATATCCTTGCTCAAGTATTTGTTTTTTAATTATACGACACGATTATATATTATACAAAATTGACGTATTAAACTTCCTAACCATAACTTTTTTGCAGATATCATGAGGAACATAGGATTGAATTGAAAAATAACAGGTAACGACCACCTGTGTATCTGAGCCGCTAGAAAGTTCACGGTGGCGATCTATGACGCGCTTCAGGTTCCCTGAATTACACAGGTATACACACCACGCCTCAAAAACAATCTCCTATCTGATAAGTAAAACTGGTTCAGCCAGGCTCAGTCATCACCTATACGTTTATATTAGACCAAAAACTTCACTTTTTGGGCACTTTAAATTTACTGGCCATACGAATTTTTTATTAGGGTCTGTTTACAATTCGCTAGTTTGAGTCAAAAAGCATTGATAGTAGAATTGTAAATAGACCTATTTATCAGTCACGAAAATTTTCAAATTGTAATGGCAATTTAATGTCAGATTTCTTTAATAAAGCGATGGCATCTTGCAAGTCATCACGCTTTTTACCTGTAATGCGAATTTTATCCCCTTGAATCGAACTTTGAACCTTCAGTTTGCTATCTTTAATCAGTTTCACAATATCTTTTGCAGTGGGCTGATCGATTCCTTGCTTAAAAGTCATTGATAATGAAAAAGTTTTTCCGCTATGAATAGGCTCATCTTCTATATCAGCCCCACTTGCATCGACACCACGTTTCGTACAATGATTGCGAAATAAATCCTCTAACTGACGCACCTGAAAATCGGATTCAGCCTTTAGAGTAACCACCAAGTCATTAAGTCCAATACTTGATTCCACACCGCGAAAATCAAATCGCGTTCCCATTTCTCTTTCAGCATTCTCCACTGCATGACGCAATTCAACTTTATTAATTTCAGAAACAATATCAAAAGAAGGCATAAATCCTCATTAGCCAAGAAAATTGTAAGAAATATTGTAACTAAAAAAGCAGCACGAGGTATATATTAAATGATTGCAGCCATATTGCCCTTTTCTAGAACAAAAATTTAACAAGGAGACTCCTACCTACAACCATATACTGGAAAACAAAAGTTATCCGCGTGGAATATCTAAATCCGGGAGAATATCCGCAAAAGCAGTCTCTTCCTCATCAAAGCACTCTTCGGGATAGATTTCTTTCAGCTCTTGACGCATATTTGCTAAAATCTCGGCTAGAACTCCCTGTCCATCCGCTATTCTGCCGTAGAAACGATAAACTCGTTCATTTTCCATTATTGCCTTGTCGAGAGCTTTGAGAAATATTAGCGGACTATCAATATCCTGACCATCCAAACTCATAAACTGTAATTGAGTCAGCAAATTATTTGCAACTTCAATGCGTGCATCTTGCAAGCGGTTGTTATTGAAAAAGCCTCTGTCTATGGGTTCATAAACACAGATAAAATAATTTGATGAGCGTTGTGTTGTTTTTAATGCGGCACGACTGATTAAATATCCTTCTAACCTTAAGATTAGCGATTCTCTTACTTGTTCAAGCTGACACGCCGCCCCCACTGATTTTGAGAAATCTTGTAACAAGATAGGACTTATTTTTTCTTGCAATGTCAAGGAGAGTTCTTTGATGCAATGTAACGCAAATTTGGCAAGAAGAGGTTTATCCTTAGCTAAATCCGCGACAAGCATTAGACTCGCGATAACACCAGAAACTGTCTTAGCAGAACTAATAAGTGTTTTGGTATGGTTAAGGAAAACCTTATAAGCATCCTTTCTACTGGGGGACTCTAGAACCACACTCCCAAATGGATAAGAAGTTGACGGACTTGCTTCAAAAGCACCATTAAAATAACTTAATAAAACAATTAAAGTTTCTTTAATATGTATTAAATCTTTCGGAGTAGCATGAGCAAAATTATTAGACAATAGCTCATCGTTAGCAAGATAAATCGTCTTAAGATCAAGGTATTCTGTATTAAAATAGCAACCCAGAATACCTACGAGTTCATCGTATAAAGTATTCGCTGTTTCACTCCATTCATCCTCTAAACCAAGCATCGAGCTGACTAACTCTTGATCAAGTCTTTGCTCAAATTCATTTTGTGCACCTAATGCATCTTCAGCAAGTCCTCGACGTTCTAATTTTTCATTCATCAAGATTCGAATTGTTATTGCCTTACGAAATTGAAGTTTCTCCGTTTTGAAAAAACAAGTCATACTCTTACCTTGGCAACGCTGGGCTGAAATTTTTTTTATTTTATCACAGAGCCACATGACTTGCATAAAAATATCGCAGATTATACAAGACATAATCAGCTCGTTGAAACTATTCTTTATGCAATATTTTGTGAATTGGTGGGCTCTTGCAATGATACTGCGGATTCTCCTTAAGAATGATTTTGTAAAGGCTTAAGTTCAAAGCTGAGATCCCATCTCCCTGAGAATGGGAAGGATTAGCATTTCCTGACTTGCTATTTAATGCAACCACCGTAGTAATATTATTGCAAGCACTCCAAATATACATCACACGAAAACCTAATGTGCCACCCTCATAGACCCAAAACCTGTCTTGCAACTCCTCATCAAAATAATAACCCACCCCCAAACCAAAAGCTGTTGGCTCCTCATGACTTACCGTAGCGATAGGTTTGCCATTTTTCATCGAGACAACGCTTTGAAGCTTCGCCAACGCCTGACGGCGAGAGGAAGGCTCAAAAAGTTTCCCATGGTAGAGTAACTGTACCCAATTTATCACATCAACAGTATCTGCAATAATGGCCCCTGCAGCCCCTGCCCAAGATAAGCTATTGGCAGTGATATCCACAAACTCTTGATTGTCATCCAAGAAATATCCATGAGCCATTCTTGGCTGTAACTGTGCATGAAGCCTTTCACCGTTTTCACCAGCAGGATAGAAAATGTTTTGCAGATGATTGGGGGTAATGATATTTGCTTTTAGCTGCTGAGTTAACGACTGATTCGATACTTTCTCTATAATAAGACCGGCGAGAATATAGTTTGAATTTGAATAGTTATAGCGATTTGTTGCAGAGGCCTTTGGTTTTACTTCTTGCGCATAATTAAGGAGATCCTCAGACGACCATGTCATTTGAGGATTTTTTAGATATGCTTCATAAAAAACGTCGCTGTCTGTATAGCTTGGAATACCACTGGTCATATTGAGTAATTCTTTAATCGTGACAGCACCCCACTGAGGGTATTGAGGTAACCATTTTTCAAGAGGGTCATCAAGTGATAATTTACCTTGAGCATCCAATTGCAAAATTAGAGCAGCTATAAATGATTTGGTAATGCTGCCTATCTCAAATAAAGTGTCCTTCGTTATTTTTTTATCAAAAGGGGCATACCCTCTATCACCAGCAAAATAGCTGGTAATTTGGCCTTCTTCACTGCCTTTCATATCAGGCATAAATATGGAAGCCGCAATACCTGTGATATGTTCATCCGCTCCCTTACCAACCAAATAATCATTTAAAGTTGTCTGAATTTGTGCTGAGGTTTCTAAAGACAGCGGCTGTGCGATGACTATATTCGCTAATAGGGCATTAAATAGGAAGACTAACGTTAAGTTTTTCACGACTTACCTCAAAGGCTACTTTTTTATACTTGCAAATCTTGCTTTCGCTTGTGTAAAAGCTTCTTCAACCGATTTTTCCTTATAAATGGTAGTTAAATAGCGAATAAGGTTTCCCCACCGACTGGCATCAATAGTCTGTCCTGCGAATTCAAAATTGAGAAATGCGGTTGCTATGCTGATGTCCGCTAAGGAAAAACATCCGTCTATAAGGTAATTTTTATCAGCAACCTCCTGATCAAGAAATGCAAAAATCGGCGGTAATTGCTGTTCTAAAGCTAATTTCACAGCATTTAAATTAGGTTTGCGCCTTAGCAATGGTGCAAGAACCAGGTGAAAAAACACGGTAATTATTGCGGGAATTAACTGTGTATCAGCATACTCTTCGTACCATAAACATTGGGCAAAACCTTGCGGGCTTACTGGATAAATTGGAGCAACGGGATATTTCTTTTCAAGATATGCACAAATCACTGAAGAATCAGCAATCACAAAATTGTCTTCCTGAAAAATTGGAATTTTTCCCAAGGGATTTAATTTTAGCAATTTTTCGCGATGAGCAGGGATAAAAGGTGTTACTTCCTCAACTTGATATGCAATATCCTTTCTATTTAAAACGACTACAACTTTGCGTACAAAAGGTGATATTACTGAGCCATGGAGCATGTTAGTTATTGCCATTTTTTGGCCCCCTTATGATATCTTAACCACCATCAAATAAAAAATGAGTAACACACCGATGAATGCTGGCCATCCTAATATAAACCATATCCTATACAAACGATAATAATCTGCAGGAAGAGGCTGTTGATTAGCGATTGCCCACGCTATCAATTTTTGTAATTTTATCTGGATAAATACAACTGGGAGCCAACAAAGACCGACCAAAATATAAAGTAATAACGACGCGATTATCCAAAAACTCATCAATGAGAACCCCGCCAAATAGATCATCGCAAAACCTGTTATAGGCTGGATTAGAACTGCAGGTGTTGTAAAAATAAAATCAGCGATCACCACGTTTCTTGTCGTGCGCAATAAGTAGATTAAATCATCCTGCTTTTGGTTTGCCATAAACATATAGAATGCTGACCCCAAGCCCGTGCCAAAAAGCAAGGTGGAACTAACAATATGAATCAACTTAAGCCATAGATAAACCATCACTTCTCCAAACTTGCATCTTTATTGGTAAATCACTTATCTCAGCTAAATAGTCCGACAAACTAACTAAGGAAACACAAGGCAACGCACCTCTTAATTCTAATTGGCCATGCACCAATTGTTTAGCCAAGACAATGGCCGGCACTGTAGGGATATAAGGGCCGGCAGCCTCTTTGGCCAAAAGAAACCATTTGATTTCCAAGGGGTTACCGTGTAAATCATAACCCTTTATAAACATATGCATGCCGCTGTCATCACTACTTTGCCAATCAAAACAGTGGCCGATATTCGTTAAAAACCGAGTATGCTTAGGCAGAGACAGTGGTAAACCAAGTCTCACCAGCCACGACACTAACCACATCCCCCAATGTAACAAATTACTCTCCATACCCGCTGAAAAACTGATTTTTTTAAGGCCAAAACGTGGCGGCAAGAGATCCAGATCAGGCACGTCGCAAAGACTCATCCAGCGTTTGCCCATCTCAGGATAATTTATACTATGCAGCCCTTGCCAACCATAAAAATTTTGTTCCTCACCAAAAGGAGGTCGGCAAGGTTTGCCTAAATAAGTCAAGATTGCCTTAGCCGTGGCATAGCCTCGCGAAAATTTTTGTACCGTAGCTATGCCAAATTGGAGTGAGTTCATTCGCTGAAATTCTCCTCGAAAATGCTCAAGCACCGCAGAGGACAAACCGGGAACACTGCTTGCTCCACTTACGACAAGGACATTGTTCGCTTTCGCCGCTTTATCCAATAGGCCTATGCCCCCAACAAAATCTCGACCATCCGCTAAATCTAAATAATGCACACCACATTCAATACAATTTAATGCGACATGATAATCGGCCATTTGAAAAGGGCCACAAGTATTAATTACCACCGTAGGTTGCCAGTGAACTAATTGCGTTTTAATTTCTTGCGCAACATCAAGTGCTATCGCATTGATTAATACTTCGGGATATTGTTTGCAAAGTTCATCTCTGAATTGCTCAGCTTTACATAGACTACGACCAGCAATAATGACTGCTACATTAGCCTTACATAGGGAATGAGCAATGCGTTTACCAAAATTGCCATAGCCGCCTAATATTAACACTTGTTTTTGCATCGCTTACCTTCTAATGATTACCAGAGCTATTCATAACTTTAGAGAATTTAGATTACATAAAAAATACTAACTTTACTTTTATTAAAGAAAATATAATTTAATAGAAAATCCCTTTACTTAGCCCATTAAAAATACAATCTTTATAATTTATACATTGAAAGTCTAAATTTTTTTGACTATAAATCAAAAAGACAAGCTTAATTCAGCATATGCACAAGGAGGTAGGAAATGAAACTTCCTATTCAAGTGATATTTCGTAACATGGACCACTCACCTACCGCTGAAGAAAAAGCCCGCTCCCTTGCTGAAAAACTTGAACGCTATTTCGATAGAATAATGGGATGTCGCGTTGTCATCGAATCACCTCATCGACATCATAATAAGGGAAAACTCTACCATGTTCGTATTGATTTAACTGTGCCTGACGCAGAATTAGTAGCTAGTCGCGAACCTGCAGAACATCATGCTCATGAAGACGTTTATGTCGCGATTCGTGACGCATTTAATGCCATTAAAAGACAGCTGCAAGCCTATGTTGAACAACGGCGCGGACAAATAAAGCATCACGAGATGCCTCTTTATGGACAAATTCTTGAAGTGTGTCCATCAGCTAACTATGGTTATATTGAGACCCCTGATGGCCGCCAAATTCGTTTTAACAGTGAAAGTGTTGTTGACTATAACTTTGATAAACTTGAAATAGGAGACAGGGTTCGCTTTGCCGAGATAAGTAGGAATGCCGAGGAACCTGTTGCCAGTACCGTTTATGTTGAGAATATAACGCAACGTTAACTTGGTACGAGTTAACTGCAAACGCTGATGACTCGACTGCTGCAATGATAGGAGGGAATTATGCGCGTGGGTGAATTCTGTAATCGTGGCGTGGTGATGATTTATGCTGATGAATCAGTAAAAGTTGCCGCAGAACTCATGCGTTCACATCACGTTGGCGACGTCGTTTTGGTTGAAAAAAAACAAGGAAAGCCATTTCCCGTTGGGATTATCTCTGATCGCGATCTAGTTGTTGAAGTCATGGTTCCAGGATTGGCACCAGAGACACTTGCAGCTAGAGATATTGTTACCAGGTCTTTACTCATGGCACACGAAGAGGATAGTCTTTTCGACGCTCTTGATCTTATGCGTGAAAAAGGTATCCGTCGTCTGCCTGTTGTCGACGCTGATAGCGCCTTAATCGGTATTATTACCCTTGATGATATTACTGACCTGCTAGCTGAAATGTTGGGAAATGTTGCCAGAGTCTTTGAACGACAACGAGAACTTGAGGTTAAACATCGTCCTTAAGCCCTCTACAGAGCAGTAAAAAATTTGCTACAGGTAACGCGAGAGTTTCCAGTTTTGATAGCAACGAAAGAAACCCTCCAACAAAATTGCTCACCCTTAATCTTCAAGTATTAAGCCGAGAAACGTAGTCCCTCCCCAAGATGAGGTTTAGCGGTAAAATGCGTCATTATTCCGTTTTCAAACTCCATGAGCAATGTCTCATCAGGTTTGGCAAGCAGCAGCGATTCATTTTGGATCGCCACAAGCATTTCATCCGCCTTCTCTTTACCACATTCATGACTCAGTTTCTTATATAACTCATTATATTTGTCAAATTCCTCTTGATTTTTCATTGTGTTAACACCTGCAAACTCTAAAGCACCGTTAAAAGGAGGTTGAAGCCCGTAATGTTTTGCCAATGAATTTTCGAGCGGGTAGTTTTTAAAATGCTTACGTATGCCGATGTATAATTCAACACAATCATCTTTTCGATTAGCTACAAAAGTTAACTCACAGCAGTGCGCATCATTCATAGGAATCAATTTGTTGGCGAGGCCTTGCATAAGTCGAATACATGTTACTGCTTCAGCATAATTTTTAACATTGCGGTGCAAAGGGACAGTGAGTCGATAACATGCCCCCTCCCATTGCATTTTCTCTAATCGCAATTCGGGCATTTCAACAAGCACACTATTCGCTTTTGCTGCGAATAAAGGAATTGTATAAACCGCTTGCCCATTGTTTAAGAATTTCGTTTTGTCTAGAGCATAACAATGATAATGGCCCGGTACAGAAGCAGTATCCGAAGAGTTTTGAAAAACCGCATAAGATGATTTTAGAGAAGCTGCTATCAAAAACATATACTCAGCATGGCTATTTACATCCATGGGAAAAGTTGAGAATGAAGAAGACAAAGTTTTTACAAGATACCTAGAGTGATTATCGAGAGGCAATAGTCTCTTTTTTATGTTTACTTGTGGTGAAAACCCCTTTTTCTGCGGATAATGAAAGAAAAATGGTTTTTCCTCTATTGATGAAGTGGAGGCTCTCTTCCAGGTGGAGAGTACAGGATTCATTTTCTCAACAACATCTTGTATCCCTACATCTAATTTTGAAAACTCCGAAGGAAATCTTCCTGTTAGTAAGCGGAAATCAAGCATCTTACTAATTGAGCTCACTTGATTAATAACATTTTCTGTTTCACCCATCGAGATATTGCTAGGCGAAACAAACATAAATTGTCCCCCTACAATTTGAGAAGCGTTACTCTCGAATAGACACAGGTCTTGTACCTTGCCGTTTGGCAATTGTAGCGTGAAAGGAACTAAACGTTCTGGTGCATAAAACGAATCGTGATAATCAATAAATGTTTTATCCTGCATGAATTGATCAAGAATTGATTTGTTATGGTGGTAAAATAATAACGTTTCTTCGTCTAACTCTTTCCCCTCGAGATACGCTTGCCAGAGCTCCTCACTACCATCCATTGCCGTAATTAACGGATTAATTTGTCCGGAGACAGGATCAACATATTTTTTTTCAGGAGTTACGGTCGCCTTTTTATCATTAGGGAAATAAACAATGGTTTCCTTACCAGAGAGCAATTGCGCGGAGGTAAGATTAGAAGAAAATCGTCCGTAGTGGCCTGGCAACATAAATTTTGATTTAATTTCATCAAATGTAGTTTGTGCACAAAGATTTAGCGCCAATTCAAAATCAGAACCCTTTAAATTTTCCAAACCTTGTCTCAACTGCTTTAAGAATTGATTCCTACTAATAGGTAGGGTATTTGGGTGTTTTAACCGAGCCATCGCCTGTAAGAAATTTTTATTTTTTAAGGAAGATAAGCGTTCACAAGCATCACTTAAACTATCACCATAGTAAAGACTTTTTCCTACTAATTTAATCGCCTTTTTATTCCTTTCACACCAAGGCTGAAATAATTGTTGTGCAATACTCATTTCACGTTTTTTACTCTCCATGGACTCAATTCCAGGATAGCCGAATGTGATTAATAGTTTATCTATATATTGATAGGCTTCAGTTGCTATTGCTTGAGGTACCTGAAGCTTATCGACATACAATTTAAATAATAGCAACTCAACATCGGTTCTTGGTTTAACTACCCCTTTCGGTAATCTATCAATGGAGGAGTAGTTATTAATGTTATCAAGAATTTTTAATAACTGGCTGCGACTATCTAACGGCCCATCCAATAAACGAGAATAATGCTCTATTTTGGTCGCTATATTAGCTATCATTTTGACCTGCTCAACATCTAAGGGAGAGCTCTGCTCAAAACCCAGGTGTTGGCCGATGAGCATTGTACTAAATCCAAGTTGCTCTAAATCAAATAATGACATCGATAACAAATTGGCATGCTGGGATAGATCGCGAGCAATATTGACGACACACTCTCCAAATTCTTGCTCCAAGACTTCCGCACTTACCTCTGTATATTCAAGCGAATCATGAAGGAAAGCAGCGGATATTAGTTCAGTATCAGTAGAAAGTAGCTTTCTCACCACATCTCTAGCGAGCTCTACTGGGTGCCAAACAAAGTAGCGCGCAGGCTCTTCTGAGCGAAATTTATATTGAGTATGCTTTGGACGATTCACATGCAGATAATAAGCATACTCAAATGCTTTGCGCAGTTTTTTTTCTTCCAGAGATTGGTTAAGATCAATTTGAAGCTTGGCTTTTTCAGATATTATGCGATTGAAAAGACTCCACAACCGTCGTGGCTGATCACCATAATAAGCGGCTCCTAAAATCCCATCGTTGTCATCATCTTCTGCCCAATTAAAAAGGGTATCAACCCGTTTTTGAGGAATATTCTTCTTAAGGCAAAACTGGTTAAGCTCCACCTCCAGCCGCTCTTTAATTGCTCTGGCAAATCCTCCCATTAAAATGATCCTATCGGTATTGGTTAACGCAATTTCGCAGATTTCAGCACCAATATATTGCACAATTTCCCTAAATAATGGCTCAACAAAAGGGTCTTTTTGATTAATGGCCGCGCAAAGTAATTTATTATCAATGAATAAAGCACATGCCAGTGCTTTTAAACCCTCTAATTGCACGGAGTCAATACTATGAAGTTCCCCTAAAATATAAGCTTTCACATCTGCAATTCTTTGTTCATCGATATTTTTTTCACGAAGGATTTTATTAATATAAGTGTCATGAATAATTTTTTCTTTTTCCTCAAAGGACAAAGAATTTAATTTTTCTAAAGCACTTTTATAAAGTAATGACTCTTGAAAGAGCTCTCTATCAACATCAAACTTGACTGCCTCAATTGCTGTTCTTATCATTTGATGTAAAGAACCTCGGCCGGAAACATAAGGTTCCAAGTGTCCATACTCGCCACAATCACATTGCAAGCTATGTCGATGGTGAAATTTTTTCTTATGACCAATAGAAATAACGTCTTTATCTTGGTTTTGCTCACCAATATCGAAATAGGCAGCCCCAATTCCTGTACTCAACGTAAAAATACAAATATTACTAAGCTGGCTATAATGAGGATCAGTACCATATCGCCAGGCAGCAGCAATAACATCATTAATAAGTGTAAAACGCATATTTGGGATATTATCAGTTAGCATTTTTTGCAGAGGTACATTAGTAATTTCTCCCCAAAGTGAGGCAGACTTCAACACCACACCATTGTCTAAAGTTCCAGCAAAGGAAATAATAACTTGTTCTAGAGGTTCATAAGGAAATTGCTTTTTCGCGCGATCAATATAATCTTTTATTCCTTTAATAAGGGCATGCTGAATCTCCATTAGCGAGGCATGTGGCATTGATTTAATCGACGGTGTAGGAGAGCGGTCTTCGTATACAAGAGTGCCGTTCGAAAGGTAAACACCAGCGCGTAGATTTGTGCCGCCGATATCAAAGACAATAGAAGGTTGAGCTTGTGTATTGTTATATTCATCAAATATAACTTGTACTTTTGGATTATGTAGTTTGCAAAGCTCAAATTGTTCTTTCTGCTTGATTAAATAAGAAAATGCCTGTTGTAACTCCTCTAACCCGATGTCTCTTAGGAAGGTACCTTGGCCGACTTTTATTGGCGCAACAACAGCGGAATCCCCACCTTTATTGGCCTTAGAATCTTTCATTTTTTCTTCAATATAAACACCTTGATCAGCACCATACAGTTCATCCATGATGGGCAAGCCGATAGCATCCAATAATGTTAAGATTTTATCTAATTCTTTCTGAGGTAATAATCCTCGTTGGTAAGCTACAGTAGAAGCTACAGCCATTCCCAGAGATACCGCCTCACCGTGCAAAAGTCTGAATGCACTTTTATATTCAAAAATGTGCCCAATTTCATGGCCAAAATCAGCAAGTCTTTCTAGGGTCTTATCTTCATAGATGTTGGGTTGTAATTGATGGAGCATGCAATAAATAGCAGCAACAATAAGCTTCGAAGTCGTCTTATTAAATTTTTTATTTAAAAAATCTCGATAATATTCATTGAGGAGATAAAAAGATACCGGGTCTGTTACGATAAAAATCTTTATCATTTCAGCAAGACCGCTTTGTATATTACGTATATCCTCCGTCTTGATAAACTCTAAATCATAAAAAACAGCGCGTGGCTTATAAAAGGCGCCAAAATCATTTTTTGCATTTAAATTAATCCCTGTTTTAATTCCTATTGCTGCATCAATGACACCTAATAAGGTAGTAGGCACACGCACATATTCCACATCTAATAATGCAGCAGCGGCCCCTACAGTATCCAAAATAACCCCGCCCCCAAATGCCAGCAAAACACCTTGCTGATTATGTATGCCTGCTTCATGAGCTATACTAATAATTTTTTTAAGTGCTTCCTGGTTTTTATTTTCATCACCACCATCAAGTAATAAAATGCGGTAGGACTTTTGTTGTAATTGCCTATTTTTAGCGAGGTAAATATCAACCTTCTCTTTATGGGCCTCATAAAATTTTCGATCGATGACGATTAGTAGTTTCTTTTCCGTACAAGCCTCTACCAGAACACTATTATCCGGATTTAAAGCATCGCTAATTTCTTTTACTGTAAAACAATCAGCTAATTTTTCAGCAAGCGTTACATTTTCCAAACGTGATTGGTTAATACTTTGCTCTACAACGATAGTACTAGCTGGATAAAAAGGTAATACTCTTTCTGTAGCACTTGTAGTAATTCTTGGATTAAGCTTTAGAGCCTGCTCTAAATCAGCAATTGAAAGAGGGTAATATAAGCTGCTAGCTCCCCGCCTGAATGTTCTCGCGGTGACACCAACTATATTTTGGATTTCAACACCACCTACCGCAACAAATATGCCTCGTCGATTAAAATTTAGTTTTTTGGCTGCGGTTGACACTGCTACCATTTGTTTCCATGCATCCTCATCTTTTATCGTCGTATCAACTTCATAGAGAGTTATAGCGCTTTTCGTGTGCAATTTTATGTATGTTTCAATTTCATTCCGTTTTTGAGGGCATAACTTCTTATCTATGCAAATAAACAAATCTTGAGCATCACAAAATAAAGGTAAATTAAACTCATTTCCCTCTGTATTGATAATCTTTGTTTCAAGTGATTTGGGGATAATGAGACGTTGTTCAACACTTCCATTCCGAAAGACAGAAAGCTCTAAGCCATAAGAGTCGTCCGTCTCAATACTTTTCAAAATAATAGCGAGTTTATTGCCGTTTTGCTCATCTCTTTTGTTAATAAAGTTAAATTTAATGTGTTTGAAAGAACTGTTTTCCTGTAACTTCCTTTTTTCATCCTCAGTTAAAAATAAATAAACATCACAGGCGGCAACTCCAGGTAATGAAGCATAGCTATTTAATGCTTTTAAAATAAAATCAATAACAGGTATAACAGGCTTCTTTTTTATCATAAACATAATACTTAACTCTCTTCGTTTTAGGTTATATGATTTGATAACTCTAACTATTGGTTCCTTCTGAAAAATACAAATAAATGACAATATGTTTTGAATTTTAACGAAACACATGGCTATCATGATGTCATCTTTGTATAACGAAAGAATCTCTACATCACATTCCTGGTTGGCATAAATATACGATACTCAAGCACCAGAAATAACTTGAATGGTGAGGACAAATAAAATTCACGCTTTTCTTATATGGTTGCTTTAGGAAAATCCCCTACTTTAATTTTAAAGGGTTTAAAGATACTATAGCGAGCTTATTTTTCCTAATATTTTGGCTTAAATCGGAATAAAATGGATCCTATTGATGCTGTTATTTCCTGGGTTGATGGCTATGATCCTGATTATCAACAAAAATTGAAATCTTATTGTCTGCAGCTAGGCATCGAGCAAAATATTGCGGTAGAACCAACTCGTATTCAACAGTGCAATGAAATCCATTTTTGTCTTCAGGCTTTACACCGTTTTGCACCCTGGATTCGAACCATCTACATTATTACTAATCAGCAAACACCACCTGCTGTTACTGCCTTACAGGGCACAACTTTCGGCAATAAAATTAAAATTATTGATCAAAACGAACTATTGCTAGAATTTAATTCAACAACTCCCGTATTTAATAGCCTCAGTATTGAATGGTTAATTTGGAAAATTAAAGGTTTATCCAATCAATTTCTTTATTTAAATGATGATTTCTTTATAATACGCAACGTTACCCCTGATGATTTTTTTAGAAATAATCGCATGGTTCTACGTGGCGAGTGGAAAGTTCAAACCGAACAAAAATGGCGTCATAAAATCAAAAAAAATCTTCTTGGCCTAATAGGGCGTAAAGCTGAAAAGCCACAAAACAACCCCCACCGCTCTTGGCAAGAAAATAGTGCCTCATTAGCTGGATTAAATAAGAAATTTTACCTTTTACCCCATGCACCATTTCCCTTGATAAAAGAAACTTTCAATGACTATGTTATAGATAGACCAGAATTGTTTACAGAAAATATTCGCTTCCCATTTCGCCATCCCGATCAAGTATCAAGCATCCCGCTTATGGTTCACCTGGATATAAAAAACAATCGCGCACTCTATGATTCAAATCATCAAGCAATTATGGTTAACGGGGCTAGCCATTCATTCAAGAAAATTAAATCACGTTTAAATCTTGCGAAGAAAAGTGAGCATGTTACCTTCATCTGCATGCAAAGCATTGATCAAGCGTCTCCAGAAGTACGAGAATACATGGTAAATTGGTTGCAACAAAACATCGCCAACTAAACTAGATTTTGACTAAACTCACAGAAACCCATTTGAATTTTCAGTCAATTTTTCTCAATAATGGCTTGATTCTTATAATGCTATTTCCTCATAAAGTTGCAACCATTTTTGACATAATTTTTTTGCAAAAATAAAAATTAAGCACCATAGATTAATTACAAATAATTTACTTCTAATACCCTCCTTTAAGCCCATATATTGACTATACTTTTAATACAATGACTGTATGGTAATTTTGAGAAAAACTACTATAGTAGTATTTAATTTTATAAGTTGTTGGTTGCAGTATAGTTGTTGCTTTTAATAAGCAGTACTGGAAATGAGCTAAGGCTTGACACAAGAATAGGCATCTTAATTATCTTGTGTACTGTTGCTTGATTTATAAAGTAAGGATATTAGCTATAATCTAAAAGGATTAGATAGAGTAACAATATCCTGGTTGTCATTACCTTACCACATACTGCAGATGATGCTGTTACATTATTAATGAAGCAGCTATTGGTGAGGGTTTGATTATGGCAACGATTAAAGGAACACAGCTGAATGACTTTCTTAACGGCACCAGTTCTGCAGACACTATTAGCGGCTTGGCAGGTGATGATCACATTAAGGGAAATGCAGGTAATGATATCATCGACGGTGGTTCAGGCCGTGATATTCTCGCTGGTGAAGCAGGGATTGATACAGTCAGTTATAAGTCAGCGACCAGTGGCATCACTATCAGCTTAGCAATTGCTACGGCTCAAAACACCGGGGGAGCTGGCATTGACTTTATTAGTGGTTTTGAAAATATCATCGGTTCTAATTTTAACGACACCTTGACGGGTAATAGTGCTGCCAATGCCATCAGTGGAGAAGCAGGCAATGATACTATTAATGGAGGTGACGGCAATGATGTCATCACCGGAGGCCTAGGTAATGACAGGCTAATTGGTGGGACTGGTATTGATACACTTAATTATTCATCCGCAGCCAGTGGTGTAAAAATCAATCTCAATCTCACCACAGCACAAAATACTGTGGGCGCAGGCTTCGATACCGTTAGCGGTTTTGAAAATATTATAGGTTCTGCCTTCAATGACACGCTTATAGGCAATAACGCAGCTAATACGATTAACGGTGGAGCCGGTAATGATGTCATCCAAGGAGGAGCGGGTAATGATCTATTGATCGGTGGTGCGGGAACAGATACAGCCAACTACTCCCTGGCAGCCAGTGGTGTAAAAGTCAATTTAGCGCTTACCTCAGCCCAAAATACTGTGGGAGCCGGTACAGATACCCTTAATGGCGTTGAGAGTCTCACAGGTTCTAATTTTAACGATACGCTTACCGGTAATGCGGCTGCCAATACCATTAATGGTGGAGCCGGTAATGATATCATTAATGGCGCTGCTGGCAATGACATTCTAATCGGTGGCGCAGGAATAGATACAGTCAATTACTCCTTAGCAACCAGCAGTGTAAAAGTCAATTTAGCGCTTACCTCAGCCCAAAACACTGGAGGCGCGGGTACAGACACCCTCAGTGGCTTTGAAGTTATCATCGGTTCTAATTACAACGACACTCTTACCGGTAATTCGGCTGCCAATACTATCAACGCTGGCGCTGGCAATGATATCGTTCAAGGCGGCGCCGGCAATGACGTTCTCATTGGTGGTACTGGTATTGATACGGTCAGTTACGCTTCTGCAACCACGCGAGTAACCTTTAATTTAGCAACTACTGCGGCTCAAAATACCCTGGGTGCCGGTACAGACAAGGTAAGTGGCTTTGAAAATATCATGGGTTCTATTTATAACGATACTCTGACTGGTGATGCCAAGGCCAATGTTATTAATGGTGGTGCAGGTAACGACACCATTGATGGAGGTGCTGGCAACGATACACTTATTGGTGGAGCTGGCGTGGACACCGTCAGCTATGCTTCGGCAACGGCTGGAGTTATTTTTAATCTATTAAGCACTACAGCACAAAATACTATGGGCGCAGGCACGGACCTAGTAACTGGTTTTGAAAACATTATGGGCTCTGCATTCAATGATATGCTTATGGGCAACAGCGCGGCTAATGTTATTAATGCTGGCGCAGGTAATGATCTTGTTGAAGGCGGTTTAGGCAATGATATTCTCATTGGTGGTACCGGTATCGATGCCCTCAATTTCACTGAAACTGCTACCATGGGAATTACTCTTAATTTAGGGAATACCATGGCACAAAATACCATGGGTGCTGGAATAGACACTATCAGTGGCTTTGAGAATATTATGGGCTCTATTTATGGAGATACCCTGACTGGTGATGCCAATGCCAATACCATCAATGGTTATCTTGGCAATGATACTATTGACGGTGGTGCAGGCAACGATACGCTTATTGGTGGCGGGGGCATGGATACAGTCAGTTATGCATCAGCAATGGCCGGCATTAGCTTTGATTTGGCAAACACATCTGCCCAAAATACCGTAGGCGCTGGTACAGATACGGTCAATGGCTTTGTCAATGTCATAGGCTCAAGCTTTGATGATACGATAAGCGGTGACAGCAGCGATAATAACTTAATGGGGGGCTTAGGCACAGATACCATCAGCTATGCTGCAGCCGCGGCTGCTGTTACCTTTAGTTTAGCCACCACTACTGCACAAAATACCATTGGGGCTGGTACAGACACTGTCAGTGGCTTTGAAAATGTCATCGGCTCAAGCTTTGATGATACCCTAAGTGGAGATGGTAATGATAACACCCTCATAGGTGGCCTTGGCAATGATACCATCAGTTATGCTGCAGCCGCGGCTGCTGTTACCTTTAGTTTAGCCACCACTACTGCACAAAATACCATTGGGGCTGGTACAGACACTGTCAGTGGCTTTGAAAATATTATCGGTTCTGCATTTGGGGATACCCTCACAGGAGACAGTGCAAACAATATCATCAATGGCGGCTCAGGCAACGACCTTATCCAAGGTGGTGACGGTGATGACATTCTAATCGGAGGCTTAGGTGTTGATACAATCAGTTACCAATTAGCGACTTCTGGGATAACCTTGGATCTAGCAATTACATCAGCACAGGATACTATAGGTGCCGGCATTGATACCGTGAGCGGTTTTGAACAAATCAGTGGTTCTGCTTTTGCTGACATACTAACCGGTACTTCTGGGAATAATGTTTTAAATGGTAACGCGGGTAATGACACCATTGAAGGCGGAGATGGCAATGATATTCTGATTGGTGGCGCTGACACCGACACCGTCAGTTATGCTTTGGCAACCGCTGGAATAACTTTCAATTTAGCAATCACCACCGCCCAAGATACCCTAGGAGCAGGGACTGACACGGTCAGTGGCTTTGAAAATATTGTAGGCTCGGCTTTTAATGATACGCTGACCGGTAATACACTTGATAATGTCATCAATGGTGGGAATGGTGACGACACCATTAGCGGTGGTATAGGCAATAATACGCTCAATGGTGGAAACGGAAACGATACGCTAGATTATTCTTCAGCTGTGGATTTTGTTACTTTAAATTTCATCACAGCACAAACGGGTCCAGGTGGTTTAGGCTCTTATATAGACACACTAAGTGGTTTTGAAAATGTTATTGGTTCTATTTATAACGATTTCCTGACTGGTGATGCCAATGCTAATATTATTATGGGTGGTGACGGTAACGATACTATTGATGGGGGTGATGGTAATGATACGCTTCTTGGTGAGGCTGGCGTAGATACCCTCAGTTATGATACGGCAACTGCTGCAGTAACCGTCAACTTAGCAATTACTACCACCCAAGATACTCAAGGAGCAGGAAGTGACATCATCGCTGGTTTTGAAAATTTAACAGGCTCCCTCCACAATGACACGTTAACAGGTGATAGTGGTGATAACACTATCGACGGTGGCGATGGTGATGATTTTATTACTGGTGGAGCTGGTAATGATGAATTGCACGGCGGCGCAGGTTCTGATACCTTCGATTACAATACTTTGGCAGAGCTTAACGCTGCAGAAGAGATTAATGATTTTACCGTAGGACCTGGAGGAGATATATTAGATCTCCAAGACTTATTAAATACTTTTTCTGGTTATGACGGTACGAATGCATTTACAGACGGCTATCTAAGTTTTCTGTTTTTGGGTGATACTTTTGTTTCCGTAGACCCCGATGGCTCAGCCGGACCTACTGGATTTTCTGTTGTAGTTACCCTAGAAAATGTTGAATTAACTCAAGCTGATACTGCTAATTATATTGTTTAGATTGAGCTAACGACGGTTTATTGCAATTTGCCCATGCGGCCTGGCACATAGAAACCAGTTAAAGCACTTGTTGAAACAATTAACCTAACTGTTTACTTTTTACCCCCTCTAATCCATACTGATTACCCTTTAAATTTAAAATCCTAAAGAGTTTGGTATGAGTCTTGAAGAGTTAGAACAATTACAAAAGAGAGCCACGATAGCCAAAAAACTAGCCCTTGAATTGAACACGTGGGGAAAAGAAGTAGAAGCTAACCCCCTTGGTGTTTGTGAAAAATTAGAGAAAATGCTGCTTAATGACAAGGCTAGGGCTGAAATAAAAAATAACGAAGAACTCTCTCTACGATTTAAGAAACTTTATGGGCAGGCAATTCATGTTGCGGCTACAAGTTGTATGGAAAAAACGCGTATTCTTTTTACTGCAATTCCTGAGAATGAACTAAAAACATTATATCAATTCGGCAAACACCAAGAACAATTTCCTGCTTATTTTGCCTATAATAAATACCTTAATGACAGTGTACCCTATATACAAGCAAGTATTTTAAATGCTGGTTCTATAGAATCCTGTGCTTTAGCAGTAGAGCGCTGGATAGCCATCATGAACAAATGCGTTGAGCAGAATAATTACGAATCGGCTCGCTTAATTATAGATGCTTTACAAAGTCCGCAGGTAGTAAGATTAAATTTAGCCTCATTATTGTCAGAAAAAGCTGACAACAGTTTGGCAGCATTAAATAATTTACTCGGAATTGATGCCGAAGCAAAAAATTTTACAGCATTTCGCAAAAAGCTAAATACTAGTCAGGGTATGGGCGCTATTCCGCTAAGGGGTATGCTAAAGAAAGATTTAGAATTTCTTGCAAGTACTAGAGATATTACAAAGGGTGGTATCGAAGTTCAGAATTATAATCAGCACATCACAAAAATAATAGAGAAAATAAAATATGCACAAGCCGTGCAAAGCAAAAAACCTTTTCCCGAAATTAATAACTTTCCATGGAAAGAAGAAAACCTGCCAAGTAACGATGAACTTTATGAGTTCTCTTATAACATAGTACCACTTGGAAAAAAGGCTCTCATATCTAGCGCTCAGATTGATATTGCCCATGATATCCAAGGGTTGACAGTAGATACCTTATTTAGGAAAAAGCCGACATTAAATCCTACAGCAACTTATGCAAAATTTCAGTTCAGCCGTGAAGGACGATTAACCGAAGCCAGAGCTAAATTACCCATTGCCCCAGAGGTAGGTCAAGAAGACAAAAGAAATAGCTATTAATTGTTTTGTAAATTGCCTGCGCATTAAGTTTGATAAATTTAATGCGCACACACCAGGAATATAACCCCTGTTAAGCAACCGTGCCAAATCAATACCCTTGGCTCCCAGATTAAACGACGAAAAATACTATTCTAATCCCATCTCACTGGCATGGTACCCACGCCGCTTGTGCTTCCATCATAGAAATGTATACTTGATTGCATTTTCACACTGATTCAGATAGCTAGTAATGCCTAATATCATCGCTTGTATTATAGGTAATGCTTTGGAATGGTATGAGTTTAGTTTATTTGCCTACCTATCGCCTGTTATAGCCAACTTGTTTTTTCCAAGTGAAAATGCAATTACAAGCTTATTAGCTACTCTGCTTGTGTTTGCAGCTGGATTCGTTGTGCGCCCGTTAGGCTCCATAGTTTTAGGGCATTCAGGCGATCGATTTGGTCGCGCAAAAACACTCAAATTTACCATTCTGCTCATGTCAATTTCTTCCGTGTTAACTGGACTCTTACCCACTTACCAGCAAGTTGGAATATTAGCCCCTGTCCTGCTGATTCTTTGTCGCCTACTTCAAGGATTCTGTATAGGAGGTGAATTTGCAGGCTCAATAATATACTTATCCGAATCGGCACACGCTAAACATCGTGCCTTAGTAAGTAGTATGACTAATAATGGCTCCAACATTGGTGTATTAACTGCCATATTAGCTTGCACAATGTCTAGCAATTTGCTGGGTAGTGATGCCTTATCCGCATACGGATGGCGACTTCTTTTTATCTCTGGCGGTTTTTTAGGGATTCTAGGTTTGTGGTTAAGACGTGATCTTTCTGAATCGGAGATTTTTCTGCAATTGCAGCAGAATATTAAAGAAAAATACTTCCCTATAAAATATGTCATCACTCAACAGCTTCAGCGCATAATTCACATTATTTTGCTGTTATTTATTAGCGCTTGTGGTAGTTATACATTAATGGGGTATTTATCCACCTATCTGCATGAATTTTTAGGCTTACCACTCAATCAAGCTTATGCAATGCAAACTTTATTCATTGTATTTTCGTTATTTTTTGTGCCGTTATTCGCTCATATTTCAGATAGAGTAGGTCGTAAGAAAATCTTACTTTTCTCAACGGTTGGTTATTTAATTTTTTCCCTACCCAGTTTTTGGTTTCTGCAACATACCCCAGCATGGTGGGTATTATTACCATTAGTAATTTTTTATAGTGCTGAACAAGCAGTTACCCCTGTGGTGATAGCAGAAATGTTTTCAGGGAAAGGACGTTACACTGGGATCTCCATTGCTTACAATATTTGTATGGCACTAGTAGGTGGTTTTTCTCCAGCCATCAATACCTGGTTAATTCATCGTTTTAATACGATGATAATTGCTTATTATGTAATGTTTTGTGCACTGGTTTCATTATTCATTGTTATAAAGTATTTACCTAAGCAATATGGTCTAAGCAGTAATTTAGCCATCGCATAAATATGAATACCGCAGCTATATTCAAGATAAGCACCTCAGCGACAACAGTACGCCCCGTTGGTCTTGTTGATATCGACTTTACCGAATTGAATATGCTACCCAATGATAAACACTTTACTTTAAAACGTGCCTTACTCAATGCGTATCGCGAATTAGGAATAAGAGATATTTATGGGTTTACGAATATGGACTTTAAAACGATGGATAGTGAGCATCAGCATTTGTTAGGTGGCGAGAGGGTCCATACCATTAACCCGGGCAGAAATAGTGCAACGAATGGAGAAGAGAGGGTTTCATGTTCACGGGATGATAACTCCTGCTGACATGGGGTATGTGGGGAAAAATAACGCGCCTAAGATCGGAGCAGTTTATGATGAACTTTATCAACCCCAAGCCACTAGATTTGTTTCCCAGCAAATTACATCTCACAACTGCTATCATGAACTATCTTTAAACTTTATTGAAAAACATAACACCTATAATGCACCGTATCACCCAATAGAGCTTCTAATCTTTACTATCTCCTATGGGCTCATAAAATGATCATAAATTGCCCGACTTGCCAAAGCTATAGCGCGGCTACGGCCATAATCACTGGCAGCTTGAGATTTTACATAGACGGCAATTGCAATATGTCCTTTATTATTAGGCAAAGTTATAATTCCAACATCACTGGCAAAACGATAAAGTTTTTTTGAACCAGGATATCTTAAATATTTTTGCTCATATATCGCCCATGTCCCTGTCTTGTGAGCGACCTTCACTCCTGGAGGCAGCAATCCTTTTATTCGACTTCTCCCTGTTCTACATTTCTCCATAATATCCATCAATACCTTCGTATTGGACTCGGAAAGCGCTTCCCTTTTGTACAGTTTCACTAGCAATTTTGCCATATCATCAGGAGTCGTTGTGTCACGTATATCATTTTGAAAATGCTGCCAAGCCAACATTTTTTGCTCAAGAGGAATGCTGTTAAATATTCTTATCCAGGAAAATACAGGGCGACGCTTTTGCAGCAATGAATGGTCCACATGATTAGTATCTAAAAGTATTTCAAGAATAGAGCGGTTAATTAAAATATTTTTGAATCCCAGTGCATACATGCGCTTTGTGACATACCCTGGTCCATTCACCACTTGCAATATTGTATCACTTGCACTGTTATCACTGTTGCTTAGCATATGGATGAGGATTTGTCGCAATGACATGTTGATTCTTTTTTTCTCAAATAAATGATACAAGGCACCTGAGCCAGGAACAGAATTGTTCGAATCCAGTTTAATAACACGATTCAATGAATCTTTTTTTTCATCAACACGATGCAGAAAAGCTAATGCGATTGGCAATTTAATTGTACTTGCCATGAAAAAACGCTTATGACCATTATGTGCAACTATTTTATTTTTCTCGATATGAATAGCTGTAATGCCCATAACGGTATTCAATTTTTCTTCAATTCTATTAATTTTTTTAGCAAGCTCAACATCACTATTGGTCGCAAAACAATTCACTGAAAATAACAAACAAAAGAAGGCACACTGTAATTTCTTTTTTATCCTTAAAATACTGGCATATTGCGAGAATAATTTTATTTTCATAAATTATTTCAATCCCTTCTTTATTTATTGATACTTCAAGTAAATAGTTAGTCACATTTACAGATATATTACTCTGCTGCCGCGGCTGATAGAATATGTTTTTAGAATTAATTTACTTTGTCCTTAAAATAAATAATCCCAGTGGCAGATTTTTGCCATTGTCTCTATATTTTCTATATTATTTTTAATAAATTATTGAATTATTGTTTGCAAACTAGTAACTATCCTCATTGTTAATTTGGCAAAAATGCAAAACTTCATCTTTTTGTGCAAAATATTCCCCAACAAGGATTACATTTTGCTACAATACAGCCTCTTCAAACAACGAGTGAGTTAATCTAAGACTTGCAGTGGTAAGGAGCTTTACCATGTCTTTGTGGCAAATATACGCAGAAGCTAATAGAGATTTTGATAAGAAAATCAAAGGCCTTATTCCTCAGGCGAAAAGGGTTCTTTCCAAATACCCCCATGACTTTGATAACGAGCTATTGTATGTTGTTATCCGCTCAATATTAAATCAACGTAATATTCACGCCTATAGTGAAATTTCAGAGACTGAATTGAAAGAGATTTTGAATGATAAATTGCTATTTAATAGCATTTTATCATTCAATTTAAGCGGACTTTCAGAGCAATTGCAGCGTCAGATTAACTGGCTAGACCATAATGATGCGCCAATTAAAGATGATACTAAAGTAACTCTGCGGCAACAATTTCTATTGGAATTACACGCTATTCTCGTACAAAAATTTCAAGGAAGTACAATAGACGAACAATTAAGATTTAAGCTCACTATCTCTAAGCAGATGGGCGATAAAATCACGGATAGCAATATAGAATCACTTAAAGACCACAGCACACTGGGTTTTATCCAACCAATTTCCCTGTTATTAAAATTATGCTGTATGTTTTTAACCAGAAATCTTTATTTTAATCCGATTATTGCAAACAAATGCAGCATGGGGGATTCATTTCGAACTATTTGGTCCGGGAAAACTATCAATGACATTCATCTTGAACAGTTGCAAATCAAAGTAAGAGAAGTTGATAACATTTGTAAAACAATTAGTAACGGCTTATCAATCCATGAAGAAGCTAATGAGAGCATTCTCTTTAGTATCTAAGTAAGCTGCAAACTCTCTACCTTGGAATTAACGCAACCAAAGACCTAACGCCTCCAGTTGCGTTGTGATTCTCTCTATAGGTTGCCTAAAAAACCTTGCGAAACCAGCAGGATGAACATTTGCTGACACAATTTCTCTGGGTATGAGTGCTTCTTCATGTCTTAAGCTCGCTTCATACTTTAGCAGTTCCCTCGAGTTGAAAAAACGGCGTGTTTGATAACGTGATTTTTGTATTTCTACTTGATTTAATTGCTCCACTGTAGAATCCATTGCTTCAAGTTCTTGTTGGTAAGTGTCAACGATGGCTTTACTTGCCCCGATTAGATGCTGATTAAAGAGATTTTTAGCTTGTTTTTCCAAACTAGAAATAACTTCAACAGTTTTTGAAATACAATCTTGCACAACCTGGTTTAAGCTTTCCTGACATACTCTCTCTTCTTCAGTGACGAAAGCTAGATTTTTTAGGGGATCGGAAAGTTTTTTTTCCTGAATAGCAATCGATGTTTTAATCGTCAGTATTTGCCCATTTAAAAGAATTGTATCCCCAAAACTGCATTCAGGTGCTCTTAAACGTTCATTAATTTTTACTATCTTTTCTTCTTCAGCGGCTATCTGTTTTCGTTTATCCTCTACTATTTGTTTTGCAATCAGTTTCCTGGCTTGGATTTCCTTAAGCTTCCCTTTAAATTCAATATGTTTGTCGAGAAGATCAGCAAAAAGTAGGCGAGGATCCTGACCTAATATTTTTTCAACTTCTCCAAACTCAGGGAGTTCGGCCCAATCCCAATGTTTAAGCCGCTGTATATGATGATAGATAGATAGGCTTTCTTGAGGAAGCTCACTGATAAAGGAGTTATCTAAACCCTCACTCCAATCCAAATTCAATAATGTTTTTAATCTAAATAGCTTCTCTAGCGCCATTCGCTTAACCGATGGAAATATCTTAGTAGCAGCCACGTCTGACAGATTTATAAGCGCCTCTCGATTATCATGCAAAAGCATTTTTTGTTGAGAAATACTTGATCGTTCTTTCTCAAAACCTGCTAAAAAAGACGACTGGTAACCTGTAAAATCTTCTTGTAAGGGGGCATTTTCGATTTGCACTTCAACATAAGATTGAATACCATCGCATCCCTTTTGAATGCGAACCTGCTCAGCAGCTACATTGAATAACGAGGCAAATTGCGATGCTTTTTCCGTTAGCAAGCTTTCTTGTGTGTCTTGTTTCAAGCCGTTGGCTTCTCTTAGAACTTTAATTGAATCAGCCAACTGTGCCTTTAAGGTTTTAATTGAACTTTTATAAGGTTGATAGACTGGGTAGCTACCATAACGCTCTACCGTCTCATATAATTCTTCAATGAGGTGAACTTGATTATTATTCTCACTTAAATTTGCCAACGTTGCTTTAAGATGTTCCCAAACAATATCCTCATGAAACTGCCGTGACGTGTTTTCTAAACATACGCGAAATTGTGCTATATGGTATTTGGAAAGTACCGTATCATGACAGCTTTCTTGAAATGCACGATCGCAATGAGGGGCAAACTCTAACGCGTCAATAGCAGTTAATGCCATATTAATGACATCACGAGGACAATTGTGTCTTATTGAAAATAGACGTTTATCGAGCAATTTCACACGATGCTCTTGCAGACCCGTATAAAGCGCTTGGATTTTTGCCTCATCACTTGGCGATTGACGTACTTCATCCGCCAATAAATAAATGGCTTGTGCGGCCTCTTTAGCTATAGTACGCTCTAAAAAAGCATGTATAGGCTGCGGAGATTTGTTAACCCAAGAAAACTCATTAAGAAGATACTCAGCCAGCATTTTCATAATTTCATCATCGTAACGAGTTTTTAGTTCGTTTAATTGCTCATCAGGAGCAAGACCCGATTGTTGGTAAAGTTTAATAAACGTGAGTACTAAACCTTGTATTTTGAATCTATCAGTCAATGGTGTCTTTGCCAAAGCTTGGCTATGGTTAAGGATTAGGGGCTTAATTTTTTCAAGCAACTCTTGAATTGCTGGCATCTCGGCTGTATTCAATTTTTTTTGATAAAATTCAATAATTGATTTCGTAATTTGTTGTGTATCCTCAGTTCTTAATACTTTATTTTTTTGTTTTATAATTTTATCAGCTAACGACTTAAGTATCCCCGATAAAAAAGAGGAAGATTGAGTTTGCTCTGCCGAGTTAAGCTTTTCGACAGCTTCAGGATGCACAGCGCAAAACTCGCCAATGAAGTAAGGCAACAGTTGCCTGTTTTGAGCCAATTCCAAGTCTTTCCTTTCTTTCTCTTCAGGCGTGGTATACTCTAGGACTGCCCCAGCCTTGTCTAGAATTATTGTTTCCACATTTTGATGCATTAAAGTTGTCACTGATGCTTTAAATGGCAAAGCTTTTTCTTGTAATGCCGCTTGAATATTCAATTCTTTCGCAAGATCTAATTGACTGAGGTAGTTAACTCGTAAGTTTTGTTCTTGTGTGACGACACTTGCTTTTCTTGCTTTAGCGACCCATTTCTCCTCTCTTACTTTTTCCCATATTTTGCATAGTGTGTTTTGGAACTGGGTAACACTCGATTCAAGAGTATTTTGTGTGATACTTGTTTCTTGAGCATGAGCAAGCTCACTTAAAAGCATTTCACGCCATTGGTACAGCTCATGGCGTAGATTGACATCCGATGGATAAAGATCCAACAATAAGCTCTCCCAAGCATATACTTGTTGCATCAATGTTTGTTGAGCTTGATCAATAGCCTGTGTGTAAAGTCTGTCGAGTGTGGCTTGTAATTTGATGTCGCTTTGTAATGTTGCAATAGCTTTCTCAGATTGATGTTGACGATAATTAGGGAAAAGAAAATACATTAACTTAGTAAACCAACTTTTAGGTGATGGCAGTTGATATATAGGAAGCCATTGCCCAGGCTTTCCGTTTCGGGCTGCACGCCCTGCAATTTGTGTAGTCATTCGCTCACTATCAGGATAGGTTTGAATAACGAATAAACCTTCCGGGTGATTGCCAGGATTAATATCTATACCTCTTGCAAGCATCGCTGTACCAATTGTAATTGTGTTGGCTCGGCCGGCTTGTTTAATAATCTTCTCTAACTCTTCAGGACTTTCCTTGCCGGTGACGATTTGGATTTTGAATCCAGCTTTTTTATAGGCCTTAAAACTTCGTCCAATTGCTTGTGCATCATCAAAATCCTCACTAACAATAAGGATCGGCTGAGTTTGAGTTTGACTCCACTTTTCAAGCGCATCTTTAGTCTGCAGAATAAAACTTTCTCGCTCTTCAAGTGTCTGAATAGGAATATCGGAATCAAACTCCAACCTCGGATTAGTTACAGGACGTTTAACAGCTTCAATGGCATTATGTATAGCGTATATAGTGTCATCACGGGAAAAAGTAAAAACAGGTGGGTGTATCTTTCGGTGATCTCCAGCATAAGGCGCTACACCAATTGCTTGTGTACCGAGTTGAGTTGTTAAATACTGCAATTCAATCCAATCCCCTGGTGTTCCTGAAATACCAACAAGTCGTCCTCCAGTATCTTGATAAAATCCTACCAAACCACGAGCAGATTGACTTGCAAGTACTGGTGGGTCAGCATCAATAGCAAAATGATGTGAACGCTTTTGGCATTCAGCATTCAATCGCGCTTGAAGGGCTTGTTGTACACCATCAGTAAAAATACAACCAGTTTTGAGGGTGCTGCGAACCAATGGGATACAGACAATCTTCTTGGTTACTTCATTCCCC
This sequence comes from Legionella brunensis, assembly GCF_001467025.1. Taxonomy (GTDB): domain Bacteria; phylum Pseudomonadota; class Gammaproteobacteria; order Legionellales; family Legionellaceae; genus Tatlockia; species Tatlockia brunensis. The sequence continues at coordinate 260,231 of NZ_LNXV01000003.1, read as the reverse complement.
GTTTCATCTTTTTCTTTAATCGGACGTACAATAAAATGTTTATTTTCAACAAGTTTTGCTGCTTTGCAACTGGCATTGATCCATTGTTTTAGTTGCGTATTACTGGTTGCAAGCATAAAGTTCTGTTTATCAGCATCTCCATTAAATTTTTCGTTAATTTCTTTATTGATATAGAGTCGGAACTGCTCCAGATCTTCATCTTCATCCCAAACTTTTCCTTTGGTAGGGTCTGTATTACGAAACATTGGAAGGTTAATAAACTGGTATGCAAGTGGATAAATCCATTGCGCATGGATATCCTCTGCTTCGGCTTGTGAGGTTTCTGCAACCAATTTGTAAAGCGTCGTTTGATCAAGTAGAGCATCATCACTCTCATCTAATACGAGGTGAATGGGCTCATCATTTTGAATCAAAGCCTCTTGCTTGGTTTCTTTTGCTGCCAGACGGAAAAGTGCCATGTCTTCTAGCGTCGAGCAGTTAATTCCACCTAATTGGTAATCTTTGGGATTACTATTATCTTGGATAAGCGCTGATTTAATACCTAAAAATTTAAAAAACGGTTCACAACTGTTCTCATAATCTCTACCTAATAATGTTCGATTTGCAGTACACACATCAACCGTACCGCCTTGTGTCCACTGTAAAACAGCAAGGATTGGAGTAATTAAACTTTTACCCTCTCCCGTATTGATACGCATGAGCAAATTTGTATAGGGCTCCTGCAAAGAAAGCTGTAACATGAGCATTTGCGTGGTATTTGGAAACAAGCCTGTAGTACGAAAGTAGATTTCCCGCAAATAAGCTAATAGTTCCATATGCGTTAATTCAATTTGCTCAGCAGGGACATGGTTTGAACGTAACTGATGAAGCAATGTACATGCTCGCTCTTGTAGCTCCTGTCGAGAAATTGCGGTTAACTTTTTAAGCTCAGTGTAATCGTTTGGATTTAAAGGATCCGTATAGCCTAAGGTTTCTATATAAGTAAGCTGCCTCGCAAGTTTAAGCTGCAAGGCATGCGGCAGTTCAACTCCATTCAACAGATCTTTTAAACTTAACAAGGCATCTTTAATTCTGTTTGTTGCAAAATGCTCTGCCAGAGGACGTGTTTCACCAGTTTTTGCAAAGGGATTTGTATCGAAACTTAAACAATAAGCTTGAAGTTTTTCCGAACCATGAGCCAATAAAGCAGTATTCAGTGTGTGTGCAATTGGATAAGGCGGCGTTGCAAATAATTGCATGACCTGGCCTAAATCGACAGCAGAACGACGCCCCAACCCCTTGGCAATATCAAGCAAGGTCGGTAAATTGACAGTATCATCCTTTTTACTACTAGCAAGACCAGTCAATATCGTAGTAAGTTGTCCTCTATTCTCTGGCTTAAGGGGGGCTAATTGACTAAGAATACTTGAGTAAGTACTTAAATCCCGACTAAGGTTATCTAAAGAAACACGCTTCAGTAACGAGATACAAAGTGCCGCCTGCTCCGAGTTTTGAGTTAAAAAAGATTGCGTTTGTTGGACTAAGTCTTGTATGAGATCCTGAGAGTCCCCCTCTGTCATGCGACTTAAAATCTGAATAATTTGCTTGAGAATTACAGACTTTGCTTGTTCTTCAAGATTGGATTTTTTTAACTCATTTAAAACAGCTAGAGGAAAAGGACTTGTGCTTCTTAAGTTATGAGCCATGCTCATATTAAAAAACATGGTCTGCGTTTCTGACTCAAGATCAGATAACTCAAATAGAGGTACTAAGCCAGAAATAGCACGGTTGATGGCGGTGGCATCTGCTATAGGATTTTCTTCCAATGCCTGAATAGTGAGCTTTAAATATCGCTCAAACGACTGGGGGTTAGCTCGGAAAAGGTTATTAATAAGAGTTTGTTTTTGTGTGTAGTTTAACCGCCCTAAAGGGCCTGTATGAAGCTGTTTGTAGATAACATGAAATTGTGCCGAAGCCTTATCCTTAATATCAATGAGAAAATTAAGATAACTGACAATAGCTTCTATTGTATTTTTATAGTTTTGCAGGGATTTATCAGCAGACTGATCTTCAGCAAGATTTGCAGCTGCTTCAAGGATGCTATTTTCAAAATTTGAGTCTTGGGTATTTAGCTGTTGGAGTGTTTTAGTGAGTGCAGGTATAACCTTTTTCTGCACTAACTCCTCTTTAAATAAAAAAGTAAGGGAATGGGTTTGGTTGAAAGCAACCAGCCACTCGAGACAGGTTTTAGCATCCAAATCTGTCACGGCATTTTTATTTTGCTCATCATTAAAATAGCCGTTAATTTCATCATTAATGACACCGTGAAGCTTCGTTAAAAGAGTGCCAAATACCGCTCCTGTTTCATTGTCAGTTGCTTTCCTTTTCCCGGTAAGAATATAACTTAAGAGAAAATCTCCTTTGGATTTTCCCAAGAGGCCAACACTATAGGTTGCATCAAGTAATCGGGGTTTTTTCTCTTCAAAAAATCTTAGCTTTTCAAGTATATCCTCGAATTTAGGGTTGGGAGTTTGCAGAAGAATAACGAGCTCATTTAAGGCATCAAAAAGAGGCAACAAGTCTTCGTTTAGTTGCTCTTTTAGTTGTTCTGGAACCAGCTTACTTTGCAGGTTTTTTGTAAGAGACGCTTTAAGTTTATCTACTTTAAGTACACTACTTCGTTTTTTCACCGCATCAACAAGTGCATCCACAATGAGATCATCAAGTTTTGATATATCACCATTGCCAAAAACGCATCCAGGTAATAAATTTTTTTCAAGGATAAAATCCTTAAACCATTTTTCTTTTTTTTCTAGATTGTCATGACCGTCTGGGATGGAGTGAGACGAATCCGCAATGGCATTAATTAACTCTTGAATTTGCTGAGCATTCGGTAATGGCTGCGATTTTGAAATATTAATTTTACCTAAGAGACTTAAGAAAGCATTACTATCGACTGCACTCCGTTTTTCTTTTAAGGTTTTAATCGATAACATTAAGTCATCAATTTTAGATTGCGTTAAATCGGATTCATCAAGTGTTGCTAATATACGGATAGCATCAGAATGCAAATTTTGGCGATTTTTTTGCAGTAAGGTTGTGAAGGAGATGATTGTAGATAGCAGTGCTTCATTTCCATTGGAATTCTCATGCACCTTTTGCACACGCTCTTGTAAGGTATTAATAAGTTCAAAACCTTCATTTTCTAAACAAGAAAAAAGAGGCGTAAGAAGCTCATTTTTAAAATTCTTACTAGGAAAAGCTGTTTTAAGTTCAGTCGCCTGTACAAGGAGTCCCTGTATTTGTATAAGGGTGGGATTTGGCTTGAACTGAAAACAGTGAGAAATTGCGTGCAGTAAATCAGTTCTTTCAGTTGGCCCGATAGCTTGAAGTAAATTAATGCAATTTTTTAATGTCTTCTGCCAACTTTCAGCAGTCAGGGTCGACTGGGGGAACGTGGACGTTAAAATAAACATTAATTGATTTTTCTCAACAACGCTCCAGGTTTGTAAGCCTTGGATTTCTTCGAACTGGGCTTGAATATCTGTTAATCTAATGCCAGCTTTCCAGTGTTGTCCTAGATATCGAAATAACCAAATTTTTAAATTAGCTACATTATCGTGAATATGGGTATAGATTATCAGGGGGTTGAGTTCTGTATCCCCAGGACTTTCAAGATTCATGCAGGGAGTAACTTGCTTGAAACGCTGCGGTTTAGGTGCTTGCGCCATTGCATAATGGGCACCTGTAGGCCCCCAATTAAGACCTGCTAATGATAAACATTGTTCTTGTGGATTTTGCGCTAACTCCAAGACATCGAGTACGCGATTTAAAGTAATTAGAAAATGGCCATTATGCTCAATCGGACATGGGTTGGGGAGAGTAAGATTTTTTTCCGCAATCCGAGGCAGAAAAATTTGACTATAAGTCTCAAAAAAATTATTAAAATCAAAATGGTGTTGTTGATTTTTAAGATGAGCATTAGCAAGCGTATTCCACCATTCTTTTTGCTCGGCAGACAGTTCGAGAAGTTTTTGAAGATTTTTGATGCCACGAGGGCTTAAAAAAGAATTCTGTGCAACTGGGTCTTTGAGGAATTCAATATTTATTTTTTTATTCAAACAATTACGAAGAAATTTTATAAATAGCTTGGTATGTGCTTCACCACCAAAAATAAAAAGCTTTGCAAGAAGCGGTACAATAAAATCCAACTCATCAGGTTTAAGTATGCTAACAAGACCGCTGAGTTCTTTTGCATACGTTGGCAGTACACCAATCAGCGCATTTTTTTGAGTTACTGTATCCGCAGAGTTCAACAATTGCGCAAGGATAGTTTTCGATAATTTTGGTAATAATACTTCGGATTGCTCCAGAGTAGGCATTGCCAACTGCGTGGGCTTTTCAAGTATTGGGGCCAATGCTGAGGGAAGTCTGTGTGGGTTATTTGTATAGCACAGGGCATACTTCTTATAGTCAATGTAAAATCCCTTGGGCAAATTCCCAGGAATAATACCATCTGTAAAGGCATCAGCATGTTCTTTGATCTTTAGTAACGCGGTATCTTGTAATATACGGATACCTAAAGCAGCTAGCTGCTTGCTCAAGACAGGAAACTCAGGTAAATCAATGGGAACGAGTACAAGATCAGGTATAGGTGTTTGTTCAATTTGTTCGCTAAGAGGGCGATTTAGAACCGCCGCTTTAGGTTTGGGCAAAGGGATACTTTTTTGGATTTGAATACTCGCGCGTACTGGTGTTGCAGGATTATTTAAAGCCTCCTTCAAGGAATTTATTTTAGGTTCGGTGGACGTACTTTTTAACAGGATTTCTGCGGTTTGATTGAGTATGGCGCGACGTGCGGTAAAAGCAAGAATACTACTGTTAAATGCATCGTTCGCTAGTTTAAAAATAAACAGTCTTTTGCGTTTTTCCTGGACAAACTCTAAAAGGAAAGGGAGATCATTTTCTTTGATGTACTGCGGGTCAAGCTCAACTTCGAACGGAGAATAATTTATCTCCGTTTCATGCGAAGTGACTAAATCATCAAGTAAAGACTGAAGATATTTATTTTCAGAACCAGCTGGCACAGGATACTCCTCATGTTAAGGAAGCCATCAAACAACCTCATGCTATTTGACTATTAGTGTCTGTTTGCATTTTACTAGCTTCAACCAAACTGACTTGGTTTTCGCGATACACAAGCGCAGCATACAAGGAGTATGTGAGCATCGTAACGCATAAATTTGAATCAATTTGACCAAAATAATAGGAATCCAAGCAGACATTGATCACTATCCAGAAAACTGTGATAGCAGCATAATAAAAAAAAAGAATATTTTAAATACTTTATGATAAATAAAAAATCACATCAGCTATACAAACATAGCCCCTTATGCATTACCTGAGGCGAGAATAGGGTTTGATTCTTAATCGAATTTTTAATAAAACCGAAATAAACAGATTTTGAGATTAAGTAGGAAAACCCACCCTGTTCAGAAGCTTCAGACGCACAAATATTTGACGAAATATCAAGGAGAATAAAGTTGCTCAGACCAAAAATCTTTCTCCCTGGTAAATTTTGTGACCTCTGAAAAAGTGATAGAACCAACCGAGTAAAAAAGGAACATCTTCGGTATGAAGCGAAATCCACAATAAAAATCGCTCATGGGGATATCTTTATTCCTGAATAATTCTTCCAGCTCTCGTTTTCTTTTATCTAATTCATTTAAACTTTGTATAGGCTGCCCGGAAATAGGCGCATAAGTTGAAAACCGCAATTGCCTCTCTCGCGGCAAACCATTCCAATACAGACTATTTTCCTCCTGTGTCAGTAGTTCAGTAATGCCATCCATAACAATCTGTCGTTGTTGCAAGGCTAAGAAAAAATTCATTGAAGCAGCAGGATTATTTAGCAAATCGGTAACTTTTCGAGTTTTTCTTTGTGTAAAGAAAATTAAAGAATCCTCTTTAATTTCCCGAATAGCAACAACACGACTATGAGGAATACCTTGTGGCGAAACGGTTGCTAAAACAGCACTATTCACCGCAACTCCTAACTCCTTTTCCTCGTTAAGCCATTTGTTCATTTTATTAAAAGGCATGGATTTCCCTTTAAAATCGAGGCAATAAGTTATGCCAAATTGGTAGTTGGCTTTTATTTTCTACATCATTGAGCGGGTGATGGGAATCGAACCCACGCTATCAGCTTGGGAAGCTGAAGTTCTACCATTGAACTACACCCGCATTTGAACTAGCACCTCTAGTCCATATTAGTGTAATCGCTTAGAAATGCTTGCTCAAGTAAATCTAAACATCAACACAGTTTCTACACGAACTCACTTAAACTCCAATTTTGACTGCTCAATCGCATCAGTGATCCGATTTGCATCTCTTTTTATTTTTGCATCCTACCTTAAAGTGGTTCAGAAATTTGCTCAATATTTCTGACAATATTTTTGGCAATAAGGTTCAAAGGCAAGTTATTTTCTCCTTTGCCAAAAGGTTCTTCCAACTCTTCCGATAAAATTTCTAAACCCAACCAAACATAGACAATCATTACCATCACAGGAACAACTAGATAACCAAATGTGTCAGACCAGCCAAAAGGAAAAATGAGTACATAAAAAAGCAACGCTTGTTTAACAAAATAAGAAAATACTGGCGGAACAGGCGTATTAGCAATTCGCTCGCACCCACCTACTGCATCAATTAAATTCACTAGATGAGAATCCAAAGCTAAATATTGTTCTAGCTGCAATAGATTATCTTGGCGTAATCTATTGATCATGACATACATACGTTTTGTTACCAATAATACTGGATTCTGTGAATTCAAATCATGGATGCAAAGAGAAAGGAGCTGTCTCTCTAGTTGCTTGGTATTCTTTCGCAGATGATCTTTGATAATCACTGGCAATTTTCTCAAAAGCTCATAAAATTCAGGATGCTGCTTTAAACCTACAAAAGCATCAAATTTTAACCCAAGATTACGGCAATTATTCACAATGGAACCCCACAAAGTACGACCTTCCCACCACCGCCCATAACTACTATTGACTCTAAAACCAATGATCACGGTTAAAATAAAGCTAAATATCAAGTGGAATTGCCCTAAGTTATAACCTTGGGTATTTTCAAAAAAAGAGGCAATTATTACAGCATAAGCAGTAATAATTAACGTTATCGGCAGCAACTTGCGAAATACTTTTTCTTTATAAAATAAGAAAAGATGCGGTATCCAAGTTAAAAGATTATACGATCTTAATTTCATCAAAAATTTTCCCTTACCCTATTAAGCTGAATTTTAAGCGAACTTTTAAAATTACTAATTATTAATATATTTCATGACTGATAAATTAAGAAGAGTCGATAGATATAGACTCAGAGGAAAGACTCTCGCCTGCAATCCACATAATAAAGCCGCCCAGGTCTATCATATCAATATTTCTAAATCGTCTCGAAATAATTCGAAGTCACTCCAAATGACAATGTAAATCACTGGCTAACTTAGGCCTACTCATATTTTGTTAATTTTTTAAACATATAATTTAGATAAGAGCAATCTTACTTTGGAAGGGTAGCTAAATCATTTCTATCGTCAGAGTAAGTTTTTAGTCTTTTGCCGCCCCAAACACGCTAAAAACTGCCAAATGTACGATAATAATATAAACATATAAATCAATTATTGATCCACTTGATTAATTGTTTTATACAACTTATAAAATCCTGAAGGGTTATACATGGCTAGATACACTGAAGAATTTGTTAATCTATTTTCCTTTGTAGAGTTACAACAAATTGGTTCGTTCATAGAAAATCTTAATATCGATGACGTTAAGATATTGCGCTCAGTCGTTCTGCAAAAAATAACGGACAACGATCGTCGAAGAGTCCTACAACAATTCTTAACCAAGCGCGAACAGCAAATTCGCGAAGATCCTGAAAAAGCGGATGCTCTTTCTGAAGCGACTCAACAAAATATCGGTGTAAATGCCCAACTGGAAGATTTAGCCAAAAAGTTCATCACAAAAACCCTGTCCAACCTGACTCATGATGAGGCAAAGAAAACATTCCTTGAATTAGCAAAGAATGAGGAGTTGTTTTTTCTTGAATATAAACTGAGCACATACCACCTTGAACATGAGAAAGCATTCCATCTTGCATTAAGCGCTGAAATAGACCGACGGAAGCAAGAAAACACTTGGCAAGAGTCTGATAATAAGATTTGGCAAGAACAGCAGGGAAATCCTCACTGGGAGTTAGATGAATGGAAAAAAGTAATTGCAAAGATTGATGAGGTTAATTTAGAGCTTCGCAATAAAAAGCCAGATCCCCCACCGGTTGAAGAGCCTAAAAAATCGCAACCATCCTGGTTATCTAAAGCCTGGTCTGATGCCAAAAACTTTTTATTCAATGCGTTTGTATTTTTCGGTTTTTTTGATGTTAAACCAAAAAATAAAAATCCCTATAAGGTCGAAATCTCAGCAGAAGAGCAAAAATCTATAGAGGAAATGCGCGTCCATGGCGCACAACGCATCGCCAATATAACTGAAGTATCAAGGGTAGGTGAACTACAAGAGGCTCAGGAAACTACAGTCGAAAACCAAACAAAAAAGATCATGTCTCGATTCGGAATGGTCCTGGCATCACAAATGGTTGCTGGTACCAAAAGTAACAATCATGGTGATTTGCTGAATGTGATCGGATCTTTAACAGAACCAGAAGATAGTGATGACAAGGTTAACCAAATAAATAGAGCAATTAAACGGGTAATCCCTAAAGAAGATAATCCCTTACAAGGAGAGCATGCTTGTGCCATCGGAGGAGTTCCTTTTTTTGTTACCGCACTCGAGTCAGAGGTGGTCGACAAAATAGTCCACTCCCCTGAATACTTTAGTCAATATGGGTTACATCTATCAGAAAGCGAAAGAGCTCAGATAGAGCTTTACCAACAAAACATGGAGCGCTCACGCGACTTAAGTAATGCTCTATATGCGGTATGTACCTCTTGGGGAGGATACGAAAAAGATGGACAGGGTTACAAAAAATCTGAAGAATTTGATAAAAAACAACAAGCATTTGAAAAGCGACTTAAAACCGCCAGTAAAGCATTACAGCAAGCCTGCGCTGAGCTAGAAGATGGCCAATCCTTATATTTGGAAACAGGATTAGAAAAGCATGCAATGCAACTGGTCATCAAAAAAGTAGGTAATGAATTTAAATTATCGACTTACGACTCCTCGGGCGCTTTGGAAAATACATCGCTTAGCCAGAGTTTTATCGGTTTAATAAAACTATCACGTCTTCGAAGCAGTGGGGCAATGAGAAAAAATGAACTGTCCTTTTCTATTCCACAGGAACGTTTAATTTCAGCAAAAGGCCTGGATTATTTAAGTTATTTAATACGCACCAAATCGCCAGCAGGCCACGCACAAACGCACATAGAGCATAATCTTAAGAGTTCTTCAATGGAAGAGCGAAGCCATATGGGATGGTTAAGGCGGGTGTTAGCGCTGAGGCAACAGTCCTTCAAATACGCCTACTACATGGAGCACTTTGGCTCTATCGCCTCTCCTGATGCACCTCCTAAATTTGGCGACTTACTACAGCGCCCCCAAAATACCCAAAACTGTTTTGCCAAAAAAGCACAATCCTGCGAACTCTACGAGCTCGGTAAATCCACTTATAAAAAATTTAGGCTCGCTACCTTACTTGAACAACGAGATGGATTACTGAAAGACATTGAACGGGGAAAAGGCCGTTTTATTAATGATGAATATGTCCCCATGCTTCAAGGCATTGAGCCCGAATATTTATCTCCATCCGAATTGCAAGAGGTATCCAGGCGATTATGTGAGGTCAAAGAACCGCCATCTAAGGAATATTATCAGAAATATTTTAAAGCCTTGCTGGATGCCAGAGAAAAACTGGCTCAAGTTAAGAATAGTAACAATCAATTAGCAATACAGCGTATTGATGCCAAAATTGCAAGCCATGCAAAATCTTATTATTTATTCTTAAAGCAAGGCAAGCGACAACAAGAAATTGAAGCAATTTTTTCGCCTGCCGTATCCGCCAAAAATTCCTCATTCAACTGGGATTCCGCAGTAATGCCTTTAAAAACGGATTCGAGTGGTAAGATAGAACCCCATGCCCTGGAGAAGTTAAGTGAGCATGCTGCGGCTCAAGCCTGGAAAGCAACGATCCAATTACTCAACCATCAGATTAAAAAGCTTAGCGTCAATGAGCGCCATATCCAATCAGAAAATGAACGATTACCCCATGCCAGTTATCGCCAGGCTTCCAAGAAAGTGACACTCCATGATTTAGAAAATGCCAATATTGTCAGCTTTACTGAAGGTTTTGCCAGAAAAGACAACATTAAAATTGAAATTAATATTGGCGGGAAACAAAGGGAAATTGACAAGGCGACCTTCTTTAAATTGGTTGTCAAAAATAAAGAATCATTAACCAATCCCAAAGTGATTGGTCTGTTAGATTATTTACGCAATGCTTCACCAGAAATTGAAGCACGGTACGTCAAAGAAGTCTACCCAACGCAACGCAAAACCTTTGAGGAAAAACTTAAAGACAGTGCGGATAAAACAGAACAATCACTGCAAAGTGCTATTAAAAAGCTTGCTGTAAGCCAAAACCGAGTATTTCTCATGCTTAAGCAAGCTCGCACAAATATAAGGTTCATTGAGAAACAAATTGCAGAAGAAAAGCTCGATAATCCAGACAGAAGTTCTGTAAGGTTAAGAAATTTAGAGCTACGTCGTGACCTCTTGAAAAGCGAACAACAAGAGTATGAAAAGTTGCATACGTCTGTTTCTACTAAAATTCAATACCTCCAACAACTTGCTAATGTTAAAGGTTCACCGGCGAATAAAATTGCCAAGGCAAGGGATTTGGTTGACAGGTTACAAGGGAACCATAAGGATTTACAGACCATTAATGCGGTAAGCCATGCTTTTGTCCAAGCCCAAGGTGAGCTTGCCAGTGCTGAAGAAACCTTAGATAGTAAGTTAAAAGAGTTTCAAGTAGACATTGAAAATGGGATAGCGAATCGAGATCTGCTCCTAAATCAGTCTCGCCAGAAAATTATCAATAATCATCTACAAACGAATGCCGAGTACCGAATACTTGATGACCTTTCCGCGGGAAAAATGGGAACTGAGAAAGATCGCAATCCAGAAATGTATCAACAATCCGCATCAAAGCGTGCCGAGTTTTTTAAACAAGGAAAAAATACGTTCAAACCTGACTCCGTATTTTACAAAATCCAGCATTTAAATCAAAAGCTTAAAACGCAAGTGGGTGAAATTGTCGAACGAAAAGTCATATTAGACACCGACTTTGCTGACGCAAGCAATCTGACCTCACTTGCAAGTGCCAAGCAAGAATTCATTAGGATGGATAAGCAGGCACAAGAAATCAGTCAACAACCGATTCCAGAAGAAATTAAAGAGGTCTGGGTTCGTGAGATGTTTAAAATTTGGTTACAACACACAAGCCCCGACCTTTTATACAGAATTCAAAAGCCAAATCAATCCGAATCTGCTCTCCGTGAGGGCATTAATCATGCGTTTCATCATTTTATAGAGCAAAAGGCAAACATTAAATATGCAGCCCTTAAGGAGGCAGGCTATCCCATAGAATTGACGACAGAACAAATGAAAAACCTGGGGTGGAAACCGATTAGCGAACAAGAAATCGACACGTTTCACCAGGAACGTAAGAAAATGGCAAGCCTCATCTTAAGGCGATTTAAAAAAGTGATGGGAAGCACTGTCTCTAAACCTAAAGAAAAAACACCAGCACTAGCGCCGGTTCAGCTAAACCAAAGGGACTTATTAGCGCAACATGAAAGTTTTACAAAGACCAACGCATTTGTACTGCCCAATGAAGTTTTCTTATCACAGACAGCCAAGGAAGCAATGGATGGGAGCACCTTAACCTTTTTACGAGAGCACCCAATGCCTCATCATGAAGGGGAGTCAAAAGCAGAATGCGAACGCTATTTCCATGAGGTAAAAAATTATCTGCATCAATTAAAAAGACATAGCTCCTTAGAGAATAAAGCACAGCGTATTAACGAATTCTGTCACCTTTCTGCGGCCAAAATTTTTAATTTACCCTACCCCCCACCGCAAGAATTGGTATTGGAGATAGCCAACACCCTGATTGATCACTACAGAGACGATGGAAATTCCATTAAAGATTCTTTTCTAAAATTAGAAAATAATGAGCGCGTGCAAGTCTTAACGGCTTTAATCAAATTGAGCCTATCACAAATTCCGGGAGATGAGTCTGGAAAGGCCACAGTTAACTCAAAATTCTATTCAACCATTAAACAATGGGAACGGCTGATTGTGCCTCCTGATGGCGCCATGTCAAGAAAAATTGCCATGCTAGCGCCCGGGGGAACAGAACCGAAGGATATTACTCTATTCAAAGAAATAGATATTGCATTACATGAATCCCCTGTGAGTTTAGAAGGGCTCTATGAGGGGCAAAAAGGATTACAAATCGCGTTAACATCCTATGGTCAAGAAAAATCAGGTACAGGGAGTGATCCCAGGCTACGCAAATTAGCCGATCGCTTAGGCATGCGTAATGGGGATGCTTTACTCGCCCATCAATTTCTTGCCTACTACTCCAATCCAGACTTACTGCTGTCTACTGACGGCATTAACAGCACGCAAGGCCGCGAACTTTTTTCTAGAGCGTTGCTAGATGCCTTTCAACAGGCCACAGAGGTAGAAAAACATGAACTGCTCAATTTCTTAAAGGCACTTCAATTTAATGAGCCACGTTTTAATGACAGTGAGTGGTGTAACCTTTATACCCCCCATCAAGCCTTCATCGAGGAGCTTTTACTTCGGTGCGCCAATCTTTCACCCAAACTCTTTCAAAACAATACCAAGTATCAAGATATCTATGATACACCCAAGACAATGGAGTTAATTACTACGTTCACAGATGCCTCAAATACAGAAGGGTCAGACCGATTACTAGGATTTGCAAAAGAAGTTAATTTACTGTCGTTAAAAATTAAACATGAGCTTCTGCAAGAGCCCATCAATACTGAGGTTCTGGATACGCTCTATGCCCAATTGATCTGTGCTAATTTAGCGTATCAATTAATTCTTGACCAAGCGTCTGAAGATGTTCTTGATAATCTTCAAACCAATTTTGAATACACCCGAGAAATGTCCTTAGCTCAGACTAATATCAATCAGCTACACGAGCAACTGCTTGAATTTTCAAGCCAGTTAGCGGTTAATAATCGGGCTGAACTCTTTAATAGCGTTTTTAGTCAATATGCCCGTGACCAAAAATTTGATGGCCCTAAAGTCAACATTTCCTCACCCTCCTCTTCAGACATTCCAGGCTTTATTACCTTAGGCGGCAACAAAAGCTTAGATGTGCTACACGGTGTTATTTATGTGGGCAATAGTAAATTAGGGGTAATGCCTACTTACCTGCAATCGCATGTCGCTTTGCAGGAATTAGGACTTAACAATCTTCCCTTCAAGCCTCAAAGCGGCGGCTTTGTTTATGTGGAAGACAACGAAGTCAAAGCCTCAGTCATCCAACTTGATGGCAATCTTATTGTTCAGAGGGAGTTACGAACATTAAACGGTCAGGCGGAAATGCTTCAGTACATTTCTCCAGAAAAGATGGACTCAGTCCCCCTGGCCCTAAAAAGCAGGCTGAATGCTGAACATTTCTTCATTGATTCAAAAGGAAACATACACGCTTACACGTCTGACTTTAAACCCATTCTACAGCTTTCCCAGCAAAATGGACGATGGACTGGCGTTTTATTAGACCACCATGGCCTGCAAACCACTATCAACATCGATATTACGGGCGACTTCTCGATGATTGAGGATTTGTCCCGAGCTTTCCCACAAGATGAACTCATCCGAATCGATGAAAACAGTGTGTATGTCCCTGCCATTGCCAAATATGTCATTCAGGAAAAAAAAGGAGATTACTTTGTTGCGGATAACCTCACCGACAAGGCCTCTAGAAAACATCTTAAAGTCACGGAACAAGGTAGCGCGTTCACGGAAAAAGAATTGACCGACTCGGAGGTTAATGAAGTCCGCTTACTGACTCAGAAAATCCAAGGTTTGCAAAAAGACCTTTCTTTAATTACCCACTCCGATTTATTAAGCCAACAAGCCAAAAATAGAATCGAGAAGCAAATTAAACAGAGTGAGTCTCGAATTAAAGAAATTAAGAATCCTGAATACTTTGTGTTTGTTCCCGATTCAGAACACGTTAAAGCCCTTGAGAAAGAGCATTTAAAATTACGAGACGCAATGCAAGAAGCTTATGTTGCCTATAAAGAAGGAGGCAAGGACAGAGAGCAACTTACGACGCATTATGAAGAGGCCAAAAAAGCGTATTTACAAAGCAAGAACACCTTGCATAAGGCTTATGCCACAGCCAACCATTTGCGAACCTTTGATGTGCGAGAAGACACCGTTCACGCCAAAGATTTTCAAAGTATTCTTCATGTAGGATTAATACCCGGTAAAACCACGGTATTAAACCAATCCTTAGGGGCCAATGTCCCCAAATCCCCTTTAAAACCCAGCGAGCTTGAGGCATTAAGAAACCTCAAAGAACACTATCAAGAAAAAGAATCGCCCACAATGGAGGAGCGCTTTGCCAAGCTCATGTTGATTGGGACAGAACTGCAACATCATCTATTAGAACGAGAAGCGTCTTTAAGCGGTAAATTAAGTGACTGGGATAGAAGTGCCTACCCTCATTTAGTCGCTGAATTCACCAAAGAAGTCCAACAAATCCAAGCGCTATCCGGTGTCATTCCATTCAATCAATTCAGTGAACTATGGCGCGCCATACAATCTGAATTTGCCGCTGATAATGAATTACAACGCGTGTTTTCCAAAACAATCACGCCGGTGCTAACGGGTGAGCAAAAACCTATTAATATCAATGCCAAGACTTCCGAAATGCCCATTGAGTCCATCGGAGGTCGCCCCTTAGTCCAATTTGCCGGGTATAAAAACCCACACGCGCTTATTGACAAAGAGCAGATTGAACTTGAAGAACGTTTACGCAGTTTAGGGCAATTTAAAGCCTCCGTGGATGCCCAGGAAGAGGGGTATTATTACGAAAACTATGGCTTGTTTAATACCAATACGCTTGAAAAGTTGTTTAGTATCACGCCTGAACATACTGGGCTTGGCGGATTAACGAAAGCGCATGTCGCAACCCTCTTTAAGCAAATGCAAGACGCAAAATGGATCCACCCAGCCGACGGCATGGCGAACAAATACCAATTAGACCGCCATCCCAGTGAATTTTATTCGCCTGCGAAAATCGCAGGATACCTGGCTGAGCTGGGATTTGAGCGAAATCAGATCCGTACCATCTCTGACAGACTGCAAGTCTTCTTGTATCAAACGGCTGTCAATGGCGGCCGCTATTCCATCGATAAGAGCAACCGGAAAGAGTTGGTGCAACGAGTCGCGGAGGCTCAAAGAAAATGCAACATGGCGTATTTGTTAGCACTCGATAAACTGACATCCACCTTAGAAAAAGCTTCTTCAGAAATTACTTTTGCCGATTTGAATTCAGCTTATCTCTTAAATGACTACAGCAGCATTCTGGCTTATTTCCCTGAAAAAGAACGGAGCCAAATTGAGATTGTCCTTAAAAACGGTACCACCCGACTGTTGTATCACAAAACTGAATTGGATCATTTAAATGATATCCAAGAGACTTTCAACATGGGGCAAGATTCCAAGGCCCTTGCCATGTTGCATACCCGAAGAAACTACCAACTTGATAAACTTCTTGAATCTGAGCTGCCTTTGGATGAGAAGTCCACGAAAGAAGAGGTTTTAAAGGTTGAACAAGAGCAAAAAATGCAGCGCGCTTTCTTGCTGTTTGAATCCGAATTTGGTCATCGCTGTAATGCGCGTCAGGTCAGTATTTTCCATGGATTATTGCTCGATGACAAGACAGATCCCGATAAAATTGATGCCGCACAAGCTCGAATGGGATTTGGCAAAACCTCTTTGTTGCCGTTAGTGGCACTGTATAAAACCGGAGAAAAACTGGTTCGCTTTATTGTGCCCAAATCAGCACTTGAAACCAATACCGCCGATATGTCTCTCACGCTGACAAACATTCTCGGCCGCCGCGCGGTCAAAGATGACTTCCAGCGTTATCGCATCGCAACCGATCCCGAATCCAACATGGGTGAAAAGAGCCCGCGCTTAAAATCACTGCAAGATGCCAAGGCTGATTTGAAAAAGAGATTGATGCTCTATCAACGGGTGAGGGAAAACCGAGAGGTTCTAGTACAAGCGCCTAGTGTCCGCAATTCTTTAGAGTGCCAAGCCAAGATTTTCTTAGACCTGCTGCTGCGAGCCAGTAACGAGCCTTTACAACAAAAAGAGCTGATGGAATGCATCTCTTTGCTGAATGAAATTCGTTCATTAGAAACCATTTCTGTGTTTGACGAGTTGGATGCAACACAAGACCCAGCCACCACCGAAGTCAATTATACGGCAGGTGAGAAAATCGCACTGGATAGCACTGAAATTTATCCGTTAGAAGTGATTACCCAAACCATCAAAGCTTCAGAGGATAAATCCGTTACGCATTTGGCAACCACCCTGCTCCAACAGTTTGGCATCAACGATGACGACCACAGTCTGTTTAACTACATCACCTCATTGGAAGTCAAACAACCGGCTTCCGTCACAGCAGCAAACAGCACGGAAATTTATTTAATCCGCGCTATCCTGACCAATCCAGTGATGCTCAGTATTTTTACGGAAAAAGAACCAGGAACTGACTTTGGTGTTTGGTTTGAAAACGCCAAAGACGGTTCAAAATTGTATGATTATGAAGCCCTTCGAACAGGAAAAGACGCTTCATCCAGAACCCCTTTATTGATAGCCATCCCTTATTCCGCAGCCAACACGCCCAAACCTCAAGGCTCACGATTTGACAACCCCGAGGTGACTGCCATTACTAGCTTGCTGTATTACCTTGACCCAAGAACAGAACTCAACGAACAACCGCATTTAGAGTTTTTAATTGACGCCTTTAGAAAAGGCATTGGTGAAACCCCGTTCTTAAACCCATCAAGTGGACAACTCGATCCGGAATTTAAAACACTCGTTCAGGAAATTAAAGCATTAGCAGAAATTGAAGATCCACTCATTCGCAATGAAGCGCGAAAACAGTATTTCGCAACGCTTGAACCGCGCATGAAAGAGGGACAAATTCCACCCACCGCATTTCGCAAAATGTTGGCTCGTACCGTCATTCAAGAGCAAGTTAAATTTGATGCGGGAAAAGCCAACAGCAATCGCTACGAGCAAGGTACTGCTAATGATGCTGTGATTGGTTTTTCAGGCACAGCAGGGGATACCTCCTCTCATTTTAAAGTCAACATGCTTGACCCTGCGGCAGATGGCAACATGACCTTAGGCATTATGGGCAGGAAAAATTGCCAGGCCACCACTCCATTGAATACAACCAGCTTTACCCAAACAGGAGAAGACTATACCACGGCATTAATTAAGCAATTAGCAAGTTCCTTTTCACCCAATACAAGAACACTGATTGATGTCGGCGGCTTGTGCAAATCTTCCAATCGTGCCGTTGCCAAAGAAATAGCGATGCAACTGAAAAGTCAGGCAAGCCCACTGAAAGGGGTGATCTTCTATGATGATCTGACCAATATGAAAAAATTATTGGTCTTGGATTCTGCCAATAAGGAAAAGATTGTTGATTTAACCCCAGAGATGGTCAGTGAATCCGATCGAGAAGGCAGTTATTTTACCTATTATGACCAAAGCCACTCACGTGGTGCGGACATCAAACAGATGGATGGTGCTCATGCCCTACTCACTTTGAATTTCACGGTCACGAACAATGACTACAAACAAGCCATTATGCGGATGAGAAAGATTGTCGATAAAACATCAGGCCAATCCTTCTCTACCGCAGTGCCTGATACTGTTCGAGAAAAAATAATTAGCTATTTAGGACTTAAGAAAGAACACACGCTGACAGGCAATGATATTGCCTTCTGGCTAAGGCAGAGAGAACTTGAGAGCAATTTAAGCAACGTTTCTTTGCTCACGATGGAGTTAGACGCCGTCATAAAAAATGCCATTTTGCAGCAGCAAGCAGAGCTTACGAAGTTAATGTCGCCAACCCTGACTGAAACGCAAGTTGAAGCCTTCCGTGAATGCATCAAAGCCTTAAACAACATCTCCCCCTTTATTTCTGGCAGCAGCACTGATTTATATGCCAAATACGGTAAAGCCTATGGCCATGTGAAGAAAGAGGATTTTATCAGGGATTTAAAGACCTCCTTTGAGAAGCAATTGACCACTGTCTTTAGCGAAGTCAATCTCGCCAGACAGAAAATGAACCTACCTCTGGCGACGAATCAACAGCCCTATCTTGAGATGGAACAGCGCATTATCCAAAAACGTGAGGCACAACTCAGTGATGAATTTATTATTCCTTCCGCAAGCACAATGAATGAATCTCATTCAGAAACGGAAAACCAATCTGAGAGTCAATCCGAAAGTCAAAATCAGACACAAACCCACTCCTTTTCGGAAGTCGCCAATGAAGAAGTGGTGGTTGACGCCCAACTCAAAAAATATGACTTTCCCTTTGAGCCAGTCTCCATGTCTTATTTATCTAGCAGTGAAAACATGGAGCAGTTACCACGAGCAAGTAGCATTGCTCATATGTCCCATTTATTCAATGAAAACGATCCGGTTCGGTGCAGCCCTACTTATCTGCTGGATGAGCAATTAGACTTAGAGCATGGAAACCTAACCCCTCCACTGCAATATTTCCTCGCTCGAGAAGAAGGAAATCCCAAAGTAATTTTGATTAACCAAGATGAGGCCAATCGGTTTAAAGCAGCACCGGTTTCTCCTCCTTGGAGCCTGTATGATATCCGATTGAAAAAGGAAGAGACGCTTGCCCCCATTACAGGACCTGCAATTACCTCGTTGAAAGGTTCCCTCTTGAAAAAACTGTATTTTTCATCCTATAGGTATGACGTCAAACTAAAGAGTAGCAACCCCGCCCAATCGCTTGAAGGGATATATACCCCTGAGCAATTACAACCCTCGTTGACTATCGAGTTTAAATCCCATGCCCCTCAAGCTGGTGTTCCTTTTAAACTCCCTGCATGGGGCTTTTATGGCAACAAAAAACAAGACATTGGACTTCACATCGGCCGAACTAACCTCTCCATCAAAGACAAATATGAAAAGAAAGGCGTGACCATTTCCATTGGGGAAGGAGCCGACCGCACAGAAGTATTTATCTCTGCAAAGTTAAACAAACGCATTTTGGCTGAAATGCCTATGGATACTGAGTCTGAGATATCAGAGAAGACTCCCAAACTTAAGCAAATTAAAGAGCAGATTAATCAAGAATATGATGCGGCAATGAGTAAACGAACAGAGTTTAAAAAGGAATTAGCGTCACTTAAGGCAAAAAAGAAAAAAGTATTAGAGGATTACGACAAAAAAATAGCCGAATTAGAAACCAAGAAGAATGCAGCCATTGGCCGAGCTAAAGCCAGTATAGACAAAAGCTTTGGCGAATCAATGAAAGACCATCTAAATCGTAGAAAAATGCATGAAGATTTTCTAGCTAAAAATGTAGGCGCAATGTGCCGCCTAAAAATAGGAGACAATAAAGAGTTTGGTATAGAAGTCTTCGGGAAAACGTTTGCTGGTATAGACAAAGCAATCACCCATTGTTGTAATGAACTCTATGAGGAGAACAAAAAGCAGGCCTTGTCACCTACGGAGTTAGATAAAAAATTAAATGCCTATATTCAGGCTATTGCGAAAGCAACAGAGGAACGGTATCAAAAAGTAGCACAGTATAAAAGCAAAATTTTTACCCCAATTGAATCTTTATATGCAGCGGCTCAATCTTCACCACCTTGGCCAAAGAATAAATTAGAATTAGCGCTAAGAAAGGAATTGCAAGACATAAAACGGCAGTGGACGGATAGTAAGGAAAAAACCGATGACAAGAGACACAAAAAATGGAACCAATTTGTTAGTACTATTGAAGAAGCTACCAATTCAAGTAAAGGCTTACCCATTGATCAATTTCATCAAAAAGTAATTGATGGACTTACCAAATTCGCAGCCGATAATAAAATGGATGCGAATAAACTAATCAGTGTAATTATGCCCCGGCTTTGCTATTCCTTAAGCTCAGCGGAAAATATCCATGCTCCACCGAAGGTAGGATTTCCTGTAGTTGATCTCCCTCTAGATAGTAGTATTGTTGCCGTTAAAGAAGACATTAACAACTTCATTAAAAAGGGATTTCTTTTAGCAACGACTACTCCATCGCAAGAGCAATCAGCGTTCTTTGCAAGCCTCCATAGCCATGTAAAAGGGAAAATTAATAACCTTGATTACAAATTGCCTGATGTCCTTTTAGACCATGAAAAAGTCCCTATTTCCCCCATGGCGATTATGAAAGCTGTTAAACAAGTATTAGTGGGTCAAAGCATTCGTACGATTGACAGCGAATTTATTTCTCTATGCAGAGAATCGGCCTCATTTCTAGTAGGACGTAAAGCCGTTGAGAATATTCTGGACAATTATCAGCCTGTGGAAAACCGCTCTTCCAAGCTTGATCCCGTTGATGGCCAAGAAGCACAGATGTTTCCTTCCACCTATAAGGCTTTGGCAAAATTGGATGCGGAGGTTTTAGACATTCAACGACAAATTGATGAGGCGAAAGGTCTAAGAAAAGGAGATCTTGCGACAATACAGGAAAAAAAGGCCCAACTCCGGGAACAACTAAAACAACTTGAAGAAAATACCCTTGCTGAATTGAAGGCAGAAAAATCGGCTGTGAATAAATTACTCTCCGGCATCAAAAATCTATGGCAGGTTTTTGCCAGACATCAAGTTGCTCTTGAAAAAAATGAGCCAATAGCATTTCTTGAGAGCCACTTTGATCTAGAACGCATCATTCGCGATGATGTTTCAACTTCTGCAACTCTAACGTTTATGCCTCCTGAATTTTACGAGATAGAGCTAGATATGCAGAAGCAACAGCTACATATGCATGGCCTTGATGAAGCAGAGAGCAAAGCCAAACAATCTCTTGACATAGCTACAGTTATAATAAGAAATGACGCTGAGGCGATCCGACTAAGAGAATGTCATGTCATGCATGAATTCGAACATGTGTACAGCATTGATGAAATAGAAAGCCAACAAACCCTTGATAACACCACTGCAATAACCACTACAATGACAAGAGATAACATTGGAATACTAAAAAGAGAGAGCCATAGTCTGACTGAGAATACGGTTGCATCTAAAAAACTGTCTAAAGAGGGGCTGATCACAGAAGCCTCCGAATCATTGACAGAGGATTCTGTTTCCCAGAAGGAGGATGAGGCAGAAAAAGTGGAGAAGTCGAAAAAAGCATCCACATTATTTAAGCAAGAAGTAATCAAATTGAAGGAAGACAATACTCATGATCACACCCTTGTACCCAAGTAAGATATGACTCCTTCCTGCTAAATCAAAGATTTCTCTAATAATAGCCCCCCATGAAAAGGGTAGCTTATTTAACCGCCAAAACAGTTTATATCTCATCCACAATTATCTTTTTGACATAATCTGGCAACACTTCAGGGCTCTCTTGAATGTGGGGCATGTAAGGAGGCAAGCCTTTAATCATATCTTCTCGACAATAAACCTTGTTACTTGGAAAATACTCAAATAATAGTTGAACTTTCCCCGCTGTATCGGTACCTGCAATTTCAGCAATGAGCGCTAAAGCCAAATCTACGCCACTTGAAACACCACCAGCGGTCCAAATGTTTCCGGAAACAACTATTCTTTTTTCAATTACCTCGACATCACCGGCCGCTTTTAACTCATTGATAGCTCGCCAATAAGTAGTAGCTTGTTTATCTTGCAATAAATTGGCAGCCCTCAGCAGAAAAGTGCCAGTACATACTGATAAAATATATTCACAGTGCACTGCTTGTTGGCTAATAAAATCAATCACCGCTTTGTTGAATACCTGTTCCCGACGACCAGGACCTCCGGGAATAAGCAAAAAATCAAATTGCGGCGAATTAGAGAAGTCGCAGTGAGGTTTTAACATAATATTATTCTCTCCCTGCAATAATTCTGCTGTCTCTGCGACTAAATACATTTCTAATGCCCCACCTAAGATATTCTTCCAGGTAGCAAATACTTCCCAAGGGCCTATTACATCCATAGGTTGAACCCGCGGGTACAACAAAACACCTAAATTTTTATTGCTATTTTTGATTTGCACGAATAACACACCTATGGGAATTTTTTACCATGGTGAATTACTTTGTAGTGGATATCAAGAATAAAGCCGTAAGAAACCCGGATTACAACTTGTCTAATCCGGGCGGATATTTTCAATAAGATCTACTTAACACGGCTCCAGCTATGCAAGCACCAGTCACTAATCCTATTGCTAATGCAGGTTTAAAAAAATTAAAATGATTTGCTTTTTTTCCTACTTCATTTGATTTAGGTTCTTGTAACAGAGTGGGCCCATGTGGCGGACTTGCGTTCACAACAACACCTTTACGGGCTTTAATTGCTACTTTAGAAAATAGCATGTTATCTTTTTTTGCTTCCATGACATAATCACCTGGCGGGACATTGATAAATGCAACACCGCCATCCAGTGAAGTAGCCTCTAATTTTCTGATAAAAGGATTTGTTTTGTGGATAATTGGGAAAATACCAAAATAAAATGTTCTTGAATTTACACCGGGTGATAGGGTTACTTTAACATCTGCAACACCTTGTGGAATATCAGCCATAGTAGTATTCGGAGGAGTCACTGTCGCCGCAATCTGGCATGCTTGTGGATCTTCAGTCAAACCCATAGCAAAAGAAAGAAATTTATAAGCAATGTTTGACGGGACTTGGAATGAAATGTTTTTTAGAAAATTCGCATCATTTATTCCTTCCGGTGGAACTATCAAGGTTGCAGTTTGTGTCGTCTTATATCCAGACCAAAAAGATCCTGGCTTCTCAAAAACTAAAGTAATGGGCTCCCCAACAGGCCATTCAAATGGCCCAAATCTCCCGGCGGAGTCGGTCTGAAATTTTAATTTTTCATTTTCAAGTACAGTAACCGTTGCATCTGAAATTGCTTGTCCAGATATAAATGAACGCGCAAATCCGGATACTAATTGCGTACCACTTTTCATAATCAATGTCCTTTTAAAAGATCGGGGGTAAATCCATACTGCTACTTAGATTAGATGTCATCGTAATCCGAGATTAAGATATCATAACTCCCGCATAACTCAGCAGCGTTAATGCAGTTGAGATAATTTATGGCCAATGAAACCTAACAACTCGTTCATAAGGGTAACGATTGGTTATGTAAGAAGAGACTTACTTATTTAAGGTTAAGATAACATGAGTACCTAAACCTAGCTGGCTGTCTATTGCAAGCCGGCCATTATGATGTTCCATGATGGATTTAGCGATAGTCAAACCTAATCCAAGGCCTGCATTTTCCTGAGTTGTTCTATAATCTACGCGATAAAATCCTTGACATAAGAGAGGTAAATGCTCTTTCGATATACCAATCCCATTGTCCCTTATACAAATTTGAATGTTATCGCTGGTTTTTTCTATGCTTATTAGTACCCATCCACCCTTGTTGGTATAAGCTAGGCTATTATCTATTAAATTTGAAATAACGCGCTTAAATAAATGTTCATCGACTTCAATTTGAGCATCACCATTAACCTGAATTTCTATACTATTTTCATGAGCGATGGGATGGTAATACTCAATAATCGAACTGATTAATTGGTTTGCCGATAATTTTTTTAAATTTAATGGTAGCTGACCATGTTCACAGCGAGTTAAAAAAAGTAGATTTTCTATAAGTTGGTTTAAATTTTGATACTCTTCAAGATGAGTTTGTAAGACATTTTGGTAGGTTTCAACTGTTTGTGGTTTTGCCAGGGTTATTTCAGTGGCGGTTTGCAAATAGTGAATCGGGTTTCTTAATTCATGAGCCATACTCGCTGAAAACTGCTTGATATGGCTAAATGCACTTTCGATTCGAAACAACATGTTATTACAAGTCGCTGCTAATTCCTGCAGCTCTTTGGGATTTCCTTCATAAGGTAATCGTTTATCCAGGGATGATGCGCTAATAGATGCAAGCTCATCAGTAAATTTTTTGATAGGTTTCATACTTTTTTTTGCAAGCAGATAACTGGCTATAATGATGATCAAAGTAGAAAACCAAAGCCCTGCGAAGAACTTTTTAATACAGACTTGAGTTAATAAATAACTATAATGCTCATGATTCAAATGTGACTGCTGGAGCAATTCTCTCATTGGGGGATACACTAACCCAGTAATTACAGACAATATCAGCACGGTGGAGCAGATAAATATCAACAATAAGCGGTTGGTGATAGACATTGACTTAGCGGACTTCCAATACATAGCCTACCCCCCTGACTGTATGGATCAATTTCGTTGAGTCTGCCGTATCTACTTTTTCCCTTAAACGTTTAATAGCCACATCAATGATGTTTGTATTAGAGTCAAAATGAATATCCCAAACTTGCTCGGCAATACTCGTCCTTGACAGTACCTCGCCACTTCGTCGCAACATTAGCGTCAGTAACTTAAATTCTTTTGCTGTTAAAGTTAACTTCCTTTCACCCCGTTTTGCAGTATGCTTTTGTAAATCTAAGGTAAGATCATCTATGCTTAATAATATAGGATTATCATGAGGTTTTCTTCGCAACAGGGATTTTACACGGGCGAGAAGTTCATTGAATGAGAAGGGTTTAATAAGGTAATCATATGCTCCCATTTCAAGTCCTCTGACACGACTATCCACATCGTCACAAGCAGAAAGCATCAAAACAGGTAAGTCTGGTTTTAGTTCACGAATCTTTTCAAGTACAGTCCAGCCATCCATAATTGGCAACATAACATCCAAAACGACAACATCGTAGTTAATTTCGGATAATTGATAGATTGCTTCTGCGCCATCATATACCGCATCTGCTTGAAATTGATACTCATTAAATCCTTTACAGATAAAATCAGCCGTTCTTTTTTGATCTTCAACAATTAATAGTCGCATAGAGTCTTTTTTGCATAAATTTTGCCCAATTATACCATAAAAAAGCCTACCAAGCCTAATGAATTAGATTACAATTTTGTAATCTTGCTGTCACTCTTCTGACAGATTCAATTGCTTATCATGAAATCATTTATTACTTAATGAAATTAAGATGAGTAAAGACAACTCTGGTGCATCAAAACTAGAATCCACATTAAGGTTTTTTAATAGCAAGCTGACTGACTTAAATGATAAAAGACTGCAGCTTAATCGTAGTAAAGGCCTAGCAAAATATTTAGCAAAATCGCAAAAAAATAGAAGAGATTTTGCCCCTTTAGATACGTCATTAGGAATTCTGAGTTTTTCTCTTTATATGCTTCGATTTTCAGCCAACATTGGTTTATTAATTCAGCTCATTTTGGCCGAATCCCAAGAAAGAACTGATCATAAAATACGAAGAGATTTATGCTACAGTCTTGTCAATGACAGCTTATGGTGCGTTGTTAATCTGACTCAATTTTTTTGGTTATCTTACAGAAACTCAAATTCTGCAGGTCTTCATGGAATGCAATTAGAGACACTAGCACAGTTTATTGACATGTTAGTGATAATTATTCGCTACCAACAAGACAAGAAGGAGCATGATTTAAAATATAATCAATCGACGAGTATAGAGCGAGCACGTTTAGCAATCGAATGGCAGAATAAAGAGCTAAATTTTCTTCGCTCCTTACTCACTGGCTTATCGATAGGAATAGTTTTTGGGTTATTCTCCTTTTCTGTAGTCGCAGTACCACTTTCACCTATCGTATCCGCTATTGTGCTACTCAGCTCACTTTTACGAGTTTTAATCGCTACAGAGAAAGACCGGCAATTAATACATCAACTCAAACTTAATAAGAATAGTCCACAACAAATCATGCGCGAAGAGTTGGCGATGACGAATGCTCGTCTAAAGGATTTAAATCAAATAACTTTTAACAACTTTTTCTTACCCATAGGACTTTTTTTACTGCTCACAACACCATTGTCCCTGGCCATTATAACCTGCATAAGTATGTTATTGATGCACTATTTGCTCGCTAATTTAATTAATATGAAGTATTCACTTAATTCCTCTGTCTCAGCAACGACTCAACCCGTTGAGGTGACTAATCTACTGAAGTACGTATAGCTCAGTGACTAATTTTGAAATTGGATCATTAATTATAATTTTTGATAATATAACCAACTATTCATTAGCGGAATAACCATGCCCCAATCAATGATTACCAAATTAAGATTTAAAAAGTTAATTATCCTATTTTGGACGTTGTGGTGGTTGATTGCCTTATGGACAGATGTTGTCGGCCTGATGGCTCATTATGGTCTGCTCAACAAAAGTTGGGCTCCTGATATAAACTATCCCTTCCTGCTTGCTTCTTTAGAAATGTACAAGGCTCCAGAATGGGTAACCCAGGTTGCATTTATAGGGATTCTTTCTTTGTCCTTCCTCTCCACCTTGGCTTTTTGTTGGGCAAGCGCTGGACTACACCGTGAAGAACATTACTGGCTGCCGCGTGCGGATCTAGCCTTTATCGTTTCACTTAGCTTTTGGATGGCATTTTTCATTGCCGATCAATTGGTGATGAAATTTGACCTGGAGGAAAACCATATGGTTCAAGGCGGCTTTCAACTGCTTACGTATTTGTCGCTTTATCTACTGCCGTCTCAAAATAATCAGCAGTCACAGTCCTAACTTATTATTCATAGACTTATGTGATGCCGTTTTATAGCAGTTGTTCATTTAATAAGAGCCTGCTTACCCAATCGAACAGAGGAGAAAGAAAGCAGCTATTGTTTTTCCTGTTAACCTATTTCGCGCAAATAAGGCCATGATATTATTATCATATTAATTAAAATTTGTTTGTTAAAATATTGATACCTTACAAGGCTAATGATAGTGTATTGAGAATATTCCAATTATTTAAGATTACATTTAATTTGATGCAGATTTAATGCGCAGAACAAACCTCTTGGTACTGATTATTACTATTCTCGGATTACTAAATTGCAGCCGAAATTCTGTCGTTCCCGTTATAAAAGCCCCACAACAATTCCCTTCCATGAGTCAAGAATTTAAATCCATCAAAAATTTGCCCTATTTTGCGTGGTGGGAACAATTTAACGACCCTTTACTTAACAAGCTCATTTACAGGGGGCTACAAAGAAATCCTGATATGGGTATTGCTTTGGGAAATTTAGAAGAAGCAAGGGGATTGTTAAAGGAAGTTAAGTTAAGCTGGATCCCCTCGTTAATTTTTTTTGGAGGATATTCAACAAATCCGGCACTAGGCGCTCCAGGCGGATTTTATGGAGTATGGCCATACTATGCAATTAATATTGCTCAACAATTCCAAAAACAAAAACAAGCCACTTATAACCTTGCTTACTATCAAGCAGCCGTTGATGGCATCCGGTTAACTATTATAGGCCAGATAGCTTCAGCCTATTTCACATTAATAGCTCAACAAGAACAGTTACGATTATTACAAAAGTTAGATAGTGACGTTTTAAAACTTGTTAATCAGACAGCCGGCGAAGTTAAAATTGGCTTAAGTAATGATATTGATTTAGCCAAAATACAATCTGAACGAGCCTTAATTGCAGCTCAACTACAAACGGTCAAACACAATATTACCGCTAGTCAAAATGCGCTACGCTACTTAATCAACCAAAATCCTGGACCTATCATTACCCATTATAATTTTGAGCAATTTAATTTTGACCATTTTAAACCCGGTAGCCTGCCCGTCACCGTATTAAGAAATAGGCCCGATTTTAAAATGGCGGCTTTAGCGGTTCAACGTGCAAATGCCGGGAAAGCCTTAGCACTTACCAATCTTTTCCCCCTACTACAACTTGATCAGTATTTTGGAGAAGCTCATGTGCCAGAAAGCAAACTTGCCGAAATGACTGATGCGTATTTAACTTGGACAGTTGCTCCGAATACATGGGGTAAACTATCTGCTGCACGTGGAGCCTATAATGCCCAAGTCAGTAATCTCGTTAAAACTCTACGACGCATCTTCAGAGACATTGATAATGACTTATCTGCCAATCATCATTCCCAGGCTTTCTATCAAGAAACGCTAAAAGCTGAAAAAGATTATCAGCATAAATTAAAGTTACAAGAAGGGTTATTAAAGACTGGGTTAATCTCCTATAAAGAATGGTTGGAAAACAAGATCCTACTTGATAATCTTGCATTATCGACTAACCAAGCAAAGTTACAACTTGCTATATCTCTAGTGCTACTCTATCAAGATCTGGCAGGGGGTTACTTATGTTGACGCAGGAATTCAGAGAAAAGTATAAAAAAAAATTATATTTATTTAGAGTAAAAACTAAAGCCTTCAAAAAATATTTTACATTTCCTAATATCGTTATCTTGGTAGGTTTTCTTACCCTATTAGCCTATATATTTTCTTATTTGTTTCCATTCACTGATAACGCATTTGTTGTAAGCAATGTGCAACCCGTAGCAGCACAGGTTCAAGGATACATTACTAATATTTACGTAAAAAATGGCCAAGAGGTTGTGAGAGGACAAAAATTACTTACTGTTTTTAAAAAACCATACCAGTATACCGTTGCTCGCTTGAGCGCAGATTTGGGAGCAGCAAAAGCGCAACTTAAAGTATGGGAAATGACTTATGAAAAACATCAAAAGCTTAGTGAGCATCAACGAAGGATTTATGAGAGATTAGCTCAGGATGATGAAAAATATCAAAAGGGTTATCGTATTAAATCCGTCTCTCTTATAACCCTACAAAACTCACGGCAAGAAACCCTCAGTGCTAAAGATAAATGGGAAGCTTCATTAAAACAGTTAGAAATTGATAAGCATCAAATCATGGCACAAAAAAGTAATATTAAATCACTTCTAGCGAAACTTAATCTAGCGAACGTGAACCTCCAATTAACGGATGTCACTGCCGAAACTAAAGGAGTGGTGCAGAATTTATTCTTGGCCTTAGGTACACCAGTAAATATTAATGCCCCCTTATTTTCTCTTGTATCTACGGACGAAGTATACATCCAGGCGAATTTTAATGAAACGGACCTTCGCGATGTAAGAGTAGGCTCCAAAGTTTTAATCTTTCCAAGAACATACTTAGGGCGAAAGATATTTCATGGGGTCGTTGATTCAAATTTTTGGTCCGCAAATAGACAACAAATTGACCCTAGAACACAACTACAAAATGTTTCTAATGAAAACCAATGGATTTTATTACCCCAGAGATTACCAGTTATTATTCGAGTTACAGATCCCGATCCGCGATTTCCCCTAAGAGTAGGTGCCAGCGCTTATGTTTATATCAGATCTTAGACATTGGTTAAATCGCGTCGACCCTTATGCTATCCAGCGAGTAGTTCTACAAAAATCCCTGTTTGCTGCAACGGTACTAACATTCATCTATTGGTTTTTTAAGCCGGAAAGTTTTCTAATGTTTGTTGCGCCGCTTATTGTAGTTTCCTGGTATGAAATGCCGTTTCTATCAAGTAAGAAAGAGAAAAACCGCAACCTGTTATTTATTTTTGCCATGGTTATTATAACCGGCATTTCATTTTATTTAATTTATCCTTTTAGATTGCTATTTCTTGTTTACGCCATTATTTTTTTTATCGCCTTGTTTTACATTATTTGGGCAAAATTTCCTAAAATTAAAAATGCTACCATGCTAATTATTAGTACAGGAGCACTCACTCTTTCTATTAGCCCCATGGCTAGTTTACAAATAAGTATTGGTTTTTTAAGCTCAGCACTCTTATCGATGCTTGGTCTTTTTATTTGCCTTAATTTTTTTCCTAATAAAGCATTAGAAGTTTGGCGTCGAGCCCTACAATATTATATTCAATGCATAGAAGCTGATATTGCCGCTACTATTGCAAATGTCCCTTTGCCCTCTTTCAATGAGGAAGTAAGTCATGTTGATATTATTCGCTCC
The DNA here is from genome assembly GCF_001467025.1 of Legionella brunensis. Classification (GTDB taxonomy): domain Bacteria; phylum Pseudomonadota; class Gammaproteobacteria; order Legionellales; family Legionellaceae; genus Tatlockia; species Tatlockia brunensis. Next base: position 230,073 of record NZ_LNXV01000003.1, on the reverse strand, counting down.
TTCCAACCATTATTACCCAAAAAATACCTTTCGTTAGCTTTAAGAATATTCTCCAACATTCGCAACCTTCAGTTTGCCTTAAACAATATCTATTACCAGGAATTGAATCCAATTTTTTGGAGTTCTATTAAACAACATCTGCATTATTTTCGATTACATATGGACAAGCAAAACCCTATTGATTTATCAGAAATCATTATAAATCCATCTACTCGTTTGCAGTATCTTGTGCAAGATTACCTTCTATCAGCGATGCGTCATTGGAATACGTTATGCAAAAGATAGATTTTCTCCGCAAGGAATTAGGGTATGCCCGCTTTATCCATTTGATACTAATCTATACGTTAGGGCTACTTAGCTATATCTTAACAACCATACCCCATAAATGGTGGATCTTATTAACTGTATTAGTGATAAGCTCTGGCATTGAACCAGGATTAATGATTGAGCGTTCCTTACACCGGATTAGAGGAACATTATTGGCCCTTACTTTAATGATCCCTTTACTGTATTTACTCCAAATGAATTACCGCTTAATTTCAGTTCTTTTTGTTGGCTCGGCAGTGGGCATGATAGTTACCTCACTTAATTTACGTCGGTATGATATTTGCGTCTTTTTTATCACCTTATTTGCCTTTTTACTTACAGCAATTTCATTTACGGAGTCAATTCTTGAAGGCCCTATGGAAATGGTAGTCAATCGAGGAATATGTACTCTGATAGGAATTGCTATCATATTAATTGGCGATTATGTGCTATTTGATTCTTTTCATTATTCACAAAAGCTTTATTTGTTACATCAAATTATTGTCTACAACATTATAAAAAAAGCCGCAGAGAAATTATTAACCGCGTCAACGGAAGTTTCTACGCCCTATATTTATATGGAGCAATTACGAACTCAATTTAATCACGGCTTTACCTTAATTGCTGAGAGCTCCAGAAGTCTTCAGTCCGAACTGCAAACCAGCCCGGACTTAAAACAAAAAATTACTGACTTTCAAAATGCTATCTGGGAATTGCGTCGTGTATTATTTGCCATGAGCTTTTCAGCACTGATATTAAAGTCACAGAACATTACGAATGAACATTTTAAAAATTATCAAAAATTAATTTTGCAGGCACGACAAGCCTTTATTAAGCGCCGGTAAGCTACAGGCCTTATTCAGCGATGGAATCGGTTGTTATTAAGGCAATCGCTGCGGCAGTTAATGTTGGGTTTACTGCCATTTTTGAAGGTATTAAACCTACCGTTGCAAGATATAGATTATTGAAACCATGGACTCTCCCTTTTAAATTGGTGACACTACTCCTGACATCAGTACCCATACGACACATCCCCATAGGATGGGTGAAACCAAAATCTAGCGTCATGGGTTCACACCCCTTCCTGTAACGTCCTAAGCGGCTAGCCAATTCCTTCAAATCTTTCATCGCACCATCCATGATTTGCTTATCATTGTCAGTCAGCCGCACTTCAAATTTTGGCTTATCCCTCGATAAAATCATGCGATTCCTCTCCTGTACATCGATAGGAATAAAATATTGAAAATCTATTAATTCATTCTCATTGATAATTTCCCGTGAAATATTAGGGAAAATATCGCGAAGAATCATTGCATGCCATGGGTAATTGGGCGTTGGATATATGCATGTCCTGGGTGGCGTATCAACAATCTCAGCCGTAGACACAAATGAGCTATTCAGAACCACTTGTGCAAGATGCAAAGGATGAAAATGCAAATAATGTCCTAATGCAACTGGGTGAATACTTGAATTATATAACAACTGTGTCGTATCAAATGCCCCGGCTGCAACAATAACCACATCTGCCCTAATATCTTTCAACTGCTTATTTTGCTTAACTCTTAATCCATAAGTATTTGATTTTTTATGCAATAACTCAATCACTTCCGTATTCATCTGTATGGTAATCAGTTCCCTCTCTTCCTTAGACAAATTTAGAATTTGTAACGTAGAAGTAAAGTCAATGACACTGTTTTTACGTTTTCTACCAGCCAGAGGAACTTTAGCCAAGCTGCGATTTTGCATACGTAAAATAGGGTCGAGAGTGGCCAATAAATTCGTTTGCCTTATTGAACTATCAAATAAATCTTTCTGCACATGCAATATGTTCTCAGCTCGACTTAAGTATTCGTCCATATTCATGTCATCAAATTCAGGCCATTGTTCATGTTGAACCGGACGAGGGCAGTTGTTCGTCCACAAGGTAGCTTGTCCACCATAGGCATGGGTAACATTGGCGCCTGGTAAACCTTCAGGCGACGCTCCAGCATCAAATAGTTGGCAGTGTTTCTCAATTTCATCAAAAAACTGGTCGGGATGTTCTTGATACTTTTGCTGGTTACGTAAATGGTCTCCTGGCGGTGTTGATATGGGAGCTCCTATTTCAAGCATTAGAACCCTAACACCTTTTTTTGCCAAGTTGTGCGCACAAATTGCACCTAATATGCCACTACCAATGATGGTAACATCATGAACCATAATTGAAACCTCCCTATTAATGATTCAAAAAGTATAAGTTACGCAAAAATCGCTGTAAAATTTTGGAGACTTTGTTATTACCTCAGCTATTTCCTTTCTTTTGCGTAAATGCGCCACTATGCTAATTTCTTATACCAACTTATCCTTTCTACATTTTCTTTAATTTATTGATCATTAATTAATCATGACATAATTATTATGAACTATAATGCTTTTATATAGTTCAGTTTGAATTGGTAACATGCCGAAGTTAAAGCGCAAAGAAATTTCTCATATCTTAGGTTTGAAAGATAATCGTCTTGATACATCATTTAAGAATGAAGGCTGGTATGTTGAACATGCCAGCGAAAGTATCGTAAATCGATTTAAAAATTTAACTAAAACCGCTCAACTCCCATTCGAGCGGATAAAAAGTCTCAGTGGTCCGTCTCAGTTTTCCCAGAAAGTTAAAAATCTTTCTATCGGCGATTATCATGGCTTTGCCACCAGGTGGGAAGGACATGCCTTTACCCTGCATGCCATTAAAGACAAGCATGGCACGCATTTTGTGTATATTAATCGTGGAGAACGCCATCTAGGCCCAGGAGATGATGCTACTGTCAGAGTTTTTACGGTACCAGACTCCCAAGTAGAACAATTTTCTCGAGACATTTATAACGCCTTTGCTTCTGAAAATCGACAGACTGTCTCTCAATTTATCGAAGCCAATAAAGGGCTTTCAACGACCCCTAGCACATTACAAAAATCGAATCAGAAAGTTGGTAATTGTTCTATTGCTAACTCTAATATTGCATGGCATTTTCAGCTTGCTTCTGATTACCTAAAAAAACATCCACACGCAACCTATGAACAAGCACTACAAAACACCAAGCAAGCCTATAAAGAGTTACGTAAACAAGACAGAATCGAGGCATTTAAAGATCTTTTAGCGCTTAAACCGAATGCAAATTATTCCCAAGATGCCCACATGAATGATGTCTTGCAAGCGCTTGGTAAATTAAATAGAAAAAGTGATACTCAAGGTGAAAATTATATTCAATTGCTGCTCCAAGATAAGGAGGTTAGGGACAAATTAACAAGAATGTTAACGCACCCCGACTTTAGGCATCACCTGGATAACTTTCTTGATGGGTTCAAAGGCTTTAATCATCGAGAAGGAATACGCAAAAAAATGGAGGGAATGCGAGATAAAATCTTAAGTGATTCTTTTTCAAAATTGCCGAAACAAGAACAAGATCTCTTGATACAACAAGACCCTTCTTTGCAAAAATATTCCATCTCAGCAAAAAAACCTGCCACTAAAGAACAGATGGCTCAATTACTTAGCGAGTTTGATAGTAAAACAGAACCCAAATGGACGCAATTAATTCAAGATGAAAATGGAAGAATTGGTATTTACAATAGTCCTCCCCATAAGCCAGGTATTGTCACTCGTACCCATAAAATTGAGTTGAATCCCAATGGAGACTTTACCGTACTAAATAAGCCTTCTTTCCAGGTCAATACCAATAAATTGGAATGTGAGAAGATAATTAACTCAGTCTTAGAGCGTATTCCGCAGGATGTGATTACTCCTAGACTTAAATCAGTTGCGCCTACAATAGCCCCCCCTGCATCCCCGCCTTTTTTAGCGACTAATCCTAGACAAATAGCCCAATTACTAAGGGAGATTAAGGAAAAAGACGGTTTTTCCTGGAAGGAACTGGCCTCTGATAAACTTGGCCGAATTGGCGTCGATTATGCTCCCCCTCATAATCCAGGTATTATCACAAGACACCACAAAATTGAGTTAAGAAGTGATGGGTCTTTTAGGGTTTTAAACAAGTATCACAAGGAGGGGGGTATTTCTTACGTTGAGAACACCCATAATCCTCAGGAAGTCATCGATAGTGTACTAAAGCGGATACCTCAAACAGCGATCACACCTTTACTCAAACAAACACCCAAGCCTCAAACTGTAATACCGAACCCTAGCGCACCCACTGAATTGGAGCAGGATAAAATAGAGCAAGTCTCTCGCCTAATTAAACATTACGCAACGGGTAACTGGAAGGAATTAGCAGATAACATCGAATTTGGTATTGGTTATAATAGTAAACTACCCAGCATGGCTTTTCACAATTATCAACTGATGGTCACCAATGATCCCAATAAACCGCTTATCTTTTTAGATAAGGCTCAAAATTACCAACCCGTCAACGATTCGATACGGAGGCAGATATTAGATACCATCTTAATGGATTCTGAGATTAAACGATTACAAGCAGCAGTACCCTCTGCATTGGATAAGGTAAAAGTAGAACAAGTCAGTCGTCTAATTGAGCATTATGCAACAGGTAATTGGCAGAAACATGGAGTAAATTTCGAGTTTGGTATTGGCAAGAATAGTCAGCTGCCTTCTTTGGTTTTCCAAAAAAGGTATCAGCTGATGCTAACCAATGATCCCAATAAGCCATTTATCATGTTAGATAAAGCTCAAGGTTATAAGACAATAGATGACGTGGTGCAAAGACAGATATTAGATGAGATATTAAACGATTCCGAAACTAAACGACTACAAGAAGCAATCCCTTCTATACCCTCAGCACCTTCTGTTCTTCCTCCTGTATTGGATAAAGTTAAAGTAGCACAAGTCACTAGCCTCATTCATCGTTATGCAACGGGTAGTAGTTGGGTGACGCCTGGTGCAGATCATATTCAGTTTGGGATTGGTAAGAATAGTAAGCTCCCCTCGATGGTGTTTGGTAATTATCAACTGATGGTTTCAAATGATCCCAGTAAGCCACTTATTTTTTTAGATAAGTCCCAAGGCTATAAAAAAATAGACGAGGCGCAACAAGAAAAAATACTCGATTTGATATTACAGGACACTGGGATTAAACAATTACAAGCAGTGGTACAACCACCAGTCTCTCCTAAAAAACCGGTACCGATTATAGTACAACCGATAATTCCCCAAACACCGCTACCGGTTAATGAAAAACCAACAACAATTACTTGGATACCACATAGGACTAAAGGAGCAGAAAAGGAGGCATGCCTCACATTTAAAACACAAAAGGGGGCTCAAGAATTTGCTGCTCAATGGCAGGTTAAATCACATGTTAATCCAAAAGGAGGTTTTTCTGTATTCCTAGATGAAGACCGAATCAATCAATCACTTAGTAACGGCTCACAAACACAACAACATTTAGCACAAGCCTTACAAAAACTGAAGCATAGCATAGAAAATAAATATGCTTATCAAAATAATCCAAGACAAGATCACTCTTCTCCTGTTGAAATTGCTAATGTATTTTCCAAAAATAAAGATGCTATTGCGCAAACTAAAGTGAATGGATTCAATAATTTTAAAGATCAATACCAACATCTGACTGGTGATACTTTAAAGACTAAAATTTTAAATGATTTTAAAAATCGCATAGAATGCACTACTTCAGTAACGGAATTAGAACAATTAAAAACGGAGTTAATGAGTTCACCCGGATACACTGTCTTAAAAACGGGGCAGAATTTGTTCACTCAAATTACAGGTATTAAGACATCCTCCATAGAAGCACTTGAAGAAATGTTTAAAGATCAGGAAGTTAATATTAAGAACCAAACTAGTACCGACCCAGTCATAAAATGACTTCACACCTCTTAATACTCCTTCAGCAGGCATTGACAATAGCTATCTTCGAGAACAATATGAAATTTTCCTTATGCTCGTTTTAGGTCAGTGAGCATTTCACCTATAGGATACCCTATCAACTCCAGCCGCTTAAAAAGGATGAGTTATCAATGAATTTGAATAAAAAGATCTTGGCAAGTTTATCCCTGTTATTCATCTCCATCTTGTCACATGCAGCAACGGTTGATCCATTACCCTCTTGGAATAATGGCGATGCTAAAAGGAGCATTATTCAATTTGTGCAAGCAGTCACGGATAAATCAACCCCTTCTTATGTAGCGCCTGAAAGACGTATTGCCGCCTTAGACAATGATGGTACTTTACGGGTTGAAAAGCCCGTGTACACTCAAATTATTTTTGCTATTGATAGAATAAAAGCACTGGCTCCAAAACATCCTGAATGGAAAAATCAAAGACTATTCCGAGCTATCCTTAATGATGATAAACAAACATTAGAACATCTTTCTTTAGAGGACATTAAAAAAATTTTACTGGCTGCCCATACCAACATGAGCATCGTAGACTACCATAAGCTAGCAAATGAATGGTTTGAAACAGCGCAAGACTCTCGTTATCATCATTCCTATAAAGAAACCATTTATCAACCGATGTTAGAAGTTATTAACTATCTTCATGATAATGACTTCCAAGTCTATATTGTTACCGGCGGTGGGCAAGAGTTTCTTCGCACTTACGCGACAGGAAGTTATAACATCGATTTGGACCATGTAATAGGTACAGTGAGTGAAGCTAAATATGAATACATCAATGACAAACCTGCGCTGATAAAATTATCACGACTATTATTCCTTAACAATGGCGTCGTTAAACCTGAGGCAATAAACTATTTTATTGGCAGAAAACCTATTATTGCCTTTGGAAATTCCGTTGGCGATAAACAAATGCTTGAGTGGACACAATCAGAAGATGGGCCGCATTTAATGTTGCTTATACATCATGATGATGAAACACGCGAGTATGCTTATGGCCCTGAATCCAACGTAGGTACTTTTTCTGATGCCTTAAAAAAGCAAGCATTACAAAATCATTGGAAAATAGTCAGCATGAAGAATGATTGGAAAATAATATTTCCATTTGATCTGAAATAAATTTTTCAAAATCACTTATAAAAAATTTGTCGAATGAAGTGGCCTAAGTCTTGGTATTTGAGCAGAAACCAAGCCTGGGTAATCCCCCAGGCTTGCATTTATCTTACTAAATTCCCCCTCATTTAGAGAGGTTGCTTTTACTAGGGAAATTTAGGTTCAGCACTCAGAGCCCCTGGTTTTTGCTCAGACTCCTTCCCTTTTTGCTTTTTAAAGAAATTATTTAATCCACCAATGATTGTATTACCAGCAGAAACGAGCTTATCTAGAACGCTAAAATCCATTTCCATTTCATAACAACTTATAGCGTTGATATCATCAAAGTCTTTTACCATCATTTGAGAAAAACACGAAAGCATGTAGTTGAGGACAGCCTCATCCTGCTCTTTCGGATCCATGTTTTTAAAATCAAGATCATTCTCTAATTTTTTCCAGGTATAAAAATTAATGCTACGCCCATGATTAGGATCATAAAAGTAGGCAGTTTTTTTCTTTGGGTCATAACGTAAATAGATTGCATGTCCCCATGTTTCTTGAGTTTGGTCTTGAGTTCCATCTTTTTTAGTTGCATGATGCCCAATGGATAATTTTACAATGCCGTAATTTTTTAATTTGGATTTCTGTTGCAAACTAACCGCTTTAGCAAGTACCTCATAGATTGCATCAGAACTAAATGCAGGTTCATCTACAAAATGCATATCTTTATGTAGCGGTTGAATTTTCTTAAGATGAAGCCGTTTTAATACTGCTTGTGATAAACCATTGTTCTTCTCTTCTCTTGCATCAACTTGATATAAAGCTTGATTGAAACGGTCCTGGGGTGAGATTTTAACTTCCGTTTCCCATTGTGAATTGGAGAGCGCTTGATTTCTACCTAAGCTCGTCATTTCTCGAGTAATTAATCGATAAGTATTGGCTTGGCACGCTCCATCCCCTAATATTTCGCCCTCTCCACCAACAAATCCTTGAATATTTTCATACTGGATTGGATTTCCCCATTGATTAAAAAATTCAATGTCTTTTTGAACATCATTTAACAGCATTTTTTCCATTTTACTGGAAGCTTGTTCACTCAGTGGGGAAATAATCTCTTTTACTTTGTCATACTGGTTAGCTAATAGGATTAGGTTATCTTTGTTTTCTTTAATTTTTTTATCGATGAAGCGATAAAGCGAGCTCAACACTTTCCTTTTTGAGTTTTTTAAAGAGCTATCAATATGCTGAGGAATACTTTCATGAGTCTCAGTCAATTTCTTTTTACATTTCTCATATTCCTGTTCTAACAAACTAGTCGCTGCTGCAATGAGTTCTTCTCTTGCTTTAGTTAGTGTATGAATCATAGGAGTTAAAGAGGGATCACCACCAGCAGCAATAGTCTTTTCTTTCAAAGCCATAAGCTCAATCTGATGTTGCAGCTCTTTCAAAGTCGGGATCTCATTTTCTGCCTGACCATTAAGAACGGCGTTTTGTATCACATGCTTGATTTTTTGCTGGACAAGCTCTTTATTCATCTTAATTTTGCCAGGGTCTAAACCAAGTGCTGAGAAAACTGCCGCTTCATGAGGATTTTGGAGGAATTTTTCGGGGTGTGTAATTTGCTGATGTACAAATGCTCGCTTTAGTACGAGAGAAAAGTCCTCAAAATATTCTTTAGGTAATCGAGTTAATGCCTGTTTAAGCTTCGGAAACATTTTAATGACCACTTCTTCTTGCGCTGTAACCTCACCTCTCTCAAGCTTGACATTTAATTTGGACATTTCCTGATCGTATTGTTCTCTTGTCATTTTCCCTTGGGCATAGTCGATAATCCGAATTTTATCTGTTTCCGTCATCATTCGAACACTATCCCGAATATCTGTTCCTATCACTTCCCAATCGCTAATCATTTTTTCAGCCATGGCTTTATTGGTGCTACGCTCCAAACGATCATAAAGGTCTATAAGAGCTTCACGATTACAGGCTGAGCGAACATTCACCACAAACTGATCCAGTGCTTGAACATTCTTCGAGTGATCAGCTAATGTCGACTTATCTGGCATATGCTCGATAACATGCTGAAGGTCACGAACTATTACTGGGGCTAATGTGGCTACATCATCAACTCGTTCTTCTTGCAACACCTTTGTTACAACCTGTAAAGGATTTATATTCACCAATGAGAGAGACTCAGTCACCTTGTCTTCAGCTGCAATTTTATTCAACTGCTCCGAGAGTACTTGAATAAACGTGTCATTATTTACTTGTTTAGAACCTAATAGCGATTGAGTTCGCTCCAGTGCAACCTCAAAGCCTGTAGGTGAACCTTTCCACTCTTTTCGTTTTTCCTCAATCATTCCGCTTCGCTGTTGCCCAACAAGAGATATTTTTTCCATAAATTCGTTTACCTCAGACATTGAGCGTAAAGGTAGGGTGTTGTCATCAATGCGTCTGGAAGTAGGCCAGTGAGTTGCATACAATTGTTCAAAGGGTATTTCGGAGTAATGCTCTGCACATTTTTTCTTTAACTCATCCAGGATAGAACTATTTATTATTACTATAATTTCATCAATTGCTCTTCGATGCATTTGTTGCCAATATTCAAAATTATCAGGATGAACACCAAGTTGGATATCATCTGGAAATAACCCATTTTCCTTTATCATCTCGTTGATAGCAGAAATATTAAAAACTTTAAATTTATCGGCGCTCTTATTCGAGTTAAAGCTGTCCCAAAGGCTAAGCAAGTAGGTATCCAGGTTTGATTCCATTAAATGGAGAGCATCTAATGCCAATATTTCTTGCTTAAATTGCTCCAGATTAGTAGCCAGTTGTAGTTTATAGTCTTTTAGGCTGGGAAGAGCATCTGGATTCTGAGCATAAAAATGTCGCACGGTTTTCTGAAAGACCCAATTTCTTAGAACCTGAATATTAAAGGCTCTTAGTTGCTCATCACTTACGTCTTGAGGCCATTCACCATCCTGTTTCCAATAATCACTCGTATTGAAATAATCACATAATTGTTTCAAGGAAATTACATCCTCTAATGAGCCTAATGTAGTGGGAACGGTACTCATCATCCATGCCATTTTATCATCACATTCAACTTTTATTTTCTTTACATACTCTGAGAAACGATTAGCCTCAATGGTATAACTATCATCCTCTGAGGTTAACGTAGGATAGGTCTCTTCAGGTAGAAGTGGGCTGAAATCTACATCAACTTCAGTTGGAAAATCATAATAATAAACATATTGTCCACCTGATATTGGCTTAGATATATTTTTAGGCATAATAATCTCAAAAATAAATGTCTATAATTTATACATTATAAACCATAACCTCGCTATCGAGCTATGCAAAATGAGCTATTTATTTAAAATATGTGGATAAAAAGATCATTTCTTTTGGCTTATTGCCGATGATATTTACACGGCAATTTGGTTTTTATTTTCAAAAGATTATGGATGCCGTTGAGTTGTTTGTAGCAGCGTCTATTAAGTTGATTGATCACTGTGCTGTATATTTAGATGGGTATAAAATAAACCACCAAAATGTACTCCTATCATTTACTCAGCAAGTTTTATAAAATTATTCGGATCATTCAGATCAACCAATGAAGTTGCTTTATGTATTTTATCTATCATGAAGTCTGCACAAGGCTTTACAAGTGATTTAATATCATCCCAATATTCATTTTCTACACCAATACAGATTAATTTAGCACGCTGTATTACTGGTTGATATGATTTAGGTACGTGATGCATTACCCAATCTGCTGCGCTAGGTTTAGATCTAATGGCATTAGTTTTTAAGGTACTCCAAATTCGAGCATAAGTAAGCAGAACATTTCGAGTATCATATTCCAGATCCTCAGTAAGTCTGCCTAAGTCGTGGAGCATGGCCTTTATAAAATCGCTATAGGGTACATGAGACAATAATTGTTTTGGCTCTAATCCATATAAAGTATGACTCTTTAATAAGATTTGAGTGATAATCAAAGCAAGGTCTGGCATTTCATGAGTCGCCCATGGCTCAATGTGACCCATTTCAAATGAAGTTCGCAACCACTCGCCATATTGAAAATCAAACTGAGGGGGATAATGCCACGGGTTAATCTCAGCCTTTTCAACAAAAGTCATTTCAATTGGCAATTTCGTGCTTTTCATATAAAGGCCTGAAATTTGAAGAAGATTAATAATTAACCGCCTTCTTTCTTCGAGGGTTGTTGCACGACTGGTTACAACAAATAAATCAATGTCACTGTATTTTTGTAGCCCGCCTATAAGAGATGAACCATACAGGTAAACGCCTAACAGTTCTGCCCCAAAAATTACCTTCAATAGATTAATGCTTTCTTTGAGCTGTTGCTGCATTTCTGAACTAAACGTATTTATCATAAATATTGATCACTTTGTTATCAGTTTAAGACCTTACAGCACATCAACAGCACAAAAGACTACAGGAGGAAAACTGCCAACAGTCTTCGGATTGCAGCTCTTCTGAAAGTAATGTTGGCAGTATTCACCTCAACGGTATCTCCTACTTTCGACAGGCTAGGTCAATTTACTTATTTTTTCAATTTCAGAAAACGTTTTATTTCATTACTTGTCGCATCCCAATTATATGTTCATAATATTTTATCTGTGCATTTCGATATGATTTATGCGAAACGAATTAAACAATGCATTTACTTATAATTACAAACAACCTGACGAATATCATTTTAGCCTTGATTCAATTCACCTTGCGAAATTTGTCGCAACACAATTGAAATCCTACACCGACCTTGGTTCATTACGAGTATTAGATCTCTGCGCAGGCTGCGGCGTTATTGGGTTTGAACTATCGTGGCATCTTCAAGCAATCCGGCAGATTGATTTTATTGAGGTCCAGGATGTTTACACTGAATATTTTTATCAAAATTTGGCTAACGTCAATCGACCTGAATTGCAATTTCGATGGCATCTTTTAAATTATGATGATTTGCATGAAAAAAAATGGGAAGGCAAATTTGATTTAACTATCAGTAATCCACCCTATTTCCAACTAGGGCATGGAGTGCTTTCACCTTCCAAATTTAAAAATCGATGTAGATTTTATTTAGATAGCTCTTTTCAGAATTATATTCGCGCACTAGAAAATTCGCTTGCAAACAAAGGTAAAGCTTATTTTTTATTACGCCCATTAAAACACCATGGTTTTGATTTATTTTCTGATATACAAAAAATACTACAAGAAACATCAGTAACGGTAAAAAAAATATCGCATATTCGAGGTACGGATATTATTTTATTAGAAAAACTTTGACATGCTTTCTCCAATTGATAATTAAACTTTCTTCGATGCTATAAAATTCATAATTATCTCTACTGATTCATCAATTAAATATTTTGATGTATCAATCACAAGTTGCTTGCTTTCCCAAGGCTCATAATCACGATCTACAACAGCTTTCCATGTAGGTAGTTTATGGCCCTCTATATCTGCAATTCGCCCTTCCACTCGACTTTGATGTACTTTTTCATCTGAACAAATTAGTTCAATCTCAATAAAATCTGATTCAGTTTGTTTTGCTACCTGCCGCCAATCTTGACGTGTTATAGCAATCGGATTAACCGAATCGGCAACAACATTCAGACCTAAAGCTAAATTCTCTCGAGCGACTGCATAACTAATTACGTAACCCTCTGAGCCTACTGCTAATGAAGCAGGATAGCCTTCTAAATTGATTAAAGCCTGCTCAATGGTATCTACTCGGAGGTAGATTGCCTTTAAATGCTTGGCTATAATTTTAGAGATCGTCGTTTTTCCTGTCCCAGGTAACCCACCAAAAATAATTAACATCCCCAAATCGCCTTTTATAAATGCTCTGCTACCTGTTGAAACACACTCGGTCCGCTCATTGAATTTGTAAAACTTACTACACAATCACCAGTTGCCGTGTCCATAGCACTAAATTAAAAAATGGCCGAAGATCACGACTAATAAATACCCCTTAATCCAGTGGGTCAAATACCAATAGTTTACACTAGGGGTATGTAATTAACGACAAGTCCTGGCTGGAAGGACTTGAATCCTTTCTCTGATAAGAATTATCTAATGCATTATAAAGTTCTATATAATGTTTTAGAAAATATCGGCTAGAAATACCTTTTAAGGAATCTGAAACATCTTTCATTGATAAATAAGCTGAATGATTCTCGTGACATTTTATCTTTATTAAAATATTGCATTGGAACACAGATTGAAACAACGTTCTTATATCGATAGCCAACTTTTCATCATGACACTTTAATTCTTTATATAGATCAGCTAAAAACTCCCATTTTTCATTAGGCTGTGACTGTTTTTTGTAATTAATAAGCTTTTGTGCCGCGGGCTGATTTATATAAGCCGAGAATAACTTCACAATAAAATTCTTTTTATCGATTTGCTTGGCTTTCTCCATATATTCCGTTCCCATTCCTTGAATATATGTATTGGTCAAATCATCAGGACTGTCAGGAAATTCAAGCGATCCTTGATTAATTAATGACTCCATTCCTTCTGACGCTTTTTTTTTGTTCTTTAGCATAGATAAATCTCCCTTTAATTGAAGGTAGAATAATAGAATTAATTAATTAATTCTATATGATTTACTGCTAATGAATCATGCGCGTTGTCCAATAGCCACCGCACCAATAGGCACAGACTCTATTGATTTATTAAACACCTAAAATCGAGGGAAAGAGAAATAATACTTAAGGCCGTCACTACCCATTGATTCTTTGCTATACCAGCTTGGTAAGGTAGTTAGCATGCTCGAACATTAATAAAAAGAAAAATCTTGTATTTAAATAAAGTTAACTATATATAATGGCATCGCTTTAAATTAAAGGAATAATTATGCCTAGAAATACCAATGCTACATTTGATAGAAACTTTTTTTTAATGTTCCAAGTCCTCACTTTTTTAAGTATTCTCATGCTTAAAGTTGAAGCCAGTAAATCCTCCTCGCAGAAAACTGAATATAAAGGATATTTTAAAAATCCAGGTAAATCCGATTATTTAATAACCTCTGATAGTCGCTGTAAAAAAAATAACTTTATGAATGATGTCGTTAAAAGTACTGATAATGGAGGTTGTGGGGCATTAGAACGCGACCCGGATATAAGTAACATAGTCGGCTCAAGGACTTGCGGTAGCTATTTTTCTTCTACTTATATTACCAACTATGATTCTGATGATACTATTTTTGATGATTGTCTTTGTGCGCTTTTAGACAAGGTATCTGAGTCCTGTGATGAGGAAACTTTAGAGATAGTTGGTATTATTTTAGGCGTTATATTCGTAGGTTCAGTATTAGCATGTACAGGCTTTGCATGCTATAAAGCTCAGATACCAGATAAAATAGTTGACGGTTGTCACTCCTTAAAAAATAATATTTCATCATTAACTGAACGATTGAGAAGAGTTGAAACACCTAATGCTTCCAGTCTTGAAAACGGTGAAGCGAATCCTGAAATAAGCAATTCTTCGAGTCATGCCAGAAATATGGAGGCTTTTTTTAATGCAGTTAAAAAAGCCAAGAATCGTCTAATGTGTCAAACAGCTAATCAGGAAACAGAATTGAACGAAACCATTTCGCCACCGCAATGAATCAACAGGGGGGCAGACTCGATTGAACCTGATACAAGATTTTTATGGAAAGAAACAACTTGTTCGCACTACTTATATTACGCATTCCTTTATAATGTTTTAAGTCCTTCCTCAACAATAGAAAGTCCAATTTCCAAATCTTTTACATCAGTAGAAAGCGGCATGAGGAAGCGGATTACATTTCCATATCCTCCGCAGCTAAGAATTACCAATCCATGCTCTAAACAATATCTTGTTAATCCGTCCGCTGCTTCTTTATTTGGTACCTTCGTGCTTTTATCTTTCACAAGTTCGAGCGCCTGCATAACACCCAACCCACGAAAATCACCTACTATTTTATATTTTTCTTTAAATCCAGAAAGCTTGGAGTGAAGTATTTTTGAAAGATTAGTGACATTTTTCAAAAGTTCTCCCTCTTCAAAAATTTTGAATACTTCAAGAGCGGCTGCACAACTCAGTGGATTTCCTCCAAAGGTTCCGCCCAACCCACCCACCATCGCCGCATCCATCATTTCAGATTTCCCTGTTACAGCAGCGATGACTGTTCCACCACCAAGCCCCTTTGCTGTTACAGTAAGGTCAGGGTCCACTCCCATTGTCTTCATCGCAAATAGATTTCCAGTACGTCCAAAACCTGATTGAATTTCATCGGCAATGAAAACAATTTTGTTTGCCGTACAAAACTCACGAAGTTTTTGTAAAAATGGGACTGGAAATTGTATGAATCCTCCTTCCCCTAACACTGGTTCTAAAATCACTGCCGCAGTATTTTCAACGCCCACACGAAAATTAACAAGTTCAGAAAAATCATTGAAACACTCTTCTACACAATTTTTTCCTTGCCAACGATACTCATACGGAATGGAAGCACGATGAACTTCTGAAAGAAATGGACCAAATCCATGCTTGTAGGGTTTATTCTTTGCTGTAAGTGCCATAGCCATATAAGTGCGGCCATGGTAAGCATGATCAAAACAAATCACTGCTTGCTTTCCAGTATAGGCACGCGCAATTTTAATCGCATTTTCTACAGCTTCAGCTCCTGAATTCAACAAGATTGATTTTTTTTCAAAACGTCCAGGAGTGTGATAATTTAATTTTTCACACACATGAATATAGCCTTCATAAGGAAGAATATTAAAACTCGTATGCAGGAATTTTTCGGCCTGAGCATTGATTGCATTTACTACCGCATTGGGACAGTGCCCTGTATTCACCACACCAATCCCCGATGAGAAATCCAAAAATATATTTCCATCCACATCTTCTACAAACGAACCTTTTGCTCGTTCCACAAAGATAGGGGTAGCATGAAATGGACCTCGCGCAACGTGTTTATAACGCTGTTCCATCAATAATTTTGATTTTGGTCCCGGTATTTGTGTTTTAATATTAATTCGATTCATTAGTACCATCCAATTGGCGCATCATCTAGATTAATATTCACTTGCTTAATTTCAAGATAGCTTTCGATTCCATATAAACCTAACTCACGACCAGATCCACTTTGCTTATATCCACCCCAAGGCATTTCATTATGAGTTGGATGATAGTGATTTACCCAAAGAATTCCGGCACGAATTTGAGACGTCACCCGATGAGCACGAGTAAGGTCCTTAGTCCACACAGCTGCTGCTAAACCATACTCGGTATCGTTTGCAATTTGAATTGCTTCTTCTTCAGTATCAAAAGGGATGACTGTAAGTACCGGACCAAAAATTTCTTCTCGAGCGATACGCATGGTCGGCTTTACCTCATCAAAAATAGTTGGCTCAAAAAAATTTCCTTTTTCAAAAGCTTCACCTGGAGGGCGTTTCCCGCCACAGATCAATTTTGCACCCTCATCAATCCCTATCTTGACGTAATGTTCAACTTTTTCGCGGTGAGTGCGTGAAACCAGTGGCCCCATTTTTACGCCATCGTCTAAGCCATGACCTAGCTTGATATTTGGAATTTTTTTCAACATTCCTGCCACTATTTTTTTGTGAATAGAGCGCTCAACGATCAAGCGAGAACCAGAAGAACACACCTCCCCTTGATTGGCAAAAGCACCAAAAAGAGCGCCATCAATTGCCATCTCCAGATCACAGTCTGCAAATACAATATTTGGATTTTTTCCACCAAGTTCTAATGATATTCGTTTCAAATTTCCTGTAGCTGCTTGCATTATTTTTTTTCCAGTAACTGTTCCACCAGTAAATGCAACTTTATCGACCATCGAATTAGTTGACAATTCTTCACCTACTTCTATACCTGGACCAGTAATGAGATTCACTACACCAGCTGGAAATCCACATTGATCAATCAGTTTGAATAACTCAAGCGCAGTTATCGGCGTCAGTTCTGAAGGTTTTAATATTAGGGTATTTCCTGCCGCAAGTGCTGGAGCAAGTTTCCAAGCGGCCATAAGTAGTGGGAAATTCCAGGGAATAATTTGTCCGCATACCCCTATAGGCTCACGTACAACATAACTAAAAGAGTTCGCTGGAACCGACATCGTTTCGCCATGAATTTTAGTAGCGAGTCCTGCGTAAAATTCAAAGCAATTTGCTGCATCGACCACATCATATTCTGCTTCTGCCAAAGGTTTTCCACAGTTTCGCGTTTCCAACTCGGCTAACATTTTTGCATTGGCACGAATCAAATCAGCAATTTTGAATAATAGCTTACTTCGCTCAAGTGCTGATGTTTTTCTCCAATCACCTTCATCGAAAGCCTTTCGCGCAGCCTTGATCGCAATCACAACATCTTCTTTGGCACTTTCTGGAACTTTCGCAATCAATTTACCATTGCCGGGATCAATAATATCGCGAGTGGCCCCGCTTTTGGCTGAAGTAAATTTTCCATCAATATACATTTCATAACTGTTCATTTATTAAATCCCTTTTTACTGAGTGCAATGAAGTCATTCTGGGTAACTTTAAACTGTAAATCGTTAGACTGTTAGAGCATATAAATTGATTTTTTAGTATGCTTGTTTTCATCAAATATAGTATAGAAAACTAAAGTAATAAACGCATTGACCACACGTTGATTATTGCAACTCACGATCTTATCATTTTTGTGAACTATACTAAGGTAAGGAAAGTTAAATTTAAACCGATAAAACTCTGAAGAGTTAGTGAAATCTTGTACTTTAAATAATTATCAAAAGAGCTTCTACTTGAAGGGTAATTATGGCCACATCGGTGACTCAAACAATTTATAAAAATAAAATTTTAATCCTTGGATTCGGCAGTATTGGCCAAGCAGTTTTACCTCTTTTGTTACAATATTTTAAATTAGATCCCAAGCAAATTGTTATCCTATCCAAACATAATTTTGGTGCAGATGTGGCAAACGAGTATGGCGTTTCATTCAAAGAAATTGCTTTTACAGAAAATAACTACCAAGAACTTTTATCCTCTCTTCTTAAACCTGGTGATTTTTTATTAAACTTATCCGTAGGTGTATCCAGTATTGATTTAATAAAATATTGCCAATTGAATAAACTATTATATTTGGATGCAGCCGCTGAATGTTGGGAAGAAAGGTATAGCGATAATAGTCAACTACTTTCTAATTACGCGTTGCGTGATGCGACATTACAACTTGAAAAAAAAGGACCTACCGCGGTATTAAGACATGGGGCCAATCCTGGGTTAGTATCCCACTTCCTTAAACAAGCCCTATGGAACATGGCAAACGATAATAATTTGAATTGTACTCTTCCACAAAAAGCCGTGGAATGGGCGCAATTGGCCCATGATCTTGGTATAAAAACCATACATATTTCTGAACATGATACGCAAATTTCCTCTCAGGCTAAAAAAAAGAATGAGTTTATAAATACATGGTCAGTAGATGCGTTAATTTCTGAAGCGGTTCGGCCTGCTGAACTAGGCTGGGGAAGCCATGAGCGCCATTGGCCACCTGATGCGAACCATCACAACTTTGGATCAAATTGTGGAATATATCTTAGTCGACCAGGGGCAGAGACCCAAGTCCGTACCTGGACCCCTAACTCTGGCCCCATCAACGGTTTTTTAATTACCCACACCGAGTCTTTATCTCTTGCAGAATATTTAACGTTGCATAAAGAAAATAAGGTGTATTACAGACCAACAGTTCATTACGCTTATCATCTTTGCCCTGATGCTATTTTGTCTTTAAAAGAGCTCGTGCAAAGAAATTACATCACTCAAAAGGAAAAGCGTATTCTTTTAAAAGATATAGTTGATGGCTACGATGAACTCGGAGTTTTATTAATGGGAAATAAAAAAGGAGCTTATTGGTATGGCTCTCATCTATCCATACATGAAGCTAGAAAGTTAGTTAAACATAATAATGCTACAAGCTTACAAGTTGCAGCGGGAGTTTTATCGGGTATGATTTGGGCTATTGAAAATCCAGAACGTGGAATTATAGAGCCTGAAGATATAGACCATGAGTATATTTTGAGCTTAGCCTTCCCTTATCTTGGTAAAGTCGATGGTTATTATACAGATTGGACTCCCCTACGGGACAGAGGCAATTCAAATGATAAATATACTGATCAAGGTGACCCTTGGCAGTTTATTAATATTCGAGTTTGATTAGCAAAGTCACTGCAAACTATCAGCCTCTGCGCTTTTTTAAATTAAGGCGATATCAACACACATATGAATCTTAAGCTTAATAGAGAAACAAAATTACCCATGCATTGTCTCAGATAGTCATTTATTGTCAGTGAATAAATCCCTTTATCGATGGCCTCTAAATTATAAAAGAGATTATATATCAACCGCTAAACAGTTTAGTTGTCTAAGCATATCATGTGAATATTAGTAAGAATAACGACACTCTATTCGGTAAGCCTGTGACTGAAATTGCACTTTATACTACATAAAGATGGCCTTATTGAATTAGATGTCAACCTTGCTAACGAAAGGATATTGCATTCTTATTATTTCCCTACCTCCTGAGGTTATGAATGGTGTAGTCTGGTTGATTCTCAGTGCTACTTGCTGGTATAGATATCCTATCAAAAACTTACCATTAGCTTAGCAGCTATCTTTTCATAGGTAGACATGCCAAAGCATGGGGGTAATATGGCAAGACTCAAAATAGGACTAGTCTTTGGCAGCGGATCAGCACGTGGCTGGGCACACATTGGTGTCATCCGTGAATTAGCAAACAAGGGCATTACACCGGATCTAGTTACAGGCTCATCTATAGGTGCTGTAGTCGGGGGGGCTTATGCATCAGGTCACCTCGACGAGTTTGAAGAATGGATTTTCACACTTAAGCGCGTGGACATTCTAAAATTGTTAGATGTTCACATAGCTAGTGGCGGTTTTATCCAAGGGAAATCTCTGATGATTGCCATCGAAAAACGTATTGGCAATCTTAATATCGAGGATCTGAAAGTTCCCTTTGCATGTGTTGCAACATCGCTCCTGAATGGAAAAGAGCACTGGTTACGTGATGGCCCCTTACTTGATGCCGTGCGAGCCTCCATCGCCCTACCTGGAATTTTTGCACCGATTGCTTTACAGCACGATATTATGCTGGATGGTGGCTTAGTCAATCCGGTTCCTATTTCACTAGCACGTGCTATGGGTGCCGATTACATCATCGCCGTGAATCTAAATAGTGATCTCGTCGGCAGACATTTCTCCCCACATCACAGCGATGTAGCAGCTGACAATCAAGAAAACCAAAAGAAATTGGAATATGCTGAAAAGAATAATCCAAACATTGCCACATGGGGGGCCAAGCTGAAAACTGACTTCGACATTAGGCTAGTTTCATTTATTTCCTCCCTACGTAAGAGGAGAATCTCTAAACCCGGTCTCTTCGACGTGATCGCTGGCTCAATTAACATTATGCAGGAACGCATAACCAACTCACGTATGGCAGAGGATCCGCCTGACGTTCTCATCACACCAAAGCTTGGCCATATCGGTCTTATGGAATTCGATCGTGCGCAAGAAGCCATTCGCGAAGGTCAGGAAGCAACACGGCGGGTAGCAGACGACCTGAAAAAGCTTAAGCTTAAATTGTGATCCCTTAATTAAAAGCGGGATCAATCGGGGCAGCCGTTGAGCCGATACTTTAGTCTCCGCCATGTTTAACCTTCGGGAATAATTCCTCAGAAAGCGTTATCTTTTCAATTTAAACAAGGGAAAGCAACCATTGAACGTTGGTATCATAGACGCTATCAAATAGAAGATAATGAATTGAATAGAACCATTATCAATAATCATCACTATCTTTTTGTTGGGTTTAGCTTTATGTAATTGATGTAGGAATTGTTTATTTAGCGATGCAACCATTTTTTCAATATAAGCTGCTTTGTCTTCTTCACTGGGCGCATTCAGATGAGGATAGTAAAATATAATACGCTCGCTCCCCTATATTTTTTCCCGCTCGCGAGCTTCTTAGTTTTTGCAGTGTTTGTTTTTGTTCTTGCGTTATAACCACTTTTATCGCTTTGCCCACTCAGTTACTCCATAAAAATTGATGCGGACAATACAGTTGCTTACAATCGTCTTGATAATAAAAAAATGATTCTGTTTTGCCCGTCGAAATGAATGTCCTAGTGATCCTATATAATTTGTGAGTAAATTAGATTTAAATGGTGGGGCGGCGGGAATCGAACCCGCTAATATAGGTTTTTGTGTTGTTTATGAAATACTATCAAAGACCATGAAATACCATGTCGGCTCTGGGTTATCGCCCCTATTCTAAAATTTGCGAAGTTGTCTTTTATAGTCTTTAGTTGTCTGCAAATGGTGCCGTTTTGGTGCCGCTATGCCGCTTCTAATTCAATATGAACACGTTGCCCAATAGCTGCTGCAATATTTACCAAGGCATCTAATGAAAATCGAGAAATACGCCCTCGTAACATATCATTCAAACGCGGTTGCGTAATTCCGCAATGTTGAGCCGCTTCAACTTGTTTCCAACCATTTTTTTTAACAATCGCTACAATTTGTCGCATCAATTCGGCTTTTGCTTGCATATTAGCTGACTCACCAGCTATATCAACAATTGCATCCCAAACATTATCGAAGCTTTCTGCTTTACTCATCTCTATTTGCTCCTCATCAATTCAGTAAAACGTGCTTTTGCAAGATCAATATCACGTTTGCTGTGGCTAGAGCTTTAGGCAGAAAAACATTGCTGTTTGCAGGGAGGAGCCCTCTCGATGATTTAAAATGAGCGACTCACCTTTAATCTTCTCTAATACAACAGAATAAAAGTAATTGGAGCTTGATATCTACTCTGCTAATTTTTTTGCTTGGTCAGAGCGCTTATCCTATCAGCATTTTGTTGTTACACTTGAGTTACTCACTATGGTGTAAATAACATGCAAAACGGATATTTGATGAGGCAGAAACCTGCTTTTAAAATACGAAATCTCTCTAAAACATACCAAATAGGTGAGGTTCTAATCCATGCCTTGCAACAGATTAATCTGGATTTATATCAAGGTGAATTGGTTGTGTTATTAGGTCCGTCAGGAAGCGGCAAATCCACCTTGCTCAATATTATTGGAGGTCTGGACGTTCCCACATCTGGAGAGGTAATTTATAAAGATCATATTATCACTTCCTCAAGCGAACATGAGCTTACCCGCTACAGGCGCGAGCATATTGGCTTTGTCTTCCAATTCTATAATTTAATATCCAATTTGACAGCCTTAGAAAATATATCAATAGTTACCGAAATTGCAGAAAACCCCATGAATCCTGTTGAGGCAATCAAATTGTTGGGACTGGAAAATCGAATATCACATTTCCCTTCTCAACTATCAGGAGGCGAACAGCAACGAGTTGCTATTGCTCGCGCCATAGTGAAACAACCTGATGTTCTCTTGTGCGATGAACCCACGGGGGCCCTTGATTGTGAAACGGGTAAAATGGTATTAGAAACCCTTGAATTGGCAAATAAAAAATTGAACACTACAGTCGTCATCATTACCCATAATTTGGTAATAGGTGAAATGGCTGATCGGATAATTCATATCACAGATGGTCGAATTGCCCAGATTATTGAAAACAAAAATAAACGAAAAACCGCTGATTTATCATGGTGATGATCTTAAACAGGAAATTACTTCGTGATTTATTTAAACTTAAAGGACAGGTTATCACTATTGCTTTAGTTGTATGTAGTGGTATTAGTGTTTTGATTTCATCAATTAGTACCTACCAGTCTTTGTCGCAAGCCCAACATAAGTTTTACTCCGATTATCATTTTGCAGATGTGTTTGCTACCTTAAAACGAGCTCCAATCTATATACAGAAAAGGATTGGAGAAATACCTGGCGTATCTCAAGTAGAAACGCGTATTGTTGAGGATGTCATTTTAGATTTGCCATGGCTACAAGAACCCGCCATGGGGCGTTTTATATCCATACCCGATTCAAAGTCATCCAACTTAAACCAATTATTTTTACGTAAAGGACGTTTGCTTGATTCTGGCAGGACTAATGAAGTATTAGTTAATGAAGGGTTCGCCGAAGCACATTCTGTAAAACCTGGGGATCAAATTTATGCGCTATTAAATGGTCATCGACAACTCCTTCGTATAGTAGGTATTGTCTTATCTCCAGAATATGTATATGCAATTCGGGGCGAGGATCTTCTTCCGGATAATAAGCATTTTGGCGTATTCTGGATGAATCATAAAGCTCTGAGCGCTGCTTTCGGAATGCAAGAAGGATTTAATAATATTAGTCTAACTTTGACGCCAAATGCCTCAGAAAAATTAATCCGCAGCAATCTAGAAAAATTATTTTCGGATTATGGCTTATCAATTACCTACTCCAGGAAAGAACAAGTATCGGATAGATTCGTCACAAATGAAATTAATCAACAAAAAATTATTGCCTCCTTTATTCCACCTATTTTCCTGATTGTCGCCTCTTTTTTATTAAATTTAGTAACTGGGCGACTGGTTCAAAATCAACGAGAACAAATCGCCCTACTAAAAGCTTTAGGTTATAACAATTCCTCAATCGTCTTATATTATTCAAAACTCGTGGTGATAATTGTACTTCTAGGTGCCATCTTAGGGATAGGGCTTGGCGCCTGGTTTGGTAAATTAATGACCCTACTCTATGCTGAATATTTCAAGTTTCCTGTCTTCAATTATTCATTTTCAATTCAAGCTGCATTTATAGGTGTTTTAGTCAGTTTTTTTGCAGCTGGTTCTGGAGCATTGAGGTCAATATACCAAGTCATTAATTTAGCTCCGGCGGTAGCGATGCGTCCCCCAGCCCCACCCATTTATCGAACACTTCGTTTAGAACGCTTTGGCTTAATATCTCATCTTTCGGCAAGCGCGAAAATGTTTTATCGTCATACATTTAGGCATCTATTTCGTACTGTAATTACTTCTGTAGGAATTGCCTTGGCAATGGCAATCGTTATACTAGGCCTCTTTTGGCAAGATGCAGTTCAATATTTAATAAAAACCCAATTTTTAATGTCACAAAAACAAGACGCAACGGTATCCTTCACACATCAATTACAAGATAAAGTGCTCAATGAATTAAAACATGTCAAAGGGGTAATCAACGCTGAAGGCTATCGCATTTCTCCCGCCTTGTTAAGTCATCAAAATTACGCCGAACAGACTGCATTATTTGGTATACCGCCGAATGCAAAATTAAAGGTAGTTCTTGATAAAAGCGAGAATCCAATCCCTATACCTGAGAATGGACTTGTCTTAAGCCAAGGTTTGGCTGAACGATTACATGTAACCCCAGGGGATTGGATTCACATCAGTATGCTAGAAGGCAATAGAGCAAAAACCAAGCTTGAAGTTCAAGGAATAGTAAATGATTATGTCGGAATGTTTGCCTATACTAATATTTTTTTAATTAATAGAATACTGAATGAAGACCATCTGATAAATCTTGCAGGTATTACTATTGCTCATCAGTATCATAAGCAATTGTACAAGGAGCTCAAAGAGATACCTAAGATAAGTTCGATAATATTTAATACATCAATTGTTCAGACATTCAAAGAAACCTTTGCAAAACATATACTGGTTTTTACCTCGATATTAGCAGGGTTCGCAATAGTTATCGCAATTGCTGTAGTTTATAACAATGCCATCATTATTCTTGCTGAGCGCTCCTGGGAATTATCTACTTTAAGAGTATTAGGGTTCACTGAACAAGAAGTATCTAACATCCTTTTTTATAATATTATTTTTGAAGTACTATTAGCGATACCAATGGGTATTCTCTTTGGATATTGGATTTCATGGTCTATATTAAAGTTAATGCAGACTGATTGGTTTAAAATTCCGTTTTTAATTGAACCTAAAACCTATGCAATATCAATAATTGTGATAACGATTTCAAGTGTAATGAGTTTGTTTATTATTAAAAAACGAATACAACAACTCAATTTAACTACCGTATTAAAAGTGGGTGATTAGTGCCAATAATTTATCAAAATATAAAAAAATACATTTGGCTTTTTATTTTTTTAGCCTTGTGTTTTAGCATTATTTTTTGGTTAATCCTACCTAAACCAGTTAGAGTCCAACTAGCTGAGGTTAAATATGGACCCTATTCAGAATACATAGAAGATGATGCAAAAACTCGTGCAATTAAAATATATACTATAACCGCTCCAGTGCTGGGAAAATTACTCAGGATTAATTACCTTGAAGGAGATAACGTACGCAAAAATGATATACTAGCAACCTTTCTTCCTGCTTCCCCCTCGCTACTCGATGTGCGCGCCAAAGATGAATTGGAACAAGAATTGGGTGCTGCAGAAGCAAGATATGAAGAAGCCGCAGCAATATTAGAACAAGCCAAATCAGCATTAGATACAGCCCTATCGGATTTGAATAGAAAAAAAGGTCTGGTAGCGAAAGGGTATGTCAGTCCAAGTGAAATAGAGCATACTGAATTGGAGTACAAGTTGAAGCAGAAAATCGTTAATGCTGCTGAACGTAAAGTCCATAGTGCCCAACACGATATTGAAAAAATTAAAGCATCCTTAGCTGCTACCTCATCTAATCAAAATTATTCTCAAGAACACATTAACATTGTTGCTCCGATCTCTGGAAAAATATTACGCATTAATCAAAAAAGTGAAACCACTCTCAACATAGGTGCGAATATTATGGAGCTTGCTGATGTATCTAAACTGGAGATAGTAGCTGATGTTTTAAGCACTGATGCGGCTCAAATTCCAGAGAAAGCAAAGGTTTTAATTAAACGATGGGGTGGAACTATAGATTTAAAAGGTATAGTTCGCACAATAGAGCCAAGTGGATACACTAAAATTTCAGCCTTGGGAGTTGAAGAGCAAAGGGTAAATGTCATTATTGATATTACTTCTCCTTATGAACAATGGAAAAATCTTGGAGACCAGTTTCGAGTTGACGTAGACATCTTTATTTATGAATCAAAAAAAGAATTACTCATTCCAATGAGTGCATTATTTCGCGACTTTGAACATTGGGCAGTATTTGTCGATGAAAATGGAAGAGCCATTAAGCGTATTATAGAAATAAAACGACATAACTCTGATATTGCAATTGTGCTTAACGGGCTTAAAGAAGGAGAAAAGGTAGTTCTTTACCCTGGAAATTTAATTAGTAATGGGGTGAAGATAAAAGAATAAACCAGAGGGAAACTTTTGAATAAAATTAATCATTAAAATTTGTTATAAATCAATAAGTTATGGTGGAGGCGGCGGCTATTTAATTGATTAATCAATGTGTTGTATTTAAAAGGGTATTTTTATGTGGCATTAAAATATACCCCCAAATGTACCCCCAGACTTAGAGTCCGTCTGGCTTTTTTAAAGATTTTTTATCTTCCGAGACTAAACGGCGTTCAACTTTTTTAACATCTTCTGAGGGGGCAAGAGTTTCTGGACGAATACCTCGCTCTAGAAGTGTTTTACGCACAGCTTTGTTATTAGTGATATGCTCATGGGAAATCTCATTTTCAGTATTCATCCCATGTTCTCTTGCATTAAAAATAGTAATTTCTGTAGCGAAATCTTTGGCTTTTAAAATAATGGTGGGAGCAAAATCAGCTAACGGACGAGTATTAGGTACTTTCCAGTGAGCTTTCATAGCCTGAGTTGATTTATCAAATAGCGCTTGATCTCCTTTGCTACGGATCAATGCAAAGTTTTGATTGCCTCCAGTTTGTTCATAGATAACTTGAGAAAGCTCTTTCTCTGTTTCCGAAAGTTTTTTTCGGGCTAAAACACGCTCCGCTTCAAGGAGGCGTTGTTCAATTAACTCAGCTCGTCGTGTTTGGATTGCAAAATAGGTTTGAGCAAAAGCTATTTCTTGCTTTTTAGAATCGCCATTTTGAGCAATCAGATAGCATGCATAACGGGTTAACATGAGATCATCAACTTCCCGCTGGCTTCCTGAGCCAAGTGAAACCATTTTGTTGACGTCAACAAAATGGTCTGCAACCTTATGCCCCGATATTTCACAAGCCGTTTTAGCCTTATCAAGAACCTTGGTAAAATTTCTCCACTCGTCATAGCCAAGAAGCTGTTGTAAATCACGTGCCAACCAAAATTCTATGCCCTCCTCTGTTTGTTGGGCATGCATCTCAAAATTATTTGTTAAGGTATTGATAATTTCTATTTTCATAAAGATTTCATTGGAATAAAGAGTGGCTATGATTTTCAACGATAACTCTAAATGAATCAATGGGTTTTCAGTTAATTCAGACCGTAAAAAGAATTAAGCTACCATCAAAGTGAATCACTTAGAGATATGCCACAGTATTTAGATCTCATTATTCCATATTCTAGAATTTAGAATAAAGTCAGATAGCTTATTACTTTCAGATTATCCCCTAGAGTCTTCAATAATTGATTGAAGAGTGTAGTGACTATCTTCTAAGGCTTCTTTGACACCATCTTTGATCAGATCTTTTAATATCCATCTAATCCACATAAAAGCTAACATAAATACTAAAAATTCCCATAGAGCGTTGTCTGGAAGAATATGATTCTTGTTGAATTTTAGTTTTCCATGTTCATTATAAGTTTTTTGGTTTAATTTTTTGTTACCCCAAAGAATATTCTTTGCTCTCAAAACGTTGTTTTTATAAAGCTCTTGATAGTAAATATTCGATGCTTTATTAATAAAAATAGTCTTTGATTTTAATTCTCCATCCTTTTTATATTCAATTTTAATCACAGGCTTTTTACTTGGGCTATCTTTGAGAAATTTATTTATTATTTCTCCCCACAGCCATGAGTCTGTATAAGATTGCTTGAATTTAAGCTCGCCTTCCTTTGAGTAAAATTTTCTAGAAATTATCTGATCGTTTTTATAGAGGTCTTCATATTTGAGTTCGCCAGATTTATAAAATCCTATGGCAATGCCATTTTCCTCATTATCTATGAAAGGCATTTCTTCACGTAACTCACCGCTCTTATAAAAGCGTTTTTCTAATCCGCTACCATTTTCAAAAATTGCCTGGCTCTTTACGGATCCATTTTCAAAATACTCTTTAGAATCACCATGCCACTTTCCATTATGGTAGGATATTACTGCTTCTGGCTTACCATTCTCATAAAATGCTTTCACAACACCTTCCAACTCGCCATTCCTATAGTTTCCTGAATAATGAATTTGTTTGTTCTTGTAATAAACAGTGTACGTCCCATGGATTTTTTCACCAGCTACCAACAGCCACTCTGATTTTAAGTCACCAGTAGCGTAATATGTCTGTTGAATACCCTCTCTCTTACCATTTTTATAATGAAACTCTTTTTCCAACTTACCATTTTCATAAAACTCTTTCACAAGCTCAGTTTTTCCATTTAAAAATAAAACCTCATATGAAATTTTCCCATTTTCATAATTTCGAACAGATTTTAAAGTGCCATTTGGGTATTGCTTCGTTACTTCCTCAGCCATGCCATTCTCTGCCCACAAACAGAAAAAAAACCCTATAATAAATAACTTGTTACAATTATTGAGATACATCATTGCTGCTTCCTAAAAACATATAATAAAAATGTGCCTGTACAGACCACTGGGATAAAATAGAGAAATGCTTTTACTAAACTTGGATCAGAACTATCAGCTTCAATAATGCTTATAAAAACTACTGCTGCTGTCATTGAGGATATGATGATAAATCTGGTTGCTTTTTTATATTTCCAGGAAAATGGAAGCAAGAACAAAAGCAATAGCCATTTACTAAGGCTGCTTGATTTTGGTTTTAGATTCTCTAGCTCTTTTTTACTTTGTGGATAATCAAAAACACCCATTGAACGAAGTTGTGACTTAGCATTTTCAATCCATTTGATCGAATGTTCATCTTCTTTATCAATGTTTAATTTAATATATTTAATAAATAATTCTTTGGATTTTTCCTCATCGATTTTTTCGTAAAGCAACCCAAGATTGTATATAGATGAAGAACTATTTTTATTATATGCAAGAACCTGCTCATATTGAGTAATGGCCTTATTTACTTGTCCGCTACTATCATATAAATATGCTAACTCAAAACGCGTGTACCAAGATTTAGGATTAAGTATCAAATATTTTTTATAATATTCTTCAGCATGTTTGGTATCTTTAGCATCTTTATAACTACGAGCTAAGTCCAGGTAAATGTCATCAAGGGCAGAATAAATAGTATCAAGGCCATCAGAGCCAGTTTTGTTTCTAATTGCTAATGCGGTATTTAATACTTGAACAGAATTTTGTGGTTCTCTTTGATCTCTTAGGACAGAGGCAAGCTCTCTCAAAATTTCAATTGTCAGGTTAGGATTTTGGGTGTTTTTTATCCACTCACCCAACTTAGAAAATGCTTCATCATATCGGTGTTTATATCTTAATTCGCTAACTAATTCTCGCCAAGCCTCATTGTAGTTGTGGTTAATAGAAATGGATTTCTCCAGCAATTTAATTTTCTCCTCCCCTTCACTTAACCGTGCTTTAAGCTGATACCCTTCGGCTGAATCTTTAATTTTTAAAGATTTTTCTATTTCCCCTAGTGCTTGATCATGAGCCTCATTATGCTCTTTAATTTTTTCTTTACTCGGCTTAACCATATAACGAAAAAAATCCAGATCATTTTTTTCAATAATAAATTTCGCACGTACCAAATATCCTTCATACGATTCTGGATTATGTTTCAAATAATTCTCTATTAAATTAGAAGCTTTATTTAAATTTACGTATTTTTTTCCAGGGAAAATTGTATAAGCACGAGCAAGAAATAAATTTTTATCGGAAGTAGTGGCAAGGCGTTCAATTTTATCAATAACATTCTGCAATTCTTTTTCTCTAGCATCCCAACTTAATAAAGAAAAATCATTTAAAATATTCTCAAGTTGATAATTAGAGCTTCCCGATATGTTTTTAGTTTCGATAATTTTATCTTGAGAAAAAGCTGTGTTCATGAGAACAAAACAGCTAATAAACGTTACGATGATTTTTGATAATTTCATTTATTTGCCTCGATTAATTCAAATTAATGAAGGTTCATGCATCTTTTACTAAAAGAAGCATTTAGCAATCATTTTTAAATTTTGACCATAAAATTATATGGATTGAGGCAAGCTTTTTATTTTTGAACTTCACGTTTGATCGTTATATTATGCCTTCTTTTTGATCAGCCACGTGATTGTACAGCAACTTTTAAATTAATGCCACCTATTAGGTGTGGAACTTATAGGGTGTGATCGCTTTAACTTTCCTTATGAAAGAAAAGCATCACAATCTGATAAAAATAGGCAATAAAATTAGAATGCTACGTATAGCAAAAGGCTACTCTCAAGAAAGTATTGCCGATGCTGCTGGCATGGGGCGTACTTATATGGGGCGAGTTGAGCGAGGGGAGCAAAATATTTCAATCCAGAATTTAATTCAAATTGCATTCGCTTTAAACATAGAAGTGGGTGAGCTTATACCCTTATTATCTGAACTAAAAAATCCCAACATTCAAAGCTCGTAATTTACAGCAGAACTCTGAAGACAAGTTTTTCGTTTGTTAATAAATAAATATCAAAAAAGCTAAGAGCTAAATTAAAGATTCCAATGTTCCAAAAAGAAATCTTTAACTTGATTTACATACTGTGAATCTATTTGAATATCACTGGCAAGTAATATAGCTAAATCATAACAGCAGCTTTCTAATGGTATAGTTTTCAAAATATTTTCACTATCAAGGTTCTCATCAGCACAAAATCGTCTAAAACCCTCAAATAATCCTTTAAGTTTTGATATATGAGCTTTTTGTGCTGTATTGACGATCTCAATGAATTTTCGTGATTGATTTGCAAAATCGTTGAAACCTTCTTTTTCCTCGTATTCTAAATCTTGCTCAGAACCCATGATCAGTAATTCTGCTCTCTTAGTCAGGTTATAATGCATGACACATTTTTCAAAAAACAATGATCCCAGCATAGTAAGCGCACTGACACCTAAAGTGTATTCAAAATCATGTGCCACATACCTATGCCGTGGACACGTTTGCCATAAGCGATTGGCTTCCGTTTCATCACCGCGTGAAAGTGCTGCAAATGTTAAATTCAATCGTTCTTTAGGCGTAAATTGAGCATATTGATTATCATGAATCTGACGCATAATTTATTTCTCCTTTTTCCTGAATTTTAAAGTACGCTCTATTTCTATAAGTCGAATTGAGAGATCAGCGGTCTCGATGTTTTTGCGTTGGGCATCTATTACACCCATAATTGTTCTACCCTGTTCTGGTGTCAGCTCACCTTGCGAAATAGCCTGTATAATAGCCTCTCCCCAGATAGATAAAGCATAAGCTTTGTTGTCACCTATTAGCGGCATCTTCACCGCGATAGCATCATCTGTTGGTTTAGCAGGAAGCATACGTTCGAGAAATAAGCGTAACATTGACTCATTACCACTAAGCGCAAGTTGTATAGCTGTATCAAAGAGGGCATCTTTATGAGGTTCAACTAAACTGTTAAACAATTGTTGTCTATATCCTGTTCCTTTAGGCCGGCCAGTAGGATTGCCACTTTCACCAATTTTAAATGTCATTTTTTATTCTCCATCACTTGTTATTTATTGTTTTTAACAAGGTCTCTAATCATTTTACAGTATCTTTTGCAGTGTTTATTCATAAAAAACAAATGGATTAAACATAGTAAATAATTGTCATATCAATGTCTTACAAGTCTTGAAGTCTTTAAAAGACATGAAGACATGCAAGACATGAATTCGGTAATTAATCACATTGCTTTTATCTCCCAGGAAACATAACTTCCAATTTTTCCTAAACTATGGCATTTGATACCCATTTGCCTTAATGCGGGGGCGGCTCTTCTTAATGCATCTGCGAATCCCTTTGCAGATCTCGGCCAACTATCAGAATTATTTGGTTTAGCCGTTTCCACTTGGGCAAATAAAGTTTTTATTGGAAGCTGGGTAGTTTGGCGCCCACGCCTGTCAAACCATTCAATTAGTGCTGACGCAACAGGGCTTGCGTCAATAGTTCGCGCAATTGATTCATACCGAGATGCATTGAATATATCTAAAAAAGTAGTTTGCCCATGCCCTATCACATCAGCAATCGCCATCCCTAATCTTGTAAACTCAATCAAACGTGGGCAATTTTCAACAGGCAATTCAACCATTGTCGAACGCTCTAATGATTTAGCAAAAATATCCAATAAGGCACCAAACAATATAGGGTGTTTCTCATCATATATTCGCCAAATTTCATTCATCTCCATTCTTCTTGTAATGACGGGCGTTTCAATGGAAATGGTACGATCAATTAGATCTTGTGCTGTTACTGCGGCACTAATACCGTTTAGTGCAATTGGTCTTTTGACAATAATCACTGACTCGTCTGCATCAGTATATAGCTTGCGTTTTGCAAAACCTCCCCCAGTGGCCAAAACACATAATGCATCTTGCATTTGAGGAGATAAATGACTGATATTTTCATAGCTTACTAACCAATTAATACCACCTGTGACAAAAATATCTTCTACCGCTTTCGGTGCGGCACGAAGATCACATGCATTGGGATCAATTAATCGTCTAAGTAAAGCTTGTGTCGTACTTTTTGCACTTCCTTGTTCACCAATTAGCTCTAAAACTGGGAATGGGGTATCTGGTCTTAATGATTCAATTAACCAAGCGATAATTAGAATTTGCTCATTTTCAGGAATATTGATCAATCCCCATAATGGAGCTAAATCACCACCGGACACAGGTACAGATAAAGGACGCATTGAATCTGGTCGCAGAAATTTTACAGGTGATTCAGAAACAATTTGCCATTGCCCAGGTCTTACACAAACAACATTACTACTCTCTGGAATTCCTAGATCTATATAGTAAGCATTATCATGCTTTGCTACACGAATATGCACATCCTGACATACACCTTTAAAACGCGCTATTCCGGCTAAAGTACTTAATGCCTCTCTTACAGATTGGTCGCGGGGAGCACTCTCTGTTTTTTCATAATAAGTTGAGATCAACCAATCCTTAAATTGCCTGCTATCAAGTCTCCTGGTTTCCTTCGTTAATTTATCTTGCGCATACACCATTGAATTTTGGTCATGAAATAGTTCAACTTGTTCAACAACAAAATTCACAATTGATGAAGCCTGACTTTCTCGCTTTTCAGCTTCTTTTTCATTAACATTGGGCTCTTCGGACGTTATAATTAATGCCGACAAATCGAGTAAGGGCAAAGCAGTAATTTCTGTAACAGTTGCCTCAGGATGCATTTGACGCCAATCTACCGCATCACCTTTGGCAGGTAAATTTAATAGGTCAATATTTATCTGCCAAAGTTCACAACCTAATGGACGCAATTCATTGCAAACGGCATCAGCAAATCTTTTTCCAGCTTTATCATTATCAGGCCAAATAATTACTTTTCTACCTGATAAGCACTGCCAATCAACTTTAGAAGGTGAGTCGGCGGAGCCACTTGTGATGGCGATAAGACCTAGTTCTGTTAATGCATCTGCACACCACTCACCCTCAACAATCCATACTGGGGAATTCAATTGATAAGCTAGGTTATGTAAATTATACAAAGGCTTTTTATTAGAAAACTCAGGTTCTACTAAGCAATAACCTTTGTTTTCATCCAATTTCAAAGGACGAATCCATTTTTCACCAGTTGTAGGATTTTTTAACCGTATTCGCCAATACAGTATATTGCCTTCCGAGTCTTTATATTCATGTAAGGCTTCTTGCTGAAAACCCTTGTTAATCATTTTCTGTGTTAATCTACAAACGGCTTCTTGAAGTGTTTCGGATAAAATTTTCATGGTCTATCCTCCCATGCCCCAAGCTGTTTTGCTGCCGTAATAAAATCAATCTTATACAGTTGCATATGGAAGGCTAAAACATCACCCCCATGCACACCACATGACATGCACCTAAACCCACCTGAATCTAATCGAAGTCGCAAGCTGGGATTTGTATCAGCGTGGAACGGACAAAGCGCTGATTTCCATTCTCCACCACCAGTTAACTTTAGACCTTGTTCACGAAAATATTGACCAGGATTAGGTAATGAATCACGATTAAATTTTTTCTTGAAACGATTCATTTTATTGCGCATGATTCGTTCCTCCTATCTCTTTACGAGCAGCTTCCAGTTGTTTTACTAGATCACGAACTTCATCATTTGATTTACCGGCAATTCGAGCAGCATTTAATGCACTAATTTCATTGGCAGGCCATCCTACAGCACGAGCACCCAAACTAATTGGCTTTGTCCATAAACCTTGGGAAATTCGAAGATAGAGAGTGCTTCTGGGAAGACCGCTAGATATTTTTACAGCTGGAAGTCTAAGAATATTATTAGTCATGTTTGTGCCTCCTTAGGCAGTAGTGTTAAACATGACTTGAAGATATATTGAGTAAAAAATTGTCACATCTTCTGTCAAAAAGAAAATTTCTGACAGAAATAACGTATTGATTTAATTGAGTTCTTTATAAAAGTCTGACAAGATTTTTTTTATAACATCTGCTTCACGGGTATTTGCACTTCGTTCATTTAACCATTCCATAAAATTTCCAGTAACTTGGATTTTTCTCTGATTCTTTTTCCATTCAGGGTATTCCTGTATAGCTTTACTTGCACGCTTTGTAAATTCACGAAAATAGGGGCTAGTTTGTAGCTTATCTTCTTGAGTTGGCGCTACTCCATTCTTCAAGTAGTGGGGGTATTTCCCCAAAATAGCTTTAAATTTTACAGCATCAAACCACATATTCTCGTAGTTTATGCGTTGCTCATAACTGAAACTATCAAAATTATGCCGTTGAGGATTGTAATGCCCGTCTGTCAAACGTACTTCTTTCTTCTCGGGATGATTGCTAAGAATTTCATTCAACTGTCTTTCGTTGAGTACTTGATAATGTGATTGTTGATTATTCATTACTTCAAACTGCAATTCTCCTTTAATTCCCAATTGAATAAATTTTTTAGCCTCTGCTTCACTTATATTAAAATCATCAAAATTGGCTCTATTCAACATCCTTTTTCTCCACATTTATTTTATTGAATCTAAATAATCAGCCCAGTCTTGCATCATCTTTTTACGTTCTGGTAAATATGCAGTACGGTTATATGCCCGACCATTGGGATCACGTACAGCATGAGCCAACTGATGTTCGATAAAATCGGGTCGTACCCCTAACACTTCATCAAGCAAAGTGCGAGCTGTTGCACGAAATCCATGCCCAGTAGCCTCTTCTTTACTAACTCCCAAACGTCTTAGTGCTGCCAGAATAGCGTTGTCACTCATAGGTCGATTAATACTGCGCGCACTCGGAAATAAATAACGACCAGAGCCGGTAAGGGGGTGTAATTCTTGTAAAATAGCAATTGCCTGTTTTGAAAGAGGAACAATGTGGGGGGTATCTGTTTTTGTGACGATATAGCGCCATTCTGCGTTATCAATATCGATACCAGCCCATTCTGCATTACGCAATTCACCAGGACGAACAAACACAAGCGGCGCCAACCTTAAAGCACAACGTACAATTAATGTGCCTTCATACCCATCAATGACTTTTAATAACTTAGAAAAGCTCTCTGGCGTAGTTTGTGCTGCAAAATGTGCTCCTTTAACTGGCGGAAGTGCACCTTTTAAATCTTGAGATGGATCTCGTTCCGCTCGTCCAGTTGCAATAGCGTAACGAAATACTTGACCACAATTACCCATTGCACGATGTGCTGTTTCTAAAGCCCCTCGATTTTCAATGCGTCGAAGAACCGCAAGTAGATCAGGCGCGGTTATTTCAGCTACTGGTTTTGAGCCAAGCCAGGGAAAGATATCTCGCTCTAAACGGCGAATAATTTTGTCAGCATGACTGGCAACCCAATTTTGTGAGTGTTTGGCAAACCATTCACGTGCAACAAGTTCAAAGCTATTCAGCGCACGTTCAGTGGATGCCGTTTTCATTACCTTACGGTACTCACCAGGATCAATCTTATTTGCTAAGAGTTTACGAGCATCATCTCGACGTTCACGAGCTAAAGCTAAAGACACATCGGGGTAAACACCTAATGCTAATAATTTCTCTTTACCAAGATATCGATATTTAAGCCGCCAGTACTTGCTACCATTCGGCGTAAGATAAAGAAACAAGCCTTTCTCATCGGAAAGCTTGTAGGCTTTTTCTTGAGGTTTAGCTGTACGTACTTTGACATCAGTTAATGCCATTGGGGGTATCTCCTTCACAACTTGTCGAAATACCCCCAGATATACCCCAATATAGCATTGGCTGTTGGGGGTACTTATTAGACGTTATGGGATGGAGATTAAGGTATAAACCCTTTTATATCAAGGGTTATAAGATGGTATTGGATGTTCTTGGAAGTGTAATTGGTGGAGGCGGCGGGAATCGAACCCGCGTCCGCAAATCCTCTGCCGTCAGCTCTACATGCGTAGCCTTGTCTATTAGGTTAACCGTGGCCTCTCCGACAGGCAGGATCGAACACGGCGATTCCCTTAATTTAACACCTTAACTCGGGACGGGCTAAGATGCGAGCTTATCTCTTATGACCGTTGATTCGATACCGATAAGCAGGCTCGGTCAACGGGGCGCTGGTTTTATGGCAGCGCACGGTGCGGTTACACTATCAAAGCTTACGCAGCGATAGCTTCACCTGCAAAGTTTTCATCGTTTGCATTTATATTTAGTGAGTCTGATTTACGAGAGTTCTCATTCTCGGCATGCACCTCAGGTTTCGCAACCCACGTCGAAGCCAGGTCGCCCCCCTTTACTGTACAATTTAATTATAACACAAATGAGATATGACCCCATATGGTATGGGTTAATTTTTTTCGAATGTCAGGTGATAAAAACAGGAAAAGGCTATCGTCCAGACTATACCGTGTGGCACTCCTGAACATTACATTTTACGACAGGTAGAATTTCAATCACCTTAGCAAGCCATTGCTTATTATCTTCTTGGCTCAAAATATTCTTTCGTCCATAGAGTTTACTATGCAATTTACAATGTATAAGACTCGCCAACTCAGCATCACAGCTAACCCAAAAATACTCACGCCCAGTCGTGTATGTTTTTATTTGATGAGTGGCCAATAGTTTCCCGAATGGTACATCACTATTAAGAATCCCATCGATGACTTTTTTAGGCAGAACCTTGAAATTCATGGTAATGCGTGCGAACTCAACGGCCACTTCTTCATGATTAGCCTCGGCAAACTGGACATGATTACGTTCTTTTTTCCCATCCATAAGCATAAGAATGCTGCGAGAATAGGTATTATCCAGTTTATTTTCATGCGCATGAATAATCTTAATTTTGCCACTACGTTGATAATATTTTTCTAGCCCAAGTGTCATAAGAGGTTGCGTTAGTAAGAAATCAAAGGGCTTAGGCAACTTTGTTTCATCTATTTTTATGAACTCCAGCTTGTCCTCACCAATAGTTAAGGATTCGGAAGGAGAGGCAATCGTGAAACTTAAGCTGCCGAAAAAGAGCGTAAAAGGAAGAAAAATTTTTTTGATAAATAGCATATTCAAGTCTTAGAAAATTTTTAAGGGGCATATCGCATGATATGCCCCTTGGTTTTAGCAACCAATCCCATTATGGCGTAACAAAGCATCCACTTTTGCCGGACGCCCCCGGAAGGATTGATAGGCTTCGGCTGCTTTTTTAGAGCCGCCCACCTCAAGGATAGTATGCAAGAAATCACGTCCGGTTTTCTCGTTAAAAATCCCCTCTTCCTCAAAACGGGAAAAGGCATCGCTAGAAAGAACTTCGGCCCATTTATAACTGTAATAACCTGCCGCATAACCGCCGCCAAAAATATGAGAAAAACTATGTTGAAAACGATTGTAAGCAACAAGTGGGACAACCGTGGTTTGCTTACGAACATCAGCCAAGGTATTTGCGACAAAATCTTTTTGATGTGGTGTAAATTCTTGATGAATGCGAAAATCAAAAAGCGAAAATTCAAGCTGGCGCATCATTGCCATTGCCGATTGGAAATTTTTAGCAGCCATTAATTTTTTGAATAACGCTTGGGGCAGTGGCTCCTTAGTATCAATATGCTCTGCTAGTAATTGTAAAGCTTCTTGTTCCCAACACCAGTTTTCAAAAAACTGACTGGGTAATTCCACAGCGTCCCATTCCACACCATTGATACCGGAAGCACTTAAATAATCGACACGTGTTAAAACATGATGCAGACAATGACCAAACTCATGGAATAAAGTTAATACTTCATCATGCGATAACATTGCTGCTTTATTGGCAGAAGGCTTGGCAAAATTGCAGGTCAATGTCGCGATGGGCAGCTGAAAATTACCATTCTCGAACTGACGTCGGCTTTGACAAGAGTCCATCCAAGCTCCACCACGTTTATGGGGTCGTGCAAATAAGTCCACATAAACGTAACCGCGAATCTGCTTTGCTTCATCAGCAATTTGGTAACATTTTACGTCAGGATGCCAAACATCAGCATTCTGTACCTCTTCAAAAGTCATCCCATAAAGTTTATTTACAATCGCAAATAAACCAGGCATCACTTTACTTAAAGGAAAATAGGGACGTAACTCTTCTTGGGAAATGGCATAGCGCGCTTGCCTTTTTTTCTCAGATAAATAAGCAATATCCCAAGGTGCCAACTCATCAATTTTATAGCTTTTTTGGGCAAATTCTTGTAGCTTTTTAAATTCATTTTCTGCTTGCTCATGAGCCCGAGAAGAGAGATCACCGAGGAAATCATTTACCTGAGCCGTGGATTCTGCCATTTTCGTTGCCAATGATAATTCTGCGTAGTTGTGAAAACCTAGCAGCTCCGCTTTTTCATGACGCAGCGCAAGCATTTCATTAATTATTCCCGTATTATCAAATTTTCCGGCAGAAGGACCTTGATCGGACGCACGCGTTACATAGGCCTGGTACATTTCTTCTCGTAATGAGCGATCTTCAGCATAACTGATAATGGCAAGGTAACATGGGAATTCAAGATTAAATACCCAACCCTCTACCTTTTTCTCAGCAGCCAATTCACGTGCTGTGTGTAAGGCATGTTCAGGTAACCCTTTTAACCGTTTTTCCTCAGTAATATGAATACTAAATGCTTGTGTCGCATCCAATACATTATTTTCAAATTGGTTCGACAACGCGGATAATTGTGTCTGGATTGCCTCAAAACGTTCCTTTTTATCTTTGGATAAAGCAACCCCTGACAACTCAAAATCGCGAAGTGTGTCATCAACAATTTTTTGTTGAACGTGATTTAATTCTTTTTCATCCAACGACTTAATCGCACTATAGAGTTGGTGATTATGACCAATCGCTGCGTCATAGGCAGACAATTTAGGCAAACAAGCCTGATAACATTCGCGCAAAGATTTTGAATTTACCACAGCATGCAAGTGTGACAATGGCGACCAAAATCGCTCCAAGGCATCATCCATTTCTTCTAATGGACGCATGAGATTGTCCCAGGTAAATTTTTTTGAGGTTTCTAGAATCGATGTTATTCGGTCGAGGTTCGTTTGTAATAAGCTTTCCAACCGCTTCACAAAGCCTGCTACATCAATCGAAGTAAATGATGGTAAATTCATTGTCCTAAGCTCCCAATGCTGCAAATTTCCAAGAATAGCATTGAATCAAGAGATGCTCCATGACAGTCGGATCACATTAACACATTCTCGGGATAATCATACCTGAGTTTGTGGTAAATTCATTCTCTGGTACAGCTGTTGCGTCTTTAGTATCCTGGCAATTAAATAATCCTTCCCTTTTCAGGATAGCGGCATATTTAGGCTCCGCCAATGCTCTAATATTATTAGCAGGTCTTTGTTTTTCGAGCTCTTGTACCTTAAGATAAGTGAGTAAAGTAATCGTAATAACAATTACCGCGCCAATAAAAGTTATCACTGGATTGGTTAACGCTGGTATTGCCAAACACATTCCCACAAATGAAGCACACGTGCTAATTACACTCAGCATTAATCGTCGACGTTCAAAAGACATGCGTTGTTGTAACGCTTGTTGATACTCCTCCAGTTCTTTAATTTCTGCAGGAGCAGCACTTCCATTTGACGTTAATTGCTCATGGATACGAGCATATTGACTATCTAACTCTTTCAACCGGCCAAGTTCAATAAACGCTCGAAGCCCCGCCCAAAGCGCATCAAACAGAAAAAGAGAAATGGTTAAGTACATCCCGATGGGCGCCAAGGCCCCTGTCAATACAAAACAGTTTAGTAGACCACCAGTTAACCATACCGTATCGTTCCCTAACTCAAACCAACGTCTCTGCAATTGTGCTTGTAGACGTGTAAACCAAGACAATTCTTTTTCTTCAGCTTCAAACCAGGGACCAGGAATAAGGTGCTTAAGCAAGAGGATAAGATTGACTAAAAAGCGAGGGACATAAAATATCCAAGATACATAGGTCAAGACGGGATTAGCAAATTGGTCTGCGAAGACGACAAAACGATACAAATATTGAAAATCTTTTACTTGAGGAATCTGTATCAATGTTGTGAAGACTCGTCGCGTTCGCACAGAAAATAAGCGAGGCCAGTTTAGCCAGGCTGTTGTGTCTCTTACTTTCTGTGTAAAAAATCCGGGAGGTTGAGTAGCGTTATTCTCTTTTTCACCAGGAATAGTCGCCTCTTTTTCAGAGAATTGATAATAGCGTTGCAGCCAAGCTCGATAAATTTTTTGCTCTTCCTCTAAACGCGCTACTTCTCTTGGAACTCCCAAATAATGGCGATAAATATGCGTCAATAATTCTGACAGGACTAAAGCAGTGGCAATTTGCTCACTGAGCTCCTCATCATATTCCTTAGAATGCACCCGCGCGTTATTGCTAATAATCTCATTGGCTAATTTGCTGCAAAATACCGTGTACTCCAAATTGAGTACAACATGACCACGAACAAGTGACTGAAAATACTCGGTTTTTTGCTGCCCTAAGAAATCACTGAACCGCCATGGGGATAAATTATTCCCCGTGGGCTTCTCAGGAATATAGCCAACTTGAGACTGTAATCTTCGCAAAACTGCTGTCATACATCTTTCAGAGTTAATTTAATAAAGAACCAATGATCCCAAAAAATGGACAAAAAGTAAAATTTAAATGTTTTTCTTACCCGTTTTGTCAAATAGAAACATTTTTTGCTCACTAATATTACAATAAATATATAGCCAACTTGCTGATTAATGGCTTCTGAGCGACAATAGACACCCTGATGATAGCATAAGAGTACGCATGAGTCTTTCCAATGATTTAGCCAATGCCATTCGTTTTTTAAGTATCGACGCTGTTGAACAAGCACAATCAGGTCACCCTGGTATGCCTTTAGGAATGGCAGAGATTGCCACAGTGCTTTGGACGAAGTTCTTAAAACACAATCCTAAAAACCCACAATGGTTTGATCGGGACCGTTTTGTTTTATCAAATGGCCATGGTTCTATGCTTCTTTATTCCTTATTGCACTTAACCGGATATAACCTAAGCATCGACGAATTGAAGCGTTTTCGTCAATTGAACTCAAAAACACCAGGGCACCCCGAGCACGATACTCCGGGAGTAGAAACCACAACAGGACCTTTGGGGCAAGGGCTTGCTAATTCAGTTGGTATGGCCATCGCAGAAAAAGTTTTAAGCACACAATTTAATCGCCCGGGTTTTGAATTGGTCAATCATTACACCTACACTTTTGTCGGCGATGGTTGTTTGATGGAAGGTATTTCTCATGAAGCTTGCTCTTTTGCTGGAACGCTGGAGCTGGGGAAATTGATCGTCTTTTATGACGACAATGGTATCTCCATCGATGGCAAAGTGGATTCTTGGTTCACAGATGACACAGCAGCTCGCTTCAAAAGCTATAATTGGCAAGTCTTAGGCCCTATTGATGGTCATGATCCTCAAGCTATTGAGAGTGCGATAGAGCAAGCAAGGCAAGAGACCAAAAAGCCAAGTTTAATTATTTGTAAAACAATTATAGGCCATGGCTCACCCGTCGCTGGTAGTGAAAAAAGCCATGGCGCTCCTTTGGGCGCAGCAGGTGTTGCAAAGGTACGAGAGACATTTAACTGGTCTTACCCTCCTTTTGTCATACCTGATTCCTTGTATGCTAAATGGAATCATGTCGAGCAAGGACAACATGAAGAGACGCGGTGGTTGGCCTGCTGCCATGCTTATCAGCAAAAATATCAAACCGACTATCACGAGTTTTTACGCCGCATTAACGGGGATTTACCTGATAATTGGGATGACAATACACAGGCTTTTATTGAGCAATGTCGTCTTAATGACAAAGCACAAGCCACACGCAAAAGTTCACAGCAATGCATCGAACAATTTGCAAAACTCCTCCCTGAGATGCTAGGTGGCTCTGCAGACTTAACAGGTTCCAATAACACTGACTGGTCAGGTAGCAAAGCAATTACTGCCAATGATTTTTCAGGAAATTATCTTTATTACGGCGTGCGAGAATTCGCAATGGCAGCCATCATGAATGGCTTGGCTTTACATGGTGGACTCATTCCCTACGGCGGCACTTTCTTAGTATTTGCTGACTATGCTCGCAATGCCATTCGCTTAAGTGCATTAATGCATCAACGGGTGATTTACGTACTCACCCATGACTCTATTGGTTTAGGTGAAGATGGGCCTACCCATCAACCTGTTGAACATGCCTCTATGTTGCGTATGACACCTAATATGACAGTATGGCGCCCCGCCGATTTAATGGAAACTGCCGTTGCTTGGCAGCAAGCCCTAGAGCATCATCATGGCCCTTCCGCCCTGTTGTTATCAAGGCAAAATTTGCCTGCTCTGCCTCATGCTGAAAATCATGCTGAGCTTATCCAAAAAGGAGGGTACATCCTGCAGGATTGCCAAGGCATTCCTG
Organism: Legionella brunensis; assembly: GCF_001467025.1. Taxonomy (GTDB): domain Bacteria; phylum Pseudomonadota; class Gammaproteobacteria; order Legionellales; family Legionellaceae; genus Tatlockia; species Tatlockia brunensis. The sequence goes on along the minus strand of NZ_LNXV01000003.1, from coordinate 186,798 downwards.
ATGCTATTTTGTTAGCGACAGGTTCAGAGGTTCAATTAGCTCTAGCTGCAGCTCAACAAATGAAAGCACTCGGCAACGCAATTCGTGTGGTCTCCATGCCCTGTTGTGAGCGCTTTATTGCTCAAGATTCAACTTATCAAGAACATGTTTTACCTAAAGCTGTTCGCAGACGTCTGGCTATTGAAGCTGCAGCAACGGATTATTGGTATCGATTTGTTGGCTTGGATGGTAGAGTTATTGGCCTTAATCGCTTTGGTGTATCAGCACCGGCCACCGATGCTTTTAGTTATTTAGCTATTACCGTTGAACATGTGGTTTCTACCTTAAAAACACTATTTTAAACTGATTTGCAAAAGTAAATCATTGGTATTTGGAGATGTAGTATGACGATACGAGTCGCAATAAATGGTTATGGTCGCATTGGCCGTTGCATCTTACGTTCCATTTATGAATATAAGCGTCAAAATGAATTTAATATTGTAGCCATTAATGATTTGGCAGGAATAGAAACAACTGCCCATCTAACACGCTATGACTCCACTCACGGACGTTTTGGTAGTCAAGTACAAGTTGAAGGCAATAACTTAGTCATCGATGGGCACCCAATTCGCGTAACCGCTGAGCGCGACCCCAATAATTTGCCCTGGAAGGAATTAGAGGTTGACCTGGTATTTGAATGCACCGGTCATTTTACCCAACGTGATGGGGCTATGAAACATATTACTGCTGGCGCCAAAAAAGTTCTCATTTCTGCTCCTGGAAAAAATACCGATGCCACTGTTGTCTATGGCGTTAACCACGAAGTTTTACAAGCAACTGACATTATTGTTTCCAATGCCTCCTGCACCACCAACTGCTTAGCTCCTGTTGTTAAGCCTTTGCATGACGCTTTAGGTATTCAGCATGGTTTAGTGAACACCGTACATGCTTATACAAAAGATCAGATGCTATTAGATGGTAGCCATAGTGATCTGCGTCGTGCTCGTTCTGCGACGCAATCCATTATTCCAACCAAAACGGGTGCCGCCATTGCCGTTGGTTTAGTACTTCCTGAATTAGCAGGAAAACTTGATGGCTTTGCTATGCGCGTTCCTACCCTGAATGTTTCTGTGGTCGATTTAACATTTACCTCGCAGCGTGAAACCACTGTCGCTGAAGTCAATGACATTATGCGCCGAGCAAAAAATAATATTCTTCATATTAGTGAGGAACCTTTAGTTTCCTGTGATTTCAACCATTACCCTGCTTCAGCAGTGTTTGACACAACTCAAACTAAAGTTTTAGGGAATTTAGTAAAGGTAGTTGCCTGGTATGATAACGAGTGGGGATTCTCTAACCGCATGCTAGATACTGCGCATTATATGATGACTCGTTAAGGATGAGATAATGAATCTAATAAAAATGAGCGAGATCAGCCTCAGTGGTAAACGATTACTCATTCGCGAAGATTTAAATGTTCCTATTAAAGATGGCATCATTACTAGTGATCAGCGTTTGCGAGCCGCCCTACCTACATTACAAGCTGCATTAGATGAAAATGCAGCGGTGATGGTTTTATCTCATTTAGGTAGACCAGAGGAAGGCAAATATGAAAAACGTTTTTCTCTACAACCTGTCGCTGATTATCTGGCAGCCAATTTAGATTATCCTGTGCGTTTCGTGACTGACTACTTAGACGGTATTGAAGTGAACCCTGGTGAGCTCGTTATTTGCGAAAACGTCCGATTTAATACTGGTGAAAAATCAAATGACGATGACTTGGCAAAAAAACTCGCTAATTTATGTGATATTTTCGTCATGGATGCATTTGGAACAGCCCATCGCGCTCAAGCATCCACTTATGGGGTAGCTAAATATGCACCTGTTGCTGTGGCAGGCCCTCTATTAGTCAACGAATTAGAGGCGTTATATCATGTGTTGAAAGCACCGGAAAAACCCATTGTCGCCATTGTTGGCGGGGCCAAAGTCTCCAGTAAACTCACCCTTCTTAAACAATTGGTAGGAAAGGTGGATTACTTAATTCCCGGCGGCGGCATAGCCAATACTTTTCTTAAAGCACAAGGGTATGAAATTGGTGTTTCGTTGTATGAAAATGATTTACTTGATGATGCCCGCGCTATCTTAGAACTGGCAGTAGAAAAAAACTGCCAAATTCTTTTACCTACTGACGTTGTTGTTGGTAAATCGTTTACTGATAGTTGTCCTGCGTTTAATAAGTCACTCGCCAGCGTCGCAAGCGACGACATGATTATGGACATCGGTCCTGACACCGTTGGTCGCTATGTGGACATTATCAATGAAGCAAAAACAATTATTTGGAATGGTCCTGTAGGTGTTTTTGAATTTCCACAATTTGCTTATGGTACCCGAGCATTAGCTATCGCTATTGCGGATAGTGATGCATTTTCGATTGCTGGTGGTGGCGATACTTTAGCTGCCATTGATCAATATGACTTAACGCAGCAAATTTCCTACATCTCGACCGGCGGTGGTGCATTTTTAGAGTTTCTTGAAGGCAAAAAGCTACCTGCAGTTGCCATTCTTGAAGAGCGTGCGAATGCTGCGCCGCACTAAGATTGTCGCCACGTTGGGTCCTGCTTGTAGCGAACCACAAACGCTGCAAACTATGCTGGCTGCTGGTGTCGATGTGCTAAGAGTTAATTTTTCTCATAGCAGCGACAGCATCGTGCAAACCGTTGCTAACGCACGAGCAATCGCTAAAGAGCTTAAACGTCCGCTAGCTATTATGGCCGATTTGCAAGGTCCTAAGCTTCGCATTGGACGATTTAAAGACAATAAAATTAAGCTTGCTAATGGTCAGACCTTCACACTGAATTGTCAGGGAAATGAATTAGGTGATGAACATATTGTTTCTGTAGCTTATACAAATTTATGTTATGAATTGCAGGCAGGAGATCGTCTTTTGTTAGACGATGGTTTAATCGAGCTTGAAGTGAATGAAGTGAAACCTCCCCTCATATACTGCAAAGTCATTGAAGGTGGCATTTTGCAGAATAATAAGGGACTCAATCGTAAAGGAGGAGGACTCGCAGCCAGAGCTTTAACAGAAAAAGATATTAAGGATTTACAAACTGCCGTTGCTCTTGAGGTTGATTATCTTACTCTCTCTTTTGTAAAGGATGCCCAAGACATCCAAGAAGCTCGCCACTTGTTAACCCAATTCAATGCCAAAGACACCCCAATCATTGCCAAAATCGAGCGAACAGAAGCTCTACATCATTTGGTAGAAATTATTAATGCCGCCGATGCAGTCATGGTGGCTCGTGGCGATCTTGCTGTCGAAATTGGTCCGGCAGAAGTTCCAGCAATGCAAAAACGGATCATTGAGCAAAGCAGACGTTTCAACAAAGTCGTTATTACAGCAACACAAATGATGGAATCCATGATTCACCAGCCCCAGCCTACCCGCGCCGAGGTATCTGACGTTGCCAATGCTATTTTAGATGGTACCGATGCAGTAATGCTCTCTGCGGAAACTGCAAGCGGTGATTTCCCCGTTAAAGTGATTACCATGGTCGATAAGATTTGTCAAAGTGCAGAAAAACATGCTGGCTTTTTTTATAACGTCGATAATGAAACTTGTCATTATCAGCGTGCGGATCAAGCTATCGCTATGGCGACTATGCATGCTGCTAACCACTTTCCCATTAAAGCCATTGTAGCGCTCACTGAATCCGGAGCAACGGCGATTTGGATGTCTCGTCAACCTAGTCTTGTGCCCATATTTGCTATTACTGCCAATGCGCGAACAGTTGGAAAATTAAGTTTAGTAAACAATGTATTCCCTCTCTTTCTCGATTACCATCACTTAAAGTCCCAAAAAGTGAATGAACAAGTCATCGAATATCTTGTGCAGCTTGGTTTACTTGAAGAAAATTCTTATGTCCTACTGACTAGGGGGCATAAAATTGGCGAGCCGGGTGGAACCAATAGTATGCAAATTTTGCAGGCACACTCGTTTGGGAAGCAATAGTTTTTGGGAACAATTATCCACTATTTTCTTGATAATAAAGAATTTGATAAGGTGTTAAATGAATTTCATCACCACCATAACCTATGGCGCATTCTTGGCCTATCAATTTACCAACATGAAAAGATTGCTTGTAGATAGCTAGGCAAACAGACAACGACTGGCCGTTTTCATTGCCGACATGCAGTGGTTGCAGTGTTTCGTTATGACAAATCTTGGTGAAATGGAGCTTACCTATTTTGGGCATTTCTAGTGGTAGCGCAAGGGAAATACCATGCTTGCCAGAGATAACATAGGATGGTGAAGACACGCTATCGCCAGTGTTTGTTGTGGATATAGCACATATTTTCTTTTCGGGAGGATTACCAGGGTAGACCCATTTTGCAGTTCCAGTTTCATTAGTCAATGCAACCTCGTAATTTTTCTGCATAAATGCTTTGCCAGCATAGGTAATTAGACAACCATCGCCATGAACCTCACCGGGTAATAGATTATTAAACAATTGTGAGCGGCATAAATATAAGGGAACTCCTTCGACATTGACTATAGAGATAGCTTGCTGCAACAGGTTTCCTTCATTTACTTTTGTCCACATTGGGTAACTCGTTAACGGCGCTATTTTTGCTGATATTTGCGTAACTGGCAACGTGGAAGGTGTGGAGTCAAAAGGTATTGAGGGGATTCCTGCAAACCCGGTAATTGAAAAGAAGCTGGCGATCCAGGCTGAGAACAAATTTAATCTCATTACAGAACCTCTGCACGAAACGATTCGCGACTATCATGAGAAAAAATTATACGATAAGTATATTAACCTAACATTAAAATTGCCAAGCTCGTCTTCCAGCTAAAAGACACGCATCTAATTACTCTGTCGTTTCTTCCTGCATTTTACGCGATAAACCTAGTTTTTCCTTTAATCGAGCGACTGCATCAGGATCAAACTGTCTAGAAGTTTTATGTTTAACTACAACAGCCGGCCGTGAAATCGGTGTTATTGGATTTTGTGCGCTAAAAGCAGGGGCACGTTCAGGGAAAGAAGGGGTTACTTCCTGCGACTGTTGGAAATACGGCTGCAATGAAGGTTTTACATGATTAGTATAACCTGCTGCTGTGGACTTCGCAGGAAGAAGCTTACGCGCGTTACGAGCACTTTTTTCAACTCGCTTTTTAATTTTTATTGCAGCTCTTTCTGCATCCTCTTCTGTCACCACACTAACAGGATTACCCTCTAAATCAACCCTCATTTCCTTGGCTTTAAGACATGTGAGGTAATCAATGCGACGAGTAAACAATACCACTGCTTCACGCAATTTACTTTTAGAGATTCCAAATTCCGCTGCTTTGTCTGCCCAAGCTAATATATCGTCCATAATGCCTATTTTCAGTGGGCGAATCCTTAAAGTGTTGTCAAAAACTTGAGGAAATGTAGCGGCAAGCCACAGTAAAGCTTCGTTACGAGCTTTTTTTGATTTATTTTTTTGCGCTTTGTTAAGTACTGCTGTGCGGGGATGAAGCTCTTGCCTTCTCATGCTGCTACCTTTTTTTGATAAAAAATAACCATCCATTACTACTGTCATGAGTATGTGTTGGGTAATTATACGAGATGTTTTTTGCCATATATGGAAAAACTAGTTCTTCTAGAAATGCGCATACAATGTACAGCGTTTGATTCATATTTGCAAGTACAAACCTTTGATAAGCACAAGAGAGTAAAAAACTGAGCTTAAATTCACAAATGCAGAGAAAATAGAGGTATACTGTTAAAATAAAACAATATTATATACTCTGTAAATAATTCAATATGCGAGTCACTAGCAATGATTGGGCGAATTTTTTGGACATGTCTTGCACTCAGTTTTCCCTGGGCTGTGCTTTTACTTGATGACAATCCGGGAGGGGCTTTAGTCGCTTTGATTATGCAAGCCACACTTATTGGTTGGATACCGGCCAGTATTTGGGCTTTGCGTGTCGTGCAGGAAAATAGTACCCCCACTAAAAAGAAGAAAAAATCTGAATAGCCAGGTAATCGGAGTTCGCATGACCACTCGTGTAATTGTAAATGGTGCACAAGGTAAAATGGGTATACTTGCCTGTGAAACTGTAAAAAAAAATCCCGATTTTGAACTTGTTGCAGGCTTAACACGTCATGACAACCTCCGCCAAACCATCGTGGATAGGCAGGCAGAGATTGTAATCGATCTGACACGTGCAGATTGCGTCTATGAGAACAGTCTTGCCATTATTGAGAGCGGAGCTCATCCAATAATTGGAACCAGTGGCTTGGTTGATGAGCAAATTCAAACTTTAAAAAATTATTGCGAGAAAGAAAAATTGGGGGGAATTATCGTCCCTAATTTTTCAATTAGTGCGGTATTAATGATGCGTTTTGCCGCCGAAGCAGCGCGCCTGTTACCAGACGTAGAAATAATCGAAACCCATCACCAACAAAAATTTGATGCCCCCTCAGGAACCGCCATGAAAACAGCAGAAATGATAGCTGCTGCTCGGACTACAAATGCGCATAGCATCAAAGGGCATGAATTAATAGAAGGTGCACGAGGAGGCTCTCACCACGGCGTGAACATTCACTCCCTACGTCTCCCAGGAGTTGTCGCCCGCCAACACGTTATTTTTGGTAATAGTGGCGAAACATTAACGATTACACATGACAGCATTGATAGAATTTCCTTTATGCCAGGTATCATTCTTGCTTGCCAAAAGGTAAAAAATTTAAAATCACTTTACTATGGCTTAGAGCATTTATTGTAAAATACCTAAGCCATGATGAAGTATTATTTTTCTAAAATACTATTTTGTTCCGAAGACCGTATTATCTACAAATTTTGTTGCTCGCTCCTCTGAGTCTCTACTAGAAAACAATTTAAGCTTATTTTTGATTAGCGATGATTTCTTTGTAACTTTTGTCACCGCTACAGGTTCTGGACTTTCCACCAACCAATTGGCCATTATTTCTTGCAACCCACTTACTAGTGTCTTTAAGTCCCTTATCTCTTCATCGCGCTGCTTTGCTTCTTGCTGTAATGTCGCTACTTGCAATTTCAACTCAGAAATTTGTTCCTGCTGTTTGATAGCTTCCTGCTGAAAATCAGAGTTTTGTCGCTTGATCCCTTTTACAACAACCGAAGTATGCTTGGAAAAAAACTCTGTTTCGCTAAGTTTTTTGCGAAGCGTTTGGGTGCCCTCATGAACGCTTGTTTTAAGCGATTTCTCCTGCAAAGAAAATTTAGGTTTTGGACTAGAGGTCCCTACAGATTTCACATCGCGGGAGGCCTCTTTTACACCATTAACAGCATCAAGAAATACTGCAACTTTTTCTTCGGTAGAATCGGCCATACACTCTTTAATTTTGCCACCAATAGACAATTCATAGACTCGATTGCTATACATTGTTGCAGCATGTTTTATCGTTTTAGCATCCCAGGATTGTATTTCTAATTGGTGACATAGGGTCAACGAACGAGCGAACAACTCGGCCATTTTCTTTGCATGGTCAGGATTGCGTAATATTTCTAAAATATTTTGCATTTTTTTATCATCAAAATGTCCGATAACCGCACCACCTATTTCTTTTAAAGTAAAGGAAGCAATGGTATCCAGTAATGCCCCCACTACGGGAACACTACCAAGCAAACCACCGACTACAGAAGAAGTAAGGTCTACTGCTTTTTCCCCAATTCCTGCCTTTTTTTCAACTAGCTCACTAAATACTGAAATAACACCAACTATTTTGGCCCATAAAACAATGTAGCTGGTGTTATAAAATAAACTAACCTTTTCATCACTATGAATCTGTTTTAGATCCATTAGTTTTTTAGTTTTCTCGTCTAAATATTGCTTCGTCAACTCATTTGGGACAGGGATTTTTTCAGCAAGTTCCTCCAAAAAAGTTTTTTCATCGCGGCGTACAATGTCAGTTAATTTTTCTTCCAGGTTACTCACTAATTGGGTAAATGCCTCACTAGTAATGAGCTTATGAAATAACTCCAACACATTTTCTTGGATGATTTGTGCTTTCTCATTGACCTGCTTTTCTATTTCAGCCGACACTTCTCCTTTATGCACCTGCAAATTGCTATCCAACTCTTGTAATTTAAACCGTAGTTCAGAGATTTCAGGATTATTACGAAGTGAAGTGGCACATGAGGCTAATGCATCAATATAAATAAGTGTTCGCTCTTCATCAGCAGCAGATAAAGCTAACCATTCCACTAATTCTGAATTTTTGCGTTGTTGCAGAGCATAATTTTCACTGAGACTTTGAAGGTTGGCACTGAGTTGTTGTTTGCTTTTCCTAATTAGCTCAATTTGTTGATTGAGCAGCTTAATTTGCTCTTCTAATAGAGATTTCGCTTGTTTAAGCGAACTACTGTCCGCTTCTAATCGTGAAACCTTTTGACCTAATAATTGGTTTTCTTCCCTAAGAATTTCATTCTCTTCGGCATAAATCTTATTTGGCTCATCCAGTACAGACTCATATACAGGTGGCAACTCTTCAATAGTATCTGCATCTACTTTTTGGTTAAACGGCATACAGCACTCTTCCCTTGCTTATCTACAATTTTAACACTACAGGACATAGGAAAAACGAATGATATTAAAGTTAGACTAAATTAATGAACTTAGTTTTTGCATAAGTCCTGTAATAACCAAACTAAGAACGTCCACTATATATAAATATATTGGACTGATCAATTAGAAATAATTAAGAATAATAGCGGGACTATAAGAAATAATTTTACACAGAAATTCCAAAAAATTTTTTATTAAGCTAATTACAATTTTTCTAAAGCAACACCCAGTTGTGTATCTCATTAATGGATAAAAACCCAAAATGATCTTAGGCTAAGGACAATAATCAACGCCCCCACCATAAGCATTAATAAGTTTGTGGGTAGGATACGCACCATATACGCAGAAATTGGTGCTCCAATGGCACCTCCAATTACAAGACCAATCAACATTGCCCATTGCTTAATTTCGATAGTTAAAAAGAAAGCAGCTGATATACTAACGGTCACTAAAAATTCTGCTAAATTGACTGAACCAATTGTGTAGCGAGGATGCTCTCCTTGAGCAAGTAGAGTTGAATTAACAATTGATCCCCAGCCCCCACCTCCTGCAGCATCCAGAAACCCTCCAATGAAGCCAAGAGAAATTAACCGGGGCATCTTTTGTGTCGGTTTCTCACGTTTCAGCAAGGTATAAGCCATATAATTATAAAGTTTTTCTGACAATTCCATTTTAGAAAAAGATTTATACAAAACATACATACCCATTATAAATAGATAGAGCATTACAAAAGGCTTGATAATCCCAACCGGCGCATAACTAAGAAGTTGCGAACCGGCAATCCCACCAATCATTCCTGGGATTACTAAACGCTTAAAGAGAGTATGATCCACATTTTTAAACATCATGTGGGAGACGCCCGAAATAGCTGTCGTTACAATTTCTGCGGTATGCACCCCAGCACTCGCAAGAGGTGGGGCAACACCGAAGGCAAGAAGTGCTGTCATGCTAATGAGTCCATACCCCATTCCCAAGCCGCCATCAACTAGCTGTGCTCCAAAACCAATTAATGCAAAAAGCAAATATTCATTCACCATGCCATCCTATTTCAATCTAAAAGCGCATCTCTATTTCTACTTTGAGTAACAAAAATCTTGTCGCTCACATGCTAAACCTAGCTCCGATTTTAGATTTAATAAACCATTTGGCTATTGGTGCGAAAGGCCATTTCTTTTGTTTTCACCAAAAGGTCTATGGACTCCTCTGCTTTAGTTTCAGGTTCTTTGCATAAATTCAATAATGCGACATAGAGATTTTGAATTTCTGTTGCCCGTACCCAGCTGTCCTTAGGTCTTTGTTTAATTTCCACATAGATTTTTGCAAGTTTATTGATAGAGGCAGCCTCATCAATTCCAGGGCTTTGCAATATTTTTTTAATCTCATCCATCCCCTGTGGCATTGAGGTTGAGAATATTTTTAATGACCAGGTTTTACTTTGTAAAAAACTTTGCTCTCCACAAAGAATAGCCAAAATATCTAGTACCTTTTGCCGATTTTCCGCTGATAATTGTTGTGCGGAGAACACACAATCGGAAAATCCTGGAACTACTAACTGATTTAAATTTCCTATACGTCCCACTTCATTATTCGTTGCCAGGATATCACTATTTTCAAGAGCCATTTGGCTTTCTTTTTTACGGATAGCTTCAGCAATATCCTTCGGCCAATAATTTTCTGGCGTTTTAATACCATCAGCACCATCAGCATTTTGACCAGCATGTTCATGACCATGCCGTGACACAAAAACAGTTGCTACTAAGTCAACAAATTCATCTCTATCAGCACCGCTATCACGCATACTTGGCCAACGTCCCTTTTTTTCACGATAAAGTAGCATGGCGATTGTGTGCACTATTTCTATTTCCTTGCGGTCTTTACCGCTCACACAGGAGCCTGAGCTTTTCCCTTGTGCATACATCATTAATAGATTTTCCAAGGAGCTTAGATATAGCTCACGTCCATAATAATCAAAAACAGTCGCCGAACCATAGGACGAATTTAAGACAGCGTTATATTCCTTAGCAATCACTTGTAGGTCACTTAAGTCCTTCCAATACGAACCAATATCCCCTTTTTTGCAACAATCCTCTCTCCGATAAAGATGTTGCGCCAGCAATTGCTGCCAACCATCTAGCGATTTTAATAATTGATAATTCTCGCTAAATAAGTTAGCCAGATTTTTTTTAATTTCATTATCCTCATCTCCCGATTTGAGAGATGAATTGAAAGCCTGATTCTCTTTGTCTGCTTCAACTTCAGAAAAAACCTCAGAGATTACCTTTTCAATCTTCGTCAGATCCCAAGCATTTAGCTCTGGAACTTTATTAACCAATAAGATTATGTTAGCCATGTTTAACAAAGCCATACACGCGGGATCGTTTGCAGGCGTGTAATATAAATATTTCGCCATATTCAGGGGATGGTTGGTAGAAAAAATTGGACTCTTGCGTTTTTTCTGAAAATTAGCCACTGTTTCCTGGCGCGCTTGATCTAAATAGTAATCAGGAATATGTCCGTCTAGTAATTTGACGGGACTAATTAAAGTCTGCATTAGCCAAGGCTGGTTACCATCAGTAAAACTTTCAACCCTCGCCAAATTACGTGCTGCATGCAACTTCTTGATTTGTGGTGGTAACTTGATCACATCCCGAGAAGCCATGTGACTTAAACGTAATCGAGAAGGATATTTTTTGATAAGCTTCCCTTCTTTTGATAATAACAACAGATTGCTTTCGCAGAAATTGGCCACAAGAGGCAATCTACGCAAACGACTTGGGGCAAAAGAAATCACATCTTCTACACGCTTACTGCTCTCCAAAACTTCTTTAAGAAAGTATTGTTCATGGTCATCCAAAACCAAGAACCAATAAGTGACAGCACGTAAGTCATTTAATTCCCGGGCATTAAAACCACCCACACTGCTTTGAGAAGAAGAGCTTTCTTTAGTCCATTCTTTTATTTGTTTACTGAATGTACTTAATTGACTCGTAATCTTTTCAGCAGTTAATTGGGAGTCACAAAAAAGTTTAACTAATCGCTGTTCGTGGGGTGGTAAGGCTGTATACCAGGTTGGAAATTTATCATTAGCAATGCCGCTTAACTCGGTAGATAATTGCATGCCTTGCTGCAATTTAATCTCATGCCACTTAATTGTAAATTGATTTAACGAGAATTTAAGTTTACTTAGAATAGCTTCTCTCGACTCCCCCATGACATACTCTGGAATGCAAGAATGCAAATAAGTTTGCATTAGAGGAGAAAGCGCACGAAACCATTTAGGTGTAGTTACGACAACCCCTTTTTTTATCGCACTAAATTCTTGAAATGTTTCCTCAGAATAAGGAGCTAACTGCTTTTCCCAGCGTAAAACGTATTCTACTGACTCATTGAGTCTAATTGGTATTAGAGTAGCAAGATCACTTCTGCCCTCTTTCATAATTACATATTGTTCAGCTTTATTCAAAAGCTCTGTAGCAAACCTCACTCTTTCAACTGGAGTCGCCTCTGAAGGATAATTATCGACCAAAGCATTTACAAGCAAACCAGTGTACCTAGCAAGAATTTCTTGATATTTTTCAATAGGCTCATCACGGGGTAAAGCACAAAGTAACTGACACCAACTCAGGTATTTTTTTAATGCCGCTTTTTTCCCTTTTAGCTCAGGTATAGTATCCAGAACAAATAAGAAAGATTTCTGCAGACTTTCAATACGTCTTTCGTAGCTATGTTTTAAATTAGGGATTTTGGAATAATATTCCAGCTGAAATTCACCGAGTATCTTTTTCAGATTAATTTCCAATTGACTGGAAAATTTCGTTTCATTCTTAAGACTAGTCCCTGTGTCTTTAGTCTTAAACCCTTCAGAAGATTTAAGATCTTCGGCGAGACGCAATATTGTTATTTTTCCCATGGTCCACTATCCCTTGCCTGCATCGGTTGTTTATTATTAAATAAATCCGCATACTTAACAATTTCTTGTAAACCATTTTGACAAGATATTCAATACTGTTGCATTTTATTCTGTACTTCTTTAGTACAAGTCCTAGACAAGATTCTTTAAATTCAAGATAGAGAACAAGAAACTCGCTGCACCAATTCGCGCATTTTTTGCTATCTTAATGAAGTAATCGTTGATTTGTTAGAGATTTTAAAGGATTCTTATCCAGAATTTGCTCTCAAGCTTAGGAACAAGGAATGAAAATAAAGACAGGAGAATACACAGGTTCATCCAATACGGGCATAAGCGAAGCTATTCAAAATGCCTTAGCAAAAGCCAGTGAGCATGCCAGAATCGAAATAATAGAAACACGCAGCTCTCAAATTGGAGAAGATAAGCGTTATTATCAAGTATTGCTTAATACGTTTGCCGATTAATTATACATCCTGAAAGGAGTTTTTAAGATGAGTTATATCGTACCTCATTACATTGGGGGTAAAACCTGGACTGAAACATCCGCTAATTCTCATACTATTTACAATCCAGCACTTGGTGAAGCCATAGGCCAAGTTTATTTTGCCGATAAATCGCTTTGTAATAAAGCAATCGCATCCGCTAAAACTGCCTGGCCAGAGTGGGCGGAAACTACGCCTTTAAAAAGAGCACGTATTCTATTCAAATTTAGAGAATTACTAGAAAAATACCAACTTGATTTAGCTCGCCTGGTTACTCGTGAACACGGAAAAACAATTGACGATGCGAAAGGCTCTGTAGCGCGAGCTATTGAAGTTGTCGAGTTTCACTGTGGCTTGGTTAACCAATTGCAAGGTGATTTTTCAGCCGATGTTTCTAACCACATTGACTGCCATACTTTACGGCAACCTTTAGGGGTTTGCGCAGGTGTTTCTCCTTTTAACTTTCCTGTCATGGTGCCAGTTTGGATGATGATTCCTGCCATTGCTTGCGGCAATACTTTTATTTTAAAACCGTCTGAACAAGATCCTTCTGCTGCTATTCATTTGTTGGAGCTTTTAACAGAGGCCGGCTTACCAGATGGCGTTGCTAATTGCATTCATGGCGACAAAACCGTCGTGGATTATCTATTAACTCACCCAGATATTCGTGCCTTCACAGCAGTTGCTTCAACCCCAGTAGCAGAAGCTATCTACACCAAGGCCACATCCCATGGAAAACGGGCTCATACTTTCGGTGGTGCTAAAAATCACTGTGTTGTCATGCCTGATGCTGATCTCTCCCAAGCTGCCAATGCCATCGTCGGTGCCGCTTATGGCTCTGCAGGAGAGCGCTGTATGGCTATTTCGGCAGTCGTTGCTGTTGGTGAGCATACTGCTGATAAGTTACTTGAGAAAATAAAACCGCTTGTTAACGCAATGCGTATCGATGCTGGTGATGCTGAGAAAAGCGATATGGGGCCTTTAATCAGTAGTGCTCACAAAAAGCGAGTAATCGCCGCAATTGATCAAGGGGTGTCAGAAGGCGCTAAATTAATTATTGATGGTCGTAGTTTTAAACATAAAAACCATCCTCAAGGTTATTTTGTTGGTCCGTCACTTTTTGATGAAGTTAATGAATCAATGTCCGTTTATGAAAATGAAATTTTTGGTCCCGTTCTTGTTATGTTACGTGTTGACAATTTTGATGAAGCACTCGACTTAATCAACCGTCATCAGTATGGCAATGGTACGGCTATATTTACTCGTGACGGCTATACGGCTCGCGAATTCAGCCAAAGAGTGCAAGTTGGGATGGTGGGTATCAACATTCCTATCCCAGTACCGATAGCAAGCCATCCATTTGGCGGCTGGAAACGCTCTTCTTTTGGCGACACCAATATGCATGGCGAAGAAAGTATTAATTTTTATACTCGTCGTAAAACTGTTACCAGCAAATGGCCTGTTACTGAGCTTAATGAAAGTACATTCATTATGCCCACCAATAAATAAAGTCTAAGAGGTTGCAGTTAGTATCATGGGCTGCAGTCCTCTACACCCGTGCATCGTTTTTCAGGAGATAGCAAATGGCACAGATTGGTTTTGTAGGTTTAGGACATATGGGTTTGCCTATGGCCATTAATTTATTAAAAGCAGGCCATGCGGTAACTGGTTTTGATGTTCAGCAGCAAGCTTTAACTAATCTTGCAAATGCTGGAGGAAAAATCGCTCAGAATTTACAGGAAGCAGCATTAAACCAAGATGTCATTATCACCATGCTACAAACAGGGCAGCAGGTACACCAAGTCTGTTTAGGTAATGAGGGTCTTTTTGCCATTGCCAAACCCAACACATTACATATAGATTGTTCATCCATTGATGTTGCAAGCAGCAGAGAAGTTCAACAACAAGCTACCTTAAAACAATTATTAGCAATCGATGCACCAGTTTCTGGCGGAG
>NZ_LNXV01000003.1:0-171783 GCF_001467025.1 Legionella brunensis | reverse complement strand
GGCAGGAGCAACTGCGGGCACTTTAACCTTTATGGTTGGTGGTCTTGAAGAAGCATTTGAAAAAGCAAAGCCTGTTTTAGCAGCCATGGGAAAAAAAATCATCCATGCAGGTACAGCAGGCAGCGGTCAAGCCGCAAAAATCTGCAATAACATGATATTGGGCGTATCCATGATAGCCATTTCAGAAGCCTTTGTTTTGGCAAAACATCTTGGTCTGTCTGACCAAAAATTGTTTGATGTTGTTACTAATTCATCGGGTCAATGTTGGGCAATGAGTCAATATGCTCCCGTTCCTGATGTTTTACCCAATACGCCGGCAAATAATAATTATCAACCAGGATTTACCGCAGCAATGATGCTTAAAGATCTTAACTTGAGTCAGAACTCTGCTGCGGCCGTGGGTTTAGAAACGCCTGTCGCAGCCCAAGCCACGGCACTTTACCAACAATTTAATGATGCAGGCTTAGGTCAACTCGATTTCTCAGCCATTATCAAAGCGATTACTAAAGAGCAGGTCACTCATGACTAGTCAGCAAGCCATTTCTGGCAAGGACTCCTTAGAAAATTTCTGGGCAGATATAGCCCATCGCTATGTAAGTTGGATTAAACCCTGGGACAAGACTTTGCAAGGCAATTTCACCAATGGGGATATTCAATGGTTTAGTGGTGGCAAACTTAATATTAGCGCAAACTGCCTTGACAAACATCTGCCGAATAAAGCAGAGCAGACTGCTATTATTTGGGAAAGCGATGATGAGCAACAACAACGAAAACTAAGCTTTGGCGAATTACATCAAGAAGTCTGCCTGATGGCCAACGCTTTGAAATCCTTGGGAATTAGCAAAGGAGACCGGGTAGGTATTTACTTACCCATGATTCCAGAGGCAGCTATTGCTATGCTTGCTTGTGCAAGAATCGGGGCTGTACATACTGTGGTATTTGCAGGGTTTTCACCAACTGCTTTACGGCAACGCCTTGAAGCTGCTGCCTGTAAGCTATTGATTACCACAGATGGCTATAATCGCGGCGGCAAACACTTTGCTTTGAAACAGCAAGCTGATGAAGCTACAAAAGGACTTTCTTTGCAAACTCTGGTTATTCAACATAGTCGCGAGTCAGTTCCTTTTCATGCTAAAACCGATCACTGGTGGCATGATTTAAAATCACGAGTCAATGCAGATTGCCCCCCGGAACCCATGGATGCGGAAGCCCCCCTTTTTATTCTTTATACTTCCGGCAGCACTGGTAAACCTAAAGGGGTGGTCCACACAACTGGTGGTTATCTCGTCCAAGTGGCTTATAGCCATAATCATATTTTTAAATGCTCTACTAATGAAGTATTTTGGTGTACAGCTGACGTAGGCTGGATAACAGGACATAGTTATGTTGTCTATGGACCTTTATGCAACGGCATTACTTCTTTAATTTTTGCCGGAATACCCTCATGGCCAGATCCTGCTCGTTTTTGGAATATTATTGATAAACATCAAGTTAATGTATTTTATACTGCTCCCACCGCTATTCGTGCATTAAAGCGTGCTGGCGATCAATGGCTCACAACAACTAATCGCAAATCCTTGCGCATGCTTGGAACTGTGGGTGAGCCTATCAATCCCGAAGTTTGGCAATGGTATCATGACCAAGTGGGGCAAGATCGATGCCCCATCGTTGATACATGGTGGCAAACCGAAACAGGCGCTATCATGATATGTCCGCAAGAAGATTTGAATGCAGCTAAACCGGGGGCCGCAAGTCAACCTCTTCCGGGAATCTTTCCCGTTCTTCTTGATGAACAGGGTAAAGAAATTAAAGGTGAAGGCGAAGGTAGCTTGCCAATTAAATACCCTTGGCCTTCCATCGCAAGAACAATTGCGGGGGATCACGAACGTTATTGTGAGACTTATTTTAACAATGGCTATTACATTACGGGTGACGGAGCAAAACGTGATACGGATGGTGACTATTGGATAACTGGGCGTATTGATGATGTTTTAAACGTGTCCGGCCATCGCCTGGGAACCGCAGAAATCGAGAGTGCCCTCGTTGCCCATCCTAAAGTTGCAGAAGCTGCCGTTGTTGGCATCCCACACGAGATAAAAGGACAAGGGATTCATGCTTTTGTCAGTTTAAAAACAGGGGAACAACCATCCCAGCAACTTTATGAAGAGTTAATTGACACCATCAAAACAGATATAGGTGCCATTGCCAAGCCAGATGCCATAAGCTGGGTTAACGATTTACCAAAAACACGTTCAGGCAAAATTATGCGACGCATTTTACGACAAATTGCCTCTAAGGATGTACAGGATCTTTCTGAGCTAGGTGACTTGTCAACCTTGGCAAATCCTCAAGTCGTTAATGACTTAATGAAAGATCACTCTGCCTCATGAAAGAAACTATTAAAATAGCGTCCTAGCTCCTTTCTAAGGTGAAGGACGCTAAATAAAGGTTCAATAACTAGACTCAGTTTTAAGTAAGGAGTCGTCCTCGGAAGGTGTATGAGGCACCGCAGTGAACTGGGAGTTCTCCTTCTTGGCATTTTTTTCATTCCACCAAGAAGACGGATTGGCAGAAACTTGAGTAGTATTTGAATTCATTCGATGACCTACTTGTCTTTCAAGATAAATAAGCACCTCTAATTCTGATTCAGTTGGGTTTATCTTCTTTTTATATTGACCTAATAGGTCATGATAATGCCAAAACTTAATGGCCTGGACTATATCTATGGGCTCATTGACATAAGTGGAATTTCGTTGGTTTGCTGCCTTGTACTGTTTAACTAACGCCTTGACAAACGGATCATTTAGATCATGCAAAATGTTACTGTCTTGCAACGCTGCAACGAAGGTAAGAGCATTCTTTATACTTAATTTTAATGGTTTCGGAAGCGATGCATACTCTTCGATAACCTGCTGCAGATAAAAATCAAAACCAAGCTGCTTATAGGCTTTCTTTCCTTGCTCGCTTGATAATTTATGCCACAGTACACAAACATGCCAAGGCGTGCCATAAAATGCGACTTTTTGTTGCTTTAACTCCGCCGTGTGTAATGCAATCGCACGTAAATTAGCGTGAACATGTTCATCATTAAAACAAGCACGTTGTTGAGGGAATAAATCGCTAAGCACGTTCGAAGATAATAGAGTTGGCAAGGCATAGAAAAGCAGCCCTGAAGTAATTATTTTTCCTAGGTAAAAAATTGCTTTGCCTTTTACATCTGGATTCTTAAGTAAATGCGAAAACTCTTTAAAATCACAAGGAAGAGCAATTGGCTTATTGCTAGCCAATCCTTTTGCATAGAATTTAATGCATCGCAGTATGCGAACCGGATCTGCATGGATATTTGCATGCAGATCACCTACAAATTCAGCAGCCTTAAATTGAATACCAAATGGCGCTATCACTCTCCATTTTTGGCTATCCCCTTTGTCTTCCCTAGATAAATAGAAACTATTTTGAGTCAAATCTAGGGTGGTTGCATCATGACACATTAAAGCTATCTGCTCATCACGTGGATCACAATAGGCCATGTCTCTTAACAACAAACCATTTTTATCATAGTGACGAAAAGCTTTGTCGTCCGCGATTTTTTTTCTATAAGTTGAAATGTCAAAATAAGTATCTTCAATGTAAACACGAACAAAAGGATAATTGTCTTTGTTAGCTAACTCAGAAAAATAATTATTTTCACTGAAGAACTTAATAAGATAAGCAGGATCCCAGGCAACTTTAAAATCAATATCGTCATAAGAAATGCCGAGTAGATTATCCCTCACAAAACCGCCAAAAATGGAAATCTTTGCCCCATTTTTTTGCAAAAGATCATAAATAACGCTGGCTGTTTTTGGCAATGTAACCGATATTTGCTGCGTCACCAAGGATGGATATGGATTATTTTGCGCCGGCGCTTGCATTGACCTTCTATCATGCGTCTTCTTTTTCTTCTTTTTTCCATCTGGATTTTGCGCATCCTCTTGGTTGGCCTCTGACTTTTTATCCGCTTGCACAGCTACTTGAGTATCAGACTCTTTTTTCCCTTTATGAGACTTTAATTGAGAAGAAGTATCGGGGGGCAGATCCGCACGCAACAGCCTCGGAGCATAAATTTGTACATAATCTTTTAAAAATCCGGTAAATCTAACTATTGCTTCATCAGAGTTGTGCTCCTGACTCAAGAGCCAAGCCAATGTGGTTAAATCAATTAACTTATGCTGATAATCAGATATCTTGCCATGATGCTCAATCATTTCAATTAAAGCGAGGCAAATCGTAATTTGATGCAGAGGGTTTTTGTTATTTTTGGCGATAGTTAACGCAAGGTTATATTTTTTGTAAGCGTGTACAAATGTTTTTTCTTTATTTAGTAGAGAACTCCAATTCTCAATATCGAATCCATAAATTTCTATACTTTGCTCACTTAGCGACTTGGGCTCTTCATGAGCTACCACTTTTTTCTGGTCAGCTTTTTTGGGCTTTACCTCTTGTTTTTCCACCTTTTGAGGTTTGGGCTTGTCAATCTTAGTTTTTGTAGCTTTTTTATGCTTTGGAGCTTCATTTTTGTTATCTAATTGATTTTCATCAAGCTCCTCTTTGACAGGTTTGTTGGCTTCTAGCGCCTGAGCAGCAGTAGCTAATACTGCCTTGTATTTGTCTATATCTTCTGCTGTGAACAATTGGGAAAAACGCTCCAAGCATTGGTTTAAGCTGCTAACTAAATGACTCGTTGGCGTCCGTTTAGCTAGTAAATTAAAACAGATTTCCAAGGCTTGTGCAGACACTATTCTTGTAAAGAGAAAATTACTGTCATAAAAACCATATAAGTCAGTTATTGCCGAAATAACAAGCTTTTCCCAATCTGTATCAGGAGGAAATTTTTCGGGGTAATCTCTAAAAATAAATAATTTTAATAAGGATGAATAGTCATGTTTTTTAATCTTATCGAGACTATCCACGTTGCCAAAAGAGAGCAGCGAATAAACCAGATATAATTTAGGATAGATCCTTTTATTGCCAGCCGCATAACCTATGTACTTATATAACTTGTCATTAAAATAATCGATATCATCCGGAGCTATAAATTTTTTAGGGATAGATAAAAAACCACTTAGCGTACCATCAATAAGGGCTGCCTGATGAACACTAAACCGGGTTTTATCTTTAAGATTCAATTCGGCTAGCAAGCCATTAAAGTCTTCACCAAAGACAGGATTCGGCAAACCATCTTCCATAACTAAATCAAGAAAATTCAATAAATAGAGTCGTGTGCCAAGAATCCCTAAAAATATCATTTTAGCTTGTTGGAATGTTGGAAATAACAAGGAACTACCAGGATCCTTGGTTAATATGGCAATCACATCAACATCACTGCCATAAAATTTTTGATAAGTATTGTTTAATTCCGTTATAAAAGCATAGAGAATGTAGCCCCGGTGGCTTCGAGTGATAGAGTCTTTTTCATCGAGGACTTCCAACAAGAATTTTTGCAAACCCTCATAACACTGATTAATCTCGGCAACTATAGATTCAATTTTTACTTTCTTAGCTTGTTTATTTAATGCTAAATAGGCATCAACCGATTGTTTGAGAGAATGAATCTTGAGTTCATGAGCCATGTCATTTAATAAATTTAAATCAACATCTTCTATGTTTACGCCATTGGATAACAGAAAATTATTCGCAGCCTCTGCATCCACAAAGTAGGATTTTTTTGCTGTATTAGAGCTAGTTTTAGCGGTTTTTCTTTTAGGCATACCTATCAACCTTCAAAGTAAAAACCGCGCATCATAACAGCCAATTATTAAGTAAACCTTACGCAATTGCACAGAGATTGTTCAGTTATCTTTCGATTATTTTTTCAGACACCCAAAAATATACCTCACTTTAGATAGGACAATTTGGTATTGTGAGAAACAAAAAATTAATATATTTATGTTGAGCATCGCTTATGAAGGGGCTATCCCTAAACAACACAAAATATTTCATGGCTGTTGAAGTATTCGGAAAATCTGTTTTTCTTGCTGATTCACGCTCCAAAAAAGGAAAATTAGTGATCGTTACAGCTAAAAAATGCTATCTCAAATCGCCAGCTGCTTTTATTTATTTTTGACAAAATATTAATCACTGTGACCCTGTGATATACTCCTTTGTTTTTTTTCAAACTCGTTTTAATCACAAGTTGTATGTAAACGAATTTGGTTTTTGAAGGAAGTAACTATGCAAGTTTCAGTTAAAAAGTCAAATATATTACTACCTAATGAAATTTGGGTGTTCATATTTAGTCTGAATATCTTAGATAAACTTGATCTTATCTATCTGACCATGGTTTGCTCATTATTTAATAAATTAATTAAAGAAAATACCCATTTAATAAAAAATGCACCTTTTCCATTACCTGATTATTCTCAGTATTTCACACAAGAATTCTTTAAGAGCGAAGTTCAAATGACTTTCCTTTTAAAATTGAAGAACAACAATCTCGTCTGTGGATTGAATAATGGTAAAATTTATGTATTAGATGCAGTTTCTGGTGAATACAAACAAACATTAACAGCTCATTTAGAGCGGATTAACACTCGCACTACAATTTTAGCGCAACTTTCACTTTTAGGGCTTAATACCAAGGCATATGGTGAAATAACAAATCCCATAAGAGCTATTATTGAGCACTCAAGTGGTGACATTATTAGCGGAGCCGAAGACCGAACTATTCGTGTTTTTGATGCGAACTCCGAACAATGTAAACTAACTTTTACCGGCCATTATGGCGCCATTAGTGCGATACATGAACTTGATCAAAAAAGCGTTATTAGTGCTTCTATTCGTGGGGATATCCATATTTGGGACAAAACTTCCGGTAAAAGCGAAAAACAATTTGATTGGAACCAAACTGGGGTTAGCTCTTTAGCTGTACTTAAAAGCGGTCTTATTGTAAGTGGTGGGCGAAATGGTTCGCTCTGCTTTTTTGATAAGGACTCTAATACACATACTCTAGCCCATGGTCATACAAAAGCAATTCGCGTCATAACTGCATTTGATGACAAGCGTTTGATTACTGGGGCTGATGATGCAACCATTCGTATTTGGGACATTGCAAGCAGGACATGTATTAAAGTACTTAAAAGGCACAAGAACTCAATTAATGCAATAATTGAGCTTGGAGAAAACCTCATTATTAGTAGTTCAAATGATAAAACAATGCGACTTTGGAATATAAATACCGGAAAGTGCATCCGAAAATTGGATGGTTACCAAAGTCCTATTACCTCTTTAATAAAGAGAGACAATGGGAATATTTCTTTTGTCTTAGGTAATGTGATCAAAATTTTGCATTTCGGCTACATTGATTGTAGGCAGGATGAAAAAGAAGCTATCATTCCTGCAAACAGAATAAGATTCTAATTTTTCTTCCAAGACTATTATGAGCTTCGCGAGGCGAGGCTAATCTTTAATCTGTTGCGAAAATTTGTGACAGGAGGCGAGCTGCAGTTGGTTGGCACTTTACCAACCAAACCATTCATTTAACTTTAAAATCAACTCATCTAAACCTTCTTTTTTAAGGGAAGAAAATGCTTGTACGCTGATTAAATCAGATACAGCTTGATAATGTTTCCGTACTTTTGACACAGCATTTTTAACGTCA
This sequence comes from Legionella brunensis, assembly GCF_001467025.1. Taxonomy (GTDB): domain Bacteria; phylum Pseudomonadota; class Gammaproteobacteria; order Legionellales; family Legionellaceae; genus Tatlockia; species Tatlockia brunensis. The sequence continues at coordinate 164,144 of NZ_LNXV01000003.1, read as the reverse complement.
CTTCGACTTAATTTGTCAGCTTTAGTCAATAGAATATGTACGGGTAACTGCCGCGACAACGACCATTCAACCATCATCTGATCAAGCTCTTTGAGAGGATGACGACTATCCATTAATAATACTAAACCCCGTAAGCATTGACGCACTTCTAAATAATGCGCTAAATGTTGCTGCCACTCTTGTTTAATCTCCTGAGCTACTTTGGCATAACCGTAGCCCGGCAAATCAACCAAGCGACGAGACTCATCAAGACTAAATAAATTAATTAATTGAGTGCGGCCTGGCGTCTTACTTGTGCGAGCGAGTTGTCTAATGCCCGTTAAACAATTTAAAGCACTCGATTTACCAGCATTCGAACGCCCAGCAAAAGCCACTTCCACCCCTTGATCATCGGGTAATTGATTCACACGTGCCGCGCTTTTTAAAAAGCTTGCGCGTGCATAAGGATTCATTAACATTATCTTCAATTTCATTTTGGGATTTTGGCTAAGCAGTGTACCATTAAAAAAGATAGAACCCTCGGAAAAAGAATGAAAAAAATCGTATTTGCTCTTATCGTGTTCTGCACCTTTACGAGCAATGGCGCAGAACAGCCTAATGCATCGCTTGAGAAAGCTGGCGTTTGTGCTGCTTGTCATGGTCAGAAAGGCGTTAGCTTAAATCCTATATGGCCCAACCTTGCCGGCCAACATGCAAGCTATCTCCTTAAGCAATTGCAGGATTATAAAAAAGGCACTACTCGCAACGCCCCAGAGATGACCGCGATTGTTGCTAGTTTAAACGAAACTGATATGGCTGATTTAGCGGCTTTTTATTCCAAGCAACCTCTGCCTGAAGGGATAACTCCTGAGAAATACTTAAAACGAGGTGAGCAACTCTACCGCGGCGGTGATTTTGATAAACACATAACCGCTTGCATTGCCTGCCATGGTCCAAAAGGGACAGGAAATAGTCAGGCAGGGTTTCCGGTATTGTCAGGGCAACACGCACCTTATACTATACAGCAACTACAAGCCTTTAAGGACAAAAAACGTTCGAATGATTTAAATTCTATCATGAGGGATATAAGCTCACGGATGAGTCAGGAAGATATGGAAGCGGTCGCCTATTATATGCAGGGATTACATTAATTTTAGAGAGACAAGAAATGTTAAAACGTTTGCTATTGATTGTATTATTTGTGCCAGCGCTTGCTTTTGCCAATGATTTTATTGCCGGTAAGGACTATGAGATTGTTACAGGAACACCGACCACAGCCCAAGACTCTAATAAAGTGATCGTTACTGAGTTTTTCAGCTATGGTTGTCCTTGGTGTTACCGCATTGAACCCGCCCTAATGACCTGGGTACAGCAACAAGGCAATAAAGTTCAATTTTCACGAGTACCTGTCATTTTTAATAAAGATTGGAAATTTTATGCCAAAGCTTATTACACTGCGCATCTTCTAGGCTTAGAAGCCAAAATGAATCCCGCTTTATTTAAAGCGATTCAAACTGAAAAGCGCCCCCTAGCAAACAATGAAGCAATGGTGAATTTCTTTATCGCTGAAGGTGTCGATAACGCTACTGCAAAAAGCGCTTTTGAAAACTCAACGATGATTGATGTACAGATAGCACAGGGCGCAGCGATGATGTCGAATTTCCACGTCAACGGCGTTCCTGCTGTTATTGTTAACAATCAATATAAAACAGATTTGCAAATGGCACAAAACCAGGAACGCTTTTTTCAAATTCTTGATTTCCTAGTCAATAAGGCTAGTAAAGGCTAACTCTTCTGACTTACCTACCCCTTCTTACAAGAGGGGTAGGTATTCTCTTATAAAAATATTTACTCATGATTGAAGTCGGAAATGCCGGGATTCTCTAAACTTAGAATACCTGTATTAAAATCATAGGCAAAAATTTCTGCATAGCGGCCCCAATCGATCATCGTTCGTAAAACACGATCCGCCTCTTTTTCACTCAAATAATCTTCAAGTTTACTTAAGAAGCGCTCCTCTGAAACGCGATGACCAATTTTTTCATCCAAGACACGCCGGATATAACGCGCTAAAGGAACTTTCTCCAATAAGCATCGAGCAAATACTTGCTTACGCGCTTGCAAATCAGCTTCAGAAAACTGCTTGCCTAAATCGCTAAGCTGAATATCACCATCAGAAACTTTAGCAAACCCTAAAATTTCCAATGTCTCAAGAATGGGGAATAAGTCATCGATATTCATCATGAGCTCATCAGCCAATTCTGGTAAATCAATACGTTCTTCAAAAGATTTCATTGTTTCAATTAAACCTGATAACTCTGAGGGCTCAACATCAGGCAAGCGATATCCTAAACCTATTTGTCGCTCGCGCTGGGCACGTTTTGCTTTCTCCTTAGGCCCGGTAGTCATTAACTTATAGATTTTGTCTACCAAATCACGAAATTCAGGGGTCTCTGGGTTACGTGGTTGGGGAAGTGCTACTTGTAATTCCGCACGAATGTAACCTGGATCACTACCAAAAATTACGATGCGATCGGCAAGTGTTGCGGCTTCCTCAATATTGTGGGTTACCAATAAAATGCCATTTGTATTTGTTTTCTTTTCTTTCCATAGCTCCAACAAGTCTGACTTTAAATTTTCAGCGGTTAGTACATCGAGTGCCGAAAAAGGTTCATCCATCAATAAGACATCAGGATTGATAACCAAAGCGCGGGCAAATCCTACGCGCTGTCGCATTCCTCCCGATAACTCTTTAGGGAAAGCTGACTCAAAACCATCAAGGCCAATGGTATCGATTGCTTCAATAGCCCGACGCCTACGCTCCTCACGACTCACTCCCTGAGCCTCGAGGCCCAGCTCAACATTTTCAAGTACAGTCAACCATGGCATTAAAGCAAACGATTGGAAAACCATAGCAATACCCGGAACGGGTCCCGTGACGAGCTGCCCACGATAACTAACTTTACCTGCAGAAGGCGGTACCAATCCGGCAATAATTCGCAATAGCGTTGACTTACCCGAACCTGATTTTCCCAGCATGGCAACAATCTCGCCTTCTTTTAATTGAAAATTAACATCTTCAAGTACCAATAAATCCTGTTCCGAAGCCTTCTTAAATGATTTACGGCAATTTTCAATGGCAATTATTGTTTCTGACATACATGCCTCTGACTCAATTGAAATGAAAGCGCTCTTCTGCCAAGCGGTAGAGCGGACGCCAAATTAAATGATTAAATGCTAATACATAGCTACACATCATTGCCGTGCCTAAAGCTATTTTAGGGAAATCACCTGCTATTGTACTCGCCTGAATATATTCCCCTAAACCCGTAGCCCTTAAAGTGGTATTGCCCCAACTGACCCACTCTGCAACGATACTGGCGTTCCATGCACCACCTGCAGCAGTGATTGCGCCTGTAATATAAAATGGAAAAATACCCGGCAAGGCTAAGCGCTTCCACCACTGCCAACCCTTGACGCCAAAATTATCAGCCGCTAAATAAAGGTCGCGTGGGATGTTTGAAGCTCCCGCGATGATATTAAATAAAATGTACCATTGAGTACCAAGAATCATGAGTGGTGTCACCCAAATTTCCACACTTAAGTGGAATCGCACAATGGCGATTACAAATAAAGGATAAAACAAGTTTGCCGGAAACGCCGCGACAAATTGGATTACCGGTTGAATTTTTTGCGCCAACCGCGGTCTTAATCCAATCCAGACCCCCACAGGAATCCAGATGAGTGAACTGACAATAATCAATACAATAACACGCGCCCCTGTTGCGGCGCCTAAGAAAAATACATGAACAACTTCACTAACCTTTAGCTGGGCAAGAATAAAATTCAATAAAAGCCAACCTCCGCCAATGATTGCCAATAGCACGAAAATGTTCCATATCCAATCCATATGCTTTTGGTGACGATAATCGATTTCCTTAATTGATTTCGAACTCCTTCGTCCTAGCCAATGCATATTTACAAAACAATCTTTTAAAATCGCTAGGCGGTTACTGAAACGTTTTATTAAGCGGCTACCCCGTATCAAATCAATTAACCAAGATTGATATTCTTCCTCATCTGGAGATGGCTCCATTTTAAATTTTTCGGACCAGGCGATGAGTGGTCTAAATAGAATTTGATCATAGAGGAAAATTACAATAACCATAGTAAGAATAGCATAGCCTACTGCATGTAAATCATGTCTCTCTATGGCTAAGGCAATGTAAGACCCCACACCTGGTAAACGAATATCTTGATGAGAAACAGCAATTGCTTCAGACAAAACCACAAAGAACCAACTCGCAGACATGGACATCATCATATTCCATAGTAAGCCAGACATAGAAAAAGGCACTTCAACTTTCCAGAAACGTTGCCAGGCAGACAACTGGAACATGGCAGCTGCCTCTTTAAGATCATGGGGCAGCGTTTTTAATGACTGGTAAAAACCAAAAGTAATATTCCACACTTGCGCAGTAAAAATCGCAAAAATTGATGCACACTCAGGGCCTAATAAACTTCCCGGGAACAGGTGAATAAAACCTGTCACGGTAATCGATAAGAAACTTAAAACAGGGACGGATTGCAAAATATCAATGGCAGGAATAATGACCTGCTCAGCTCGTCGGTGTTTGGCTGCCAAAGCTCCTACTGTGAAAGTAAATAAAATTGATAACGCTAAAGCAATGAACATCCGTAAAACTGTACGCAATGCATAAAACGGCAGTTTGGCAGGATCTAACGAAATAGGGAGCGGTTCACCAAGCTGATAGGGACTCGCCATTTGTTTGCCAGCCCAACCAAGAAAAAAAACAACGGAAAAAATAAGGATTAGCAGCAACAGATCCCAGCGATTAATATAACGGCTGACATTTTCACGATTAGCAAAGTAAAATCGGCTGTTGCGCACTACAACCCTCCCCTTTTTGTTTTTATTGAACCGATTGAAACTTATACTCAATCAACGTGATTGGTATAAAGGGCGGGGATTTAAAAGCACCCTGTTTGAGTAGTAAGACCCCAAAACCCTATAAAATACCATAAATACGGGCTTATCGATATAACAGTGACAGCATCCTAGTAAATTTCTTGACCGTGCTAATCAACACTGAGTTGCTGTAACTTCATGTTGCTGTCTTTTAGGATAAATACCAAGCTTTCATAAATTTTTAACCTATTGATTAATATCAATTAATTTTTAAATATCGCAAAAAAAAGCATTTTTCCCTAAATGACGAGAACTTTTTAACCTTTATATTGTCTAAATATTGAACGCTTAAAGTTGCTCTAAACTTCGCATTTTCCCTCTTTATGCGAAGTCAGTGCCCATCCTTCGGGTATTGGGCACAACAATTTCCCCGGCGTATGCCGGGGTTTTTTTGTTCGCAAAACCTGTTTAAAATGAAATAAAAGTTAATTTCTAGTAAAATAATCTCCGGAAACGAGATTCATTCGTCTTATTAAAATTCAAAGGGAGCTGCTTCAGATGCGTCAAATCAAATTTTATTGCCTATTAACGCTCATCCTTCTCTCAACACCGGGATTTACAGCACCTGACAATACGCAACTTGCCGTTTGGACCAATGAAGCCATCGTGGCAACTTACACTTTTGATTATAAAAATTTTTTAGCAAGGCAAAAAGAAATCGCTAAATACTTTACTGCTGCAGGTTGGACTGCATACAGTACAGCATTGAATGCGTCGAAGCTTCCAGATGCAGTGAAGAAAAATTTATATTCCGTCAATGCTGTAGCCACCTTGCCTCCTGAAGTTAAATCGATTAGCCCAACACAATGGGAAGCAACCATGCCTTTACTCGTTACCTATAAAAACCCACAATACCAACAAAAACAAAATTTACTTGTGACTATTAATTTCATTCAGGCTCCAGCAGGACAAGGCGTACGAGGTCTTGCAATAGCCAGTTTGCAATCAAAAGTGACGCAGCCTCCTTGCCAATGTCAGACAGAAATAGACGAAGAGCAAACTACAACAAACGATAAGACACAATCACCAGATGGAAAGTAATCAATACCAAAATCAAGCCAATAATAATGTTTAGCTTGCGAGGCATGGTGATATCAAGAACAGCATCATGGGGATTATTGGGGTTGTAGTAAACATCAATGTCCTCATCTTTTTCATAAGCCACTGCTGCCCGATAGGCTACCGTTCGTGCATATTTGCTATTTTGATTAATATGGGACGTATCTAGAAAAAGACGCTCGCCCTGAAAATCCTCATCCAAAACATGATAACTGTATTCAATCTTTGGCCATAATCGATCCCCTTCTTGAGTCCATATAAATTGCATGATGCGTCCCTTGGTTAAAAACCAGGACTGAGCTTTTTTAAGACGCTTCCTCTCCCGCCAAAAGTGCCACAATAAAATTATTAAGAAGAGTAGCCAAAGTAAGTCAAGCAACCAACGCCAAGATGTCGTCCAGTGAGTCACGGGTATTCCTGCCACAAATTATTCTTCTATCCTAGAGCAACTGGAAGATTGCAGCAATTATTTCAACCTGCTTTCATAAATCATTTGTTGCTCAACAAAAAAAATCATTCTTGCCACTTCGATTTTTAAATTACAGACACACTTTTAGGATTTTGATTACCTTACTCGGTCAGGTAATCAAAATCATACTTTTTTTTTACACTCCAATTTTTATAAACAATTGGAGTCTGGCACTAATGTATAAACCAAAAATGTTTCAACCCAATGCATCTATTGAATTTACATTGGATGTTGATGATTTATTGAAGACTTATCTTTATTTAGATAAAGCATTATTTAAACCAAGAAAAGATAACAGCATGGAGCAAGGAGATGCTTGCTTCAAAAAATTTTCTAATGAAGGTAAAGGGGTTACTTTGCCTTTAAGAATGAAACTGGATGCTATAGCGACTGCAATTAGAGAAAAAAGATTTGTTCCTGAGGACACCTTAAGTTATATCGACATATTAACCTTGTCTTCTAATCACCTCGATCAACAACGGTTTAATGAAAAACCTGAACCTAAAGAAAAAGAAAGATTGGTGTTAAATTATCTTGAGGCGGCGTATGCTCTTGATAAAAATTACGATTATGAGCATTTAGAAAAATACAGCGTACGAGACTTATCTAGCCATGCCCAGCTACTCCATTATTTGGGTAAGGCGCGCCGTTATGCAGGAATTTCTGCTGAAGAACGGTTGCCTTTACTTTTAAATGCCTTAAAAATCGCTCAGTTTTTGAGTAGCTTAAGTTGTGATGAAAAAGAGGATCCCCATAATTATGAAAATCGCATTGCTACTTATGAATTGCCAGTGAATTATTGCCTACAAGATATGAAGCAGTACGATAAAGCAGCTGAATTAATTAAACCTCAATTAGAATTGCCCAGTGCTTTTCATCGAGCGCAAGCCTCTATTCAATTAGCCAATATCTATGTCAAAAAACATCATGATTTTGGGGTTGGGCTAGATATTGCAAAACAATATGCGCTATGTGCTGTTCAAGAGAGTCTTAAGCCAGAAAGCAGCAATTTAGTAAATTATAACGCTCGAGTTTGCTTGATGAACATTTTAGAAGCGGCCAAGGAAATAGACGAAGCCCAATCTATAGCCACCGCTATTATCGAGGAGATGGATAAGAATATTGAATGTGGTGCTAAACCAATCCATCGTGAAGCTGCAGAAAAAATTATAAATGCCCATAAATCCTTCACATTACAATAAAAAACATTATGCAGGTAAAAGTATAATTTTGCCTGCACCTATTTGCTGCCTTTCATTATGCATTCATCATTTGTAGGTGCTTATTCTCTATAGGCGGTTCTACATGTGGAAGCAATAAGGTGATAAAACAGTTTAACCAAGAAGATATGTGCTCCACTGCATTAAAGATAGAAGGATCGTCAATATCATAAGTATAATGAGAGTAATTATATAGATTATTGTTACGCTCGGAGAATCGATCGATATTCATTTTCATTACTGCAAAAATTTTCTCAAGTACTATTTGAGACTTGCCATGACAATTAAAATAGAGACTCATTAAATATTGTCCATTCCAATGGATATCAAGATTAATACAAAAGAGCTCATCAGGTTGTTGACCCTCTATATACGGTAAGGACAATTTACGATCACCTTTAAGATGAAAATGACTTATCTGTTTCTCACGAAAAAAATCCTGAAGTTTTGCTATTTCCTCTTTGGGTATTCTGAATGAAAGACAATATTTAGTAACATAAATTCTATCTTTCCGCTCATATTTTTCCGCGATTCTGTCATAGATAGGATAGGCATGTAGGTTAGTTACTTGTGGTGTTTGGGCTAACTGTTGTTTAAAAAAGGCTAATTGCCGCCAATCAAGCGAATATAGATGGCAGATAGAAGAGATTTCATCAACCTTTTCTAGATAAAAAAAAGGTTTAGGCCCAAAATAATCATAAGGAAGATTAAAGAGCGGGTCATGTGCTCTTTCCCAAAAAATATGTGCAGAATTCCCGAAATTTGTTTTTTGAGGTTTGAGCAACTGCAGATGTTGTACTCCCACACGCTTTCCAGCAAGATTTACTTCCTCAAAATAATGGTTCCAAAAATAAGATTGGCAATGGGCAGATTTTTTCACAATTTTATGAATACGATTAATCACGTCCAAATAGGTTTGATTAGGCGTTGACAGATAAAGGTTTGCCCATACTGGTAATTTATTAATTTCTTTCGTTTCGAGCATTAATAATAAATGCTGACGCGCCAACATTAACAAAGCTTTTGATTCTTGTTTTTTGACTTTAATAATTAATTCGTTAAAACTTTTATTGATTTGATTTACTGGTGATAATTTATCAAAATTGCTTAATTTAATGCGTTTAAGTTTTTCATCATAGAAGCGGTTATTTAACGTTTGAATTACAAAGTTAACCAATTCCTCTAGTAATTCCGCATGATCCTTAGCAGATAATTTTTGATACATTTGAGGTGGGAAACCATCAACAAGATGTAATGCTTTGATACGATCTCCTTGTGCTAACAATTGTTTGGCGACGTAATAAGCCAGAGTCCCCCCATAGGAAAAACCTAATAAGTTATAAGGGCCTTGGGGTTGGACTGTTTTTATTGCCTCTACATATCTGCTCGCCGCTTCTTCCAGTGTTTTAGGCAGTAAGGTTGGGTCATAAATACTAGGATCTGATAAACCATAAATATTAAATTGATAATGGGAGGAAAAGATCTGCGCTAATTCTTTATAAGTAAAATAACCCTCACCTAGCAAAGGGGGGAGAAAGAAGTAATTTGCTCTATCGCTAGTTGGCGAGAATAGGCTGCGGACTATAGCACTAGTTTGCTTAATTTGTTGCTTGTTATGTAGGGATTCTCGTATGTGTTTGAGTGTTAAGGAAGGTAAGTTAAGTATTTTTTGATAACTAAAGGTTGGGTCAATTCTTTGTTGAATTTGAAACACCAATTGACTTAATTGAGTTGAGTCTCCCCCTAAAAAAATAAACTCTTGGTCTTCATCACTTTCAGTGAGTCCAAGAACATTACACCAGCTATGTGCTAACTGATCATAACGCTGTAATGTTTCTCTTGCTTCCTGCAAGTGGTGTGCCTTCACACCGCAAAGTGGATTGGATTTATACGCGGCAAGGATTTCTCTGGCTAACTCACAAGCTTTATTTTCTTCCTTATTTTGGATACAGCACTTGATGTAGGCAATCGCTGCGTTACAGAATACCACCTGATACCTGTAAAATTGCCTTGATAAGGCAAGAGCTTCACTAGAACATTGCAATGCTTCCTCTGGTTGTTTAAAGGATAGTAACATCCCTGCAATATAGGATTTGTATTGCACAATGTGAAAAATCTCTTGTTTTTCTATTGCGAAAGCAACTTGTTGGTTTGCTAACTCAAGTGCTCCTTTTACGTCACCGCCATCCCGCAAGCAAAGCATCAAGGCGAGATTGTAGGTCAATAATCGACCTCTAAAGGCATGAGGATCCTCTAATTCTGACCTTTCTTCTAGATAAGAAGCAATGGTGACTGCTGCCTTTAGAAATTTAATTCGTTTTTCATTTGTTTCGCCATAACGTAAAGCCTTACCATAATAATGCAATAATTGAGCAACACTTGCTAAATGAGTAATTGCAGCGCTCTCCACAATAGTCCGCTTTGCATTTTCGTCCAAAAGCTCGAGATATTGGGGAAAATACTTGGTGACTAATTGATAAGCTGCATCTAGCCATTGCAAAACTTTTTCTTTATTAGAAGCGTTTAAGTTTAAAGTCTGATCCAAATGGTTTGCTGCAAGAACTAATCTATCCATTTGCATGAAGAAGATTTCTGGGGTGATGAACTCAACTTGATTATTTTTAATTTTCTCAACAAACTCATCCATTTCTCTCAAGACTGACGGCTCTAATCCCAAGCCACCTGCAGAGAACTTCTCTTTATTTTGTTTTCCCTCATTAAAGAAAAGCTCATCTGGATGATCAGTTCTGGCAATCAGGGCTCGACGATCTATTTTTTCACTGGGAATTAAACGAGGGAAATCAGATAGTGTGACAATAATAGGCAATTCTTCTTTACGCAGCCATTTTTTCAAATAAGCCATGAAATGAGGTTTGGAGAATTCGTGTTGTACCACCAGATAAGCAAATGGCTTATTGTTATTTAGCCATGGCTTAACTACTACATAAACTTGTAATACATCTTGTCCAATTTCATCATTGTACTTTTCAATACATTGTTGAATGGCGTAGGGGGCAACTTTAACCCCGGATATTTTGATGTGTGCATCATTATCAATTCTTCCCTTAAAAATAAGTCGATTGTCTTTGACTAGAAATTTATTTTCTGTATTAAAAACACGCACCCAACGATGATCGAGAAATAAGGTGGGAAAATTTTTTTGGGTAAGCTCAGGATTATCAATATATCCAGGCGACAAAAAAGGTGATTCTATATAAAGACATTCATCAATAAGATGAAACTTTACTTCCTCTCCATGGGGAAATCCTATCGGAACGATATGATGTCCGTTTTCATCCTGAATTTCCTCCTGATTTACACACAATATGCTCATCCCAAATGTTGCTTCGGTTGGGCCATAGCAATTCCATAAATTAATACCGTATTTTTCACAGAGTCTCTTTAAGCTCATACTACAGGCGTCGCCTGTAACCATTAAATGAGTTAAACCCGTCTTAGCAAGACGTTGAATGAGCTCATCCTGATTAGGCATCGCTAATTGTGATGCAATCAATATCAGACAAGTTATTTTTTCTTGCTCGCATTGTTCAATAACGGCATTAAAATCTCTACGTGCGGCTTGTGGCATGAGGACTAAGGTGCTAGCTGCGGCAAAACTACGAACATATTCAGAAATTCTAGCATCGTAAGCTGGGCTGCGTGTGCATAATATCTTATCTTTATTGGATAATTTAAGTAACGATTTCTCCACCTCTGCCCAATAAGTAAGTCCTGATGAATTAATAGGAATCCATTTTTTATTATCTGATACTCCTGATGAAGCAACGATATAGTTAGGAAGAGTAGGGTTGCGTTCAATTGGCGGCAAACAAACAGGCGTTAATTCATCACTGTTTTTAGGGGCTATGCCTTGAGTATATAAATGCAATCTAATTGGTTCAGGTATCTCATAGTCTTGGCAGAGTTTTTCATCAATAACTATTTTGTTTAGATTGAGTTTTCTTATATCAGTTGCTAGTTGTGCTGACGGAGTATCAGTATCCAGTGGCACAACGGTTGCATTAATTTTATCCAAGGCAAGATGTAGCAAAGGATGAAGATCTTCATTTTTTGTGAGGACAGCTACTCTATTTCCTTGTTGTACACCCACAAAAATAAAATACTTCGCCCATAGTTCGACCAGTTCATTAACTTTTGCATAACTTAACTTTTCCTTGTTACTCAAAATGATCGCAATTGAGTCGGCTTCCTGCTGAACAGAATGAGAAAATATGCTAAACATCAGAGTATAATTTGTTGGATAACTTTTTGGTTAAAAACTGTCATTATCAAGCTACTTTTGCTAATAGCCCCTAATTTCTCTTTTATATTTTCGAGATAAAATTCGATAGTCGTTTGCTTAAGTTCAAAGATTTCGGCTATCTCTTTAGCATTTTTTCCTTTCAGAAGTTCAATAATGCATTGAATTTCACGTTTTGAGAGCGTGATTTTTTTATCATAAACAATGACGGGATATGAGCGTCTGATGAAATTATTATCCATTTCCTCTTTGCTCATACTAATAGCAGTTTCCAGGGTAAGTTTGAAAGGTAAGTATTTCGATTTTACAACTCCCATTATTGCTTTAGGTTTACTTCCCTGAGTGAAGATAGGATATATTGTTCCAGTCATTTGTTTTCTTAATAATTTATTTTTTTGTGGGAGTACTTCTTCATTGACTGACAGGGGTTGCTCTGTTTCGAGGACTTCCGCATCATGTTGTAAGTAGATTCTTGCCTTTTTGATATCTCTACAAAGATCATAATCTGTTTTTTTATAGAGACTTGTTAATGTATTAAGCCCCATTAGCTCTAGAAATTGTTGATTTGCATATTGATAGACAGACAAGTTGTTTTTAATAAAAATAAAGTTTTCTTTTTCTGATAGTAAAGATAAAAAATCTTTTTGCAGGATCTGTAACTTATAAGAATTCAACTCACTTGCAGAAAAATAAGACATCGTTTACTCAGTTCCTAATTAGATAAAGAGCATGATTCCTTTGCAAAATCTCCATAGAAATTTAACCTGCCATTTTTCTTGGTTTTATTCTTAACCAAAAAAGATGGTTCGCGAAAATTGCGGGGGGACTTTAGCACATAACTTCATATAAATAAATTTAACTTGGAACGGCACCCCAAGCATAACGTGAACGGGTTTCGAATAGCTTCGGCCTTACATTTATACTCTCACAAGGCTTGCTAAGAATTAATTATGCAGTACATCAAATTAATCAGCTTTTACCCATTTATTTTTGCTATGTTCCCTAACACTAGCTATGCTTCTTTTGAGTGGCAAATGGATATTTTTTAACCACATTACAAAAAACTTCATTGGAGGAAGGATCATGTCTAAATTCTTTATTATCTTTGTCATGCTAATTGGATATGTACTAGCACCTAGTGCCATAGCACGTCAATCGGGTGGTAGTGGTGAGGATCTTAAAGGTGTTTGTGAATTATCAGGTGGACGTTGGGTCGGTTCAGAGGGCGGTAATTGGGCCTGCTGTTGGGCTAATTGGGGCTGCTATGGCTGTGTTGATGGTGTTTGTAAGATGAAATGCGATACTCAACGTTGTCGCAAGGCAAATAGCGCCGCAAGACCAGGTACTGGGGAAATTACAATTAAAGGATTAGCACCAGCTAACAATAAAGCACCCATTGTACCCAAGAAAGGAGCATCGTCAGGAAACACCTCGTCTAGTACCAATATGCAAAAAACGCAGTAAACAAGATAAAATGCTATGCTGTCAGAGGCATAGCATTTTTTTAGCTCCAGTTAGTTTTCACCCACTTCAGGTTTCATAGCCATTTGCTGATTGTTCTTTCTTTTCTTATATACAAAATAGCTAATCGCAAAACACACCGCCAACAACCCAACAGACCACCAGGGACGAATAGCGAACCACGCGATCGCCGTGATAAGCGCCCATAGAGCAAAACCACAAATAAAAGCCACTAAACCTGTACCAAAACCAGCTATCGAACCCAATATGGGTAGTACATCGGCTAAAACTACAATTGGCCTTAATATTAAAGAAAAACCTGAGATCATCATTAATAAAGTAATGGCACGCAAAATCCATGTCATAAACCTGTTTTCAGTCAGGGCATCCTGAATCATTTGCTCTGGCGATTGCTGACCAGATGTCAACAACAAAACTGGCTCTCCTGCTTTGGCCATATACTCTTGCAAAGTATTCCCAGTTTGCTGACCAATAATACTGACTGTTTGCGGCAGGGTTGCCGCAACCGTGATACGAATATCCCCAATCTGTGGATTTTGATAGTCTTGACCACCATAAAGTTGGTTATTGACGTAGCGAATTGGTTTATCTATTTTTTTTTGCAAGGCCGCTTTATCAACTTTTTCTAAATCCACTGGTTGTGTTTCACTTATTTGCGTGATTAAACTTTCTGGCAATAAAAAATCACCTACGGTAACCGTTTGAGCATATTGATGCATTGACTCAATCGGCATCATTGCTGGATTTTGATGTCCTGTCTGCTCTTTAAACCCACTACTATCGTATAAGTTGGTTGACCAAACTTTTTTATAGGAATAGATAGTCACTTGCTTCTCTGAACCACCCATCTGAGATTCGGTATGTGTCTCTTTATTTTGTTTCCATTGATACATTTCCACTTTTCTATTTAAACCAATTGCATTCTCAGCAATCCCTAATAGTGGATCTTTTAGGATATCCTTTGTTGTTGCCACGCCACTTAAATAGACAACATGCAGATTGTTTTTGGGATCAACAGGAGAATTTGGAACTGAAATCAACACACGTTGTGCCTCTATAAGAGATTGGGTTGTATGAAGTCCATGCCGTTCATTCCAGAACGCTAAAATGATTGCCCCGCCAATCAACACGATGCCGACTAAAATACCAACAAAAGCATCCTTTATCCGACTTCCCCAGGATTTGGTGACGATTTCCTCTACCATATTACCGACTCCTTTAGTAATCAGCGGGGTAAAGACCATTGCGAAATGTTGAATTCATGAGGCAAAAAACATGCCTAAGACAGGCAACTTTTAAGCAATGGAAAGAATTCGTACTTCACCTATTAAATTTCTTCTTCATTTAGCGTTAAGTTTTGTTTGCTATATTTGCAAACAATACACACATTCAGGTGAATTATCATGCCAGTTACCTTTCTTTCAGAAGCCGAGCAAGAAAATATATTGAATACTCATAACGAGGCTAAAAGTAGAAATGAAAAAATTCCCTTAGCTCCACGGAATGGCAATACTGGATGGCCACTTTTGCAAGTCAGCCTTTTTACACCATCAACAACTGAAATTCACAAATACGAGCATGCCTTAGGAGGAGGGAAATGTCACTATTTTCATATTGGTGCATTCAATCTGGCAAGTCTTTTAGCTAAGATTCCAGGAAAAATGACTGTCAGCGCAAGTTATGGTCAAAAAAGAGAGAGGGAACATCTCAAAGCAGACAATATAGGTATGTTTTTAGACAGTTTCAAAGTCCAACATCACCTTCTGGGAATCACAATAACTTCTGAATCTGGTGCATACGGTAAAGTACTCTCTGTTACTTGTCCTGAGGGAGATGCCAGCAATCTAGAACGCCCTTTATGGGACGTCTTCTCTTTTGCAGTTAAGCCAAAATCAGGACTTTCAGATATTGGTGGATGGAAAGAGTCTCCTGGTCATACTGAGGATGAAATTAAAGCTGGAATTCGAGAAGATGTGGCTGTTTTTTCAGGCGGACAAATTTTTATTGACCTGGGCGAGTTTCTGGATAAAGAGGTGAAAGATCCTCAAATAAAAGACTTTTTTAAAACTATTTTTAAGGTTGATGAATTCATTGCATTAAAAGAAGAAAATAAAGAATTTAAACCAAAGGCTCCCCCAGAACAAACAACAAAATCTTCCCCAGAACAAGCAACAACAGAGAGTCATGAAAATCTTAAAAGTCCTGCCAGCTTTAATAATCTATACCTTAAGATAAAATTTATGCAGGATTTTGGAGAAACTTTATCCCATGTTGATAAACCAAAAGGGGATGCTGTTACTAAACTTGCTGAGGAATTAAAACAGAAAGTTGATGAATTTAGTAAACAAATATCACAAGAACCGCCAAGCCCTGAAGATATCAAACGATTTCAAGCTGATTTCAAAAAATTACTTCACAGTCAAGATAATATAATGAAAGAACATCGGGAAATATTGAAACCCATTGTAGCCAACATTCTATTTAGTCTTTTAACATTAGGAATAGGATTATTAGCTATAAGCATAAAAGCGGGAGTCGGTGCGGTTAGAGCTTACCAAGACGATAGAAAAATAGCTGCAAGCGATATTTTATTTTTTGCCCAGACTAAGAGAGAACAAGCGATCGATACTATTGAAAAAGATATTGAGTCCAGCGAAACATATAAGGGTTTGGACAAAAATAAATAGCATTATTTAACTTACTACAAGCCTTCTTTTCCCAAGACCTGTAGTAAGACTTCAGATTCCAATTTCTAAAGGCTTAGTTTAAATCTCTCATGTAATGGCTAAGCCTTAAGTCATTATGAAAAGCCATTAATTAGAGTACTTTAACCAATTCGGTTATAGGAATTATTTCCCATAAAACGCGCACCTAAATCTTTGTTCTTTGACGCAGGCGCTTGATGTACTACCATCCAAGTGGTGTCTAAGAATTTATTATCTTGGCTTAAGTTTCCAATGATACTTAAGGCTGAACCACAATCAGGATAATCAATGCTAATGGTAAACGCATTCCCGGTTAAAAAACCAACAACAGGTCTTTTTTGACCAACAGCTTGTTGGCATTCTTTAGAGGCTACAGCCGTAGTAAAATAGCCTGAAAGAGAACCGTCTTTAGAACTGGTTAATTCCAAAACCGAGCCTTTTTCATTCTTGAAAACCATTTTTTCATTCGCTGTATCCACCGCAAAACTAGCTTGACTAAGCGCAATTAATCCACTTATCGCTAAAATATGACTTATTTTTTTAAACTGCATTTTTTACTCCTGTTATCAACACTCAATAGGTAAGTGCGGGCAGAAGCATAATGGATTACCTAGCTCTTTACCATCCGTGAAAACCCGGAGTTTTTCACAAAAGCTATTGCTTGCGCAATCTTTAAAGATTGCGCAAGTAACTCATTTCTAAAACATACCATTGCCATTTGCAGATTCAGTAGGGATGTTTTGAATAACGTCCCAGTGCTCCACTATTTTATTATTTTCCAAGCGAAAAATATCAATAATGGCTTGTCCTTTTGTACCAGGCTCTTTGATTGAATGAACATGTAAAATCACATAGTCTCCCTCAGCAAATACTCGCTTAATCTCGCTATGAGATTGGGGATAGTTCGTTTTTAAATAATCGATATATTGTTTAAAGCCATCGATACCATCTTGAGCCAAAGGATTATGTTGAATATACCAAGGTCCTAAGTATCCCTCAGCAGCAGTAAAATTTTTTTCATTAATTGCTTTTTGATAAAACTCCGTGACAGCTTGTTTTTTTAGTGCCTGTGAACTTTCATTGGCAAAGCTCACATTACTTCCTAGTAAAAATCCAGAAACTAGGATTGATAAAGCTACTCTTTTCATTTTATTCTCCTGTTTAGTTCAATGAAATTGATTGTAATTAGCTTTATCAAAGAAAAAAGCGCATTTTTTTGAACTAAACCATCAATTTTTTCGATGATTTCAGCGAGTCACCCATGACGAAAGTAACGTTAGAACAGTGGCGAGTTTTACAGACGGTAGTGGATGAAGGGAGTTTCGCAAAAGCGGCAATAAAACTTCATAAAAGCCAATCAAGCATTAGCTACACCATTGCTAAATTACAGGACATGTTAGGTTTAACATTACTTTACATTGACGGACGAAAAGCAGTTTTGACAGAGCATGGTCAACAGATCTTAAATCTCTCCCGTCAAATTACTCGCGCTGCCAAAAATGTTGATAATGCTGCTCATAATCTTACGCTCAATTATGAACAAAACTTGCGCCTGGCAATCGATGAAATCTTTCCTCCCAAAATTCTAATGAAAATATTGCATCAATTTGGCCTTTGCAATAAACACACCCGTCTAATCATTAACCATGGACTTTTGTCAGGCCCTAGCGAATCATTAATCAATGGCGAGGCCGAGTTAGCTGTTGTATCGAAAATTCCGGAAGGCTATCTGGGAGAAAAATTGTTAGATATTCAATCCCTGCCTTATGCTCACATTGATAGTCCATTACATACAAAAGAGCTGACTCTTGATGATCTCCATGACGAACGTTATATCATTGCTCAGGATTCAGGAATTAAAAATAAACGTAATGAAGGCTGGCTAGGTTCGGAGTTTCATTGGAAAGTCAGCTCATTAGAGATGAAAATTCAATGTGTTGCTCATGGTATTGGTTTTTCATGGCTTCCAAAACAATTGCTTGTAGACCGTCACTTGCCCATTAAACCAATTCTCTTAAAGCATAATGATAATATACGCACTTATCCCCTCTATTTAGTTCATCATAACCCGCAAGAAATCGGTCCCTCAGCTAGCCAATTGATAACCCTTTTCCAACAATATGTCTCGGTTGATATCACCATATAGCATTTCGTGGGTAGAGTTACTATCGGTAGAAGAAAGCTAAACATAAAAAATTTTCCTTTGAGTATTTTCTAGCATTTACACTTCTATACTTACAATTAGGGCGGGAAGGATGTTGGCACAGAGAGAAAAGAGCATGTTGTTCTAAAGAAAACAGCTTATCAGAAATAAGAGCTCATCATCGCTCTTGTCGCGGCGACTCATACCGGTATAATCATCTGCAACCAACGCGCGAAATGAGGGATTAATATGCTTGCAAAAACACCATTACATGCTACTCATGTAGTTCTAGGTGCCAAAATGGTCGATTTCCATGGCTGGGATATGCCGCTGCATTACGGCTCGCAACTTGATGAACACAATCAAGTGCGCCAACATGCAGGGATGTTTGATGTCTCCCATATGACTGTTGTTGATATTTTAGGTGCAGGAGGACGGCAATTTTTACGCAAACTATTAACCAATGATGTAGACCAGCTAGAGCATACCGGCAGAGCACTCTATAGCTGCATGTGTAATGAGCATGGTGGCATTATTGATGATTTGATTGTTTATCAGCGCTCGCCAGATAATTATCGTATGGTACTCAATTCAGCGACTCGTCAACGGGATTTGGCATGGATTCGCAGCAAAAGTGAAGGTTTTTCTGTAGGCTTACAAGAAAGAAATGATCTCGCCATGTTAGCAGTACAGGGCCCAGAAGCAATCCCCAATACCATGACAGTACTTACCCCTGCGCAAATTGATGCAGTATCCACCCTAACTTATTTTGAGTGTGTCGATGTTGAACATTGGTTCTTTGCTCGCACAGGATACACGGGTGAGGACGGCTTTGAAATTATTCTCCCTAAAGAAGAAATTATTTCTTTTTGGTCTTCCTTATTACAAGCGGGAATAAAACCCTGTGGGTTAGCGGCACGGGATACCTTACGCTTGGAAGCAGGTATGTTGCTCTATGGTCAAGATATGGACGAAACAACCACTCCCCTCGAATCAGGATTAGAGTGGACTGTGAAATGGCAACCTGAAGATAGAGACTTTATTGGGATGGGAGCTCTCCTGTCGCAGAAACAACAAGGCGTCAAACGAAAACTAGTGGGATTAATCTTACAAGATAAAGGTATTATGCGCACCGGGCAACGAGTAGTTATAGAAGGTCACGGTGAAGGAATTATTACCAGTGGTTCTTATTCACCAACCCGTAGTGAATCTATTGCCTTGGCTCGTGTTCCGACAGCCATAGGCGAGGAAGTATTGGTTGACATTCGCGGCAAATTAATCCCCGCAAAAGTTGTGAAACCAAGATTTGTTAAACGAGGAAAGATCCTAGAATAATCTGATCCCGTTTATTAACAAAATGTTTAAATCAAAATAAAAAAGAGAGATAAAAATGACCGATTTAAAATTTACAAAAACTCACGAATGGTTACGAGCTGAGGACAATGACTTCACTGTGGGGATTACAGAGCATGCCCAGGAATTATTAGGGGATATGGTGTTTGTTGAGTTACCTGAAGAAGGGGATGAAGTCAGAGTGGGCGATGAGATTGGTGTGGTTGAATCTGTCAAAGCAGCATCTGATTTTTATGCCCCGATTAGTGGCGTTATTGTAGCTATTAACCAGGAAGTCAGTGAAAACCCCGCATTAGTTAATAAAGATCCTTATGGTGCGGGATGGCTAGTAAAAATAAAGGCTCACAATACTTCTGAAATCAATGACTTATTGAATGCTGAGCAATATCAAAACGAAATTAAAGAGGATCATTAACAATGCCTTATATTCCACACACCCAAGAAGATATCGAAGCGATGTTAACACGCATCGGTATCAAGAAGACCCAGGATTTATTTGATGAAATACCTTCTTCTTTGCTTTATGGCGAGCTTAAGAATATTCCAGAAGGTCTCTCAGAAATGGCAATGTTGCGCGAAGCAAACGCTCTAGCAGCCAAAAACCATAATGGCACATGCTTCATGGGGGCTGGAAGTTATGAACATCATATCCCAGCGGCTGTGTGGGATATTACATCACGGGGGGAATTTTTAACTGCCTATACTCCCTATCAAGCTGAAGCAAGCCAAGGCACTTTGCAGTTACTCTATGAATTTCAAACCATGATTGCAGAATTGACCGGCCTGGATGTTGCTAATGCATCAATGTACGATGGTGCATCCGCACTTGCAGAAGCAGTATTAATGGCTGTACGGTTGAATAAACGCAGCAAAAGTAATCGCGTATTAGTGGCAGGAACAGTTCACCCACTCTATCGTGAAACATTAGAAACCATTGCCCGTACACAGCACATCGAAATTATTACTTTACCTTTTGATGAAAAGCTAGGCATTACTTCTCTTGCAACATTAAATCAATATCATGGTGAAGACATTACTGCCTTAGTAATAGCTCAACCCAATTTCTTCGGATGTCTGGAATTAGTCGATGAACTTACCGACTGGGCTCATGCAAATAATACGATTAGCATCGCCAACGTGAATCCTATTTCCTTAGGTCTTCTTAAACCACCTGGTCAATGGGGTAGTCATGGGGTTGATATCGCCTGTGGAGAAGGACAACCCTTAGGCTCTCCAATGGCGTCAGGCGGCCCCTATTTTGGCTTTTTTAGTGCCAAGATGGAACATGTCCGACAAATGCCAGGTCGTTTAATTGGACGTACAATCGATAAAGAGGGAAAGACTGGATTTACATTAACCTTGCAAGCTCGAGAACAACATATTAGGAGAGGTAAAGCAACGTCTAATATCTGTACCAATCAAGGTCTTTTAGTCACGGCAGCAACCATTCACATGAGTCTACTCGGCGCGGAAGGCTTGCAACAAGTCGCACGTCTTTGTCATTTGAATACCCAGAAACTGGTTACCGAACTAACACAAATTAATGGTGTGGAAACTGTTTTCTCAGCACCCTATTTTCATGAGGCCTTGTTAAAACTAAATCAACCGGTTGATGAAGTATTGGCACAATTACGTGAATTAGGAATTATTGGTGGCTATGCTGTGCAGTCTCATTACCCGCAATTAACAAATACACTTCTTATTTGTGCGACAGAGATGCGTACCGCTCAAGAAATTGACCATTACGCAAACTCATTAAGACCAATTATGGCTAAGCGAGGCAGTTGATGTTTATTGTACAGTTAACTTATAAAACCCCGATAAGTGAAGTTGATAAATATTTACAAGCTCATCGTGAGTTTCTTGATTACTACTATAAACAAGGGTTACTGATAGCTTCTGGTCCCATGAAACCAAGGACTGGCGGTATTATCATAGCAGCTACCAGTGATAGAGCATACTTGGAATCAGTACTTGAACGCGATCCTTATTATCTCGCTGAAATTGCTGACTTTCAGATCATTGAGTTCACGCCAGTGAAGCATTGCGCCGAACTTCAAGACCTCATTCAAAAAACGGAAGGCAAATTATGTTGATCTTTGAACGCTCACAAATAACCAGAAAAGCCACCGCACAGATGCCTGGAGAAGCAGCAGAGCAATTAGCGATTCCTTCTCAATTTTTACGCAAAGCTGCTGCGCGTCTGCCAGCTTGTTCGGAACTCCAAGTCATTCGTCATTTTACAGGTTTGTCGCAGCTTAATTTTTCAATCGATACTAATTTTTACCCCTTGGGTTCATGCACTATGAAATACAATCCACGGGGTATCCATAATGCTGCATCAAAGCCTGGATTCCTCCAACGCCATCCTCTTGCACCTGAAAAAGCAAGCCAGGGATTTTTGCAAATTCTTCATGAATTGCAAGGCTATTTAGCAGAGATAACCGGCATGCCAGGTGTTTCTTTAACACCGATGGCAGGCTCACAAGGTGAGTTTGCTGGTGTAGCGATGATAAAAGCTTATCATCAATCTCGAGGCGATACGCTGCGTGATGAAATGCTAATTCCAGATGCCGCACACGGTACGAATCCAGCATCTGCAGTCATGTGCGGATTTAAGGTTATTGAGCTTACAACGGCAAAAGATGGTGACATTGATCTGGAAGAATTGCGCAGTAAAGTAGGCCCTAAAACAGCCGGTATCATGCTAACAAACCCATCAACTTTAGGGTTATTCATGCGCCAAATTAAAGAGATTGCTCAAATTGTGCATCAAGCAGGAGGACTACTTTATTACGATGGTGCCAATTTAAATGCCATCTTAGGTAGAGTCCGTCCCGGAGATATGGGTTTTGATGTGATGCATTTAAACTTGCATAAAACTTTTGCTACACCTCATGGTGGAGGTGGTCCCGGAGCTGGTCCTGTGGCCGTTAGCAAACGTTTGCAACCTTATTTACCACTACCCGCAGTCATTAAAGAAGAAAATAATTATCGCTGGGCAACGCGAAGTGATTATCCGCAAAGCATTGGACGTTTGTCTTGCTTCATGGGTAATGCCGGTATTTTATTACGTGCTTATTTCTATATTCGTGTTTTAGGGAAAGAAGGGTTATTACGTGTTTCTGAATTTGCTACGCTAAACGCAAACTATTTGCTCGCGGAGCTACAACGAATTGGTTTTAGTGCTGCCTATCCTGACAGACGAGCAACACATGAATTCATTTTAACTCTAAGTCAGGAGAAAAAACTCCATGGCATTACTGCAATGGATTTAGCAAAACGTTTATTGGATTATGGTTTTCATGCACCAACGACTTATTTTCCACTATTGGTGCCTGAGTGCTTGCTTATTGAACCTACTGAAACTGAATGCAAAGAGGAGTTGGATGGTTTTATTAGCACCATGCAAACTATTCGAACGGAAGTACAAAATAATCCTGACTTACTAAAAGAAGCCCCTCATAATTTACCTGTGAAACGCTTAGATGATGTTAAAGCAGCGCGAGAGTTGAATTTGAATTATTTTAGCGACAAGGGCTAATTGCTATCGCCGGGATAAAGCTACTCAAAGCGGCTTTATCCCCAATCAATTTATTTCTTTAGATTAAATAATCACAGTAAAAACAAAGATATGCATTTACTTAAGTACAGTAATTGCTAACATAATTCCTTCGTTAAAAGGAGCATTACGAGATAAATTTATGTCGACTAGCATAAAGGAATGAATCCTGGGTATTATGAAATAATGCTTAGGAAGCCCGCTAATATGGGGACCTATTTGATTTAAGCACCCTAACGAGTTTAAAACCGGATCACGAGGGTATAGGATGCATCCTGTGATTAAGGAAAAATTCTTATTAACTTATTTACAACCTGCTAACGATATTCAATCTAAAGTTGAAGAATTGGTACAATCAGGATCAGTAGCTAACGAAAGAGTGATGAATGAGTATTTAAAAAAATTTAATATTTAACAAGAACTTGTATGATAGACTCCATAAAATATCCTCGAGAGGATAAATGAACTATTTGTTAATCGTAAGAATCATAAAAGGAGATTATTATGAATAAAAAATTAGGTTTAGTTGCTTTATATATTTCATCACTTTCTTTACATGCAGGAACAATGGGAGAAGTGATTACGACTTATCCCTGGTTTGCTTCCATTGGTACTGGCTATTCCTGGACCGAAAAGCCAGGCATCGATAATCCAAATCCCGCCTTCTGGGATTTTTCTTCGCAAGGTTATGATGCTGATCTTGGTGACAGGGGGTTTTATACTTTTGCTCTTGGTAAGCAAGTCCATCAGTATATTGATATCAGTTTAAGTTATCTTAATCATGAGGTTTTTGATTATCAAAAATTTCAAAGCTCACCTCCTGCTACTTCCGGTACGCCAGGCTTTACGGGAAGCGAAAGGACTCGTTTTTTCAGCTTAAGTAATCGTGCTTTGCTAATCAATGGTTTTTTGCATCCCGCACAAGCCTGGGCTAATTTCGCCAGTATTTCATTAAATCCTTTTATTGGCGGTGGTATCGGTTTTGCACACAACGAGGTGCGAGACTTTCATACTGTAGGTACAGTCAATGTTGCCGGTGTGCCGATTGGTTCGACAACTAGTATTGGCGGCCCAACTGATAAAAATAGTTTTGCCTGGCAAGCGTCAGCAGGTTTTAACTTTCGACCTTCGCAAAGCCATCTGAGTGTTGATGCCGGTTATCGTTATTACGATGGAGGTAAATTTAATGGCCCATCTACCGTCTATACTAATAGTGACGGTTTTGCGACTTCAACACCTTGGTCCGGTCGCCTAAAAGCAAATCAGGTTTTTGTCGAATTTAAATATACCGCCTAGCATGTGGAGAAAATTAAGAGAGGAGCATAATCCGCTTCCTCTCCTAATTTTTATTTTGCATTTCTTCTGTTGCGAAGAAAATTCTTCGCCTACTTTTTGAAACTCTTCCAATCCTTTAAATACTTCTTGCTTAGTAGGATATGGAAGACCTTTAGACAATAAATTCTCAAACGGTAACTAATTGTTTTTAAAATCATAGAAAATACTTTGCGGCGATAAAAAAATAAGTTATAACAGATTTACCTGTATCAAGGATTGACGGGTAGTGGGGTCAGCTAATTTGCTGATAGTAGGATTTTTTTTCATGGAGTGAAAGGTGAACAGTAAAGTATTTTCACAACGCTTTAATCGGGAGTTATCTTTGTTGGGCTTCCCAGAAGAACTGGCAGAGAAAACTAAAGCTGTAGCTAAGGTGTTCGGTGTTACTCGCCATTTGGCAAATGCCATGATTTTTGGTCATTTGTTACCATCCCCAGAGCAGCTGGATAAAATAGCAGAGGTACTAGAAGTTTGTCCCAATTGGTTAAGTGGCGCAACGGATAGAAAAAAAGCTTATCCAGGACGAGAAACTACAGAAAGCGTGTAGTCTTGCAAGGGTTGGGTTATAATCTTAGTTACGATAAATGCTCGTGATATTTGCAAAATATCACGGGTGATAAAACAGCAAAGGTTATAAATCATGGAATGCTTAAGTTATTGCATTGCCAGCTCAATAGATTTAACGCGTCTTGATACACACTTCAAAAATACATTGATTGGCTATAGTTCTGTTCGCTCACGTGACGTCTTAAAATTAAGTCATTGTGACGCAAGCAATACGCTAGTTTTTGTTTTTAAAAATGGAACTGTGGTCTCTTGGGGAATAAAACGATATCAAATTAGCACCTATCTCGATATCATTCGCCCTTTTGGTGACAAATTAATAACTTTTTTAGTTCGAGATGAGTTCAGTTATAAAATTGGCGATAAAATAGCAATAGAACCACACGATTTTTTTGATGTCGATTGTTTAACAATAGATGCCGACAGTGATGAATTAAAATTAAGCTTCTCTTATGGATTTTCACAGTCAGTAAAATTGCAGTATTTCGAAACAATTATCGAAGCTCTTATCGAAAAGTACAATCCAATGATTCAAAGTCTCTCTAACAAGGGAGAAATGCCTGTAACCCGCAATCAAATACGCCAGGTGATTGGCGAAATTTTAGGCGCCAAGAGTGAGATGAATTTGATCAGTAATTTCCTTTATCATCCCAAATATTTCTGGCAGCACCCAACACTTGAAGAATACTATACGATGATGGAACGCTATTTACATATTCAGCGACGAGTTAATGCCATTAATCATCGCTTGGACACACTTAATGAAATCTTTGACATGTTCCATGGCTACCTGGAAACTCGTCATTCCCATAGTTTGGAAATCATTATTATTGTATTAATTACGATAGAAATTATTTTTGCCGTGCTGAATATTCATTTCTAATTTAAACATACCAAGCATTAGTGAATCTTGCAAAATGCAAATACCGCTACTGCAAGTTACTCAAACTTGGGTGGCTCCGCCGTCTGCAACGAGATCAATTCCTGTACTAAAACTACTGTCATCAGAAGCTAAGAATAAAGCAGCCACTGCAATTTCTTCTGGTCGGCCAATGCGCCCAAGTGGGGTAATTTGGGCAAAAGCGGCTTTTGCATTTTCAGCATCATCCTTATTTGGAAACTGACTGTAAATAATAGGTGTGTCGATAAGTCCAGGACTTAGTGTGTTTACACGAATGCCCTTATCTTTAAATTCATTAGCCCAGGTTCTGGCAAAAGAACGAATTGCAGCTTTAGTGGCCGCATATGTAGCATGCTCTGGAACCCCTTTCATATGTAAACCTGAAGAGATAAGCACAATGGTTCCACCATCTTTCATACATGGGATTGCCTTTTGCACAGTAAAAAATACACCCCGCGCATTAGTATTAAACGTTTTATCAAAGTGAGCCTGCGTTACATTTTCCGTAAGGCAACGCTCCACAAAACCTGCATTAGCAATAACAATATCTAACTGTCCTTTTTTCTTCATTACGGTTTTATATAAATCGTCAATGTCAGCAAGATTCATAACATCACCTTGTATAACTGAAACACGTTTACCAATGACTTTTTTTGCTTTTTTTAACTCAAGTTTCTCAAGACCTGTGATAAAAACATAGGCTCCTTCTTCCACAAATAGCTTTGCAATTGCAAAGCCAATTCCACTACTGCCGCCAGTGATAACTGCAACCTTTCCTTCAAGTTTTTTTGCCATTTTATCCTCTCTCTTTGATTGGATGTTCGAGATAAAGCATTCTTCATGCCGGAAGCCTTGGGGATTTTTCACACAAATACTGAAAGAGCAGCTCTTGATAGCGATAAATCACTGATTGTTCAGCAGCAAATTGTTTGACAATATTCGCAACTTAAATAACATATGATGTTTTTCGCTCAAACAGACTTTCAATCCGTGGCTCTTTACCACAAAAATTATAGGATTTATGAGAGAGGGCATGCAATTAATTTGACCCAGTCGCCTGTAAATGAAACGACATGGTATTTTATTAGTCACTTAGGAGAGAATATGTATAACCCTAAATTTTATAGAGCAAAGGAGAGAGAGGCCAATATTGCGTTTGATACTGCATACAATCGTGACCCTAATCATCCACTTGCAAAAAAAGCAAGAGAATATCGAAAACAAGCCCCTTCTATCTCGCGGAAAGAGGCATTTGAATTGGCTGAAAGTGAGTTGAAAAAAGAAGGATACAAGTTACTAAATTTATAATGGATACGTAATAAGATTTGAGGGATGGTTCAAACGCGGGGCGTAATTATTCGGATATCCAGAGATTGCAAGCTTCCTCTAACTTTTGTAGGATCAACTTTTGCCTTTGAGCAACTCTATGAACCGCTTACAATCCCGTTTTCTGAGCCAATCTTCCTTAAAAACGGAGATCCTAGCTGGTGTAACCACTTTTTTAACAATGGCTTATATTGCCTTTGTTAACCCCTCTTTATTGCATCAGGCAGGTATGGATCAAGGTGCAGTGTTTACCGCCACATGCATAGTAACAGCGTTTGCCTGCGCGCTCACAGGGATACTCGCTAATACACCCATTGGTATTGCACCTGGCATGGCCTTAAATATTTATTTTACTTACGGAGTAGTTCAGGGAATGGGTATCAATTGGCAACATGCACTTGCCATGGTTTTTATTTCCGGCATCTTATTTTTAGCACTCAGCCTTACTGGCTTAAGACGCTTATTAATCGAATCCATTCCTCATAATCTGCAAATTGCCATACTTATCGGAATCAGTTTGCTTATCGCGTTAATCGCATTAAAAACCAATCAACTAATCGTGAGTGATCCCTATACTTTAATGGGACTAGGCAATCTTGCCACCCCACAGATTGGTTTATTTATTCTAGGTTTTTTAGTCATTTTAATTTTAGATTATTACGGCGTCCCCGCCGCCATTATTTTAGGCATTTTAACTATTAGCATCCTTAGCCTGTTGCTAGGATTAACCCCATGGCGTGGTATCATCGCCCTCCCTCCGTCAATGGATGCCACTTTTCTTAAACTTGATTTTTCAGGCCTTAATACTCTTGCCGCCATTAAAGCGACCTTTACTTTTTTTCTAATTGCCGTTTTTGATGCTACCGGTACACTGATTGGCTTACTTAATCGCACTGTTTTTAAAGATGCAGAAGACTATCAGCAGCGATTAAGCAGGAGCCTTACTGCTGATGCAGCAGCCTCAGCACTTGCCGGGCTTTTAGGTTCTGCGAGTACTTCACCCTACATCGAATCAGCCGCAGGCATTGAGGCAGGAGGGCGCAGTGGCTTAACTGCTTTAGTCGTTGCGGCAGGCTTTATTCTAATGTTGTTCTTTTTCCCCCTTGCCCAAATGATCCCAAGTTATGCGGTAGGTCCAGCACTTCTGTATGTTGCATGCAGCATGATGAAACATTTAGTAGATTTGCAATTAACTGACTTTACGGAAATTGCTCCCTGCATGGTCACCATCATGTTAATTCCTTTCACCTCCTCTATTGCTGATGGTATCGGTGGGGGCATCATTCTTTACACCCTACTAAAACTGGTTACGCGCCAACCGATTAACCCATTATTATTTATTTTAAGCTTGTTATTTATGATCTTTTTCTCTATTCAATAAAGACATTGAACAATTAACTGAAAAATGTAAAAAAATTTATCAAATCTATGCAATACTTTAATTTATTTAAGAAGAAAAAATCATGATCATTTGCAATAACCAACTTGATAATAACCAATTAAAAGCTGTACATGATCTAACTATGTTATGCCGCGAACAGGATGGCGGCACTCCAACCCTCTATGATCATTTATTAGTTCAGAAACGCCCAACAGATAATAATGTGCTTTACTTTCAAGAAGGGCAATTAATCGGTTTTTTAAGTGTTTATTTTTTCTATGAAGATGCTTGTGAAGTAAGCGTTCTGGTGGCTCCTGCCCATCGAAGGCAAGGTATTGCCAGGCAGTTACTGCGTAATATTCTCCCTCTCTTAATTGCTAAAGACATGAAAAATCTTATCTTTTCTAATCCCGCCACAATTAATGAAACTTGGCTAACAAAGCTTGGATTTACTTATCGCAATAGCGAATATCACATGCACAGAATAAGCTATGAACCTATTTTAATTCCTACTCCAAAACTTTCTATGCGCAAAGCTGTTTTGGAGGATATTCCTACCTTGTGCGCTATTGATGCAGCTTGCTTTGCTGAGCCACAAGAAAATATGACTAGACGTTTTGATTTATTGTTAAATGATAGCGACTATATCTTGTTACTTGCACTTTATAAGGAAATCATTGTTGGTAAAGCACACATACATTGGCAGCCAAAGAGTGCTATTTTTTCTGATATTGCCATTTTACCCCAGCATCAACGACAAGGGTGGGGCGGAGAAATGTTGGCTCATTGCATTAACCAAGCGTTAGCCTTTGGGAAGAGTATGCTCACACTTGATGTTGAGACGTCAAATCGCAATGCACTCAATCTTTATCTGCGCAATGGTTTTAAAACCGTTAATGTCAGTGATTACTGGGTAATCCCTTTGCAAAAACTTGTTTATGATTGGGCAATTTAGCTAAACGGGGTCGACATAACAGGTCCGCTAAATGAATAAACTTTTTTATAATTCTTATTTCCTACAACTTTATGCCTTAATTATTTTAATTTGTCTTGATAAACATTACTTTTTTTCTCTTTGCTATCGTAAAGGTGCAGGATTATATATGCAGTTTGTGCCGTTTTACTTTAATGCACCCTGCCTCTACATCGCGCTAGTCACTGTATTTTTAACCGCAGTTTTATTGTTTATTTTTAATGCCTTTTTAAAATTTCTTTATCGTGTTTTTACGAAAAAAAAACAAACCCCCATCTTGGCAGAGGTCTTTTTCCTAATCGTCCTAATTTGGCTACTACATCTTGCCAAGCCCTTTACACTCGTAGACTAAAATTAAATTTGAAAAAAATTGTGAGACATCAACTACACTTATAACTAGAAAATGTAGGGTTTAAACGAATAGTGCCACTGTATAAATTGTTTTATTACATATGGATAACAGATAATGAAATCAATCAAAGCAGTATTATTTTCTTTATTCTTTTCGTTTAATATTCTTTCAGCCCATGCTGATATTAAAGTTGGAACTGTATTTTTATACCCCCCATTTGTGATGTCTTTAAGTGAAGGGTTTGATATTGATTTTATTAATCTTCTTTGTCAAAAAATGAATACCACATGTACTTTGGTACCGATGGATTTTAATAAATTATTCCCAGCACTTGATGACGGTGAGATCGATATAGCCATTGGAGGTATTGTTATTTCGCCAGTGAGAGAAAAAAATTATATTTTTTCCTTACCCTATATGCTAAGCAAGGGACAATTTTTAATTTTACAAAGCAGCAATATCTCTAGCCTTAATGATTTAGCAGGAAAAACAGTTGGCGTCTTGCGAGGAGGGCAAGATGGTAGCGTTTATTATGCTTACTTAAATGCTAATTATCCTGGCCTATTTCAGACTTTAGCTTTCAATGATATTGAAGATGTGATTACCGCACTTAGTACAAACACTATTGCCGCAGCATTTATTCATGAGTCAACCGCCCAATATTGGGAGGAAAATGGCGGCGGTCAATTTAAAACCTTCGAGAAAGCAAGCTTAGTTGGCGATGGGATGGCTATTATGGCAATGCCACAAAATAAAGCATTAATTCAGCAGATTAATCAGCAAATTCAAGCTGCAGACCAAGACGGTACTTTCGTACGCTTATACAATACCTATTTTGGCAATTTATAATAGAAAGAGAGTTATTCAAACAATCGCCTACAATCAATTTTCTATCTTAATATTCTCTTAACCTTTGTCCACTATTATAACAGTATTATCAGTTTTTATCTTGAGTTAAGTAATGCCAATTAAATATAAAGGACAAGAGCTCCATAAATTTGCAGATACAGGGGGCAAAAATAAAAGTGGTTTTTATAGGGGAGAAAAAAGCAAAGAAGAATTCTTTATTAAAGCCCCTAAAGATAAAAAAGAATTATTTACCGAGTTATTTGCGGGTCTTTTATTAAATGAGTTTAAAGAACTTCTTTTAGAACCTTTAATCAAGGAAGGCAAGCTTCCCCCAAACTACACTAAGTCACTAATTTTTGCCGATCTTATCCAATTTGAGGATGGCTCTTATGGCTTAATTCAACCTAAAGTTGCTCTAACCGAACTATGGAAAATCATTGGTACAGGCTATAAAGATGGTTCTGATCGTGATCCTTTGTGGGAAATGCTCAATGGTCCTAACGCTTACCCACTGCTAACACAAGGTGGGCAATATTTTGGTTTATCAATATCACTGCTGTTCTCATTGCTCTTAGGGGCTTATAGCGTGCATAGTGGCAATATGGTGCGTTTAAATCCCACCCATGCTCATCCCTTAGAGCGAGCCCTTCAGCAATTTGCCCGCATCGACTGGGGTGATGCCTTCCGCTACTTTGCAGCTCCTAGTAATAATGAAGATATTCTTTCTCCAGCAGAATATGAGGGCGTCTTAAACATTAAAAAATGGACAAAAGGCTATATTGCCAATTATCGTAATATTGTAGGTCTACTTACAGAAATTGCCAAAAAGGGAATAACTTTGACGGAAAAAATGGATGAGGTAGCTAAAAAAGAAGACACAATACATACCGCAGCCGATCTAATGCTTACGATGGTTAAGAACGCATTAAGCAAAATTCCTAAGGATTTGTTGGATACAGAGACAAAGAAAAAATTGGCTACTTATCTTGCCATTCCTGAATTTGCTGAGGTTACTTTTGGTGAGGAGGGAAATTATGACAAGGTTGCCCAGACCTTTGCAGGCACATTAAACCACAGACTTAAGAAAATCAGGGAGCTTAAAGAAGAATTGGCTCCACATCAAGAGGAAAGCTCCCTTTTTAAAAGCACTATCTATACAAGCGCGATTCCATTGAGTGTGAACGAAGAAGTCGCATTTCCTGATTTCGTTGAAGATCTAGAAGTGGAATTCCCTCGAGTTAACGTGAATTTGCTTGATTTTACTACCTTAGAGCCTCAAGAGTTAATCCAGAAATTTAATCATTACCTCGATCTCATTACCCATCAAATTGACGCTAGTAATTCTTGGCAACTCTATCCTCACCCTGTAGCCAACAATAATTTGCTAGTTCCACATTATAAAGGGGATAAGGAAATCCAGTTAGGACATGCTTTTGTTCCCCAATATCGCGAAAGCGTCATTTTGCGTCGCTTGTTTACCTTGGATATAGATCGATATGGTAGGGTAATTACTCACCGTTTTAGACCCTATGAGACCGCAGTTACCACCTATCGTAGTAACACTCCAGCCCCACTCTGGACAGCGATAGAAAATCTTTCAACTGCTGGCCTTACTTTAATTGCACAACTTATAGCCCTAAAAAAACAGCAGGCAGTAGCTCTTACGGATGTCAAACTTAAATCTAACGAGCTAATGGAACCCTTAATACTTGGATTAGCAGATGCCATTGCGGCATTCAAACTAGCGAATGAGAAATTAGCTGTTTTGCTACAAAGTTCAAATCCAAGTGCACCAGTAGAATTTGAAAGTAATTTTTTCTATGCGATTAGTGAGCAAGAACTTAAAGAGATGACTGGCGCTCAACTAGCTACTATCTGCCTGGAAGAATTAACCGATAAAGAGCCAAGTGCGTTGCTATTTAGAATTATCGGTAATAACACCTTATGGGGGCGTATGGTCGAAACGCTTGCAAAAGAAGAAAGTGCTTTCAGTGCCCGGGAAGATAAACCTCACCTAGAAAAAATCCCCCTGTTATCCAAATTGCATGAACAAATAGTTTATGTTCGCAATCATCAAGTGACATTTCAAAGTGCCCCTCTCTTCGCTGATAAAGAAGTAGCCTTGAAAGCCTTTAAGGAAAGTGCTGAGATGTTACCCAAGGCATTTAAAGCTGCACTTGCCAGTGACATGGAAAAAGCTGAAACAGAATTTTCAGAATTACAGATGCGTCGTGAAACCTATAAATCGCAATATGATAAGTTCCAGCAAGCTCAAGATAAAATCCCCGCTTTCTCAACTTTCGAGCAAGCTTATCACGCGCTACCGCTTGATTTGCAAAGTGATTATCAAAACGAATTCATTGCAGCTCTTGAACTTGTTTGGCAAGCCCATCTTGACCAATTTGATGCAGCACAACTTTCTGAAAAGCCACAGCAGTTTAAAACATTAGAGGCTTTCCATACAAAATGGTCTAAATCCTTAACTAATAAGCAATCTCAAGCTGCATTTGAACAAAGAGAAAAAGAATTTTCTGATCTACAAACTCGTCATGAAACCTATAAGTCGCAACGTGATCAGTTTCAGCGGGCTCCAAACAAAATCTCTGCCTTCTCAAATTTTGAGACAGCCTACCGTGCCCTACCTATGAACTTGCAAATTGATTACCAGGAAGAGCTCACTGCAGCTCAGAGGGTTGTTTGGCAATCTCATCTTGCTCAATTTGATGTAGCAGTTAATAACATCCATTCGACACAACTTGCTGAGAATCAACAGCAGTTTAAGACTTTGCAGACTTTCTATAGTCAATTACCTAAAACTCTAAACACAGAATTTCAAACTGCATTTGAGCAAAGAAGCAAAGTAAATAATTTTTACCAAGCAGTGGAAATTTACGATAGGAAGTTAACTCTATCTGCAAAAGTTGATGCTTTCTCTACAGTAAGCGAGGCTTTTTCAAAACTTGGCGTAGAGTCAATAACGCTTTATGAAGAAGTTAAAGCGATAAATAGTGACTTGTCAGCTCTTTATATAAACAACATATTGCCAGGCGATACACCCATTTCTGATATCAATAAAGCACTGAATAAATTGGCGACTCTACTTGAGCCCCAGTCTATTGATGAGGGATTAAAAGCCGCTTTTAGAAACGCCGTGCTCTCCGATAAAGCTCTTTGGGATGTTATTGCCCATACTAATAAGAAAAATTTCACTACTGAATTAATCGCTGACTTACTTGAGTTGAAAAAATTTCACGATGAAAAATTACAACTTGGTATAGACCACAACCATGGTGAAAAATATAGCACTTCTGTGAATAATTTTTATGACCAAGCATTAAATATTCGTTTATCGGATGCTCCAGTAAAAGAACAGGCTAAGGCACTAGTGGATGCTGCACAAAATGAATTTAGTCATCGCCACAGTACACGACGTCTAGTAGCGGATGTGATCATGATGATCAGTGTGCTCTTTGCTGGATTAGGGTTATTAGTAGGTGGTATTCGCGCTGCCAAAGGCGACTCCTTCTTTTTCAGTAAATCACTTACAACTAGAGCACAGGAAATGACTTCAATGATCCAATCACCAGAGGAAGAGAACGAGCACGCGCGGCTTATAGACTCATCCCCTACCCCTAAAAAGAGTAGATAAATTTTAACTCTATAGGGGCTGTCTACATTTGCCTAAAGCTAGCGAAATGTAGACAACCCCTAATAAGTCAAGCTTTATTGCGATTCTTCTTTTACCCATGTTAGTTTAAGAGTATTAATTGATTAATTATTAATATTCTTAGGCTATCGATATGAAAAAAATCCTGTTCACCTTTTGGGCTATTGCATCAATTGCTATTGCCGCACCTTCTAATCCATCAAAAGACAATGCAAAAAATGCCATAACTCAGATCATGCAGGAGCATCTAAACAAATACAGCCAAGAGGAATTAATCTCTGCCATTCAGGTTTCAATTAAGGCAAAAGACAAAGTAGACACCTATGTCGTTGGCCATAGGGACAATACTCCCGGGAGTGCTCTCATCGATGAAAACTCTCTCTTTAATCTAGGCAGCATTACTAAATCATTTACTGCAGCGATTACGCTACTTGCTGAAAGCGAAGACAAACTTAAGTTGACAGATACTTTAAGTAATTATTTATCCAACTATCCCCACTGGGGCGATTTAACGCTTACTAGATTACTCAATATGAGCACTGGCATCCCTAATTATTCTGATTCACCAACCTTTAACTATCTCGTTAGTAAAAATTTGCAGCAATACTGGAGTCAAGATGATTTAATTAAACTTGTTTATCCCCAAAAGCATAATCCGCCTCGTAAACCCGGCTATTTTTACAGTAATACGGGTTATGTGTTAATGGATAAAATATTAACTAAAGCCTATAACAAGTCTTTTCATAATTTAATCGTCGACAAAATTATAAAACCTCTGAATTTAAAAAATACGTTTTATCCCGTTCCGAACTACCCTCCCAATGTCTTATCAAGGTTAGTCAGAGGTTATTCCTATAATATTTACGCAAATCCCGAATTGTTAGGGCAAGATGTCACGGAGAATAATTTAAGTTGGGCAGGAGCTGCCGGTGCGGTTGTAGCCAATAGTGAGGATGTTGTCCACTGGATAGAGAATTTGTTCATTGAGAACAAACTACTGACCAAAGTCCAGCAAGGAAAAATGCAGCAATTAGTTTCCACCTCATCAGGTTTGCCATTACCAATAACAAACCCCGATGACCATTACGGATTTGGCCTTGGTATTTCTCAGGGCTATGATGAAAAGATTGGTCATTATTGGTTTTATGAAGGTGAAACTTTAGGTTATCGCGCTGTTTACATCTATGTACCTTGCAACCAAATGATTATTAGCGCCTTATTTAATAGCGCTACTAATCATGAAAATGATCACTCCCGTAAATTGGTATTAAAACTTTATAACCATCTCCTTAAAGAAGATGAAATGCTTATCTGTGGAAAAAATAATGCCGGAAAACAAAGTAATGTGAATTCAGCTTGACAGATTTTCTAAAGGACATTTAGTATTTGCTCTTTACTGCAAAAGGAACAAGCCTGAGGGGATGGAATGAAAAAACGGGTTGTCATCACTGGAATGGAAATAGTTTCTTCCATCGGACATGGGCTTGAAGCTTTTTGGGAAGCAGCCGTTGAGGGTCAATGCGGCATCGAACGTATTCAAAGTTATGATCCCACCCCCTATCCAACACAAATTGGCGGCGAAATTAAAAATCTGTCCCTTGCTCATTTACCTGATTTTGATAAATCAAAGCGTTACCCCCGTGTAGCTCAATATGCACTTTATTGCGCGCATCATGCCCTTGAAAGGTCAGGTCTAACACCTACTGAACGCAGTAAGGCGGGTACCTATATTGGCACCAGTTTAGGAGGCACCCCAGAGCTTGAGGCAGCTTATAATGTTTTTTACACCCAAAGTTGGAAAAAAATACCTCCTCTGAGTGTCATTCGTGGTATGCCCAACTCCGTTGCCAATCATATTGCCATTGCCTTCGGACTTGGCGGACCCAACTCAACGATTTCCAATGCTTGTGTTTCATCAGCAGAAGCGATTGGTTATGCCTATCAACAAATTGCTTTTGGTCAACTACCACTCGCCTTATGTGGTGGAACAGAGTCCTTACTTTGGGAAACTATTATGGCAGCCTGGTGTAAGCTACGGGTTATGTCCACACAAAATGAAAATCCACATCTGGCAAGCCGTCCTTTTGACATCAATCGCGATGGACTAGTCATGGCCGATGGTGCAGGAATTTTAATCCTCGAAGAATTACAACATGCAAAAGCTCGCGGAGCTAAAATATATGCCGAAATTATCGGATTTGGTGGCAGCTGTGATGCCTATCATGTCACGGCCCCTAATATGCAAGGGCAAGTTCGAGCCATTCATGCTGCATTAGATGACGCAAGACTTGCAATTGGCGATGTCCAATACATTAATGCTCATGGTACTGGTACCCAATTGAACGATGTCACAGAAACAGAAACCATTAAGGCTGTCTTTGGTAAACGAGCCTATGAAATACCTATTACAGCTCAAAAGGCAATGACTGGACATGCCATTGGTGCCGCTGGCGCGATGGAAATTATTGCCACAACCTTAAGCTTACAACATGACTGTTTGCTCCC
Source organism: Legionella brunensis (assembly GCF_001467025.1). Taxonomy (GTDB): domain Bacteria; phylum Pseudomonadota; class Gammaproteobacteria; order Legionellales; family Legionellaceae; genus Tatlockia; species Tatlockia brunensis. The sequence goes on along the minus strand of NZ_LNXV01000003.1, from coordinate 127,068 downwards.
TACCATTAACCTCCATGAACCTGACCCTACTTGTGATCTAGACTATGTTGCCAACCATGCTCGCAAACAGCAAATTGATATCGCCTTATCCAATCACTTCGCTTTTGGTGGGGCGAATGCCGCTTTATTGTTGCGAAGGGTATAAAGATTCGCAACTAAAGCAGCATCGCGTTATAATCGCACTATTTTGCACGATTATAAGGTACATTAATGAACGCTTCGCTGTATGAGATAGCTAATATAGTCAACGGGGTAGTAATTGGTGATGAAACAACTCAAGTCTCTTCATTAGCCCCAATTGATAAAATTATTACCGGCTCTCTAGTTTTTGCCGATGGCAACGACAATTTGCAATTGGCAGAAAACTCTCAAGCAGCGGCTATCCTGGTAAGTGATTCTGTTACGAGCACAGTAAAACCTATTATCCAAGTAACGCACCCTTTTAAAGCATTTATTCAACTGCTGCATTATTTTTATCCAGACAAAAAAGCCACCGCGGGTATTCATCCTACTGCAGTGATTGCTAAGGATGCTATGTTAGGTAACAACATTGCCATCGGCCCTTATGTTACCATCGAGTCAGGAGCCACGATTGGTGATAACTGCGTGCTAAAAAGCCATGTTTATATCGGCGAAAACGTCACCATTGGTACAGATACAATCATCCATCCTCACGTTACTATTTACGAACAATGTCAAATCGGTTCGCGCGTTTCTATTCATGCCTCAACAGTTATTGGTTCAGATGGTTTTGGCTATACTTTTATAGATAATCATCATTTGAAAGTTCCCCATGTTGGAAATGTAATTATTGAAGATGATGTGGAAATTGGTGCTAATTCTGCAATTGATAGAGCAACTTTAGGGGCAACGGTAATCGGTAAAGGTACAAAAATTGATAATTTGGTGCAAATCGCTCACGCCGTAAAGCTGGGTAAACACAATATTCTTTGTGCATTTACTGGCATTGCCGGAAGTACTACTAGCGGTGATAACGTCATTTTTGCAGCAAATGTAGGAGTTAGTGATCATGTTCGCATTGATGATGGAGTTATCCTGGCTGCTCGTGCTGGCGTCCCACCCAAAAAGCATCTGAAACAAGGTAACGTTTATTTAGGTAGCCCTGCTCGTCCCAGAGACAAGGCTATTGAGCAGGAATTATCTGTAACACGTATTCCTTTGATGCGTAAAAATTTGAAAAATTTAAGCGAAAAAGTTGACGAACTCAGTCAACGCTTAGCACAACAAGAGACCGACTAATGACCGCACCGCTGATCCTAATTGATGGTTCTTCCTACTTCTTTCGCGCTTTTCACGCGCTCCCTCCGCTAACCACTTCGAAGGGGCAGCCAACAGGAGCCGTATATGGAGTAGCCAACATGGTTAAGCGATTGATCAAAGATTATAACCCTACGCAAATTGCGGTAATCTTTGATGCTAAAGGAAAAACCTTTAGAGATGAGTGGTATCCAGAATATAAAGCTCATCGAGCTCCCATGCCTGATGACTTAAGTTGTCAATTTCAGCCATTAATGGTTTTATTAGAAGCGATGGGATTACCTCTCCTGATTATCAAAGGTGTTGAAGCAGACGATGTCATTGGCACACTGGCACACTGGGCCACGACACAAGGACAGTCGGTATTGATTTCTACCAGTGACAAGGACATGGCACAACTGGTGAACGAACATGTCACCTTAGTAAATACCATGACCAATCAGGTGCTTGATGTCGAGGGAGTGAAGAATAAATTTGGGGTAAGTCCTGCTCAAATTATTGATTACCTAACGCTCGTCGGTGACAGTGTGGATAACATTCCTGGTGTCACTAAATGTGGTCCTAAAACTGCTGCCAAGTGGTTACAGGAATATCAAACGCTGGATAATTTAATCAATAATGCCACCAATATCGGGGGCAAAATTGGCGAGTACTTACGCGAAAGTTTATCTCATTTACCATTGTCCAAACGCTTGGTAACCATAAAAACTGACGTGAGTTTGCCGCTGACCCTGTCCGATTTAGCTAGCAAGAAAGCAAACCGCGAACGACTTATTGCTTTAACACGCGAAATGGAATTTAAAACCTGGCTAAAAGAACTATTAGGTGAAGAAGAAAACGATATGGCGAACCAGCCACAATCTCTTCTCTCCTCAAGCAATTTTTCTATTATTAATTCAGAAAACCAATTTACCGAGTTTCTGACGCAATTGCATTCTTGTGCTACATTTTGCATGAATATTGAAACGGATAATAGAGCTTCACTCGATGCAGAAATCATTGGCATTGGTCTTGCCATAGAGGAAGACAAACCTGTTTATATTCCTTTTGCTCATAAGGATAACAGCATGCAGTTATCTCGCGAAGGAGTATTGGCGGCTTTAAAACCAATTCTAGAGAATCCGCAAATCAGCAAAATTGGTCACAATTTAAAATACGATTACAATGTATTAAAGAAACATGATATTAATTTAAAAGGAATTGCTTTTGATATTATGCTTGAGTCTTATGTGCTAAACAGTAATGCCAGCAAGCATGATAGAGATTCACTCGCTTTAAAATATTTAGGCCATAAAGTTATCGGTTATGAAGACATTGCTGGTAAGGGTGCAAAACAGTTACCATTTGACCGAATTACCGTAGAGCAGGCAGCCCCCTATGCAGCAGGGGCTGCCGACGTTTCCTTAAAATTGCATAACAAACTTTACTCCTTGCTTGATGAAGGCGTAAGAAAAGTATTGCAGGAAATTGAAATGCCCTTGCTCCCTGTTCTTGCAGAGATGGAATTTAAAGGAGTTCTCATTGATGAAGAAACGCTTGCAAAACATGGGGAACGATTGAAATCGCGAATGATTGAGCTTGAACGAGAGGCAGTTGAACTAGCTGGGAAGACTTTTAATTTAAACTCACCCAAACAACTGCAAGAAATTCTTTTTGATGACTTAAAATTACCTGTGTTTAGCAAAACACCTACAGGCCAACCGTCAACCGCTGAATCGGTTTTACAAGAGTTAGCCTTTGATTATCGCTTACCCGCAGTCATTCTGGAGTACCGCAGTTTAAGTAAATTGGTAAGCACCTACATTGATGCCCTACCTAAATGCATTAATTCAATTACTCATCGCGTACATACCAGTTATAACCAAGCCGTGGCAGCAACTGGTCGATTATCTTCGAGTGAACCTAATCTACAAAATATTCCCATCCGCAACGATGAGGGTCGTTTAATTCGTAAAGCCTTTGTTGCTCCACCAGCACATGTACTTTTAGCGGCAGATTATTCACAGATTGAACTTCGTATTATGGCTCACCTCTCTCAAGATGAAAATTTGCTTAAAGCGTTTACTATGGGATGGGATATTCATGCAGCCACAGCGAGCGAAATTTTTCAGGTTCCACTAGACAAGGTCAGCCATGAACAACGCCGTCGCTCCAAAGCGATTAATTTTGGTTTGATTTATGGCATGTCCGCTTTTGGATTAGCCAAACAATTGGGAATCGAACGACAAGACGCCCAGAATTATATGGACTCTTATTTTAAACGCTACCCTGGGGTTCTTGAATACATGGAGCGCACTCGTCATCAAGCTCATCAGCAGGGTTATGTAGAAACACTTTTTGGCCGTCGTCTTCACTTACCCGAAATTAATACACGCAATATGGTTCGCCAAAAAGCAGCGGAAAGAATGGCAATTAATGCTCCTATGCAAGGCACTGCTGCCGATATTATCAAAAAAGCCATGTTAGCCATTGCCAAATGGCAGACAACCCAACAAATACCCTATTCAAGAATGATCATGCAGGTTCACGACGAACTGGTTTTTGAGGTACATCAAGATTACGTGGATGCAACGACTCACACTATCCGTGAGTTAATGGAACATGCCGTGAAATTATCCGTGCCACTACAAGTTTCAATTGGTATCGGTCATGATTGGGATGAAGCGCATTAGGGTTTTAGCAAGCATAAAACTTAACAGAAACATGCTCTAATTTTTGTATGGTGACGCTATAAATCTCAAAAATTCACGCCGAAGGATTGATGCCTACAAAATTTGAGCGCTTGGTAAAAATAATGAGATACTGAATAAAAAAGTTAGCTAAAAATATTAACAACTCAGCCAGCGCTTTACTGAAATAGATATTAACACCGATATACTGAATCAAGTTCATCACATAAAAAGAAGATATCCCCATTATTGCAACCAAAATAAAGTATTGTATTGCAGACAATAAAACCTTCTTTTGAGATTTAAACGATATCTTTTTGTTGAGAATAAAATTTACCGGTGCAGAAATTAATCTGGCCCCCAAAACCGCCAAGGCCAACTGATTGCATCCCCAAAAGAAAATAGAAAATAAGCTAAAATCAAGCAGAAAAGAAAAAATTGCCACCGAACAAAACCGCAAAAAGATAAAATAAATTCTTAAAGAATCCAGCAGGGGATTAAAATGAGACCCCTTATTGTTATCGATGTAAATCGTTTCAATTGCAAGTTGTTCAATCTGAACATGCTGTTTCTTAGCAACAAAAAACATTTCAAATTCAAACTCATATCGCGTTGTTGACGTCTTGACTAACGCTCTTATTAGCTGTGTAGGAATGCCTCTAAGACCGGTTTGTGTATCTTTGATACGACTTCTAGTGAGAAAATTAAAGAGAAATTTTGTGAGCACATTGCCAACTCTACTGCGTAGAGGAATATCACCCCTGGCAATTTGACGAACTCCCAAATACAACTTTTCAGGTGTCTCATGGAACTTTTTACTTAAATGAATAATATCGCGTACACTATGCTGACCATCCGCATCGGCAGTAATTACTCCAGGAGTTGCCTCAGAAAAAAAAGCTAAGTAGTAATTCATTGCTGTTTTAAGGGCCGCTCCCTTGCCTTGATTTTGCTCATGGTGCAAAACCTTATAGCCCTGCATTTCCAGTTGTTTAAAAATTGTCAATGATTCTGCATGAGACCCGTCATTAACAATGATACATTCCTGCTCACCAAAAAGCTCTTTATGTTCTTTTAATAGCTGAATGAGTCTTTGATCAGGATTGTAAGCAGGAATAATCAATACTGGATAATTTTTAAACGACATAAATAGGATTTCCTGGTTCACGATTTACAAGCTTGACTAGAGACTGTTTATCAATAATCACTTCTATATTTACTTTTTTTGACTCTAAGTAGATTAATAAACCGTATTTACGGATTGATATTTTAACAGAAAATTCCGCCCGGCTAAGCTAGCAAATTTCAAGAAACAGTTCAATCTCATGACTCAAATATTATCATTAGGTGTCGTCCCATAGGACGACAAAACAGTGAACAATAAATAGACTTACTGATAGTGAGGATGTAATTCGATAGGCATTAAATGCTGTAGGCGCTCATAAACTGCGAGAATCTCAGAACAAAAAACTTGAAAATGCTGTCTGTCCTCCCAAAGCTCATAATCAAGTCCTTTACGAAAGGCTTGGGACTTCGCTAATGTTTTAATCATTTGTCTATCTTGATTAGATATCTCTAAATCACTATTGAGTTCAACTAACTCCATTAGCCTTAGCGGTTGATTTATTTTTTTGTGTTCATGAAGAAGATAAGCTTTCAAAGTTAATTCAAAAGCCGTATACATTAATGAGGTAATCGGTGCTAAAGCATCACTAATTTCATGTCTCATTCCAGCAACCTCGGCATTATTATGCAATAAGTGTTGTGCGCAATAAGCATGCTCCGTAGCTATTTTTAATAACTCCAGTGGGGAAAGATTTTTTTTATCCATTATTCTTAAACTCACTCAATTAGTTTTACCGAGTTGTGTTAAAAAGCAACTATCGGCTCCCAAATGGTTATCATATTGGGGTATAATACAACAAACTATTTAAAGCCTGTTTCATCATTCATTTCATATCATGCAGAGCTTCCTCAACAGCCCTTTAAACATTGGCTCCTTACGTTTAACCAATCGCTTAATTCAAGGTCCTTTAGCGGGTTTTAGTTGCGCTCCTTTTCGCAAATTATTTATAAAACACATCGCACCTGCCTACTGTGTCAGCGAAATGACCTCTGCTCACGATGTATTATACAAACATACCCACAATTCACGTTATCTTTTTCGCTCGCCTGAAGAAAAGTTTCTCTGTTATCAGATAGCCGGTGCTGATCCTCAAATCATGGCAACAGCAGCCGCACGTCTTGAGAGCATTGGCGCTGATTTAATTGATGTCAATTGTGGCTGTCCTAAAACCAAAATTCGAAAAAAAGGGGCTGGAAGCGCCCTACTTGAAGAACCTCAACGTCTCATGAAGATTGTTACAGCCATTCGGCAAGCTATCAGCATTCCACTCACAGTGAAAATTCGCATTCACGGTCATGATGCGGATCTAAGTTTAGTAAGGATGTTGGAAGAGGCTGGGATTAATGCTCTTGTTGTGCATGGCAGACATTGGTCAGTCGATTATGACCAACCCTGTGATTTGCAACAAATTGCGCACATAAAACGAGCGGTCACTATCCCTGTCATTGCCAATGGTGACATCTGTGATAGACAAAGTCTTATGCAAACGATTGCGATAACCGGTTGTGATGGCTACATGATTAGTCGGGCAGGGACTGGGAAACCTTGGCTTTATGAAAATCTATTAAGCAATAGTGAAATACACATGGAGGACGATAAACTCAAAGCAACCTTCTTGCATCATGTAACAGACCTTGCAAAACTGGAAAATGATTTCAAAGCAATGCTCCAGAGTAAGTCACTGTTTCGCTATTATTTTAAAAACAGAATTAATGAGGGGCAATTACAAACTTTTTATGCCCTTGATAACCTTGCAGATATTGAACACAGCTTAAAAAAATTAGACTTAGCTCCTTGCTGAAAAATTAGCTAATACAAGTTAAATCCATCTAAATAGGTGGAATTAACTTTACAATAGACTTCTGCGTTATACATGAAATTTAATTTGAAAAATTGTTATGTCAAGACTATTTTTTTAGAATTTATTTAGATATTATGTCAGACCCTACAGGTTTTTTTACGATAACACACCCTGTGGATAATTTTTTCTTCTTCCCTTTCTCATTCTCTAGGCACTCATTTTTTTATTTTCTCATCCCTTGACCCAACTGACTTTAAAGCCAAATTAATCAATTTTATACCAACTTATTTATCCACAAAATCTGTGGATAAAATTGTGCATAGGCTGTCAAACCTAGTGTAAATTAAGCGTGCTAATTGAATGCTCAAGTACTTACCAATCATAGAATGCTGCGCCCGCCATCCACGTTTAAAATTTGACCAGTGATAAAAGGATTTTGTACCAAAGCCAATACTGCTTGCGCAATAAATCCGGGATTTCCGTGACGCTTTAGTGGTGTTTTAGCAATGATTTTTTGTTGTATTTCTGAATTTAGAGTATTGTCATGTTCAGGCCAAACAATAGCTCCAGGAGCTATTGCATTCACACGAATTGCTGGTGCAAATTCTCTAGCTAATGACTTAGTCTGCATCACGAGAGCAGCCTTAGTTTGGCAATAGGCTGAATATTCCTTTAGCGGCTTCTCGGCATGGATATCAACAAGATTAATAATAGCACCTTGCTGCATGGCTAAATAAGGCCGGGCTGCCAAGCTTAAGAAAAAAGGAAGTTTAACATTGATATTGAATAAAGCATCCCAAGCCGCTTCATCAATCATCCTCAAATCAGTACGAGTAAAAATAGAGGCATTATTGACTAACAAATCTAACTGTTGTGCCCAATTTAACGTGGCAGAAATAATCTCATTGGCAGCCTCTGGTCTCGTTAAGTCTTGGCGCACAATGTGAACACTGCCTCTTCGTTGTGCATTTAATGTTTTTGCAAGTACTTCTGCATCCATAAAAGATTGATGACAATGGATAACTACTTTAAAATTAGCTTGGTGCAGTTGGTTAACAATAGCAGCCCCTATTCGTCTTGCAGCGCCAGTGACTAAGGCTACTTTTTCTGCTTGTTTGTTAGCTTGATTCAAGGTATGTTCCCCATTTTTATTAATTTGCCGGCTATGGATCTATTCTCTCTGATACGTGAACAAATTCAACAACAAGGTGATATGCCTTTCGTTGATTTCATGCAACAAGCCCTATATAACCCTCTTTTTGGCTATTATAGTGCTGGCCTACAAAAATTCGGTATGCATGGCGATTTTATTACAGCTCCTGAATTAACACCCCTATTTGGTAAAACGCTTGCTAATCAGTGCCAACAGTTAATGCCCCATATTGAAGCCCCTATTCTCTTTGAATTTGGTGCCGGTTCAGGTCGTCTTTGTGTCGATATCTTACTGCAGCTTGAACATCTAGATTGTCTTCCCCAAGCTTATTACATTTTGGAAGTCAGCAGTAACCTAAGGCAGCGACAACAAGCCTTTATTCAAGAAAAAATTCCCCATCTAAATGCGCGTATAAAATGGCTAGACCGCTGGCCCCAAAAACCATTTAAAGGAATCATTATTGCGAATGAAGTCCTTGACGCTATGCCCGTGCATCGTTTTTTGCAGACAGAGCAAGGATTACTGGAAAGTTATGTATCGTTAAATTCTGACAATGAGTTAGAAGAAACATTTAAACCCTGCACGAATCCGCGACTACTAAAACATGTACAAGAAATTTTACCTAAAGATCTTGTTCCCTATCTCTCAGAAGCCAATCTGTTTATTGACGATTGGATTAAACAATGCGCAGACATGCTTGAACAAGGGGTCATGTTTTTAATTGATTATGGTTTCCCAAGACATGAGTATTATCATGCCGACAGGGGCACAGGTACTTTAATGTGTCATTATCAGCACCGCGCCCACACGAATCCCTTAATTCATCCAGGTGAACAAGATATTACTGCGCATGTTGACTTTACTCATGTCGCAGAAGCAGGACATCATGCGGGCTTTCATATCGCAGGCTATACCAACCAAGCCTCTTTTTTGCTAGCGAATGGTTTGTTAAGCTTGTTAGCAGAACTGGATGATGACGAACCACTTCGCATTAAAGCCCAACAGGCCGCTAAACAACTGCTACAACCTAGCGAAATGGGCGAATTGTTTAAAGTCATTGCCTTAAGCAAGAATATGGAAATACCCTTACTTGGCTTTCAATTGCAGGATAAACGAGCGAGTTTATGATGAAAAAATATTTAACGACGGTGGAACTGCAAAAAGAATCCATGAAATTTTCCGCAGGCCACACTACCATTTTTTCTGCCACTGAGCGTGAACCACTGCATGGCCACATGTATGCTGTCTATTTAGCGCTAACAACCTGGGTTGAAGAAAATGGTATGACCTTTGATTATCGTTATTATAAAGAACGGATTCATAAATTATGTCGTTATTTAAATCAGACATTTCTTATGCCGCAATTCTCCCCTTTTCTACAAATGGCAGAGGACGATGAATATTACTATTTTACTTTTAATAAAAAGAAAATCCCTTTCCTGAAAGAAGATGTAACACTCATGCCTTTGACTAATATTACCGTCGAAGAATTGTCACGTTGGTTTGTACAGGAATTAATTAAAGACACGCAGGAGCTGGACAAGCACCGTATTGAAAAAGTGGTCGTAAAAGTGTTTTCAGCCCCTGGCCAATCTGCTAGCCATGAGTGGCAACGACGATAATGAGTAGACATTTTCTCAGGTTAGTGGGAGTCTAATGGATACTATCTATAAAATTTGCATCCCCAATACTTACCGTGATTTTTTTGACTACCAAACTTCTTCTCAACATCCATGCATTGGTGCACGAGTATGGGTGCCATTTCGCAAACAAACGCGACTAGGCTTTGTCATTGGCAAACAAATGATGCCAATGCACCATGAGCTTAAAATGATCACCTCAATTGTCGATGAAGAGCCTATACTAACGTCAACAATGCTGGATTTATGCCTGTGGGTAGCTCACTATTATCAAACACCCTTGTCAGAAGTCATTCCCTTAGCCCTACCCAAAAACTATCGCTTAGGTAATCCCTGTCAATTACCGCTGAGCGATTATTTCCATCTAATAATGTCTGTTGATGATGCTTACCAATTAGTTGGTGCAAGAGCGCATAAGCAACGTGCTCTAATTGATTTTGTCAAACAACAGAACAAACCTGTTAGCAAAAAAATCTTAACTCAAGAGGGCTTTAGCCACTCGCAATTATCCAATCTTTTAGCGCTAAACATTCTCAATCTAACTCAGGAAATTGAGCTTCCCACTCGGGAAAATAAAACAATAAGCTCACCCTTAGCTTTAAATCATGAACAAGAAGTTGCCGTACAAACAATAGCGAATCATTTAAATGACTATCATTGCTTTTTATTACATGGCATCACAGGAAGCGGAAAAACCGAAGTTTATCTGCAAGTAATCGCACAAGTTTTAGCGCAAGGGAAACAAGTCCTTGTACTAGTGCCTGAAATTGGCCTGACCCCACAATTACTTTCTCGTTTTACTGCACGATTTGCCGAACCCATGGTTGTCATTCATTCCAACCTGAATGAAACTGAACGGCAATTTGCCTGGCAATTGGCAAAAGATAATTGGGTAAAATTAGTGATTGGTACCCGAACCGCTGTCTTCACTCCCATGCCTGCCCTTGGTTTAATTGTTATTGATGAAGAACATGATGCCTCTCTGAAACAAATGGAGGGAGTGCGCTACTCCGCGAGAGATACAGCGTTAATTCGCGCGCATATGATAAAAATCCCTATCATTTTAGGCTCAGCCACCCCAAGTCTTGAAAGTTTGCACAACTGCGAACAGAACAAATATACTCTTTTGCGCTTAAATCAAAGAGCACTAACAACCTCTCCTTTGCACTATCAAATCATTGATATTCGCAATACGCCCTTACAGCAGGGTTTAGCCCCGCAGACATTAAAAATTATTGCAGAACACCTGCAACAGAATAACCAGGTGATGGTTTTTATAAATCGCCGTGGATTTGCGCCGGTGCTACTATGCCACCATTGTGGCTGGATGGCTGACTGTACAGCCTGTGACAGTCATCTTACATTACATCGCCAATTAGGTCGCCTCATCTGTCATCATTGTGGCCGTACTACAAGCATTCCTTCGCGATGTAAAGCTTGTCAAAATACAGAACTACTACCTATTGGTGCAGGCACACAACGCATTCATGAATATTTAAGCCAATATTTCCCTAATACAAAGCTTTTGCGCATTGACCGTGATGAAGTTCAGAAAAAAAATGCCCTTGCCAATCATTTGGAAAGTATTAACCGAGGTGATGCACAATTAATTGTTGGCACACAAATGTTAGCTAAAGGACATCATTTTCCGAGGCTAACCTTGGTGGTTGTTCTTGATACAGATGCTGGTTTTTATAATCAAGATTTTCGTGCTCTTGAGCGTTTAGGACAACTATTAACGCAGGTTTCTGGACGAGCAGGACGTGCAGAGCACCCCGGTCAAGTAGTGATTCAAACTCATTTGCCCCATCACCCCCTTCTTAACTTGCTGATTCAAGAAGGTTATGATTCTTTTGCGCAAAATTTACTGACCTTAAGGAAACAAGCAGAATTCCCTCCTTACCATTTTTTGGCGCTCATTCGCGCTCAAGATAAATCGGCTACTAAAGTATTGCATTTTCTACATACTCTAAAAGAACAATTATTAATGAATGGTGTGACCACTTTAGGACCAGCTCCTGCGCCACTGGCACGCAAAGTAAATCAACACCGCATGCAATTACTCCTTAAATCCCCTTCACGTAAAATGCTGCAAGCACAATTGACGCAACTTAGAGAGTGGTTAACAATAAGAAAATTAAATAACCATGTTCGCTGGAATGTGGACATTGATCCCATGGACTTATCATGACTGAACAAAAAATTGCTGTTCATACAAGAACTTTTTCCATTGAGTGGGGTGATATGGATGCCTTAGGTCATGTTAATAATGGACGTTACTTCGATTATTTTCAGCAATCTCGTATTGAATGGCTAGAGAGTCTTCATTTAGATATGAAACAAACTATCGGTCCTGTTGTCATTCACGTGGGTTGTACCTTTCTAAAGCCTATTGTTTATCCAGCTATCCTCACGTTAGTAAGTAGCATTCATAGTCTTGGAAATACGAGCATTATGATGGATCACGAAATTTACCAAAATCAAACTTTAATGACCCAGGGCACGAGTAAAATTGTCTGGGTTAATTATTTAGAAAATAAATCCATTGCTATCCCTAACACTATACGCAATTTGTTTACTGCAAAATAGCTAAGTTTCACGAGCTTCTTAAGGCAATAAAAGCCAAATAACTTCTGTCTAATAGGACAACTTCACAAAAGACTATGGTATGCTTTTGCGTAAAGCAAAATAGTTTGAGCAATACTCATGACAGAGTTCATTGAACAACAACTAATTTCTCATGCTAGTAGCAATGAATCACTAGAAGCTTGTGTTCAAAACATTAGCAACAGGCTTAGACAAGAAGAGAAACCTATAGAAGTTTTAGAGCAGCAGCTAGGCGTTCTTGCACGACTTCAAGAATTCGATTTTGGACGTTTCCTATTGCAAAATCGTGGTATTAATGGTTATTGGACTCACTATATGGTTACGCACCCACTCCATGGGCGCAAAACTGGCAAAAATAACCGTGAGGAATCTTTTTCAGCTCTAGAGAATTTTATTCTCAATAAAGCGCCAACCATGTTAGCTACGCAAGAGCGTTTTGAAATATTTCTAAGAGAGAACCAAAAAGTCGTTATCAATGGGGCAAAATTGGCCTGTGTCCCCTGTGGGATGATGAGTGAGCTACTTTATCTTCGATTAAATCAAGTTAAAAACATTAGCCTCATTGGTTTTGATTATGATCATCAAGCTTTAAATGATGCAAAAAATCTAGCCAATCAATTTAAGTTATCTCATTGCCTTAAACTTTATCAAGCCGATGCGTGGCACATAGACCTTCATAATGAATTCGATTTAATTTCCAGCAATGGCCTTACTATCTATGAGCCCGATGATGCAAAAGTAACCGCCTTATTTCAAATCTTTTATAACGCCTTAAAGCCAGGTGGAAAGCTAGTCACTAGTTTCTTAACTCCCCCGCCCTCATTAACTGCAAATTGTGAATGGGATATGTCCTTCATTAATCAACAGGATCTGCTACTACAAAAAATGATTTTTGTAGATATTTTAAATGCCAAGTTCCAATGCTATCGCTCAACAGAACAGACCAAAAATCAATTATCCACGATTGGTTATACCAATATTGAATTTTTTTATGATCGAGGGAAGATGTTTCCCACTGTTATTGCCTATAAAAAATAAGCGAGGATACCTCGCTTATTTTAATCTTTTAACGCTCATCACAAACCGTATAGTAGCCGTGACGGTAAGGATTACTGCGTGATCTAAAAACATAATCCCGACATTGTTGGCCATGATCATCGGTATAACGTCTATCTAACCTAAAAGCAAAATCGTTAAAATTCATATCTTGCTGCCACTCTCGTTGTTGACGCGCCTTATCTTCCGCTTCCATGTTATTTAAAAATTTACTAAGCTTGCTAGCATAACCTACAGAGAGAAACATGGCTGCAATTAAAAGAAGAACCATTTTTTTCATACTTCGATCCAAAAAAACCCAATTCGGACAACATTAAACCATGTTTTTAAAAAAATTACAAAATCGTGGGCTGATCTTTGTTGAAATGGTTGTCATCCTCTAGCCTGGTGAGGGACTCCCTTGCGAGTATTAAGGAGGCTAAATAAAATTAATCTATTAGAAGAAAAAATAATAGAATCAGAAAGGAATAAATTATGGCAGGAAGAATATCCAAATTATCCATCGTACTTTTCTTTTTAAGCTCCGTCCTTTATTTAGGACTCTTGCCATTTATTCAGTACCCTCTTACTAGCTTCATAAAACCCATTCCCATTTTTTTATTAATGGTCATTGCTCTACAATCGAACGTTAATATAACTACAAAAAAATTGCTAATCACGGCATTAATATTTTCGTTATTGGGTGATATCAGTCTAACGATTCCAGGAGATATGACACTTAAAATAGGTATCCTTTTTTTTATGCTAGCGCATTGTGCCTACATCACCCTGTATTTCAAAGATGGGCAATTTCAACTAAAACGACTAGTCTATTTTCTTCCTGTATTAGCATTCATCGTTTTAAGCTATTACTACATGCTACCTTATCTTGGGAAAATGACTATTCCCGTTACAGTCTATCTTTGTTTCCTCACTTTTATGGTTTTCAGTGCATTTCTGGTTATTCAACATCCCTTGCTAATCATTAGCGGCGCTTGCTTATTTTTAGTATCTGATTTTATCTTTGCCTTAATGCAATTTGTATTTTCTGAAAATAAATACAGCAATATTCTTATTATGCTCAGTTATTATTTCGCACAATTTCTATTGGTAGCAGGATTGATTCAACGGCAAACTATTACCACAACAGTTTTTTCAAAACTTTACCATGTAGAGAAGTAAGGTTCTACAGGGCCTAGTGTAGCGAGATTGTTAGACAATTTCCTAAAAATCAATCGTTCTTCTCAAAGTTTGTTATTATTTTTATATTAAGGTACTTGCATGAGGATAATTTTCAATGAACTTCCCGGGCATTACAAAATCTCAAATCGAAAATAAGCTTATAGCCGAGTCATATAAGAATTTTTATGTTTTAATTATTGCTGATTTTTTTGCAAGCCTCATCTTTGTCGCATTGATCTGGAATCCAGTAAATAACAAATTTTTGGTAATAATATGGATGTTATTGATGTTTGTTTTCAATCATGTGCTAAGAGGTTTGTTTTTATTTCATTATTATCGTCGAAAAAAACAGGATGGTTTATTTCATCCAACTTTCTGGAAAAAATATTTTATAGTGAATAACCTGCAATCGGGTATTTTATGGACTTTAGGAGGGTTGCTGTTTCTCTATGTAGATGATCCTCTGCACCGCATAGCAATTTTTGTCTATCTCATTGGTTTGCTTGCAGCGCCTGCAGCTAAATTGTTAACAATGCATAGCGCTTACATCGCTTTTATGATACCAATTTGGTTGCTCTTGATTTTTTTATCAGTATCTATTACTCCTTCACTGTCATTTACCTTGCTTATGGCGACATTGCTTTATGTGGCTGTAGTGATCTATGGAATGAGAGATGCCAATCAATTTTTAATGAGATCAATTTATCTCGAAATATATAGTTCAAATCTTTTATCTGATTTAAGACGCAGCGAAGAGAGTTTTCGCAATACTATTGAAAATGCACCCATTGGCATGGCCATTGTCTCCCCTAAAGGAAAATGCATCCACGCCAATCGTACACTGCAAGAGATTTTAGGTTACAGTGATGAAGAGTTGCGTAACCAAAATATGTTGGAAATTACTTATCTTGATGACGTGCCTATGACTCAAGATGCGATGAATAAACTCCTTCAAGGTGAATTACGAATTTCCCATATGGAAAAACGTTTTGTTCGAAAAGATGGTAGTATAATCTGGGGAATGGTCAGTGCGAGCCTAATACGTGATGAGCAGGGAGAACCAATTAATTTTATTATACAAATGAAGGACGTAAGTGATCGCATTCAAAATGAAGAAAAAATGCGACAGTTGAATGAAAAAACGATGGAAACTTTAAATGAATTGAAATTATTGGAACATGATGAAAGTTTATTAAATAAACTAAATCGCTCACTACAAATCTGCATTACAGCAGAAGAAGCTTATCCACGAATCAATTTAATTGCCCAAGATTTATTTCCTGACTTAAGTGGCGGTTTATCAATTTACAATAAAACAATCAATCAAATGGAAACAGTAGTCGTGTGGGGAAGAGAACAATTATTACCAAACATATTTCTTCCTATAGACTGCTTTTCAATCCGTGAGGCAACCACCCATGTGGTTGATGATCCCAATAAATCAGTGCCTTGTTCCCATTATAAAACCTCTCCTCAAGGAGGATATATGGCGTTACCACTTATGGTACAAAATGAATTGATAGGTGTTATCCACCTGTTAGCGCCGAAAGATAAAAAATTAACACAACACCAACAAGACATGGCTAATTCTTTTGGGAATATTGTTAAGCTTGCCATTGCCAATATTAATCTGCGCGTGTCATTGAGCGAGTTGTCATTACATGACCCATTAACTAATTTATATAATCGACGTTATTTAAATGATATTTTATCACGGGAATTAATTCGAATTGCTCGGGAAAAAGGGACATTATGTGTAGCGATGTTGGATATCGATAATTTCAAGAAATTTAATGATAATTACAGCCATTTAGCGGGAGATGAGTTACTCAAAGCGATAGGAAAATTATTAAACGACAGTTTCCGTGAAAGTGACATTTCCGTACGTTTCGGTGGAGAAGAATTTGTTGTCGTATTGTTAAATACGACATTAAACAATGCCATGAATAAGATGGAAGAGCTTCGTGAAAAGATAAAAAATATATCAATATATTTTAAAGGCAATCCGTTAACTAACATTACCATTTCAATTGGGGTAGCAGAAGCAATAAAACATGGTGCTTCCATTGAAGAGATAATCAAGTCTGCTGATCATGCTCTTTACGCGGCAAAGCAGGCGGGTAAAGATAATGTAAAAGCCTATGGTCCATAACTCATGATTATCTCATTTAGAAGCTATCCGGAAAGCCTCTACTAGTATCACAAGAGTAAATACTCCAGCCATTACAACTAATGGATGAACAACTCCTATGATCTTGGGACGCTTATATTTTTTTCAGCAAGTATAAGGGTCATTCAACACCCTTTTTAATATTTAAAGTTAGAGGGCGTATGCCGTTCAGCTTCTGCCATTTTGCTTCGTGAAATATAAGCATCCTTTCGGTCACCACTTCTCCAATTTGGATTGTTATACTCTTGTCTAAATTTTCCAAGCAGCTGTGCATTGCTATAACCCTGTTTCTTCAGATAACTTGCCCGTGGATCTTCCTTTAGCTGACGACGAACATGCGTCTCCTGCTTCTCGATATATGCTGACCGCGAACTTGAAATGCCCATAGCTATCTCCTAAATTATAATTTAAAAACAATATGTTATTTTATATTACATCTTTTTGCTATTAGTATTTCACAATTAAAATCCCCTCATTTGTAAATAATCAGAACTGGCTTTTTCGGAATGCAAATTTGTGCATACCTCACTTTGTTACCTATGCCATGATGATTAATCCGCAAACTAGCGCCTTCTCTCGAGAAGTAATTTTTTTAGGCACTAAACCCGGCAAAAATCATTTAAAATAGAAAATAATAAATCAAAAAGAACAATTTTTACTCGAAATTAATATGTTCTTAAGTTTCTTTTTGTATTATTTGATGTAATTTTATACAGATAGTAACTTATCATGAGGAATACCCGCGGCATATCCTTAAAAAAGCAATGTTTTCGCATTGAACGAAAACTGGAAAGAATTAAAGCGAAACTCGGAGATGGAGATACAAAATACTTTTCTGATAAAGAACGTAAACGACACCAATTATTCTTTAATGGTAATAAATTTATCACTCAAGGTGAGGTAGCCCATGGCACCTATATGTTCGTTCGTACTCTGGATAATTTAATTATTGTTTCATCGGATGGATCTCTTCATCATTCCTATTTGGCCAATGGTAAAAAGGTTTCCTCTGTAGGATATTTCATCTTTGAATATGGGAAACTTAAATGCGTCAGTAATGAAAGCGGGCATTACACACCAACTAATGAAGAGATGCTTCCTGATCTTCTTTTTTATTATGAACTTGCAAAGAATCCTGAGCTAATCTATGAAGACCATTCATCCTTCCCAGAAAAGAACAAAATTTATCAATATAAAATAGCTGATATTCTTAATGTAACTTCTAAAGAAGAGGATAGCAACACGTGCTTTCAACATTTGCAACCTCAGGAAGTTATTTGGGACAAGCAATCCAATTATGGAAGGCAATTAAAGGTAGGAATCGAGAACAGGTATTCTTCTTTTTGTGAAACCAAAACACCTTACACTTTTTTTTCATATGAGAGAAACAGCAACCCAGTTTCCTCTCGCGTAACAACAGTTTCTTTAGGTTATCAACAAGATGAAGAAATAATGTCCTCTGGGTATCAACGAGATGAGGACATTTTTTCTTTATAGCCAGCCTGTTTTTATTCCTATAAATTTAAACAGCAATGGGCGCTTTGATTGTTGGGTGTGCCTGATAGTTGAGGAATTCAAAATCGGCAAACTCATACTCAAAAAGTGATGCAGGCTTACGCTTAATTTCTAACTGGGGCAATGGTAATGGTGTTCGTTCGAGTTGGGTGCGAGCTTGTACCAAGTGATTGGAATACAAATGGCAATCGCCGCCAGTCCAAATAAAATCACCCACATCGAGATTACATTGTTGCGCCACCATATGCGTCAAGAGAGCATAGGATGCGATATTAAAAGGAACACCCAAAAACACATCGGCTGAGCGTTGGTATAATTGGCAAGACAAGCGCTTATCGGCGACATAAAATTGAAACAAAGCATGGCAAGGCATCAAGGCCATTTTATCTAGCTCTCCAACATTCCAGGCACTAACTAATAAGCGCCGTGAATCCGGATTAGCTTTAATTTGCTGTAGTACCTCTGAGAGTTGGTCAATCGAGCGACCATCCACTGTTGGCCAAGAACGCCATTGACGTCCATAGACGGGACCGAGGTCACCAGCGCTGTCAGCCCATTCGTCCCAAATGGTTACACCATTTTCATTGAGATAAGCAATGTTGGTATCACCTCGCAAAAACCATAGTAATTCATGAATAATGCTGCGGGTATGCAGTTTTTTTGTCGTGACTAAAGGAAATCCTTCATCTAACTTGAAACGCATTTGATAACCAAAAACAGAAAGCGTACCTGTCCCTGTTCTGTCAGTTTTCTCAGCGCCATGTTCAAGGATATGCTCTAACAGTTTTAAATATGCTCTCATCGTTTAGCCCACCATAACCATAATCCAGCTATCAGCATTGGAATAGATAATAATTGTCCCATAGTAAGCCAATTAAAGGCAACAAATCCAAGCTGAACATCAGGTTGTCGGAAACACTCAGCAATCAATCGGCAAACCGCATAACCTATTAAAAATACCGCCGAAACACATCCTGCCGGCCGAGGCTTTGCAGCATACCACCAGACAACAATAAATAAGAGAACCCCCTCCAATCCCATTTCATATAATTGAGAAGGATGACGTGGCTCACCATCTGAGTTTGGAAATACCATAGCCCAGGGAACGTCCGAAACTCGCCCCCACAATTCACCGTTAATAAAATTTCCAGCACGGCCTGCCGCCAATCCTAAAGGAACTAAGGGGGCAATAAAGTCACCCACTTCTAGAAAAGGCTTTTTTACTTTACGGGAAAATAACCATAGAGCCACCGCAACACCCAGCAATCCCCCATGAAAGGACATGCCTCCTTCCCATAATTTAAACAATATCCAGGGCTTGGTAAACAATAGCTCTGTATTGTAGAAAAGCATATATCCCACTCTTCCGCCAATAATGACACCCAAAGCCGCATAAAAAATTAAATCGCCTATTTGCTCAGCAGTCCAATCCAAATGGTAATGATGCGCCCGCCAACGTGCTAAACCCCAGGCGCTAAGAAAACCAAAAAGATACATTAAACCATACCAATGTACTTTAAGGGGACCTATTGAAAAGGCCACCGGGTCTATCTCAGGGAATATTAACATCCAATAACCTCAAGCTAATTTTAAATGAGTAAATTGATTGCCGACAAAAATAAAATAATAATAAAGCCATACTTCAATTGTTTAACTGGGACAATATAAGTCATCCTTGCTCCTACAGGGGCAAAAACACTGCTTAAGACAGCTAAACAAATTACTGCAGGCCAGTAAACATAACCCGTACTATAAACAGGCAACTGACTCTCTTGACTACCAGCAATTATAAAAGTCAGTGCACCTAATAGTGCTACAGTCATGGTACACAAGGTTGAAAGAGGAATAATTTTACGTAACTCCAAGCCGCAATAACTAAGATAGGGGATAATTAAAGTTCCACCGCCAATGCCTAATAAACCAGAATTCAAACCAATTAAAAAACTAATGGCTCTGGTACTCCATAATTTTGGTGATTTTTGCGCGGGTGTAACATGAATATTGAGTAACATTTTGATTGCTATCCCTAGCAAAAATAGTCCTAATAATATTTTGAGCCAGTTGGTTGGTAGTTGATTGGCTAATAAAGCACCCCCAATCGTCCCAAGCACAATCCCTGGGCACAATCGCTTATAGACATCCCATAAGATACCATTAGCTTTAGCATGGGCTCGTAAAGAGGATTGCGTTGTAAAAACCATGACAGCCAGGGATGTTCCTGCTGCCATATGCATAATTAACTCTGGCGGAAAAGCAGGGTTTCTATAAAAAATAAATAGCAAAGAAGGGACAACAATGATACCGCCACCAATCCCTAGAATTCCAGATATTAAACCGGCAAAAGTTCCGGCCAAAGCATAGATGCCACCACTTAGCGCCAGAGCCGATAAAATCACGATTTTCCTGCTCTGATTAAACCACCCAATCCCTCTTCTTCCAAGGCTTTTTGCAAATACACTCTGATTTCAGCAGGATGCTCCAGTTCTAAAACATCTGCCAAAACTTTACGTGCATTTGCCAGAGAAATATTTCGAATTACCCATTTAACGCGTGGTAAGCTTGTGGAGTTCATACTTAAGGTATCAAACCCCATAGCTAGAAGAAGTATCACCGCAAGAGGATCACTTGCCATCTCACCACAGATACTCACTTCAACACCTGCAGCATGACCACCTTCTACAACTTTCATTAAAGTTCTTAGCATAGCGGGGTGAAATGCATCATAAAGACCAGCTACCCGTGCATTATTACGATCTACTGCCAATAAATATTGCGTTAGATCATTGCTGCCGACTGAAATAAAATCGACGCGCCTCGCTAACTCACGAGCAAGATACACAGCGGCAGGAACCTCTATCATAACGCCTAGTCTTGGCTTCTCAATCAAGCAACCCTCTTCCAGTAATTCTTTAAATGCTTGCTCAAGCAAGAAAGCTGCTTCTTCCACTTCGCTTAAAGTAGTGACCATAGGCAGCATAATGCGTAAATTATTCAACTCTTCACTTGCACGCATCATGGCACGCACTTGCATTAAGAACACCTCTGGGTGATCAAGTGTTACGCGTATTCCTCGCCAACCCAAATAAGGATTATCTTCTTCCACAGGAAAATAGGGCAATATTTTATCGCCACCAATATCCAAAGTGCGCATGGTCACAAAGCGCGGTGCGAAAGCTTTCAGGATCTGGCGATAAATAATGTATTGCTCATCCTCTGAAGGAAAACGATCGCGGCTCATAAACGGGACTTCCGAACGATAAAGTCCAACCCCTTCTGCCCCCACACTTAACGACAAGCCTGCATCCATAGCAAGGCCTGTGTTGACTTGTAAAGATACGCGATAATTATCAAGAGTTTCTGCGGGCTTATCTCGTAAACTTACCAAGCTTTGATTAAGTTCATCTTCTTCTTGGGCTAACTTTTTGAATTCAGCAAGTACCGTTCTTGAGGGGGAAATATAGACATGGCCGTAATAACCATCAACGATCACTGCCCGACGTGTGAGATGTTCAACTTTAAGGCCTCGAACTCCCATTACTGTGGGTACGCCCAAGGCTCGGGCCAAGATAGCCACATGAGAATTATTAGCGCCCTTTGCCGAAACAACCGCTGCTAAATGTCCCTCAGGAACTTCTGCTAACGCTGAAGCTGTGATTTCCTCACCAATGAGAATGGTGCGTCGCGGGTAAATAATCTCTTCACGCTGTGACAGTTGTAACTCAGCTAAAACTCTACGCCCTAGATCACGAAAATCACTCGCACGCTCACGCAGATAATCATCTTCGACACTCTCAAATTGCTGAACGTGTTTTTTAATGACTGTTGATAAGGCAGCTTGAGCACTCAGTTTTTCCTCACGAATGACTGCCTCTACTTCAGCACCCAAACTGTCCTTATCAAGAATACGTAGATAAACGTCAAATAAGGCATGCTCATCTTCAGCGACTGTCGATTTCATCCGTCGGCTTAGGCGCTGCATATCTTCGCGCGCAGCTTGCAAGGCTTCTAAGAAGATAGCAATTTCTTTTTCGATATCTTCCACCGTATGTCTTGGAACGGAATCAATATCCGCAGGAGGATAAATAACAACGGCCGTACCTATACCAACACCTGGAACACTACCAACGCCTGTAAGAGCCGTTGAAGTCACTTCTAACTTATTTGCGCCTAAAGGCTTTGGTTGAGTAAGTAGACCTAGTTCCCCAGTCGCTTCTGCGTGAGCAATAATGCCGCCTAACTGCGCTGCCAAAGTGATTAAGAATGCCTCTTCCGCATCGTCAAAACAACTTTCTTCAGCACGTTGTGCGGTAAGAACACCATAGAGTTTACGGTGTTGAATAATAGGCACACCCAAGAAGCCCTTTAAGTGCTCTTCACCCAACAAGGGATTTTCATAAAAATCAGGATGCGAGGGTGCATCTTCAATATTAATAGGTTCCTCACGGCGACCTATTAAACCAATTATGCCATGATCAAGACCTACGCGAACTCTAAATTCAGCTTGCTTATTGAGGCCATCGGTAGCTATCAGGACATATTCAGCGTGTTTGTTATCGATGAGATAAACGGAAACTGATTCAGCATCAACAGCTTTGCGCACTCGCTGCACCAAAATTGCCAATGCCTCATTTAAGTGATTTGCCGTAGTTACATCTTGTACAATTCGCTTTAATATTTTTAACATTTATCGACTATGATTACCTCGCTTACGACGGGCACCAAAAGGGGTGCGCCGCCTTTTTAACAGGTGCTCTAATTCTTTCATGGCCTGAGAATAAACTTGTCTTTTAAAAAAAATAACCTGTTCTTGTGGTTCGTGGTAATCAATCCAACGCCAACTATCAAACTCAGGTGAATCACTTAAATCCAAACGAATCTTTTGTTCTGAGGTGACTAATTTTAACAAATACCATTTTTGTTTCTGGCCGATAACCAAAGGCTCGCTGCCGTGACGAAGGTATTGTTTAGGTAAGCGATATTTCAGCCAACGTTTGGTTGAACCCAGAACTTCAATATCCTCTCTATCCAAACCAACTTCTTCCCGCAGCTCACGAAACATCGCTTCCAGTGCTGTTTCGCCTGTAGCAAGACCACCTTGAGGAAATTGCCAAGCATCATGCCCTTGGCGTCTACCCCAAAAAACTCGACCCGACCCGTTCACCAGAATAATACCGACATTTAAACGGTATCCGGCGCGATCAATAACCATAGTACACTGCTTAAGCTAAACTTTTAATACCTTGATTTTTCCATAAACTGCAAGAGCTTGGCAATTAAATCTATACTTTAATTTGTAAATTCCTTTCCTTCAAATTGCAGATTATCACTCGGTGTACTGGCTTTTGACCCCAAGAGCGCCAACATTCCCCAATAATAAGTATTTTTTAGCGCGAACATACCTCTTTCCGGTGCTTCAGTAAGCGAGATTTTTTTACGACTGGCCTCCATTCTTAAACAGCTTAGACATTCATTAATTACTTTATAGCCTTTTGCTAATAATTCTGTTTTAAGGAGGGGCAGGCGATCAGTTGTCATGGCATGAAACTCAGAGAGCTCTCTCTTTAATTCACTACACTCAGAATTGACAGTCAATATCCCCTGAAAAGACGAACTGTATTTGCCCAAGTAAAAATGATTTGCCAAATCTTTTAGCATTGCCCGCCATTGATCGAAGAAAATAAATGTTAACAGGGACGTGTTTGGAAATTGTTTGCAACCTTCTTGCAACAACGCTGCTCCATCCTCAAATAATTGCGTAAGCCTGGAAGTCTGATAAGCAATTTTTTCCTCAAATTGGGGAGTAAACGTATCAATATTTGCTGTTAAGTCATTAAGCGTACGTTTGATTGCTTTGCCGTTGCGCCATAAATCAATGAGCGGTGTTGAATCTTCGGGTTTAGTCAATTGTACCGTCAAATTTTCTGCTGCAAAAATTGCTTCCTGGTGTGTTTGTACATTTAAACAAACATCATTTGTAATCAAATAATAGGATTCACAGATACCGAGGCACACCCTATAAATGCTTAACGCATGGGCAAATTGCCGCATATAAGTTTGTCCTTTTGGCGTATACGGGTTTTCCTGAGAAAAAATATAGCCACTACCATGACGGATAAAGGGTAATTGACTACCCAAAATATTGGCATCCAAGGCATCTACCAAACTAGGCATTATTTGGCTTTTGACTTTGATTGCTTCTGCCTTGCTAACCAATGTCTGCTCATCAACCAAACAAGCTTTTAATGACTCGGATATTTCATCGAAATCAAAAATTTCTTGCCCTTTGTCAGGTCGTTCTATGAGCGAGTCAGTTAACTTGGCATTAAAAAAATAAGTAGTGAATTTTTGCCTAACGTCTATCGTTGCCTGAGAATAATAGGCTACTCGTTTTTGCATTTGAACGGATACTTTATCAACCTCTTCCTGTAATGCCTTTAATTCCTTCTTGCCCATATTTACTCCTTAAATCCTTCCTGAATTTAATTTCTACAGTGCGATATTAACCTTGTCAAGGCGCTTATTATTTTTTGCAAAGGTTCATTACTTGATTCCACAGTTTAGCTGAGAACGGTATACTCTTTTTTATTTGCGCAATCATTGATTAATTTTTTTATGAAAAAGCATATTTTAATTCTTAACACCGGTGGCACAATTAGTAGTCTTAAAACAACTCACGGCTATGAACCAGCTCTGGGGTATGTAGGGACTGCTTTGGCAAAAATTCCTGCTTTAAGCGATCCTCGGATGCCCAATTATACAATCAAGGAATACGAGCCCTTATTAGATTCATCTAATATGACTTTGACTGATTGGAATCGGATTGCGACAGACATCGCGAATGAATACAACAATTTTGATGGTTTTGTGATTTTCCATGGCACTGATACCATGGCTTATACAGCCTCAGCA
Organism: Legionella brunensis; assembly: GCF_001467025.1. Lineage (GTDB taxonomy): Bacteria > Pseudomonadota > Gammaproteobacteria > Legionellales > Legionellaceae > Tatlockia > Tatlockia brunensis. The sequence continues at coordinate 101,983 of NZ_LNXV01000003.1, read as the reverse complement.
CTCTCTTTCATGCTGGAAAACTTAGCAAAACCAGTCATTGTGACGGGCTCGCAGATACCATTGTCAGAAGTACGTAATGATGCTTTGGATAATGTGATTACCTCCCTTTGGCTTTGCGCACATCAACCCATTAATGAGGTCTGTGTTTATTTTAATCAGCAATTATTACGTGGAAATCGTACACAAAAAGTCAGTGCCCAACGCTTCAATGCCTTTGAATCCCCTAATTACCCTCATTTAGCTAATATCGGAATTAGCATCGAACTCAAACGCGAATTAATGTTGCCAACACCTACCAAGCCCTTTCACCTACAAACTCTAAGCCCGCAATTTATTGCCAACTTCCGCTTATTTCCAGGATTTGCAACGAAAGTACTTGATTATATTTTGCAACACCCACTAAAAGGTTTGGTATTAGAAACTTACGGTGCTGGGAATGCACAAAATAATGACCCTCATTTCCTGCAAAGCTTAAAAGATGCTTGTGCACGAGGTGTTGTAATTGTCAATTGTACCCAATGCCAACAAGGGCATGTAGAAATGAATCAATATGCAACCGGTTATACGTTAAAACAAGCTGGACTCATCAGCGGCCGCGATATGACTCCAGAAGCCGCACATTGTAAATTACTCTATTTATTTAGTAAGAATTTGGAAATCCAACAAGTGAAGCGCTTGTTGGAAACCAATTTATGTGGAGAGTTGCAGGCTTAAACTATGAAAGTACCAGTGCACTTGTGTACTCGGGATCAATACTCTTTTTGGCTTTCTGAATACATTCTTCCAAAAAGCCACTATCAGGTTGTAAAGTGGGTAACGCGATATTAATCGTGGAGAATAAGGCAAAGGTTATTGGAATTGAAACTGTTGAGCCGTGTTCTTCACAAAGTTTTTTATTAGCACGCTCCAACTTGTCTAACCATTCTAAAACACGCTTCTTTTTAGTTTCTTCATAATCGACATGTTGGGTATCTAAAGTACCTAAATCCAATTCACATTCCGCTAATGTTTTAATAATCGCTTGTTCCTTGCTTTCAGACAATTGTGAAAACGTGGTTAATTTAGGATTTTGTGCTAATTTGGAAATCCCGCTGATACGGTGAGCATCATTAATTTTTTGCGCATAATAACAAGCAGCATAATAACGGAAAAGATTTAACGGCTCTTCATCATGAGAAATATCAAGCAATTTTGCTTCTTTAATTTTATTGAAAAGGTTATCTAATAGTTGAAGGGCTCTTAGCATTCTCGGACCAAATTTGCCTTCATCATAGTTTTTTTCTTTGCTTTTTTTAGCAGCGGCTACTTTACAGTCATTTACCAGCTTTTTTAATGACTCATAAGTCGCCGCATCATCTTTTTGATCTTTTAATGAATCTAGATCTATCAATAATCTATCCGCTAGATCGCGCTTGGCTTTGGACAGCTCTTCGTCACGCCCCAAACTTATCCAACCGAGAAGGGCATTGGTTGTACTTTTATCGGCACTTACCGATTTATCCCTAATTTCTTTAATCATTTCGATCATGTATGGTTTCGCAATATCAAGAAAAATGGTCATGGCACTACTCCTTTGCTCATAATTTTTTTATCATATCCACTAATTCAAATCTTCGCAACATAAATGCAGACTGTTTAATTAGACGACTCTTTTTGCAAAAATGCTGTATTAACAAGGAAATAAGAAAAATTTATGTCTCTACAAATCGTCATTTTAGCGGCGGGACAAGGCAAACGTATGCTTTCGCAAACGCCCAAAGTTCTCCATCAACTGGCTGGCAAACCCATGCTGACCCGAGTAGTAGAAACTGCGCAACAGTTAAATCCTGATGCTATCCATGTCATTTATGGCAATGGCGGCCAGAAAATTAGAGAAACCCTTCCTAATTTAGCTGTCAATTGGGTGTTGCAAGAAAAGCAATTAGGAACAGGACATGCCGTAATGCAAGCCCTCCCCCATATTCCCACTAGCTCCCGAGTGCTCGTTTTATCAGCTGATGTTCCTCTCATTCAAGCACAAACACTAAGGGCGCTTATTAATTGCAGCCAGTTAAGTTCAGGAAAACAAGCCTCCTTAAGTTTATTGCTCGCAATGGTCGACAACCCCACAGGTCTTGGCAGGATTGTCCGCAACAATGAAGGAGAAATCCGTGCCATTGTTGAAGAACGAGATGCCACAGCTGAGCAAAAACAGATTCAAGAAATTTATAGTGGCATTTGTTGTGCTCAAGCAGGCGATTTAGCACGTTGGTTACCCGCTTTAGGGAATCACAATGCACAAGGCGAATACTACCTCACTGAGATCATTTCTCTTGCCGTTGCAGAAAATCTACCTATCGCTTCCATGCAAGCTCCTAATAGTATCGAGATTCAAGGGGTTAACGATCGCATGCAGCTACATCAACTCGAACGTGTCTGGCAGCAAAATTTTGCCAAACAACTTTTATTGTCTGGCGTATCCATCGCCGATATTAATCGTCTGGATGTGCGAGGTGAACTTAGCTGCGGTGAAGATGTATTTATTGATGTAAATAACGTATTCAGCGGAGATGTTGTATTAGGCACCGGTTCTCGCATAGGACCTAATTGTGTGTTACACAATGTCCGTGTTGGAAGCCACTGTGAAATCTTAGCAAACTCAGTCCTTGAGAATTGCGCAATTGGCAATGATTGTCATGTGGGCCCCTTCGCCCGCTTAAGACCTGGAACTAAGCTTGCAAATGATTGCAAAATTGGTAATTTCGTTGAAACAAAAAATGCTGTATTTGCTGAGGGCAGTAAAGCAAGTCACCTGAGTTATCTAGGAGATGTCGATATCGGTAAAGACGTCAATATTGGCGCTGGGACCATTACTTGTAACTATGATGGTGCCAATAAGCATAAGACAATTATTGAAGAGGGTGCTTTTATCGGCTCAGACACGCAATTAGTCGCCCCGGTTACCGTAGGTGCTTATGCTACAGTAGGTGCAGGTAGCACCATTCGCAAAAATGTTCCCCCCGGAGAGTTAACTTTAACGGAAAGCAAACAAAAAACGATTGTTGGCTGGAAGAGGCCTGTTAAAAAAGATTCTTTATAGTTCATACAGCAACAGAGATTCCGCGGGCAGCAGCAACCGCGGGTTTTCTTTAATGGGATAGCCGTTTGATTTGAGAAAATTGGCATTGCGCCTGTTTATAAAACAAGTTATACAGCCACAGAACAATAGGGAGTCCTAACAAGGTTGCACCTAGCTTAAAGACCCATCCATTGATTGTTAAATTGAAAATTTGCTCGTATGGATAAATACCACCGAACAATAAGCTGTAATTAACAAGACAAAGTAAGGAGGTTGCCACAAAATTGGCAATCAAAATTCGCCAACTACGACTGCAGCCAAGATTAGTTTTTTTCAAGTGCTCCAACAACATAGCATTGCTAACAAAAGTTACCACTAAGGCTAAGGTAGAAGCTGGTATGCGCCGTGGCACTATAAATGAATAAAAAGGGTTGAGATTAAAAAACTCTGGTGAAGGAAGAGCCACAGCGCCCATCAATAATAAATCAAAAACCAATTCGGTTAGGATTAAAACCACTGTCAATCGCAAATTGGCCTTATAACCATATAGTTCACCAATTAAATTACTAACCATTATGGTTAACGGAAACAAAAGTCCGCTTGCAGCCAAAGTTCCACCATTGGAAAAAGAAACTAAGCGATATTCACATGCAAGGCAAATCAGCATAATAATGACGGCAAACCCTACCAAATAATGATACAAGGCACTGGACAGATAATCGGGTAAAGATTTGCTATAAGCCCAATTAATATGTCTGGTAAATAATAAACAACAAAGGTAGATAACTCCCGCCGTAAACAAAATACCAGCCGCAACCATTAAAGAGTCTAAATAAATACGATTAAAACTATGTGCATGTGGTTCGGAAAACAGTAAAAAAAAGTCGAGGGTAAAGAAGAAAAAACCACCAAAAAGCGCTAATAACAGTCTTTTCTTCGGGGATAGAAGCACCTCTTTTCGCTTAGCACAGCACAACAAATGGGGGATGTAAAAACCCAAACCAAACGCTAGCGTGGATGCAAAAAATTTCCTGGGGATATCTTCAAAAACTATTTGATAAGCAGGATTATCATGCATGTATTCAGCAGCAGGTAAATTAACTAATAAATAAATTCCTACAGAAAATAAATAAAGCGCCAACAAGGATTGATTCAACACATGGCGCTGCTGAATAATGGTGCAGTCCTTTAAAACAATGAGATAGATAATGGCAACCAGTGGACAAACAACACTGCTTGCAGTAAACATCAATCCCTGCAATTGAATAATTTTAAATGAGACATTGATTAGCAAAACCAGGCAGGTCATCATGCTCATCGTAAGCAATAAATAGCTTCGTGCACGGGGCTTGGACATAGGTGAAAAAGTAGTCATATGGGACAATACTCACATTACAACGCGGACTCACCATATTGGGCTTGCCTCAAAAATGTGCAGTAATATACCATTATTGACTTTCTTTTTGCAAATTTTGTCAATAGCGTTTAATTATCTGGCACTCTTGATAACGTAAAATTCGACATAAAAATAGAGCTTTGTTTACCGAACCCAGTGATAAGTAACTTGAGTTTCTCTTTACACTAAACCTCTACTACTGTTAGTTACCCCCTGACTTAGATAGGGGGTATACTTTCATACGTTTAATTATTAGTTAACGACGAGACCTCTAGGTGTGAACTTGAGACCTGTCTTTGACGAATAACCATTTGCGGGTCAAGAAAAAAGCCTATGGAATGTCCTAGCCCTTCAGTGCTCTCCTGTTTTTTATCCTGATCCCTTTTCCCTTTTTTAATAACAAAACTTGGATCTAATTTTACTTCTGATTTAGAGCTGCGAGTGCTAGTGCTCTCCTCGGCTTTCTCCTCCTCTTCTGTAATTTCAACAATTTTTGGGCCTGAAGATTTTACCGGCGCAATCACACTGCGCGGATCAAGTAATCTCTCGCCCTGCGACACCAAGAAAGTTGTGGTAACCACCACCGGTTCTTTTTCTTGTCCTCGAAGAAGAAATGCGTCTTTATTTGAGGGTAGTGCAGGAGGAGCACCTCGATGCAACCCGCCAATATGGTGTCCAAATACACCTAACTGGCGCATAAACTCTTCATTCTTCATTAATTTTAATAACAACTCCACTACGAATTTTGGTGTTCCAAAAATTGGTCGAGCAACTTCAGCCGTTGTGCTGGGAGACAGCATTGCCAATTTTGTCAAAGGATGTGCTTTCACATCTTCAATATTTGCTATGGCAGAAATAATCCTAGCACGCAATGCGTCCCAGGGAATTACGGGGTCATTTGCAAAAGCGACTTCATTTCTTAGCATGCGGGGAATTAGAACAGGTTTTATTAAATTTTCTGAGACTTTATTTGACCATAGTACGTTGGCATAATCGGGTATTTTTTCCCAAGGAACAAGGGGCATTGTTTGTTTCTGGAGCATCTCGGGAAGTTTCTTTTTCAATCCCAGGGCAAATGTATCGATAACAAAGCCCACACCGCTTTCATAAAGGGCAATCGGATCAGGTATATTCCTTTGTGGTTCCGCAACGGCAGGCGGCAATGTAATTTGTGAAGCAATACCTATCTGAGTTATTAATAGAAACTGTTGTACCGTAGACTCATAAAAAATTGCTGGAATGCCAGAGTAATGCTCGATCATGGAGGTAACAAATTTGGTTAAAACATAATGGGTAACGCCATGGGCCAAAGCCAATTCAGGATATTCACGCAGGTATCGTTCTTGATCAGGCCCACATAGCTCTGGTAAAACCAGCGTTATTACATATCGACCATCATGATAGATATTAAAAGCCGCAGCCATCCCGCCACCTACAACAGGCACATAGCCAATGAAAGAAATCGCTGCTTTTGTTGCCCAATATTCTAGGATGTCACGGAATGAACCTTTTAAGAAACGCAAAGTAGTACACTTCTTACGTACACATAAATCCATAGGTGGATTTTCTTTGATGCTATTAAATGAACTTCCTGCTTCAAGCGTTAAAACCGCCGTGCGTACAGCAATCTGGGCCTTTTTACGAGTTGAATAAGCCCAATGAGCTCCCCATAACAACCATAAACCGATCTGCAAGGCAGTATCGGTGGCTACTCTTGCCTCTGGCGGATAACTGTCCAGATACTCCTCTCCTTGTCGCTGAAGAAGGCTATGTGTATAAGAGACAAGTGCCAAAGGAAGAACATCTTCGACTGTAATACGTGCTACCCCTTTAACTATTTTGGTAACTTTAGGATTAAAAGCCGCACGCGCTAACCTAGGAACTGCTGGTATCTGTTCAAGAAGTCTACCTACAGTATTATATGAAAAATTAACTACCCCAGTCGCAGCTCCGCTTAGAGACGCATTATTCCAAATGCTTGAACCCCATCCTTTGGCAGTGTCCTTGACTGTATTCCACGTATCCCACCAACCCATATATGCTCTCCTGCAATAGTCGGAAATTCCATTCTAGGGGGAATGCTAAAAAATTACCAGAGTAGCCGATTTTTTATCCTAAAATTTATTTCTATAAGCATTTCTATGAAAAGAACTCCAACTCAGTCTTATGAATTAAAATTCTTATCTTCAAATCCGCACAGGTCGGCAATAAGACAGCGGGAACACCGCGGTTTGCGGGCTATACAAACATAGCGGCCGTGTAAGATAAGCCAATGATGGGCATCATGTAAAAACTCTTTATCAACATTTTTAAGAAGTTCAGACTCAACGGCTAATGGGGTTTTACCTTTTGCAAGACCGGTGCGATTTGCTACGCGAAAAATATGAGTATCTACTGCCATGGTGGGTTGGCCAAAAGCAGTATTTAGCACCACATTGGCTGTTTTTCGCCCCACACCAGGCAGCCCCTCAAGAGCAACACGATTATCAGGGACTTTTCCTTGATGTTTCTCTACTAAAATTTTACAAGTGAGAATTATATTTTTTGCTTTATTATTATAAAGCCCTATCGATTTTATGTAGTCTTTAAGTTTTTCTTCACCTAAGTCAAGAATAGCTTGCGGTGTATTGGCAATTGGGAATAACCTGGCAGTCGCTTTATTTACACTAACGTCTGTTGTATGGGCTGATAGTATTACGGCAATCAATAATTCAAAATCAGAGTTGTAACATAACTCCGTAGTAGGATGGGGATTTTGCGCTTGAAAACGCTCAAAAATAATTCGTCGCTTTGTTTTATCCATTGTTTTTTTTCGCTTGAACCCTGGCGAGTGCTTGTAAAATATAATCTTGCTTTGCTTTCAGATCATGCATGGCATCATCAGTCTTTGCTGCTAATTTGCGCTTCTCACGATAGGATTGTTGCGTTTCTTGTTCTTCTCGTAACAAGCGCGACTGCTTTGCATTAAAACGTTGGCGAGCCAGCGCTTTATCGTACGCGGGTTCAGCCAAGGTGACCAAGTCGATACAATCAACTGGGCACGGTTCGATACAAAGGCCGCAGCCCGTACATTCATGGGCAATCACTGAGTGCATTAATTTTCCGCTACCAACAATGGCATCAACGGGACAAGCTTGGATGCATTTGGTGCAACCGATGCATTCAGCTTCACGAATTACAGCAACTGACGGTCCACGAGCATTTGCTTGGGCCTTAGCAAGATAGGCATCGGCATCGATGCCTAGCAACTCACCAAGCGCTTTTACCGTGGCAACACCACCTGGTGGGCAAAGATTAATAGGTGCTGCTCCTTGAGCCAATGCTTCGGCATAAGGCAAACAGCCTCCATACCCGCACTCCCTACATTGCGTTTGAGGTAAGAGAGCATCGATGGTTTTAACCGCAACCATTATTTAACCTTCATCCCAGGTGTAGCTCCTGCATCCGGTTGCAATAGGAAAAGACCTTTGCCATCTCCTGCGGCCAATACCATTCCTTCTGAAACACCAAAACGCATGGTGCGAGGCGCTAAATTAGCCACCATGACTGTCAATCTACCGACTAAATCAGCTGGCGCATAAGCTGATTTAATTCCAGCAAAGACCTGCTTTTTGCCTTCATCACCTAAATCTAGTTGCAAACGCAATAGCTTATCTGCTCCATCTACCGCTTCAGCAGCGATAATGCGAGCAACACGGAGATCAATTTTACTAAAATCTTCGATACTAATGGTATTTTCTAAAACCACGTTCTGTGTTTTTTTATCTTCAGTCACTACAGACCCCTTCGTTTGCACAAGCATCGCATCAATTTTTTCTCTTTCCACACGAACCATCAAAGGACTAAACAAATTAATCCGATGATTCACTAGGGGTTTCTCCATATTTTCCCAGCTGAATGGCTCACAATTTAAAAATGACTCTGCTGCACTGGCCATGGTGGGTAATACTGGTTTTAAATAAGTCATGAGTAGACGAAATAAATTTAAGCCCACCGTACAAATTGCTTGCACTTCAGGTAACCGCTCGGCTTCTTTCGCAAGTACCCAAGGTTTGTTTGCATCGATATATTGATTAACTCGATCAGCACATTCCATAATTTGGCGAATTGCACGTGCATAGTCTCGTTGCACAAACGCCTCAACAATTTCATCGCGCTGAGCCAACAATGAATTGTAGAGGGTTGGCTCACTTAACTCATGGCTTAATTGATTATCAAAACGCTTATTAATAAAGCCAGCACAACGGCTAGCTATATTGACTATTTTACCAACGAGATCAGCATTAACACGATTAATAAAATCATCAAAATTTAAATCTAGATCGTCAACACGACCATTTAATTTAGCAGCAAAATAATAGCGTAAATATTCCGGATTCAAATGCGCACGGTAGGTACGTGCTTCGATAAAAGTACCTCGTGATTTAGACATTTTTTGACCGTCAATGGTCAAAAAACCATGCGTGTAAACTGCAGTAGGCAATCGATGGCCACTGCCAGCTAAAATGGCCGGCCAAAATAAAGCATGGAAGTAAACAATGTCTTTGCCCACGAAATGATACAATTCAGCTGATGAGTTTTTATTCCAAAACTCATCAAAGGAAATGCCTTGCTCATCGCAATATTTTTTAAAACTGGCCATATAACCGATGGGGGCATCTAACCATACATAAAAATATTTATCAGTCGTTCCTGGAATTTTAAAACCAAAATAAGGTGCGTCACGAGAAATATCCCATTGTTTGAGACCAGCAGCAAACCATTCATCCAGTTTGTTAGCTACTTCCGTTTGCAAATGCCCATTACGTGTCCACTCTTTAAGTAATGTTTCATAACGAGGTAAATCAAAAAAATAATGTTCGGAATCCTTTTCTATAGGTTTGGCTCCAGAAATTGCTGAGACCGCATCAATGAGATCAGTAGGAGCATAGGTCGCACCACAAGATTCACAGTTATCGCCGTATTGGTCTACCGCACCGCATTTAGGGCAGGTACCCTTCACATAGCGATCTGGCAAAAACATTTGCTTAATTGGATCGAAGGCTTGACGAATGGTTTTCTTGACAATGTCACCAGAAGCTTGCAGTCGCTCATAGATTACGGCAGCCAAAACCTGATTTTCCGATGAATGAGTTGTGTGATAACAATCATAAGCAATAGCGAAAGCTTTAAAATCTTGTTCATGGCTTTGTTGCATCTCTGCTGTCAATTGTTCGGGAGTAATTCCCAATTGCTCTGCTTTGAGCATAATTGGAGTACCATGGGCATCATCTCCACAGACACTAATGCATTGATGACCTAACATTTTATGTGTACGAACCCAGATATCAGTTTGAATATGTTCTACTAAATGTCCCAAATGCAAATGACCATTAGCATAAGGCAGCGCACTCGTTACCAGCATTTTGCGAACAGTTGTCATAAAGATGTGCCCATAGAAATAAATGGCGAATTATAACGCATCCACAGCGAGAATGCTGCATTTTACCTTATTATATATTTTATTATGGATTGTACTGTTGATCTGAATAGAGTGCTAATTAGCTGAGGTGGAATAAAAAAACGCGGCTTAAGCCGCGTTTTTTTGGTGTACTGACTACTATTTAGTTCAATACAACAGAAGAAGCACCTAGGTCAGAACCTTCTTCTTTCTTATTTTCAGAAGGCATCTCTTCAGCAGGCTTCGTAGGCTTCTGTTCTGGGAAGAGATTGTCTTTAAATTGGTTAGGCTCTTCGTTAACCGGAGGCTTAGGTTCCTCTGGCTTTTTCTTGCAGCAACCTAATAGTTTGCTCATGAGTGAAGGACTTTCATCCAGATCTTCCTCATCATCTTCAACATTAGATTTAAGTTGAAACTCGTATGTGAAAGATTTAGGTTGAATTAAAGTGTTCATGAAGTTGTATATAGAAACAACTGCATTAAACAGAGTACTAGCAGTCAAGCTTGCAGCAAAAGTCATTGCTCCGATACTGGCAACAGCTGCAGGGAATGACAGTGTGCTTAAGAACGCAAAAGGGGTAGCACCGAAGACGCTGAAATTAGCAATTGCAAGAATTGAGGGAGGGAACGCAACAACAGCAGCAACAGCCGCAGCAGCAGTTAAAACCGCTAAAAGTACTGCTAATGATGCAGCCCAGTGTCTACGAATAAAACGCCACATAGTTTTTTTACTCCATTGGTTAAAATCGCTGCGAATCATATCAAGCTATTTTGTAAAAGTGAAACGAAAATGCTCAATATGTTGTAACATTTTTGTAAAGTTATTTTTTTGAATTACTTATATGGAGTTGGATCAGGTAAATTAGCCGTTTTAAAGCCTTGTTTACGAAAAGTGCAACTGTCGCAATAGCCGCAAGCTTTGCCAGTCTCAGTAGCCTGATAGCAAGACACTGTCAAGGAATAATCCACCCCTAAACTGCTCCCTTTTAAGATCGTTTCTGCTTTCGTCAAATATTGTAAAGGGGCATGGATCTTAAATTCATCTCCAGCAACTCCTGCTTTCGTTGCCAAATTCGCGACCTTCTCAAATGCAGTCATAAATTCAGGACGGCAATCAGGATAACCAGAATAATCAATCGAGCTAGCACCAATAAAAATATCATGAGCCTCTAGCGTTTCAGCAAATGCTAACGCCATCGCAAGAAAAATAGTATTCCGTGCAGGCACATAAGTTATTGGAATGGCTTTTGATCCAGTATATTCAGGAACAGCAATAGCCTTATCTGTCAAAGCTGAACCACCAAACTGGCCAATATCAAGATTGATAATACGATGTTCGGCTGCTTGTAGATGAGTAGCAACTCGACTAGCCGCAGCTAACTCAGCAGTATGACGTTGCCCGTACATAAAACTTAGGGTATAGCAGGTAAATCCTTCGGCTTTAGCAATCGCCAAACAGGTTGCAGAATCCAATCCTCCTGAGAGCAACACCACTGCTTTTTTCATAGCAAATCTCATAGAAAAATTGCTAGTGTAACGGTTATTTTTAAAAGCACAAATTACAATGTTTTTCTAGCATCTCAAGTTAAAATGCATTTTCTGAGAATTCAAAAGCTTATTTTCAGTAAATTAGTTTTCAATTGTGTAAATTTAGTCAGCCCAGGCTTGTTGCGTGATTCCGTGCTATGTTATAAAAAAGAACAGATTGAGCATTTATGTTTTTTATAGTCACCAGGACTTCATTAATGAGGTGATATCATGGCCAGCAGCAAAGATTCAGTGAATCATACATCTACATTACTAGGGTTTGCAGATACACTTTATCTTGCTACACGGGGTACTAATGAAGCCAAATCACTTGATGACATTACTGCTCTTTCTGCTCAACGCAATGAAATTGCCAGTTTATTAAGCTATCATAGCGCTCAATTAACCCAACTTAATCCTGCCGTATTCGAATACCTATCTGACTCACAAAAAGCTCAGATGAAAAAGCAACTCCTATTTACGACTTATTTATTCGCTGCGCAATATCAAATTGATGAGGCCGAAGCTAGAACAAAAAATTTAGGTAATTCGCTTGCTGGTATTAATACATGCCTCAAACGCTTGGAAGAACTTAATTTTGAACTCAATGAGCCTCCTGTAGCCGAAAAGAATACCTCGTTGGAATCAGAAGAAAAGCTTGACCCTGAAAAAAAGAAAGAGAAACAACTACAAAAAGCTTTAGCTGCATCAGAAAAGCATTTGAAATATCTGGGTTTGACAATCTTAGCGCCCTGGCTTACCACGAAGATTTTAGAATTTGCCAGTATGAAAGAGTCTGAATTAAGTGGTGCGACAGAGGGGAAGAAAACCACACTCGCTATAGAATGGATGTCAGCGGTTAATGGCCGTCGTCTATACTGGGTTTGGGGTGGAGGTATGCTTGCTTCTGTTCTTGAGTTACTGGCATTTCATAAAACTTTGCCTACCGATCAAATTGAACAAGCGCAAAAGCATTTAAGTACGCCATCTCCAGTCACGGGCTATATGAGTTGGTTATTATACTACACTCGCTTTGGTATCAATTTAGGTTTGTTGTTAAAGCATACCATTGCTGGCCCCTGGATGAGCAAAGAGGAAGCCAAAATTCCTGCCTGGGAACGATTTAAGACACAATGGGCTCAACGCAAATTTGCATTACTAAATGATTCCATTTGGGCCACAGCCAATATGGTTTGCTTTTTCTGGCTCAAAGGTCCTGGTGCGTTAGGTTATGCCGGCAATATTGTTACTGCAGGTCTTTTATTAATGGATTTAGCTCTAACTATTTGGGGCTTGGTGGAAGAAAGTACTAAGCATAATAAAGAAATGGAGGCCTTTACTAAGAAGCAAACAGAATTTAAGAAAAAAGCGGCTCTAATGGAAGGCCTTATCTTAGGTCATCAGCGAGCACTTGAAGTACTTAAAACAGAAATTGAAGACTTTGAGAATAATCAAAAAGTTAAACAGTTACTTGGAGAGTTGCTTGTTTATCAGAAAGAAAAAGAACAGATTGATCTCGAGCTTAAGCATTTGAAAAAATTAATAAAACAAAGTGAGATGGAATGGAAATATAAAAAATACGGCTTGGTTTCTAATGTCGCCTATGCTGCAGGTCTTTTGCTGGCCTTTAGTTTATTTTGTTGCTTTTTCTTTCCGCCAGCAGCCTTGGCGCCCGCACTAGTCATAGCGATAGGAGTAGCCGGAGCTGCTTTATGCTTCACCTTAACCATTCTCTATGCTGCAGTAAATGGTGGATTAGAAATTGATAAAACAAAAGCATCTATTAAAGAAGCTCGCGAAGAATGCCAAGAGCTCATGAAGCTCTTTACAGATACTGACGATGTAAATGTAAAAAAACAACTCTATCTCCAATCTAAGGGGTTGATGGCAGAATCCAAATACCAAGAAGAGATGGTAAGGTTTCAAGCAATTAAGCTCGTTCGCTCTATCTTTATTGATGCGTTTATTCCGGCCATTGTTTTTGCCTCCTTAGTTTTCATGCCTTTAGGCATAGGGCTAGGAGTTATGGCTGCAGGCTTAGCCATTGCCTTGATTTCTCATATTATTATCAATCAATTCGAACCTAAACACGAAAAGATTGAAGATTTAGAGAACTTTGACCGTAAGGAATTTGATAAAGAATTTGCAGCATTTGAGAAACGATTTGATGATAAATTCCCTGAAGCCAAAACCAAAGGTTTCGAAGCTACTGAAAAAGAATTGGTTGAGCTTTTTGCTCAACCGAAAAAAGAGGCTAAAAAGGAAAGAAAACCTTCTTGTTTTGGTTTGTTTAGTAATGGCTATGAAAAACTATCAAATACTGATGAGGAATTAAATCCACGAGACATGCCATCTCCAATGAATTCATCAAACTGATTATCTCCCTCCTCGCCTACTCAATCAAAAGGTTGGGTATGCTGTTAAAAAAGTGTATAATTGCGGATTTGTTGCGCAACTACTATCTCCATGAACCTTGAAAAACATTATGATGTCATCGTTGTGGGTGGCGGTCACGCAGGGACTGAAGCAGCCCTTGCAGCAGCACGTCTAGGTGCTCAAACTTTATTGCTCACCCATAATATGGACCTATTAGGACAAATGTCTTGTAATCCTGCAATCGGCGGTATTGGCAAAGGACATTTGGTCAAAGAAATTGATGCCTTAGACGGTGCTATGGCTTTGGCAGCTGATGAAGCAGGCATCCAATTTCGCATACTGAATGCTTCTAAAGGTCCAGCAGTTCGCGCAACGCGCGCTCAAGCTGATCGCGTGCTCTATCGTCAAGCAATTCGCCAGAAATTACAAAATCAGCCCAATTTAATTTTATTTCAACAAGCAGTTGATGATTTATTAGTTGAAGGTTCACGGGTCACAGGCGTTGTAACCCAAATGGGATTAACTTTTCGCGCACGCGCCGTTGTACTTACCGTAGGTACTTTTTTAGGCGGTAAAATTCATGTTGGCATGAATCAATATGCCGGCGGGCGTGCAGGAGATCCGCCAGCGATTGCCCTTGCAAAACGCTTAAGAGACCTTGATTTGCCCGTTGGCCGCTTAAAAACAGGCACTCCACCTCGTATTGATGGACGCAGCCTTGATTACAGTCAAATGACTGTTCAACCTGGTGATGAGCCAGTTCCCATCTTTTCTTATTTAGGAACTACAGCGCTACATCCGCAGCAAGTGCCTTGTTATATTACCCAAACCACAAATACTACGCATGAAATTATTCAAGCCAATCTGCATCAATCCCCAATGTATGCTGGAGTAATTGAGGGAATTGGTCCGCGCTACTGCCCCTCTATTGAAGATAAAGTGGTGCGTTTTGCCGATAAATTATCTCATCAAATTTTTGTTGAACCGGAAGGTTTAACTACTGATGAAATTTATCCAAATGGTATTTCTACCAGCCTGCCCTTTGAAGTTCAGGTACAATTTGTTCGTACCATTAAAGGCTTTGAAAATGCCCATATTACCCGTCCCGGCTATGCTATTGAATATGATTATTTTGATCCACGAGGCTTAACATCTTTCTTACAAACTAAACCTCTAAGCAATCTTTTCTTTGCAGGGCAAATTAATGGCACAACCGGCTATGAAGAGGCCGCTGCACAAGGATTAATTGCCGGAATGAACGCCGCCTTACAGGTTCAAGACAAGGAGCTTTGGTGTCCACGTCGTGACGAAGCCTATATAGGTGTTTTAATTGATGACTTGATAACTTGTGGTACTCAAGAGCCTTATCGCATGTTTACCTCAAGAGCTGAATATCGTCTATTGTTACGTGAAGACAATGCCGATTTGCGTCTCACAGAAAAGGGACATGAACTAGGATTAGTCGGAGAAGCTCGCTGGAAAGCATTTTGTGAAAAGCGAGAAGCCATTGAAAGAGCTCAAGCTCACTTGAAAGGTACACTGGTTCGTGTTGCTTATAATGACGCATTAAGTGACATTATTGAAAACCCTCTGCAGCAGGACTGCAGAGCATCTGAATTATTAAAACGTCCTGAAGTTACTTACAAAGACCTGCAGGCCCTTGCAACTCTAAATCTGCCCGCGCTCGCTGATGATATTGCTGAACAGGTGGAGATTCAAAGTAAATACGCAGGCTATATTGATCGACAACTGTTAGACATTGAACGCCTACGTAAACATGAAAATACGCAGCTTCCTACCACACTTGATTACAGCAAAGTTTCCGGGCTTTCTACAGAAGTTGTACAAAAATTGACGCGTATACGGCCTGCCACATTAGCACAAGCGGGTCGTATTTCCGGGGTCACTCCAGCTGCATTATCACTTCTTTTAGTGCATTTAAAAAAACATAGGGAACCTGCATGATAAGTTCTCCTGAAATAGCCCAGATCCTTAATCAAGGCTTAATCGAACTTGGAATAGAGGCCGATTCTGCTCGTTTGCTACATTATTTATTTTTGCTCGATAAGTGGAATCGTAGTTATAATTTAACTGCAATTCGTGATTTAGATACGATGGTAACCCGCCATATTTTAGATAGTTTAGCAATAACACCCTGGCTTCATGGCACACGTATCCTTGATGTGGGTAGCGGTGCCGGTTTACCGGGAATTCCCCTCGCAATTTATAATCCTCAATTGCAAATTGTTTTACTCGACAGTAATGGGAAAAAAATTCGCTTCCTACAAGAGGTAAAACGGGTGCTCGCGTTAGATAATGTTGAAATTGTGCAATCACGCGTGGAAAACTACCACCCATCCCAAGGTTTTGATACAGTAACAAGTCGGGCTTTCAGTGATTTAGCGCAAATGCTGAAATGGACTTACCATCTTATTGGCGCCAATGGCATATGGCTTGCCATGAAAGGTCGCTACCCTGAAACCGAATTGGCGAGCATCAACCTACCTTACCAGGTCAAGCCTTACGCCGTACCCGGTCTCGACGGTCAGCGTTGCTGCGTCATTATCAAAAATGTAACTGAGGAATAACCATGGCAAAAGTCATCGCCATTGCCAACCAAAAAGGGGGCGTGGGCAAAACAACGACCGCAATTAACCTAGCAGCATCTATCGCCGCAAATCGCCATCAAGTTTTGCTAATAGACCTCGACCCTCAAGGAAATGCCACGATGGGTTCAGGTATCGATAAAAATGCCTTGGTTCATACTACCAATGACGTGCTATTACGTGATTGCCTTGCTGAGCAGGCCTGTTTAACAACTACTTGTGGTTTTGATCTAATTCCAGCGAATGGTGATTTAACCGTTGCGGAAGTTAGTTTGATGGAAAGAAATCATCGAGAAACTTTTTTATTTAAAGCATTGCAATCTATTCAAAGCGCTTATGATTTTATTCTTATTGATTGCCCCCCAGCATTAAACACACTGACTATTAATGCACTGGTTGCTGCAGATTCTGTTTTAATTCCTATGCAGTGTGAATATTATGCCTTGGAGGGTTTGGCTGCTCTAATAACCACTATCGAACAAGTCAAGTCAAGTGTGAATCCTCGTCTGCATATTGAAGGCGTTTTACGCACCATGTACGATGCACGTAATCGTTTATGCTCTGAGGTTTCCAAACAACTACTTGAGCATTTTAGTAATAAAGTTTATAGAACGGTGATACCGCGTAACATACGTTTAGCTGAAGCTCCCAGTCACGGAATGCCAGCTCTCCAATATGATAAAGCTTCCCCAGGTGCTGCTGCATATATGGTTTTAGCAGCTGAAGTTATCAATAAGCAAGCGGTCGCCGTTTAAATCGAGGTATTTATGACAGTTAAAACCAGAGGTCTTGGACGTAATTTATCCGCTTTATTAGGGAATACCAGCGCTGCCTTGCTTGTTGAGAAATCTGTAACAGAGAACCTCAAACTAGCAATTAATTGTCTACAACCTGGAAAATATCAACCTCGAGGCGAAATTGAAGAAGCTCCCCTTGCTGAGTTAGCCGCCTCTATTAAGCAACAAGGTGTATTGCAGCCCTTGGTAGTACGTGAAATTTCTAGTGGCCGCTATGAAATTATTGCTGGCGAACGTCGTTGGCGTGCTTCACAATTAGCAGGCTTAACGGAAGTTCCTGTTGTTCTTCGTCAAGTAGATGATGAAACAGCAATGGCTATCGCTTTAGTAGAAAATTTACAACGTGAAGACCTGAATGCCATGGATCAAGCCCGTGCCATGTATCGCCTTACCACAGAGTTCGGTCTAACCCATCAACAAGTTGCCGATATACTCTCTAAGTCGCGAGCAGCAGTAAGCAATTATTTGCGATTGTTGAGTTTGACTCCTGAGGTCAGACGGCTATTAGAGCATGGCGATCTTGACATGGGACATGCACGGGCTCTTCTTATGCTAGAGGACAAACAACAAGCTCAAGCGGCTCAGCTAATAGTAGCTAAAAATTTATCCGTGCGTGAAACAGAAAAATTGGTTGCCCGGATCAAAGCAGGTAAAGCAGAACCTTTAGCCAAACCGGAAATCAACTCCTTGTTACAAGAGCAGGTGCGCTCTCTTTCTCAACAACTGAACACTACTATTAAAATTAAACCAGGCAAAGCAGGCAAAGGCACTTTAGTCATTCATTATGAGAGTTTGCAGAATTTACAAACAGTTATTCAGGAATTAATGGATGCAAGCTCAACATAAAGAGCGAAGTAAGAGACTGCCCTTTAAAATACGCATATTTTTAAGATTACTACCTAGAAATAAGCAATATTAGTAACTCACTTTAATTATCAAAATAGAGACTCAAGATCTACTTATTTTTGCCGATATAAGAGCATACGGTGGAGATGACCTATGCAAATCCAACCAGTGCAACCAGTGGTCGTCAAGTTAAAATGCGGGCATTCGCATGCATCCTGCTTGTTAGTCGAACTTACTGATACGGAAATGCAGCTAACAAGTACAGATTATATTGATAAAGATAGCTCGGTTATTTTTAATGCTCAATTTTTTCATGGAGAAGCAATAATTACCAATATCACCTTTCTTAATTACCGCTTCACCTACACCTTAACTATTAATGCAATAAAATATCAGCCGGGGCTATTGGTTAATAAGCAATTATAATGCTGCTTACAACCAATACACAAAAATAAATAAGAATAACCACACAACGTCAACAAAGTGCCAATACCAGGCCACCGCTTCAAAGCCAAAATGTCTCTCGGGTGTAAAATGACCGCGAATACAGCGAATAAGAATAACAATAAGCATGATAGTACCAATTGTCACATGCAAACCGTGAAATCCTGTTAACATGAAGAAGGTAGTACCATAGATCCCAGCGCCTAACGTTAGGTTCATCTCGGTATAAGCTTCGTGATACTCATAAGATTGCAAGGTTAAGAACAACACCCCTAAAGCAATGGTAAAAAACATACCAACTATTAGCTGCCTGCGTTTATTAAGTTTTAAAGCCCAATGTGCCCAGGTTATAGTAGCACCTGATGTTAATAAAATAAGGGTATTAATAGCAGCCAAGCCCCAAGCCTTCATTCCTTCATAAGCCCCCACAAAAGTTTGATTGTCAGGGTTAATCAGTAAAGGCCATCTACCTTGGAAATCATTCCATAAGGTAATGTGCGTAATTGGATGCACTTCACCACCAAGCACGGGTATTGACCAAAGTCGTGTGAAGAAAAGGGCACCAAAAAATGCACCAAAAAAACACACCTCGGAAAAAATAAACCAGCACATCCCCCAACGAAAGGAGCGGTCGACCTGCAAATCATAAACGCCCTTTTGGTTTTCATAGATAACTTGACCAAACCAGCCAAACATCATAAAAACCAAGATGCACAAACCTAAGGTAAACAAATAGGGGCCATACCAATCATGATGCAGCCAAGAAGCAGCTCCAACCAAAGTAGTGGTTAAGCCAATTGAACCCACCAGAGGCCAATGACTTGGTTTGGGTACATAATAAGTGCCATGCGCTCCCATTGTATACAATTCTCCTGTTTATCTTTAGCCCATCATTGTTGATGGTCATGAGCTTAGTTAATTATCTTATCCGATACATCAAAAAGTGTGTAAGCCAAAGTAATTGTTTTAACATTGGCTGGTAAATCAGTATCAAGATGAAATAGCAAAGGCATATTCATCGCCTCATGTCCATTTAGTGTTTGCTGTGTAAAACAGAAACACTCCGTTTTCTTCAAATATTTCGCAGCTATGCCGGGTGTCACGCTTGGGATAGCTTGTACCGTCATTCGATGATTTGATTTATTCTCTGCGTAAAAAGCAAGTTTAGCCATTTCACCCGGATGAACTTTTATTTTTGTGATTTTTGGATAAAAAGTCCATGGCAAACTACCATTATTGGTTGCTACAAACTCGACAGTAACCTCTCTATCTACTGCAATTTTGGCAGTCTTGACATCATAGGCAGACGCTTCTAATGTTACTTTGCCATTAATGCCTAATGCTTTGCAAAGGCTATTATAAATAGGCACTAGAGCAAAGCCAAAAGCAAACATGCCAATTACAAGAGCTGCTAATATTGCAATTAATTTTATATGACTTTTCTGAGCCATCTTACCTCTCTATCTCAAAAATTGTCATTCTCTAAAATGCACTGGATTATTCAAAAGCAGCAAACATTGATTTGCTGCTTTTTTATACTCATTAATGAATTTCAGGCGGTGTCGAAAAACTATGGTAGGGCGGGGGCGATGATAAAGTCCACTCTAACCCATGTGCTCCTTCCCAAACTTGGGCATCCACTTTTTTCCCTCCACGTACAGTAGCGATCACATTATAGAGAAATAGCAACTGTGAAAGGCCAAATATGAAAGCGCCAACACTGACAACAACATTAAAATTAGTAAATTGCAAAGCATAATCTGGAATACGCCGTGGCATCCCTGCAAGTCCAAGAAAATGCATAGGGAAGAAAGTCACATTTACGGAGATTACAGACAACCAAAAATGCCATTGACCCAAACGCTCGTTATACATATGCCCTGTCCACTTGGGGAGCCAGTAATAAGTCGCACCCAATAAGGCAAAAATAACCCCGGGAACTAACACATAATGGAAATGACCAACAACAAAATAAGTGTCCTGATATTGATAGTCAGCTGGAACCAATGCCAACATTAACCCTGTAAAGCCCCCTATCGTAAACAAAAATACAAAAGCTATAGCGAACAACATTGGTGTTTCAAAAGTCATTGCTCCTTTGAACATCGTACTAACCCAGTTGAATACTTTTACTCCTGTTGGTACCGCAATGAGCATTGTTGTGTACATGAAAAACAACTCACCACCAAGAGGCATACCTGTTGTAAACATGTGGTGGGCCCAAACAATAAAAGACAAAAATGCGATGCTTGCAGTTGCATAAACCATGAAATGGTAACCAAATAATGGCTTACGACTAAAGGTTGGAATAATTTCAGAAACCACACCAAATGCAGGTAAAACCAAAACGTACACTTCTGGATGACCAAAGAACCAAAATACATGTTGGAATAACACTGGATCACCACCACCTGCTGCGGTAAAGAAACTAGTGCCAAAATGTCTATCGGCGAGCATCATGGTAACAGCACCAGCGAGCACGGGCATAATTGCAATTAATAAAAATGCAGTAATCAACCACGTCCAGACGAACATCGGCATTTTCATTAGAGTCATGCCTGGCGCACGCATATTAAGGATAGTAGCGATAATATTGATAGAGCCCATAATTGATGAAAGACCCATCATATGAATGGCAAAAATCATAAAATCGGTGCTTGGCGGTGCAAATTTAGTTGATAAAGGTGCATACATTGTCCAACCGAAGTTTGGACCACCACCGCTATGAAACATTGTGGAGCCTAATAAGGCAAAGGCGAAGGGCAGTATCCAAAAACTCCAGTTATTCAAGCGGGGTAAGGCCATATCTGGAGCCCCAATCATCATCGGGATTTGCCAGTTGGCCATCCCTGTAAACGCAGGCATGACTACCCCGAAAAGCATAATTAGGCCATGCAATGTAGTCATTTGATTGAAGAAATTAGGATCTACAAAGCGATGACCAGGCTGAAAAAGCTCTGCTCTGATAATCAAAGCCATCGTGCCTGCAACGAAAAAGCTTATCATTGCCAACCATAGATACAAAGTTCCGATATCTTTATGGTTTGTTGTGAATAACCAGCGCTTTATAAAACCAATAATTCCTTTGCCTTGTTCAGGACCATGCTCTTCATGATCTAGGTCGTGGGTTAACACTTGGCTCATCGCAAACCTCCAGCTTTAGCTTTGTTCACCATCGTCGGTGCCTGATTGTCGCCTTGACGTACTTTTGCAACGTCTGCCGGCTGTACTTCATCATTTGTATTATTTTCCCACGCATTACGCTCATAGGTCGCAATAGCCGCAACTTCAGCATCTGTCAGTTGATCTTTAAATGCTTGCATTGCCGAACCTGGAATACCATTTAAGATAATATCGATATGCCGTGAGATAGGTTTTCCTACCGCAACAGAACTTCCCTTCAAAGGAGGATACATTGGTGGTAAACCTTTACCATCCACGCGGTGGCAGGCAGCGCAAATTTGATCATACTTTTGCTTACCTAAGTTAATCAGTTCTTCGCGGGTCATTTTGGCTTGGGCCTCTGGCTGACCAGCTGTTTCTGCATACTGATCCCTTGCCTTCGTTTGTTGAGAAACCCATTGCTCAAACTCTTCATCACTTACAGCTTTGACAACAATTGGCATAAAGCCATGATTCAGTCCACATAACTCAGCACACTGCCCACGATAAACACCAGGTTTTTCTATTCTTGCCCACGCCTCATGCATGAATCCAGGCATGGCATCACGCTTAACACCAATCTCTGGAACCCACCAAGAATGAATAACATCATTGGAGGTTACCAAGAAGCGAATCTTTTTATTCACTGGAACAACCACCGGTTTATCAACCTCTAGCAAATACCATTGGCCTTTAGGTTGTTGATTTTGAATTTGTTCATAGGGTGTTGATAAATTACTAAAAAAGCTAATGCCCTGATCGAGATATTGATATTGCCACTTCCATTGATAACCAACAACTTTAATGGTGACATCTGAATCGCTACTATCCTCTAGATTGATGAGTACCTTGGTTGCTGGGATAGCAAGACCAACAAGAATTAAGAAGGGGATGATGGACCAAAGAATTTCCACACGAGTATTGTCATGGAAACTTGCTGGCGCATACCCTTTCGACTTGCGGTGATGTATTAATGAATAAATCATTACGCCAAAAACGACAATACCGATAATGCCGCAGATAACCATAGCAATCATATGTAAATCATACATATCCTTACTCAAGGGAGTCACCCCTTTATACATATTCATTTGCCACTTATCTGCTGCAGCCATGGTAGCCTGGCTTAACCCCAGACTAATTGCAGCGGCAAGTACTTTGCTCAGCTTAAACCCTTTTAGCATCCCCATATCACCTCTTTAAATAGTCAGGTTTCTTAAAAGTCAATCTTGCGAATGCAAGACTGACTTTTCGTGTTATAACCATGACGGATCAACAATTAATTCTAATGAATCTAGGTTTAGAATTTTATTACCACAGTGAATAATTACCCTCTGTTTTTGATCGGCTCACCATGTACTTAATTGCCTCAAGAATTTCACCCGTGGTGCATTGCTTACAACCGCCATTTTTTGGATGGTACCCACCCCTTATTGTGTTTTCGACTAAAACATCAATATTTTTCTCAATAATGGGCTCCCAAACGGCTTTATCACCAATTTTAGGCGCTCCTTGTTTGCCATCGTTATGGCACATACTGCAGTTTTCATTGTAAATTTCTTGACCATTCGCTGGGTATTTTGCAGCACCTCCAGTGGCCAAATCCTGCCATTGAGAACGGGTTAACGAGGCATTTAAAATATAATCCACAGCAGCCATCACATCATTATCCGAACAGGTTACGCAAGCACCTCTCACTGGCATGCTGTTATAGCCATGGATAGCATGACGATAAAGTCCCGTTAAACCTCGACTCTTTAAACGCATATACCAATTGGCGCTATTCCCAATAATTGGAGCGGACATCTCACCTCGTTGATGGCAGATGATGCAGGAATTAACATAGACTTGCTTTCCACGTTTAATGGTAGGTTGACTTTCCGAAGCAGGAACACCTAAAGGCTCATCGGAAGTTACGGTCTTTAAATAAGTCGCAATAGCAAGTCTATCCTCTTCTGTGAGGTAGCTTAAGCTATTGTGATTTACTTCTGCCATGGGTCCGGCTACTGGACCTGCTCTATTAATAAGTTGCCCTTGAGCAAAAACATCCGCAACTTCATAACGACTTACCGAACGTAATCCGTATTTTGTTATATTCGGAGCCCAATAACCGTCTATAAAAGTCCCCGTTAAGTAGAATCGATCTTTGGGCGCACCAAATATATTGAGTGGTGTGTGGCACATGCTGCAGTGACCTAAACTATCAACAATATATTTGCCTCGGTTCCATGCAGGGGAGCGCTCTGCATCATACTCAATTGCATTATCTTCAGGGAAGAAAAATAATATATTCCATCCCCATAGAGCCAAACGTGAACCCGGAACATTAAATGGAAAAGGCAAGGATTTATTTTTCTGCTTAACAGGTGGAATGCTCATGAAGTAGGCATAGAGAGCACGCGCATCATCATCAGTAATTTTAGAAAAATAGATATAGGGGAAAACTGGAAAATAATTTCGCCCCTCTGGGTCGCGCCC
This sequence comes from Legionella brunensis, assembly GCF_001467025.1. Classification (GTDB taxonomy): domain Bacteria; phylum Pseudomonadota; class Gammaproteobacteria; order Legionellales; family Legionellaceae; genus Tatlockia; species Tatlockia brunensis. The sequence continues at coordinate 77,853 of NZ_LNXV01000003.1, read as the reverse complement.
TTCTTTTAAAGCCCGGATGAAATCCTCTTCAGTCCACTTACCAATACCCGTGTCTTTGTCAGGGGTGATGTTAGGGCTATAAAATGTGCCGAAAGGAGTATTAATGGGCAATCCACCTGCATAAGCTGGTGTGCCACCTTTGACGTCAGTATGACAGGCAATGCAGTCACCCATTTTTGCTAAATATTCGCCACGAGCAATTAATTCTGCTTGCATACCTGCTGCTGCCGTGGTTGGTGGATAAGGTGGATAGTAACCATCAATTAATGGCTCTACCGGTCTATTTCTGTCATCAACAGCATTCAGAGTATTCTGTGTAGGCTTAGGATTTTCCGTAACGATAGGCTGAGTAGCTGTCGTATTGGTTGTTGCCGGTGTTCCTGTCGTCGAAGGCTGAGAAGTATTAGCATTAGAGTCTGCATTGCTTGCCGATGCTGATTTGGGCGTTACCTTAACATCCGCAGTCGTATTGGCATCAGGACTAGGCTTTGAAGTCGAAAGGGCTTTTGATTGCTCGGCAGCCTTGTCCTTTTGAGTAATATCTGTCTTACTAGCTGCATATAAAGAACCTGACAATATACTGTAGGTCACCAAAAAAGAGGCAATAATTGCGTTTTTTTTCAACAAAGAGCCCACGCTCCCTCCTTTAAACTTATTACCATTAAGGTAATTACTGGCAGGAAAAATAATTTCGGCATTTTATACCCCTCCCCAGGCAACTTGCAACGTTGATCATTGAGAGATTTTGCAAAAATGCCATGAAGTTGGCTGACAACCTAAATTAGCACTGCTATTATGCGCCTTTCAAATACAACTCAAGGGAAAGCTTATGGCGTGGAAAGCAGCAATCGATTTATCGCAACTTAAAAAGAACGAACGCGAAACATTGGTAATCGATAACCATAAGATTCTATTTATATGGCACAAAGAGCAAGTTCATGCTGTACAAGCCCAATGCCCTCATTTCAAGTTACCTCTTAGCAAAGGCAAAATCAATGATGATTGTGCAATTGTTTGCCCTTTCCACAAAAGTGAATTTGATCTAGCCACAGGAGCGGTAAAATGCTGGTCACCTTGGCCTAAAGCTGTAGGAACATTATTAGGGAAGATCGCCAAACCTAAAGAACTCAAAGTTTACCCTACTCGAATTACTGAGGGGAAAGTTGAAGTCAAGATAGCCTAGACTTACATTATATTAAAAATTGTTTAGCCCCTTTTTCTATTTTTTTAATGAACAACTGGTATTGTTTAGCTGGTAATTGCCAGTAATGCCAATAAAGGGGCATTAACCAACGTTTATCAGGGCAAATTTCTTGCAACTCCCCCTTGGCCAATTCACTAGCAATATCTAAACTTGGGATCCAACCGTAACCATAGCCTTGTAATGCAAATTGTTTGTATGCCTGAACAGAAGGCACCATATGGTAACGGCGAAGAGAAAGCGGCTTATTAAAAAAATGATTAAAGAAGTGTTCTGGTAATCTGTCGCGATTATCGAAAACAATAGCTGGTGCATTGGCCAAATTTTCTGCTAATGATTTTTTATTATTAAAATGCTGGGCAATAAAATGAGGAGAGGCCACCAACAAATAGTTCATATGCCCCAATAAGGTACATTCACAACCTGGTAAGGCGCGATTGTAAGTAGTCACACATGCTGAGACAGAGCCTTTACGAAAATAATCAATTGTCACTTCTTGATCGTCCGTAATGATATCAATGTTAATTTTCTCAAGAATTTCCAAGTCAACGAGTAAGCGCGAAAACCAAGTTTCCAAACTATCGCGGTTTAATGCTACGGACAATCGAGCAGGCAGCTCTTTTTTTATTTCTTGCAGGAGGTGTTCTTCCAATAAGCGTGTACGACGCAACAAACTTAATAACTTCTCACCCAATGGAGTGGCTTGGTAGGGTAGGCTACGAATTAGTAATGGTTGACCAAATTGAGCTTCCAATTGCTTAATCCGTTGGGTGACGGCCGGCTGAGTTATGAATAATTGCTTGGCTGCTCCCGCAAAGCTTTGTGTTTGAATAACTGCATCTAAAGCCTGTAAACCACGCTGCTCTATTCTCATAAGCAAAATTTATCAATCATAATAATTATTAATTTTAATTATAAGTAAAAATGGTTAATAATTGCCACTCTTTTGTAACAAATTTAAGAGTTGTCAATGTTTGTATATCTCAATGGACTCATGCTAGGACTGTCTTTAATCACTGCCCTTGGTCCGCAAAACGTATTTTTGATCCGCCAAGGAGCATTGCGCAAACATGCAGCACTTTCTGCAACAATCTGTTTCTGCTGCGATATTATTTTAGTTTGCGCAAGTGTTGCAGGATTACACCATATGCTTGAACTTCATCCTACTTTAAAAATATGGATTACCTGGTTTGGCGTGGCGTTTCTTTTTTATTATGGTGCACAAGCGTTAAAACGAGCCTTAAGCAAGCAAAGTAGAGAAACCGCTAAAGCACAGGAAGCCACAAGTCGCTGGCAAATCATCATGTTAGCATTAGGTTTTAGTTTGCTTAACCCTCATGCAATCATTGATAGCTTAGTAATTATTGGTGGTGGTAGTAGTCAATACCCTGAGCATCAGCAAGCATTTTTATTGGGTGTCATTACCTCCAGTTTATTTTGGTTTTTTTCGCTGACTTTTACTACCCATTATTTTTCAGAAGTACTCACGCGCGCCGCCGTTTGGCGACGCATTGAGTTTTCCAGTGGTATTTTGATGTTATTTCTGAGTTGTAAACTTGCTTTCAGTTAAACAATATAGAGAGAATTTAACCTTACATCTGTGCTTAATTGTTATGTAATTTAAAGAGCGTTGTCACGGGTGTAGGCGCGTATTTCTCTGCAGCTCCTAAGGCAACTTGTTTTAAATAGGCACTCGCGGCATTAATCAAATCATCGGTGCCATTTTCGCCGTACACAGAAAACCAAATGCTTTTAGTATGCGCTCCAGCAGCCAATTCATTTAACTTGTCTTTAAATTCTTTGGTCGGTTCTAATCCTCGGGAAGAAAATCTACCAGGCTCTAAATCCTTTTCCTCCCAGATAGCAATAGTTTCTGTCGGCACCCAAGGACCTAAAGTTAAAATCAAATCTTGGATTTGGGGCACACCTAATTTATACCAAGTGTTTGTTTTGCCATGCATGGACCATTTGTAGACTTCAATTAGATCCGTCAGCGCTTCACGATAAGGCTCAAGCAAGCCAGAATCAGGGCGGCGACCCAATTGATACGACGCATAAGAAAAACTCGCTAAGGAAATAGTGATCGTTGGTGTAAATGGAAGAGGAATCGAAGCGCCAGCCCAACAAACCGTTCCCACAGCCAGGCCACTAATAATTTTATTATCAAAACTATAAATTGCAGCCTGTGCTTGTTTAAAACGCGCGATGCGATTTTTAATGATATCAATATGCTCTGTATTGCGATAATCAAAAGTAACAGAAGAATCTAATTTTTGCTGGGGAGGAGTAGGGGGCGAATTAAAAAAATATGACGTGAATCCAAAAGCTCTTAGCATTCTCAACTCCATTGAAAAAATTTGAATAATCTTTTTAACGTATGGTAGAAAAAAAAGCAAGATTAAATTTATTACCGCAGGAAGATATAGAAAGGGCCAATCAGTGTGTCGCCAATTGACCCAGTGGAATGACACATAGCAAGTCCAACCTCGCAACGGCACTATCTCATAGACACAGGAAGATTGTCAAGATTTTAAGCGACTTCATTAATAACACTATGCTTCCTAGGTGTTGCAATCTTGCAAAAGAGAGCTTAAGTCATCTCTAACAAGATTGTTGTTATGCCTTTCCTGAGCTAGACTCCAAACATTAAAAAATAATGCAGGTTAAATATGTTTTACGGTGATAATGTACAAGATACCCGACAACTTTTTTTTTCCAGTTGGCAAAAATATCGCCAAAAGCAACCCTTATTACCTCTTGAGCAGCAAATTGTCGATGTGATACTTGCTCATCCGGAATACCATGTGATATTGGAAAACCCAAAATATAAAGAACAAAATTATTTTCCAGAAATGGGACAAGCCAACCCCTTTTTGCACATGGGGCTGCACTTGGCTATTCGTGATCAGGTGAGCACCGATAGACCCGTTGGCATAAGCAAAATTTTTCGACAACTACTAAAAAAGTATAACGATGAACTTGCTGTAGAACATCTGATGATGGAACATTTGGCAGAGTGCTTATGGCAAGCACAACGTGATAATTGCATGCCCGATGAAAACAATTATCTGCAAGGATTAACGCACTTATTGACCTAAGGCATACTCAAGAAAGATTCATCTCTCGCAGGATTTTTCCATAAAATAAATAAAGGGACAATAAAACCACAGATACTACTAAAGTACATAAAAAGTCCTCGTGAACCAAAGGTATGCATATAAACTGAAGCTATAAACGGCCCAATCATAGCGCCCAAACTATAAGCCAGTAATAAGCTTTGCGTTCCCGCCACAATATCACGAGGGTCTAGCAAATCGCAGGCATGACTAATGCTGATCGGATACAACGTGAATGTCAGTCCGCCAAATAAAAGCATCAAACTAAAAACAAACCATAGGCTGGGATGCCCAAACATGAGCAGAATGGACACGACTATCGTGCCAACAGAAAGCATAATCAAAACGCTACCACGCTCGATTACATCAGATAATTTGCCAACAGGGTATTGTAACAACATGCCGCCAAAAATTATGGCAAACATATATTTAGCAACTTCTGCTTTATCGTGAAATAAATCACTCAAATAAGTAGGCATAAATGCATAGAGCCCCCCCATAATTAAACCTGAACTTAAACATCCGATTAACCCCGAAGCAGAGATACGGGCTAATGCTCTAAGACTGAGTGTTGATGATTTATCAAATTTTGGTGAAGCCACATAGGACATCGATAAAGGGATGATGGACAAAGAACACATCAGCGATGCCACAGCATAAAGTAATAGAGTTTTAGGGTCGCCTAGATTTAAAAAAAACTGCCCCAAACTTTGGGCGGCATAAAACGCAATCATATAAAGGGAAAGCACTTGCCCGCGGTTTGTTTGCGTACTCTTACATAACAACCAACTTTCAATAACAACAAATAACCCCGCCGCGGCAAACCCTGCAATAAAACGCAAAATGATCCACAAACTTACATCATAGAGGAAGCCATGTACTAAATAGATAACAGCAAGCATCGATGAAAATACAGAATAAGCACTTACATGCCCCACACGGGTAATAAAACGTTCCGCACGAAATGAGCCTAAGACCAACCCTGCATAATAAACAGCAGTCATTGCTCCAATCATCACAGGAGAGGCATGATTAAGCGTCATCGCCAAAGCAAGCAATGTTGAAAAAAAGCCTGTACCTAATAGAAAGATAAAAAGGCTTAGCAAAGGGACGAAAGTCTCAAACACTACAGCAATCATGAGCATACTCGCTTCTAATTAGCCGGACGATTGATATATGGGAATAATAAGATTATAGGCATACATCTACAACAAGATAGCAGCAACCAGGGTGGGGCCTCAATTACTTTTCTAGCTCTAGCCGTCATTTTCGTTGGGTATCGGCTCTAGATAGGTTAAGATAAGTCACCTATGTACTTAGACTTGTACCAATGACCGATAATGAAAAAGTGACCCATTTTGGCTTTGAATCAGTTGCCTGGGATGAAAAAGAGAAAAAAGTTGGCGCCGTTTTCAAATCGGTTGCTAAAAATTACGATCTAATGAATAACATCATGTCTATAGGTGTACATCATCTATGGAAGCGCTTCACAATAGAGATAAGTCAAGTTCGTCCAGGGCATTCTGTGCTTGACTTAGCCGGTGGGAGTGGTGACCTTACACGGCTACTTAGTAGGAAAGTAGGTGAGTCAGGTAAAGTCATTCTGGCTGATATTAATGAGGCCATGCTTGCAGTAGGACGTGATCGTCTTCTTGATGAAGGACTCTTCACCAATATCGATTTCGTACAAGCCAACGCGCAAAGTCTACCATTTGCCAATAATAGCTTTCATTGCATTACAATTGGTTTTGGCTTACGTAATGTCACTGATAAAGATGAAGCATTGCGTTCTATGTATCGTGTCTGTAAGCCTGGCGGAAAACTTATGGTGCTGGAATTCTCAACGCCCACGCTGCCCGGATTAAAACCCATTTATGATTTGTATTCTTTCAAGGTGTTGCCTAAGCTCGGTGAGTTTTTTGCCCAAGATGGGGAGAGTTATCAATATTTGGCTGAATCTATTCGTATGCATCCCAATCAAGAGGGATTAAAAACTATGATTGAGAAAGCAGGATTTGAAGATTGTCATTATTATAATTTAAGTGGTGGTATTGTTGCCTTGCACATTGCTTACAAATATTGAGGTATTATGATCAAAAAATATTCATTAAAAGCACTGCAAAAAGCTATTAATCATGCGCTAGCCCTGGATGAGTCTATGCCTGCTAAAATTACTGCCTTGCATGGTAAAGCACTTGAAGTCATTATTGCACCTCTTGGGGTGAATTTTTTTATTCTCTTTGAACAAGAACAATTAAAACTACTTGCTGATTATGATGGACAACCAGACACTATCATTCATAGCAGCCCCCTTGGTTTAATTCGATTAAGCTTTCTGCCTGCGTCTAAAGCTCGTTCTTTATTCAATGATAAAATTAGACTTTCAGGCGATGTTGAATTAGGACAAGAAGTTAAAAAATTATTTGATGAGCTGGATATTGATTGGGAAGGTCATCTCGCTCATTTCACTGGCGATGTAGTTGCTCATCAATTCGGTTCTTTATTCCGCCAGGGACTTGCTTTTAAAAAGCACTTGAGTGAATCCATGCGTCATAATCTAAGTGATTATCTCCAAGAAGAAATGCGCATCTTCCCGCCCCGGGAAGAAATAGAGGATTTTTTTCACGACCTTGATAAACTAGTGCTTGATGTTGAACGTTTGCAAGCTCACGTTAACCAACTCTCGAGCCAGCATGAAATCGATTAAACAACTAATCCGACTCCTTCATATCAATACTATTTTGGCCAAGAATGGTCTTGATCAAGTCGTTGTTTCAATAAGACTTTTTTCTCCTTTTCGCTTCATAGTTTACTTAAATCCCTGGAATTGGTTTCGTAAAGAAAAATTAACTCGGGGAGAAGCTCTGCGAAAAACACTGGAAGAATTAGGCCCCATTTTTATTAAATTCGGCCAAGCACTCTCCACTCGTCCTGATATCTTACCTCCAGATATAGCGCTTGAGTTATGCAAACTTCAAGATGATGTGCCCCCCTTTGCCAGTGAAAAAGCTCTAACCATTTTTGAGCTCGCATTTGGCCGATCTGCTTTCGAAGTTTTTGCTGAATTCGATCCTATACCACTTGCTTCGGCTTCCATGGCCCAAGTTCATGCTGCAACCTTAAAAACAGGTGAAGACGTTGTAGTTAAAATCTTGCGCCCCAATATGCGCAAGATTATCGAAAAAGACATTAGTATTATGTATACCATAGCGAATCTTGCTGATCGCTATTGGTCTGAAAGCAAACGACTTAGGCCGAAAGAAATTGTCCAAGAATTCGAGCATAACCTGCTTGATGAACTTGATTTACAGCGAGAAGCTGCCAATGCTGCACAATTGCGCAGAAACTTTCAGGAATCCCCATTACTTTATATTCCAGAGGTGTTTTGGGATTACACCCGCGAAAACATCATGGTTATGGAGCGAATCCATGGGATCCCCGTCTCGGATATTGCAAGATTAAAAGAACATGGGGTTGACATTAAAAAACTTGCTGAGCGCGGTGTTGAAATCTTTTTTACACAAGTTTTTAGAGATTGTTTCTTCCATGCGGATATGCACCCTGGTAATATTTTTGTCTCTCTTTTGCACCCCCATGATCCTCAATATATTTGCATTGATTTTGGTATCATTGGCACCCTAAGCGATAGTGACAAACGTTATTTAGCCGAAAACTTATATGCTTTTTTTAATCGTGATTATCGACGTGTTGCTGCTCTCCACGTTGAGTCAGGATGGGTAGCAAGAGACACACGCGTAGAAGAATTTGAAAGTGCTATTCGTACCGTTTGCGAGCCTATCTTTGAAAAACCACTAAAAGATATTTCTTTTGCTCAAGTTGTATTACGACTTTTCCAGGTGGCAAGACGCTTTCAAATGGAGGTACAGCCACAATTGGTTTTATTACAAAAAACGCTTCTTGCCATTGAGGGTCTTGGGCGTCAACTTTACCCAGAACTTGATTTGTGGGCAACCGCTAAACCCTTTTTAGAGAAATGGCTTAAAGAACAAATGGGCCCCCGTGCATTTCTCAAGCAATTGCGCGAAAATTTGCCTTTCCTTTCTGAACAACTACCCCATATGCCTCGTCTTTTAAATGAAGTATTGCAACTCACCAAAGAACAAAAAATTCGTGCGCTAACACGCGATTGTGAACAAATAGACAATCCAGCCAAATCAAGTTGGTACAAAGGCTTGGGTATCGGTGTTTTTGCAACAATGGTAACCGTAAGTATGTTCGATATTTTAAATCAGGATAAATTAGCAGCCATGGCTTTATCCGCTGCTATAGTTGCAGGCGTTATAACTTTTCTTAACCGTATCAACAGGAGTTAACATGGGATTAAGTGGAATCAGTCCGTTATCTTTATTATTGATATTTTTAATAATTATTGCTTTATTTGGTACGAATAAATTAAAAAATATTGGCTCCGATCTAGGCACTGCCATTAAGAATTTTCGTCGCGCAATGAACGAAGATGATGATAAAAAATCATGAGTGGCGGCGAACTTTTATTAACATTGCTTGTTGCTATTGTGGTTTTTGGCCCGAATAAATTACCAATGTTAGCCGAACATTTGGGTAAGTTATTCCGACATCTTAATTACTTTAAGCAACAAGCCATGGCATTTTGGCAGGCACAACTAAACGAACAACAGCTGCGAGAAAATACACGCAAAGCAGAAAAGGTTGATGTTTTTTATCAAGCAAATGAAGATAGCAAACTCCCTATCTCTTCAACGCCTGATGAAAACACCAATGCTGAAAAACAAGCTAATCACAGCCAATCCTGGCATCAAAATTGATTCACCCATTTTGCAAAACTTTCCATGTAGCCTTGTAAAAATTCACGTGTGCTATCATTAGGGATATTATTTTCATCATCAAAAAGTTTGTTGACACTCGCAATATAGGCTTCAGGTTGTTGCATGCAGAACACATTTAAAAATACGAAGGTTTGACGCAAATGTTGGTTTGCACCAAAGCCCCCAATTGCACCAGGAGATGCACTAATGACTGCACCTGGTTTGCCACCCCAGATACTTTTTCCATAAGGTCTTGAGCCCACATCGATCGCATTTTTAAGTGGTGCGGGGATAGAACGATTGTACTCTGGCGTAACAAATAAAAAACCATCAAGGGATTTCATGCTTTCACGAAAATTAACCCACTCTTTAAGTGGTCTATTTTCGTCATCAGGGTCTTGGTTATAAAGCGGTAACTGTCCTATCTCTATCATTTTCAAATCAAGCGAAGATGGGGCGAGCTTTATCAATGCCAAGGCCAGTTTCCGATTCCATGACTCTTTACGCAGACTGCCGACAAGTACCCCTATTTTTTTAACCATACTATCTCCTTATAAATGCCTTTAATCTACTCTATTTTGCTAAGAGGCGCATTGATTACATCATGTAACAGAATTGTTTTTCTATGCTTTTTGCTTTAATTTTATTAAGTTGTTCAATGATCTTATTTCCCATCTCTGTGGTTGATAATAAAATATCTCCAGGAGTCAAAATGTCTTTGGTTCGTAATCCACTATCCAAAACCTCGGTGATAGCCCTTTGAATCATCTGTGCTTCTTTTTCCAGTTTAAAAGAGTACTGAAACATCATCGCGACACTTAATATCATCGCCAGTGGGTTGGCACGGTTTGTTCCTGCAATATCCGGTGCACTACCGTGAATAGGTTCGTACAGCGAATGATGTTCCCCAAAAGATGCCGATGGCAGCATACCCAGTGATCCGGTTAGCATAGCAGCCTCATCCGACAAAATATCACCAAATAAATTTGCTGTTAGCATCACATCAAATTGTTTGGGGTTACGGATTAACTGCATGGCCGCATTATCCACATACATATGAGAGAGGCTTACTTCAGGATACTCCTTATCGCGTATTGTTTGAACAGTAGTGCGCCACAGCATAGAAGTTTCCAAGACGTTCGCTTTATCAACGGAACAAACCTGATTATTTCGTTGTTTGGCGAGTGTAAATGCGACCCTAGCTATCCGCTCAATTTCAGATTTTGTATAGCACATGGTATTAAAGGCAATATCTTGCCCCTCTACAATAGCCATTCCCCGAGGTTCGCCAAAATAAACATCTCCTGTCAACTCACGAACAATGATGAAATCAAGACCTGTAATATGCTCTGTCTTCAATGGCGAAGATGCTGATAACGCTTGAAAAAAAGTAGCCGGCCTTAAATTGGCAAAGAGATTTAATTCTTTGCGAATTTTAAGTAGTCCCTTCTCAGGTTTATACTCATTTCCAATGTGATCCCATTGTGACCCACCGACTGCACCTAATAAAATGCTATCGACTTGTTTGGCAATCATAAGCGTTTCATTATCCAAAGGTAATCCGCTATGGTCAATCGAGGCACCACCAATTAACCCATGCATCAAATCAAAACGATGGGATGAATGTTGGTTAAACCACTGTATCACCTTAACCGCTTCAGCAATCACCTCAGGTCCGATACCGTCACCAGGAAGAACAAGAATTGTTTTATGCATAATTAGCTACTCCAGAAAAAGCCAAGGTTGTGCGATTTTTTGTTTCTTTTCGAAAGCAGCTATTTCCTTTTCATAAATTAAGGTTTCACCAATTTCATCCAGTCCTTTGAGTAAGCTATCACGTCTGTAAGCATCAATAGAAAAATGAATTTCTAGCGTATCTGCCCTAATTGTTTGTGATTCCAAATCCACTGTCACTGGAGCATTTAGTGTGGCCAGCTGTTGAATCATGGATTTTGGTATAACAATCGGTAACAAACCATTCTTAAAACAATTGCTATAAAATATATCGGCAAAACTTGGCGCAATAATGACCCTAATTCCAAAATCAATTAAAGACCACACAGCATGTTCACGGCTTGAACCACAACCAAAATTTTCTTCTGTCAATAAAATCTTTGCTTTTTGGAAATCAGGCTGATTTAAAATAAAATTAGGATTTGGTTTATTGTCTTCGTCATAACGCAATTCAGCAAATAGATAGTTCCCTAATCCTGTTCTTTTTATTGTTTTCAGATATTGTTTGGGAATAATCATATCCGTGTCGATATTTGCAATGGGCAATGCAGCCATAACACCCGTTATTGTTTTAAATGCTCGCATAATCAATCCCCCGCCGTAATTAAGGTGCGGACATCCGTTAATTTTCCGGTAATTGCTGCTGCTGCAGCCATTGCTGGGCTCATCAAATGGGTGCGACCACCCCGGCCTTGTCGCCCTTCAAAATTTCGATTTGAAGTTGATGCACACCGCTCACCAGGTTTTAATCGGTCGGCATTCATGGCAAGACACATGGAGCAACCTGGTTCACGCCAGTCAAAGCCACTAGCAATAAAAATGCTGTCTAACCCTTCATGCTCAGCTTGTTCTTTCACTAACCCCGAACCAGGGACAACCATAGCATAAACACCGGGCGAAACTTTTCTTCCTTTAATAACCCGGGCTGCATCTCGTAAATCCTCAATGCGGGCATTCGTACAAGATCCAATAAAAACCTTGTCAATTTTTATTGCTTGTAAAGGCATACCCGGCTCTAAGCCCATATAGTCCAGAGCACGTCGCATAGAATCTTGTTTAACTGGGTCGACTTCGTTGATGGGATCAGGCACCATCGCATCAATAGGTAATGCAGTTTCAGGACTAGTTCCCCAAGTCACAAAGGGCACTATTTTGTCGGCTTCCAAGATTATTTCTTTATCATATTTCGCACCGGCATCGCTTTGTAAAGTACGCCAGTAATCAACCGCTTTATCCCACATTTCATCCTTAGGCGCATAGAGACGGCCACGTAAATAGGTAAAAGTAACCTCATCCGGCGCTATAAGTCCCGCACGGGCTCCAGCCTCAATTGCCATATTACAAAGCGTCATTCTTGCTTCCATGGATAGTGAGTATATTAATGAACCCGTGAATTCGATAACATGTCCTGTGCCTCCTGCAGTACCAATCTTTGCAATAATTGCGAGGATGATGTCCTTTGCTGTAACCCCAAAAGGCAAACTCCCATTGATACATACACGCATATTTTTCGATTTTTTTAAGATCAAGGTTTGCGTAGCAAAGACATGCTCTACTTCGCTTGTACCGATACCAAAAGCAAGTGCACCAAAAGCACCATGGGTAGACGTATGACTATCACCACAAACCAATGTTGTCCCCGGTAAAGTAAATCCTTGCTCTGGCCCAATGATATGTACGATTCCTTGCTGCTTATCTAAAAGATCGATATAGCGAATTCCATATCGATGGCAATTTTCTTGCAGCATATTCACTTGTAATCGCGACTCCGGATCAACAATGCCGGCATGACGATTTAATGTTGGGACATTGTGATCACTAACTGCCAGAATAGTCTCAGGGCGTCTAATTTTTCTACCGGAAAGCATCAATCCTTCAAAAGCTTGCGGACTGGTAACTTCATGGATTAAATGTTTATCAATGTAAATAATTGCAGTGCCATCCGGCTTATTACAAACCTGATGTTGTTCCCAAATTTTGTCATATAAGGTTTTCATTATCTCTCCGGATTTACATTGCATTCGTCAAAAACTTTCGTCTATTACACCTAATCATAGTCATGCCCTCTTACCAAATTGCTATAAGCTTGGGTGATGCGCTGTGTAATTTCCCCGACTTTGAACGAGTGTTCGCCAATTTGAGAAATTGGCGCAATTTCAACAGCACTTCCGGTGATGAACACTTCGTCTGCCTCTGTCACTTCATGGGGATAAATATGACGCTCAATGATGGGAATGTGATGACTTTTTGCAATAGCAATAACTGTCTGCCTCGTTATACCATTTAAAAAGCAATCAGCTATCGGCGTATGAATAACACCATTTTTAACCATAAAAAAATTAGCGCCGGTACATTCTGCCACAAAACCGCGATAATCCAACATCAATGCATCATGAAATCCAGCCTGCTCCGCTTTATTCTTGCTCAGTGAACCAATCATATATAACCCAGCGGCTTTTGCAGTCACAGGCGCTGTTGAGGGGGAAGGACGAATCCAATCAGCCCACATCAACTTTAACCCTGTCTGCATAGAGCGCTCATCAGAAAAATAAGATTTCCATGACCAAGCTGCAATAGCCACATGAATCGTACATGAATGGGAGGCAACACTCATTGTTTCCTCCCCACACCAGGCAATCGGACGAATATAAGCATCCTGCAAATGATTTCTGCAGAGTAACTCTTCGGTAACAGAATTTAATTCGGCAATGCTATAGGGAATTGTAAAGCCCAGCGTCTTTGCTGAAGCATGCAAACGTTCATTGTGCTCATGGAGCTTAAATACCTTACCATTATACGCTCGCGCGCCCTCAAAAACAGCACTGGCATAATGTAATGCATGGGTCAAAATAGGAACATGAGCATCGCTCCAGGGCACAAATTGTCCATCTATCCAAATCGCACCTTTTTCTTGCTGGATAGTCGTCTTTTTTCCTTCCGCTAAAGCAATGATTTCTGCATCCGTCACTTCTTTCTGGGAGTCGCCTAATTTTTTGAATTTATTAAATAACTCATCAAAATTATCTTCTCTAACATCCATTTGCAATGCAGATAATTTATTCCGGAATGCAGCACGTCCAGAGTGTTTACCCATGCTTAATTTTGATTGAGAAAACCCCACGGATTCAGGCGTCATAATTTCATAAGTCTCGCGGCACTTTAGCATACCATCCTGATGAATACCTGATTCGTGAGCAAAGGCATTCGCACCGACGATGGCTTTATTTTTTTGCACAGTAAATCCACTAGCTTTTGAGACCATTTGTGAAACTGTTGCAATATGTGTTGGATTTATATTCATGGTAAAAGGAAATTTATCCTGTCTGGTTTTGATAGTCATAACTATTTCCTCTAATGCTGCATTGCCAGCACGTTCACCAATACCATTTATCGTACATTCGATTTGTCTAGCACCAGCACGAATTGCTGCCATCGAATTTGCTACAGCTAATCCTAGATCGTTATGACAATGCACAGATAAAATAACTTTATCAATATTGGCTACCTTATTTTTTAAGGCTTTGATTAAATCACTGTATTCATCAGGTGTAGTATAACCAACCGTATCAGGAATATTGATTGTATTTGCACCAGCATTGATAGCCATCTCAACAGCCTTCGCCAAAAAATCTATATTTGAGCGCGTAGCATCCATCGCCGACCATTCAACATCGTCACAAAAGTTTCGCGCACTCTTGACGGAAGACTCTACTGCTGCCAAAGCATCCTCCTGAGTCATTCTAAATTGATATTTTAAATGCAAATCTGAGGTTGAAATAAACGTATGTATCCTCGGATTTACGGCGGATTTAACCGCCATACCAGCTGCTTCAATATCTGGAATTTTAGCTCTCGCCAGGCTACTGACCCTGGCATTTTTTACTACCCTGGAAATTTGCTTAATACATGCAAAATCACCTGAAGAAGCTGCGGCGAAACCCGCTTCAATGATATCCACACCCATTGAATCAAGCGCTTCGGCAATTTCAATTTTCTGACTCACCATCATCGTAGCGCCTGGCGCTTGTTCACCATCCCTTAAGGTGGTGTCTAATATAATAATTTTTTCGTTGGTGTTGACGCTCATTTTATTTTCCTAAAGCAAGTGATTAAAAAAATATCTGATTGTTTTAAATATTTTAACCAACTTGCTTTGGAATTATATTGCTAACATTGTCATTAATTAGAATATTTTAAATATTAATGCCAATTAAATAGTATTTTTTAGTTAAATATTCTAATATTTTAAAACATCATGCATTATTAAATTTCATGGCGAGACAATGATAGACCGTACCGATAAAAAAATACTCGAAATCCTGCAAACCAATTGCAAGATTAGCAATCAAGAGTTAGCCGATTTGGTTGCCCTCTCCCCTTCACCATGCCTGCGACGCGTCAAGCTATTAGAAGAAAATGGCTATATCAACAAACAGATTGTCCTACTTAATCCCGAGAAGATTGGTTTAGAACTTACGGTCATCGTTCTGGTTGGGTTAAATAGCCACCAACCAGCAATTATGAGTGAATTTGAAGAAACCATGCGTCTACTACCTGAAGTAATTCAGTGCTATTTGATTACAGGACAATCGGCGGACTATTTGTTAAAAGTGATCGTACCGGACTTGAAGGCTTATCAGTCATTTTTATTGGGTAAATTAACCAGCATCAACGGTGTAAGTAGCGTACATTCCAGTTTTATCTTAAGTAATATTTGTGACACAACCGTATTACCACTCGACCATCTCTAAGGGTAGACCGACTCGAGGGTCTGTTTTACAATTTGCTAACTTAAGCTAAAAAGCCTTGATTTTTGAGCATCGTAGCGCAGCATACATGAAGTATGTGAGCAACGAAGCACAGAAAATCAAAGCTTTTCGACCAAGATAGTAGAATTGTAACAGGCCCTAGGCATTTTCTTTTTTCATTAGCTCTCCAGCACGGTACCCACCTGCTAACTCTTGATATAACTTCACGATAGTCATTAGCTGTTGTAATTTGTCTTGATTCAAATTGATATTCATTTTATCAAGAAGGACTTTACTTTTTAGTGTCTCGACATAGTTCTGAATACCTCGCTTATATAAGCGACCATTTAAGTTGTAAGCCTTTGCAGCATGCTGTTGTGCATAAGCAGTTTGTCTGAATTTATTAGTTAGACGTTCATTTTCTGACAAAGCATTTGTGGTATCTCGCAATGCTTTTTGCAGGGTATCAATGTAATTGAAATACGAAACTTTGTTTAATCCACGAGCCTTGGCAATTTCACCCAGCACCGACATTTTAATGAGTGGGCTTTTTAATAATTGATCATTAAAATAAACATTTTCTTTAGGTACAGCATACCTGCTATCGCCAGCGACTAAACCATCAATTAGATCTAATTGTATCGTTGGCAAAAGATTACTTGCCGCCAATCGCACCCCTTCGCTAGAGGCGCGTAAACGATTTTCAACCATTTGCATATCCGGTCGATTATTAAGAACCGTCAATGGTAATGAACCGGGTATTAGATGCTTGTTATGAAGGTTTAAAAATTTGGTCGTGGTTTTTATCTCACCAGGATTTTGATTAATTAAATAACGAATCGCATTGCGGCTAACTATAATATTGCGCTCAATCACCTCCAATTCGCCATGGATCATATTGACCTGACTATATAAATCCTGCGGATCAATATCGGAACTTAAACCACCTTTGTATACTTTGCGGGCAATATTAGCAAGACGCGTTAGATCCTGTACCAAAACCTGCAATAGCTGTTTACGCTCTATTTCTGCTAAATACGTAAAATAGCTGGCCGTGATTTGGGAAATAATAGTTAGTTTAATGGCATCATCTTCTGCTTTCATTTGCGCCAAAGTATATTTGGCCTGTTTTTGCTCTCTAATTTGATGGAATATATTGAGCGTGTAACTTGGAATAAGAACAGCAAGAATGCCAGGGAAGCCAGTCGCTGGATTTCTCGAATACCCGGCCATGAAATCCAAGGTAGGTATCCATTGGTAGCGAATCTTTTTTAGTTCCCCCTCCGCCGCTTCAATGTGCCCTCGCGACATGTTCAGACTTGTGTTGCAAACCAATCCTGTCTCAATAAGTTTATTGAGTGTTGGATCGCTAAATCCTCGCCACCATGCCAAAAAAGGTGTATTTTTTTCATCTTTATTGGTGATATTTCTATCAGCAACAGACCACTGGTTATTAACCACAATATCTGGCTTAACATAGACATTTTTTGCACAGCTAACTAACAAAAGTGTTAATAACAAGGTTTTAACGAGGTGTTGCATTAATCACTCCATAAGAGGCATCAGTCTGTTGCTCATCAATTACAAAAGTCTTTAAGCGTAGTAAATCAGCCTGTACCTGCTGAAACAATTGATTATAGTCAAATTTATGGTACCGCTTTGTGTAATATGCCATGTAGAGTGCCTTTAAACCGATAAAAATACGATTGCCAAGATCGACAAACTGGTTAAACTCATCGCCCACTGCACGCGCTGACTTATCAGCAAACTGCGCATTACGCATAAGCGTGTTCACTTCAAATAAACTATCAGTCAACTTAATACAACTGCTAAACCAATCTCTTCGCCGTATAGCTTCTTGATTCAACAAATCAACTAACCGATATAAATCATTAATAACTTCAGCCTGTGTATCTCTGATAAATCGTTGCATCATGTGGTAACGCCGAAACCAAAAATACTCAAATACTAAAATAATGCCGAATCCAATGAGGGTACAAAGCGTGTAGTCAAAGATGTAATAAAATACGGTGGGAGAGTTCTTTGCACTAAAATAACCGGCACCAATGACCGACGCGTTAACCGTAAATACCGTAGGGACACTATAAGCTCGCCCCACCAAAAAATAAGCAAAAAATACCGTTATTGGGATAATAATAATTAAAGTTCGATAATCGACATGACCTATAAACCATAACAAATACCCAGTGAATAATCCAAGAAGCACCCCTAAGAAACGGTGATAAGCTCGAAAGATTGTTGTGCCATTATCAAAACCGGCATAAATCATCATGACAGCAAATCCAGTCCAACCAGCACGTGGATAACGCAACCATTCCTGGATAAAAAATGTAAAAAAGAATACTGTACTAATTTGCACACAACGCAATTCACGGTAATTAAATTGCTGATTCCCTAGCAATCGGTGCATAAATAATTCCAGCTTAAAATTAATTGATAAAGTATTCGTAACTCATGTGTTTCTTTAAAGGCAGTGCGCTCTTGTTTTGTCAAAACAATCGCCTGTTGCTTTTTGCAAGCCTCATTAAGTCTGGCAAGGTATTGGTGTAAAACCCTTACGTATTCAATTCGTAACTGTTTTTGAAAAGAGAGTAAATAGGACATGGTTAATATCAGTTCAAAAGTTAGCAATGTTATTTTTAATATGCTGAAGCATTTAATATTTCTAGGTAACATTTTTGAATAACGTTCCATCGTAATAATTCCAGAAAAAATGGCGATGGATTTGACTTCCCCGCGACAAAGTTTGGCAGAAAGTATTTCTAAATTATTAACCACTTCGTAAAATGCGCGTCTCCAGATGGCAAAATAATAGGTTTTTGGAAAAATAACCAACCCTGCAAACATAACGACCATCGCAGCAAGCGTTTGTAATGCATGATTAATAGCAATGTAAAAATTACTATCCGCCATTGGGCCATAAATCAAAGAATAAGACGCTAAGCTAAGCATTATAGGCACAATCACGAGCACTTTTTTTAAGGTATGGAGTACGATGAAGTAAAGTGCGAGCGAATAGAAAAAAACAAAAAATATAAAAAATACTTTGTAGATAGAGAATACCCCAAATAAAAATATAGAAAGTGCACTACCAAGAATGGTTAGGAATAAGAAGAAATATTTTTCTTGCAAGGTATTGCCAGCAATTTCCGCGGCAAAACAAGTTAATGGGACATAGAAAAAGTAAAAATAAGGGTTGTGCATTGAAGAAAAAAAATAAAAAAAGATCATTAATTGCAATACAAAAAAAGCCTTTAGCCCATTGGTACGATGCTCTCCATACCTATCGTAGGCAACAATCTTATCTTTTAGTCGAGATATAAACATAGGCACTCGCGCCAGGATTCAATGGATAGTTTGGATCTGGATCTAATATTTTAATTTGCAGGGGAAACCGTTGGGGTAGTAATAGCCATTCATTTTCATTTGAGACGACTTGAATTTGACTTTTCGGCGCCGTGACTTGGCGTTCTGCAGGCCACAGAGAATTAACTACTTCCCCATGAAAGATTTTATCAAAATAGTACATGCGCAAAATAATATAAGCCTTATCGCCAATACGAACATTGCGTAGATCCGTTTCATTAAAGTTTGCCTGGATGTAATAGTTTGACGTATCTATAAATGAAAAAACAGGCTTATGAATTTCAATAGGCGTGTTAGGTGACACATACATGTTGTCAATTACGCCATTACCAGGCGCTCTTACTACCGTTAAATCAAGGTTGATTTTGGCATTTTCTTTTTTCGCTTTAAGGCTTGCCACCGTATGCTTTTGTTGTGCAATCTTCGCCTGCAATATTTCCACTTCTTGCTGAAGGGCTGCCCGTTTATTACTTAAGGTAGCAACATCATAAGAAAGATTTTTAATTTCAAGAGTAGATACTGCTTCAGCAACGCTTTTATCTTCTTTAAGACCTAGTGCATATTTAGCCTTTGCTAATTCGGCATCGGTTGATTTAATTAAAGCCGATGTTTTGTCAATTTGTTTCTGAAATACAATGATTTTTTTTAATCCTTCTTGATAATCTGCAGCTGCTTGTTGATAGGCTAATTGATAAGGCGTTTGATAGACTGTGAATATCGGATCATCTTTTTTAACATGCTGACCATTTTTGACATGAATTTTAGTAATAAACCCAGAAACATCAGCAGCCACCGGTGTTACGTTGGTGACTACGAAGGCATTATCCGTAAATGGAATCAGGTATGAAAATAGATGGAAAATACCAATTGCAAGAGCTAGTCCAATAACAATGATTGGTAAATTGATACTATTTTTCAATCGCCTAAAAAACATTGGCAGTGTGTGGCCAAAGAAATGTCGCGATCGTTCGGTTAGCCATTTACGCGATGCAGTAGAATCTTCTTTCACAATTTATACCGAGCCTCTTTTAATTAGCGTAGGGAGTCGTTTAACTAACCTTGATGATATATAAGCACCAATTATGTTATTGTTCCTTTTAATTGTTTCCGCAATAATCGCGAATGATTATTCGGTGATTCATACAATCGACTTTGCCCATCTGCAGGAATATAACCCCATTGAGTCTCTTCAGCGAGTATGGTTTTAGCATCAAAATAACCTGCCTCCATTCGTTTCTTAAGAATCATCGGGCCAAAATTGTAATCTTTTGATGCTGCCTTAACGATTCTAGCGCTATAGATTAAATGAACCAAAGTACAATGATGGGGGCTACCAATATCCAATAGATGTGCATATTCCTTTTTTTGTTCAGCGGTTAATACTTTACTCAACTGCACCATAGCGTTACGCATTTTTTGACGTTGCAGATAATTAAGAATAGAACGTTGTGCATGCGTACTATAGGAGATATCTTTCATGCGCTCTTCGATTTCATTCATTGTTTGCGGCATAAATGATGGTCCTCCAAAACAATCAATGAGGAAACATAAAGTATCATCAGCGGGAATAGCTTCGAGAATAACCTCCAAAGGCATGTTCGAATGCACACCACCATCCCAATAAAACTCACCGTCAATCTCAATTGCAGGAAAACCTGGCGGTAAGGCTGCACTGGCCATCACATGTTCCACTTCAATGCGATAATTAATATTGTTGAAATAAATCAAATGACCGCTGCTTATCTGTACAGCACCAAGACTTAGGCGAACAGGACAAGAATTAAGTAATTCGAAATCAATGAGCTCAAGAAGTGTTTGTCTAAGTGGTGCTGTATCATAGTAGCTAAGGGAAGTTGCATCACCCCACAAAGGGACTGTTCCTGTAGACCAGCGGGGAGAGAAAAACCCAGGTTGACCAAATAGTAAAGCAAATGAGGCACTCATCTTATTATAGATGTCTAAGGTTGAATCCGATTCCCCAAGAAAATCAAAGATATTATTGGGTGCGATGCTTTGCCAAAATTGCTCTAGTCTTTCAATGCGTTTTTCAGGAGGATTACCTACAATAATTGCAGCTTGTATTGCGCCTATTGAAGTTGCCGCAATCCAATCAGGCTCATACCCTGCCTCTAGCAATCCTTTAACAACACCAAATTGATAAGCCCCGAGTGACCCACCTCCCTGCAAAACATAGGCAACTCGCGGAAAACGATCTCTACTTTTCGCAGGTAAATTATTAAAGCGACCTGCTAGCGGATTGTTACCGCGTGGCTTATTAGATACAGATTCTGTTGCCAAGCTCATAAAATCTTCCCTTATTTTATTAGGTGCTGACTTTTCCGACATAATAAATTGAATAATGCATCCTCATCTCAATTTACAATCCGATTCTACACATTCAAGAACGGTGTCGCAAAATTTTAATCATTGCGTGTTTAAAGCAGCGAATCTAAGTCAAAACTGGAGCGTCGATTTAAATCATTGCCATGCTTCATTAAAAAAATTTCTGCTGTCCGTCTACCCTCATCACGCAACATGCATAGAAACGGCCATTCCGCATTAAGTTTTGAAGAATAGCCAAGATCAACCATCATATCAGTGACAATACGATGAATGCGCATTTTTGCCCAACGCCTTCCCTCTCCTTTTGTAGCGTTAACAACTTGTCTAAGTACGGCAATCATCCGTAATTCTTTCATTAAAGTGGCATTGAAAGCCACCTCATTGAGACGATTAAGAATTTCCCGTGCACTTCTGGGAGTGCCTGTTCTCTCGATAGGGTTTATCTGTACCAACAAGGTATCACTTGACTGGCATTCCTTGATCAAAGGGGTAATCGTTGGATTACCTGTATAACCACCATCCCAATAAGCTTCTCCCTCAATTTCAACAGCTTGAAACATTGTCGGTAAACAAGCAGAGGCCAGCAATACATCGGGGGTTATTTGGTCATTCCTAAATACCCTTCCTTGCCCAGTACGCACATTAGTAGCTGTAATAAATAGTTTGATTGGTGCTTTTGCAAGCTCATCAAAGTGAATGCTTTGCATAAGAATAGAACGCAAAGGATTAAATGCCGCAGGATTCAAATCGTAGGGCGAGAAAACCCTTGAAGCAAGATCAAAAGCAATAAATAGCGGTGAATTATCTAAAGTCCATCTACCCGACAAAATATCCAGAGGCCCACGCTGAAAAAGGCTAAAGGTCGCAGCCTGCGACACACGCAACCAAAACTCTTCTAATGCGGCTCTAGCACCCTGGACCCCATCCTTAACATAGCCACTGGTTAAGACCGCTGCATTCATCGAACCCGCTGACGTTCCTGAAATTCCTTCAATACGTAGTTTTGGCTCTTCAAGCAATCGATCGAGCACTCCCCAGGTATAAGCACCATGAGCACCGCCACCCTGTAACGCTAGATCAATAAGCACTGGTTCCTTGTGAGGAAGGATACTTTTCCGTACTTTATTAGCCATAGAGCCTAATATCCCTAGAAGACTTTATTTAAAAGCATTATAGCTCAAACAAGAGATTAGCTATTTGTTAGAGTACGCACGAGAATGATCCTCCTTTGCTATTGGCAAGTTGCTAAATCTGCTGCCAGAGCAATGATTTCCGCATCACTAACTTCCTTTTGAGTATCACCCAGTTGTTTAAATTTTTTGAATAAAACTTTAAAAGCCTCTTCATCAATATTAATTTGCAAGGAGGCAAGCTTATTACGAAAAGCTGCCCGACCTGAATGTTTGCCGATGACTAATTTGGTTTCTGCAACTCCCACAGATTCGGGTTTTATAATTTCATAAGTTTCACGATGCTTAAGTATGCCATCTTGATGAATTCCTGATTCATGTGCAAAGGCATTAGCTCCCACAATAGCCTTGTTTTTTTGCACGACAAACCCGCTCGCAACAGAAACTAATTGGGAAACTTTAGCAATCTGGGTGGAGTCAACATTTACAGAAAAAGGAAATTGGTCTGGCCTGGTTTTAACAGCCATGACAATTTCTTCCAATGCCGCATTGCCTGCACGCTCACCAATACCATTAACGGTACATTCAACCTGCCTTGCACCAGCCTTAAGTCCTGTAAGAGAGTTGGCTACTGCCAGACCCAAGTCATTATGACAATGCACAGAGATAATTACTTTATCGATATTGTTAACCTTTTCTTTTAGGGTTTTTATTAATTGACCATATTCATCAGGGGTTGAATAACCAACCGTATCAGGAATATTGATTGTTTTTGCTCCAGCAGTAATCGCCGTTTCAATGGCACGAGCAAGAAAGTCAATATTTGAACGCGTGGCATCCATCGCAGACCACTGAACATCCTCGCAATAATCACGTGCCAGACGAATAGAGGATTGAATCGCTGACAATACTTCCTCATAGGTCATTTTGAATTGATATTTCAAATGCACCTCGGAAGTAGAAATGAAGGTATGAATTCTTGGTCTCTTGGCCGATTTAATCGCTAACCCAGCTGCTTCAATGTCCACCGTTTTCGCTCGCGCAAGACTACAAACAATGGCGTTCTTCACAAGCTTTGCAATTTGTTCAATACATTGAAAATCACCTGGCGAAGCAGCGGCAAATCCTGCCTCAATTATATTAACACCCATGCTATCAAGTACTTCGGCGATTTCAACTTTCTGATTGCCCCTCATGCTAGCCCCAGGAGCTTGCTCACCATCTCTTAAGGTTGTATCTAAGACAATAATGTTCTCTCGAGTGCACAGTGTCATTTTACCCACCTTTAACAAAATACAAGGCATCACAATTTAAAACTATAGACGAAAATGACGATAAGTAACTCCACATCATGCAAGTTAACCGCAAGCAAACCAAGATATAACAATCTGTCAGTTACTTAGGTTTTATCGACACAAATATCTCTTCTTGTTACTTAAGCTCTATAGAACTTACTTGGGATGACAATTGTGACTCTTGGAACTTTCTTTTGAAAGCATCTATTTGAAGAAAAAATGCATGCTTTGATCGTCCGGGATAAATTTCTGCGGGTGAATAAAAATTTTTAGCGTTATCTATCTCTTTCTGTAATTCTGCACATTCTAAATATAACGGATGATTAATAGGACAACCCTCGTAAATATTTTTTAAATTATTTTCTAATTCACTTACCATAGATGTTGAAACGACATTAATTTCAAAGTCACGTTTAATCACTTGGAGCTCACCTTGCAAATTAGGCTGTAAAAATTCCACAGGTTGTTCTTGATAATTATGATTAAATAAAGATTTATTACATGCCAAAGTGATACATGGCAAAATAAATAACAATAATGAAAATGGAATAAACCATCCTAAAGCGCCATCAAATTGATGACCACATAATGCACAGAGCTCATCGAGTATTTCACCCCACCCAGCATAAATTTCCTCCATACAATTAATTTTATCTCCAAAATCAGGCTTAAAAGCACTCATTTCATTGGCAATTTCTTCACAGTTTTTAACGACTGTTACTAAGTTATGAGTAGCCAAACCTAAATTAATTAAAATAATAAAGAGAAAAATGATTAAAATGAGATTCAATTTTCGATTCGATTTCACGTAGTTTTTCGGTGTTAAATCAATCCCGTTCGGCAGTTTATCTAGTAAGGATTTAACAGTGTGAAAGGGAGGGGGAATGGGTTGCTCTCCCCTTATCTGAAGCTCAATAGTTGCTAGTTCGTTTTTAATC
Organism: Legionella brunensis; assembly: GCF_001467025.1. Lineage (GTDB taxonomy): Bacteria > Pseudomonadota > Gammaproteobacteria > Legionellales > Legionellaceae > Tatlockia > Tatlockia brunensis. Next base: position 53,156 of record NZ_LNXV01000003.1, on the reverse strand, counting down.
CGTTCCAAACGAGATCGATAATTCGCTATTTCTTCTAAGATCAATTGCTTATATGAAGCTAATTCCTTTTTACCTTTATGGAAAAGATAGCTATTATAAAGAGTTGGGGCATTAACTTGAAAATCAGGGTATTGCACAATAAGATTGTATAATGTCTTACTAGTCCGCATTAAATTAAAATAGCTTTCTTCATCTTTTTTTAGTAACTCGAGAATAAGATAAAATAATTCCTGAGGAAGAAAATATTTGTCTAGAAAGATAATAGATAACTCTTCCTTTTTTTTCATTTGTTTCACTCCATGAACATCGTTGAAGATGGGTATAGGGACTCTAATTAGTTTGCGAATTTTTTGTTTTCGTTGCTGTTTAAGTGCACAATTAATTTGTTCTCTATAAATTTTTACACATGGAGTTTATTCCATTTAGAAATGGATGCACTATTCAGCTATGCTCTTAAATTATCGGAGCAAGTCTAGCTTTATCGTTGAATAATAACAATCTTTTTAAAATAGGTATGCCAAACTAAAATGAAAATGTCCCTTTTTTGTTTCGTCAACTTAAAAAGCAGTCCACGTTAGAGGGGGGCATTTTCATTTGGAGCACAGCAGATGGATTGCTGCGGTACCCCCCGAAAAATAGTGTTAGATAAAGAATGCATGCAATTCTTGCTATTAGAACCCCCTGCAACTAATTTCAAGTTAGAAGAAACCATATTGAGATGTAAGATTTGAATTGGCTGTTAGTTCGGCAACGATATTTTTTATTTCTTCACCCTTCTTATTCCATTCATCCTCTGAGGGGAGTGTATACACCGGGGAAAGGTTAGAAATTATTCCTTCCACTTGTGTGTAACTAATTTTAGCTAATGAATTAAGAGAGGTAATTTCATCTTTATTTAATGGCGCTTTAAGATGTTTAATTAATAATCTTAGCATTAAAGGACTTCTTCGTATAACCATAATATCTAGTGGAGAATATTGTTCATTAGAACCACTTCTGTCCGTAGGAGATGCACCATAAGTTAACAAGTCTCTTATGACAAACTCCATCCTATCCTCATACATTGATGATTTAAATAATGAGTTTGTGTCTTGATGATTCTCACCTTTTGCGCAAGCTAAAAATAATGCGGAACCTTTAGCATAATGTTTACAATGAATATCAAAGTTAATTTTATCTATTAATCCATTTGCTTGTAATGCTGTAAGAAACTTAGCAATATTGGGGAAATTAGAATTGGCAATTGACCAAATAAGAGGGGTATTACCATCTAAAGCAATTATTCGATTAATCTTCTCGCCTAATACATTAACAATGCTATTAAACTCAAACGCCCTGTCATCGCTATATTTCAGATAATTTTCTTTCATGATGGATACAAAAAAATTAGCGACAATTGCCTCATGGATTGTAAAATCATCATTTTCGAACTCAAAAATATAAGTAGAGCCTGGAGAAGCTATTTCTCTAAAATATTTCATAAATATTTCTTGCAGGACAGACCTTGTGTCTTCATTAGAAAATTCATATAACCGGATGTAAATGGAATATATCTCCATTGCCGCAGCATCTTTTGAAAAATTCGGTATTTTTCCTAAAAATTGTTGAACCTCTGATGGCGGACTAGCACGTAATCGCGCTGCAAAAGTATGAATTACCATCCGAGCATTATAATTTATTTTACCCATGCTTATTTTCTCAAAAATTACTGAATAGATAGGCTGTTCATAATATCACATAATTGCTAATAATTACACCATTAAGTAAATTTTTTGATCTACTTTGAGAAGCATAGTTACATTTTTATTCTTAGCCATTGCATTATTGCTATTTAGGATAAAAGCACACCACTCAATAAAAATTATGACTTATAAAAAGAAGAGGTCATATTTGTCTCTGATTCATCATGCAATTCAGATTCTTGGGTGTTAGAAATTTCATAGGTCTCAATAATCTTAAGTCGATGATAATTTGGATTGAACGAGGTTATAACATTCATTGCAATACCCACACTGAGAGGATATTGTTTCCGATTACCCAGATTTTTTATTAAATCATCTTGATAAAACTTGCCAAAAGTACCTAACCAAACATCTAAAAATACAAACTTTGTTTGTTTTTGAGAGTATTGATTTGGTCTAGGCAAGGGAGAAGAACCAAACACTACAAACACATGGTCACCATTTTCTATTTCTAGAATGTTGGCGAATAATCTTCTGCGTGCTTTAATTTGTAAAAGTCTTATCGCAGCAAGACTTAGGTCATGGCAATTACCTGCTGCAAATTTTGTACACAATGAAAGAGCCAATTCGGGCTTTTCATCTGTGCATGCGACTCTTAGATCCGAAATCCGATTGGTTACCCTTTTCTTCTCTTTTTCGCTCAAATGATTCAAATCTGGATGGGTATCTGAGTATTTAACTACACTCCGTAGACTATTCATCACTGAACAGGCCAATTCTAGATTTTCCTTTAATTCTTTATCCAGATGGGGATCGTATTCTTTTGAAGTATGATCCATAGATACCAATCCTGTGAGAGGTTTGATTTTTTGATGCTTTTTAATAAGCTCATTAAATTGGGAATACAGTTCACGCTTATCATAGTATGTGCAATTTAAATTCCTCGCAATGAGATCCAAGGGTGTATCACCCTCATCATTTGTAGTTCTCGCCATTGTGACAAGTGTTTCTCCAGGAGTCTTTTGTACAAGTTCATGGAATTCTTTCAGATGGCCAAAATCGCGCATAAATGAATGAAGAAAAGTGCCATTTCCTACTGCATTTGCATCGAAACTCAGTGCTTTAGAGGTGGAGTAATAGGGCCTTTTAAAGCAGAATAAATCATTATAGGATTTTGAAGTTACAGTGGGATATGGCTTTATCGTTAAGCCTTTCAATAACTTAGCATACATAATAGCAACTCTGTGGATGATCAAAATGGCCCCATTATATCAAAAAATAACCATACAGGCTATTTTTTCTTTAAATTACGCATTTTTTTATCAACACAACGCCTCAGCACCTAATCAATTTAGTCCTTAATTACAAGTCGTTTGCATTACCTCGCTTTTTCTACAAACAGCGCCTGTCTCTTCTAAAGCAGAAACATTGTCAGGGAAAATATTTTTCTCTTTGGCTGCCGTTATAAATAAATCAAGAGCATGGGAATTTATACGCAATACATCTTCAAGCAATTTTTTTTGTTCGCATGCATCCTTCGTTAACAATGCTCTTCCCAAAAAATGATAAATATCATTTTTATCGAGATTTTCCATAGCATGCTTTTGCATACAAATCGATAAAACTTGCTGAATCCGTTTATCGCGATGATCAAAAAAGAAAATGTAACGGGATTTATATGGTGACACGGAGGCTTCTTTTGTCAGCTGAACTTCTTTTACTAATAGGAATCGCCAATTTCTTAAAATGAAAGAAGCCAAACTTTGTTGTTCATACTGATCCGTATTTTTAAGGAAGAAGACATTTAAGGAAAAAATATACGCAAGTATTTCATCAGGCAATGAGCAAAATATCGATAACTCAGGGTGCTTATGTTTATGTGATCTGGCTTTTGCAACATCAGCTAATGTGCGAATAAATTGATAAGCGGGCGCTCTTTTGCGCTGATTATCCTTTAGTTTATTGATAATTGCCAGATGAGATTCCAGTGAGGCGGGATTACCATTTAAATCCAGCCTGTTTAACGAAGTATTAACCTCAAGTACTTTTAAAAATTTCCCCATCTCCGTATCGTAAATTTCATTACCAAATAGGTGTAACTCTTTAAGTGTAGTATTTCGCTTAAGTGCCTCAACAAGGTCATTCACACCGATACCAGTGAAGTGGTTGGAGCTTAAGTTAAGGACCTCGAGTGATTGATTCGTCGCAAGCCAGATGGCAATTGTTTTTATACCCACATTATCAATGCCATTGTTATTTAAGCGAAGTCTCTTAACTGCCGTGTTTTTTTCTAGGACTTTAATTAGATTAGAAAGATCATCGTTACTTAGCTTTTGAAAATGTAGCTCTACTAACGAAGGATCATTTTCGCGTAAACGCTTTAATGTCTCAGTAGGGATAGGCATAATCACAGTTCCGTGGAGTTCTAATCGATTGTTTTAGTGTTTAGCAAATGAAGAAATTCAGCAATGGTTTCATCACTGGCTTTCCTGTAAACGGCTCGACGACTAATACCACTGCCGGTAAGCGCTTTAAGCTTTAGCGCCATTTCGGTAGCTTTTACACAAACAGCAATGCCGTTTAACACCACAGCGTCATCGATGGTGAAATGTTGTTGACGAGCAAGTAGCAACATCGGTAAGCCACCAGCCAAAATAATTACTTCCACACCTTGAGCAACGACTGGCTTCACTTGTTCTGTAAATGCATCCAGTAATTTTTGATATGTGGTCGGGCTTGTAAATGCCTCCTCAAAATCGTGGACTTGAGCCACCACCGCACTCACAGCCACTATCCTCTGTTGCAGCCCGTAATAATTAATCTGATTTTCATGCCAGGGAATAAATACAGGGTTAATGGTAACCAATCCTATTTTACGACCAAGGCTGCAAGCATGCAGCATTGTCGATTCACCTAAACCAATCACTGGAATATCAATACATGCTTTTATTTCATTAATACCTGGCTCTTGAAAATGACCAATGACAAAAGCATCATAACCCTGCCTTTCAGCATAAATAGCATTTTTAATGGTTTGCATCGCACAACGAAATTCCGTGAGAGGATGCAGATTCTTATCGGCTGGTGTTAAACCATGCACTTCAAATTTAAATCCTTTATCAGCATATTCATTTAAATATTTCTGCAGGGTCTTGATGTAATTAATCTGTTCCATAGGGTCAACAAAACTTTGATACCAGATCCGCTTGGTTGTTGTCACCATATCCTCACTATAAAATCCATTTGCTCTTTAGCAATATTAACCCCCTTCCATCATGTTTGGCAAAATTTGTGTTCCTTCAGCAAGTTTATTAGACAACCCTTTTGCAAATCTTAGAAAATGCAATTGATGCCTCTAGTAGGTAAAATATCGAGAGCTGTGTAGTCAATAATTAAATTGGGGAATGAATGCTCCGCAGTGGCTAACCTGGCCACCATCGGAGATCATCGTTTAGCAGGTATTTAAGAGCAGGTAGGTAAAGTTAACACTTTTCGTTCTTTACTGTGATATTTCAATTTTGGTGCAAACAAGCCGGTCCCACTAACACTCGTATACCCTGTCGCATCATATTCTTTTTTAACGCCATCTTGTGAGAGCAGTTTAATGACTTTCTCAAGCCCTGCACGCCAAATTGCCCGATGGAGAGGTAAGTCTTTCAGGGTACTTTGCGCTCGCTCTAATGGCGTTTTTCCTAGGCCATCAGGCAGCATTTTTGCACCACGACCCTTTAAAAGACGTACCATTCCGCAATCACCCAATTCCGCTGCAACATGAAGAGGACTTTCAAGTCGAGAAATTATTCGATTACCCATGACAAGGCGTGTATTTACTCTTGCTCCAGCAATAAGTAATTGCCTTACCGCATTTATATCTTGTTGCTTCACTGCAGAGATTAGTTCTTCGCCACGCGCTCTATTGGCGCTTAATACTTCATTGATTTGGTCGCGTGACTTAGCACTAACATTGTTATTACTCATATCAAATGAAACTAAAGTTCCATTACGCCTAATATTTTTTAACAGAATATTATGCTCGTCTTGCATCAAATCGGTAAGCTTATTTCCTGTTAACTCAACAGCAACTAAGCATTTAAATTTTGGTAGTACAGCTGCAAAGCTTTTTAGATCTTCGTTATTGATTTGATTATTTGGGAAGAATAAATAAGATAACAATGGACATTGCGGTAATTGCTGAACAAGACTAGTAAACAGTTTTCCTTTTAATTTGCTACCCTTACAGGAAAATATTTCCAGAGAACGAAGCTTCGGCAATAGGGCTATCAAATCATTAATGTATTTTTTGTCTAAGGTCTCGGTAATTTCTAATGTTTTTAATTGAGAAAGCTGTTGGTCTGTTAACTTTTTTAATTCTTTTATTTTCAAGTCTATAATCCTCATAATGGTGAACTTTAACATTCCTTGATTTTTTATACGGATTTTCTAGAGAAATGCACCTCATTTTATGTTCCTGATGATCATTTTTCAAGCAATCGGCATTTCGGTTGTGCCAAATGACACAATAGAACACTAACCACTTGATTATTAAATCAATTAGTGAAAATGATGGATAACTCCGACAAGCTTGCTATGACTAACCAAACCTGGGCTCTGGACGATGACAATAAGGTGCTTTACTGTGTTTTGCATAGTAGTTTTGATGGTAACCTTCAGCAGGCCAAAAAATCTGTGCCTCAAGCAATCGGGTTGCAACATCATAACCCCTTGAGCGCAGTGTTTGGATTAGTGCTTGCGCTTCTTGATGTTGTTCTTCATTGTAATAAAAAACGGCACTTTGATATTGGTGTCCAATATCAGGCCCTTGTCCAGAGCGTTGGGTAGGGTCATGAATTTCAAAAAAGCGTTTAAGGACAGTGTGGTAATCTGTTTTTGCCACATCATAGACAACTCTTGCTACCTCATAATGCCCCGTGTCACCCCGACAAACTTGCTCATAGGTAGGTTCGCGAATCATACCTCCTGAATACCCCACCTCTACCTTAAGAACCCCCGGCAGCTGACGTAAAAAATGATCTACTCCCCAAAAACACCCTCCAGCCACAATTGCTTCTTCCGTATCTAAAACCTCACTATCCGGTACAAAATCAATTGACGCTGAATTAACACAATGACGGAGATTTGCATGAGTGAAATTTTCACCCACAAAAACGTGCCCTAAATGTGCATGACAACGCTCACATAAAATCTCTGTTCGTTGACCATCTTTATCAGGCACCTGCATAACTGCTTGCACAATATCGTCATCAAAACTTGGCCATCCACAACCAGAATGGAATTGGTTTTTTGCACGAAATAACGCTAAACCACAGCGCCGACAGAGATAACTGCCTATTTTAGCTACGACATTATACTCACCAGTAAAAGGGTATTCGGTTGCTTTATCACAGATAATCCGTCTTGCAGTAGGTGTTAGGCTCGCAGTTTTATCTAAAAAATTGTCCATAATACCCCCCAATAACGATATGCTGTGATTTTTCTTAGTAGATGAAGGTACCACCAGGAATTTGATGGCGCTTTGCGCGCCATCAAAGCGCATCATTAGAAACTATTTGACTCGATTACAAATTTTGTCCGCCATATAACCAATCGCACCCGCATAGTATATAGAATTATTGTAGCGCAAAATCATCTTGTAGTTAGGGTAGGCTAGAAATACTGGACCACCATTAGGCTGTACAATGCTCGCTTGTAATTCTGGGTAGGGTAACGGCTCACCTTTTTCCGTGCGGACTCCTAAAGCAGCCCACTCACTGACCGGTTTTATAGTCGCCTTGCCTTCTAAACTCATATCAAATTTAGGAGGCAACTTCACTTGAATAGCCCAGGGCTGATTGGTTTGCCAACCATTTTTCTTCATGTAATTGGCAATTGAAGCAAAAACATCAGCCTTCGATTCCCAAATATCTTTGCGACCATCACCATCATAATCCACTGCAAATTCTACCCAACTGGAAGGCAAGAATTGAGGTTGTCCTGAAGCACCAGCCCATTCGCCTTTGAAATGGTCTAAAGTAACGTGCCCATCATTCAGAATACGTAGAGCCAAAAACAATTGCTTACGGAAAAAATCGCGACGATTGGAATCATAGGCAAGTGTTGCTAAAGATTTAATCACTGGAAAATTACCCATGTAAGATCCATAGCTACTTTCCATACCCCAGAATGACACAATAAAACAAGGATCAACACCAAAATGCTGACCAACATTCTCTAATAACTCTTTGTTCTTAGCAAAATGCTTACGCCCCATCATAATTCTGTAATTATCAGCTCGAGAGCGTAGATATTTATTAAACGTCAAGCGATGCTCAGGTTGCGAGCGAGCAAGTCCTTTGACTTGACGGCTCGGCTCGTGAATACCAGCAAAAGCCTCATCAAAAACATTAGGAGAAATGCCTTGTTGTAGAGCTTCCTGCCTTACCTCTGCCACCCAGCTATTCCAGCTTTGTTGATTTGCTATAACCAACTGTGGCAATAGCACCATTGCTCCAATAACTATATTAAAAACCCATTTTTTCATGACTAACCCCTTTTGGCTATTCTTAACAATGCATTGAATTTATCGTTGCATTGACTCGACAAAAAGTTGCGCACTGATGTTGTAAAGCAAATTACAAGCAGAAAACATGCCTTCATCATAACTTGAAAATTTATGAAAGACTAACAATCTGCATAGAACTCTAAAATTTTACTTGGCACAAAGCTCTTTTTTACGGTAACCCTAATTTAGGTAACCAATTCACAATACTAAATTAATTGTCACCCCTTCAATCCATTGGGAACAAGAAATAAAACATCTAAATTTTTGGTAGGAGTGAAATTTTTTTTGTTCATTTTAAACTGCGTAGGGCTTACTTTCGTCACTCCGGAACCGCAAAAGCTTACTAAATTATTAGTTTGCTCTTTATCAACGATTAGGCTGAAATTTTGTATAGGGCCCGCCCAATTCGCACCCGTTTTTAAAATGTAGCCCAGACGATTTTCACTATAAGGTGCAATGCCATTTTTTATTTTCTGGGTGATGCTTTTCTGTAGTGCTTCATCAATACAAAATTTGCGGATATAAGCCGGATACCAGGCCTCATGAGTCGCATAAGAGGCGCCAATACTGGTTACGGGAGTATAGCCAACAACCGGGCGATATTGATGCTCGATAACCAGCTCTTTGCCTGCAGGAAAAGTCTGCTGCCAATAATAGGCTGACTTTAGAGTCCATGCTGGTTGTGCTTCTTTTCTCATTCCTTTGCCATCATCAAATTCCTCAAGCCAGATTAATCCTAATTTCTCAAGTTCTGGCCAATGCTCCTTTGGGATTTTATTTAATAAAGGCGCAGTCTTGCTGTATTGGGGTGATAAGGGAATATTATATTTTTTTAACAAAAGGCTCTGATCTTTCCCTTTGGCTATAGCCTTTTGGTCAACATTCATCTTAACCTGTTGATTATTGACCCGGGTGACAAAACCAAATGGGTTGAATGGATCGTCAACTGGGAAAATTGAAAAACTTTTCGTGTAATTATAACTTTCAATATCTGGCAAAGGGAAAGCAACAAGTACTTTTATATCTTGATCTGATTTATTAAAAAAAACATAGCGGATGCGCACTTTTTTTAAGGAAAGGTATAACTCTTCAGAGCGCATTTCAATCTGTGGATTTTTCACAAAAACCAAACCACCGGCTGCTAATTCAGCCGAAGAGTCATTTGCAAAACTAGTTACTGCAATAAATAACAATAGAATTCCTAGAAAAAATTGATTACCCATCTGTTTCATTTTTTTCCTCTTAGCATCTAATCTCTGTATTAGTTTTCTTAACGCCAGACCTGCTCCTTATCATCACTGCTATTCTTATTATTTTCAATTCATAACATGAAATTCACTGCAAAAAATAACCACCTTATTTTATTAAAGACTTGTGCTAAATTACTAAATTGATTTAAAAAGGAGTTAATCGATTATGGAAAAGAATTTGTCCGCTAAAATCAAACAATTTCTTGCTGCAGAAGCGTTTGCTGTCATTGGGGCCTCCACGAATCGTCAAAAATTTGGGAATAAGGTCTTACGCTGCTATCTGCAACATCATAAAACCGTTTATCCTGTCAATCATCGGGAAGCAACCATAGAGGGTCTTGACTCAGTAAAAGAAATTGCCGATTTACCTCCGTCAGTGACTAGCATCTCGGTAATTACCCCCCCACCAATCACTGAAAAAATTGTAGAGCAAGCCATTATAAAAGGGATAAAAAATATTTGGATGCAGCCAGGAGCTGAAAGTGAAGCTGCGCTCAGCAACTGTCTACAGCATCAAATCAATGTGATTGCAGGGGGCCCTTGTATTTTAGTTGAATTAGGCTGTACTCACTAAGAAATTTATTTTTTGCTCAATGGGGATATTTATTATTCTATTTTGTTAAATTTTAATAAAATAGTGTTTTTTGTACTATTTTTATAATTATCTCTCTTTAAATAACATGGTACGGAGAAGGATATCGGCCATGAAAAACAACAAAAAGGCGGCACCTATCACTGAAGCAGCGATTATGTCGCAATTTGGACCTGTCCTGCGCAATAATTTGTACTGCGACGTTTGTGACACGCCTATCACCTCAGAAGAGCTGGATGAATTTTTTGATTTATTGGACGGAGCTTATCAAGCAGCCATTGCCAAATTAAGTGCCGGTATCAGTCCCGCCGCAATTGCAACTGCTTATTTTGCCTGGCTCTCCCAATTAGCCCTTTGTCCAGGACGATTATTAGAGCTGGCACTTTACCCTGCCTTTCATACCCAAGATTTTACTAATAAAATTCTTTGTCACATCAGACCAGGCGATGGCAGAGATGTACGCTTTCATACAGATAATTGGCAATCTTGGCCTTGGGAAATTTACGCTGAAAATTTTCTTCACTTTGAAGATTGGTGGCGACGAGCCACAACGAATATTCCGGGGGTTCCTGCTCACGTTGAACGCACAGTTTCCTTCTGCACCAGGCAAATTATTGATGCCTTATCACCATCTAATTTCGTTCTTACTAACCCTGATCTTTTTCAAGAAACAATACTCACTGCAGGTCTTAATTTATTCCATGGAACCAAACTGGCTATTCAAGACAGACTTGAACGAATATTTGGTATTCCTCCGGCCGGGGTTGAAAACTTTATTCCAGGAGAACATGTTGCTGTAACCCCAGGCAAAGTGGTGTTTCGTAATCATTTGATAGAATTATTGCAATATAAGCCCAAAACCAAAGCCGTTTATAAAGAGCCTATTTTGATACTTCCCGCCTGGATTATGAAATACTATATTCTTGATTTATCCCCTCACAACTCATTGGTGAAATGGCTAGTTTCCCAGGGTCATACAGTATTTATTGTTTCTTGGCGTAATCCCCATAGTAAAGATCGCAATTTAGGACTCGATGATTATCATCGGCAAGGAGCTATGGCTGCGATTAATGCCATATCTAGGATTATCCCTAAAACAAAAATTAACTTAATGGGCTATTGCTTAGGTGGCACGTTAGCCATGATTTCAGCATCTGTTATGGCTAGAGACGGTGATGATCGTCTTAATAGTTTATCCCTCTTGGCAGCCCAAGGTGATTTTAGTGAAGCGGGTGAGTTAATGTTATTTATTACTGAAAGCGAAGTCGCTTTTCTTAAAAACATGATGAGGGAAAAAGGTTACCTGGATACCAAGCAAATGGCTGGCTCTTTCCAAATGCTTCGCTCTTATGACTTAATATGGTCAAAAATGGTCCATGACTACATGAGCGGTCAGCAACGCGGGATGATTGATTTACTGGCTTGGAATTCCGATGCGACGCGCATGCCTTATAAAATGCATAGTGAATATCTTGAGAAACTCTTTCTCGATAATGACTTTGCTGCAGGACGTTTCGCAATCGAAGGTAAACCCATTGTTGCAGAAAATATTCATTTACCAACCTTTGTTGTTAGCACCGAGAAAGATCACGTCTCGCCTTGGCGTTCTGTCTATAAAATTCACTTAATGATGAATAACAATATTACCTTTATTCTCGCCTCAGGAGGGCATAATGCGGGGATTGTGAGTCAACCAGGACTTAACGGGCGCTCTTACCGCATACGAGAGCGCAAGAAAGACTCTACCTTTATTGATGCCGATCATTGGGTCAGATTAGCCGAAAAAAGAAATGGTTCTTGGTGGTTAGCCTGGCATGAATGGCTTGTGCAATATTCATCAAAAAAACGCGTCGCCCCACGCAAGCTGGATGCATCACTTCCACCTGCACCAGGAACTTATGTTTTCCAAAAATAGGAAGTCATTAAACCAGGAAATTGTTCCTCATTTAATCTTTTAAATCGATGCTATATAATGATATTTTATGGATACCGCTTGTTTAGCGACATAAAGAGCAATGTTATGCCATTTACGTCGCACTTATATTATTTAATCAAGCTTAATGGAATAGGAATAGGAATTAAAACCATCGTAGTCTATGCCATTATAACTCATGCCATGACAAGAGGCTCTCACGGAGGGATGCATCATATAAGGGCCATCTTTAATATCTAGGACACACCAATTATAAGCATCATAGGCAACAGTCACATGAGCATAACCTGACTTGCACTGTACTGTATCTCTTATTTCAAAACTTCTCGGACCGATAACATTTAAATAAATATCTGAACTACTATGTGCACTGACAATAAAAATACCAGGATGCGCACTATCGTCGAGATGGAAATAGTCCCGATAACCACATAAACCCTGACTTGCTTGAGCATTCGTAAGCGCTAAACCACCCAATAAACATAACACTACTTTCTTCATGTGCGAGCCTTCCTTAACAGTAACAGTAAAAGAGAATTCGAATTATAGGGAAATGAAATTTGCGACACAACCATTTAGAGTACTAACTGTTTATTTAATAAAATATCAGAATAAAAATCAGCTCGTATCTTGTGCAAAAAAATTGAATAACAACAATCGATTAGACCTAAAAATATAAAAAGACTGGTCTATAATAAAAGTACCAGAATTCATTGGATGATGACTATGAACAAATGCAAATTGAGCCCCGTCGCGTTGGGTTTAAGCTTAGGTGTTTTGTGGGGTCTTTCTGTGCTAATCCTCGGATTGATTGCCACTTATTATTCTTACGGAAAACCTTTCGTTGCCTCAATGGGCGCTTTATACATAGGTTATGAGCCTACAGTTTTAGGAAGCCTACTTGGTGGTCTAATTGCCTTTATTGATTCATTTATAGGTGGCTTCCTTATTGCGTGGCTTTATAATTTGTTTAGCTGTTGCTGCCGAAAGAAAGACTCTTCTGAGTAATTCCTCACTCAGTAGCTGAACTCAAAGCTTCTTGTTTTTGTAAACTCGGAGTGATGAGTCTCGCTTTCAATGAGGCTTAGGGCGTCTTTAAATGCTTCTGTCTCCAAGCATTCTTTGGTGTCTTTGTAACTTATAGAAGCCAGTTCCTTGTATGCACTCATTTCACAACTATTCGCATTGTTACTTATCTGCGTCCATGACCAGATGGCATACCACCAACCAACAACAGGCTTATATAACTCAAACCATGCACGGATAGCTTCGCTGTAAGTGCCAAAATAACTTTTAATGAACAGTTGAGTTAACTCTTCAGAAGGATTGAACTCTCTAAGGAAATAAACCAAATCTATTAATTTATCATTGTTGGCTGAATATTCCCAATCGAGTAAATTCATCGCCTCTTTCTGTGATTTTTTAGAGACTAAGAAATTACTTAATGTTGTATCATTGTGGCAAGGACTCAGTGGGATTTTATAACAACTGACTACCTGCCCTATCTTTATCATCATTTGCTCAATCACATCAACATCATCTGGCAGAATACTAGGCGCTTTCTTTTTTAGAATTTCTAACAATTTGCTATTACGCGAAAAGATATTGATTTCATTGCGAAAAAGAGGGGAGCGATGCAACGCTTTCAATAAAGTAGCCACCGTCTGCAGAATTACAGGTTCCTTTGCCAATACTTTGTTAAGCGGCTTATTATTTTCTAAATAGCGTGTTAACTGCAAACCATCCTTCGGATCAAAAAAATCAATTGCCACGTTAAGTTCTAGCTCAGCAGCCTGCTTGGCATTATAAGCCTCATCATCTCTATTAATAAATGCCGATGACCCTTCTCCAGGCACACGTAATACCCATTTGGTCTGCTTTTTTAACTTTATTTTAAAAGTGCAATTAGTCATGCCTCCGGACATTGGGGAGATCCCTAATTGCGCAAGGGTATAAGGGGCTAATAGCGGAACACGCTGTATCGCTGGCATTAGAGACATATTCACTTTTGTTTTTTCAGCAACGTCTTTCCAGGTTTTATTAACCAAGCGAAACCGGTTTAAATCATCGAGGGAAGTAAGACTCAGAATATAAATACAAACTCGTTTGGGTATGACTTTGCCAGAGCCAAAAAAGCTTTCCTTCATGCAAGACCTCCTAGCTACTTGAGAGATATTATGCTTACCCTCAAAGCGATAAGCAATTTGGCGACTCATTCTGTCCTAATTTGATACACTCGCCATTTTAACAGAGTTGCCTTGCAATATTAACCGCAAAATTAAACCATAAAGCGGTACAAAGGAAATTAAACTTATTCCCAATTTAAAAATAAGATCAACGGTGGCAATTTCTACCCAATTATTACTTAGAAAAATATTTGAACTATGATAGAAAGCGATGAAAAAGAAACAATAGGTATCGAAAAAATTGCCAAAAATATTAGAGACACTTGGGGCTACCCACCATTTTTGTTGTCTTCTTAATTTTTGAAATACGATGATATCTAGAAGCTGTCCCACTACATAAGCACTCACACTAGCCAAGGCTATTCGCAAAGCCACTGGATTATAGGCCCACAAGTCATTATGAGCATAGGCATTGGAAATAAAATAAGAGCAAAAGAGTCCTGGCAACATTGCTGCATAAACGACTCTTCTTGCAACTTGTTGTCCCAAAAGTCTCGTAGTTAAATCCGTAAAAATAAAAATTAAAGGATAACTAAAAGCACCCCAAGTTGTTTGGAAGCCCAAAAAAGTAAAAGGATACTGCACCAACGTATTTGATAAGCCAATAATGCCAATATGAGCAAATATTAGAAAGAAAGTTATAGGATTTACCATCTATGACATCCAGAATGTTTTTATTGTTAATCCGTGTGCTCAGGGAGAAGGGAAAAAGTCAGTGCCATCATTGCCAAGCTCTTGATCCCATTCCGCTTCATTAGCTTGGTCTTGTTGCAATTGAGCTATCCTCTCGCCAATATGTTGCTGTAGTGCTTCTACCATAGGAAGGCGACTACTCACATCTTTCCTTTCCTCTCTCCAGACTTCAATAGACACCATTAATGCTTCTAGAGCCCCAATTCTATCAAGGATAACCGACTGCGAATACCACTGAATAGCGCTATCTAACTCCTTGGTTGCCGCCGAACGCATGGAATGCCAGCCAAGATTACTCATTTCTTTCCACCAGCGATATAACTGTTGATCAGAAATTTCTACACCCGCATAGGGATTTGATTTGGAAGAAACATTTTCTTTGGAAATTTCAGGCAATTGTTGGTTTTCTTTTAGGAATTTTTCGGTTTCGGCCTTTTGCTCTTTCAGCCATTCTCCGAGTACTTTAACTTGAGATGAACGGCTACTATCTCGTCTCATGATGGCATGCATATATTGCCAATTTTGTACTTGCAGAGAAAGTTTTTGTAATGCTTCATATCTTGCCTTGGCGTTTTGCAACTCAAAATTATCAATTATTTCTGATAATGCTGCGATACTCGCATCCAATTGTCGCGTTTGGTGACCCGATAAGAAACTTAAGCCATTTTTGTCACGGACTTCTTGCCACCATGACTGTAAGCTTTTCTTTTTACTATCTTTATCTTTTTGCATTAATAAAGCACGGAAAGCGGCTTCATCATCATCAGAATTTCGTTTAAAAAAGCGCATACACATCAATAATTGATTAACTAGATCAAATATAACACAATTATTAAGGCAATTACAACTCCTCCTGTTTCTTAAAAAATCAAAAAACCTAGAGCATTACCGACTTATTCCTAACTGAACCTCGTCTTCTTCCAATTGCCATCCATGTTCTTTAGCCAGTATGGAAAACTCATCAACACTTTTAGGAGTTGACCAAAAATGGAGTGGATTACGCTTTATTTGACAAATTGCCATTGTTTCTTTTAAAAAGAACGACATATCGTGAGATTTACCGTCATTTTCCAACAGTTGATCCTGTATTGTTCGCAATAATTTAGTTTTTTTAGAACCAATCCCTGAAATCCAGCGCCCAGCACTTTTATTTTCAATATTACTAATAATTCTTTCAATGCTAAGGAATAACTTTACTCTTCCTTCATCCTTTAGCTGCTCAGGCAATGCCTGTAAAACAACCTGCAAAGCACTCGCATTATCGCTAACCCGCGATAGAAGATTTCCCCCCTGTGTTTTTTTTTCTCTGATAGCGGGGAGACGCTTTTCTTCTGGGAGTGCCTGCAAGAGAATTTCTAAAGACCGTGAAGAAAACTGGTTTGCTGCTAAATGAAGTAATGAAATTTCATCAAAAGTCGTTGTAATAACTTCAAAACGGTCTTTTTCAGGCAAGTTTTGCACCATAATTTCCAAAGAATCAGGATAATCAACGGCCCTGTACAAAGCGCTCCACTCATGAGGAGTTGCCATTGCAAGCAAATACTCCGATTTGGGCAATAGCTGCAGTGCTACTTGTATTAATCGTGGAGAACTGACTGCTTCATAAAAAGCATTCTCGCAAGTTAGTACTTTAAGGCGATTCTCAGGCTCTACACTTTTTAAAACCTCGGAAAATAACTCTTCACTATCACTCAAAACAGCAAACCTCAATAAATCATCGACCGACCCCAATTTTTCCTTATTTGCCCAAACTGCCTGATAAAACGCATGCTTTTGTTCATCATCCAAGAGACCATTTTTTATTTCTCTCGCGAGTTTAGAAGGTAATGGGTATTTATTAATTATTGTCTCTTGCAGCAGTGCCGCATAAAGCGAAGGAGGTACAGTTCTTAGGAGATTTATATAATCACTTGAGTGATTAATCTCAATAAAAGGCAACAGTTGTTTTACATAATATACCGGCAAAGCGGCGTTCAACCATGTTTCACCATGCATAGTCGGTAAACTGTTCTTTCGATATTGACGATAGAGAGCCTCTCGTTGCTCTGAAGTGAGATGGGGGTAAGCATTCAGAACTGCCTTATTGTTAGAGTTTTCCAATATACTTATTAATCGCCCTGAAGCAATTTCAACACATCTTCCCTGAGTCAAATCATCAATGACCTCACTTAGCACCTCATCGTCCGTACCGGTCAATGCCAAAACCTCCTCCTTGAACTCCTCAGGTAACGCTTTCAGATAATTAAGAAAATCAGTAAATGCCCGCTCAGCACCAATTGTTGCATAAGTTTGACCTGTTATAGACTTACCATTTGTAATTAAGCCCTCGACTAAAGAAGAAATAGCTTCTTTAGGACTCTGTGCCACACCATCTGCAATCTGTAACTGGATTAATAGCATGCTAAAAGACGTATTATGTTGATAAAGATTAGCAACCAAAGTTGGGTAATTTCTTTTAAGCTCCCGATAGAATGTTTTATGCAGATGAAAATCTAAACTGGCAATTTCTCTAAGATCAATAAGAAAAGATCGATAAATAACAAAGTTTGCCAGTTCTTCCCTTTTAGCCAACGCATTAAGGTCCGTCACTTTTTTTTCATGGAATTTAACTTTGAGTCGTTGGCTATTCGGTTTTACTGGCTCTGGCAGATAGAACTCTGGCTCAATGACGATCATCTTTTCAGGAAGTAATATGGAAAGCCTCTCCCCCAGCTCTTGCTCGCCAAATAATACTTCTGCCATTTCCCAATAAAGGTTATTACAAGCTCCATAAAGGTCTTCGTAAAAACTTAACTGCGAATCCTCGTTAACGCGTGCACGCTCAAAACAACGATTTTTAAAGTGTTCAGCAAAATTATCAGCATCAAGCTCCAAAAGACGATTTAATATCGCAATTTCTTCTGTTAGCTCATACAAAAATACGTGTAATTTAAGATTAGAACAATCCAGAGGCGTGTCTGCATAACTATCTACTAATCGTTGTGCTTCATTTAGCAGGGTTTTAATGGATTCTAAGTTTTTTATAGTCATGGCAAAATCAAATAAATCAAAAATTGCTCATCCTAACACATTGCCGTGAGCTTTTCTGCAAACAAATAAACCAGACTTAAATCTAGCCTTTTGCTGCACGAAACCAATTTAAAGCAATTAACGTAGCACTATCCTTAATAGCCATCTCATCCATTAGCTGATAAACTTTTGCACGCATTACAAGTTGAGTTTTTATTTCCTCCTCTCCCTGGACGCCATAAATTCCTGTTTTAGGAATCCCTGCCACCTCGGTATAATAGATGTAACATTTTTCCGTCATTAATCCGGGACTTTTATAAGTAATTGCAATGGGAATAAGCCGCTTTACGCTAAGTCCAGTCTCTTCAAACACCTCTTTTCGTGCAGTCTCCTCAGGCCCACTGTTCTTATCAATAGTGCCTGAGACACATTCAAGAATAAAAGGGTCATCTTGGCTGTCATTGAAATATACCCCAATACGAAATTCCTGACAGAGAAGGAAGCTATCATTTTCCGGAACATAAATGAGCACAAGGATAGAGTCTGCACTATGAACTAATTCGCGATTAGTCGCTTTAATAAATGCTATGGATGAATTGAAACTTGGTATTTCCAAATCATATTTAGTAATTTTTAAATAGCCTTCGTATGACTTTTCTTTTAAAGTATATTTCGCTTTTCTGCTCATTCTCTTTATTTATGTTCAGGTCAGTTAAAATTATACTAATCAACAAACTAAATAAATTCAGCTGTTTTTTACCAGGAATTATTTTTTTAATTACAGGCAATGTTTATCCAAACTGTAATCCCCCATATTGATACAGGCATTCAAAAGATTATTGAAAGCGATAGGATAAAATACAAAATTCCCGACATTGAAGTTAGCATCAGCTGCCCTGATGAGAAATCTCCTCATGATTTTGTGAGCGGGTCAACCACAATAGACGCAGAAACGCCCATAAACCCTGAACACTTATTTCAGATTGGTAGTGAAACCAAGTCCTTCATTGCCGCAATTATCCTGCAACTGGAAGATGAATGGCGCTGTCTTGTCCCCCCCCCCAAATGGCAAAGTTAAATGACGGTCGTGGATGCCACGTTACTGAATTCGACCAAACGAATTTACTATGGCTTGGGTATTATGCACGATTATGACACTTTTAAAGAGGAGGCTTGGTGGCATAGTGGTGGTACCTTAGGCTATAGCGCTCTCATGGTATGGTTAAAAGGTCGCAATATAATCATTACCGCCAATATTAATCACATTAGTACAACAAAAGATATTTACGATCTCATGAAAGATTTGACTACTTTCATGCAGAATCAGATTGACTAGTTGCAAAGCAACACCCCACACACTTCCTGTATAAAAACAAGCTTCAGCAGCATCACCCAAGAAGAGTTCTTACCTACACCATAAGCAAATTACGCTTTTATGTTATCGCGAATTACTAATTTTTATAATCAACTCATCGCCAGTGCCCTTCACTTAATACGCAATAGAATGACTACAATTATTTTGCGCAATTAATATCCTTAATGTTCACTTAATGGAATGTCTGTAAAATGTACAAAATATAGGCAATTTCGTTAAAGGGGCATCACTTGAAAACTCAACTTTTCCTTACCAATCATGGAATAATCCACCCTATAGCTGTTATTTGTGACGATAAAGATCTGGATAATATAATTACATTATTTAGTCTTTTCCAATCATCTCCTGCTTGTGAGAAAGCGCTCTCAGTACTCTCTAACACACCCAATGTAAAAATTGATTTCACACGAGATAACTTAAAATTTCAGGGACAATGGTTAGCAGATAAAAAGGAAATTCATATTAAAAATAATTTATCCTTAGAGAAAACCCTACAGACGTTTATCTTCGAGTTATGTAATGCAAATAATCCTGCCTTAGTAAGCAGTAAACTGAAGTATTCAAATTTTTTAACGGCAGATGCCTATGCCACCTACATTGAAACAGCAGAACATCAATCATTTAAGATGGCAGTCACATTATATTTAGAAATCCTCTCCCGAAATAATGATGCGCTTAAACAACCAAGTGATATTGAAGTAAAGGGATTAAAAATGCTATTTGGGGACGAAACCTATTTAGCTTACGTTAAGCAAAATGGCCATTATGATTATTATGTTAAGGGTTACATTCAAGCCATGCAGAAAAGAAATAGTTTTTTTGTTGAACAGCAATCCACAAGTCTTGTTGCCGACCCCTCGTCGCTCCCAACTGAAAACGAGATTTTTGGTATGAAGTAATGAGATAACATCAATTACTTCATTAGCCTAGAACATTAGAATTATGCTAGTAATCAATAAGTCC
Organism: Legionella brunensis; assembly: GCF_001467025.1. Taxonomy (GTDB): domain Bacteria; phylum Pseudomonadota; class Gammaproteobacteria; order Legionellales; family Legionellaceae; genus Tatlockia; species Tatlockia brunensis. The sequence goes on along the minus strand of NZ_LNXV01000003.1, from coordinate 32,914 downwards.
AATAAGCTTTTTGCGCATAAACTAAAGATGGCGCTTTTGCTGGGTGTTGCTCTGCTCCAACTATCATTCAAGCGCATGCAATCCCTGGATCAATTGTTGCTTATTTTGCTGCTATACTAACTTAAATGTGCAAAAACGGAACTTCATAATGAGGAAAAGAGCCGAAAAACCCCTACCCTCGAAGCAACAATACACACTACTACTAGAAACCTATGCTCGTGATGCAATGAAATTTTTAATGCTGCGCCAAGAGGAACAGTATTTGGCAACAATCAATCAGTTAGCAAAAGCTTGCGCCAATCTAATTAATTATCATAATCATCCCGTAGAAGAAGTAGTAAAACAACTACAAACAACTATGAATCAAGCTTATGAAGCTAATCAACAAAGTGTTACCGAGCGAATTAATCAATACAAAGAACTTAGAAAAAGCATCAATGTACATACGTTTCATGGCAAACAAGAGAATGCGCGTCTCATAGCCAATATTGATGCCTTGCAGAAATATCAAAAAACACCGCTTGCCGACATTATTCTTGATGTAATAACTGACAGTTTCGTCAAAGCACGACAAGAGCATGAAGCTGAAATTGAGCAAGGGGAATTTCTTACCTCTGATTTTAGTCCGAATATTCCCCCTGGATAATATTACCTATCCATCACTACATCGTTGTCATTGACCCAAGGTTGTTTTCTGTAGTGGTTTCCGGCTCTAAATAACTTCGCCCTAAGAGAGAACAAAGTTGCTGTTTGTCCTCCGTTTTTAAATATGCGGCAACAGCTTCCAAAGGATTGTAATAAGTCTCTTCGGTGGCTGACCCATTATCTTGCAGTTCTGAGGTTAGATTGAGATCAATCTCAAAATTATCAACGACTGCCATATAAAGGCTATTTAATAATATTTTTGCTTTCCTAACTTTTTGCAGCAGGGACTCTTCATCAAGGTCTCTTGGTATCGACAATAGTGACCATGCGTAACCTAGCCAACCGCTTATTTTTGACTGAGCTTTTTTGGGAGTAACGTTTGCGAATGCTTCATAATGCTCACGAATACGTGCAATTAAATTTTTGCGATAATCTTCGTAGCATGGTGATAATTCTGCATTGATAAACAACCACTCCAGGCGCTGCAATTTGCTCACTACTGATTTTACTTCAGCACAATATTCCTCAGGAAGCTTTAATAAATTGCGGGTGTCCTCTGATAAAAACTCAACTTCTTGTGGAGGAAGGGTCCAATATAATTTGACATCAGGATTATTGCCATCGCGATAATAAACCTCTTGCCCAGAATGTTTTTTATGAGTACTTAATGGCCCACTACTATGTAGAAAAATAGATTCCATGCTACCACTGTATCTAGGAACAGCTTTATGTTTCCCATTTTCCGTTAAGCGATTAATTTGCTCCTCAGTTAAAATACCATCCAAGAGCGACAATACTTGCGATTTACACGTGTGAGATTGGTTAAGATTAGGGCCCCAAAATGACATAGAAAGATTTAGTTCAAAAGGCTTTAGTCGTGGTAAACGTCCTTCTTGTTGCGCTCTAATCTTTTCCAAAGTGAATATATGTGTAGAGAATTGTTCATGGGGATAGATTCTTGTTTCTTCAGGCGGTTTTCCTTTAAGGGCTAAAGGCTCAACAATTTCCCTAATTGCCTTTTCTTGATTTGTAGCCATATCGGCACATTTTTGTTGTAGCAATTTAAATTTATCTTCAGTTAACTCAAAAGTTTGTCCATGCAAACCACATCCTGCATCGAGAAATCGCACCTCCTCATGACGAAGCATGCCATGGTTTCCCTGTAGATCGAGATCTAAGCCCACTTTAATTTTTAATTTGCCTAGGAATGAGTCGCGGGAGCCCGTCGTAGGGACACCATAAAAACCCCACTGATCAGTAATTTCCATTTTTCCTTCTGGCTCATCGAGGCGGGATAATAAAAGACAGCTGTGCCAAAAAGGATTACTACCCACTTGTTGATCAAGTACACAGTAAGTGACCGCAAATTTCATAGAACCATCCTTGTATGTTGAGTTGCATTGCATTTATTTAAAATACCAAACGACTCTCTCAGCAAACTCTATTTTGAATGAAGAGCTATCTGAGTAACTTGACTTCCTTGCTGTTCTAATGAAATTAAAAGTTATTTTTTATCCTGTCAATCTTAATAAAATACAGACCTAATGAATCACCATTGTCTTATCATTTGCAAAGACAATGGCAATAAAACTATTACAGAGAATACCTTGCGGCAGCTTCTGCTCCTTGAGTTACATTTCCTGCGCTATAAGAGTGCGCGCCACTGCCAGCAAGTTTACCTTTATCAACAATTAAATATTCATCACGAATGGGGCGTTTATCAAAATAACATTCAATAATTTCACGTACGCCAGCAGCATAGCGCGCTTGGGCGGAGAGAGTTGTTCCTGCCACATGGGGAGTCATCCCATGATGAGGCATCGTACGCCAGGGATGATCTTTAGGTGCCGGCTGTGGGAACCAAACATCACCTGCATAACCTGCAAGATGCCCTTCTTTAAGTGCGTTGACAACGGCATCACGATCGCAGATTTTGCCCCGCGCGGTATTTACGAGGTATGCCCCACGCTTCATTTTGCTAATCAGTTGCGCATTAAAAAGATGCTCTGTCTCAGGGTGCAAAGGACAACAGAGTGCCATTATGTCACATACAGAAACCATAGATTCAATCTGGGCATGATACGATACCCCTAGCTCGCTTTCGATTTTTTCTGACAAACGATGGCGATCCGTATAATGCAGCTTTACACCAAAAGGCTTTAATCGTTGCATAGTCCCTAAACCGATGTGTCCAGCACCCACAATGCCAACAGCCATTCCTTCAATGTCATAAGCCCTGGCAACACAGTCGGCAATATTCCATCCTTTATCAATAACCCATTGGTGCGAAGGCAGATAGTTTCGTGCCAGGGTTAATATCACCATGACATTGTGCTCAGCTACACTGTTACTGTTGCAATAAGTAACTTCAGCGACAGTAATCCCCCTGGTCATCGCTGCTTGAAGATCAACATGATCAGAGCCAATACCCGCCGTAATTGCCAATTTTAAATTTTTCGCCTTAGCAATGCGCTCAGCCGTAAGATACGCGGGCCAAAAAGGTTGTGAAATAACAATCTCCGCGTCTTCTAATTCTTTTTCAAAACGAGAATTAATACCCTCTTTGTCGGCCGTTACAATAAAATTATGACCTTGCTCTTCAAGAAATTTACGCAGACCAAGCTCACCTGAGACGGAGCCCAACAATTGCCCTGGCTTAAAATCAATCTGCTTCGGCGTTGGTAACGTTTGGCCATTGGGATAACACTCAAGCCTAGGAATACTATCGCGTGCATAAGACTTTGGGTAACCATCAACGGGATCTTCATAGAGAACACAAAGGATCTTTGCCATATACTTTCCTTGTATGACTGATTGGAGGAATATTAGATTACCTTTTCAAAAAATAACTTTCTACACTCCCGGCTATTTTTCATACAACTCAATAGGTAAATTGTCCGGATCAAAAATAAAGGTGAAGTTTTTTGCGGTTATTTCGTCTCGTCTTATTGCTTCTGCTGGCACGCTCATCATCAATAAATTCTTAACAACCCCATGTAAGTTATCGACTTCAAAAGCCAAGTGTCTTAAACCAGTAGCTTCGGGTCTTGATAATCGCTGTGGCGGCGTAGGAAAAGAAAAAAGTTCAATAATATATTGCCCATGAAGAGCAAGATCCAATTTATAAGATTGTCGCTCTGCCCGATACGTTTCACGAATGATTTCTAACCCTAAAATTTTTGTATAGAAATTTTTTGATTTCTCATAATCAGAACAGATAATTGCCGTATGATGAATTCGATTAAGCATAGTCTTTTTAAGTTGAGCAAGAAAACTATTTTATACCATCCACTTGGATCATAAACCACTTCTTAAGCCTTACTGCTTTGCCATTGCAAATCGAAACACAAAGCGACAACCAGATTTATCTCCTTTTCGAAGCCGATTGTAAAAGTTTTCCGTTGGAATTTTAGGCTCTAATCATAACTGGTTTACATTTGCTTAAGTAGGCGTAGTAATAATTGTTCTTGCGAAGCCTGCATCAATTACTCCAGATTTTTATTAAATTCACCATACCACGATGAATACCCTCCACAACCGCCTCAAGCAGCGTACTGCAGTTAAACGCTTCACGAATATTTTTTAAATACCTCTCCACCGTATAAGGGCTTATTTTAAGCACTTGGGCAATCTGTTTTGCCGTTTTTCCTTATCATTCTTCTTTAGTAAGATGAATTATTTTATATCATTGTTGACAAATAATAGGCAATTAGTTAAAGTATCACCCTGCTTCTGGCTAAATATTACCAGTGCTGCAACAAGTCTTCTCCCTAAGGAAAATTAGGAGAACTGAATAGGTTTCTAGATTTAATGAATGAACGGGTTTGTTGCTAGATGAGGTGAGTCATCAGAATGGTTTCTGATGATAACTTTGTTTAGTAACTACAAATCTGTTTTTGCTTTCAAATTGTTTTCACTCACTTCATCACTTTATTTTTTAGTATCTAACAGCAAGGTGAAGATGATGCAAGACAAATTTAGATTCCTTGGCCAATTACCTCAAGAGATGGGGATTGAAACAGCCGCCCATTTAGCCACTCCTGATTTAATAAGACTTTCTATGACATCAAAGGGACATAGGGCTTTTTTTAAGCCAGTATTAGAAGAACGCAAAGTGTTACAAAAATTCATACATCATCTTGTGCGTGGAGAGCATAATGCAGTGAAAGAGATGTTAAAGAAAGACATCAATTTAATGGTTAAAAGGGACCAAGTAACCGATTGCTCCGATCGTACGTTTCCGTTTATAAGTGGTTTTGAATATGCGCTTTGGGCCCTCGATAAACATATGTGGACGATGATGCTCGATTGTCTACCTAAAAATGAACAAGGTAACAAAATATTTGTACAACTGCTTTCTCAATACAACAGAGTGAACACAGACGGCGTAACTTATAGACTTCATGGAAAAACAATCACTGAAAAGCATTTTGATTTTAAGAATACCATTATTAAAGAGCTGCAAACGCAAACGAATTTTATAATGGCTTCCTATTGGAATACCATCAGTTACACGCAGTGGCTAGAAGGTGTTGGTGGTGCACAAAAGCTATTGCCGATGCATGTGGTTGATGAATACTGCTCCAGTGAACCTTTTTATACTGGACCACAATTTACCTCACAGCCAAAATCATCGAGACAATTTTTTAATTGGATGACTGGGAAGTATGAAAATTGGTTTGGGCCTGATTCTCAGTTAGCTATTGATTTTGCAATAGTTAAAGTGGAAGAAGCCCAGGCTTGGTGGGACTGGCGTGGCTGGGGCGAGGATGGCGGATGGCGGGCGCTACAAACCGATGTAGATGCCATGACAGTATTATGTGAAGTAAGAATGCAGGATTTTATCAATCTTAAATCACAACTTGAAGAGCAGGTGACTTTGAATAATTGTCACCAAATTGCTCAGATTGTACCGCGTTAACCGCATGTCGATGAAAAGCCCGGCGGCGTAAGCCGCTACATACTTCATTCCAATATGAGCCCCAAAACCATAAAAGCAGATTCTGGCATAACCAAAGATAGCATACTTCAGTTCTCAAGGCTAAAGCCACAATTATTGTGCCAAAGTTGTTTTCAAAATATCTAGTTCTTCAGCAATTTTTTCACAGGATAATTCATTTTTTGCATCTTAAGCCTTACTGCTCTACTTTTGCAAATCGTTTTCAAGCTAACTAGACTCTAAGTACAATAGATGGCTGGAAATTTTTATGCTCGATTTAGGTCAGTTAATCATGGTAGCTATTTGTGGTTTCCTACTCTGGGTAGTCAATGAAATTACGATGCATCCACTCATTAATTGGGGTCTTAATTGCTTGCTATTAGTTATGATAGTTATTTACATCATGCAATTTCTCGGTGTTGTAAAAAATGTATTACCCTCTATCAGGCTATTTTAGTGAAAACATCAAAGGCTAAGTAAAAATAATGAGAACCCCCATTCAATTTTTAAATCAATGGTTGCAGGAAGAGCGGGCAGCTGGAACCTTGAATCCGCAACAAGCCGTTCTTTGTACAGCAACCAAACAAGCTTTACCTCATGGACGTGTGGTTGCCATTCGTGAAATTAATGAGGAAGGATTATTATTTTTTACGCAACAAGGAACTCGTAAAGTTACGGAATTAACGCAAAACAGTCATGCAAGCCTTGTTTTCTGGTTTGAATTATTGCAGCGTGAAGTCATTATTGAAGGCGTTACGGTTGCTTTAACAGCATCAGAGAATCAACATTATTGGCAAAGTTATCCGCGAGAAGCACAAATTCGCTTCTATAGCTATGCACCCACATCGTCGCAACCCATCTTTAGGAAAGAGTTACTGGAAGATAGAAGAAGACAAATCACACAGGATTATGCTGATAAATCCTTGCCTATGAGTGAGTTTTACTGTGGTTTTCGTTTACAGCCCCACCGTATCGTGTTTTATGCCTATCGCACAGATGAATTGTCCGATGTGTTCGAATACAGTCAGGCCAATGGTTGGCAAGCGCAGTTACTATCACCCTAATGCTTTTTGCCTTTAGTTTTGCACATTGGGATGTGTAGGGAATTTTTTGCCCACTTGTTCCAAGGTCTGGAAATTTTCACCATCGACGACGATATAACCTGTCGCATCGTTTTTAATTGTATTAAATGTCGCTCTACCATTTTTTTCAATGTGCTTTAAATAAGCTTGAGACACATATCTCCCTGTTTCCAAATAGCGCTCTTTTGCCCGCGCAACGGCAACACTTAAAGGCGTTTTTACATAGACGATATAAATTTGATAATGCATGGACTTTAATTTCGCAAAAAATTCTTCATAAAAATCCGTAGCAGTCATACTTGAATCATAAACTAAATTATATCTACATGGGCTACCTAGACGGTTCAAAATAGCGAGGACAATATCTCTGACTTCAGCCTGAGTACTCTCAACATTCCATCCTTTATATTCAGGAAGCTTGGCTCGAATAGCATCTGGGTCAATCATAATAAAATTTTGTGAATTAACCCAGGGAAGCTTTTCTTGCAAATAAGTTGACTTCCCTGAGCCAGGAAAACCACCGGTGAAAATGGCCATTGGCTTTTGCACTTGGCAAGGTGATGTTTTTACAATTTCATCAATAATTTTATTATGTAATTGCTGCCGTGCTGCAGCATATTGCTGCGTCTTATTATTAAAAAAAAGAGATTTTGTTGACGGGGCTTGTTTAATACATTGCTCAAGAATATTAATAGCTTGAGAATCAATCCTTAATTGTCCTTGTTCATTGACTGGCGGGCAAATAAGCTGTTGTGCATTGCTAAAGCCGCCCCAAAACAATAGATGCAAAATAATCACTGACTTCAGCATCTTGCTCATGACATCGCCCCTTTCGTAATTGTTCCTAAACTCCATGTATTAGACTTGTGTAAACCACAAGTTAATGCTTTCTACCAAGGTAGGATGAGCAAACATTACGTCGCGAAGTTTCTGATAAGGCATTCCCAGTTCCATAGCAAGTTGGATAACCCCTAAGATTTCGCCCGCTTCAGCGCAAAAAATAGCAACACCCAGAATTTGACCGGTTTTAGCATCAATCACGGCCTTTAAGAGACCCGCCGTTTCACCTTGAGTTTTTGCTCGTGGAATCACCGCAGCTGGAATTTTAGCAATTTTAATTGAATAACCCTGAGCTAAAGCTTGGTCTTCAGTTAATCCTATTCTCGCTAATTCAGGATCGAGAAACACGGTATATGGGATCAAACGGCCTTGTGAAGATTGCTTATTGGTAGGATTTTTTAAATTATGCTTTAACAAGCGATAATCATCCAACGATAAATGAGTAAACTGCGCGCCTCCCTTCACGTCCCCTAAAGCCCAAATCCCGGGGGCTGAGGTTTCCAAGAATTCATTGACTTTAACAAATCCTCTTTCATCCAAACTAACATCGGTTTTAGCTAAATCGAGCTCCTTAGTATTTGCTATGCGGCCAACGGCCATTAACAGGTGACTGCCTCGGAGAATCTCCGTTTTACCTTGTCGACTAACCTCAACTGCCACCCCATCTTTCTCTTCAAAAAGGCGGTTAATCTTGGTATCCAAGGCAAAGTTAATACCCTCCTGAGTTAATACTTGCAGTACTTGCTCAGCAATATCTCTGTCTTCGCGATTAATAAATTCACTACTTGCCTCGATTACGGTGACTTCTGCCCCAAAGCGACGAAAAATTTGTGCAAATTCCAGACCGATGTATCCCCCACCAACAATGAGTAAATGTTGCGGTACCTCATCAATATTCATTAAGCTATCGTTCGTGTAATACTTGATTTGCTCAACCCCAGGGATAGGAGGAACAAAAGGAAGTGCACCGGTATTAATAATAATTTTATCTGCCGTTACCTCTAATCGGGTTTGTCCCTCGCGTGGCGTAGATAGATTTACTTCCAGTGTTTTATGGCCAATAAAACGTCCCCGGCCTAATAATAAATCCATACCCGAATCTAGAAATTGCTTTAAATTTGCTTCACGCATACCCTGAACAACACTATCCTTTCTTGCCCGAACTGCTTTAAAGTCGATTTCATCTAAATGTGCTTGTAAGCCATATTTTTTTGCCTCATGACAGTAATGGGCTATTTTTGCAGATTGAACGAGTGTTTTCGTGGGTATACAAGCGACATTGATGCAGGTTCCACCAATCTGATTGTCCTCAATCATAGCGACTCGTTGGCCACTTTTGGCAAGATCCATCGCCAGAGTTTTACCGCCTTTACCACCGCCCAGTATAATAGCGTCATATTGTAGAGCCATATAAATCTCCATTTACATAATTATTACTGCACTTTGCTATGGTCTTACAGACTGCTTTAACTATAGCTATTACCCTATCTATCGTCAAAGTTAAGTCTATGAAAAAAAGGAAACAAAACTAACAATCAACCTCTGAAATAGGTCTTTTTGTTATGTTTATTGTTTTAAGATTTTATAGAAAACGAACATTATTCGCTGCGTAAAGAAATCATAGGCTCCAATTTAGCCGCCCGCTTTGCCGGATAAAACCCAAAAAAGATGCCAGTAGCAACTGAGACAGCAAAACCTGCGAGTGGCGGCATCCATAGCAGCATAAAAGGCCAGCGGCTAAAATAAGCGACTATCCAGGTAAAAATTAAGCCCAGTAAGACACCCAATACCCCACCTAAACATGAAAGTAACACCGACTCAACCAAAAAAAGAGTTTGAATTTCACTATTCTTAGCCCCCACGGCTTTACGAATACCAATTTCTTTTTTCCGCTCGCTGACAGAAACAAGCATGACATTCATGATGCCTATGCCTCCCACTAGCAAAGAAATACTACCGATGACTGCGAGGAGCAATGTAAAGATACGTCCCTGACTTTCCATGCTAGCAATAATTTGTTTGGCACTGCGTGAAAATACGCTTAATTTGGGAGCCTGAGCATGCACGATTTGCTTTATTTGTTCGATAATGTCATCAATAGGACTGTCTTGTTGTAATTGCAAAACGGCATTATTAATTTTACTGTCCTTGCTAACCAAACGAACCCCAGCAATAGGAATGATGGCTGCCCGATTAATATCTTCATTAAAAAACCCATTTTCTTTCCATGGCTGAGCGATACCAATAATGGTATATAAAGCCTGACCTATGCGTAATTGTTTACCAATAGGATCATCAAGGCTAATCTCTTGTAATTGCTGAGCAAGACCGTTACCAATTACACAAAAATGTTCAAATGACTCAACAAAAGAAACAAAATGCCCGCGCTGAAGTTTGATATTAATGATATCTGCTAACGACTCATCAGCACCAATGACTGCACCTTGTAAATTCTTCCCAGCAAAACTCATTGGCTGGTAAGCAGTTGCATAGGGCGCAATTTGTTTCACGGCAGGAATTCTGTCAGGAATTTTTCGCCATACCTCAAGAGGCAATTGATCTTCACCGCTGCTGGTTTTGCCTGGAACTTGTTGAAAAACCGAAACGGCCAATAAATCAGTGCCCAACGCCTTAAATTCTTCTAATGCTTTTTCCGTTGCTAACTGCCCACAGCTAATCAAAGCAACTACTGCCGCAGTACCAACAAGTATTCCTAAAACTGCTAATAACGAGCGCAACTTGGAGGCTGTTAAGTTCACTAAGGCTTGTTGGAAATGATGAAACAGTGTCATGAACAACTCTCCGCAATAATTTCACCATCTGCTAAGGTGATGCGTCGAGCACATTGCAAGGCAACCTGTTCATCATGAGTGACCATGATAATAGTACAACCCTCACGATGCAGGCTAAGAAATAAATTCATCACTTCCGAACCCGTGCGCGAATCAAGGGCTCCTGTTGGTTCATCCGCCAAGATAACTCGTGGCTCACCCACCAAAGCACGAGCAATAGCAACGCGTTGTTGTTGACCACCCGATAACTGTGTGGGCCGATGTTTGGCAAAAGCAGCCATGCCTACACGTCCTAAGGCGAACATTACCCGCTCTTTAATCTCAGTAGGCGCCATATTGCGATAAGTCAGTGGTAAAGCGACATTTTGTTCGGCGCTAAAACGCGGTAAAAGGTTAAATTGTTGAAACACAAAACCAATACTTTGGTTACGCAACTGAGCTAATTCGTCTTCGCTAAGTCCAGCAATATTGCGTCCTTTTAAGAAATAATCACCGCTATCGGGTTTATCCAGTAAGCCAATGATATTCATTAGAGTCGATTTACCCGAACCCGAAGCGCCAACAATAGCAAGAAGCTCTCCTTCGCTGACACAAAGGGATACCTCTTTTAAAACCTTAGACGTAAGACCACCAATTTGATAGGTTTTGGCAATGTTACTCAAATTAATCAATGACTTGTCAGTCATAAGCAACCACTTCTCCCGGTTTTAAACCTGAAGCGATGATGACTTTATCTGCAAGAGCCGCGCCGGTCGAGACAATCCTCGTATTGATAGAGCCATTACTCGCCTGTACAGCAACTACGCTATTGCCTTTGTCCTGCTTGACCGCAGCAATAGGCACCAGCAACTGATTTTGTGAGTCAATATTAATAGCAATAGAAGCACTCATCCCGACTTTGATCCAGGCTCGTTGAGCTTCAGTTAAATTTTTAACTTCAACAATAGCACTAAACGAAGGCAATGCCCCGCCACCTGCATTAGAAGCCTGTGCATTAACGGCCACTACTTCACCTTGAAGCTCTTGCTTGCCAAGGGCAACACCAGTAACCACGGCTCGCATTCCCGTATGAACTTTATCTATATCTACCTCCGGGATATCAATTTCTACACTAACTCCAGTCAAATCGCCAACAAGAGCAATGACTTGATTTGATTTCACAGCAGCACCAACATTGAGTTTGCCAGATTTGTCATCACTTGATTTGGGTGGGTAGAGCAACACTCCCGTGGCAGGTGCTTTAAGACGAATTAGGTGATGATTCGTCGTCAATGCTTGCCTGACTTTATCAAATTCAGCAATGCTTAATGAAGATAAATTTTGCGTTGAACCATCATCCATTTTTTCTAGCATTTCCGTAAGCTTACGGGTCGCTTGCATCAATGTCATTTGTGCCGTTGCTAAACTGGATTTTTCGCTAAGATAATTATTTTTGGATAATAAACCTGCGTCCCAAAGCTCTTGAGTTCCTGTAAATTTAGCTTTGGCAATGGTGTAATTATCCTTTGACTTTAAATAATCGGTAAGCGTCTCGTTGTATTGCCTTTGTAATTCATTCGAATTCAAAGTCATCACAATATCGCCTTTCTTTACCAATTGGCCGTAGTGGTAATGCATGGTTTCAACCACGGCATCCATGGGACTGGTAATGGCACTTTCATGTAAAGGCGAAATCGTACCCGTAAAAAATAGCGTTTTATGTACAGGTTCCGGTTTCACTACATAAGTTTGTTTTTCTTTTTTCTGTACTTCTTCATGACCACAAGCAACAAGAAGACTTGCTAATGCCAGACTGCATAGAAAAGTAAATTTATTTTTCATTTGCCATACCTAAGTTGAATTTGCCAATGATCAAGAGTTGTACCTAAAAGACGCTGAAGAGCCGATAGCTGATTCAAATAAGCTATTTTTGCGCTGATTAAACCTGCTTGTGCTTGGATCAATTGGTTTTGCGTATTATTCACATCTAAAGCCGTCGCAATACCTGCGGCTAATTTTTTCTTTTCCAAAGCATAGGATTGTGCTGCCAATTTAACTTGCTTTTGTGCTAATTGATAACGTTTAGCCAAGCTTTTAATGTTGTTAATAATATTGGTAATATTGGTTTCTAAAGCCCGTTTTGCCGCAATTAAATTTAGTCTATCTTTTTCTAGCGCTACTTTGGCATTGATCAACTGGCTGCGTCGACTGATGTCATTGATGGGGATAGTTAGCGTTACCCGTGCTGACTCCGTTACATTCTGACCATTATAAATATTTCGTATACCATTGTTACCATCCACATCACTCACACGACCAGTTTGAACATTCGCCCCCACATCAAGCTGCCAGAGTTGTTGATTTTTTGCCACTTTATAAGCTCTCTCATCGGCTCTTAACAGCATTTTTTGCGCTAAAAACTGTATATTATGATTCAATGCGATATCAATAGACTCCTTTAAATCAGGAATAATGATCTCATCTAATGCGACATCGCTAGGAACTGACAACCGCATTCTGGGATCAAGGCCAATCGTTTGTAACAAGTCTTGGGCCGCCGTATTAAAATCATTTTCAGCTTGCTCTACCATTAAACTTAACGATTCAATTTGATAAGATTGTTGAATATTTCCTGTCGGCTCTAATTGGCCTGCTTCAATTTTCTTTTCATTCATCTCATAAGTTTTACGCGCTTCCTTTAATTGCAACCGCTGATTTTCCAGATTATTGCCGCTTAGGATTAATGCGCGATAAGCCATGATGACTTGAGTCACCTGGTCACTGACTGACTGCTGCAAATTAAGTTTATTGAGCCACTCATTATCAATAGCATTTAAAAGACCTGATTCATTGGCATCTTTACCGAAACCACGTAGCAAAGGTTGTGTGAATGAAAAATTAAGCACTGGCGTGTAGCTATTATAATTGGACACATTATTGTCTAAATTTAATGAGACTTGGCCCCCTAATTTTGTTTTTAAATTAAATTCCGGGGTTGCTAAAGCACTATTATTGTTCGTACTGCCTATGTTACTAAAGCGGGTTCTCTCTGCTACTGCAGAACCTGCCAGAGCATACTGTAATTCAAATTCATTATGTGCAAGACGTAATTGATATCGTTGAATAATACGATCTAGCTCTGCATTTTGAATATTAGGGTTATAGCGTAGGGCTAAGAGAATGGCTTCGCGCAGCGTCAAATGTTGTGGTTTTTTATGCCGCGAATCAGGGGCATTAGGCAAATCCACCCAATGATCAAGCATATATTCAGGGTTTGTAATTGCTTGTTGCAAACGCACTTGCGCCTCAGCCACTTTTGAAGCTTCGTCACTCGGATTACCTACTAAAGCATAGGGGGAAGTTGCCGATTCTGTCTTGCTAGGCTCAGAAGTTGCAGCAAACACCCATGGCGTGCTTAAAAGAGCAGCGAGCAGCAGTTTAACTCGCCAATTCATTCGAGGTGACAGCAAACCCTAAACCTTGTAAACGTTCATGTTTAAAATTAAACCACATATTCACTCAAGACAGAAGAGCTTTGCTGAGTTTATCAGAAATAAACCTAGGTAAACATTAGGTAGCATCCCATTGCTAAATGATGCTACCTGAAAAAATATTAAGATGTTCCGGTTAGACGTGCGCAGCGAACTTCCAGAGAAGTTCCTTTGGGGGTAGAGGGGTTTTGTACTCCATTTGCAAAATTTAAAGCAGCAGCCGTGCTAGTAACACCACTATTTTCCGTAGAGCTCCAGTAACCAGTCGCCGAAAAGCTGCCAAAATCTAGTAGATGCAAATTAGTATAGATAGCGGTTAATTGATCAATAGCAGGTAAATACCAATCACTAAAGCCGTTTAAGACTAAGCCATCGCAGTCTACTGCAGCACCTGCGGTTATCCCCGGCGTAGCAACAATTAGACTCGTATTACCATCGCCGTCCGCAGAGTCGGTAGCGCCCGTAGCAACAGTACTATTTGCCCAAACATTAAAAGAAATATCATTTGCAGTCACAATCCAGATATTACCATCGCTATCCACATCATAAACCAATCCTCCATCGGTAAAGAATGCGATACCGAAGGTAGTGGTGGCAGTATTATCACCACTCACAGGGATACCTATTTCTGCGTTAAAGACCCGAAATGCCGAGCTAAAAGCTAGGGTACAGGAAGCACCCGGGGCGATTGTCACACAATCAGAACTGTCCTGAACCACGAAAGCCCCCCAGTCAGGAGGTAAGTCTGCTGAAACTTGTCTTGCAGTAAATCGTGTTGAGGTATTAGTGACCGTCACCAAAGTTTGAGTACTTGACCCATCGGCAGTAATCACAGCTCTTAACGGAGAAACTGTCAATACTGGTTGGGGAGCAACGGTAATGGAAAGTACTGCGGTATTAGTATTTGTTCCTCGAATCGTTACTTGCGTAGTTTCTGGCGCAGTCCCTGTAAACTCAATGGTGCAAGTTGCTCTTGGCGCCAACCTGGCAGGACAAGTTGAACTGACTACCGATAGAGAGCTTGTGGCAGGAATACGGGCAGCCACTCTTTCCGCTGCCGCATTTGAGGTATTAGTCACCCTAACAGTACCTGAGTCGTTAACCATAAACGTAAGTGAGGTTGATGAGAGACTAATGAACGATTCCATAACCAATACTGCTACGTTAACAGCGTTGGTATTGGTACCCTGAATTATAACGGTAGTACTAGTAGCCGCTGCAGAGGTAAAAGTAATTTGACAACGGGCTCCGGGCGCTAAACTTGCACGACAGGTGGTACTTCGCACTCGAACAGGGCTGTTAGAGGGAATATGAGCCATAACATTCTCGGCTGACCTGGCTGATGATGCACTGTTTGTTATTGTTATCGAAGCCGTTCCATTTTTAGTAAACGTGACTGTGGTTGGGCTTACTGAAATGATGGCTCGGGGGGTTGGAATAATCGTTACATTGAGTAACTCGCCTTCGGGTGCCTGTGAGCATAAAAATCGATCGGGCACATTCGTGTCGCCTTTTGTCTTACAGATAACAGGCCCCGTATGCACGCCAGCCCCCATAGCCCTGCCAATTAGCCGCAGATATAAATAGCAAGAATGTCCAGGGTCCAAAGTAAACACTGACGAACACCCACTCGACATTACCTGAACGCCAGAGATAGGCACCATTGTTAGCCGCCTCTGTGTTCCTGTGCTGTTGGTTATTTTGTATCGCGCGAATCCAATTCCATTGTTGACTAACTCCTCTGGGGCCCTATCCTTTACTTCAACAAGAAACTTTGGCTGTGAGCCCGCTTGCCCTGCAACTGTCAAAAACAGCAAGGCGACAGTTAATATCAAATGAGTGAGAATCCTTTGCATAAAATTTATCCTAAGAAAAATAACTTAAACTTAACTGAAATTGCTGGCTGTAAAGATGATTAAGCCCGTAACTGGAGCCAGGAATTTGACCTGGGGCTAACCCGAATTCAACTTTTCCCCAATCAGCAAATTCATAGCCTATTCCCACTCGCCAATTGGAAGAAAATGCCCACTCTATTCCGGCACCTGCAGTGTAGGTAAAGGAGGAAGTATTGGCATCAGTAAATGCAGGCGCAGGTACTTCTTGAAAGATTTTAGGCGTAATGGAGAAATTTGTAGCGCGATTATAACCATAACCCAAACTGCCACTAAGATAAGGCATGAAACTATAACCCAAATTGCCTAGCAACTTTGCTTTGGCCGCAACATGAAAATGTCGCACTTTATAACTGTAATAATAATTATCAAAATTAGGGTCCGCATCTTCCCAAATACTACCATTTAAGGTTGCTTGTGAGGTGCCAACGACAGCCAAACCCAATTGTCCCTGAATGCTAGAACTGGAAGCCGTATTCCAGCCAATAAATAATTCTGCGATCCCTACAGTTTCATCATCACTATCTGCAGTGTAAGTCTTGACAACATCAGGTTCCACTGTGATTGTTTGATCATTTTGACCGGTAATCCAAGCGGGGCCCCCACTTAAGGTAAACACCAAGGGCCATATCGTGTTCTCTTCCAAACCCATAGTACCTGCTAAAACAGACGACGAAAAAAAGCACAGGGCAGCTATTTGCAATTTCATTTTGCTCATTGTTACATCCTGGTTAAATTAACACGAAAATCTTGACAACAAATGGTTATATCTTTTTTAACAAAATTTATCTATTCGCTTTCTGCGATTAAGTCTCTATCGTTTTGCCCGCAGCATGCCTTATAAATAATTTCTTTAAGGGTACAAACCGATTGCAAAGTTGTATACCAAATCCGCGAAGAGTTACTATCGGCATTAAAGGATTAGCAAATAAAGTCTTTAATCCCTCCATTAAGGCAATAATTTGCCATACCGCAGCTTTTCTCTGTCGTTGATAGGCATCGAAAGCCCTTTTATTTAAATGATTGTCTGTCTTGTCCAGACAATCTAACCAACTGTTTATATCGGCTAACCCCACATTAAGGCCTAAACCTGCTAAAGGATGAATAGTGTGCGCAGCATCGCCCAGTAATAGCCAGTTTTTGCCTGTATATTGCTTAACATGGCGCATGGTTAAAGGAAAGCAATAGCGCTTACCACTTAACCTAACCTTACCTAATTTTTCTGCAAAGGCTGTTGTTAACTCTTGATTGAAATCTTCCTCTGAAAGTGCCATTAATCGCTTTGCACGGGCGGGTGTCGTTGACCAAACGATGGAACAAAGTCGCTCTTCGATAAGGGGTAAAAAAGCCAATGGGCCATCTTTATTAAACACTTGATAGGCTGTTTGTTCATGCGATTTTTCTGTGTTTACTAGAGCAACAATGGCCTCCTGATGATAAGACCAGCTGGCAAGAGATACATGCAGTAATTGCCGACAGGGGGAGTTAGCCCCATCGGCAATCATAAGCAATCTTCCTTTCCATTTCTTTGTTTCATTGGCTATCGTAATGGTTTCTTTTTCTTGCTCAATGATTGTTATCTTGTTCAAAGGGAAAAGGGTTATTGCAGATTGTTCTCTGATTTTTTTTAACAGTGCATCTTTGAGAATTGACTCTTCTACAATATGACCAAGCTCTTTTGCGATAACCAATCGGGCGTCAAAATCGATGACCGCTTTGTTTGCAGCATCCCAAACATGCATTTGTTTATAAGGAGATAGGCGCCTTTTATCCAGCGCTTGCCACATTCCCAGTTGCGTAAGTAAATCCTGGGAGGCAAGATTGATGGCATAGACTCGAGGATCAAATTCTGTTGTCCCCACCGTCAAGGAAGTTGCATCAATAACAGCCACCCTAAAGTCGCGTTGAGCCATGGCTAAGGCTGCTGTCAAACCAACAACCCCACCACCCACAATTAAAATATCAAATGTCTTTTTCATGTTACTTCCTTGGAATCTAGCGCAATGCCACACACCAAATCAGGTGTAACCCCTGCAAAGCCCCGAGCATAATAAGCCAAACTGTTTTTTAGTAAAGGCAAATTATCCACTGCAACAAGCCCTACATTGCGCACCAAAGAGAAACCTGGTAATCGACTAGTGAAAATTTTAACCAGGCCATCAGTTAAACTGACCATACTGCGTTGATCATGTCTGCGCATTTCTTCATATTGCTGTAACATGGTTTGATTAAGTCCTTTTTGAACGATGCACTGCGCCAAAGTAGCAACATCCCGTAATCCTAAATTGAAACCTTGGCCTGCAACCGGATGCAATGTGTGAGCAGCGTTGCCTACAAAAACAACAGGCCATGCCGTCTGCGTAGTCATAACTACTTGGCGTAACGGAAAAATAGCACGTTTTCCTACACGCACCAGACGCCCCAAACGATAGCCAAACGCTCGTTGCAAGGCATTTAAAAATTCTTTTTCACTCACATTAAACAAATGTTTGGCTTCTTCAGGTTTGAGGGCCCAGACTAAAGAGGCACGATTATCCGTCATCGGTAACAGCGCCAATGGACCTGAAGCGGTAAAACGCTCATAGGCACAATGACGATGTGAGCGAGCCAAACCAATATTAGCAACAATCGCTTGTTGCCCATAATCCTTTTGTATGGCAGAAAGATTTAGTAAACGACGTACCGCAGAGTCAGTGCCATCTGCCGCCACAATTAAACGGGCCTGGATGTTAAGTTCGCCGCTTGAGGTGCTAACCTTTGCCAACCCTTTTTGTGGATCCAACAATTGTAATTGGGCTGGTGCTAAAACATTATGAGAAGGCAATAGGTGTTGAAGCGCTTGATTAATGTATTGCATTTCAACCACATACCCTAATGGTTTATCAGATTGTCCTGATAAACGGGTAGTACCGAAACGATGTTGATCCGAAACATGAATAGTATTAATCGCAGTAGCATCACACTGTAGTAAGGGCCACAGATTAAGCATTTCTAAAATCCGCACACTTGCAGGCGATAAGGCCAAGCTGCGTGCATCAAAATCAGCATGACTTTTATCACTGAGCTTGTTAGCATCAATTAGCAAGGACGTATAACCTTTGTCTGCTAGAGCAAGCATTAATGCTGCACCAGTAAGACCGCCTCCCACAATAAGTATATCTACCTGTTTATCAGCCACGCATCAACGCCTCAATTTCTGCTATTTCTACGGGTAACGCACCGGTGAGATTTTCATGCCCTTCTTTGGTGACTAAAATATCATCCTCTATGCGAACCCCTATATTCCACCAACGCTTATCCACTCCTCCTATTTCTGGAGTAATATATAAGCCAGGCTCCACAGTTAGAACCATTCCCGGCTCAAGTAAGCGCCATTCGCCATTAATCTTGTAGCGCCCAGCATCATGGACATCAAGACCAAGCCAATGCCCAGAATTATGCATATAAAAAGGCTTGTAGGCTTCTTTTTCAATAAGCGTATTAACATCACCTACTAACAAACCAAGTTCACATAACCCCTCGGTCAATATACGAACGATCACTTGCTGAATTTCATTCCAAGCTACCCCTGGCTTAATCGTCGCAATTCCTGCTTTTTGTGCTTTGAGAACCAACTCATAAATAGCCCTTTGCTCCTGTGAAAAATATCCATTCACAGGAAAAGTTCTCGTAATATCCGCAGCATAATTCTGATATTCCCCACCCGCATCGATTAAAATTAGATCACCATCGCGTAAGGCTTGATTGTTGTCTGTATAATGTAAAATACAAGTGTTGACACCACTGCCAACAATAGATTCATAGGCAACGCTACGACAGCCCCCTTGTACAAACTGGTGAAGAAGCTCGGCCTCTAACTCATATTCGTTTTCAGCTTGGCGGCAAAATTTCATGGCTCGTTCATGTGCAGCGACAGAAATCTCTGCCGCTTTACGCATTAAAGCAATCTCTGCTTCACTTTTAAATAAACGCTGCTCACTAAGAATAGATTCCAGATCATACAAGCCTTCTGGAGCTTTGATTCCACGCCTTATTTGCCCTTTAATGGTTTGCAATGCTTGCAAAATTCGCTTCTCATAAAAAGGATAACGTCCAATTGCATAATAAATTAGTGTCTTACCTTTTAACATTTCAGGCAACTGCGCATCTAACTCCTCAATGGAATAGGCGCCACTGACACCTAAAACATTGCAAGCCTGCTCTTGGCCTAAACGTTTCCCGGTCCACTGTTCTTGAGAAGGATTGCGAGGACGGTTGAATAAATAGCTTTCATCCTTGTCACCCGCCACAATAACTAACAATGCATCAGGTTCATTAAAACCAGTTAGGTAGTAAAAATCACTATCCTGACGAAACCGATAATGAGCATCACCATTACGTAGCACTTCCTGGGCAGCTGGAATAACAGCGATGGCTCCTTGAGGTAATTTAGATGCCAACTGCCGCCGTCTAGATTGATACTCTTGCTTTGTAATCATTTCATATCCTTCCCAGTTATAGCTGATTGCCCCTCTTCTCTGGATGCAGCGCCTGTTAATGTGCTGTTTGCGAAGAGTTACCGCGCTTAGTATCGTCCAATAAATCGCCATAGATCCTAAGAACAGCCATTCGCGCATATTCACTTACTTCAACTAGTGCTTTTTCGTCCTCTTCATCAACTTCTAAGGTTTCATAATCCAATTGGGCAAATTCAAGAATGTGTTGCAGTGCTTCTTGCGCTTCCTCTTCCTGTAATTGTTCATAGCTTACTCCAGCCATGGTCATGCCCTGCGTAAAACCCTCGCACCACTCGCTGAAAGCCTGCGCCCGAACGACTAACGATTCTTGTTCATCAGGTAACAGAAGTTGGAATTCAAAATCAAAATTCGCCAGCTGTTGCTGACTAATTGAGAAAACATCAAACATCGCCAATGCTGCGGCACGGGTTACATCATCTTTTTTATTTTTTACCATTAAAGCTCGTAAATAAGCTTCTCCCTCCGTAGGCACACCGGCGCAAAGATAGCCACACATCACTCCATGCAATTCACTTCCAGAAATTGGCAAAGCTAGAACGGCAATCGTATCCATAAACGTTTGATACGCTGGAAGATGTAAAGCAGTAGTTTCGATAGGCATAATCAACTCATTGTAACAAATAATTAATGATAACTGATTTGCCCGAGCAAGCCAAAATTGTTACCATTCAAGAAGCACTGTCACACAGCATAGGCTAGGAAAAATGACTATTTCAAAATCGTGCTCAATTAAATTAATGAATAAAACTTATGAGATTAAATGTCCTGACAGTGAGATGGAAAATCTCCAGCAGGCAGCTGAAAAGTTAAATGAGCAATTATTACACAATAAAAAGAAATTCAAGCAGCTCGATGAATTCCAAACGTTATTACTTGCAGCACTGAATGTAAGCCATGAACTCATCGCTTGCCAGAGACAACAAGAGCAACAGCGTCTTCAGGTTACGCAATTTATTAGCTCTTTGGAAAATAAAATTCATCAGGTGGTACACGGTAATCTTAATCAAGACCCACAAACCGACTAAAGAATTTACGTCATCCCCGCATTGGCGGGGATGTATTTCTTTGCTCACAAGCCTCTAATCTGACGGCCTATTATGGGAATCTTTTCTTAATTTGTTTCCACACAAAGTGATCAATCGATATTTTTCCTGGCCCATGAAGCACCGTAACCAAAAGCAATAGCCCCCAAACAACATGCCATTCGACACCAGCGTCCCGCAAGTCAGGATAAGAAAACATGGCAATTAAGTTTACGACAAATAAGACCAAGGCACTAAATCTTCCAAAAAATCCAACGATTAATAGGGCTGAAAAAATTAATTCTGTCCATGTGCTCAAATAAGCTGCAAACTCAGGCGATAAAATAGGTACATGATATTCATTGGCAAAAAGCCAAATTGTGGAATCCATATTGGCAATTTTTACCATGCCCGAACGCCAAAATACCATTCCAACGTATAAACGAATACCGAAATCAACAAGAGGGGATAAAAAATTCACCGCCTCTATGCTCTTTTCAAAAAAATGAATTAATTTTTTCATTAATAACTCCCTTTATAAGGTAAAATTTACGATGATCCCGCTAAATAGACAATGCTGTAAGTGACTATTAATGTTATATTCTGGCTCAACTTCCAAGGCTAAGACACATGCTTGCGTAAAAGTAAGACCTTTGCCTAAAGCTGTTAATAGCGTTGCTTCGCCTTTGCTTAATTTTTCAAATTCAATTTTTAATTGTCTTCTTATTACTAGGATATCGTCACCGCCAATATCCAAATTAACGGATTCCTCATTATTTTCATTCTGACAAATTTCCCAGATTTTTAAGATTGGGAATTGACACATCAATATACGACTCGCTGGGTGCAAAGCAAATTTAATTCTGCCGTATTGTTCTTCCGGGATTGCTTGTAATTTTTCTATCGCAAACACAGGGGGTTCAGCTGCATGAAATACTTCATGATACGCCCAATCCAAACGGGCAACCTCTGGTAAATAAATTAACCCTTTCGTTGGTATAAAATCTGCTAAAAAGTTTGGAAATTGCTTTCCGAATTGGGCTAAATCCCCTGAGTGAGAAGGGTAATTTTTGCTGTAATGTTGAGTAACACTACCAAAAAAGTCTGCCCCTACTAAAGAATGTACAGTAGGGTAGATGCCTTTAAGCGTTTCTTTAACAAGTTCATTAAAATTGTTCTGATAAATTTGTAATCGACACTGAGCACTTAAGCGATTTTCATCGATGAGAGCATAAATGTCACTTGTATCCTCATCCAAGATTGCATCTTTAAAACAGGACTGCAATTTATTGAGTGAGAATAACATCCCTGACCCCCAAAATTTCATTCGCTTTCTGTGCTTCATCTAAAAGTATAGCTAGCGCGGGAATATCTTTATCCCACTCAATTAATGTTGGCCTCTGCCCGATGCACTCCACAGCCTGCTGATAAAGCTTCCAGACAGCCACTGCCACTCGCTGATTATGACTATCTATTAATATAGTCCCCCCTTCAAATTCATTCTGTACAAATCCTGCAAGGTGAATTTCCAATACGGATTGAGGAGCAATCTTTGCCAAATAATCGCCGGCATCCCAGCCATGATTGACACTATTCACATAGAGATTGTTGATATCAAGCAGAATCCCACAGCCAGTATGCTTCACCAATTCGCCCATAAATTCGTATTCGGGAATGGTGGAATGAGTAAATTGTATATAGGTGGAAATATTTTCAATCAAAAGTTGATGATTTAGGAACTCTTGTGCTTGATTTATATGTTCTATCATGAGCCGCAATGCTTCCTCAGTGTAGGGAATTGGCAATAGATCATTCAGGTAATGGCCGCCTATAGAGGACCAACAGAGATGTTCTGATACAAGGCCTGGTTCAAACTCAGTAATTAATTTTTTTAACTTTCCCAAATGCTCTACATTTAAATTATCGGTTGAGCCTAAGGAAAGTCCGACGCCATGGAGGCTTAAAGAATAATTGTCGCGAATCCGCTTTAAATAGTATCCGGGCAATCCTCCTTCGCCGAAATAATTTTCGCTATGTACCTCCAACCAACCAATAGGCGGTTGTGTGGTTATAATTTCTTGATAATGTTCGGCACGAAGTCCAATCCCGGCCTCTGCCGGGATTGGACTTCCTTGGTGTGAAAAGAGGGACACGGCAATATTCTTTACGATTGTCCCATGGTTGTACTGCCACCCGCTATTTTAGAGCAAACCCCCTTAGGCACTAGAATAAATGCATCTTTCTGTCTATCTTTTGTTGCAGTACCCGCACAAGAATGGGTTGAAGTTTGGCAATCGTTCTTACCGGCAGCAGCGACTCCATAGCATTTTTCCAAGTCTGGAGCAGCAACAGCGGTAGCAGGGATAGCAGTAGCGCTCACCGCAGCAATTGCCAATGCCCCTCGGATCGCAGCACTAACCACTTTATTCATGTTTTTCATGTTCAAACTCCCTTTGTCGTAAAAATGGCGTCTACCATTAAAATGGTAGCCTAAAATAGATAAATAGCTAAACTTATAATCACCGCGTCCGTGTCTAACTCCCATGACAATAGCCTAATTGCTTTTCTGCCAACTGCTTGATGAGTACAATTCTATTTGCCATATCAGCAATTTCAGAAGCAGTTAAAAGCGCCGCTATGCTGCTCCAACTTTCTACAACCTTATCAGGTACCGCATCCACTAAATCGGTAATAAAATATTTTTTATCATCGAAATTTAATACAGTAAATAATGTTTTTAACATACCAACCATTTGTTCAGAGGTCATCGATTGATAAACAGGATAATCAATCGACTCAAGCTCCTCTTTTGTGCATAAGCGAGCCAGCTCTGGCATTAATAACGTTTCTTCTTTATATATATGCTCTAAATTCTCAGCAATAAACCTCCTATAACTCAAGTAGAAAAGATATCCTTCATCAACTTTTTCCCTCTCCGATTCTGCTTTACTAATTAATGCAAGTTTCTCTTTAAGGTGATCAAAAATAGCTTCATGCTTTTGGTGCCCCGATTCAATTTCCTCAACAACATAGCTATTATGCTTTTTTAATAATGTATGAATTTTTTCATCTTCATGTTTTGCGTGAAAAGTCAGCAGATTGATTACATTACTTAACCCATTAGCGATTTCCTTTATCTGGTTGATATCGCGAAAGTCCGTTTTTGCAATTTTATTATCCAATTCATTCATCACAGAAGTGACATATTTGTGCTCTCTATATAAACGTCTTTCTGGGCGCTGATAGGTCCTGTATTTCCGTTGCATACAAATTCCTTTGGAATTTCCAGGCCTGTATTAGTATTACAAGCTTATGACTTTTATTGGTATTGCTTTGTATCATTAATTCAGCAAAACATATAGACGCACTCATCAGGAACTGTAGAAAGGACTAAGCAAGGATGAAGAGCTTGTGAAGCAATATTTTCTTACCCCCAATTTTTTATTTTACTATACTTAAATCTAGAACCAGGTTGGTTCTACGTTGTACCTTGACAAGATTGAAAGAGGAGCTTATTGTTATTGTGCGGCGCAACATAAAAGGGAGATTTATTATGCAACCAAATTACTTATCCAACTGGTCTTCCATCATGGGTCGCATGCAAAAGCCAATCCAAGAAATGATGGAGCTTAATACGCGTGCTCTGCAAAATATCAGCTATTTAAAGCCAGAAGAATTATCACAGATACGAAAACCAGAAGACTTATTAGACAAACAGATGAAAATTTTTGTGGAAAATGGCCATAAAGCATTGGATTACATGCAACAAACCTTTGCTATCTTCGAAGAGCACTTATTGTCTATTTCAAAAGAAGTCAAAGAAAAAAGTGACCAAGCAACTAAACACGCGCAAACAATAATGAAAGATTACGGCAATAATAAAGCTAAATAAGTATTCTTCCAGTTTAAAAATTAATGTTATTGGGTGATTACAAATCAACCAATAACATTGTTAATTATTGCTTCAATCTTCCAAGAATGAAAAAAAACTGTAAATCCTACAGGTAACTAGTGTTCTTCTAACGCTTGATGTTATAATGCAATTAACCCGACAGCGAGTGATTTATGAACCAATACTCGCATCCAGGGGAGCGTCCTGTAGCCGGTGTTGAGCAAGCCCACCCTGAGTGGGAAGCCTGAACCGCCTCATCTGCCCCCCACTTGAACCCCAGGGTTCAAAATCTTAGACTGTCGGGCTCTTTCTTTTAATTCATCAAGACACTGTTTTCTTCTTCAAAAGTCTCAACTAGTCTTCCTAGGCGACCTTGTTTTAATGCAAAAAATTCAAATAAACCTAAACTACTCTCTTGGCCCATCAAAGACTTTGCTTTTTTTGTTGCAGCACTACACTTGGTATCCTTTGAAAATGTAAAGAAGCCGGAAGGATACAATTTTTTATCGCGATCGTTGCTATAAGCATTTAAAGAAAAATTATATAACACAGTGTGGATATAAGTTACTTGCTCTTTCGGTAGAGTAGCTATCTGTCTTTTAATAGCTGAAGAAAGAATAGCAGCCGCCTCATGAGAATGATCGGCCAAAGCGCTGAAATCATCAAGAAGCCTTTGCGCCATTACCTCTTGGGTGTCATTCTCCATTTGTTTAACTAAAATCTTTTCCCAAGGAGTGGCGAGTAAATTTTGAACAAAAAGATTTCTCTTATTAGGTAATAAAGGCTCTAAGTCCTTAATTTCTTGAGTAAGCTTCAGTTCTCGAGCATCGATATATTCCTCATGGCCATCAAAAAAACTCCTAGACAATAAAACCCATTCGATTAAACAACCCAAAATAGCTTTTTCTGAACGTCGTTCCTCATCGGTTGTCATAAAGCGAACGTCACATAACCTGGGTAGTAATTTAAGTTGCTCGGCAGTGCAGTGAGAGTGCAGCACAATAAAAAGAGTACCAAGCATGGTTACGAGTGTTCTATATTTTTTTTGTTCATGAGCGATACTCTTCCTATCAACAATTTCCTTGCTTAATTTACCAAAGGGGTACTCATTAAGACTTTTTTGTTCTGCATAACCTAAAAGACGAGCGATACGAGTCAACAATGGCATCAACTTCACTAACTCAACACCATTATTGCTGGTAGCAAACTCTGCTGCTAATAGCTGATATTGCTGTGGATGATCTACATTTTCAAATCCCAACTTCTTTAAGTTGTTTTGAAAATTAATCCAAGGTGTCGTTAAGAATGTATCCTCCATAGATTGATAAACGGTCGCCCAAAATTCGTTTAAGATACGAGCAACTCCCTGCAGCGTGTGCATAACAACCACAGATTCAGGATCAAGCTCTTTGACTAAGTTGCGTAGGTCTTGAACACAGAGACTATCATTGGTCTCAATAGCATCATCTAGTTCATTAATTGCTTCTGTTAATTCTTTAACTTTCATTTCATACTCCCTGAAAATTTCTCTACTTATCGATCAACTTTTGATATAAAAGTTTTAGAATAAATCAAGACACTCTAACTTAGCAGTAATTTCCGTGAGTGCAAAATATTTTTTATATTAAACTTGACTAAGCAGTTTTTAACTGCTCTTTCAAAGCCAATAAATGATCGCGAACTTTTGCTGCTTGTTCAAACTCCATATTTTTAGCATGCACATGCATTTGTTTTTCCAAGGCCTTAATTTCCTTCGCCAAATCCTCGGGTGAAAGGGGAAGATAAAAGGCTTTGCGCTCTTGCACCTGTGTTTTGCGTTTTGTGCTGTAAGCACCTTCCATAATATCTTCTACGGATTTACGAATGCCCTGAGGAGTAATTCCGTGTTTTTGATTAAATTCCATTTGTTTGTTGCGACGACGCTCTGTCTCATCAAGAGCACGCTGCATAGAACCAGTTACACGATCGGCATAGAGGATGGCTCGTCCATTCACATTACGCGCAGCACGACCAATTGTCTGAATTAACGAGCGATCAGAACGCAAAAAGCCCTCCTTATCTGCATCAAGAATGGCAACCAAAGCCACCTCAGGCATATCCAATCCTTCGCGTAAAAGGTTTATACCAACCAACACATCAAACTCACCCAAACGCAAGTCACGAATAATTTCCACACGCTCAACCGTGTCAATATCCGCATGAAGATAACGAACTCGAATACCATGTTCATGCAAGTAATCAGTTAAATCTTCTGCCATCCGTTTTGTTAATGTTGTCACCAAGACCCGTTCTCTTTGCGCCACCACTTGATGGATTTCCGATAGCAAATCGTCGATCTGATTTTTTACTGGACGTACAAGAACTTGGGGATCAACCAAACCTGTAGGGCGCACAACTTGTTCAGCAATATTATCAGTATGCTCGCGCTCATAAGGGCCAGGGGTTGCCGATACATAAATAGTTTGCGGAGCACGACCTTCAAACTCTTCAAAACGCAGAGGACGATTATCAAGTGCTGAGGGTAGCCGAAAGCCATACTCGACCAAAGTTTCTTTACGCGCCCTATCCCCACGATACATGCCACCAATTTGTGGGACTGTCACGTGAGACTCATCGATAACCAATAAGGCGTCTGGAGGTAAATAATCAAATAAAGTCGGCGGTGGCTCACCGGCATTGCGACCCGATAAATAGCGCGAATAATTTTCAATGCCCGAACAATACCCCAGCTCCAACATCATTTCGATATCGAAGCAAGTTCGTTGTTGCAAACGCTGCGCTTCCAGTAACTTATTTTGCTTGTTAAATTCCTCTAAACGCTCTTGCAACTCTTCTTTTACCCAATCAATGGTTTGTAGGATGCGTTCGCGTGGTGTTACATAGTGTGTTTTAGGGAAAATAGTGACTCGCGGTAAACGTTGCAAAATTTCACCTGTCAAAGGGTCAAAACGGGCGATGTTTTCTACCTCGTCGTCAAAAAGTTCAATGCGAATAGCTTCCTTTTCAGAATCAGCAGGAAAGATATCAATCACATCGCCATGAACGCGAAATTGACCTCTTTCTAATGACTGTTGGCTGCGAATGTACTGCATTTCCGCAAGTCGCTTTAAAATTTTCCGCTGATCGCATTGTTCTCCTCTAGAAAGATGTAATAACATACGCAAATAGGAGTCGGGATCACCTAACCCGTAAATGGCTGAAACCGTCGCAACAATAATGGCGTCCTTACGCTCAATTAATGCTTTGGTAGCTGATAGACGCATTTGCTCAATGTGTTCATTAATTGAAGCGTCTTTTTCTATGAAGGTATCTGAGGCAGGTACATAGGCTTCAGGCTGGTAATAATCATAGTAAGACACGAAATATTCCACAGCATTATCAGGAAAGAACGTTTTGAACTCACCATAAAGTTGCGCTGCTAATGTTTTATTCGGCGCCATGATAAGTGTGGGCCGCTTCATTGCCTGAATAACATGAGCAATCGTATAGGTTTTCCCAGAGCCTGTGACACCTAAAAGAATTTGCCGCGCTAATCCGGACTCGACGCCATCGATTAGTGAAGCAATTGCTGTTGGTTGATCACCAGCAGGCTGGTAATTTGCGTAAATTTTGAATACATTTTTCATAATATAAACTATAACCGATCAATCCGAATTTGTGAGGGTTGCAAATCGTTTGGTCAGAAATATACCATAGGAGTTTAACGATGGATATCGCATTGGCAGAACGCGTGCAATCAGTAAAACCATCCCCCACCCTTGCAGTTGCAGCCAAGGCGGCAAAAATGCGAGCCGAAGGCCTGAATATCATTAGTTTAGGCACAGGCGAGCCCGACTTTGACACCCCACAGTACATTAAAAATGCTGCTGTGGCAGCCATTGAAGCTGGTTTTACAAAATACACTGCGGTTGATGGCATTCCTGAGTTAAAGCAAGCCATCATCAATAAATTCAAACGTGATAATGGTTTGGACTATCAGCCCAATCAAATCCTGGTATCCGTGGGCGGTAAACAAAGCGTCTATAACCTATGCCAAGCGTTAATCAATGAAGGTGATGAGGTGATTATTCCTGCGCCTTATTGGGTATCTTATCCTGATATCGTTTTATTAGCCGGCGGTAAACCTGTCATTATCCCAACAACACCAGCTGAGCGCTTCAAGATAAATGCGGCTCAGTTGGAAAAAGCCATTACTGCCAAAACAAAATTGCTTATTTTAAATAGTCCATCCAATCCGTCGGGTGTTGCTTATTCCTTGGAAGAACTCAAAGCATTAGCTGATGTCTTAATTAAACACCCCCATATATTTATTGCCACTGATGACATGTATGAACATATCCTCTGGACGCAACCTTTTGCCAACATCCTCAATGCTTGCCCCGCATTATACCCACGCACTATTGTTTTAAATGGCGTATCCAAAGCCTACTCCATGACTGGCTGGCGAATAGGTTATGCCGGAGGTCCAGCTCCGCTAATGGCGGCGATGACCACCATTCAATCACAATCCACCTCTAATCCTTGCTCAATTGCGCAAAAAGCATCCGTGGCTGCATTAAATGGCGGATACGAAACTGTTAAAGAAATGGTCGCGGCATTTCGGCAACGTCATGATTACATCGTGCAACGTCTACATGATATTCCCGGCATTGATGTCATCCCTGCCGATGGAACGTTTTATAGCTTTCCAAGCGTTCAGGCAATTATTGAAAAACGTGGTTTCGCAAACGATCTTGAGTTTGCCGATAAATTATTGCAAGAAGAGGGATTAGCCCTTGTTCCTGGCTCAGCCTTTGGTAGTGAGGGTTGCATCCGTCTTTCCTTTGCTACCAGCATGGAAATCTTACGTGACGCCATGGATAGACTAGAGCGTTTTTGTCGTTAATGATTACCAACTCTTAGCCATCTTTTTTAAGGATGGCTAAATTTTTATGGATGTTCACCGCGCATACATTCAAGCATTGATCACTACTTCTCTTTACATCGTCTTAAGCCTAACCCTTAGGCATTGTGATTTAGTTTTAATCCGTTATTATATCGCCCAATTTCAATCATCCATTACAGTGAGAGGATGAAAATGCGCTTAACGACTAAAATTCTAACCGCGACTAACCAGCCAGTTAATCACAAGATTCATAAATACTCAGGAGAAACTTTACTTGGCCCACGCACGGAGGTGAAGGTTTTTGTAAATGATAAACAGGTTGGTTATATGAAGTATTCTATCCAGGAAAATTGTCTTTATATTCACCGTATGGATAATTATTCGATTCATTCTGATGCTCCATTTAAACATGTGGGTACTCTATTATTTGAATATGCCTTTCACAAAAGCATCCAAGCTGGTAAAGAGGGTCGGCTAGAGCTAGACGCTATTGCTAATTCGCCAGCCGCCTATTTTCATATGGGATTAAGGAAAAAAGGGATCGGGGCCATCTGGTTGTACAAAAAAATATCCGACTATCAGGTTGCGAAATCACCCTTTATAAAACGTGAAATTGAGGAAGATTGTTTTTATCAGACCTTAAAAAAGGATGCGGAGGCAGTGGGCCGGAAAAAAGGTTTAACATCACTGTCTTTTGAAGAAGTGTTGGAGTACGGTAGTTATAGTGCATGGAATGATGACTTTGCCGAGAGAATTGCCAAAGCTAAAATTTCCGGTGAAAAATTAACGGAAGTTGATTCATTACAATGTTACATGCATGGCATCATGTATTTACCTCCTGAGATGATAGCCGCCAAAAAATTAGAATTATGTCAATTTAAACCCATTGGGAGTAATTTGTTTTTTAGTGCGGAGTATGCTCGCTCCCGACTAAAAAACCCCAGACTAATTGAGCTGGTCAATAATGGAAAACTAGATTCATCCAATGCCGTAGAAATTGACGCAAAACTATCTGACAATACAAAACTTGCACCACTAGTCGACCTACTCTTGTCACCGCTTGGCTTAAAAATGATGAGGAAAAACTACATTTCAGGCTGGTTTGCAATCATCTATTTCAATAAGAGCTCGCTGGAACACGTCATATCGACCAATGGTTTAAAGCTATTTGAACATAACTACATTAAATCCATGAGTCAATTGGTTAATCTCCATCCCTCTTTCTATCCAAAATTGTTTAGTGATATTGGATTGAAAGCCTTGGAAAGGGGGGAATTATTGATGTCTGAGACAGGATATTTAAAAGACTCCTCAGGAGAACCTTTAGATAGCATTAAATTTGAACTTTTACTGGCAAGCGTTGCACAAAAAGAGAATGCTTTTTCGCCCTGTAATTGAGTTGAGGGGGGAGTAGTCCCCTCCTATCGACCGACCTGACAACCAAACACAGCGTTGGTATTTGAATAGCTAAGTTTTAGTCGCTATTGAAAGTGCCTGTACACTTAAATTGAACTTTACTAAATATAAATTTCTTTTACTTGAGTGAGAATCTCATTAAACTTGCAGTTGAATTTTTAAAGAGGTTTTTACAATGCATGCTTTCATTCGTTCTTTAATTGCTGTTTTTTTGACTGCAAGTATTCCCGTATGGGCAATCGCTGCAAATGAGCGCTTGGTTTTTGCCTTAGATTTAATTCGTCATGGTGATCGAACTCCTTTTGTTACTTTGCCTAATGCACCCCATACTTGGAGTGAAGGTGACGGGCAACTAACAGCTTTAGGCATGCAACAGGAGTATCAGCTAGGGATAAAATTACATCAACGCTACATAATTGATAATCATTTATTACCTGCAAATTATCAAGCAAATACAATTTATGTACGCTCAACAGAAGTAGATCGTACCATGATGAGCGCTCAATCCTTACTTATAGGTTTGTATTCCCCGGGAACTGGCCCTGTATTAGCGGATGCGACACCAGCTTTACCCGCCCAGATACAACCCATCCCCATTCATGTGATACCCGCAGCCCAAGATAACGCATTGTTAATTGATCTTCGTACCAATGAATTTTCTGAGTTGCTCACTAACCACGTATTTACACGTGCTGATTGGCAGCGAAAATCAGCAGAATGGTCACCACAATATGCTCGCTGGAGCCAATTAACCGGCGCTACTATTGACAATATGGTTGATGTTATTAGTGTTGGTGATACCTTAAATACGTATCTTGCTCATGATATTGCATTACCTGACGGCTTAAGCAGAGAAGAGGCAAAGACCATTATTGCCGCGGGCAACTGGATTTTAGCGACCTTATTTAAGCCGCAACAAGTTGGTGATATTGCGGGTAAAGGGGCATTAAATGAAATTAAAGAGCATTTACAACGCGTAGCGGATCAAAATGCTAAGACAAAATTTGTCTTGTTGTCTGCTCATGATGTAACCCTGCTTGGAGTAATGAGTGCCTTGCATGTACCTTTAGATTCCGCACCGCCCTACGCCTCTGATTTAAATTTTTCTGTTTATCAATCAGATTCAGATGAGCTTTTAATCAAGGTAACTTTGAACAATAAGCCTGTACTTTTACCAGGGTGTACTATCAATCATTGTTCTTTAAATCAATGGCTAAAACAAGTTTAAGCGATAAGGGTTCCATTTGTTAGTTGTTTCAAAGATAAAAAACCTATTATTCTGTGACAGATGTTTGGAATGAGGTAGAACTTTTTTCTCTGCTTTATTACAATTAGGCAAGTTTCATGCTGGTTAATTTGAACCCATTGTTTTGGGTAATATAGGTCAATACTGTCGTAAACCATGGGCAGGTTAAGAAAAAGTATGCAACCAGTAGGTAGTGTTTAAATAACTGTGTCATCTCTTTTAACTTGTTATAATTTCAACACTTAAAAGAGGTGCCCATGAGTAAGAATAAAAAGA
>NZ_LNXV01000002.1 GCF_001467025.1 Legionella brunensis | reverse complement strand
AAATGCTTATAACAAACTCCCATCCTTTTGCTCCTTATGCAACTGATGATATTTTACTCATCTGTCGCACTTGGCGCGAGATTCTGCCAAAATTTAAGAGAGTTACCAATTATATGGATTACGCGAGTAGTTTGACTAATGCTTGCGCGCCAGCAGTTGAAGATGCAGGATTTTGTCCCGTAATTAGATGGCCATCAACGATAACAAAACTTTGCCAATTAGGTTTTTTTTCGAATAGCCCTCCTAATCGTTTCAACTCATCTTCTACGAGAAATGGAACTACTTCTGTGAGCTGTACTTCTTCCTCTTCACTGTTGGTGAAGCCTGTCACACGTTTTCCTTTGACAAGAGGAATCTCTTTATAATTGACATGTCGCAACACTCCTGGAGCATGACATACTAAAGCAACAGGTTTTTCAGAATTATAAAATGATTCAATTAAACTGATTGACTCAGCACTTTCTGCAAGATCCCACAAAGGACCATGACCACCGGGATAGAATAGCGCATCAAAATATTCTGCTTTCACATTCGCAAGTTTGATTGTTTGGGATAGCTCTTTTTGGGCCCGCTCGTCTTGCTTGAATCGCTGCATAGCCGGAGTCTGATTTTCAGGTAAATCACTCTTTGGATCAATAGGAGGCAGCCCACCTTTAGGTGAGGCTAATGTGAGTTCAACACCGGCATCTTTGAATACAAAATAGGGCGCTGCAAACTCCTCCAACCAGAATCCTGTTTTACGACCCGTATTACCGAGCATATCATGTGAGGTCAGCACCATTAATATTTTCATTCACTTCTCCTCGTTAGAATGCTGCAGATGACAAAGCTCTTTCAGTATAATACACAGTTAATTAAGCTACATTTATCTAAACTAATGGAAGGAATTTAATCAATGGATCATGACATGGGGGGAATATAAGAAAAATGATGAAATGATACTGTTTCTAGCAATGGGATTAATGGCAGTATTGACGAGGAAGGTATAAATGTGGAGTAAGATTCTACTAGAGAGCTGTAGTGTTTCAACTTTCGGAAAAGAATATTCTATTGAGGGCCTGGTGTGTACGTCGGCCCCATTTTGTGATAACGAAAGATTTTTTCTCATAAACTTCGACGGTTCGTTCAAAAGGTGTGGCACGTGTCTTATAAGTCGGTAGATTCTTTAAATTAGCTTACTCATTTATTAGTGGTAAAACATTATCTTGGTGATTCTTTTTACTAATTTCTCTTACCGTATAATAGCGCTACTTGCTTGAATTTTGCTTCCTTTAAAGTTAAATCTCACCTTATCGCCTTTCTGGTAATAGGCAACAAATCGTTGTTGGATAGGTTCCATCGGTTTTGCTTTAAGAATAATCTGGTTAGAGGGCTCGCCATTTAAGGCTCCTTCTTGCTTTAATCCACTGCGAAGTAGTAGGGTAATTTCTTCTCTATTGGCAGTGTAGGGGCAAATAATAATGTCTCAAGTAAAGAAAAAATATTGGTCAAATAAGTATCTCAAATGGCTTTTTTGTAAAAAAATATAGCAATATTGTTAAGAAAAAGGGTATAATACACCAACTTTGATTAACCAAATTGTTCCATGATTGCTATATTTGAAGCTTACCGGGCGGGTTTACTACAACGCCAGTATTGGTTACGTAATATCATTTCCGGGGTCATTGTTGGGGTAGTTGCGCTACCACTTGCCATGGCTTTTGCCATTGCCTCGGGGGCTAAACCAGAGCAAGGTCTTTACACTGCAATAGTGGCAGGGGCACTAGTGTCTTTGCTAGGGGGCAGTCGTTTGCAAATTGCTGGACCTACGGGGGCTTTCATTGTTATTTTGTCGGGAATCACCGCAAAATATGGCATAGATGGCTTGCAAATTGCGACTTTGATGGCTGGCGTTATATTGCTGTTCTTAGGTTTTGCGCGCTTAGGCACAGTAATTAAATTTATTCCTGATCCCGTTATTGTTGGTTTTACCTCCGGTATTGCAGTTATTATTTGGGTTGGTCAATGGAAAGATTTCTTTGGTTTGCCGGCTGTCACGGGAAATCATTTTCACGAAAAGTTTTGGCATCTTCTACAAGTATTTCCCCAGCTGAGCCTGACAACCACAATTTTGGCAACAGTGTCTTTATTGCTAGTACGCTACTCTTTTAAATTGCCAGGATTAAAGCGTGTTCCTGGGCCTTTAGTCGCTTTAGTGGTCGCAACTAGTTTGCAAGCAATATTTCAGTTTGAAAGTGTTGCAACTATTGGCAGCACTTTTGGTGGAATCCCTCAGGGCCTACCTAGTTTCCATTGGCCTGAGATTACCATGGCGCGCTTGAGTGAATTAATGGGACCTGCATTTGCCATTGCTATGCTTGGTGCGATTGAATCCTTACTTTCTGCTGTCGTAGCTGATGGTATGGCAGGTACGCGACATAATTCTAATCAAGAATTAATTGGCCAAGGTATTGCAAATATAGCAGCGCCTTTATTTGGTGGGTTTGCCGCGACAGGGGCTATTGCCAGAACTGCGACGAATATTCGTAATGGCGGAAGCAGTCCTTTAGCAGGAATTATACATACCATTACTTTGGTCGTAATCATCATGTTCCTTGCGCCTTTGGCAGTTCATGTGCCTTTGGCAGTACTTGCTGCAATTTTATTTGTTGTTGCCTGGAATATGAGTGAGGCTAAACATTTTATCAAAATGCTCAAACGTGCTCCGCGAGCGGATGTCGTAATCTTGTTGATAACTTTTGTTTTAACGATTGGCGTCGATTTAGTTGTCGCTGTTTATGTAGGCGTTATTTTGGCAACATTTCAATTCTTAAGACGTATGGCTATAAGTGTTGAAGTTCAGGCAATGAGTCATCAGGAATTGCAAAAGCAGCTAAAAAACCAGGGATTAAATAATTTACCTGAAGAAGTTTTAGTTTATTCCGTTGAAGGTCCTTTTTTCTTTGGTGCTGCAGAGAAATTTGAGCATGCGCTTGAAAGTACTCATACCGAGCCTAAAACTTTAATCATTCGCTTAGGGTGGGTGCCTTTTATGGATATTACGGGTCTACAAACCCTGGAAGAAGTGATTATTAATCTTAAGCAACGCCAGGTACGTGTATTATTAACAGGGGCTAATTCTAAAGTATACACTAAGCTTGAAAAAGCAGGAATTATTGCGTTAGTGGGGCAAGAGAATGTTACGTCTGAGTTTTCGCAAGCACTAAAAATCTGTTCGCAACAATTTGCTCCTAATGTTGACTTACTACTTCAACCTCATCTTCAAGGGGTTGACTAAAAAGTTGCGCTAAATTAATTGACAGTGCTTTTTGAAGTTCAATGTCAGTTTTATCCAAAACCTTGCACCAAGGTGTTGGATGAACTTCCTCCTCTTGTTGAAGTTCAATATGAGTGGGCAAACGATAAGGCAAATGCTGGGTTAGCCAATATAGGCTAACCTGGCTTAAATCACGGCTTAACATCAGCTCATCAATATCTGTATTATGTAGTAAGCCCGAGCCGATTAATTCATTAATCATATCATCAACATTTATGGCAAAAGGCCGTGAACTGGCATGAATTAATGCCTCTCGTGTTAAGCCGTGCCCCGATTTTTGCGCAAGCCAAAGTTGATATAACCAGAGTAATGCATGAGAAAAACCATCAATTGGTGTTCCTGGACGTCTTTTATAATGCACTGACAGCGCATAGCTAATTTCAGCTCCTAATAGGGTAATAACCCATACCCAGTAGACCCAAACAAAAAAAATGGGTACAGTGGCGAAAGCGCCATAAAGTAATTGGTAGGTATCATATTGGGTTAAATAATATGCAAATGCTTGCTTAGCAGATTCAAATAGAATTGCTGCCACTATGCCACCCCATAAACCATGAATGATTTTGACAGGACAATTAGGAACAACAACATACAAAAATGTGAAGCCAACAAGGGATAAAAGAAAAGGAATACTATTAAGAAAAAGCAAGGGTGCATGATGTTCTTGGATAAAGGGAATCGATAGGACATAAGAGCTTGCAGCTAAGCTTAATCCGAGTAAAACAGGCGCCAGAGATAGGATGGCCCAATAGAGTAAAAAGGCAGCAACTCCTCTCCTGGAGGTATGGGTTTTCCAAATTCTATTCATGGCTTTTTCTATTGTAACCATGACTAACAAGGCTGTAACGAATAAAAATGCCACTCCCCAAATCGATAGTTTTGATACTTGAGCCGAAAATTGCTGTAGATAGTCTTGAATAATTTTGCCTGTGGCTGGAACAAAGTTTTCAAAAATAAAATCTTGAACGGGACCTGATAAATTTTGGAACACGGGAAATGAAGACAACAGTGCTAGACCCACACTCATTAAGGGAACGACTGCAAGAAGGCTAGTAAATGCCAAAGCTGAAGCCCTATAGGTGCAATCGTCTTTGATAAAATGCTCTATCACAAATAAAATAAAGCGCTTTGCTTCATGAAATTTAGTGATGCTTTTATTTTTCCAATCCGTGAAAAAATTAGCGATTTGTTTCATTTATCACCACCTAAATTCATTGATTCTTAACTGGCGAATATCTTGTCTAATATTGCATAACCTAAGCCAAAATAGCTAATCTTATCTCTCTTTTTTGCTGAGTTAGACAAATTCGCATATAACATTTAGCACAGTCAATTTAATGATTGATCATTGCTTTATCGGAAATTTTAAAGGATTCTTAGCTAAAATTTGTTTAAAAGGGTGGGAAGAAATGCTTACTGTATATCATAATCCTCGATGCTCGAAATCACGTGCTTGCCTGCAGCTGCTGCAAGAGGCTTCTATTCCTGTAGAGATAATAGACTATACTCGTCAAGGCCTTTCCTATGAGCTATTGCAAACTTTTGCAAAACAATTGAGCCTTGATAATATACTTCGCAAAAATGAACCCTTCTATAAAGAATTAAACTTGGCCACAGCCGATGAGCAAACCATTTTAAACGCTATAATTGCTCACCCACAGCTTTTACAACGACCGATTGTGGTGTCGGGTGAGCAAATGCTCCTTGCCCGTCCCCCAGAAAAAGTATTAGACTTCGTCCGCATTTCTCAATAAGAGACGAGAGTCTATTGGA
The DNA here is from genome assembly GCF_001467025.1 of Legionella brunensis. Classification (GTDB taxonomy): domain Bacteria; phylum Pseudomonadota; class Gammaproteobacteria; order Legionellales; family Legionellaceae; genus Tatlockia; species Tatlockia brunensis. Next base: position 20,938 of record NZ_LNXV01000002.1, on the reverse strand, counting down.
GTTTGTTTATGGCTAACCCTTATATCTTGGTTCTTTATTACTCTCGTTACGGTGCTACCGCCCAATTGGCGCAATACATAGCTCGAGGTATTGAGAGTATTGATGGTATTGAAGCGAAACTTCGCACAGTTCCACCCGTTTCACCCACATGTGAAGCAGTGGATAAGTCCATCCCCGATAGTGGGGCACCTTATGTGACTTTAGATGATTTGCGAGATTGTCAGGGATTAGCGCTCGGGAGCCCTACGCGCTTTGGTAATATGGCATCGCCATTAAAATATTTTTTAGATACTACAACCCCTTTATGGCTTGCCGGAGATTTGGTCGATAAGCCTGCCTGTGTTTTTTCCTCCTCTGCTTCCATGCATGGAGGTCAGGAAACTACCTTAACGAGCATGATATTACCCTTGTTACATCACGGAATGATGATTATTGGTTTGCCCTATACAGAACCTAGTCTTAATACTACTCAGACTGGAGGTACACCTTATGGGGTTACTCATGTTGCAGGGACTTCAAGTAATAATCCTCTGAGTCAGGACGAAATTATACTGGCTAAACAATTGGGCAAGCGCCTGGGTAAAATTGCAAAGAGGTTAAGCTTATAACTCTTTTTTTGTACGGTGAAGTTGTGAAAGTAATTACTTTTAATGCGAATGGGGTTCGCGCTGCGGCACGAAAAGGGTTTTATGATTGGTTAGCTACCCAGGATCCTGATTTTGTCTGCATCCAGGAAACTAAAGCACAAATGGGGGAGAAGTTCGATGACCTCTATTATCCGAAAGGTTACCATTGTGAATATTACGATGCGCAAAAGAAAGGGTACAGTGGAGTAGCAATTTATGCGCGACATAAGCCGTTGCGAATTGTAAAAGGTCTCGGGTTTGACTATTGTGATAATGAGGGGCGTTATCTGCAATTTGATTATCCTAACTTAAGCATAGTTTCTCTTTATTTGCCCTCCGGTACTAGTGGGGATGTGCGTCAAGCGGTCAAATATGATTTTTTAGAACGCTTTGCTAAGCATTTAGTCAATTTAAAAAATGAGGGACGAGAATTAATTCTTTGTGGGGATTACAATATTGCCCATAAAAAAATTGATTTGAAAAATTGGCGAGGAAATCAAAAGAACTCCGGATTTTTGCCTCAAGAGAGGGCTTGGATGGATGAGCTTTTTGGTCCCATGGGTTTTGTTGATGCATTTAGAGTAGTTAACCAAGAAGAAGAGCAATATACTTGGTGGTCTTACCGCAGTCCCACTGCACGAGAAAAAAATGTGGGGTGGAGAATAGATTATCAAGTTGTCACTCCAGGATTAATTGATAGCGTAGTCAGCGCCACTATTTACCGTGATATGCGTTGGTCTGATCATGCACCTTTAATGATTGAGTACGCAGGAGATTGGTATGCTTAAAATTGCAAGTTGGAATGTGAACTCTATAAAAATACGGCTTGAGCATGTATTAAATTGGCTCAAATCTACAGAGCTCGATATTTTAGCTTTACAGGAAACAAAACTTGTTGATGAACTTTTTCCTACGAATATATTTGCTGAATTAGGTTATCACGTGGCTTTTACCGGACAGAAAACCTACAATGGCGTAGCGATTATTAGCCGACATCCAATTACAGAGATAGTAAGCGAACTGCCTGAGTTTGTGGATCCGCAACGACGAGTACTAGCAGCAACAATAGCTGGTATACGTCTTATTAATCTTTATGTGCCTAATGGCTCAGAATTAACTTCAGACAAATACATTTATAAATTAGCATGGCTAGAAAAAACTATCGCTTTTATTAAGCAACAGCTAGTTCTTTATCCAAAACTTGTAGTTCTCGGTGATTTTAATATAGCTCCCGAAGATAGAGACGTTCATGACCCTCTGGAATGGCAACATGGTGTGATGGTTAGTCCTGCTGAACGCAAAGCATTTGCTAATTTATTAGCACTCGGTTTAACGGATGCTTTTCGTAATTTTCCTCAGGAAGAGCAAGCTTTCAGTTGGTGGGATTATCGTGCGGGTTCATTTCGACGTAACAGAGGATTACGAATAGATCATATTTTATTGAGCAATGAATTAAATCACTTATGTACGTCATCGATCATCGACAAAGTACCTCGCAAATGGGAGCGCCCCTCCGATCATGCGCCTGTGTTGGTGGAAATAACCCACACATCTGAACAAGCAGGATAACAAGAATAGAGGCCGCTTTCAGGAGAGTTTTCTTGCTATTTACCCTAGCGGGTGTTATTTATGAAGTTTCATGATACAAGGATGATAAAATGTATAAATTTATTGCGAGTGGATTGTTGGCATTAATAACTTCTTCGGTTTCTTTTGGTCTTCAAGCGGAGTCTGCTGAAGAAGTTTTGACACTCGGTAAGACTACTTCAGCTTCTACGCAACAAGCAATGACTCCTCAGGAAGCTTTGAAGCGCTTGAAAGAAGGGAATCAGCGTTTTTTAAGTAATTCAATGCGAGAGAGAGACTATCTAGCCCAAGCTAAACGTTCTTCCTATGGTCAATATCCGTGGGCAGTGGTTCTCAATTGTATGGATTCGCGTTCTGTTCCCGAGCTAATTTTTGATCAAGGCCTCGCGGATTTGTTTACCATACGTGTCGCTGGCAACATTGTGAATGAAGATATTTTAGGTAGCATGGAATACGCAACGAAAGCGGTTGGTTCGCGCTTAATTGTTGTTTTAGGTCATACTTCTTGTGGTGCCATGGCAGGTGCTTGTGAAGATGTAACACTTGGACATCTCGACCATGTATTAGATAAAATCAAACCAGTCGTAGCGCCTACTAAAAAAGAGACGGGCTTAAAAGATTGTTCTAAACCTGAATTAATGAATGCAATTGCTAAAAATAATGCTTTAAATGTAGCCCGAAAAGTTCTGGATCAAAGTCCTATTATCAAAGGTTTAGTTGAAAAAGGACAAATTGGTATCGTTGCCGGAATACATGATCTTAAAACCGGAAAAGTGACTTTTTTTGAAGAAGGACGGCTTTTACCAGAGAAGAAAAATTGATCTATAATAGAAATTCTGATAATGTTGCGCGTCTTATTATAAGAGTATGGTGCCTGGCATAAGTTCAGGTGGCGATACTCGTTTGAAAACTAGAGAGTAGTATTATGAAAGCGTCTATCCATCCAGATTATAAAACTATTAACGTGACTTGCAGTTGCGGTGAAAAATTCGAAACTCGCTCTACGTTAGCTCATGATCTAAATATTGAAGTTTGTGCAAATTGCCACCCATTTTATACTGGAAAGCAAAAACTAGTAGATACTGGTGGTCGAGTTCAAAAATTCCGCGATCGTTACAATCTGAAAAAATAATAGAAAAAATTAATTTTTATATAAAAATTGAAAAAAGTGTAAAGAGGCGCAGCAAGTTTGCGCCTTTTTTTTGCAAAATGACTGTTCATCGCTAACTTTTTTCTATATGATTTTTCGCCGGGCTGTCCGAAAAGAGAGTAGATACTTTGGATAAAGATGTATTAAAAGAACGCGCATTGGAATACCATGAATTCCCAACTCCTGGGAAATTGGCTGTTCACGTCACTAAATCAACAAATTCGCAAGATGATTTGTCGCTGGCCTATACTCCCGGTGTAGCTGAACCAGTGCTTGCTATTGCTGAGAATCCTGAGGATGCGTTTCGCTATACAGCCAAAGGAAATCTGGTGGCGGTGATGACTAATGGCACGGCTGTTCTAGGTTTAGGGAATGTAGGACCTTTGGCCAGTAAGCCTGTTATGGAAGGTAAAGCAGTTTTATTTAAACGTTTTGCGGATATTGATGTCTTTGACATTGAGGTCGATGCTGAAGATTCTCAGGCCTTTATCGCGACTGCAAAACGTATATCACCCAGTTTTGGTGGTATTAATCTTGAAGATATTAAAGCACCAGAATGCTTTGAAATCGAACAGGCATTGATCGAGCAATTAAGTATTCCCGTTTTTCATGATGACCAACACGGTACGGCTATTGTCGTTGCCGCTGGTTTGTTAAATGCCCTCGAGTTACAGCAAAAGAAACTGTCAGAAGTAAATATCGTATGCATTGGTGCTGGAGCAGCGGGGATTGCATCTATGCGTCTTTTGGTCGCTTTAGGTGCTGATAAAGAAAAAATGCTTCTTTTAGATACAAAAGGGGTTATTCATTCAGGGCGAGAAGATCTCAACCCTTACAAATTTGCCTTTGCTCGCAAAACAGACAAGCGTACCCTTGCTGATGCGATGAAAGATGCCGATGTATTTATTGGAGTGGCGAAACCTGATTTGCTCGATGCAGAGCTTTTGCAGTTAATGGCTCCAAGACCAGTTATTTTTGCATTATCAAATCCTGATCCAGAGATACGTCCTGAAGTTGCACATCGAGTTCGTGATGATTTAGTCATTGCTACAGGGCGTAGTGATTTTCCAAATCAGGTGAATAATGTACTTTGCTTTCCTTATATCTTCCGCGGAGCGCTAGATGTTCGTGCTACGTGCATCAACCAATCAATGCAGATTGCTGCTGTTGAAGCGATCCGTCAGCTGGTGCAAGAACCAGTTCCTCAAATTGTTAAGGACAATTATCCCGGTGTAACAAACTGGGATTTTGGTCCTCATTACATCATCCCCAAACCTATCGATCCTCGTCTAAAAGAACGGGTGGCACTTGCGGTTGCCAAAGCGGCGATAGCAAGTGGTGTCAGCCGAGCTGAATTCGCTAAAGCATATTAAGTTTTCAGTATCGTGCTTAACCAAGAAAGAAATGAAGGAGCTCATTTTGCATAGTAATAATGAAAAAAAATACATGTTTTTGGCCTGGCTAATTTGTGGCTTAGGTGCAGTGTATTACAGTTACGAATATTTTTTGCGAATTTCACCTAGTGTGATGGAACATGCGTTGCGAGATCATTTTAATTTGTCAGCAACAGGTTTTGGATTGCTTTCGGCATTTTATTATTATGCTTATGTACCATTACAATTGCCTGTTGGTGTGCTTTTGGATCGTTATGGTCCCAGGCTATTAATAACACTTGCATGCTTTATCTGTGTGGTTGGTACCTTTATTTTTGCAGGAACTACCGTATTTTGGATTGCAGCGGCAGGTCGATTTTTAGTGGGATTTGGTTCAGCCTTTGCGTTTGTAGGGGTACTAAAGTTAGCCACTATTTGGTTGCCTGAAGATAAATTGGCCATGGTTTCAGGACTGGCTGCTGCTCTAGGTACTATTGGTGCGATGATTGGGGACAACCTACTCGGTAACTTAGTTATGCAGATAGGCTGGCGAGAAACTGTTAATTTAACAGCCTATGTCGGGATTGGTTTAATTTTCGTTTTATGGTTTGGAATAAGAGACAAGAAAAGCCATCAACGAAAAAGTGGTACGGTCGACAATTTCAAGAAAAGTATGATTGATCTTGGAATTATTGCCCGCAATAAGCAGATTTGGATTAATGGTATGTTTGGTTGTTTGGTTTATTTACCGACAACTGTTTTTGCAGAGTTATGGGGTATTCCTTACCTAAAGCATGCGCATAACTTGTCGCAAGCGGGCGCTGATTTTGCAAATTCTCTGCTATTCTTGGGTTTTACCATTGGTGCCCCCTTAATGGGTTACATTTCAGATAAATTGAAACGCCGTAAAGCGCCTATGCTGTTTGGTGCGACCGGTGCAGGTATCGTAATGATGATAGTTCTTTATTTACCTGGTTTAACTGAGATGCATATTAATATCCTGATGTTTCTTTTGGGATTATTATACAGCGCGCAATGTATTGTTTTTGCTGTAGGCCGTGAGCTTAGTCCTAATGAAGCTGCAGGAACAGCAATGGCGATGACCAATATGATAGTGATGCTGGGGGCGATGTTTTTGCAGCCTTTGGTCGGGCGTTTGTTGGATCTGAGTTTATCAACACACCTTGCTAATGTGCCTTTGCAAGATATCCCTGTTGATAAGCTGCAACAGATGTACACAGCTGACGACTATCAATTCGCACTATCAATAATTCCAATTGGAATTATTATTGCTGCTATATTAACCTTCTTCTTAAAAGAAACTTATGCTAATGCAGATAACTAATACTATTAGTAGAAGGCAAGCTTTACTCGGCAGTTTAATCTGTGCCGTTGGAGCTTTCTTCTACTGCTATGAATTTGTCCTAAGAATTATTCCTGGGGCTCTACAGAGTGAATTAAGTGCTGCATTTGGTCACATCTCAGCAACAACATTTGGCCAATTGTCTGCCTTGTATTATTTTGCTTATTCACCAATGCAATTACCAGTGGGTATGTTGATGGATCGTTTTGGTCCACGACGCTTACTCACTTTTGCCTGCTTTTGTTGCGCGATTGGTTCATGGATGTTTAGTATTACTTCATCCATGTTCATTGCAGGTAGTGGTCGTTTTTTAGTCGGATTTGGCTCTTCTTTTGCTTTCGTCGGTGTTTTATCGCTGGCCATGCATTGGTTGCCACGGCGATATTTCTCGCTGGTAGCTGGTTTGATTACGACATTAGGTATGCTTGGTCTTGTTTATGGTGAAGTAAAAATTACCAATATGGCAATGACTATGGGATGGCATCATGTACTTAATCTTATGGTAGTAATAGGTGCTGTCTTAACAGTGATTACTTTCTTTGTGGTGCGGGATGGTCCAGAGGGACATTTATCTCATAAAAACCCCTTGCCTGAGTTTTTTGCCAATGTCTGGTCTGTGTTGACATCGCCTCAGGTTTGGTTAATTGGTTTTGTCGGTGCTTGCTTGTATACCTCTTTGTCGGTATTCGGCGAGTTATGGGGTAAAAGTTATTTAGAGCAAGCTCATCATTTAACGAAAGTAGAAGCTGCAAGGACAGTATCAGCGATGTTTTTAGGTTGGGCAGTGGGTGCACCTATTGCTGGATATTTATCCGATCGCAGTGGTCGCCGCGTTCTTCCATTGGCTATCGGTGCGGTTTTGGCTCTATTTTGCATTAGTCTTGTCCTCTATTATCCAGGAATATCTTATTTCTGGCTAAATGTATTGTTGTTCCTATATGGTGCATTTAGCGCAACAGAAATTATTGTCTTTATTATGGGTAAGGAGAACAGTGGGGCTAAATTGTCCGGTACAGTATTTGCCGCTGTGAACATGATAGTAACTTTGGGTGGTGTTGTTTTCCAACCACTCGTAGGGAAACTTCTGGATAGCTTTGGTGATAGTGGGATTGTAGAGGGAGAGCATATTTATACAGTTGTTGATTATCAGATTGCTCTTTCAGTTCTGCCTATTTCTCTTTTGCTAGTCACCATTCTTGCTTTTTTTATGAAAGATGCAAGGTCAACATCCCATTAGGTGAGAGTTCCCGCGGCATTGACCGCGGGCACTTTAACAATGACTAAAGATAGCAACCAACTCCTGAGCGGCTTGACGTTTTGATGCTCGACAACTAATTAACCGACTGACCGGAAAGGAAATAATTTTACTATGGCGGTAATGATGCCTGGTAAAGTCAGTGTCATGATTAGAGATAATAACGGTGATGCCTCGCGCTGCACTTTCTGCTGCTAAGAGCGCTAAATCAATTTGATCGGCTTCTTTAAATTTTTTATTGGTATAAGAGACAAAATTTGCGCTAGCAGATAAGGGTACATAGGGAGGATCGCAATAAATTAAATCTCCCGGTTCCGCCCGTGCAAATGTTTGGCGAAAGTCACCGAGACAAAATTCAGCATTGAGACTTTTTTGATAGAAATATTGCATTTCTGAGCGAGGGAAATAAGGCTTACTGTAGCGACCAAAAGGAACATTATAAATCCCTCGCTGATTATAACGGCATAGACCGTTGTAACCATGTCTATTCAAATAAAGAAACAACGCAGCTTTATAACGTAAATCAGTACTCTGATTAAAATTTTCGCGCAGCTGGTAATAGGTTTGTTCGCAATTGTTTTCTCTGGAAAAAAAATGTGCGCAATAATCAATAAATGGAAGTCCTTCTTGTTGCAGAAATTTAAATAACATCACCAAGTCATTATTTTCTTCAGCAAGTAAATAGTAGGGATAATCTGAGTTCATGAAGATAGCCCCGGAACCAGTAAATGGCTCTATAAGGCGTTTGGCCGGAGGTAAAGAGCTAAGTATCGTTTCTATACAGCGATATTTGTTACCCGCCCACTTTAGAAATGGCTTTGTTTTAATCATAACGAAAACATTCATTAATACCTACGAAGTATTACTCAATATTCATTAAATGAACAGAGGTAAAGAAGGATTCATAGTAACATTAGTTCTCTATTCTTCAGCAAGATGGCTAATGTGGTTGACGCTATCTATATGCTCTGGTTATGATTCAGGCACATCGATTAGACGCTGGATAAGTAAAGTGCACGAGCTTAGCGAATTGCTTAGACCTTCATGGGGATCTGAGAAATGGATTTTGGAAGGCTGGAATGAAATTTCCACAGAGGAGAAGGCTTTGATCAAAAGCCGCATGGATAAATTATTTAAGAATGGTCTGCCGTTTGAATTAAAACATGAAAAGATTTTATATATCTATACATTCTCAATGTTGGCTCAACTCGAAGTATTGGCAATCCAGGTGCCTTTAAAGTTTGAAGCAAAGATGTCTTCGCCTGAACATAGACAGCGTATGCGAACTCAGCTACTCGATGAAATTTTTCATGGGATGGTTTTTACCAAAATTTTATACTTACTTTGTGCTCCTCATGCACTGCCTCCTGCGTATAATGAAGGCATAGAGGTTTTATGTAATTTTATTCGAGATGAAGAATGCCCCAAGGTCGCAGTGGTACTGTTAAATTTAATAGGTGAAGGTTGGATTGAAGAAATTTTTAATAGTCTGCAAAGGGCAGATATTGCTCCAGAAGTATTTACAACAATCATTGAAGATGAGCATCGCCATGTTAGTGAAGCAGATTTATATCAAGACATTGGTTTGCCCGATATGGAGGTTGTCCGTACCAAACTGGAGTTTTTAGAAAAGCAGCTACTGACTAATATTTTTTTACAATACAAATATATGGTTTCCATTTCCGCGATATTAGGAGTAGAGGGAGCATTGCAATTTCTTCAATGTTTAAATGAAAAACATACACAGCAACTTGCCAAAATTAGTCTTGAGCCTAGTGAAAACTGGCGTTTCTTTATGAAAGTGGGGGAAGAGCTGTTCCCACGAGTCCGAGATTATACACAGGCTTATTACGAGCTTGAAATGACCCCTATTCGTAAAGTTTTTATGACACAATGGGACAACCCTAGTGATCCAACAATGGTTGGCCAATTTGATCTTAATGTTTCTCGTCTTGATTTTTTCAATAAAAAATTTCCGCCTGAAACTTTAACTCTTCTAATGCTACAAACCATTAGCAAAGGTATGAGTGAGAATAGTTCGTGGCGTTCTTTTTTAACTCATGGGAAATTGTATCAAAGCAAAGAAGCCTATGTCGGTTTGATAGTAAAATTACCTGATTGCCAGGATCATATGGGAACAATTGTTTTTGAAAATTGTCACCAGATGGCGGTACAACAGTTGGGTGTGAAAATTAGAAATATCTTAAAGATGATGGTTTTTTGCTTTAAGAAACGTGAACAGCTTGAGAAAGAACATCCCTTCTTGATGACTATTGTTGATAAAGGGTTGTATGAGTTTAATAATGATTCTTACGATTATCCAATGCCGGGTAACGCAGTAATTTCTCTAAGTAATATTGGTCATTTCGGCTATAAACAGACAAAGTCTCCACTTCGTGCTAATGAGTCAATTAAATGCACTATTCTTGAGATAGAGCGCAGGCCTGTATGGAATAAGGACACTCAAACTTTTGAGCCGGAGGATATGCTTCCTGTCTCTGTTAGCGGCGATCATCGTATTTTTGATGGCAATTCTCCGGTACCAAAGATACTTGCCCAATGTTTCGATGAGATGTTTGCGAAAATGATTGATGATCGCTCAATAGAGGCCAACTCGCCACCTAATCCTGATGGGAAATTTGTGAAGTTGTTCGAACAGCTGATCGCTAATAATTTAGAGCTTGGTTATAAGGCCTTGCTTGCGTTGCAAACCTATTGGGTAGATGCACTGTCCCTTGAAGACTTACTCAATAGTAATTTAGCAAAAAAGATGATGGCTCATTTTAAGTAGTTTGCTTAAAACTATAATCATTTTGAGATACTGCTAATTGGCCATACAAGCTAATGAGTTGATTAATTAGTTTGGGAAAGTGATTTTCAAGATTTTCTCTTTTAGTCACATTTGGAAGGCAGCAATTCGTGTCAAATTGCAAGTATCAGCAAACCTATGCCTATAGCTGCTATTACTCCTAAGCCTAAATTGCCGCCTGGAACTAACCAAACTCCACCAGTGGGATCAACTCGACGTGCGCGCCAGGTCATTATCGCTGGTAGCAACAGCAATAAAATCACACAGCAAATACCGGCATAACTTAAGGCATGAAGGTAAATGCCTGGATTAATAAGTACAACAGCTAAAGGAGGAACAAAGGTAAGTGCTAATGTTGATTTGCCTTGGATCCCGGATTTTTTTAAGGTGAGTCCATCAGCCAAAAAATCAAATAAACCAATTGAAACACCTAAGAAGGCGGTTACCATGCAAATAGAGGTAAAAAAGCCAAAAAAACCGGTAATCCATTGGCTATTGACAGCTCCCGATAAAGCATTTGTTAAGCCACTCGTAGCATGTTCATTAGTCATTAGTGCGACTAAACCCCCTTCGCCATCTCGCTGCACAACTCCCATGATTACTGCATCCCAAAGGATGTAGCAAGTTAGAGGAATTAGCGAACCGAATAAGATAACTTTTCGTAAGGTCTTTACGTCATCATTAAAATATTCTCGTAAGCTTGGCACGATAGAGGCGAAGCCAAAGGAAGTCACCAAGATCATTAAACTGCCTGTGATCGCTCTTACTGAGCCACCATTTAAACTATTTAGGTTGACGTGGGGACTTATAATAATCACCAGCAATACATACACACCTAATTTTCCAAACATGAGGCCACGATTGACGTAATCAACCGCTCGAATTCCTCCATAAACAACCAGGCTAAAAATTACTGTAAAAATAAACGAAGTTAACCAATTTGGTAGGTCAATATGCGCTTTTGCTAAAATACTACCTAAGACATCGCTACCGCCAGAAATATAAGCTGCTAATAAGGTATAGAGAAGAAAAAGATAAGTAATCCAGGCAATAACCTGCCCAGGAACGCCCAATGTTGATTTAGCCATTGAGACCATGTTGCTTCCTGAGGGTAGGCGTAAATTCACCTCAAGAATTAATAGGGCTCCTACGGTCATAATGAGCCAACACATGATTAGAAAGAAAACGGAGTTGGTAAATCCTACTTCGGCAGTTGATACAGGCAAAGCCAACATTCCACCACCGATTGAGGTGCCAACAATTAGTAGGATACCACCAAGGAATTTTGAGTTAGGCACAATTACATCCATTTAGTTAAAAAATTAAACAATATGATAAAATAAGATACTCCGTCATGTCAATAGCCTCTTATTCTACTTAGCTAGAATACACATTTAGCTAATTAATTGCCAACCAGTGTTAGCTAGAAGCGCAATGGAAAAAATAATAACTATCCATTGCGAAAGTTTGCCTCCTGGAACTTTATATTGGGGCGAGAATTTTTTTCGTCCAAATACGGTCATCAAGGCAGGTAATAGCAATAGCAAGATTACACAAAAAATTCCAGCATAATTTAAAGCATGGATATAAGCGCCTGGATAATAAATTACAATGAGAAGCGGAGGGAGAAATGTTAGAAGAAATAAACCGAGCCCTTGACGTCCGTGCTGCTCCATATTCAAACCATCGGCCAAGAAACTGATAAGACACAATGAAACCCCTAAGAAGGCGGTTAGCATGCAAATAGAAGTAAAGAAATTAAATAGTGAGCTAATCAGTGTATTATTGACAGTACTTGAAAGATTACTGGCCAATGCGCTGGTTGTGTGTTCATCATGCATTAACGCTGCTAAGCCTTCTGCTGGCAAAGTGCCCATAATTACTGCATCCCAGGCTAGGTAGCACAGTAGTGGGATAAGCGAGCCAATTAACACAACTTTTTTCAAAGCTTTGATGTCATCATTAAAATAGTCACGCAGGTTAGGTACAATAATTGCAAAGCCAAACGAGGTGATTAAAATCATTACGGTGCCTGCAATTAATCGATAGTCTCCCCCTTGAAAATTATGAAGATTCACATGTGGGGTTATTAAAACAACCAAGATAAAGTAAGCTGCTAATTTACCGAACATTAAGGCGCGATTTAATAAGTCAACGCGGCGGATGCCGCCATAAACTACTAAACCAAAAAGAAAAGTAAATAGAGTACTGGCTTCCCACGAATTGAGAGTAATCCCGATTTGTTTAAATAAACTGCCAAAGACATCAGCACCACCCGAGATATAGGCGGATAATAAGGTATAAAGTAAAAATAAATAACTTAGCCAGGCAGTAAGAAGTCCGGGGCCTCCCAACGTAGAAGCTGCCATTGAAACCATATGTTTACCTGGAGGAAGATAAAGGTTAGCTTCCAGAATAAATAAAGCACCCAAAGTCATTACTGCCCAACAAATCAGTAAGAAAAGCGAAGATTGCCAAAAACCAGTTGCGGAATTGGCTACAGGTAAAGCTAGCATGCCCCCGCCAATAGAGGTTCCAACAATCAAAAGGATGCCACCAATAAATCTGGATTTCATATACACCTACCAGTTAAAAACTTAAATAAAACGACCTATTTTACATAGCCAGTATAAGCAACAGGTTGAGGGGCCTGAGCCGAGCAGCTATAGAAAACTTGAATTTCCAAACGACGATTTTGCGCACTACCATGGACAAGTTTGTTATCTGACACGGGATATTTGTCCCCATAACCCTCAGCATTTAACCGCTGCGCTGGAATGTCATTAGCCCATAAAAATGTCAACATCGCTTCTGCTTGCGCTTGTGTCAGCGTGTTCTTATGGTAACGAGAGCCAACGTCGTTAGTAAATCCAGCCACATAGATAGAACAGCAAGGGGGAAATGTTTTTATCAATTTAATGAGCAAGGCTAAGCCTGGGAAGCACAGTTGATTCAATCGTGCGCTATTAAACAGGAAATAGCGATCAGTAGGCACGACAAGAGTTACTGTATCGCCATACTGAATGTATTGAATTTCATGTTGCTGAAGTTGTTTGATAATAGCGGGTTTACTATCTTTATAAAGACCTACCCCTGCTCCTATTGCGCCACCAGCAGCAGTGCCGGCTAGAACAGGTCCCCCTGCGACTGCCAGGGCCGTGGTACCAACCACAGCTCCTGGTGGGGTGGTTACATAAACCCGACGATAAGGCTTAAAGTTATTATAAGGAGGGTGATACCTATAGCAACTACTTAAAGCTAAACAGATTAAGCTAATGAAGACTAATGGCTTCATAGCACGCTTTTGAAACATTCCCACTCCTTATGTAGATGAATTTTTTCATTATTAAGCATCCATCCTGATTTCGCAATCGACACGTCAGTTTTTCAGCATTATCAACCATAGGAAGGCAAAATAATTTTGTAAAACTCTACGCAATGTGCTCTTGTTTGGATATAGTGGTAGTAAAAATAATAACTAGTTTGATATGACAACAAAAAATTTCTCATTCCCTTTGGCTCTGGGAGCTTTAGGGGTCGTTTATGGCGATATAGGGACTAGTCCTCTTTACGCTATTCGAGAAACTCTGAGTGGACTTCCCATCAATGCAGTTGACGTTTTGGGAATACTATCACTGATTCTTTGGTCATTGATTATAGTTATTTCAATTAAATACTTAGTCTTTGTATTTCGTGCTGACAATGATGGCGAAGGCGGTATTCTAGCCTTGTTAGCATTGCTGAAGCAGAAGAAAACAAAACATGAATACCTTTTTTATTTGCTAGCTATCTTTGGTGCGGGCCTTATTATTGGTGATGGTATGCTAACCCCCGCTATTTCAGTAACCTCAGCAGTTGAGGGTTTAAAAATTGTTTCAAATAAATTCGATGATCTAATTATTCCTTTAGCTTGCACGATTCTCATTATTCTTTTCATCATGCAGGCTAAAGGAACAGGAAAAATTGGTTCTGCTTTTGGTCCTATCCTTTTGTTGTGGTTTATCACGATAGGAACTTTAGGTGCCATTCAAATAATCAATAACCCTGTGGTTTTGCAGGCGTTCAGCCCACATTATGCTTGGCAATTTCTTCATACGCAGGGGTTAAGGGGGTATTTTTTATTAGGCGGGGTTTTTTTGGCGATAACAGGCGGTGAAGCGCTTTATGCTGACATTGGCCATTTTGGTAAAAATGCAATCCGCTATAGCTGGTTTTTTGTCGCTTTACCTGGTTTACTGCTCAACTATTTCGGCCAGGCAGCCAATCTTCTGCTACATCCTGAGGCTATTGAAAATCCCTTTTATTTTCTTGCTCCGGATTGGTTTTTTATCCCTTTATTAATACTTTCTACTGCCGCTACAGTAATTGCTTCCCAGGCGGTAATAACAGCAACATTTTCAATTACCAAGCAAGCCGTGTTGTTGGGACTTTATCCAAGACTTCCGATTATCCAAACTTCCAAAGAGCATGCGGGGCAGATTTATATACCTCAGGTTAATTTTTTCCTTCTTATTGGAACACTGATTCTTATTTTTACCTTCAAAAGCTCAAGTGGTATGGCACATGCCTATGGAATTGCAGTTAATCTGGATATGTTATTGACTAGCATGATGGTAGCCTATGCTGCGAGGAAAGTTTGGCATTGGTCTTTATTTCATGTAATCGGCATATTTAGTTTGTTCATTTTTATTGATATCGCATTTTTAGGTGCTAATTTCCATAAATTTTTGACCGGGGGCTGGGTACCTGTTCTCTTTGCTTTTGCTGTCGCTGTAGTGATGTTTACCTGGAACAATGGTATGCAATTTTTGCAAAAGAATTTTTATATGCAAAAAGAGGACATCACAAGGATAATTAAACAGCTTCGTTATAGAGCATTTAACCAATTGCCAGGAGTGACAGGTATTTTTATTACCGATACTTACGATCAAAGTGGTGGTAGCTTCCTTCATTTTTTAAAGTTAAGTCTTGCCGTTCCGGAAAATATTCTTATCGTTAATTATAAGGTTGAGAATAGGCCCTATGTGCGTGATAAGAGCCGATTCAAATTCCATCAGTTAGCGCCTAAAATTTGCCAGCTGACGTTGCGTTATGGATTTATGGATACTATTTCTATCCCAGAAGCTTTACAGTTGTTGAACGAGAAGAAATTGTTATCTTTTGAAGTGAATGTCGAGAACGCAACTTATTTAGTCGAAATTCCTAATGTGATGGCTTCTAGGGCTAAAAGAACATTAAGCTTTTATTGGCAGGAAAAATTATTCGCATTCCTCATGCGCAATTACTCTGCAAATCTTAATATAGAATTTTATAAGCTACCTTATAATAGAACGATTGCTATTGGTACTTATTGTATTATATAAAAAGAGTAGAGTGAGTGTTGTTGGCAATACTCACTCTTTGATTTTATTCTTAATGATTACCTGCAGGACTGCAACCATTCGATAAGGGATTTGTGGGTACAACAACCTGGACATTAATTCCTTTAATGGTTGGGCTATTGCGCGCTTCTTGTAAATAATCAACCAAAGGAACGTCAACTACACGGCCATGGATCGAGGATGCTTCTCTAAAGTAAAGGGTGCCATTTTTCCAAAAGGCGAAGCCTAAATGGGAGACATTCAAATTCGTACCAATCGCTTCCTGCAGATTCCAATTGGGACGTACTATCTCGATAATTGCCGCATGTGGAATTTGTGAAAACAAATATTGATTGGCTTTACCATTATTATCGAACAGTGAAGTTAGCGGAATATAAGCCAAATGAGAATTTATCTTGGTTAATTTGCTACCTCTATTTTTTAAATCAGTTAATCGTTGTAGCTGCTCTTTTTCATCACCAGGATACAAACGGATGTTTTTAAGGGTAAGATGTTGATACCAGGAGGGTTTGTCAATCAATGTATTATCTATTTGGGCAACGGGTTGATTATTAATATCCTTAAAATTTTCTGTAATATCTTTAACAAAACCTTGTCGTTGATTGTTTAGGTTCCAATCAAGCCCGGTAAAATGATTACGGCTAGTATAGGCGACATGGCCATTCTCATAGCGAATTTTACATAAGCATTGTTTGAAATCACGGGTATCGCTGGCTAATGCCAAAGCCAGTACGGTTGTTACATAAGTATCACAATCAAAGGCATCAACACGATACCGGGGGGCTTGATCAAAACGGGCTTTCACTCCTTCACCTAATGCTCCCAGCAAGTATTCTTTGCCTAAAAAGTGAGCGCTTATAGCATCAAGCCGTGCTGCCATATCAAATTTCGGTATGTTGTTCAAGTTGTGGTATAGTTCGCTAATCATTTCGTTGGCTTGTTCCTGCTTTGGATGGACATGCGCGAAAGCTTTAAAAGACAAAAGGGCGAAACAACTAAGATAGATAATTTGCTGGAATGATTTTATTCGATAGTAAAATGAGCCCATGTTTTTCTTCCAGTTAACAAAAAGGACATATTTTAACCTGTCTAGGGTTGGGGGACAACAATGCTCAATGCGATATGGTTATCGATGGTTTTTCTTTCCGTGATTGTTGGGTTAATTCAGGGGCGGCTTGATCAAGTCGTGCATGCTGTTACGGATTCAGCAAAGCTTGGGTTTGAAGTTGCTTTAGGTTTAACCGGCATTATGACTTTATGGTTAGGAATCATGGGGATCGCTTCAGAATCAGGCTTGGTTAATCGCTTTGCAAGAAACTTAAGACCCATTATGCGACCATTATTCCCTGATGTTCCTACCGATCATCCAGCTATGGGGGCAATGATTTTAAATATTGCCGCAAATATGTTGGGGTTGGCAAATGCGGCGACACCTTTTGGGTTGCAGGCAATGAAGGAATTACAATCGCTTAACAAAAATGCACAACAAGCAAGTGATGCTATGTGTACCTTTCTTGCAATTAATACATCTAGTGTGCAATTGATTCCTGCGACAGCTATCGCGTTTTTAGCTGCAAATGGTAGTTTGCATCCTAGCAGTATCATTGTTAGTTCTTTAGGCGCAACCACTATCTCCACCATTGTTGCTATCGTTGCTGTAAAGCAGCTAGCTAAGTTGCCTGGCTATCGTATCAAAGGACAAATTACCAATGAATAATTTTGCGAATCAGATTTCAAATTGGTTATTTCTCGCTTTTATTGTAGGTATACCACTTTATGGTGCGATTAAAAAAATAAATGTGTTTGATGCTTTTACCACAGGTGCAAAACAGGGGTTTGAAACGGTTATCAATATTATTCCCTACCTGATTGCTATGCTCGTTGCCATTGGAATGTTGCGTGCTTCAGGTTTTTTTGAACTTCTAAGTGAATTTCTTGGCCCAGTTTTATCGACTTTGGGAATGCCGACAGACTTATTACCGTTAGCACTAATGAGACCTTTTTCAGGAAGTGCTTCGACTGGAATTATGGCTGAGGTTATCCATCAGCATGGAGGTGATGCTTTCATCTCTAAAATGGCGGCTACAATGATGGGGAGTACGGAAACAACCTTTTATGTCATTGCGGTTTATTTCGGGGTTGTTGGAATCAAACGGACAAGACACGCGATTCCTGCAGGGCTTTTAGCAGATTTGGCAGGAATTATTGCTAGTGTAGTGATTTGTCGTTATTTATTTACTTAAGTTTGTGCTAATTCAATAAAACACGAGCCGTGATTTTTTCTTCGCTGCTCATGTATTTCTATGTCAATCATCCAAACTCTTAGCGTTTTGCAACCTGAGTTGTTCCACCTTTCAACTGAGCGAGAAGTTTTGCTGAGTTGGCTTTAAAGGCAGCCATTTCTCTCCCAGAAATCGGAAAGCCGCGTGGTAAATCAACAGTGGTAGGGTTTCTGGGCTGGTGGTTAATATGAAATTCATAGTGACAGTGAGGACCAGAGGCTAACCCTGTTTGGCCGACGTAACCAATAACTTGTCCGCGTTTAACAAAAGTTCCTCGAGATATTCCTTTCTGAAACTTCAACATATGGCCATAGATGCTACTGTAGGATTTATTGTGGCTAATTTTAATCATATTACCGTAGCCACTTTGGCGGCCGATGATTTCAATGCGTCCGTCTCCGGTAGCACGGATGGGCGTGCCTATTGGAGCTGCAAGATCAACACCTTTATGGGCTCGGCGATAGTGCAGAATGGGGTGATAGCGAGAAAGACTAAAAGTAGAGCTTATATGACTAAATCGAAGAGGGTAGCGATCGAAAGCTTTCTTTAAACTGACACCTTGTGGAGAGTAGTAATCTGTGTGTCCGGTTCTATCGGTATGTCGGACAGCCTGATAAGTTTTTCCTCGCGTGCGATAACTAACAGCCATAACTTCACCAGCCCCTACCAATTTATCTTTAATGTAAAGCGCTTGATAAACAATGGTAAATTGATCGCCTGCTCGGATATCCTTGGCAAAATTAATGTCCCAGGTAAATATTTCTGTCATTTGTTGAACAAGCTTATAAGGAATGTTGTTACGTTTTGCTGTACCGAACAGAGAACCGCGCACTGTTGCGGTGACTACACGATTACGACTCTCGGTCTTATGTAAATTAATCTTGCTTTTATAACGTTGTCCTTCACGGTAGACAACAAGGTATTGGGTGTTTGATACAGGTAGTATCATTTTTTCCAGCGTTTTCTTTGTTATCAGCAACTCTAATTGCTGATCGGTTTTTAAACGCGATAGCATTTTGGCGTGAGGATTATCACGCATGATAATTTGTAGGGTTTGAGGGCTTAACCCCTCTCGTTTAAATACGGTAGCCAGTGAATCGCCACTGCGTGTCTTAATAATTTTCCAGCCATTGTTTGCTACTGGAACTACTGTGGAAGGCGCTTTTGTGGGGATTTGTGATTTAGATGTTTCCACAGGGAGTTTTTGTGCAGTTGTCGTCTTGGTTTTAGGTGGTATTGGCCCTGCTGGAGTTATATCTTTTATTGACAATTTGGCATTGGCAAGTGATGAGGATGGTTTGCGTTCTTCCTTAATAATAAGGTTAGTTACTTCAGGCTTTTCTTCTGGCTCAGCAATTGCAGGAGTTGGTAACTCGCTTTGAGAGTAACTGGCTTTATGTTTGTGCGGAAAAGATTTAACTAATATAAAAGGCAAGGCGAACGCAATCACCAAAGCAATTAGAGCCATCAATTTAGATGGTTTATTTAAACTTTGTAATGAGACACTGGGTTGTTGATCCATGTTTCGCCTTTACTATTGTCATCCTGGAGAATGCTGTTATTAAAATGCTACAGTAAACTTATTACAGTCATCTTCTGGTTCTGACCGCTTAGTTAAGGTACTTCAACCCAATCTTTTGAGATTGATGAATCAGCCACAACTAGTCATTACCACTAAAAAGCCTAAGCTTTTAAACTATCCTAATACTACCCTCTAGCGAGAATAGAATAACCGGGCTAAGATACTCGCTGTAAGATGTTAGGTCAATCATTAAAAGTAAGGTTTTGTTGTCATGATTAACGAAGTCTCAGTATATTCTGAATTAAAACGCGGCTGTGAAGAGATTCTGCCCGAGCAAGAATTAGAAAAAAAATTACAAAAATCACAACCCTTAATTATAAAAGCAGGTTTTGATCCAACTGCTCCTGATCTTCATCTAGGACATACAGTTCTTCTAAATAAATTACGTCAATTTCAATTGTATGGCCACAAAGTAATTTTTTTAATAGGCGATTTCACTGCAAGAATAGGTGATCCGACAGGAAAAAATGTAACACGGATGCCTTTAAGCGAAGAAGCAGTAGTTGAAAATGCAAAAACTTATCAACAGCAAGTTTTTAAAATTCTTGATCCTGAGAAAACAACCATAGCCTTTAATTCAGAATGGTTAGGAAAACTGAATGCCGCTGATCTGATTCGTTTGGCTGCAACGCATACGGTAGCTAGGATGCTTGAGAGAGACGATTTTAATAAGCGTTATACCTCAGAACAACCCATTGCTATCCACGAATTTCTATATCCTCTTATCCAAGGCTATGATTCTGTCATCTTAAAGGCAGATATTGAGCTTGGCGGAACTGATCAAAAATTTAATTTATTAATGGGACGAGAATTACAAAAACATTATGGTCAAGAACCACAAGTAATTATGATGACGCCTTTAATTGAAGGGTTAGATGGCGTTAAGAAAATGTCGAAATCATTAAATAATTATATTGGTATCAGTGAGCCTGCTGAAATGATGTTTGGTAAAATTATGTCAATTTCTGATGAGTTGATGTGGCGCTATATCGATTTATTAAGTTTTAAATCAGGCACTGAGATTACGGCAGTTAGAAAAGCTGTTAATGAGGGATTAAATCCGCGAGATGTAAAAATTGATTTGGCAAAAGAATTAATCACTCGTTTCCATAGTAAAGAAGAAGCTGAAAAAGCTCATCAAGCATTTATTGAACGATTTCAAAAAGGGGAAATTCCAGAGGATATTGTCGAGCAAACCATAGTTTGTTCAGATTCAATAGGGATTGCGCAACTTCTTAAACAGCTTGATTTGACAAAAAGTACTTCAGAATCTATAAGACTCACTGGTCAAGGTGCTGTTAAGCTTGATGGGGAGCGAGTTACCGATGCCTTTATGACACTCCCGGCGGGTCAAACCCACATAATTCAAGTTGGAAAACGTCGAATTGCTAAAGTGCATTTACAAAAAGCAGACTGAGCAAAAAATTTATTTGAAATAAAATAAAAAAGTGTTTGACAAGGAAGTGTAGATGAGTAGAATACGCATCACGCCTTCGGGGCGGGTTCATTAAGAAGAGAGAAGACAAACTG
>NZ_LNXV01000001.1 GCF_001467025.1 Legionella brunensis | reverse complement strand
CCTGCTTGTAAGACACAGCCGCTAATAACTTCATCAATTTCCGCTGGAGCGATACCGGCTTGTTCGATAACTGCGCGATGAGCCACTGCTCCCAACTCTGGAGCTGATAGGCCAGATAATGTTCCTAACATTGCCCCCATAGGTGTTCTTTTAGCAGCGACAATAACAATATCATTCTGTTCCATGTTTTATTTTCCTTATGCTGTTTCATTAAAAAGTTCACGTCCAATTAACATTCGTCTGATTTCAGATGTACCTGCTCCAATCTCATACAGTTTGGCGTCACGCAACAATCGGCCAGTAGGATATTCATTAATATAGCCATTACCACCAAGAACTTGAATGGCTTGTAAAGCCATTTGGGTGGCTCTTTCTGCTGTATATAAAATTACCCCAGCGGCATCTTTGCGGCTGACCATGCCTTGATCGCAAGCACGGGCGACAGCGTAGAGATAAGCTCTTGATGCACTTAATTCGGTATACATGTCGGCCAGCTTCCCTTGAATGAACTGAAACTCACCAATCGCCTGATTGAATTGTTTACGCTCATGTACATAGGGAAGAACAATATCCATACAAGCTTGCATAATACCAATAGGGCCTGCAGCCAATACAGTGCGCTCATAATCTAGTCCACTCATTAAGACTTTTGCGCCTTTATTGATTTCGCCTAAAATATTTTCCGCGGGCACTTCACAGTGTTCAAACACAAGTTCGCAGGTATTTGAACCGCGCATTCCCAGTTTATCCAGCTTTTGTGCGGTGCGAAAACCGTTGAATCCTTTCTCGATGATAAAGGCGGTAATTCCTTTACTGGCGGCAAGTTTATCTGTTTTGGCATACACAACTAAAACATCAGCATCCGGGCCATTGGTAATCCACATTTTCGTGCCATCGAGAATAAATTTATCCCCCTCAGCACGTGCCTGCAGTTGCATGCTAACAACATCTGAACCCGAATTGGATTCACTCATGGCTAAAGCGCCAATATGCTCTCCACTTATTAGTTTAGGCAAATAATATTGTTTTTGCCTGCTATTGCCATTTAAGGAAATTTGATTCACACAAAGATTAGAATGTGCACCGTAGCTTAAACCGACAGAAGCGGAGGCTCGTGAAATCTCTTCCATTGCAATTACATGGGCAAGATAACCCATGTTAGCACCACCATACTCTTCACTGGCGGTGATACCAAGTAACCCCATTTCTCCTAATTTGCGCCATAAATGATTAGGGAAAGCGTTTTTTTCATCGATTTGGGCAGCTATGGGAGCGATTTCCTTTTGGGCAAATTGATAAACACTATCGCGCAGAAGGTCGTAAGTTTCACCAAGTTGATATTGTAGGCCAGTGTGCATAGTTTGACTTCCTGTTACTTAAGCAAATAGGCTAGACTATACCCAATCAAATTCAAGTTGCAATAGACTTTTTTGGAAACTGCAGTTGAAGAACTAATCTTTGGGGAAAAATGCCTTCAAACCTTCTAAATCCCCATGCTTTCCATGTACACTGTGCTTTTCAGGGAATTTTTCTTTACTGGCATTATTCAAAAGTCTAGGGTCTGTTTACAATTCGCTAGGTAGGTGAGCAATCAAGCATAGAAAATCAAGGCTTTTCGGCCAAGATAGCAGAATTGTAATAGACCCTTCTTAATAAAGGAGGGGTATTCATGCGTAAACTCGTGCTCTGGGGACATCATGCTGACGAATACCAAGAAATGTTTCATTTGACTGATACCGACAAAAATGCACGCATCTTAGAATATGGTTGTGGACCTAGTGCAGTGAATGTGGAGTTCACGAAACAGTCGCGGCAAATTATTAGCGCTGATCCGCTATTTACGTTGGATAAGGATACGCTTTACAGTAAGGTAGATTTAATTTTTGCTGATATGATCGCCAGAGTTATCAGGGATCAAGACAAATTTGATTTTAGTTTTTACGGTAATCTTGAAGCATTGATTAATAAAAGGCGTGAAGGAATGAAGCAGTTTTTTGCCGACTATGAAAAAGGAAAAAAAGAAAAACGCTATTATGGCGTTACAGACTATACCTTACCTTTTGCTGATTTCTCATTTGATTTTGCTTTGAGTTCGCATTATTTATTTGCTGATCTAGATGATCAAGATGTTGAATTTCATTTGAAAGTGATTAAAGAATTAGCTCGAGTTGCTAAAGAAGTACGAATTTTTCCTTTAATTGACCGTCATAATCATCCTTCACCTTTTTTGGGACCAGTACTTCTTGGGTTACAACAAGAAAATTTTGGTGTCGAGGTTAAAGAGGTTGCCTATCATTTACAGCCTAGTGGTAATGCAATGCTACGAGTATGGGCGCAGCAGTGTGCTGTATAACTAGGTGCTCGTTAAAAGTTTAGGTTTTAATTGTAATGGATAATAGGTAAATACCAGGATTAACAGTAAGAGGACACTGAGCCAGCCCATCAAATAAAAGCAGTCATCAAGCGCCAATGCGGTAGCTTGACGAGTGAGGAAAAAATTTAATTGCGCAAGCGCTTTTTTCCCTTCCGCATGGAATTGCTGGGCGTGATTGAGGAAGCTTATGGTGTTGTGGGAGAAAGATGTTAAGTTTTCACCCAAGCGTTCATAATAAAAAACTTGCCGCCGATGCCATAAAATAACGAAAAGAGAAGCCCCTAAAGCACAACTTAGTAATCGAATAATGTGAAAGAAATTTGCAGATTCGCCTGATTTTTCCGGGGAAACATGCTGCACTGAGAGCCTAAAAAGCGGTGGTAAAAAAAGCGGGAGCCCTATACCTGCCAGAATTCGTGAAAAAGCAATGCGGTTGAAGTTAATCTCTGTATTAAAGGAAGTCGTATAAAAACATGAAATCGCAAAAAATATTAAAGCGACTGCCAGAGGTAACCGCGGATCGTAGCGTTTATAGTTTAAAAAGATAGGTATCCAGGCAACAAAAGCCATGGTGACGATGATTAAAGCAATCCAGTTAGGCGTATAATTCACATAGAGTTTCAGCCATAATGAAAGTAAAATGACCATCGCAAAATAAATGGCAAAAAGAAACGCGATATTTAGCATTGCAAATGAAAAGTAAAAATCCTTCAAAAGCTTAAAGTCCATAATTGGACATGATGATGAGCAGGTATGTACAATAAAAAAAAGTAAACTGATGCTCCCTGTCGCTAAAAGAAAATTAATCATGGTAGAGCGAAACCAATCTAGCTCTTGTCCCGTAATCAAAGCTGTTCCAATAAAAAGAACGCTGACGAAATAAAAAAAATACCCTGGGGCATCAAACTTGATTTTTTTTACGGGCTTATGAAAGTCTTTAAATCGATAACTAATATAAGCAATTAAAAAAAGACAAAAAGGAATATTGGTATAAAAAAGTAAACGCCAGTTACTAGAGTATGCAATCCAACCACCCCAACTTGCACCTAACACGGGAATAAACGTAAAGCAGATAAATAAAAAAGGGAGCAAATTTGCTTGCTTTTGTGGGGAACAAATGGATGGAATCAACTCTCCTAATATTAGTAAATACAGAGGGCCTGAGGCTAAACCTTCCAAGAGACGAAATAAAACAAAATGGAAATAGTCCTGCGAGGTTGCGCATTGCCATGAGAAAAAAGTCATTAGAACCAAACAAACCAGATAAAGTTGTACTGCGCTCAACCGAGTCATGCACGGTTTGCCTAAGGGGATACTGAGTGCATTACCAATACAAAAAAAACTAACGCTATAAACGCTAAGAAAAGGGCTACTACCCAAGTCGCCGACAATATAAAGGCCTGCCATGATAGGCAATGTCAGGTTAAAGATCACCGCTCCAATGGAGAGTATGAGGATAAATAAAGCCATTAATCGTTCCTTCTTGCTATAGACATCTTTTTGAGCGCAAGAGGGTTGGTCGCATAAGCTTGTAAATTAGGATCCAAATTACTGGCTATGATCTTGGCTATTAATTCTTTATTACCCGCTTCTTCTGATTCAAAAATATCTGTTGTATAGGTTGGTGAGTTAAAGTTAGTAGGAACCAAAGGACCATCAGTAGAGATATCCGTGGTTGCTTCCATGGATAAACCGATTCGTAGGGGGTGCTGTTTTAATTCATTCGCATCTAGTGCAACACGTACAGGTAGTCGTTGAACGATCTTGATCCAGTTACCGGATAAATTTTCTGGGGGTAATAAGGCGAAGACATTTCCTGCAGCACCCGGGAGTCCAACAATTTTGCCATGGAAAACCACAGAGCGTCCGTATAAGTCGGAGGTGATATTAACATTTTGGCCGATGCGGACATGTTTTAGCTGTGTTTCTTTATAATTAGCATTTACCCACATTTGTTCTAAAGGGATAACGAACATCAGAGGTTCATTTGCCTTAACCGACATACCGACTTGAGCAGTTCGTTGGGCAACAAGCCCCTCAACAGGTGCATATATTTTGCAGCGATAAAGTTGTACCCAAGCGTCCCTAACTTCTTGTGCGGCTTGCTGCACCAAAGGATGTTGGGTGATAGAGCTTCCTTGGACAAAAGCCAACACTTTTTGATATTGATCTTTAGTACTTCTTAGGGAGGCTAAACTTGCTTTTAGGTCATCTGCCGCATTTTGATAATCTTCAAGAGAAATCCCCCGGGCTTTTATTACGCCAGCACGGTGTTGAAAATTTTGTTTTGCTTTTAAATGCTCTGCTCGTTTCACTTCAATTTCTGATTTGAGACGAAATACCTCATGGAAGGCCTGACAAACCTCTCGCACGCTCTCTGCAAGCCTTGCCTTTGCTTTCTCTAAAGTGATTGTCGAGTCTGTTTCATCCAGACTAGCGAGCAGCTGGCCTTTCTTAACAAGGAAACTATCATCACTGTATATTGCAGTAACAAAACCTGGACGTAAGGCATTAATGCGTACTTGATTGCCTTGGACATAGGCATCATTGGTATAAACCTGCAAGCGCCAGACGAATAGCCAATAGATAAAAATGCACAATAATAAAACCAAAATAGCAATGGCGAGGTAGAAAATAGGTTTTCTTTGCTTCATGACTGCCTCACCAATGGGATGTTAGCTCGACAGTAGCCACCGCCTAAAGCTTTGGTTAATTTTATAGAAGCAAGATACTGATTATAAAGCAGGCTAAGATTAGTAAGTTTTTTTTCAATCAACTCTTCTTGTAAAGAAAAAATATTAAATTCGCTGTCTAAGCCTTGTTGCTGACGTAAACGCACAAGCGCATACCGCTTGTTCGTAAATTTAAGAATTTCCATTTGTTCGTTTTTTTGTTTATAAACCCGCTGGCTAAAGTCAAGAACATCAAGAATTTCCTGGGTGCTTCGTAATAGCAAATTGTTGTAGGCAAAAATTGCAGCATCAAATTCTGCTTTTGTAGCTCTAATGTTGGCCTTAATGGCACCGGCGGTAAAAATAGGTAAATGAATGGCGGGTCTAATTGCAGTAGTAACGCTTGATGCGCGTAAAAGTTTATCCCAATGAGTACTCTCAAGGCCGACTAAACCAACGAGATTAACATTGGGATAATAATCAGCCATTGCCGCACTTGTTTTATAGGCTAAAGCTTTTGCACGCCAAATTTGTGCCATTAAATCAGGTCTGCGTGCAATTAGATCTAAAGAAAGTGTGGTAGGAATAAGCAATGTTTTTGGTAGTGCGGGAAGATTTTTCTGTGCAGCTATAGATGCTTCAGGGTTACGGCCAGCCAGAATATTAATTAGGTGTTTATCAACGGCAATTTCTTCTTTGATATTAGCAAGCAATTTCTTCGCTTCCAGTAAGCTCTCTGATGCTGAGAAGGAAGATAGGTCATTGGCAAGTCCTTTATTAGTGAGTAAATTTTGTAATTGAGAGATATTATTACGTACTGCTACTAATTGTTCGTAAAATTGCTGTTTAACAAGATTCACCTTATAAGCGAAATAAGCTTGTGCAATAGCGGTGGTGATTAGTAGTTGCACTTCTGCGGCTTCAGCTTCCTGTGCTTTTTCTTTACCAATAGCTTCATAAAAAAGATTATGATTTTGCCCCCAGAAATCAAGATCATAAGTGAATGCCAAGGATAAATCCAGGAGATTGGCATTTAAAGGGATTTTAGGATTTAGCGCGCGATATAAGCCATTCTTACTTAAGTATTGTTTGTTTTCTTTTGCATCAAAAAATAACAATGGGAATAGTGCAGAGCGGGTAATGATGGCTTCTTGCTTCGCCATTTGAATACGGCTTTTGACTTCTTGAATGGAGGGATTACATTGTAGAGCTTCATTAATTAATTCATTTAATTGGGGGGAGTTATAGGCTTGCCACCATTGTTGGTTTGGCCAATCTCCCCGGCTAAAGATTTCTTTTTCTTTTAATTTTGCATGAATCGAGCGGTCTATTTTAGGAGCGGCCTGTAAATGCTGTACTTGCTTTTGTGGAGGCAAGGCAATCCGACAGGATATTAAAAGGCATAATCCAAGATAAGTACCCATCTTGAGGACGCTTTGCATGTACCGATCCATTTATAACTGTTTAAATAAAAATTAAAAATTTACTTTAACCTAGAATGATAAGAATGACTATAAGGGATTAGCCTGATAGAGTCCTGTATAAGTTTAATATCACTTACTTAGAACTTGAGTTATCATTCCCATCGCTGCGCTTAATAACAATAAAATCTGATCCTTTTATATTCGGAGTCTTTAAGGATGTACTCACTTATTCGCCCCTTTCTTTTTAAAATGGATGCTGAAAAAGCCCATGAATTGACCTTATCCATGTTGCATTGGGTGCCCCAATTTTGTTTTAAACAACCTAAGGGACAAGCTTTGGTAGCTATGGGATTGGCTTTCCCACATCAAGTGGGGCTTGCTGCGGGCTTGGATAAAAATGGAGCTCATCTTGAGGCTTTAAGCAAACTTGGCTTTGCATTCATTGAGCTTGGAACAGTAACGCCTCGTCCGCAATTAGGTAATCCTAAGCCTCGTCTTTTTCGGCTCCCTGATGCTCAAGCGTTAATTAATCGTATGGGGTTTAATAACTTAGGTGTGGATGCATTGGTGGCTAATGTTAGAAAGGCCAATTATAAGGGTATATTAGGAATCAATATTGGCAAAAATAAAGATACTTCATTAACGAGAGCTAGCGAAGACTATGTTCATTGTCTACAGAAAGTTTATTCCTATGCTTCTTACATAACAATTAATATTTCCTCGCCGAATACTCCCGATCTACGGTTATTGCAACAAGACAAATTTTTTAGCCAGCTGCTCGCAGAATTATGCGAAGAGCAACAGCGGCTAGCCGATGAGCATCAACGACTTGTTCCCTTGGTTGTAAAATTATCTCCTGACGAGCCTGATGAAACCCTAAAACAAATGGCTGAAATTGTATTGCAAAAGAAACTTGCTGGAATTATTGCTACCAATACCACCTGTGCGCGTGGATTAGTAATGCAGTTGCCTAATAGTAATGAACAAGGGGGGTTAAGTGGAGCTCCTCTTGCTGAACGCTCAACCCAATGCTTACGTGTACTGAAAGAAATAGTGGGGAACGATGTCACTTTGATAGGGGTTGGCGGTATCGATAATCCTGCTATTGCTCGTGAGAAATTACAAGCAGGGGCTGCTTTGTTACAAGTCTATACTGGTTTGATCTACAAAGGTCCAGGATTAATCCCCCAATTGATAGAGAATCTACATCATTAGACCTTATTTGTTCTTATTAAGAGCAATATTTTAAAAAATTTACAATAGTGAGACTTGAGTTAACACATTTTCTATTTGTTTTGCATTTAAGCTGTGTTACAATCTGCGCGATATTTGTACATAGAGGAATCCCAAATGACAAACAGAAAAAAGAGTACTGCCCAAAGACATGAAGAAGCCTACATGAAAAGTATTACTGAAAGCAAAGGTATTATTCTTAGGGCTATTGAACAATCTAAGTCCGTTACTGATATGAATGAGCAAGTTGCAAAAAAAAGATTGGAAGAAAGCAAAATTACATTATCTAAGCATGTCAAGCAACTGAGTCCTTCTAATCAATTAGTGATTGATGGGTTAGAACAACAAATTAGAGATGCCCAACGCGAGAAAATAAAGAAATTTGTAGAGGTGGCAAAAGAAAAGCAACGCCAAGAGGAAGAAGAATCAAAGCGTCCGCAAGAGGAAGAGAAGCGTATACAAGAGGAAGAGCTAAAGCGTAAGCAAGAAGAAGAGCTAAAGCGTAAGCAAGAAGAAGAGCTAAAGCGTAAGCAAGAAGAAGAGCTAAAGCGTAAGCAAGAAGAAGAGTCAAAGCGTAAGCAAGAAGAAGAGTCAAAGCGTAAGCAAGAAGAAGAGTCAACGAGTACAAAGGGTAATAAAATTAACGGTCTATTCCTTCTCGAAGGTTCTGGTGTACGAGATGTGCCAGTAACAGATGAGAAAGAGATCAAGGCTCAACTAAAGCGCACTGAAAAATTAGCAGAAGTATTTAAGCACTTAGCAATTCTTTCTCAGAAAGAATCTGATCTTTTCAACGATGGTTATACAGATGCTGCTAATGCAGTAAAAAATCTTCGTGAAGAAATGATAAGACTTAATAATGCTTATATTGAGAATGGTGATGCCCAGGCCTATAGTCGCGATGCAAAAGCATTATTCTCTCAAGAAAAGCTCGCTGAGTTAGAAAACTTTCGCGGTTTTAAAATGAAAAAAGTGGGTGAAGTATGTCTGAACATACTTGCTGCTGTTCTTTCTTGTGTTGTTATCTATGGTATTGTTGCAATCGCCCGAAAAAATCCTTCTTTTTTCCAATTCCATACAGACTCTATTAACAAAGCGAGAGCATTAGAAGCTTCTATTGATACAGTTGCTGCTCCCGCAGTGTAATTTTCTATCTAATCTGGTCTGTAGTTTTCAGGCCAGATTTTCTTTTCATGTCTTCGCTTTTAATCGGTAGTTGGCGTGTTGTGCATTTAAGAGTACAATTCATCCCTCCATCGATTCCAACCTACCAGTGCTAATGAAAAAAAAGCTCCATAGCAAAACAGGCCCTCTTTATCAACGTCTACTTTCCTACGTTAAACCATTTTGGCCCATTTTATTGTTAGGTATTTTTGCCAATATATTATACTCAGCTATCGATGCTGGTTTTACCTATATGATGCGTCCTTTTCTTGATAAAGGATTTATCGATATCGATATGGCTTTTGTTAAGCAAATTCCTATGATTGTTCTTGTGGGAATAACTATTCGTGGACTTGTAAGTTCAGCCGGAAGTTATTGCATGACCTGGGTTGCTCGGTCTGTGGTCAAAGTTTTACGTCAGCGAGTATTTGCTCATATTGTTAGACTGCCCGCCGATTATTATGATGAGGCAACTTCAGGCCAACTGTTATCAAAAATTCTTTATGACGTGGAACAGGTAGCACAGGTTAGTGCCGATGCTTTAACTGATTTTGTCCAAAATACTTGTTTAGTAATTGGATTATTAATTGTCATGATGGTTATAAATTGGCAATTATCCCTCATGTTCCTCTTAACAATTCCTTTTGTAGGTGTCATCGTTAACTATACCAATAAACGAGTTCGCCGCATCAGCCATAAAGTACAGAAATCGATGGGGGAGGTTACCGAAATTGCGGGCGAAGTTATTGAGGGCTATCAAGTAGTTAGAATTTTTGGTGGTGTGCAGTACGAGGTTGAAAAGTTTAATCGAGCGACTGAAACCTCTCGTAAAAATGATATGAAAGTTGCAGTCAGCAAGGCAATTAATGTTTCTGGGGTACAATTTGTAATTGCTGTAGGGATTGCAGTCATTATTTTAGCGGCAATTCAGTTAGCAACAGTCATCACTATCACGGCAGGATCTTTCTTAGCGATTATTGCTGCAATGTTGCAGCTAATTAAGCCGATGAAAACGTTAACAACATTAAATGCGACGATTCAAAAAGGTTTGGCAGGTGCTGAGAGTGTTTTTGATTTGTTAGATAAATCTATCGAAAACGATCAGGGTAAAATCCTGACGCACAAAGCAAAAGGAATCATCGAATTTGATAGGGTCAGTTATGCCTATCGTCAGGGGCAAACAGTGCTGCATAATATCAGCTTTAGCGTGGCGGCTGGTGAAACTGTTGCCTTAGTGGGGCATTCTGGCAGCGGAAAAACCACGATTGCTAGTTTGCTCCCGCGTTTTTATGAACTGAATCAAGGGTGCATACGATTAGATGGTGAGTCCATTGCTGATTTGGCGCTCAGTAGCTTACGTGCACAAATTGCCTTAGTGAGTCAACATGTTACCTTATTTAACGATACTTTGGCTCATAATATCGCTTATGGTTGTTTTGATGCTAGCCGCGAGCAAATAATTCAGGCGGCTAAACTTGCATTTGCCGATGAGTTTATTTGTCGTTTACCTGATGGTTATGATACAAAAATTGGTGAAAATGGGGTCTTATTATCGGGGGGACAACGTCAACGTTTAGCCATAGCAAGAGCCATATTAAAGGATGCTCCCATTTTGATTTTAGATGAGGCAACCTCAGCATTAGATAGCGAGTCAGAAAGATATATTCAAGCTGCTTTGGAGCAAATCATGCACAATCGCACAACCTTGGTGATTGCTCATCGATTATCAACCATAAAGCGAGCTGATAAAATTATTGTCATGAATCAAGGGAGAGTTGTTGAACAAGGAAATCACCAACAGTTACTTACTTTAGGAGGATACTATGCTCAATTGTACGGAACACAAAAACTTGGTATAGACAATGAAGCCATCGCTTAAAGCTGCTAAGCATCGAAAAATATTACTCAATATTGATAAGCTATGGTATACCCATCATCCGCTGCGTTGGCTATTATGGCCTGTAGCACAAGGTTATAAAGTTATAACCGTTGTTCGCCGCTTTTATTTATCGCGCTTTTGCCAGCAACAATTTTCTGTACCTGTGATTGTCATTGGGAATTTAACGGTCGGTGGGGTTGGTAAGACACCGCTGGTGATTGCCTTGGCAAAGGAAATACAAGTAAAAGGTTTGCGGGTTGGGATAGTTAGTCGAGGTTATGGTGCTGCTATCAAGCAATTTCCTCATGAAGTATCTCCAGATGATGAGGCGAAACTAGTAGGCGACGAATCTTTATTGTTGGCTAGAAAAACTGCCTGCCCTGTCGTAATTGCTCCGAAACGAACCCAAGCGGTCCAGTATCTTCTAGATAAGTATAAGTGCGAAATAATTATCAGCGATGATGGTTTACAACATTATGCAATGGGTCGGGCTGTGGAAATTGTTGTGATTGACGGTATGCGTGGACTGGGTAATGGTTTATGCTTGCCCGCAGGCCCTTTGCGTGAGACCCCTAAACGTCTGCGGAAAAGTGATTTGGTGGTGATTAATAATGGCGAATGGCCAGGTGGCTATTCCATGATCTTGGAATCCGGTCGTTTGACTAATATTTTAACGGGACAGGAAATTAATAAGGAATCTTTAGCGGCTCCTATCGCTGCAGTTGCTGCGATTGGGCACCCACAGCGTTTTTTTACAACCTTGCATAATCTTGGAATATCATTTAAAAAGTATCCTTTTCCAGATCATCACAATTTTCAGCCGCATGAACTACAATTCAAGGAAAAGACAGTAGTGATGACAGAAAAAGATGCAGTCAAATGCCAATCATTTGCTGCTAATTCCTGGTATTTTTTACCAGTTGAAGCAAAATTAAGCGACGCATTTTGGCAAGCATTATGGTCTCATGAACAATTACAAGGCATCATTTAAGATGAAAGTACGATGGCACAAGTTGTTTTTATGCTTTGCATTACTGATAGGAAGTTATACAGCAATTGCAGATACCATAGAACCAGAAAGTAACGAAGCGGAAAATAAAACTCTTTCGCTCAGTGCATTACAAGCAGATTGGGTATTTTCAGGAACAGTGACGAATGAAAGCGGCGAGCGTTATAGTTACTATTTTCAAATGCATCGCAAAGATACGCAATTTCATGCGATAGCAGCGTTAATAGATGGCCAAACTAAAAACCTGCTGTTGTTTGAAGAAAGCAGTGCTACCATAGAAAAGCCTGATGTAAGTAATTGGCATGTGGGGCGTGCCTTTTTGCAATTTAACCCTATCAATAATAGTTGGATTTTTGGCGTCAAGACTAAAGAGAAGAAGGGATTTAATTTCAAAGCAGACATGTTGCGAAACGTACAAAATACATCCATTGTTCAGGATTTGCGTTCTGGGGTTGAATTATTAATCAATCAAACTGGTCGTTTAAATGGACATTTACAAACAGGTGAAGGCAGTATAGAGCAGTTTGTAACGGCTCCTAAAGCATGGTTTAGGCAAGTTTGGGTTAGCAAGCCGCAAGAAACATTTCATCCTTTTACCGGTGTTCTATGTCAATTTAATGATGGCAGTGCTTTTTATGCATTAAATTTGCAAGAGACCGATGCATTACGTGGTGCTATAGCAGGCTGGCGGGATGCTCAAGGAACTCCTGTGTTAATGTCACAATTTGTTACTATTAAAGAAGCAAAAGAAGGGATTTGGAGTATCCAAGTTGCCTCTCCAAAAGTTCAATTATTACTGCAGGATGCCCTCGTCAAGGAAGGTGAAAAACACCAAATCATAGCGGGTGTTACAGATGATTTAAAGCCTGGTTTTTGCTCTATCAGTAAAGATGAAATTGAACAAGGAGTCTCCCCTAAATCGCAAAAGGTAAGTTAAAGATTCGTTGCTTTTTCAGGTAAGAAAAAGACAAGGCCTGCTGCAAGGATTAGGCTAAAGGGAATAATTAATAGGGCTGTCTGGTAGGCTTCAAGAGTTGAACTGGAACCAAATTTGTCAAGAAGGAATCCCACTAAAGGTTGCAACAAAGGGGCTGTGATCATTGCTAGAGTATTGGTGAAGCCTGTGCAGGTTGACAGGGACTCAGCTGGTGCCAGTTCATTTGCTATAGAAAATGCAAGCATATAAGCCCCGCAACAAACGCCAATCATAAGCATTAATAGACTTAAGATAGCAACGTTGTGAGTTGGTAAATAGAGTACCGCTAGAATTAAACCTGCTGTAGAAAGACAAGAACCTAGCATCAAGGGTTTTCGCCGTTTGCATAGGGCGGCCAAATAGCCAAAAAGAGGACAACTTAAAGCTGCTCCTAGAAAAATCATTGCATCAACTAAACTGGCTAATCTCAAACTACAAGAAAGTTTAACTTGCATGAAAGGTACAGCCCACATTGCGCCGAAAACAGTGATAACCGTAAAGCTTAACCCAACAAACAAACCATTGAGCCATGCACGACCATTGCCCAAAATCTGCGAAATCTGCTGAGTAAATTTAAAATGGGGTACTTTTTGTGAGTCATGAGGGATATATCGCCAACTAAAATAGGCAATACCAAAACCTATCACTGCGGCTGTGCTAATAAAACTGCGCCAACCCCATTCGTTAATTAAAGCCCCCATACTTATCATACCGAACATGGTGGCAATAAAGCCCAAAGTCTCCGATAAGCCAATCATAAAACCGAATTGATTAAGAGGAAAATGCTGCCTTAGTAAATGAGATAATCCAACAAAAGCAAAGGCGGAACCTGTTCCAATCAACATTCGGCCAAGGATTAAAAACAGGAGGCTATGGCTCTGTGCAAAGAAAAAACAGCCAATACTACACAATACTGCATTAAAGGTTAATAAAAGACGTGTATTTTTGCGATCGAATAATAAGCCAACAGGAATTTGTAGGCTGGTATAAACATAATAAAAAGCACTACTTAGGATTCCTGCTCCAAAGGCAGAGAGGTTCATTTCGTGCATAATAGCACCAATGACAACCCCAGATGACAATTGCAGAAAAAATTGAAACAATACAAACGAGACACCGATTAACCAAATACTATAGCGCTGAACCGATTTTGCGAAAGGGATACCAACAAGAGTCATTAGTTTTTTTGCTATATTAAAAAAGGGGTGACTATACACAACTTCGCATAGATTGGATATATTTAAATGAGACTGTCTAAGACTTTGTCATGAAATTGTTTGTTCTTTTAGCAAGGTTCAGAAGATACTACAAAGTTGTAAAATGAATGAGACAACGCTGGAGGTAAGATGAATCTGCGCGACTTGCATTACTTTGTTGTTTTAGCCGAAGTTATGCATTTTGGTGAGGCCGCAAAGCGTTGCCATATCAGCCAACCCACATTAAGCATGCAAATAAAAAAGCTTGAAGACGAACTGGGCATTCAGCTTTTTGAGCGTAATAATAAACAAGTCATGATAACTGATGGCGGGCGGGCAATCCTGGGGCGTGCACAACAAATATTGACACAAGTTAGCGAAATGAAAGAAGTTGCCCGTCAAACTTCTGACCCATTTGCCGGTGAGTTGCGTTTGGGGGCTATCCCTACACTTGCTCCGTATTTGCTGCCACATGTTATGCCAAATATTCAAGCGACATTTCCCAAATTACGTGTTTGGTTAGTTGAAGAAAAAACGTATGGACTAATCGAGAGGTTAATGACAGGGCAATTAGATGCAGCTCTTATGGCTACACCTATTACAGAAGATTTTGCCAAACAGGTTCTTTTTGAGGAGCCTTTCTATTTTGCTTCCGGTAATAAGACTATTCTGAAGAATGACTCTGAAATGCAACTGGATGATCTGGCCAATCAGCAAGTAATGCTGCTGGAAGAAGGTCATTGTTTGCGTGAGCAGGCAATGTCAATTTGCCAATTAGCAAAAGCTCAGGCGAGAGCAGATTTTACTGCTACGAGCCTTGAGACCCTACGTCTTATGGTACAGGCTGGGGTGGGGGTGACACTGCTACCGGCCCTTTCGGTTTATGACAACAAAAGTAGCTTACAAGTTATTCCTTTTGCCAAACCTGCACCTTTTCGCACGATAGCTCTTTATTGGCGCCCAGGAACAGCAAAATTACGCTGCCTACAATCGATAACAGAAATCATTAGCAAAACTGTGGCGAGTTTATTAGAGCCTGTCAACTAATTTAACAAGCTCTTAGCAGATAGTCTTCAGTCATGGCACTACCAGTTGTGAGCTGTAGCAGATAGCTCTAATTATCCTAACTGATGCACTTTAATTAACACGCCAGCTTGGGGATGATCCAAATAATAAATATTGCCCCCTTTTAATCGTTGTGTTTGAGCAAAAACAAAGGAAGCATTGGAAGCCGTGGAAAATAATAAATTGGTATCCAGTAAGTAGTAGTTTGAACGACGAACCCTAATGGTTCCCTCTACTTGCCAGCCATCCTTACCTATTTTCGGTAATATAATAGCTTGTTGGTTGTTAAAGGGTTGCAACCAACTGTAATGTAAAAGAACATGATATTGTGGTTTACGATTTAATGCCCAATATTCTTGACGCAATTTTGAAGAGGAAGATGGCAATAAATGATAGGGTGAGGAATGTTTCATTTCTGTTCGTAAAGGAATGCCGTGAAGAGTGTTTGGTACACTACCTTTGAAGTCCTCCAATAGAGAAGAGGCATTTTGATGAGTAAAAACAATCAAATCAACTTGATAAAGGGAAGTGCTTTTTCCTTGCACCAGGCATGAAAACAAAGTCATGACTGAAAACATCAATATCTTAAGCATGGTTTCTTCTTGTTGTTTAATAATAATGAAGAATTTGTATTTTAGTGCTTAACTCCCTGGTTAACAATAGAAGAGCTTGCTTACATTTCGCTAACCTAGTTGCTCCGAGGATAAACTCTTTGCTACATTGAGAGATTTTCTAATATCAAAAATAATTTGCATGGCTAAACTTGCCGAAATAAAAAAGCTTAGTGTGGCATTTCAAACGCCAACTCAGACAATCACTGCAGTAGATAATGTGAGCTTTTCTCTGATTCCCGGAGAAACTTTGGCCATGCTAGGTGAATCAGGTTGTGGCAAATCATTAACTTCTCTAGCTTTGATGCGCTTATTACCAATGAATGCTGCCTATGGAAAGGCTAGTGAAATTAATGTGCAAGGGGAAGACATACTGATGTTGCCTGAATTCCTTATGCGAAGTTTGCGAGGCAAACGCTTGGCAATGATTTTTCAGGAACCTATGACGGCATTGAATCCTGTTTTAAGCATTGGTGAGCAATTACAAGAGGCATTACCTAAAGTTCCAATGAGTCGTGCTGAAGTAAAGAATCGTTTGATTGCTTTACTTGACGAAGTAGAAATTCCTAAACCGCAATTAAGATTGCGTCAATACCCTCACCAGTTATCAGGTGGCCAAAAGCAGCGAGTTGTTATTGCTATGGCTTTGGCCAGTAATCCAGAAATATTGATTGCTGATGAGCCTACTACTGCTTTGGATGTAACAATTCAAGCACAGATTCTGGCTTTGTTAAAAAAATTACAACAGCAACATAAGATGAGTATGTTATTAATTACGCATGATCTTGGTGTGGTTAAGGCAGCAGCTGATCGAGTTTGTGTTATGTATGCAGGACAAGTGGTTGAACAAGCTTCCGTTGAGGAGTTCTTTACTCAAGTTAAGCATCCTTATTCCCAACAATTGATGGCCTCTGTTCCCAGTTTTAACAAACGCGGGCAGCGTCTACAAACAATTTCTGGAGCAGTGCCTACATTAGATGCATTGCCCCCAGGATGTCGCTTTCATCCTCGCTGTGCTCATGTTTTCTCTATTTGCAATAAAGTGCAACCCCACTTACAAGAATTAGAAAAGAGAACGGTTCGTTGTCATCTCTATCCTGAGGCAACCATACTGCCTCCATTGTTAAGGCAAGAAAAAAATTGGCAGACTGATTTAACTACAAAAGAAGAGTTGTTATTAAGTGTAAAAAATTTAAGTGTCCGTTTTTATGCAAAAAGAAAATTATTCCAGCAATCGGAAGTGATTCAAGCCGTCGATAATTTGTCATTAGAGCTTTATAAGGGAAAAACATTAGCGTTAGTTGGTGAGTCTGGGTGCGGTAAGACTACTGCTAGTCGAGCATTGTTGCGTTTGCAACCCATTAGTGCCGGTGAAGTGAGCTATCGTGGAGAGAATGTAAGAACGCTAAGGGGAGAAAGGTTACGCAACTATCGTAAGAAAGTGCAGATTATTTTTCAGGATCCGTTTTCCTCAATGAATCCACGGATGACAGTGGCTGAAATTTTAGCTGAAGGAATGCTAGCTCAAGGTTTGCCTTCCTCTGTTATCGAGAAGAAACAGGTGGCATTACTTGAACAAGTGAATCTTCCACGAAACAGCCTGTATAGATATCCACATCAATTTTCCGGTGGACAGCGACAGCGGATTTGCATTGCTAGAGCTCTTGCAACTGAGCCAGAGTTATTAATTTGCGATGAGCCAACGAGTGCTCTTGATATCTCTGTTCAAGCACAAATTCTTAATTTACTTAAAGAGCTGCAGCAAGATACAGGCATATCTTATTTGTTTATTACTCACAATATGGCTGTAGTGTCTTATATGGCCGATACAGTTTTAGTAATGCGTGCGGGACGGATAGTAGAGTCCGGTTCTTGTGAAGAGATTTTTAAGCGCCCTAAGCAGACATATACACAACAATTGTTAGCGAGTGTGTTAGAAATATAATCTATCTAAATACAGCTGCTCATTATGACTTAAGGCATTCCATTCTCTGAGGGTAGGGCTGCCGTAGCCATTTTTTCTGCCAGTTCAGATTTTAATTGCTCATAGTTCAGATGCAAATCTGTAATTACTTTCTGAGCTTGTTCAAGTTTATTGTCCAATGTCTCAAGACTTCTTTTT
Organism: Legionella brunensis; assembly: GCF_001467025.1. GTDB lineage: Bacteria > Pseudomonadota > Gammaproteobacteria > Legionellales > Legionellaceae > Tatlockia > Tatlockia brunensis. Next base: position 44,828 of record NZ_LNXV01000001.1, on the reverse strand, counting down.
AGCCTACTTAATTGTTTTGCTAAGTTATTGGAGGGGGTATTTTCATGTTTTTTGGTCAATTGCTTATAAAGAGCATGTTGAGTTTCTGAAAAATTACGGATTTTAATTAGTTTTACAGTTCGGTTATCAATTTCTTGTTGGAGTGCTTGCAAAGCCTCTTCCGCTTGCACTATACGCTTTTCTCGTGTGGCATGTTCATTTGTTCGCCTCAACTTATTGTAAGCTGAGGGACTGTTCGCATTTTTATCAAAAAATACTGCCATACTCTACTCCAATTAAGATCTTGCCTATTGCGTTCGCTTGGCCAAGATAGTAGAAATATAAGCGGAACTCTAGACTTTACTCTCTATTATAGTTGTCACATCAACCACTTGTGTTGGCTCAGCTTTTGGCTTACTAATCACAACCTCGCCGGAAGTAGTACCAGACATTCCTATACTACTAACAAATTTCTTTGCATGTTCAAGTTCTTCGGGTAGTGCTATAAGTTGGGTGTCAATCTCATTAGAGTATTCAATAGCTTGTTCAATTATTGATTCTATATTTTCTACTGCTATACCTATTTCTTCTGACTCTACAGAGGTTTCTATGCTCGTGCTTAACTGTAAAACGGTTGGTGATAGTTCTGAAAAATTTTGCTTAATAGTCTCAATATCAACTTTAAATTGACTCTCAATCTTTGCTTTATTTGACTTATATCTTTCAATAGGGGCTATCGCATCCGAGAATTTTTTTTCATCATAGGCGGTTTTCACACCAGCGCTTAATGCAATGGCTCCTGCACCTGCCGCACCTGAAATAGCCATTATAGTCGCTGTACCAGCTTCTAAAGCCAGTCCAAGAGGGGCTAGCACACCAGTTATGATTAAAACTAAGCTAATGACAGTTACTAGCGCAAAGGCGCCAATGAGGATAGCATTACGATTACGTTGCCAGAAGTTGTCATCTACATTTTCAGGGGCTATGGGTTTTTTCTTTTCGAGTCTTTTTAAATTTTCTTTAGCGATGCTTGTAATTTCTTCTGTTTTTGATTTTAAGCCATCAATTAAAAGGTTAGAAATTAAACTCGAGAAAGTCATCTCTCGATATTTTTCTGCGCTATCAGGAGAAGATTTTATTAAAAATTGAATATTTTTTTGTTTCTCTATTAATATTTCGCGCAATTCGGCTGCTTTTTCTTGTTTTAAAACTTTGGTATCAAGCAGTTGTTGCAATTGCCTCTCTAAACTCTCCAATTTATCATGCAACTCTTTTGACCTTCTGAAGGCAGTAGTATGTAATTCATCATTGCTGGTGGCTTTTTTGTAATCTACTATTTCCGTTTGAGAATGATCTCTCATGAAACGAATTTTTGTAGCTTCTGCCTTTAGCCACTTTCGCCATGGATAGTGGTCAAGTTGCTGCATAGGTGTTAAATCCCCTGTGTCTCTTTGCGGAGATTGAAGCTCGGGGGGAGCAAACTTTGTAATCTCTTCTTCAGAAATCTTACTAAAATGGTCAAGTACAATAGCTTGGAAAGTTAATTTATTATTTAATAATTGCCTTTCCAATTGCTCTTGTTGAGTCATACCGATGTATTGATCAATAGTGCCATACACCGTTTCTAAGGTTTTGATAAATCCATTTTGATAAAAATCGGGTTCTGTCAGCGAACGTAACTCAATTGCATCCAGATAGAGTTTTAATGCTTCGTTTCCATTAAGATTGTCTCGAGCTTTACGGATAAGCTCATTTAGCATGGTTGATGCTTGTCTATGCTCATTACTTTGCTCAAACGTAGCAATCTCTACCATGTCTTCGACAGTCTTTGTTTTATAATGGGTATAAAATTCTGCCTCTGGTTGAATCTCTGGAGTATCTCGTAATGTTCGCAGAATGTTTGCTTGTGCTAAAAGGACCTGTCTTATGTGGGGCTTTTTTTCATCCGTTTCTGCTACTTTTAATTCCAGACGAACTGCATTTGCAGTTAATGTAAACTTATTCAATAATGTTTTATCTTGATCATGTTTACTAATAATCTCAATAACAGTTTCCAGATGCTCCTCAAAATCCCCTGTGCGGTAGAAGTTTATATCGCTTGATGATTGCATCATAATTTCATCAAGACTCTCTAGAAGAAGTTGGTCTTCTGGTGAAGAGTTTAAATTTGCTTTTGTGAAATTAACCAGTTCTTCTAATTTAGCCTTCTTAAAATCACGATTATCTATATTTTGATTCTGCTGAAGACGCGCATCTAGCTCTTTAAAATATGCCATATTAAGAGAATTCCCATTAAAAAGTCCATTTAGTAAGGATGCAAATTTTTTAGAGTTAAGTATTTTATTGATCTCTTCAGGGATGGCATTGTCTTCTATATCTTGGGTATATTTATCTTTTTCCTGTATCTGCTCTTCAGATAAAAAAGTTGGGTGAGTGATATAGCAAACCTCTCTTTCCTTTGGTGGAGCTGTAGTATTTTTTATGATAGCAACAGCAAAAAAACGTTTACGTTGTTCTACAGGAACAAAAGGCTCCTGTTTTTTTGGATCAGGGTCATTTCTTATATAACTAACGGCAAATGCACAGTTGTTACCATCGTCATCTACATAAGCTATCCGAAGACTACCGCAGATATCGTCTGCTGTTCCTTCTGCGGAAGCAAGCGTTGCTGTTTCCAGAAACTTTGGTGAGGTTTTTAAGCCTGAGTCAGTAAGTACGCCTCCGTCAAAATTACCTTGCGTATAGGAACGAGTTTCTGCGTTAAGGTGAGAGCTATCTTGAAGATTTGTTTTTATTTCATCGGCTGTATGCTCGAAGCTTAAGTAAGAGGTTCGGGGGAGGTCTTTGTCAATTTGCTCCTCGTATTCTTCAAGCGAAGCTTGTGGCATGGAGAAAGCAGAGGGTAAATTTAATTTTTTTTGGACTTCTACATAATTGCTAGAAATTTTTTTAAAAGTAGTCACTTCGAGAGTCCAGAATAGCTTCACTTACTATCGATTATAGGAGAAAAATGTTATTAGAATATTAACAGTGTTTATAAATGCTTAGGGCTACTTGGGAGTAGCCCTAAGGGTTAAACCTTGAGTAAATCGTTGATAAATTTATTTAAGTCGACCAAAGAAATGCGGCTTATTTCATCGCTGTTACGCGCTTTATATTCTACGGCGTTTTGTTCGAGATTACGTTCACTTACTACTAGACGATGAGGTATGCCGATGAGATCGTTATCAGCGAACAAGACTCCTGGCCGTTCGTTGCGATCATCAAGCAGAATATCGAATCCTTGTGCACACAGCTGCTGGTAAAGCGATTCTGCAGTATCTTTAACAATTGCTGAGCGGTGGCTGTTTATGGGGATTATCACTAATTGGAAAGGCGCAATGTTTTGCGGCCAAACAATACCATTAGCATCATGATGTTGCTCAATGGCTGCAGCCACAACGCGAGTGATGCCTAAGCCATAGCAACCCATAGTCATGGTTTGCAGTTGACCTTGTTCATTAATGACGGCGGCATTCATTGCTTTGGCGTATTTATCACCAAGTTGGAAAACATGCCCCACTTCAATCCCTCTGCAGGAGTGTAACTTTCCTTTACCATCAGGACTAGGATCGCCTTCTTTAACATTTCTTAAATCATAGGCATCTTGGTAACTTGCATCCCGTTCCCAGGCTACATTGATATAATGCTTGTCAGCCTCGTTTGCACCGCAGATAAAGGATGTCAATGCGAGTGCATGATGGTCAACAATAACAGGAATACCAAGCTCAACCGGCCCAAGAGAGCCGATGGGAGCTTTAAGTTTTTGTAAAATTATTTTATCGTCAGCAAATTGTAAGGGGGCTTTAACCATGGGGTGTTTGCTAGCTTTGATCTCGTTAAGCTCATCATTACCACATAATACTAAGGCAACGAGAGGATGTTCTTCACCCACAACTATGAGCGTTTTGACAGTCAATGCAGGATCAACTTTTAAAAAGTTGGCAACCTCGGTAATCGTTTTTTGCCCTGGTGTATTCACAACCGTCATTTTTTCTTGAGGGAGGGGGCTAGTCTTTGTAGGCAGTTTTGATGTGGCTTGCTCAATGTTGGCTGCATACTGACTTTCATCACTATAGAAAATTAAATCTTCACCGGAATCAGCGAGAACTTGAAATTCATGTGAAGCAGAGCCGCCGATTGCTCCAGTGTCAGCCTCTACAGCACGATAGCGAAGCCCCAAACGATCAAAAATACGGCAGTAAGCCTGGTACATCGCATCATAGGTTTCTTGCAGCGATTCCTGGCTTAGATGAAAAGAGTAAGCGTCTTTCATGATGAATTCCCGAGCACGCATTACTCCAAAGCGTGGACGAATTTCATCGCGAAATTTTGTTTGAATTTGATAAAAATTTGCAGGTAATTGCTTATAAGATTGCAATTCATTACGCATTAGATCGGTAATCACTTCTTCGTGTGTAGGACCAAAACAGTAATCCCGACCATTACTGTCTTTCATGGTAAGTAATTGACCACCAAATGTTTCCCACCGTCCAGTTTCCTGCCATAATTCTGCTGGTTGTACTGCAGGCATTAATACTTCCATGGCATGGGTTCGGTTCATTTCTTCACGTACGATTTGTTCAACCTTACGAAGCACTTTAAGACCAAGCGGCAGCCAAGTGTAAAGGCCTGAACCCAGTTTGCGGATCATTCCGGCTCTCAACATAAGTTGATGCGAAACAATTTCTGCATCATTAGGGGTTTCTTTGAGGGTAGCCAATAACCATTGTGATGCGCGCATGCTTGCTCCTGCTGATCTTACAAAATCCATTATTATATACTTCGGCCATTAACAAACAAGATACAAGCTTTGCAATAAGTGCAAAGTGCTCTATTTAAAGTCTTTTATTCTCTTATTTTTGCATTAAGGATTTGAGTTTGCGGTGGCAAGGATATAATAAATAACTCTTTGCAACGTAGAGCTTGTTGCCATGGCTAAGAATTGGCTATTCTAGCGAGTGATTTGAGCCTCTAGTACCGCGAGAAATAATGAATACGCTTGCCCTTATCCAAACTTTTTGTAAGGTAGTTCAATGCCGTAGTTTTACTGCAGCGGCAAAACAATTGGCTATTTCAGCGGCTGCTGTTAGTAAACAAATTAGCCTTTTAGAAACAGAATTAGGTGTGATGCTACTGGAGCGTACCACACGCAAAGTTTCTTTAACCTCGGTAGGGGAAGCCTATTTTCAAGAAGTACAAGCTGTTCTACAAGCTTTAGAACAGGCAAAAAGTGTAGTGATAGCCTCACAGGCTGAGCCTAAAGGGCTTTTGCGGGTAAAGAGTTCACGTTTTTTTGCTGAAAATATCATTTTGCCACGTATGCTAGAATTAACTGCTCGGTACCCACAGTTAATCATAGACCTGCAGATTGCCGAGCAGATTCCTCATTTGTTAGAGGAGGAACTAGATATTGTCTATGGCATTTCGATGCAAGTTACTTCAAATTCCATACAAAAGAAAATTACAACAACTCGTTATGTGTTTTGTGCATCCCCTAGCTATTTAGAGCGCTATGGTTACCCTGAAAGACCGGTTGATCTACAGCAGCATGCCTATTTAACTCACAGCATGCGTAATCCCAATAATAGCTGGACTTTTCCTTCGGGAGAAACAGTTCATCTTACACCAGTATTTTATCTAAATGATGCTGCTGCCTTAAGTGATTGTGCTTGTCGAGGTTTGGGTATAGTTGCTTTGCATCATTATCAGGTAGCTGATTATTTGGCTCGTGGCGAATTGATAGAATTGTTTTCTAATATAGCTATGCCCGTTATTCCCGTTTATCTTTTTTATCATCCAGCAAAATTTTTACAACCGAAAGTACGAATTTGGATAGAGGCAATGACTCAAGATCTGCAACAGTTTATGTAGGGTTATCTGGGTTAAGGTAAAACAATAACCCAGATTTAAATTAATTATTTGATTACTGGAAGTTTGCGTGCCGCATCAAGAATTTTTTTACTTTTTTCTCGTAATGGGCCACCTGTTTTGCTGTCGTCATCGATTAAGGCATATGAATAATCGTTGAAGTCTACTTTTCCAGTAGTTACATCATAGATTGCACCAACTATTCCAATGGTTTCTTGTTCAATCATATGTCTTAAAATTTCGCTATCTTTGTAAATTTGTTGCAAAGTATTAACCACATTAAGTTCGGTGACATGTTTTACAAACTCACTATTTTTACTATTGCGATTTATCTTGGTTTGTGTTTCTGCAGCAACGGCAGGTTGGATTTTATCAAGTAACTGGGTGATATGTCCTTTTTGAACTCCATCGCAGGCAGCTTGAATAGCACCGCAGCGAGTATGTCCTAAGACTACTATTAATTTTGCTCCAACTACATTGCATGCATATTCAATACTAGCCAATACATCGGTATTAACCACGTTCCCAGCGACACGTACACAAAACAAGTCTCCAAAACTCATATCAAAAATAGTTTCTACAGGTACTCGGGAGTCAATACAACCTAAAACAACAGCAATAGGGTGTTGCGTTTCGGCGGTATATTTAATATCAATTTTGGTACTTCGATGAATCCGTGTATCTTCCAGAAAACGCTGATTTCCCTCACGTAGCAAGGATAAAACCTGATAGGGTTCTAGTGTGGCCAGAACATCATAGGTCGTGACATTAATAAAGTCGATATAATTGTGAATGTCGTAATGCTCTTGAAACCCAATGAGATTTAAAGCAATTTGCTTTAGTGGGGCTTGCTCTTCTTTGAACTCCTTTAGTAATTCGACAATTTCTTTATCGATATAATTGGAGTAGCGAGCGTCGATAATCAGCTGAGAATTTTTCGGAATAGAATCAAGTTCTGCTATCAATGATGCTTTGTTTAAAAAAGTAATTTGTTGGGGTAATACCAGACGGCTAGTAATGCCAGTAGGGTATATTTCTTTAATGATATCCAGGCGAGCTTGGCTATTGGATTTTAATATATAGAAAAGACTAATTGCCAAGCCAATAAGAATACCGGATAACAAATTAAACGCAACAATGCTTATTACAGTGGCAATGAATGGGATGAATCGATCCATGCCCTGTTCATAAATACCTTGATAAATAGATGGTTTGGTTAATTTATAACCGGTAAAGATTAAAATCACAGCGAGTGATGATAAGGGAATTTTATTAAGCCAATTGGAAATCAGTAAAACGGCAAGAAGAATAAATATACCATGCAATACAGTAGATGCTTTAGTCTTAGCACCTGATTGAATGTTGACCGAAGTGCGAACAATAACCGAGGTAACGGGAATTCCACCAATTAAACCTGCAATCATGTTTCCACAGCCTTGAGCCACTAATTCGCGATCTTTTGAACAATATCGTCTCTTTGTATCTAACTTTTCACCTGCTTTGACATTAAGCAAACTTTCCAAAGACGCTACAATGGCTATGATAAATGCGTATAAATAGACTTTAGGGTTTGTCCAGCTAGCCCAGCTTGGAAATTCCAACTGACTTAAAAAGTCTGAAAAGCCATCATGTTGAGGGATATTGACGAGATGAGGGTTATTTTGAGCAAGAGAAGAATTAAAAAAAATAAAAATCTCATTAATCAAAATGCCAGCAATGACAACAACAATTGGTGCCGGGATATTCTGAACCCATTTCAATTTTGCCTTATCTGCATAGATTAAAATGGCGAAAGAAATAATAGAAATAATCGTTGCACCTTCATTAACATGAGAATACAAATCGTAAAGAGGGCTAAAAGTCAAGCTCTCTGTTGTTTCTAAAAGATGCGCTTTTAATTCTGCTAAATCGCTGGACAAAGTAAAAGCCAAAGGCAGTTGTTTGATAATTAGCAAGATTCCAATGGCACATAATAAGCCTTGGACAACGTTAGAAGGGACGTAATCAGCCACAAACCCTGCTCGCAAACTGCCAACAATAATTTGTAAAATTCCTGCCAAAACGAGAGCTAGAAGAAAAACATTGAAATCGCCCAGTTGCGCAATGGCCGCCAGAACGACAGCCGCCATACCTGCTGCAGGGCCGCTCACGCTGACTTGAGAGCCGCTAATGGAACCGACAACAATCCCACCAACAATGCCACTCAAAATACCAGAAAATAAGGGGGCACCTGATGCCAAAGCAATCCCTAAACATAAAGGAATTGCTACAAGAAAAACGACAATCGCTGCAATGAAGTCAAATTTTAAAAAGCGATGTTTATAGACACGAAACTTACGCAAATTTGTAGTTAATGCTTCATTCATAATTATACCTTGATTTTAGCGAACCCAATACTAACGCAGTTTGTTCATTTTGTGAACCCATTTCTTTACAAAAAAGATAAATTCCTTAACTTTTATGTAAAATAGTCCGAGGTTCTTAGTCTACAATGCAAATTCAAATGTTTCTATAAATGCCCATAATTTATGGATAAAAAACAAAAAAATTTCAAGTTTTTAGAAATGAAAATGGCAAGAAATCTTTGATGTAGCTGCATCAAAGTTTTATCAGACTTCGTTCCAAACTCTACTAAATCGGGGAATTACATCAATGATATGGTGCTCAAGTCCTCATGTACTTGCGTGTACACTCCGGTGCGCCAAATCTCCTGGCACTTCCCTCATTTCAGCGAGTTTGGAACGAAGTCGATTTATTTATTCTGAGGGAAGTGGGAGCTCATCTTCAGAGAAAACTGCTTCCTGTTGAAATATGGTGGGGTTGATTAGCTGATTTTCCAGGTTTTTAAATTGCCAGAGATCTTGATCCATCAATTGACTTGGTTTGATGCTTTGCAATGCATGGAGAATATTGCTGGGTACTTTGGGATTTTCTTCTGCTAATTGATCAATAAGCTTGGCAACACGCTTACGCATTAGATTTTCTTGTGAGCCACATAAATTACAAGGAATAATAGGATATGCTTGTTCTTGGGCAAAGGTAATAATGTCTTTTTCTTGCACATAACAAAGAGGGCGAATCACGATGTGTTTTTTATTGTCACTTAATAATTTGGGTGGCATCGAACGCACGTCACCATTATAAAGAATTGACATCATCAATGTGCGAATTAAATCATCCCGGTGATGCCCTAAAGCAATTTTCGTAAAACCATGTTCTTCTGCATAGCGATAAATGATACCTCTGCGCAATCTTGAGCATAATGAGCAATAGGTTTTACCTTCAGGAATCTTTTCCTTGACAATGCTGTAAGTATCACGCGTTAAGATTTCATGGGGAATATTTCTTTCTTGGAGCCAATTGCGCAATTTGCTGTCATCCCAACCCGGTTGCGCTTGATCTAAAGTGAAGGCAAATATTTCAAATTTATTGTTTGAGCGGCGTCTTAGAGTATGTAATAAACTAAGTAAGGTAAAGGAATCCTTACCTCCTGATAAGCAAACCATAACCCGATCGCCACGCTGAATCATATTGAAGTCGGCAATGGCTTTGCCTGTGTAATGCAAGAGTTTCTTCTCAACAAATGAGGGTGTAGCAGACATAATTACAACCTAAAACAAAATAAAAGAGCAAGTTTATCGCAAATTTCATTGAATTGCCCATAAAACCTTGCTGTGTAGTTTTTATCTTACTTCAGGATGTGTTTGTTGTCTTTTGAAAAGACAGCGTATTAGATGGAGATTGAGCCTGAAAAGTCCAACTTGTGGTCGGACTTTCTTATAAATTCAATTCATCTTTCGTGTTTAAAGCATCTTTGTTGTTATCTTTGTTGTTTAAAATGTCTTTATTATTAATTGTAGTGTCAGGTTTTGTCATCATGGTTTCCACAGCAGATTCAACTGCTTCACTTTGTGTATTGGCTTCACCTTCCACTTTCTTTTCGGCAGGTTTTTCTGTGTTTTTTGGTTTAGCAGCAACAGTTTTTGCACGTTTGGTCGCCGGTGGATTTGCCCTGGAAGCTGCTACTTGTGGTGGGAATGCACTAATGCGCGTTGTTTCTAGCCAGGCGTTGACTTCTTCCAGATCATTAACATTTAAGGTACCTGCTAGATATTTTAAGTTTAGTATGGCATTAATTAAACCATATTGATCACGGGCTAATTGCTCCTGTGCTTCAAATAATCGTTGTTGAGCATTCACAACGTCAACCATCGTGCGCGTACCTACCTGAAATTGTGCTTCCGTACTCTCTAGTGAATTTTGTTGTGAAATAATTGTTTGCCTATCTGCTTTAACTTTACTGATTCCATCGACAATAGTGTTAAATGCAATGCGACTATTGACGACGACATCGCGATAAGTTTGCTCCATTTGTTCACTAGAGGTTTGGAAATCATACTGGGCTTGTCTGGTTTGAGATTGCACTAATCCTCCCTGAAAAACGGGAAAATTCAATACTAGGGCTGCACTGGCTGTGGCTTGTTTAGATGGAATAAAAAAGGAATTACTAGAAGATTGGTTATGAGTTTGTAAAGCATTACCTTGAATAGCAAGTGTGGGCCAGCCTCCTGCTGATTGAACTTTAATATTCTCACGAGCCGCCTGCAGAGAATATTTAGCAGCAAAAAGTTTATAGTTTTGCAATAAACCGGTATTGACCCATTCATCCACATTATCAGGCTCTGGTTTAATCAGTGGAATTCGGCTATCCCGCAAGGGCGCCAACGTTTCATAAATATGATTAGTTAATTTGCGTAAATCTTCATTTCTATTAATCTGGTTGTTTCTTGCTGAAATAACTTCGGCAACCGATTGGTCATAGGCTGCTTTCGCTTCATAAACTGAAGTAATTGCATCCAAACCTACTTTAAATCGTTGTTCTGCCTGCTCAAATTGTCGCTTATTGGCGCGTTTCTTAGCTTCAGCAAAATTCAAAGTATCTCTTGCCAAAAGCACGTCAAAATAAGCTTTAGCAGTACGCAGAATTAAATCTTGGGCTGCATCGTTAAAAGTGGCTTGTGCTGCTTTTACGGAAGATTTGGCTTGCTGAACCTGTGCCCAAGCTTGGTAGTTAAATACAGCTTGTGAAGTCGTAACTTGCCACTGGTTGCTATTGTAAGTCGCTTCTACAGAAGAGCCACTTGCTTTTACATTTTCAACATTACGGGCTGCTTGCGTATTGACAGTTAATTGCGGAAATAGGGCGGCCCGTGCTTGTGGAATAGCTTCCGTATTTGACATGTATGTGCTGTAAGCTTGTTTAAAAGTTGGATCATATTCCAGTGCTTGTTGATAAATATCCATTAAATCGGTTGCATGCAGCACAGGAATGAAACTAGCAGTTAATATCAAGCTCAAAAGCGTTTTTTTCATACAGGCTTGTCCTAGAATACAAATTCTTTCGGTTTTAATTTATCAATTAAAGGAGGGATGTTGGTTTCAAATAGCAAGTTTGCATGCCATTTGCCATTATGATCTAAACTATGTAATTGGCCTTGCATGACAGGCTCTTTCCCTACAATAGCAAACAATCGTCCACCCGGTAATAGTTGAAGGCGATGAGTTTCATTCAATTCTTCAATGGCACCTGTAAATACCATCACATCATAAGGTGCTTTCTCAAGCCAACCACGGCTGGCATCACCAGTAATTAATTCAACGTTTTTGCAATGATGTGTTTGTAGTTTACGTCGGGCGTGATTGGTAAAATCGGAAAAATAATCAATACTGATCACTTTTTTGCAAAGCCGACTTAATAGGGCAGTTAAAAAACCAGTGCCGGTTCCAACTTCCAAAACGGTTTCATTTCCTTTAAGAGCCAAGGCTTGTAATAGTTTACCCTCTTCTAAAGGAGTTAGCATTCGTTGCTCATGTGCTAATGTGATTTGTAAATCAGAATAGGCAAAATGCTGCAGGTTATGGGGCACAAATTCATGACGAGGTATTTCCTCGTAAAGTGAAAGAATGGTTTCATCAAGAACATCGCCTGTGCGAAGTTGTTGTTTGACCATATTAATTCGTGCATTTTGACTAGTCATTGGAGATTCACCATTACATTGAATATCTAAAGGGTTCTTCGGCAAACCCTAGGTTAAAACGTTGCAGGGATTTTAGCAAGAATTGATAAAAGGTGCGATTCCTTAATCAGTAATTTATAAAGTTCTTTATCAACTAATGAGAAATGCATGATTTCATAGTGGTGTTGTGTAAAATTTGTTATCATTTACCGCTTTGTTACTACTGGAGATTGATGTGCTTGAGCGATTTACTGAATTTTTGCAGTCTGAATTAAATACACTCAAGGAAGAAGGGTTATACAAAGGAGAACGTGTTATAACTAGCCAGCAGCAGGCTGCAGTGACAGTGAAGGAAAAAGAAGTCATTAATTTATGTGCAAATAATTATTTGGGTCTTGCTAATCACCCAGTTTTAATCGCTGAAGGCCAGAAAGCCTTGGAAAAATATGGTTATGGTATGGCCTCTGTTCGTTTCATTTGTGGAACACAAACACCTCATAAAGAACTTGAGAAAAAAATAAGCCAGTTTTTAGGAACGGAAGATACTATTCTTTATTCATCTTGCTTTGACGCAAATACAGGTTTGTTTGAGACTTTATTAGGCCCTGAAGACGCTATCATCAGTGATGCATTAAATCATGCCAGTATCATTGATGGTATCCGTTTATGTAAAGCAGTAAGGTTTCGTTATGCGAATAATGATATGAGAGATCTGGAGGATCAACTTAAGGCTGCGAAAGGTGCTCGCTTTCGGTTAATAGCGACTGATGGAGTATTCTCGATGGATGGCATTATTGCTAATTTACCTGCCATTTGTGAGTTAGCTGATCGTTATGATGCCATGGTGATGGTAGATGATTCGCATGCTGTTGGATTTATGGGCGAAACAGGGCGAGGTACTCCAGAATATTGTGGCGTTGCTGATAAAATTGACATTATCACTGGAACCTTGGGTAAAGCTCTCGGGGGAGCTTCAGGGGGATATACTTCGGCGAATGCAGTGATCATTGATTGGCTTCGCCAACGCTCACGGCCTTATCTGTTTTCAAATACTTTGGCGCCAATGATTGCCCAAAGCTCTGTTGCAGTGTTGGACATGCTGCAAAATAGTAGTGAACTAGCCCAAAAACTAAAACGCAATAGTGCGTATTTCCGTGAAGGGATGACCAAACTTGGTTTTAATTTGGTTCCTGGTGAGCACCCGATCATCCCTGTGATGCTAGGTGATGCTTCTCTGGCTGGAAAAATGGCTGCTCGTCTTCTTGAGGAAGGCGTTTATGTCGTTGGTTTTTCTTACCCAGTCGTTCCCAAAGAAAAAGCCCGAATTCGTACACAAATGTCGGCTGCTCATGAGCTTAAGCATTTAGATATAGCATTGGATGCTTTTGCAAAAGTAGGTCGAGAACTTGGTATTATTAATTAAATACCATCTTCAAAGAATTCTAAGAGTAACAATATTTTTCAGGGGAAAAGTGCATGAAATCCTTAGTAAAAGCTAAACGTGAACCAGGAATATGGATGCAAGATGTTCCCGTACCGGAATACGGAGTCAATGATGTTCTTATTAAAATTCATAAAACAGCAATTTGTGGCACCGATATTCATATCTACTCATGGGATGACTGGGCGCAAGCTACCATCCCTGTACCCATGACCGTAGGTCATGAGTTTTATGGGGAAATTGTTGAAATTGGGCGCGAGGTACAAGGATTAAAAGTAGGGCAGCGGGTCTCTGGTGAAGGACATATCACTTGTGGAATGTGCCGAAACTGTCGAGCAGGTAAACGTCACTTATGTCGTAATACGCAAGGGGTTGGTGTTAATCGTCCAGGATGCTTTGCTGAGTACCTTTCCCTACCGGCAAGCAACGTACTGGTTCTACCAGACAATATTACTGGTGATCAGGCTTCCATTCTTGATCCTTTAGGAAATGCTACTCACTGTGCTCTGGCCTTTGATGTAGTGGGAGAGGATGTTTTAATCACAGGTGCAGGCCCTATAGGAATTATGGCGGTTGCTATTGTACGACACATTGGTGCGCGTCATGTGGTTATTACTGATGTCAACGAGCATCGCTTGGAGTTAGCGCGTAAAATGGGTGCTACCAAAGCGGTCAATGTTAAATTTCAGCCTATCAAAGAAGTGATGGAAGAATTAGGGATGATGGAAGGTTTTGATGTTGGCTTAGAGATGTCGGGAAATCCTATGGCTTTAAATGATATGGTGAAGTCAATGAATCATGGAGGCCATATTGCTATGCTAGGTATTCCTCCACAAGAAACTGCCATTGATTGGAATCATGTGATTTTTAAAGGATTGGTTGTTAAAGGAATTTATGGTCGCGAAATGTTTGAAACTTGGTATAAGATGATCGCTATGTTGCAAAGCGGCTTAAATGTAGAGCCTGTAATGACTCATCATTTCCCTGTAGCTGATTACCAGACTGCTTTTCAGATTATGGCTTCTGGACAATCAGGCAAAGTCATTCTAGATTGGTCTTGATTGGTTTTGCTAGTGATTCTCGTCTTAGGTTTTTACAAAAGACGAGACCTCACTTGACAGAATTTACAAGTATTACATTAAGCATATAGTTAATAACCCTTGAGAAATTGAACCGTTTGGTTTACCTTCTGCGCCTGCTTTAAAGATGGAGCATTCTATGTCGCAATATATTTTTACCATGAACCGTGTCAGTAAAGTCGTTGAGAATCAACGCTTTATCTTGAAGGACATCTCTTTAAGTTTTTATCCTGGTGCCAAAATCGGGGTCTTAGGTATAAATGGCTCGGGTAAATCAACCTTATTGCGAATTATGGCTGGTGTTGATAAACAATATGAAGGTGAGGCCAGACCCCAACCAGGCATTAAAATTGGTTATTTAGCTCAAGAACCGGAGCTTGATTTAGCTAAGACAGTTCGTGAAGTTGTCGAAGAGGGTGTTGCTGAAATTAAAGCTAAATTAACTCAGTTTGATGAAATTAGCATGCGATTTGTAGAGCCTATGAGCGATGATGAAATGAATGCTTTATTAGTTAAGCAAGGTGAGCTGCAAAATGAGATCGAAGCTTGTGGAGGCTGGGATCTTGACCGTAAGTTGGACATTGCTGCAGATGCTTTGCGATTACCGGATTGGGATGCAAAAGTAAGCCAACTCTCTGGGGGTGAACGACGTCGTGTAGCCTTGTGCCGCTTATTATTATCTAGCCCAGATATGCTATTGCTTGATGAACCTACTAACCACCTTGATGCTGAAAGTGTGGCATGGCTTGAGCGTTATCTTGAAGAATTTCCAGGTACGGTGGTAGCAATTACTCACGATAGGTATTTCTTGGATAATGCTGCTGAGTGGATTTTAGAACTCGATCGTGGTGAAGGTATTCCATATAAAGGAAATTATACGTCTTGGCTAGAGCAAAAAGAAGCACGACTGGCAATGGAGGATAAACAACAAGCTGCGCATCAACGGGCAATCAAAGCGGAATTGGAGTGGGTTCGCACCTCTCCGAAGGGACGTCATGCCAAAAATAAGGCAAGACTTGCACGTTTTGAAGAGATGAATTCAAAAGAATTCCAAAAACGCAATGAAACTAATGAACTGTATATCCCACCCGGTGAGCGCTTAGGTGATCTGGTTATTGAAGGGCTAGCATTACGCAAATCGTTTGGCGATCGTTTATTATTTGAGGATTTAAATTTTCAACTGCCCAAAGGTGGTATTCTTGGTATCATTGGTCCCAATGGTGCGGGGAAATCGACTTTCTTAAAAATGATTACTGGGCAAGAAAACGCCGATGATGGAGAAATACGTGTCGGTGAGACAGTAAATTTAGCCTATGTGGATCAGATGCGGGATCATTTAGATGATAATAAAACTGTCTGGCAAGAGATTTCAGACGGTCATGATATTATGCAGATTGGTTCTTTCCAAATGCCTTCCCGAGCTTATGTTGGACGATTTAATTTCAAAGGTGCCGATCAGCAAAAGAAAATGTCACAATTGTCTGGTGGAGAGCGTAATCGTGTGCATTTGGCCAAACTTTTGAAGCGCGGTGCAAATGTTATTCTGCTTGACGAGCCAAGTAATGATTTAGATGTAGAAACACTAAGGGCTCTTGAGGAAGCGATATTGAACTTTCCTGGTTGCGCTATTGTTATCTCGCATGATCGTTGGTTCCTGGATCGAATCTGTACCCACTTAATGGCCTTTGAGGGCGATTCGCAAGTTGCTTTCATTGAGGGAAATTACACCGATTATGAAGCAGATAGAAAAAGAAGGTTAGGTGATGAAGCGGATAAGCCGTCACGCATTAAATATCGTCGCTTAAAAGAATAGGATTGCGGGTGTCAACTTTGTTTGTGCGTCAGGCAAATAAATAAACATGCAATTAAAAATTAATATAAGGTATGTTTTTACACCTTATAAATTAGAGAATTTTAATAACTAAAAGAGAGAACGAGTTACCATGAAAAAGTTGTTGTGGGCTGGCTTATTATGCCTTGGCCTTTCGAGTTGTATGCAGTATTGTGACGAATCTTGCTATATCACGGATGACGTTGGTGTAGTGCATCGTACTACTCATTACACGGAAGATAAGCGCGGTCGGGATTATTTCCCCGAAAAAGCCCCTGCGACAGGAAGAAAGCAATTTATTTTTGATCCTAAAGCATTTGCTTGGGCTGCTTATGACCCCGATGGCAATCGCGTAATGACAGGTAGTGCTTCTGGAGGCAAAGACGTTTGCGATGAAAATAACAATCAATCTTGCAGGACTGTTACTGGAACATTCCGTGTTTACAATAAGCGGGGTATTGATTGTCGCTCAGGAGAATACCCTGTTGAAACGACGGGTGGCGCAAAAATGCCTTACTGCATGTATTTCTTCCAAGGCTACACAATTCATGCCGGTTATGAGGTTCCCTATTCAAACACCAGCCATGGCTGTGTCCGAGTATTACCTAGTGCTGCTAAATGGTTAAGTGAGCAATTCATAACTCTTGGAACTCAAGTGACAGTACTTCCTTATGCGGATACAGATAAAGCAAGCTAATATATTTTAAACCTGATGGAATTATTCCATCAGGTTTCTCATTCAGACAATTCAATTTCCTTTCTAAAAAGAGATCATCCTTAATTTCTCCATAGGGAGATTTTGACGACATAGCCTCTATATCAACATAAGAGCTTACAGAGGTGAAATTTATGATTTCTAAAAGATTCTAATTTTTTCTTATAGTTGTAAATATTTGCAGAATGGTTAAAAAAACATTATCCTGCCTTATTAGATTCACTCTATAGAGTAAAAATTAAATGAAAAATCAAAATTTTAGAAGAGAAGTTCCTCCTTTGAAAGAACTTGCCGCTAGAGCAGTTGATAAATTAAATCCAAATTTGTTTTTTCAATTCCATGCAAATACTCTCGACCCTGATATTTACAATAAATACGTACTCCCACGAATAGAAGCAAAAATTGAAAAAGCTGAAGAAAACTATTTTGCAAAGGAAAAGGTGCGCAGTCAGAAGGTGAGTGATGAAAAAGAAAGACTTACCCATAACGATTGCTTTGTTAAAACAATGGGATGTTTAGGAGGGATTATTTTTGTCTCAATTTATTTAGGAGTGAGTGTTCCAATATTAGAGATTACCAAAGCATCATTAGAGAAAAAAGCGCTATGTTACACATTAACTTTTATACCTTTTTTGGTAGGAAGTTGCTTTGGTATTTGTTTCTCAGGTAATGCTGCTAAGAAAATGGTTGAGTTCAGTATTCCCAAGACTAAGGCTGAGGTTGTCGATTTAGAGGATGGAGCGGTAGATAATTTTACCCTCAAATAATGGTATTATGAACTCCATAGGTCAGTAGGATTAGGTGTTACCATCCTTTGCTGGCACAGATTTGTTCATAGGCTTTGCGAATTTTTTGTGTTTTATCATTAGCAACTTTAATCATCTGCTCTGGAAGACCCTGCGCAATTAGTTTATCAGGATGATTACGACTAATTAAACGTCTGTAAGCACGTGTAACTTCTTGTTTATTAGCATTTTTGTCAACCTCTAATAAGGCATAGGCATGAGCCAAGCTATTAGGTGGGGTTTGATAGCTGTTATAATTCCTTTGCTGGCTTGAGGAGCTTTTATATTGGGATTGTTGTGACTGTGAAGCCCGAAAGCCGAAGTCTTCGTAAAAACGATATTGCTGACGGATAGGGGCAAATCCTAAGCGTCTGAAGACAACATCTAATGCATGGATTTTAGCTTCGGAGAAATTATCCGTTTTAGCGGCGCGATATTGAATATCCATAAATAATTTTAATAGTTCGGGATTATCATAACAGGCTTCGTCTAAGCGCGTTAAGATGTTGGCTATATCAAAGGTAAACGCTTTGCCTTCATTAAAGAAACGTTTTGCCAAAGTTTTTTGCTCTCGGGTTAATCGCATTTCATCCATAAGTGCCTTAGCCGCATGAATCTCTTCTTCAGATACGCGACCATCTGCTTTGGCGATATGTCCCATAATAGAAAAAGTGGCTTCAAAAAAAACCTTCTGAACTGCTTCGCGTCGCTCGTTATAATAATACCAATGAGGCTTATTGAAATGTTCTACGATACCGCGATCAAAAAAATTGCCAATAAGGATACCAAATAACGCTCCCGCTGGACCTCCTATGAGGTAGCCAAAGAAGGCACCTAGTATTTTTCCCCACCAGTGATATTGGGTAAAGAAGTTACGTAAATTCATGTAGTTAAGTATCCAGTATTCGCTATTAATAACTCTTCCATTCTAAGCTTAATTATATGCCTATAGTCTAAATTATGCTGAAATTAACTTTTTCTTAGCAAAATGATAATGGTGAATCGAATTATGCCAGGATGTACTCTAATCTTTAGCCATTATTTTGGCTGAATTCCACAAAGCTTGATAATGTAAATAACAGCCAAAAATTTCTGCTTGAAAGCAATTAATGATATCCTCCAGTTCTCATAAAAAATTGATTAAAAATTTTTGAAGTGCAAGTTAATTGGATGCTTGCGTTTTTCGGATATGTTATGCGACAAATTTATTCTTTTTTGCTGTATTTAATAACCCCTTACTTGTTATTAAGACTTTGGTGGAAAGGGCGCCAGATTCCTGCCTATCGAAAGAGAATTTTAGAGCGTTTTGCTTTAAATAATAACAAGGCGGTGGATATTGATCTATGGATCCATGCCGTTTCTTTAGGGGAAGTTATTGCTGTAACTCCTTTAATAGATGCTTTACTCCACAGACAATGGCGAATTTTGTTGACTACGATGACTCCTACAGGATCAGAGCGAGTTCAACAACGTTTTGGCAGTAAAGTTAGTCATCAATATGTGCCCTATGATTTGCCCGGTGTCGCACGTCGCTTTTATAAGACAATAAAACCAAAGGCCGCCATTTTTGTAGAAACCGAATTATGGCCTAATTTAGGATACTATGCTCATCGTTCAAACGTAACACTTTTTTTAGTCAATGCTCGTCTTTCAGAACGTTCATATCAAGGCTATAAAAAAATAAAATTTCTTTTTAAGCCTTTATTGCAGAAATTTGACTACATTTTGGCACAAACTTCAGATGATGCTAAACGCTACCAATCACTTGGAGCGAATGAAAATATTGTAAGTGTTCTGGGAAATATGAAATTTGATTTACAAACACAAGACATTCCTGAGGAAATTTTTAGCGACTTTAAAGCAAGATGGGGGAGTGAACGAATTGTTGTTATTGTTGCTAGTACTCATGAAAATGAAGAGGCGCTTATTTTATCTCGTTTAAAAAAACTGCAAGTTGCAATACCCAACGTCGTGTTGTTAATTGCTCCGCGTCATCCAGAGCGTTTTCAGAAAGTGTATCAGTTAAGTGTAGATATGGGATTTAATACTGGTCGCCGTTCTCAGTTAAACACGTTAACCACTCATAACGAGGTCGTTGTTTTAGATTCTTTAGGCGAGCTATTAGGACTGTATCAAATTAGCGATTATGCTTTTGTGGGGGGAAGTTTTGTGCCCATTGGCGGTCATAATGTATTAGAACCAATTGCCTTAAATGTTCCAGTATTTTGCGGCCCACATGTTCATAATTTCAAAACAATTTGTCGTGATTTAAACGATGCCGAGGCGATTGAATTAGTTAAGGATGCAGATGAATTAATTAACCGCATTGTCCTACTTCACAATGATGAAAAACGAAAAGCACGTCTTATCCACAATGCGATGCAGGTGCTCGATGCTAATAAAGGTGCCGTAACTCGGTATGTTGATAAAATAGAGGTTTTAAAGCATAATTAGGTTTGACATTTGCCTCGAATCGATGACGTCCTGTTAACTGTTCTTCCAATTAGTTTTTAAATTTTGTAACTATTCAGTACAGTTCACCGAAAAACCATATTTGATGCATCTGGAACGAAAAGCGCGCGCCTTTCGTTCCACCTGCACTCGAATTTTTAAGGGGAATATTAAATCCATGTTAACCTAAGGGCATTTGCAGTCGATGCTGTTAGAGTATTCAAGACAAAGCTTTTGCTCGAGCTGCTGAAAATCTCCAGTTCTTGTTATAAATAATGTGTTCATAGCTGCTAAATCATCTGTTGCGTCCGCAACACCTCGTTCTTTCGCGTAGGCCCCTTTTCTCCCTGCTTTACTAATTGCATGGGTTCTATTTGGGTTTTTCAATAGGGTGAACCATTCCTCAGTTTGGTCTTCGCCATTAACAACAACTCCTGTAAAAACGCGGGTGGAAAAAGAGCTTGGTTGTTGAGTAAATTGTACGTTGCCTTTAAATGGTTTCTCACTACAGTATTCATAAACAGCATGCATAGGTAGTAAATACAACATGTCACCAACATTTTTTTTCCAGTGGTTATCCCTTTCCTTCTCCTTAATATCTCCATCATAGGACAATTTCATATAATCAGCCTGCGTCTGGAGTTCCTTAATGATCGTTTGTTGAAAATCAAAATGTGATTCGGTGATGACTATCCCTCGGAAGGTGTAAGTAACCCCAAACTCTTTTACTTCTTTATATTGCGTATGTAATACGAGGGCTTGGTCTTTAAATTTATTATTGACTAATAAATTATCAATCATTTTGTCCCACATGTATTTATCCATGGCCCAAAGAGCGTATTGAAAACCACTAATATTGGAAAAAGTGCGCTCAGAACAATCAATAACTTGTCCTTTTTGGGTGAGTAAGTGACTGTTCTTTTCAAGCATCTCTATAACTTTTGCGTATTGTCCCCGAGCTACATAGCGTAAAAACTCTCGGGCACCAAGTAATTGTTTAAAAAATGGAAATTTTCCCTTTGAGGCTAATGCAAGATTTAGCAAACTCGAATTTGGTAAATATTGAGTTATTTCTTGTTGTATCTCTTGTGGGAGCTCATAGAAGTGTTCAAAATTTTCAGGCATGTTTTTCCTAAAGAATTAATTATCTAAATGGGACATGCATTATATTTAGCCATAAAGTTTTTTAAAGTACTTTGAGAATTAAAATAGCCATTCAGTGCAATAATGGGCAATTTTATTGCTAAATATAAAGGAATGTTGATAGAAAGCGACGGGGAAGTACTTTAATGTCAAGTTGCTTCCCGTTATGCTCTTCGTGAAAATTTAACTGCCTTGATTTTGACGCTCTTTGATTTCAGACAAGGTTTTGCAATCAATGCATAGGGTGGCAGTTGGACGTGCTTCCAATCGTCGTAACCCAATTTCAATCCCGCATGCTTCACAATACCCAAAGTCTTCATCACGCAAACGCTCAAGCGCATCTTCAATTTTTTTAATTAATTTGCGTTCCCTATCGCGAGTTCTAAGCTCAAGACTAAACTCTTCCTCTTGGCTGGCTCGATCGGAAGGATCTGGAAAGTTAGCTGCTTCATCTTTCATATGAGTAACTGTCCTGTCAACTTCCTCCATCAACGATTGGCGCCAGGCAAGCAAAATTTTCTCAATATGAGCAAGTTGCTTGTCATTCATGTACTCTTCGCCAGCGGTTTCTTGATAAGGAGCTATTCCCATGCTGCTAACGGCGTCATTTTTCACGTTTCGTCTACTCTCATTGGTTGAATCGATTAATTGTCCTGGCATCTATGCCTCCTATTACTTCCTCTCAACAAGCCCATTGTGGCATGCGATGGAAAACCGCTAGGTATATCAAAAATCAAGGTAGCCATCAACTATTTATTCGCTTACCACCCGTAACACGGTCATTACCTTGGCAATCTTGCCAACATTGAATCTCCATATACCCATAATCATTAAGCATAGACGTTACCGCAGATTTTTGATCAAAACCATGCTCTAATAATAATATCCCGCCTGGCTTAAGCCAAGCAAGACTATGTTTAATAATATGTTTTAAAGCATTAAGGCCATCTTCGCCACTGACTAAAGCCAGCTGGGGTTCAAAACGAACATCTCCCTCTTTCAAATGTGGATCATTGGCTGCAATATAAGGGGGATTGGCCACAATCGCATCGAAAAGTTCTTTGCTTGTTATTTTTTCAAACCAATTGGAATGGTAAAAGGAAACATTAGTTAAACCCAATCGGGCGGCATTTTCTTCGGCGGTTTGCAAAGCTCCTTGGCTGCAATCGCAGGCCATAATTTGCCATTGAGGACGTTCTGATGCACAAGCAAGAGCGATAGCACCACTGCCAGTACCTAAGTCGAGAATGTGTGCTTTGGTGTTAACAGTAAGCAGGGTTAAAGTCAGTTCGACCAAAAGCTCAGTTTCTGGTCGCGGAATTAAAGTGTCTTCGCAAACTTTTAAAGGCAAAGACCAGAATTCTCTTGAACCTACTAAATAAGCTATAGGGACTCCTTCTAATCGCTGGTGAACTAAACGTTGGAAAGTTTGCCATTGAGCATGGGTTAACTTTGCTTCCGGGTTAGCATAGAGAAAACTGCGATTTTTTACCAAGACATGTGCAAGTAATACTTCTGCATCCAGTCGAGCACTGCTACTGTGACTCATAAGCTGTGCAGAGGCATATTCCAGGGCGCCTTTAATCTCCATCATGATGACCTAGTTCTGCAAGTAGTTCTGCATGATGCTCACGTTGTAAAGCATCAATAACGGGTGTTAAATGTCCTTCCATGACATCGGTAAGTTGATACAAGGTAAGATTAATTCGATGATCAGTAAGACGTCCCTGAGGAAAATTATAAGTTCTAATGCGTTCAGAACGATCACCAGTGCCCACTAATGATTTACGAGTTTCTGCCTGTTGCTGGCGTTGTTTGCTTTGTTCTGCATCTAAGAGTCTTGTCTTAAGTAGCGCCATGGCTTTGGCGCGGTTTTTATGTTGCGAGCGCTCATCCTGGCATTCTACAACAATACCAGTTGGTAAGTGAGTGATGCGAATGGCTGAGTCCGTTTTGTTAACGTGCTGGCCGCCCGCTCCGGAAGAGCGATAGGTATCAATGCGTAATTCATCACTGCTAATTTCGATATCGTCGATTTCTTCAACTTCAGGCAATACGGCAACAGTACAAGCCGAAGTATGCACACGACCTTGGGATTCTGTTTCTGGAACTCGTTGCACACGATGTGCGCCGGACTCAAATTTTAATTGAGAGTAAACTGCTTGGCCGCTAATACGGGCAATAATCTCTTTATAACCACCATGTTCACCATGGTTCGCACTGATAATTTCTATTTGCCATCCTTGTATTTCTGCATAGCGATGATACATACGAAATAAATCACCGGCAAAAATTGCCGCTTCATCGCCACCTGTTCCGGCTCGTACCTCCAGATAGATGTTACGATTGTCGTCAGGATCTTTAGGAATCAGATGCCACTGTAATTCTTCATCCAAACGGTCGACCTCTTCTTTGGCTCTATCAATTTCCTCTTCTGCCATTGCTGCCAGCTCTTTGTCATCACCAGCTAGTAATTCTTGCAAGGAAGCTACATTGTCGCGAGCTTGAACATAGGTGTTATAACAGTTAGCTATGGGTTCTAACTGAGAGTATTCTTTTGATAAATTTTTAAATTGATTTTGGTCAGCAATAACTGAGGCTTCAGAAAGTAAACGACTCACTTCTTGAAAACGCTCAAGCATTTGCTCAAGTTTTAATTCAAGGGATTTTTTCATAAAGAGACTGGATCAATAGAAGGATTAAACAAATATTGCGCTAAATCAAGTAATTCTTCACGACCATCCCAGGCTGCTTGCCGTAATCCAACAGTAGGATGATGCGTTAATTTATTAACTAAGCGCTCACAAAATTCATGGAGTACAAAGTCTTGATTATGACCTGCTTGCAATCTGCCTTGAGCGCGTTGTAATTCTTGTTGCGCTAAATTTTGCATATAGCTGCGATAGTCACAAATCATGTTTTTGGCGCGTAAGGAACGATGCCAACGAATAAAATTATCAAGTTCGCCCTCAATTAATTGCTCGGCTTGCAGGGCAGCTTCGCGACGTTCATCCATTCCTTTTTCAATCATTATTTGCAAGTCATCAATATTATATAGATGAATTCCCTCTAATTCGGCAACATCAGCTTCAATATCTCGTGGAACTGCCAAATCCAAGAAAAACATCGGAGCTCTTTTTCGCTTATCTAAAGCATGCTCTACAAGACTTTTATTAATAAAAGGCAGTGGGCAGGCAGTGGCAGAGACAACGACATCCGCTTGAGAAAGGTATTGGGGTATATCACCAATAGCTAGGGCATGGCCATCAAAGGCAGCTGCAAGTTGCTTCGCATTCTCTGTGGTACGACTGGCAATCAAAAAATCATTCACACCTTGCTTATAAAGGTATTTAGCAACAAGGGTAGAGGTTTCTCCAGAGCCAATGATAAAAACTTTTAGTTTTTTATAGTCAGAAAACAGTTTACCAATCAATTGCACGGCTGCATAAGCAATGGAAACCGGGTTGCTACCTATACCACTGCGACTACGTATACGTTTGCTAGCACTGAAAATATATTCAAAGACGGAACGTAAATTTGCTTTCACAGTTCCTAATTTACAAGCATGTTGATAAGCCTGTTTCATTTGTCCAAGAATTTGCGGCTCACCAAGCATCATTGAGTCTAAGCCACTTGCGACGCGCAGTGTATGGCGAATACCATGATGGCCGTGATGGATATATAAATAGGGCGATAATAACTCAGGAGCTAATTGGTGCTGATGAGCAAGCCAAGGAGCCAGACTTTCTGGTTCTTCTGTATCGCAATAAATTTCTGTGCGGTTACAGGTAGATAGAATCGCAGCTTCATTGATTGCAGGCAAATCAATTAAATTATGCAGTAAAACCTCTTGCATAGGTAAAGGCAGAGCGACTTTTTCTCGCACATCTAACGGCGCAGTTTTATGATTTAGCCCACAGGCAACAAACACCATAAGTTTTCAAATGGCAGCAAAATAATCTTGGAATTGTAAACCATTAATACCAGAATTTATAGACCTTCATTAGGTTGCCTTAATTAAAACTGCTTAATGTTTCAGTTCACTGCGATAAGTTGTTTTGGAGTCCAGATAGAAATCAGAATATTGGACCCGGTCTTTGCCGCGGGGATTCGATTTGAGTCATCAGTTGGTTGTAGGTCTATAATAGATAGGAGTATTGAACTATGGTTTTGCGGTGAGATTCGGTGCCATAGTTAATAGATGCTGTTTTGGGAATTGGGTAGTGACGATCCCGTGGCGTAGGCCACGGAGACCAGAGCACGAAATAGGCGCTTTAGATGGATGTAAATGTTATCGCGCGATGGTTATAAGTAGCTGATTTAATATTAATAAGATAGTTCACTTTGAATACTCAAGTCCTTTGGCTTTTAGCCGCTAATACCAATAGGCACTTTGCTCAGGAAAGATTATCCTGGTAGGGAGTTGCGAATGGATATCATTTTTCAAGGCCAACATAATAGTGAAGAAGCAGCTGAGAGTCTATTAACCGTCTTACGACTGTTTAAAGAGCGCTATAATATTGGTCAATTTCGGGAAATGCATCTTACTGTAACTTTGGTAGATGAGAATGGTGATGATGTAGAGTTAATAGATAGCGAGACATCTCGCGCCTATCGCACCTTTGAAGTTTACAGAAAAGGTTATGAACTAGGTGGAAGACGAGGTCATCCTATTTTACATTTGGTAGTTGATAACACACGTTGAGCAGGAGTTATTCATGCTATTGGCCTTGCTTGCAATTTTGCTAACCCTCATTTTAGTTGTTGGCATTCATGAAGCAGGGCATGCTCTTGCTGCGAAAATTTTTTCCGTAAAAATTCAAAAAATTTCTATTGGATTTGGTAAAGCATTACTTTCCTGGAAAACAAAGTCTGGTCAAGAGTTAGTGTGGTCTATTTTGCCTTTAGGGGGCTATGTGCAACTGCTCAACTCGCGAATTCAGAAAGTTTCTCCAGAAGAGCTTGCTGTTTGTTTTGATAAAAAGCCAGTATGGGTACGTTGTATCATTTTAGCTGCTGGAGCAATCGCCAACTTAATTACAGCATGGTTAGCTTTTACTCTAATGTTTGTAATCGGCTATCAGCAAAATCCGCCGCTGGTACAAGCGGTAACACCCGAGAGTATGGCTACTAAAGCGGGTCTTAAGGCAGGCGATCGGTTTTTGAGCGTTGGAGAGCAAGATGTTAACTCCTGGCAAGAAACGGGTATGCGTTTAATAATCTCTCTTGGGAAAAAAGAAGTGCCTGCACAAATCAAAGAGAGTGATGGGACTGTACGAAAAATTAGTTTAGATTTGAGTCAGTGGCGCTATAAAAAAGGGACTTTATTGCAGGGATTGGGTATTGAACCACAGCTTTTAAGTCATAAAGAACAAGTGAAAGGGCAGGGGCTAGGCGAGGCTTTTTGTCATGCATTTATAAAGTCTGTGCAGTTATTGTCCTTTTTTTTGCTCATGCTTAAGTTATTAATAACCGGTACGTTACCTTTTGCTGTATTGCTTGGGCCAATTGGCTTATTTGGGGTTTCAGTGACTTCTTTCTTACAAGGCCTTCCGGTGTTCTTATATTTTATTGCCAGCTTTAGTCTTGCGGTGGGACTTGTGAATTTATTTCCTTTTCCGGGACTTGATGGTGGTTCAATTATTTATGCTTTATTGGAAAAAATTCGTGGTAAACCAGTTTCAATTCCTATGGAAATTCTACTCCATCAACTCGCAGTAATCATTTTCGTTTTATTATTAGTACAAC
This sequence comes from Legionella brunensis, assembly GCF_001467025.1. Lineage (GTDB taxonomy): Bacteria > Pseudomonadota > Gammaproteobacteria > Legionellales > Legionellaceae > Tatlockia > Tatlockia brunensis. The sequence goes on along the minus strand of NZ_LNXV01000001.1, from coordinate 17,729 downwards.
TTATCCTGAATGATATTCAGCGCTATCTGCATTAATTTCTTTTACAATAGGATTGAACATATTAGCGAGTTCAGAGAGTAATGGATACGAGGATAAGCCGCTTAATAAGTTACAATAAGGCTGCTTAGGTAAATTGACCGTGTTTTAACGGATCTTTATACGCGGGGAGCTGATTGTGAAGTGTAATTTTTTTCTAGCCATTGTTGTAATAGTACCTTTGCTTCGTCAGGTGACTCCACATTAAATGAATTGCTAAAAGCTAATCCTCTACCTAAGCTAGCATTGTGAATTGATTGAGTACTCTTTTCTAGATGCTTTTTAGCCAAAGAGCAGTTTTGTTGTGCGGCTTCAATTGCTTTAATGACCAAATCACTATTTCCTTCAGAAGCCGCCCACTTTGCATAGTGAAAATAAGTTTCTACCAACATCATATATGCATAGCTACCGTATAGCTCAAGTTCTTGCTTACAATTTGCAATTGCTTCTTTGAATAAAGTTCTTTTATCTTCATCGGGCTCTAAATCATTATGTTCTATTTTATAAAATAAAAATTGATTGTAATGTTGAGTAGCATGAATTGATTTTAGATTAACAGCCTCTTTTAAAAGTTTAATCTTTGTAGGGGTATAGTCAGCCCCTGGTTCTTGCCTTAATAAGTCATAGAGATAAAATAGGTAAGCACCTTTCGCTAAAGAAAAGCTATCTAAATTGGGATCGTCATGTACAAAAAAAGAAATTGGCGTTGTTTCCTTGGCGGTTAAATAAAGTCCTATTTGAGAGTAGATTACATCCCATAGTTTTTTATATTTGCTTTGCTTGCATAAGGTATTAAAATAATTACTTTCTTTCGAAATTCTGATTATAAAACTTAAATCGTCAACCTTAACCTGTTTAAAAAATTCCTCTTCATTAAATGCATTATGGGTCCTTAAATTCCTTATAAAGAGGAAATCAACTGCATTTAGTTGAGTTAAATCTCTTAATTTAGGTAAATTAGACATAATGGGTTCTTATAAAAAATGTATAATTAACTGAGCATAAATATGGCATAATTTAGAGCAGAATGCTATTATTTTTTCTTTTATAAAGAAAGCTAATCTTATTTCACTGGTATTGGAGTTTGATTTGTCTTTCCTAAATTTTCTTTACTTTCCTTTTTGTCTTCCTGATTATCTAGAGATTGTGTCGTCAATCTCACTTGTTCTTCAAGTTTTTTGCTAGGACGGATATCACTAGCTAATTGGTCTTCGGTTATATCGATAAAGTCGAACTCATCTTCAAGTTCATTTTTATCGCGAAATTCTTCTTCCTCATCATCAAAAGACATAAGAAGATCTTTTTGCCTTTCTTCTATACGCTTATCCAACTCTTGATATTGCAAAGCGATATTGGTTCTAGCAGAAAATTTAAAATCAGGACTTTGTGCTTGACTTAGAAAAGAATTAAGAGAACCCAATCCTAGATTGGCCATCCCAGAATCAATAATATTTTTAAGCTTTAAATTGTTATCCACATAAGGAGAAAGAGTTGCTAGTTTTTTTATTAGTTCCTGAGAGACTAAAATGTTCCCATGTTGTTCTATGTTAGAAATAAGATCTAAAAGAGTCCTGGTAATATCTAAATCCTCTTTTCCTTTACTTGTCCACTGCTTACTGAATTCAAGCGTGCGTTCACTTAAAAAAACTTCTAATTCTTTTTTAAAGTTAATCAAAGCGACATCGGGAGCATTTCTTGAATAACTAGAATCAAAACTCATTTCATTTTTAGCGGTTTGTCCGAAGATATAATTAAATGGTTCGTAATAATTACTGAGCTTCTTGATATCAAGTCCTGCAACTTCTGCAGCCATCCACGTCATAACAAATCGCCCGCAATGGGTTTGTAAGGGCAGTTGATATTTCATGTTATGAATACCAGTAGTGGTAGTGAACTGGATATTTGGGGCTTGCTGTTGAAAAATTTCTGCTACTTGCTCTTGAATGATAGCAAGTTCTTTTTTTTCTTGGGCGGCGAAAGGATCACTAGTTAAGGCATCGTAAATGGTAATATTACATTGAGTTATATCCTCAGGTTTAGTTAGAGTAATAGATCCCATGATTACATGCGCATATTTTTCATTGGATACGTCTATAGGGAATAAGATTTTCACCGTTTTAGAGCCATCAAGCTGCCCTAGACAATCTTTTAGTGCGGTCTGAAAATTGGAGGTAATATAAGTAATCTGATTTTTATCCTTATTTTCATATAAAGCAAAATTTTTCTCACTTTGAAAATCTTCCATTTGTGCGATTTGAGCAGATACGTTAGAGCCTTTTCTGTTTTGGATTAACAGATTATCTGTAAATGAGTTTTTTAGATTGTTAATCCAGACGCTATTTTGATAGAAAGAATCTTCTTTATTTTCTTTAAAATATGAGATCAATGAGCCTATTTTATCCAAGGAATTTAGCTTTGATCCATAAATGCATCGCTCCCATTGATGATTTTTACTATCGGAAGTCACATAATGATTGTATTTATTACAATTTAACCATACTAAAGGATAGCCATATTGTTTACCAAATAAGTCTTTGGTTGAGGAATAATAGCTATCATCATTAGCTCGTAATTCTAATTGTTGTAGTTGTGGATATTTTTTAATCAAATAATCGTTAAGATTGATTTCATCCAAATTGAGTTGCTCTAAAGGGGGCACGCTTTCATTAGGAGTGAATAGTTTATTTAGCTGCTCTTCAACCTGTTTATAGACAATAAGCAGTTCTTGTGAGCCCTTAATGCCGTAATAATCTTTGCCGCTATTATTTAATTTTTCAAAGGGGACAGGAATATCTAAATTAAATTTAAGTTGCCCATCCACATAGGCATATATTTTCATCGAAATCACACGGTTTATTATCTTTATGTAAAATTATAGATCATATTGAGTTTCATTTTATAAATTGGTATTTTATTTATTTATATTGTATATTTGTAATCTTTTTGATTGATTTGTTGTCATCTATGAGTAGAACAATTAGAATTGCTTGGTGGACATCACAAACTGTTTTTAAGCAGTGAGGAAAAAAGTGCAATCTACTAATGAAATAAGCTCTGATTTACAGGAACTTAAAGATAAAAAAGAGAGCGGAGCTGAGACAATCAATTCCTCAGGAGATATGAGTAACGATGATGGCTTTTATCTTGTTGAAGAGAATAATATTTATAGTGAAGCGATCGATTTTGAAAGTTATCCATGGTTAGAGCCTTCTCATCCTTTGTATTTTCCTGCTATTCAAGCCTCTGCTAGCCAGAGGACGCGATGGGAGGCAGTCGATAAATTTTCAGTGGAAAATTGGTATCCTCATTTACAGAAACATACGTTTAAGTCTCATTTCCTTACCCTCAAATTTGATGACATTTTGTATTTAATGGAAAAAGCTTCATCAGATTATGATAGCTCTAAATTAGAAAAGACTTTAGACACAATCCTTGAAGAGTTTAACAATAAAGAAGCTTTTATGCGCTTATCTACTAGAAGCCCCAAAGACTCCAAGTATCTATTTGAAGAAGCATCGAGCATAATGAGTAAAGACCTGTTTTATTGGAGTGAAAACGATAATAAACACCAGCAATTAGTGTCGTTTGTTGCTTCGATGCTTAAAGCAATGAAAATTAAAGAAGGCAGAAAAATAATTGAGTCAATAAGACAAAGTCCCCGGGTTTTTGGCGATTTGATTGCATTGGTTAGTACAGCTGAGCCTTCAGAGTGTACAACTAAAATTATTTTACGAGAATGGCAAGACATTCGTCCTGACCACGAATTTAGAGTGTTTGTATCCCGACGAAATCGTAAGGAAAGCATTGTTACTGCGATATCACCTTATTTTCACTTCTTATATTATGACAAAACTCCTGCAGATGGCTTTAATTTTTCAGAAGAGTCGTGTAAAAACGCTCTAGTGGCTAAATTAGAAAATTATGTTCTTAAGTCAGTGGATCCCGATGTAGCAAAATTTTTAAATTTCTCTAGTGAACAAGATGAAGATAACTCATCAGATTGTATTCGTGAATATATTGTGGATTTAGCCTTAGTTCCAGCAAGTCAATATCATGGCGAAATAACTGACGAAAATAAACTAATGATAGGGAAAAACACTTATGTAATCGTGGTGATAGAACTTAATCCCTTTGCACCATCAGCAACAGGAAGTGCTTTGTTCAATTGGAAAAATGATTTAATGACTCTTTGGGGCAAAGCAGAATGTGAATATCCTGTATTTCGTCATCGTACAACGCCACGTGAAGATTTGCATACAGTAACTTTGCTGCCAACAAATTATGAGTCGGTTATCAAAAGTGCCTTGTCTAAGCGCTTGGCAAACGCTCCTCCTGAAATGGGTTTAATTAGTCAGAGAGATCAATTCTTCACTCCTCTAAAGACTATGAGCGAAACAATCGTGCATTCTAATACTAAGGATGAAAAACCTAACTCAAATTGGACTCTAAGCAATTAGGCTTAATCACTAATTGCACGGGCACAGCACCAAACATCAACACGATCCACGCCTTGTTTTTTAAAAAGCTTGGCTAGTTCGTTAACAGTACTCCCTGTGGTTAATAAATCATCAACTAAAGTAATATGCTTATAGTAGGTGCTTTTTACTTCAAACGCATGATGTAAATTTCTTTGACGTTCTTTGCCACTTAAGTTGGCTTGTGGTGATGTATGCAAAATTTTTTTACACAGCGTAAGCTCACAAGGAACCTGTAAATACTTGGAGAGTATTTTGGCAAATTCAGCAGCTTGATTGAATCCTCTTTCTCGTAATCGCGTTGGATGTAGGGGAACTGGTATTAAACATTGAGTTTTAAATCCGGTAGGTGGTAAAGCTTCAAGCATTAGTTTAACTAAAAAACCACGGAGAAAGAGTGCACCATTATATTTATACTCATGCAATAAACTACGTAAAGGCTCCTCGAAACGATACAGGGTTAATGTTCTATCAAAGGCTGGCTTGATTTTGCTACAGCGTCCACAGACTGGGAAGTTATTATCAGATAAAGGGAGGGCACAATAATTACAAGCTGGTCCTAATTGTTTAAGAAGAGAGTAACAGACGCGACAAACAGCATAAGCCTCACGATGGTATTGATAACAAACCACACAGACCGCAGGCAAACGCAACATTTGTGTTATACTGGCCATTTTCTGACGCACGAGTTGGATTCCTTTAATTATTTTCCTTTTCCATGATGAATCTGAAATTAGAAATCTGCAATACATTTAATAAGCACGCTACGGAATACGAACAAGCTGCCAAAATACAAAATGAGATTGGACAACGTTTATTTGAAAGACTGGATTATTTAAAAATTAATCCTCGCTATATCCTTGATTTAGGTTGTGGTCCGGGACTCTTTACCCTGCAATTAAAGAAGAAATACCCTGATGCTGAAATAATAGGGTTAGATATAGCGAAAAATATGCTTATTGAAGCAAAGAAAAAGCAAGGGTGGTGGCGCAATAAATGGTCCTTAATCAATGGTGATATGACCTCACTTCCATTTGCAACAGGTACCTTTGATCTTATTTTTGCAAATCAAACCATTCATTGGACGCAACCTTTATCGCAAGTTATTCGTGAGTTGAATCGCGTTATGAATAATCAAGGTTGCTTAATGTTTTCCACTTTAGGTCCTGACACGTTTAAAGAATTGAAGCAAGCCTGGTTGGCTGCTGATAATTATGCTCATACGAACGAGTTCTCAGATATGCATGATGTTGGCGATTGCCTTTTAAAAGAACGATTTCTCGATCCGGTTGTTGACATGGAATTGCTAACTGTACATTATGATAATTTAAAGAAACTATTAACTAATTTAAAAGCACAAGGCGTGCGCAATATCAATCAGAAGCGTAACGAAGGTTTAACCGGAAAGCATTCTTGGCAGATTTTTGAAGAAGCTTATCAGGTTTTGCGTACAAAAGGAGGCAAATACCCTCTGACTTATGAAGTTGTATACGGTCATGCGTGGAAGGGGGAACAGCATCTTGTTGATGGGGGAACAGAATCATTCATCCCCATATCTCAAATTCAGCGACGCTCTGCGAAAGATTGATAAAATATATCTAGGAATTGAAAACCCTGGCTTACTGGAGTTCGGTTATGTGTTCTCCAAAGCGCTATAATTTAAATGATCCGGATTTACATACTAGCATCTAGGAGTTCTTATGGAATTTGTCAGTCGTTATGTTTCTCATCAACCTGATACCAATGGTATGGTAAATTATAGCAGTGAGGAACATCGCATTTGGCAATTACTTTATGAGCGTCAAATGAAGATTATTCCTAACAGGGCTTGTGATGAATTTATAAACGGATTAAAAAGTTTAGGCTTGTCATCAGCACATATCCCGCAGTTACCTGATGTCAGTCGTCGCTTAAGGGCGTTAACAGGTTGGGAAGTTGCAGCCGTTGCAGCACTGATCTCTGCGCGCGAATTTTTTCAATTGCTGGCTGAAAGACGCTTTCCTGCTGCAACTTTTATCCGCTGCGAAGAAGAAATTGACTATGTGCAAGAGCCTGATATTTTTCATGAAATATTTGGCCACTGCCCAATGCTCACTGACCCAATTTATGCTGATTTTGTTTGTAATTATGCACGTAAAGTCCTTAGTTTACCTGAGGAAAAATGGCCCTTATTGCAACGCCTTTTCTGGTTTACTGTTGAATTTGGATTAATTAAAACTTCTCAAGGTCTACGTGCTTATGGAGGGGGTATTTTGTCGTCTATTAGTGAAACGCCCTATAGTGTAGAAAGTGATTCAGCCATGCGAGTACTTTTCGACCCGGTTGTTGCTTTTCGCATGCCTTATCGTATTGATATGTTGCAACCCGTTTATTTTGTAATAGATGATTACCAAATGCTCTATGACTTTGTTGAGTCTGACATTGTGAAGCTAATTGAGCGAGCTAGAGTATTAGGAGAGTATCCGCCGCTTTTTCCCGTAGATAAGAATAATCCTAATATTCATATCCTGGCTTGTTAGCGTCTGGAATAAACTATCTGCCGCAACTTGTTTGCGGCATCCAATTGTCCTAATTCACGGTAGATTCGGGGTAAACTTCAATGAAGATTGATTCTCAAGGCACTTTAAATTTTTCCATCAACTATAATCATGATAGACATTGTTGTTCTCTTGTCAGTTAAAACTCCAGGGGTGAAACAATGTTCTGGGGACGTTTTAGCAAAATTAACAAGGAATCATAGTTAATGAATGATTAAATCAGCACCAATTGTAATGCCTGATTAGTCTTGCTAATATCGATGCATGTTTTGTGTTCATTGGCTATAGGTCAAGGAGCATCGTTTGATAAAAGTTCTAATTGTTGATGACCATGCCCTAGTAAGAATGGGGATTCGACGATTACTTGAGGATTTACCTGATGTAGAGGTAGTAGCTGATGCTGAAAGCGGCGAGCAAGCTTTGACATTAGTAAAATCTCATAAGCCTGATGTGGTATTACTCGCCATGAAAATGCCGGGAATTGACGGTTGGGAAGTGACCCGGCGACTGAAAAAATCTAATCCTCAGGTTAAAGTAATTGCAGTAACAGCAATGTGTACTGAACCTATGCCTACGCGCGTGTTGCAGCTAGGTGCCATGGGGTATTTAACGAAAGAATCTGGTGCTGAAGAGATGGCTGCGGCAATTCGCAAAGTTGCCAGAGGTGAAAAATATTTAAGTGCTGAAATCGCACAAAAGATGGCGATTAATAGCCTCGAAGCTACGCAAGAATCACCTTTTGATTTGCTCTCTGAACGTGAAATGCAGGTTATGTTAATGATCACCAGTGGCATGACAGTGCAAGACATAGCTGATCGACTATTTTTGAGCTCCAAAACAATTAATGGTTATCGCTATCGAATGTTTGAAAAGTTAGGCATTAAGAATGATGTGGAACTAACTTTCTTGGCAATGAAACATCGAGTTATTGAACAACCTAACAATGCATTGCACGACGAATGAAGGATAACTCCCCTAAGTAAACATCATGATGGTAGGAAAATGATCTGCGAGTTAAATGATCTTTCTGCCTTCTTGGTTCATGTTGAATGCTGTTCGTGAATAATAATATGACCACCAATGATTTAAACACAATTATTGCTAATCTGACTAATGAACCTGGTGTCTATCGCATGATAGATAAAGAAGGTAATGTTTTATATGTTGGAAAAGCAGCCAATTTAAAAAAGCGAGTTAGCAGTTACTTTAATAAACAAAGTTCAGGCGCTAAGACCCGCTCTTTAGTGAATCAAATAGTTGCCATTGAGGTGAGTGTTACCCGCAGTGAAACTGAAGCTTTACTATTAGAGAGTAATCTCATTAAAGCTTTGCGTCCAAAATATAATGTGCTGCTAAGGGATGATAAATCTTATCCTTATATTCATGTGAGCAGTCATGTTTTCCCTCGTATGGAACTTTATCGGAGTAAAAAAAAACCACAAAAGGGGGAGTTTTATGGACCTTTTCCCAGTGTTGCTGCTGTACGTGACACATTAAATACAATTCAGAAAACGTTTAAAATTAGAAATTGTCGTGATAGTTATTTCAATGCACGTTCTCGCCCGTGTTTGCAGTATCAAATTAAGCGTTGCAGTGCACCTTGTGTAGGGTATATTGCTGCTGAAGACTATAAACAATCAATCAATGATGCTACTCGATTTTTGCAGGGCAAATCTCAGCTTATTTTAGATGAGTTAGAGCAGCGTATGGAGCAGGCAGTTGAGCGTTTAGCTTTTGAAGAAGCGGCAATTTTGCGTGATCAAATTAAAAGTTTGCGATTAATTCAAGAGCAACAAGGTGTTGTGCAATTACGAGGTGATGCTGATGTTATAGCCATTGAAGCACGACCTGGTTTTGCTTGTATTCAATGTGTAACTGTAAGAGATGGACATGTTTTAGCGAGCCAAAGTTTTTTCCCTTCCGTGCCGCAGCATGTATTGATGGAGGATAAAGCGGAAACTGATTTATGGGAACAAGTTTTTGAAGCGTTCATTGCTTTTTACTATATTGATACCCCTGAGCGTATACCTGCCTTGATAGTAACCAATCAATTTCTTCACGAACGGGGGATTTTGGAAGAAATGTTGAGTGAGTTGCGAGGCAAAACCTGCCAAATTCAAATCAAACCAAGGGGTGTAAAGGCTCGTTGGCTAGACTTTGCAAATAACAATTTACGTCTGGCAGTGGCTGATTACGTTGCTTCTTCAGTAACAATGTCAAAAAGATATGGTGCTTTGGAAGAGTTATTACAGAGAAAAGGAAAAATTACTCGCATGGAGTGCTTTGATATAAGCCATACTCAAGGAGAGGAAACTGTGGCTTCTTGCGTTGTTTTTGACGTTGGAGGTCCACGTAAGAGTGAGTATCGGCGTTTTAATATTCAAGGGATTACTCCAGGAGATGATTATGGGGCAATGGAACAAGCAATTACCCGTCGCTTCAAGCGTTTATTACAAGAACAACGTTTGCCTGATGTGCTAATTATCGATGGTGGTAAGGGGCAAGTTGCTGTAGCAAAACACGTTTTTGAATCATTAGGTATTGCAGATGTATTTTTGCTGGGAGTTGCCAAAGGGCCTGATAGGAAAGTAGGCTGGGAACGTTTAATCTTAATGACTGAAGAAAAAGAAATTAGCTTACCGGCTGATTCGCCAGCTTTGCACCTTTTACAACATATTCGTGATGAAGCTCATCGCTTTGCTATCACAACTCATCGGAAGAAACGTCAAAATGCCAGTTTTGAGTCTTCTTTGGAAACGATAGAAGGAGTAGGTCCTAAGCGACGACAAGCTTTATTGCGTCGTTTTGGTGGTTTACGTGAGCTATCTCGAGCGCCTGTTGATGAAATTGCGAAAGTCAGTGGGATCAATGAAGAGCTTGCTAATCGAATATATCAACATTTCCATCCCTAATTTTTATATATCGTTGCAAGAAAGCTCCTATTACTCTTTTTACTGTAGGATGGATCTCAAGCGTATTAAGGCTTATACCATTTTTGATAAAGAGTAATAGCAGGTCTCTTTAAATCCTGGAAATAACGAGCGATTGCTGCTTTCTCAGACAAGAGCGAATCTCTAAAGTACATAAAAACAGTTACAGTAAATGAGATAATAGAGGGAATAGGCGATAAGAGATTCAATAATTCCCGTTTTTTCAATCTATTTGGAATGATAAGCAAACTAAAATTATAGGCGTTTATATTGATCCTGCCGCAAACTAATAGCATTTCTTTTGGCGTACTTTAACCAAAGTAATCTCCGATTAAAAATCTTTTATATTCCTCCTGTACTCTATGCACATTCCGGCTAAACGTTACGTGTCTTCGTATCTGCAGCGAGTTTGAGAAGAGGTTATTGTATCTTTTTGCTTGAATGGAGTTTTGCAAACTAACCCTAAACTTATTAATGAATTGACCGAAATAGCATTTAGAAGGAAATATTTGTAATTTAAGCACGTTTCTTGCATCACAAAAAGTAATTAAAAGAGTAGGGGATCACGATGAAGAAATTATTAGAAGTGATTGCACTGATGATACCTGCATTCTTAGTAAATGCAACGAGTTACTTTGGTACTGGACTTTGTGCATATCCGCAATATGAGTGTATTAAAGTTGCTAGTGGGCAAACTTGGGAAAAGCTTTTTCCTGATGAGCAACAACGGGATATTGTTCAGCGCATTAACCGTACCTACAACAATCTTTGGGCTGGTAAAGAAATTGTTGTTCCTCGTAACTTGGCGCAAAAGACAATCTTTGATTTTTCTCCTTTTCCTCTAAAAATAGATGCAGATGGTGAAAAACAAGTTATCGTTGACCAAGATAAGCTTGCCTGGGCAGCTTATGATGCCGATGGACGTTTAGTAAAATGGGGTCCTATCTCTTCTGGTAGTGATAAATGTTCAGATAACAGTAGTCATACCTGCAGAACTATAACAGGAATATTCCATTTTTTTAGTAAGGAAAATGAGAAGTGTCGTTCTAACGTGTTCCCCATTGGCAGGGGGGGGGCAAAAATGCCCTACTGCATGTACTTTCATAAAGGATTTGCATTGCATGGTGCACAAGATATCCCTGGATATCGTGCCAGCCATGGTTGTGTGCGCATGTTTACCCGTGATGCAGAATGGATGAATCATAGCTTCGTTGAGTTGTCAAATGAGAAAAATCATTTTATGGGTACTAAAGTAATCGTTCGTCCTATTATGGCCAACACAGTAAGTGAGAAAAAGAAATGAAAATAAACACTAAAACTACTTTAAATAGTATTGCCCTCTTATCTTTCTTGTGTGCGGGTGTTAATAATGTTTTCGCAGCAAAAGAAGCAAAAGAAGTTGAGGACACTAGAAATCCTCTCGGTTGCTATGACACGGGTTATCAATATGACCTGAAAACACTCCATCTGTATCCTGGACAATCAGGAGAAAGACAATCGATGTATTTCCTATTTAACACTTTGAATCAAAAGGTTAATCTGTATCAAATGCGTGACGAAGAAAGCTCGCGAAGCATGTATTTGAATCATTCAATCAATGCGCGTCAGTGGGCAGTGTTATCGACTAGTGAAAAAAAAGTTAAGTATATTTGTACGGTTCCAGATGGAAAAGAAGAGTACGGAAAAATTGTAGATTGTGCTGAGAGTATTCGAGTCTGCGAATATACTAATGTGCGTTATGGATTAAACAATCGTGGCAATTACTGGATAGTAAACAGTAATACAAGAGGTGGCGCAATATATCAAGTAATCCATTATGGGATTATTCCAGCGCAATAAACCGTTTATAGCGGTAATAAAATAAAGAGGGGAATTACCATGAAATCATTCGTACCATGGTTTTGTCTGGTTGCAGCGACTGGCAGTCAAACAGTTTATGCGGTAAATGGCTTGGATGCTTACCGTCAAGGTAATTACCCATTAGCTGCCAGGACTCTGGTTAATCAATTAAACACAGATCCCGTCGCCAATTATTACTTGGGTAGGATGCGCTTGTATGGCTATGGCGAATTAAAAAATAATACACTTGCATTGCGTTATTTCGAGCAAGCGGGTGAAAAGGGAGTACTCGATGCTCAACTCCTGCTTGCACGTTATAACCTGATACAGGCAAAAGATCCTGAAAAGGCATTGTATTGGTTTAAAAAAGCCGCTGCTGCCGGTGATCTTAATTCCCAACTATATTGTGCAGCTGCTTATTTATTTGGTTTCGGTACCAAGGAAAATTCCGATATTGGCAGACGTTATTACATTGATGCTGCTAAACGAGGCAATGCAATTGCTCAAACGGCCTTGGGAGATCATTTCCTTGAAAGCCGCGATTCAAGGAATAAAAAACTAGGTCTCATTTGGTTAAGTAAAGCAGTTGAGCAAGGCGATCCTAAAGCACAATTAAGATTAGCTGAATTATATTTAGTCGGAGGAGTTGTTAGTCGCGACGACAATAAAGCGAATGAATTGCTTAATAAATCAGCAGAACAAGGGTACCTGCCTGCAATGGTGAAATTGGGAGCCGTGGCTGCCCAGCAAAATGATTTAGAGAAAGCTAAAACTTGGTATACCAAGGCAGCTACTGCAAACAATGTTCAAGCTGAGGTGGCGTTAGCTAGTTTGTATTTGGATAACAAGAGCAAGCTTTACAATCCTAAAACGGGTTTTATGTGGATGTTACAAGCCGCTCAAAATGGTTCTGCAGAGGCTCAGGAAGCACTCGCTTTTATGTATAAAGAGGGCAATGGTGTTACGCAAGATATGAAGTTGTCTGAGCAGTGGCAAGAAAAGGCTAAAGAAACGGCAGCTCGTCAAGCAAAATTAAATCCCGCAATTGAGGTGTCGGAATGGTTAAGTAACGGTAAAGTAAACAATTTTGATATTGATGGTTACCGTTTAGGTGGAATCTATAATGCCTGGAGAAACCCTTTAGCTTTAAAAGAAAATAATTACAATTCTGCACCACAAATGGAAGTTGTAACTCGTGAGGAGCTTTATAAGCCGAATTTTACAATGATATCACCCAAAGATATTGCTATTAGCGATTATTTTGATGTCATTGCTCCTGCTTTAAATGAAGAGCAATCTGAAGCGTTTGCATTTCCTCGTTATCCTTTAGATCCTCAGATTGAAGCATTGATGAAAAATGAATCGCTAGCGTTGGCGCATTCTCCTCGTGTATCGATGGTTAATGAGGGAATACCTTACCCTGTCTCAGGAGAGCCACAACCTTTTGACTATTTTGAACAGATGGTACAAGGATGGGAGCATCAAGCCAACTATCAATCTGTTTTAAGCAAAATGTATGGGCAAGCTATTTTAGGTGAGTCTGCTGCTCAATTTGAGTTGGGGCAACTGTATCATTACGGTATTGCTGTTGCTAAAAATATTCCTCAGGCAATTACTTATTATCAGCTTGCTGCCATGCAACAAGATGTTCGCGCTGAATATAACCTCGGGATTTTGTATTTAGGAGGTCTCACCGATCCAGTGGACTATATGCAAGGCATTAATTGGTTAACAGATGCTGCGTTTAAAGGAAATGTTGATGCACAATATGTTCTTGCTCACATTTACGAAAAAGGACTTAAAGATCCTGCGGGAAATGTAGTGGTACAACCTAACCCCCAACAGGCTACGGCAATGTATTATCTTGCTTCCTCTAACCATTACGGCCCTGCTGAATACCGGCTGGCAGAATATTTAGTGAAGCAGCAGAAAGGAGGGCTAAGTGTCCTCGCTAAAAACAATCGTACAAAGCTAATTAAACGTCTTTATGAAGGTGCCGTGAAAGAGGGCGTTGCGGAAGCAAATTTACCGTTGGCGTTTTATTATGCCATGGATCCAGACAGCAAAAAGCAACTGCATGCATTTAACGTGGCTAAAGAAGAAGCTAAAAGAGGCAACAATTATGCAGCACTTCTATTGGGAATCATGTTTGAAAGAGGCATTGCAGTTCCAGCCAATGATGTTGAATCAATCTATTGGTATCAGCAAGCTGGATTAAATCCAGTCAATAATTTTATTTTGGGAACGTATTACACCCAAGGTAATGGTGTGGCTAAGGACTTACAAAAAGGCAAAACGTTATTACAACAAGCGGCAGATGCTGGTTTTTCTTACGGAAATCTTAATCTTGCAGTATTACAACATAATTCAGGTGAAGATTTTCTCCCTGAGCTCGATAAGGCACGTTTACTAGGTAACAGCACGGCAGGTTTACTGCTTGCGGATTACTATCTGGCACAAGCAAATGACCCGCAAAAAATACAGCAAGCCAGAGATATCTACCAGTATTTTGCCGAGAAAGGGGATAAAGAAGGGCAACTAAAATTGGGATTCCTTTATGACAAGGGATTAGGTGGGCCTGAGAATATGGAACTTGCCGCCAAGTGGTATGCTGCTTCTGCTGAACAAGGGCAACCAGTTTCTCAGTACTTGCTTGGCCGTTTATATCAATTAGGTAAGATAGGTAAAGAACCTGATTATGTTGAGGCAAAAAAATGGTATGCAGCTTCGCAAAGCAATTATCCTCGTGCTGCGGTAGCTCTGGGCTTTATCTATGATACGGTAGATGATAATTATCAAAAAGCAATGCAGAATTATGACATGGCTTCACAAAAAGGTGACAAAGTAGGTCAATTCAACTTGGCTTTAGTCTATGAAAATGGGAAGGGAGTTCCGGTTGATTATGCTAAGGCAAAGGCTTTTTACTCTAAAGCGGCAGAGTTAGGCCATAAACAAGCGATGACACAACTTGCTGGGTTGTATTTCAATGGTCTTATGGGTAAACGCGATGAGCAACAAGCAATACACTGGTACAAAAAAGCTGCTGCTTTAGGGGATAGCAATGCATTGTATCAATTAGGTCTGCTTTCTGAGACAGGAGTAGGAACAAAACTTGATTTTTCGAATGCGGTTGATTATTACCAAAAATCTGCTGAAAAAGGAAATGAGAATGCAAAACTTGCTCTTGCACGCATGTACCAGTATGGATTAGGTGTGGTGAGGGATAGTCAAAAGGCTGCTGAATTATACATTGAGTTAGCGGCAAATAATAACGCATACGCGCAATATCAATTAGCTTTATTGTACTTAGATGGCGCACGTAAACCTGATGAAGGCAAGCGATTATTACAACAAGCGAGTGCTAATGGTAGTCAGCAAGCACGTAAAACCTTGCAATGGCTCGATGCCCAACAGCAAGAACGAGTAAGTTTTATCGAGCCTGTAATTCTTAATCAAGCACCAATTGTGGTAGGACAATCGGCTAATCTGATGTACTTTGATGCATTAAATGAATGGAATCGTGGGGATGAAACTTTGTCACGCATGATTTTAGACAAAATTATGAATCAATTCCCTCAATATATTCCTGCTAAACGGGCCTATGAACAATTGAACCAGGAAATCATTACTGCCCCCCCTGTCAATTTAAGTGCCTCAGATAGATAGACGTTAACAACGTACTTATTATTGTAGTCTGGGTAATGACGTAACCCGGGCTACAAGTTTTTGCTTGTACCCGGTAGCATTCATCAATCTATTTTAAAGAGTGAACATTACGAAAATTATGTTGATATTGTTTTTCTACTTCCTCTCTGGCTGCAGCAACTGATCTTGCAACACTGAGCTTATTCCAAGGTTCAACCGGCAAAATTTGGTTAACCAATTTCTTCAGTGAGTCGAATTTTGAAGTGCACTCAGTTGTAAATTTATTCCCACTTAGTCTTTGCTTGGTAATATGGCGAAACTCTCCCATAATTTGTCGCGCAAACGTGAAGTCGTCGCAGTTTTCTGCAGTCGCACTTGCTATTTTCTCACGCAGTGCATAAAGAGTTTTAGGATGTTTTAGTTGCTCAGGCGTAAAAACTAGTTCTCCTAATGTATCCTTTATTGCTTGTTTTTCTATTGGAGACGCTTTTAGAATTCTACGCTCCAGCATAAAAATTACATCATCAAGTAAGGTAGATACATTTCTAACAATTTGAGAGACGGGAGGGATTTTTAGAATCTCTCGGTCATAAGTTGCTAATATTCCATCAAAATCTTCTGGACTTAGTCTTTTATCGGGGCTTTGCTTTGTCATTCTTTGTAAAAGGTCTGCCAATATCTTTACTTGCTTGGAAGACAATTTTGGGCAGGCTTTGGCTAAATCTTTCTCCATGTTGCTATTAGGAACCAGTCTTGTTATTTCTTTACTGTTTACCGTAATGGGTTCTTCATGCACTTGTCTTAAGCCTTCTGCCGCTGTGATTCCTGTGGAGTAAATATCACCTTTTTGGGTGACATCGGCGCCGGTAAATAACTCGCCAGGTGAATAACGTGGTGTTCCGCGAGCTTCTTTGTTCTCATCGTCTTGAAAGGTTGCAAATCCATAATCAACAATTTTAACGGTTAAGTCTTCATTCACTATAAAATTGGCTGGTTTGAAGTCGGCATGGATAATACCTAATTTATGTAGACGATTCATCTCACCAAACATGCCGCGCATAATGATAAGAAATTCTTCAGGAGCGTATTTGCCCTCTTGAATAAATTTCTGTAAATCTATACCTGGACAAAACTCACTAACCATATAAGCTGCTATGTAATTTTTCTCCTCAGCTGCTTTGGGGAAGAACAATAGAGCTTTGGTAAAATCTGCACAAGCTCCCACTTGTGCTTCTTTTTCTAGAGCTTCTATGTCTTCAATGAGTTGTTCACTGCTTTTAAATGCGAGTTTAACTTTTTTGATAGCTTTTACAGTGCCGGTTTCAGAGTTTATTGCTTTAGAGACTTTTCCAAAGGCACCACGACCTAAAGTTCCCATAATCGAATAAGAGCTTTTTTTCCCAGATGGATCATTTAAAGTTATTTCGGTATGGGAGTTTGGATCGAGTTTATCACGACTAATTTTTTCTCCAGCGTTTATTACAAGAGTGGCTTTAGGAGGAGACTTTAAGGATGGCATAATTGTTCTCTTCTGATTGAATTTTTGTCATGTTTACTAAATTTTCCATAATGCCACATGAACCTTAAAGTTTTATTAAGGGTTAGTCTGTTTAGCAAAGAAAGCTTTGTGCCGGACAAAAAATGAGTGTTGGACGGAAAGGAAAAAAATAACTCTCTGATTTTAAAGGTATTTCATATAATCATTTCGTCTAAAAAAGGATGTAAATATGAAATATATCAGCGAGTTAAGAGGAATTTTAAGTCAACAATTAAATTGGCACAAGTCACGAATGGATTGTTTTGTCAAGATGTTGTTAGCGCTATTTACGGTGAGGAGTATTAATTTAAGCGAAATAGCAGTTGCGATGGATGGAAAAAAAGCGAGTATTGAATCATGCTACAAAAGGGTATACCGTTTTTTCTCAAAGTTTGAATTTGATTTTATCTGGATAGCTCATTGGATTTATTCGTTATTTTTTAAACCAAATCAGAAAGTGTATCTAGCTATTAATAGGACAAATTGGTATTGGGGGAAAGCAAAAATCAACGTGTTTATGTTGTCGATTTGTTATGAAGGGATTGTCATTCCTATTTTTTTGCGTCTACTTAACAAAGCAGCACAAAGCAAAGAAAGAAAATTGATGGGCAGCTAGAAGGGCAGAAAATGCATTGAGATTAGGAGAGTGTTCATCTAACTGTGTCACCTCATTGATTATCTAAGTGTCAGGTTCATACGGTCTTCAAAATAAATATGAAGCTGAGACGCG